>JAIUNW010000006.1 GCA_020161535.1 Bacteroidota bacterium | reverse complement strand
AAAAACATGAACTAATTAGCCCCCAATCAGGTGGTCAATTTAGCCCGGCCAAGCATGGTCAATTTGCTTCGGCCAGGGGTGGTCAACTTAAACCGGCCAACGGTGGTCAATTTGACCGGCGTTTGCAACACACCAATAGGAAATGCTCCGGAACCACAGGCAGGGTCTAGCACTTTTATGTTATTCAAAGCGTCAAGTATATCCTGTGCCTGGGCTTTTAATTCATCGTGCAAATAAGCTGTATGGACAAAGTCTTCAATGGCAGCATTTAGTTTATCAGCGACCTTATCCGACCTAAATTCTTTTAGTTTTAATTGCTGGTTAGGTACAACGCCAAACAAATTACGATCAAGATCATGTTCTTCCTTTTCCCTGCCCAAATTGGTTTTTAAGTACTCAGCAATGCTTTGTTCCACCATATAATCCACAATTTCACGTGGGGTATAGAACGATCCAGTGGCCTTCCTTGCACTCTCACCTGTTTCGGGGTTTTGTTCTGCCAACAAGTTTTCAAATATCCTACCCAGCATTTCCGGATCAATGGCTATTTCGGCATTGCTGCTACTGTTTTCATCAACAGTGAAATTATACTTCTCTAAGGTAGTATTGAAAAAATTGTAAAACCAGTCATTTTCTATATTCAGTTTGTAATTGGGAGTACTCGTTTCGGCATCATAGAAGTCAGTTTCCTTATTTGCATCAAATAAACCACCATTCAGGAAAGGGTAATGGGCAATAATTTTAGGCAGTCCACCAACTCTTTCGTTTTCCGGCTTGTTCATCACTTCAAAAAATAATGGTTCCAGTAACTCATGGTAATAATTCCGGTCTTTATAATTTAAAATAGCTGCGGATGATACCGCATCTTCTTTGATAATACCTTTTCTTTTCAGGAACCAGCAAAAGATAATACGGCCCAGTAAACGAATGGCAAATTGAACCCTGTCTTCGTCATTTTTAAAAGGATTACTCCTGGCTTCAATCTGATCAATCAAAGAATCGAATGCCTGCTTAATTTCATCATAGAATTTGCGATTGATGATAGAAATATCAAATGCCTTCCAGAGTGCTTTCCACAGGTCAGTCGGTTCCACAAATAACTGTTGTACTTTGGCAGCCACTTCATTCAGTATCAAGTCATAAGTTTTATAATAAGGTTGTTCTACACCAAACGGCAATGTTTTCAGCACTATTTTTTTGCCTTCCTTGGCACTTAATACCACCTTCAGCTCGGTAGCTTCTTTATTACCAAAAAACCAAATGATATAGCGGTTTGCATCTGCTCCTTTTATAAATCGTTTGGTGATCTGCTCAATCTGTTTTTTGGGAAGTGTACTGTCAGCCAGGCACACATAAAAGAAAAGCATTTGGGATGTGCTGCCTTTCATTAATGTAATGGGACGTATGTCTTTCTGGCTGGATAGCTGGGGATGTTTTTCAATAAACCGTAAAACCTCGCCACCAAAAAGCTCCTGCTGCTGAGGAGCAGGTAACACGCTATCCCAATTTACTTTTTCATTAATGCCAAACTGTTCTACCAATGCCCTGCACAGTGCCGGATAGTCCAGTGATGACTTATTCTCTACAAGTTGCTTAATTTTCGCCACAGCTATTTTATCTAAAAAGTTTAATGTAATCGTCAAATACAAAAATTCGGTTTCGTTTGTAGCCGGTTTGCTCAATCAGTATTTCCAGTTTTTCAAAGTCCTTTATCAGGCGATGAGCCGTTGAAATGTTTACTTCAAGGGCTTCCGCTATTTCATTGGCATCTACAATGGGCTTGCTGTACAGGTAGCGCACCAGGTTCATAGCCATAGGCACCCGTTTACCTAATGTGGTGATCTTTTTCTCCTCCACGTGTTGCCTCAATTTAATAATGGCGTTAAATGTTTCGATGGAGTTTTGTGCCGTTTCCAGTACCCCCACCAGGAAAAAAGTGAGCCATTTGTTCAGGCTATTTTTTGACCTTACTGCCGTAAGGTTATCATAATAATGTTCCCGGTTCCTTTCAAAGAAATCCGAAAGATACAATGCCGGTTTATTGATGATCTTATTGCTTACAAGGTATAAAGTAATTAATAACCTGCCCAGCCTGCCATTGCCGTCTAAAAACGGGTGTATGGTTTCAAACTGGTAATGTGCAAGAGCAATACGTATCAATGCCGGAACCTGCAGTTCTTCATTATTTAAGAACTTTTCAAGGTCACTCATTAAATCCTGCACTTCATCGTGGTGGGGTGGAATAAAGGCGGCATCCTTTAGTGAAGCCCCGCTAATCCAGTTCTGGCTGGTTCTGAAATCACCGGGTAGTTTTTGTTTGCCCCGTACTCCCTGTAAAAGCCTTTTATGTGTTTGTCTTAGCAAGCGGTTGCTCAATGGTAGTTTTTCCAGTTGAGCAATGGCATAATTCATGGCTGCAATATAATTATGTACTTCCTGCCAGTCGTCTCTTTTTTCGGGATCGATATTTTCTTCGTTTTGGAGTGCTTCTTCAATGCTGGTTTGCGTACCTTCTATGCGGCTGCTTTTAGTTGCTTCTTTGGTGATGTGCATTTTAATAAAAAAGTCCACATCGGGTATTAACATTGAAAAGGCATTGAGTTCGCCCAATTTCCGGTCTGCCTCACTTAACAGGTTATTGATTTTGGCACTGTCAACCAACCAGTCGTGGTTTATATGTTCCGGCGAAAAGCTGTTATACCCATACTGCTTTTTGTAAGTGCCAGCTTTGAATTTCCTTATTTCCATTTCAGGTGGTTGGTTGTAAATCTTTGCTGCGAATATAATAATTTATATTCGCAGATTATGCATTTGCTGCAAATAAAGATTTTTAAAATAGCAGATAGTCTTTTTCTCTTATTGGCAGATAATTCGTTTGGCGCAATTACAGGTATTTATGCTGGCAGTTGCCCATTGCCCGGATAGTAGCCATACCACATGATCGGGTCAGGCTTATGAACCGGTGCTTCAGCCTTAATAAGATTGGTGCTAAGAATGGCGATGCTGTCCAGAAAATCAAGAGAAACTTGGTTATCATATCGTTTAAGATAAGACCGCAGGCGGTTATCCAATGCCAGGTTCTTTGAAGTGAGCAGGTTTTGTAGCCGTTTGATATTGTCGAGAGAATACCGGTCTTCATTTTCATGTAAAAGGTTGAGCAGTTCCTGTTTGGCAACAGCCAAAGAGCCATTACCGCTACTGCTTTTTACGCCCATAAATTCGGAAAGGTCAACCCCCTCGGTTGTATCCTGGTAAGCTTTCTCAGCATCAAACAATTTTTGAGCAATTGATACCAGTTGTGCTTTGTCATCAAAACTCATTAGTTCTGTTTTCCTTTCATTATCGAAGCTGCGTATTTGCCGGAGTGCTTTTAACTGGTTGGCTTCTCTTTCGACTTTTATACCGTCTGTACGGATAAATTCAAACTCTCCTTTACCGGTATTGAAAACAAGCATCTTGTCAGGGTCTTTAAATGCCGGGATGCCACACCATTTATTCAGGTTCATATTGCGGATAAAATCCTT
The DNA here is from genome assembly GCA_020161535.1 of Bacteroidota bacterium. Taxonomy (GTDB): domain Bacteria; phylum Bacteroidota; class Bacteroidia; order Chitinophagales; family Chitinophagaceae; genus Flavihumibacter. The sequence goes on along the minus strand of JAIUNW010000006.1, from coordinate 234,709 downwards.
TTCTTCATCAGATGCTTTACGAATCCATTCTCTCAAATCATTTTCAAACATTTCATCAAAGGCAAGATCATTTTCCCTTTCTATATCTTCAATTGCCAACCGCTGTCTTTCTGCATTACCCGAATAAATATCTTCCATTAGGCCAAACTGCCGGTCGGTAATTTGCTCACCCAAAATACTGCTGTCAATACCCACACTGCCGCCAATGATGCGTATTTTATCCTGTAATCTTTTGATCAGTTTCAGGAATATTTCCAGTTGCCCTTCGGGTAAAAAGTTGTGTATCTGCACTTCAGGGAAAACAGAACCTAAACGATTGATACGGCCATTACGCTGAATCATTTTAACAGGATTCCAGTGCAGGTCATAATTTATAATAATTCCGCAATCCTGTAAATTCTGACCTTCACTCAATACATCTGTGCTTACCAGCACCTGCAACTCAGGCTTACCGTTGACCTTTCCATCTATAACTGTCTGCCGCTGTGCTATAGGTGAGAACCGTTGTACATAACCCGTCTTTTCTTTCCCGTTTTTACTTTTAAGAAATGCAATAGTATCTCTTGTAAGCCCGATCTCCTGAAGAAAGACTTCAGTCAGAGCTTCTTTGATATAGTCTACAGTAGTAGCGAAATAAGAAAATATCAACACTTTTCTGCCTTTCAGTGACCGCAATAAATCTTTCAGTTTTTCCAACTTGGTATCCGGACTGATATGGTCTAAAACTGATAATATCAGGGCGATTATTTCTTTATCCTGCTGTATAAAAGCCCTCAGGTTATTAGCATCAAAGTCCTCAGGATTAATAGCAGTTTCGGGCTGCTGGATATAATACTTATTATCCCTTTCTTTCTTTTTGAGTTCCCTTTCCCTGAAAGAATCTATTTCTTCCAATATCAAAGTCATAACATCCTCATCTGGCTCATTCTCCATCCTTGCAATGGCTTTCTGAATAATCACAGGGCGGACTACTTTATGGTAATCAAAAAACAGTGTCTCAAAATTTAAAAGGTATGTTTCGTATTTCTCAATTCTTTTTCGGAAAGTAAAAATGGAAGAATCAAAAGACTTAAAAAGGGTTACTTTCATAACTCCCGTAAGGTTTTTCCTGGCATTTGCCTGAATTTCCTCCTGTTCAGTTCTTTCTAATTTTTCACTTAAATAACTATAGGGGGTAAGTTTAAGGTTTTTAATTGCTCTGTCAATAAAGTGAAAGATTGATTCAAATTCAGCCTGATTTATTCTTTTTTTCTTTTCTGGGGTAAAAGATGAAAAGAAATCCATAACACCTTTCATCTCCTCTTCATCTTCTTCCTGCGGCGTAAGGTCTACTGTAAACGCATCATATAATGGTTCATTTACTTTTCCTAGTTGTGTTAGAATTTCACTGATAGCTTTTCGTATACTACGGTTGTCGAGTTCATACAACTCGTTAACCAGTTTCTCTTCAGGAAAAATGATCTGTTTGCCATTTAATAAAGCATCGGGAAAATCCTTCTTTACCTGGTGTTTGGTTCGTTTAACCATAATCTTATTTAAGATAGGGTACAACTCACCAAACACTTCTTCACTATCACGCTTCTTGAACTCCCGTTGTGTATATCCAAAAAGAGATAGCAGGTTTTCAATACCAAAGTGAGCAAAGAATCTTTCATTACCCCCTTTGGCTAAAAGAATCTGGTTAGCCAGGTCTTTAACACCATTGTTAACCGGTGTTGCAGAAAGCATCAAAACTTTGGGAAGCACCGTGCAACAATTTCTATCCGTAATTACCTGAAGTAAATTCTGAAATGATTTACTGCCTTGCGTCTTGAGATTATGGCTTTCATCTATCATTAATAAATGAATAGCGTTCCCGTCTGTTGAATTTTGTTTACGATTATATAAATCAATTTGTATTTGTTCAAAACTCGTATCATTGGCAAACTCTGTAATTGAATAGATCATTGCATTAACATTCAGCTCATCAATATGCTTTTGCCAATCGCTGCGCAAAGAAGCAGGGCATACTATCAGTACATTCCTTCGCTCATAATATCCGATTCGTTCAATAATATCACGGGCAATGTATGATTTACCGAGACCCACACTATCTCCCACAAGACACATTCCGATTTTTTTGTCATTTAACCGGTTTAAAGCTTTGCGTACACTTTCCTGTTGAAAAACTGTTAAGGTATTTTTCCGCTCAAAAGTCTCTTCTAACTTTAGCTTTTCTTCTATTTCTATATCATCGCCATATAATTCATAAAGAATCCGAATGTAAATTTCATAAGGAGAATAGGAAAGATTTCCGAACTGACTCAGGCCGATAATTTCCGTAGTAAACTTTTGATTCCAGTCTTCACTTTGATTCCAGAGTTCTTCAAACCAACTACGGTGTGATGGATGTTGCTCGTGATTTAGGCGTCGGTAGTTTACTGTTGCATTGTTATCTTCAACTGCGTTCAATTCTAGATTACCACTCAATCCTTGTTTTGTAAAATTGGAACTTCCGATTATGCCTATTGAATTTTCCTGCTCCGAGCCAAAAATGTAGCATTTAGCATGTAGGAAGTTTTTTTTATAAACCTTTATCTCTAGTTTAGCATTTCCATTTTCGTCTTTTGGGAGATATTGCTGTAATAAATCACAAACCTTCTGAAACTCAGGCTTTAGTTCGAGTGCTTCTAAATCTTTTTTTAGGTAGCGTTGCGGAAAGTTTGGATCAACTGGTTCAGGATTTAATACCTGGTATGCTTTAACTGATGGCTCTTCACCTAAAAGCAGGCGGAATTTCACACCATTACGGGATAAAAAATAAGTCAGCTCATCAAAAATGTCTACCATGCCCGGTAAATCCCAGTAGCCAGTAGCAATGGCTATCTCGGAATAGTGATTACTTTTAAGTAATTCAGAAATAACAGTTTTTAACTGGTATTTAGGTATAGAGTTATCAAGTATTTTACTTATCATTTTCTTCTTTAACTAAAAGCTTATTTTGTTAACTATAAAATTATTTTGGTAAGGGTCATTACGATACAACCCCCTAATCCCTCCGCAATGCTCCCTAATTAGTCCTCAATCATTCCTCAAACTCTCCCTAAATCTTCCTTGATACATTTTGTATCGTCTGTGACTCGCCTGAAAAAGGAAAAAGCCGGACAAACAGAGCCGAAACCTGCAAAAATTTACAACTTCTTTTAATAACCTTTACAAACTGTCCCAAAGTGGAAAGTGTGCCTTTCTGGCTATCGTAGGTTTGCCTTCAAAAAACAGTATTTTATGAAGACTATCAAAGTTAAAGAACTTGAAGTTCCCACAGGTGCAATGCCTGAAGTAGTTGACATCCTGATTGACAATGATCTGGATAACAGCCTGACCGGCACCGATGATGACCATGACTTCATCTACCTGGAGGTGAGTTATGACAAAGACGATGATGACCAGAAAGCGGCTATCCATGAAATTGAAGACATCATCGCTGATTATGAAGACGATGATGAGGAAGGTGACAATGACAAAAAGGGGGATTAATTCCCCTTTTTTTAATTTATCTAATTGATTATCAATATTTTGTAACTTAGCCCTATTGAAAATGAAAGCGAAAATCCATCCCCTAAAAAACCAAACTGAGACAGACCGGCTTGATTTAGCTACCTGTAAAGAAATCCTGAATGCCAATGGAAATAATTATACCGATGAAGAGATACTACGGATTCGGGATTACCTGTACCAACTGGCAGAAATCCAGTGCAGGCATTTTAAACAATGGCAGGCAGAAGAATCAGACAATGTAATACCGATAAACAGAAACACAGATGAAACAGAAGAAAGCATTCCTTTATATCCGGGTGAGTACCGACGAGCAGGCTGATAAGGGCTATTCTCTCAAGCATCAGGAAGAAAGGCTGAGAAGCTATTGTCAGTTTCAGAATATTGAGATAGCAGGTCTTTACAAGGACGACCACTCGGCCAAGACTTTTGAACGTCCGGCATTTCAGCAGATGCTGGCATTTCTGAAAAAGAATAAAAAAAGTGCCGGCCTCTTGCTGTTCACCAAATGGGACCGCTTCAGTCGTAATGCGGCAGATGCCTATGGCATGATTAATACCCTGAACGGTTTGGGTATGGAGCCGCAGGCCATTGAACAGCCACTTGACCTGAGTATTCCCGAAAATAAAATCATGCTGGCCTTTTATCTGGCTGCACCGGAAGTGGAAAATGACCGCAGGGCATTAAATGTAATTGTGGGTATGCGCCGGGCTAAGAAAGAAGGCCGGTGGATGGCAACCGCTCCGAAAGGTTACAAGAATGTTCGGATTGATAATAAACCTACCATTGTACCAAGTGATGATGCAAAACACTTACAATGGATTTTCAATGAAATTAACAAAGGTGTGCTGGCTCCCGATCAGGTAAGAAAGGAAGCCAATAAACGGGGCTTTGAAGTAAGCCGCAGTTATTTCTGGACGATGATCCGCAACCCGATTTACTGCGGCAGGTTATTTATTCCGGCTTATAAAGAGGAAGAAGCTCATTATGTAAAAAGTGTGCATGAAACTTTAGTCAGCGAAGAGCTGTTTTACAATGTGCAGGACATTCTGAATGGCAAGAAGCGGATGACCGTTGCCAGCACCAAACAGAAAGATGAACTGCCGCTCAGGGGTTTTCTTACTTGTTCAAAATGCGGCGGTCAATTAACAGGCAGCGCTTCCAAGGGTAAATACCAGCGGTACTTTTATTATCACTGTCAGCCGGGGTGCAAGGAACGTTTCCGTGCAGATGAAGCCAATGATAAACTGGTGGCTAAGTTGCAAGAGATTTCAGCCAAAAAAGAAGCATTGAAATGCTACCGCACTATTCTTGAAAAAGAACTCAGGAAATCCTCCAAAGAAAATGTAGGTGATAAGCAAAGAATACTTGCTGAAATCGATAAGAATATAGAGCGTATTGACCATGCCCAAAAACTGATGCTTGACGGTCAGCTCGACATCACCGAATACCGCTCCATCAAACAAAAATTTGAAGCCATTATCAAGGAGCTGGAAGCCGAAATGAAACCACAGGTATCCAATACCAAAGACTATAAGCAATATCTCGACTTTGGTTTTAACCTGCTCCAGAACATAGACAGGGTTTATGTTTCAGGTAATACGCAACTCAAATCGCAAATACTGAGTTCGATACTGGCCGAAAAACTGGTTTTTGAAGAAAAAACCTATCGAACTCTTGTTTATCACGAAGCCCTCGCCCTCATACTCAATACCAGCAAGGCTTTGGACAAAAATAAAAAAGGACAAACTGCTGGTAAAAGCAATTTGTCCTCTCTGGTAGCCCGGACAAGAATCGAACTTGTATCTAGAGTTTAGGAAACTCCTATTCTATCCATTGAACTACCGGGCCAAATGGGCAGCAAAAATAAAGGTTTTTGTGCTAGCTTGGCGAGCTATAACGATCGCATATGAATCGCATTATACTCCTGTTCACCGTGGCATTGTTGGGAGCCACTACCGGGCACGCACAATCGAAAAGCAGTAAAATGATCCGCATCAACCATGTAGCCTTGTATGTTAGCAACCTCGCCAGCAGCACCGCTTTTTACCAGGATATCGTTGGTCTCGACACCATTCCCGAACCCTTCCACGACGGTCGGCATACCTGGTTTTCCATCGGCGACAAAGCCCATTTGCACCTGATCGCCGGCCGCAAACAAGCCCCCGAAGCCGAAAAGAACGCCCATCTTTGTTTCAGCACCTCCCAACTGGATAAGATCATCGAAAAATTGACGGCGCAGAAAATCGCCTATGAAGACTGGGCCGGCCACCCGTCGGGTGTTACCCGTCGGGTAGATGGCATCCGCCAAATCTATTTTCGCGATCCAGATGGTTACTGGATTGAAGTAAATGATGATTTTCAATAAGTTGTGCGTTGCCTAAACCGGCATTGCCGAAAAGGGAGAGAGCAATAACCAACAACCGGAAAGCATCACCCGTCGGGTGGAAAGCCTTACCTTTGCGGCCATTTCGAGCTTTATGAAGTTTTACAATCTCATTATCAAGTACCGGTTACCGCTGGCCATCCTGTTTATCATTATCGCGGTAGTGACCAATATTTATGGTGGCTTCTGGCCGGCGTTCACGCCCTACCTCATCGCCGCTATCCTGCTTTTCAGCCATTTCTTTTTCGGCCCCATGCGACTCATCCAGGAATACATGGAATCGGGCGATATGGAAGGCGCTGAAAAAATCCTTGCGTCGATTAAATTCCCCAACCTCTTATACAAACCGATCCGGTCGGTGTATTATACCTTAAAAGGAAATATCGCCATGATGAAGCAGGACTTCGATGGCGCTGAAAAAATGATGAAAAAAGGCCTCGACCTCGGCATGCCGATGAAAGAAGCCGAAGGCGCCAGCCTGCTCCAAATGGGTATGATCGCCATGCAAAAAAGCGATCTCAAAACCGCTGAAAGCCATATCCGCTCGGCCATCCGCAAAGGCCTGCCCGATAAAGAAAACGAAGCAGCCGCCTACCTGCAACTCTGCAGCATTATGATGACCAAGCGTGAATTCCGCGCGGCAAAAGATTTTTTCCGCAAAGCAAAAGCACTGAAACCCACTACGCCCGAAATCGTGAACCAGATCAAACAAATAGAAAAATACATTGCCCGAATGCCGGGATAGGCGGGTTTAGGTTTTGTTTAGTATTGAATCGGCTATGTTTGTACACTAATTGAATCAACAGATGCCCGCAGGTTTTTCCCGACTACTTCTTTCGCTTTTGGTTGCCACGGGCTGCTGTGCCTCTCTAGTGCTGGTTGAAGGCTGCGCGAATATTGTACCGCCGCTCGGTGGACCAAAAGACACGTTGCCACCAGTCATTATTGCCCTCACACCGGGCGATAGTAGTCTGCACTTCAAAGAGAAAAAGATCGTCATCAACTTTGATGAATACGTGCAGTTAGACAATGTGCAACAAAATCTCATTGTTAGTCCGACGCCCAAATCAACGCCTTCTGTTGAGTCGCGCCTCAAAACGGTGACCGTTCGCATCAAAGACACACTGGAAGAAAACACCACTTACGCCATTGATTTCGGCAAAGCCATTCGCGATGTGAATGAAAACAACCCGCTTAAGAATTTTCGCTATGTTTTCAGCACCGGCAATTACCTCGATTCCATGCAGCTAGAAGGCCGCGTACTGGTGGCTGAAACGGGCAAGAAAGACAGCACCCTGATTGTGATGTTGCACCGCAGCCAAATCGACTCGGCCGTGGTAAAAGAGAAACCACGCTATTGGACGCGCGTTGATTCAACCGGGCATTTTCATTTTCAAAACCTGCAGCCCGGCACTTATGCCATCTATGCACTCAAAGACGAAAGTGGCAGCCTGCGATATATGAACCCGGAGCAATTATTCGCTTTCGCGGATCAACCCGTGGTGGTTGATAAAAACGTGCAACCCATCCTGCTTTGGGCCTATGCAGAAGCCCCGCCTGCTAAAACCCCAGGTCCTACTGCCAGTGGGGCACAGGGTGGTAGTAACCGCGATTCCAGAAGCGCCCGGAAAAAGGAAAAGGAAGAAGCTGAAGACCGCCGGCTGAGATTCAATACCAGCCTCGAGTCCAACATGCAAGACCTGCTGAAACCCCTGAGCCTGAATTTTCCGGATTCGTTGGTACGAATCGATTCCAGCAAGTTGTTGCTCACCGACGAAAAATTCAAACCCCTCCCCTATACTTTCTTGCGCGATTCTACGGGTAAAAAATTCACGATCGACTATACATGGCCGGTAGACCAGGCTTTTAAGCTGATCCTGGAAAAAGACATGGCGGCCGACAGCCTCGGAAAAACCATCACCAGGAATGACACGATCGCTTTTCGCACCATGAAAGAAAGCGATTATGGCAGCATCCGCTTCCGATTTAGCAACCTCGACAGCAGTAAACACCCCGTGCTGCAATTGCTGCAGAGCGGAAAAGTGATTTATCACTACAAGATAACCGGCAAAGAATTGCTCATCAGGCGTTTTCGACCAGCCGAGTTTGAACTCAGTGTACTTTTCGATGAAAATGGCAATGAAAAATGGGACTATGGTCAATTCTTTCTCCAGCCCCGCCGCCAGCCCGAAAAAGTGCAGCCCATCAGTCGCAAGTTGACCGTTAAAGGCAACTGGGACAATGAAGTGGATATTTCGCTCTGATCAAAACCGATAGCTCAATTGCATCATTAAACTATGCGGCGCAATATCATAAGTTATGTATCGCGAAAAGCTGCCCTGAAAATTATACCGCAGGCCTGCTTCTATCCGCTTGTGTACAATCACTCCGAGCCGGCCATATAGTGCGCCCCAGGATTTTTCGAAAACAAGGTAAGGGTCATACACCGTGCTGCGATCCCAGTCGGGCTCTTCCACCACCGCCCTGTTTTTATTGTAACTACTGAAAGTGTGCGCATAACCGACGCCCGCATATACCCGCAACTTCTCATACACGAGAAAATGATACAAGATGCTCAATGATGGCTGTATATTCATCATCTTTAATTCATACAAATTGTTCTTTGCAGTGACGGTTGCGGTTTTAGCCACTGTACCATGGTGCGCGGATGCAAATTGGAAGGCCGCCAGTTCAGCCCTTACCACCAAGCGTTGTTGAATCCTTGCGGCACCCAAATCAATACCAGCCTGGATCACCGGCGAAAGCGTACTACTCATTGCAGGATTGTTTGACAACTGTGCGAAGTTGCCACCCATTTTCAGGCTGTTAAACGAGATACCTGCGCCTGCATAAAAACCAACCACAAAGGCGGGTCCTTTTTTTGTTTCTTCTTTCATGCCATTTTGCTGCAAGAAAAACTTACGCAAGTCCCGTTCGCTGTAAGGCAAAGTGCGCAAAGTTGCCGGCATATTCGCATCGGCCCCGTCGGCCATTCGCCTGGCCTGCAATTGGTCGCGAAAAGCATACGACGTTGTCACTTCATAACTATTGCCCTGGCGCAATAATGCATAACGCAGCTCTTCGATGTTTCCGCCATCCATTTGCATAAAAAATAACGGCTTCTCTACGTAAGCATAGTACAATGTCCAGCGTCCATCAACCACACGACGCAACAGCAAGGGCTCAGTAATTATCGAATCATCGTAACTACTAAACAAGTTGTTTACGTCCGTTGGCCGGGTCGTTCTCGACACCTTTTTCTTGATATATTGGTCACCGCCATCAATACCAAACGCATTTAATTGCGCGATATCATAGGCCGAGCCGGCGCCGCCCTGTCGAAAATTGATTTTCCGGGGGCTCTTGTCCCATTCCTGGTCATCCACTTCCCCTCGTACACTGTCGCCCTGGGCTGTAACAATGTAACCGGCCTTGTAATGCGCCTGTGAAAACAAAGTAGCAGGCAGAAACGCAAACGCCAGTCCGATTAAAAAAAATATTTTCTTTTTCATTAAAACCGATAATTCAATTGTAATTGAAGGCTTTGCATGGATCCCTTTTTGTAAACATCGTCACCCATCATGCTGCCGAGAAATGCATATTTAACCTGAAACTGGTAGTGAGACTGTAGCATAACCCCCGCCAAAAGCTGTCCTTGCAACCAGGTTTTGCTCAGCGTCAATGGGCCTTCGGAATGAGAACTGGGGTCATTTTCGTATTCCGTCACCAGCTTGTTTGTTTTATAACTGCTGAAGTTGGCGGCCAGGGCTGGTCCGGCAAATACCTCAACTTCTTTTTGTCGAATGAGTTTAATCAATGCTTGAAAAGACGGTTGAATAAACTTAGCATCAACGTCGAGGCTCAGGTAAAGGTCTTTGTAATAGTTAAACTCATTGTAAACGCCCTGGCCTTTAATTTTTATGCCATAATAAGCCAGCTCAGCCCTGAAAATAAACGGTCCAAGTACTTCCTGGTTGCGCAATTCCACACAGACCTGCAGCATGGGGGAATTGGTATAGGTGTAGTTCATGTATTCCAAGGGCAAAAGATCTTTTGATCCGGATTTTTTAATGGAAAAACGATTGAACGAATAGCCCACACCGCCATAAAAATGAAACAGCTTTCGACCTGGACCAGCGCCAGCCACTACCGACTGGGAACCCGCTGCCCGATTGATGCGCTTGACAAATGAAGTGAGTTCGGTACCGGTATAATTTGTTCTCTCCAGTCGCTGCAACAGGGCCGCATCCATCTGCGCTGACATCAGGTTGTTTAACTGGTTCCTGAAAATATTTTTTTCGTCGTAGTACTGCTGATCACCCGACAAATACACCTGGTATTGCAACTCTTGTAAGGGGTCATTTTCGTGCTGGATAAAATAAATAAACCTGCCCGCATACAAAGCGTACAGGCTCCATTTGCCACTCACCATCTTACTCAGGAAAGCGGTATCCGTAATGGTTTTGTCTTCAAAATCGCCGGAGCGCAGCAGATTGATGTCGACCGGTCGAGTGGAATAGGTTACGTAGTGCCGGTAGTAGTTTGCACCTTTGTCGATACCAAATCCGCGTGCGGTTTTTGCATTGAAGGTTGTCGTCTTGCCATCGACCTGGAACTGAATGTCGCGCGGTGTGCGGCTGCTTGCCAGTTGGTCAATTTTCCCCCGAATCGTATCGCCTTGATCCGTTACATAGTAACCGGGAATAAACTGTGTTTGTGCCTGGCCATTTGGTAAGGCGCCGAACAAAAAATAAAACACAAAAAGACAAAGCAGCGCAGCATATGGGCGTCTGCCCGCAGCATGGTTTGGTACAGCAATCATTGTTAGGATATAAGGTTTATAAAATACAATGATACAGATAACGTACCGATGCCACAAAAATTGAACTGGTCGTCCGCAAATTTTACCGGGCTATCGAATCAGTAACAGCGCTCCTTTCAAGGCTATTTTTTGTAAGCCCAAATCGGTGTAGGTAATTACATAAACATAGGTACCGCTGTCTTGCAGCCGCCCGTTGACTTGTCCATTCCAGCCATGTTGCCAATCGTTGGTATGAAACACGACTTGCCCGAAACGATTGTAAATCGACATCGAATAGTTGCTGACCGGCACGTTGAAGCGGGGTCTGAAGACATCGTTTTTTCCATCGCCATTCGGCGTAAAAGCATTGGGCACTTGCGCCGGTATACATTTATCGATGTACTGCACCGTTATGTCATCGGTACCGATACAACCATTATCGTCGGTCACCGTCAACACATAGCGACCCGGCGCGGTGATACTAAATTCGGCGCCTGCCTGGCTGTTGGTATTCCAATGGTATTCGATGTATCCCGGCACCGTTATCGAAAGAAAATTAGTCGGGCACAGCGTGGTATCGGCCGGTAAAAAGGCACGAGGTAATGGATATATCGCGGTCAGTCGGAAGCTATCAGATTGCACACATTGAAATGCATTGCGCACTTCTACAAAATAAGTGCCTACCTGGTCGACCGTAATCTGCGACGTGCTGGCGCCATTGCTCCAACGGTAGGTTGCAAAATCACCGGGATAGAGCGCAAGGCGACTGTTTTCACAAATGCCGCGGTCATCGCCCAGATCGGGGCGGGGCAAGGGATGAACAGCCAGGTTTGTTGTGACGATCGAGTCACAGCCGAGCCAGGTTGTCAATGTATCGCGATAAGTACCGGCGATGGTTTGCCATCTACCCTGGATATTCGCTGAATCACCTTCACAGAGTTCAATATTAATAATGGTACGAGCAACCGGATGCACGATCAACCGTAGTATGCGGGTACTGTCGCAATTCGTTACACTTTTAAATACATCCCGGTAATTGCCGGTGCTCGAATAACCAAAGACCGACACACCCTCGCATACTGTAGAGTCTATCGTGGTTTGCAATAGCGGCAGTACAGTCAGGTGGGTAATGAAACTACTATCGCAACCGTTTTTGGCAGTGTACGGGTCTATATAATCGCCGGAGACGGTGTGACCAAGGTATTGTTGTCCGTAGCAAATGGTCACGGTATCTTTTCTGGTGTAAACAGGTAAAACCGTGAGGTGCAGGGTATCGAGGCTTAAACAGCCATTCACGGCATCAACCAGTGTATCCACATAAGTGCCACTGCTGGTATGACCGTTGACCGAACCGCCCTGACAAATGCTGTCATAACGGCTTGGATAGCTGATACGGGTGGCTGTTACATTGTTGTTGTAGTTTTTCTCTATGGCAAATGCATCTTTGAAATCGAGCGGAAGGGTTTTTCCTTCGGTATTGATGGCAAAGAATATGTTTTTATTGGCGAAATCAATTCTCCTTCCCGGTATCAAATGTTCGATGCAGGTATAACAATCACCACTGGGTGAACCAACCAGTTCTTTGGTAAAATAATAGCTGTTGCCCAGTTTTTTTGCGCCAGGCTTGCGCGGGTCGCCATCGAAGAATGAAATCGGCGTGCCTACTGGCAGGGCGGCGTAGCCAAAATTCCAGATACAAACCTTTACTTTAATTGTAGTAGAGTCGACGCATTCTGAACCGGGATAGTACATCGCCACATCTGCATCCGGGTTCTCAACCTTATAGGGGAATGCCTTGGTTGTATCAACGCAGGCGCCGTTGGCCACGGCCAATCGAATCGTGTAATCGCCCGGCTCCGGGAAAGTGTATTTTATGTCTTTGTCGGTGCTGTACACGAATTCCGGGTCAGTACCTTTTTTAACAAGCCATGCATAACTGCTGGCGTTTTCTGATGTATTGGTGAAAACAGCCGAATCAGCCATGGTACTGGCGCGTGAGGCAATCGCTTCTTTATCGGTATAAAATCTTGCCTTTACCCCACAGGTTACAAATACATTGTTATCGTAGGTAGCAACGCAGCCACCAGCACTGATTGCCCGCAAGGTGATTTTAAATTTCCCGACAGCAGGAAAGGTTTGTGTATAATCGGTGGACGTGGCAACTGGTACATCATCAACCAGCCAGGTATAGCTAGTCGCACCCGTGCTGCTGTTGGTAAAATGGATGCTGGCACCCGGCAAAGCATCATCCACATCTTTGGTGAAAGCAGCAACAATTGCCGTGGGACAAGGCGAAGCGCATTTCGAAGGCATTGCACCCAAACTTGCCTTGGAATTGAGGTAGAAATTTTGCATTTTCTGCGCTTGCCCCGGGGTAAAGCGGGTAGAAGTGCCAGGGCAACTGCCGGTGGCGCCGCCATAATCCATCACATTAAAAATATCGTCAGGAGCATCTTTCGGAAAATACCCGTTTGAATAATTAGAAGCGGTATCGGTATTGCAGGAGTTCTCCGGACTCGAACAGGGAGAAGAACTAAAACTTCTATCCGGGGGTGTATCACAAACGCCGTCGCCATCCACTTCACAGTTGTCATTCTTACAACCGGTTCCAAATGTATGCAGGAGCGAGAAGTAGTGGCCCATTTCATGGTGTATCACGCTGCCAAAGCCGGGTGTAATAATACCACCTGGTCCACCCAGGGCACCGGTGTTTACACGAACCCAATGGCCACATTGGTATTGCGCCAGCGCTTCATCTTGCATATTGTCAATCAACCAGATATTAATATAGCGGGAAGGATCCCATTCCATTATCGCCGCCAGTTTTCCGGCGTCAATGGTTGGGTTATAGTCTTTTCCAATGACAGAATAGGTTCGGGTAATACCAGTAGTGGCACTCCCGTCGGGCGCAACTTTTGCCAGACAGAAACCCAGTTTGGTGTCAACCGTCATACTTCCGGCATAGATACCTGCCTTCCGGAAAAAATCATTCATATCGGCCACCCCCGCTTCAATTTGGGCATCGGTCATGGCATAGGGGTTGGTATTCACTACGTGCACCACAACCGGTAAGGTAACGGGTGATTGTAATGCCGCAGATTGTCCGTGGGCAACAATGAGCCGGGTGATTAGTAAAAAGACGCCAAACAGTCGCCTCATAGAATATTATTGGATGCCTCGTAAGTTTCGCCGATCATCGGAAAACGCGTGTTACGTGATTTTATTTTTATATGTCGGTTGACCCTGCAGAAATACCCAGCTACAGGATTTGGCGAAAAATTGCCGATCAATACAGCCTGCCTACCTTTGCGCCATGCAAATTCCTTCGACCCTGTTGGAACAGGCCGTTACCGAATTCGCCAAGCTGCCGGGCATTGGCCGCAAAACCGCCCTGCGCCTGGTTTTGCACCTACTAAAACAGGAGCCCGGCCAATCTGATCTGCTGGCCGCTGCCGTAACGCGCATGCGACATGAAACCCGGCTTTGTCAACGCTGTTACAATATCGCCGATGGACCGCTCTGCCCTATTTGCAGCAATCCACTGCGGAAAAAAGACCTCATCTGTGTCGTAGAATCCATTCGAGATGTGATCGCTATTGAAAACACTCAACAATTCAGTGGAAGCTACCATGTATTGGGCGGCGTTATTTCGCCCCTTGATGGCATTGGCCCCGATCAGCTGACCATCGAAGCCCTGCTGAAACGCATCAAGGAAGAAGACAGCAAAGAACTCATCTTCGCCCTCAATGCCACCATCCAGGGCGATACCACTTTGTATTATATCCAGAAAAAATTGCAGCCACAAGCCATAAAAATCACCACCATCGCACGAGGCATTTCTTTTGGCGGCGAATTGGAATATGCCGACGAAATGACCCTTGCCCGCAGCCTGCAGCACCGCATGCCGGTGGAACAACTGAAGCTTTAACCGCCTCTCCGATTTGCCGGAATGTTGTATCTTTGCGCCCACCAGGCGGATTTCTTTATTGTTCGGCCTGTGGACCTGCTTAGGCGGGTGAAACAGAACTAATAAATGTCTACCGTTACAATCCCTGCATTTATTGGTTCCATAGAACTCATTCTAAAAGGAGTGTGATGAAAGATATACGTAAAGAATTACAGCAACGCATCCTGATCATCGACGGCGCCATGGGTACCATGATCCAGCGACACCATTTGCAGGAAGCCGACTATCGCGGCGCCCGCTTTGCCGACTGGCCCTCTGATCTAAAAGGCAATAATGATTTGCTCTGCCTTACCCAACCCGATATTGTTGAAGGTATCCATCGCCAGTACCTCGAAGCCGGTGCTGATATAATCGAAACCAATACGTTTAATGCGCAACGCATCAGCCTCGCTGATTACAATATGGAAGCCCTTGCCCGCGAAATCAATGTCGCGGCGGCCCAAATTGCACGCCGCGCTACCGATGCCTTCAATGCAGCCAATCCTGAAAAGCCGCGGTATGTAGCTGGTGCCATTGGCCCGTTGAACAAAACACTCAGCCTTTCGCCTGATGTAAACAACCCGGGCTTTCGCGCACTCACCTGGAATGAAGCCGTTGCTGCCTATCGTGAACAGATTGAAGCACTGGTAGAAGGGGGCGTTGACCTGCTGTTGATCGAAACCATTTTTGATACATTGAATTGCAAAGCGGCGATTTATGCAGCAAAAGATTATTTCGCCAGTACCGGGAAAAAAGAGCTGCCCATCATGATCAGCGGCACCATTACGGATGCATCGGGTCGTACGCTCAGCGGGCAAACACTCGAAGCCTTTTACATCAGTGTGCTGCATGCCAATCCGCTTAGCGTCGGACTGAACTGTGCCCTGGGCGCTGCGCAAATGCGGCCCCATATTGAAGAACTGAGCCAACTCGCCGCTTGTTATACCTCGGCTTATCCAAACGCCGGCTTACCGAATGCCATGGGCGAATACGACGAATTGCCTGAACAAACGGCACATTTTCTTGAAGAGTGGGCACGCGATGGATTTGTAAATATTGTTGGCGGTTGCTGTGGCACTACCCCCGATCACATCAGGCATATTGCAGCGCACGTGAAAAAATTCAAACCGCGCGCCTTGCCTGAAATAGAAACTGAACTGGCTGTATGACCAAAATACTTCCCTACATGCGATTATCGGGGCTCGAACCATTGGTTGTTCGTCCCGAGTCCAATTTCCTCAACGTGGGCGAACGCACCAACGTTACAGGTTCCAAAAAATTTGCGCGACTCATCCGCGAAGGTAACTTCGAAGAAGCTTTATCGGTGGCTCGCCAGCAAGTGGAAAATGGTGCCCAGATCATCGACGTAAACATGGACGATGCCTTGCTCGATGGTGTGCAAGCGATGACCACCTTTCTCAACTACCTGCAAAGCGAACCCGATATTGCGCGCATTCCCGTCATGATTGATTCTTCCAAATTTGAGATCATTGAAGCGGGACTCAAATGCGTACAGGGCAAGTGTATCGTGAACTCCATTTCGATGAAAGAAGGCGTGGAGAAGTTTGTTCGCGAAGCGAAAATTTGTCGCCTATTCGGTGCCGCCGTGGTGGTGATGGCCTTTGATGAAGCGGGGCAGGCCGATACCTTCGAGCGACGTGTCTCCATTTGCGAGCGCGCTTACGATATATTGGTGAACGAAGTGGGCTTTCAGCCACAGGATATCATCTTTGACCTCAATATTTTCGCGATCGCTACCGGCCTGGAAGAACACAACAACTACGCGGTTGATTTTATTGAAGCCACCAAAGTGATCAAAGGAAAATTTCCGTTGGTGAAGATCAGCGGTGGCGTGAGCAATCTTTCCTTCTCTTTCCGGGGCAATGAACATGTGCGCGAAGCGATGCACAGCGTTTTTCTTTTTTACGCCATCAAGGCGGGCATGGATATGGGCATTGTAAATGCCGGCCAATTGGTGGTATATGATGAGATTGAACCCGGGCTACGGCGTTTGTGCGAAGACGTTATATTCAACCGAAACAACGATAACAATGAGTCGACCGATAAACTCATTGCTTTTGCCGAAACTGTAAAAGCGAAAGGCAAGGAGACCATTAAAGATGAAACCTGGCGTCAGGGAACGGTTGAACAGCGACTTACCCATTCGCTCATCAATGGCATCACCGATTATATTGAGCAAGATACCGAAGAAGCGAGGTTGAAATATCCCCGGCCACTGGAAGTAATTGAAGGTCCGCTGATGGACGGCATGAATGTAGTCGGCGATCTTTTCGGTGCCGGCAAAATGTTCCTGCCGCAGGTGGTGAAAAGCGCCCGCGTCATGAAAAAAAGCGTTGCCTGGTTAACGCCTTTCATCGAAGAAGAAAAAAAATCTAACCCCGCTGCACAACAAGGCAGTGCTGCCAAGATATTGCTCGCTACGGTTAAAGGCGATGTACATGATATTGGAAAGAATATTGTGGGTGTGGTGCTGGGATGTAACGGATACGATATCATTGACCTGGGCGTAATGGTGCCCGCAGATAAAATACTGGATACAGCCGTAAAAGAAAACGTTGCTATTATTGGTCTCAGTGGTTTGATCACCCCATCGCTCGATGAGATGGTGCATGTTGCCCATGAAATGAAACGGCGCGGCATGCAGCTGCCTTTGTTGATTGGTGGCGCTACTACCAGTCGTATGCACACTGCAGTAAAAATTGCGCCGCAGTACGACAACGGTGTGGTGCATGTACTCGATGCTTCACGCAGCGTGACCGTAGCCGGCGCGTTGCTGAGTGATGAACAGAAACCAAAATTTTTGCAAGACACCCGTAAGCAGTACCAGCAATTGCGCGACGACTTTGCCAAAAAACGCACGGTAAAACAATACCTGCCTTTTCAGGAGGCGCAGGCCAATCCCGCAGCGATCGATTGGAAAAACTTTACACCGGTAGCGCCTGGTTTTACAGGCACAAAAGTAATTGAGGATGTTCCGCTGTCGGCCCTGGTGCCCTATATTGACTGGAACCCCTTCTTTATCGCCTGGGAATTGGGCGGCAAATTTCCGCAGTTACTGGACGACGAAGTGATTGGCAAAGAAGCGACCCGGTTGTACAACGATGCTACACAGTTGCTGCAGAAAATTGTAGCAGAGAAATGGCTGCAAGCCAGGGGAGTGATTGGTTTTTGGCCGGCAAACCGGGTAGCGCCCGATAGCATTGCCCTCACCCAAACCAACGGAGAAACATTGCAGTTGGAAACGTTGCGGCAGCAAATCAAGAAAGCGCCCGGTCAACCGAATTTTTCACTCGCTGATTTTATTGCGCCCAAGGAAACAGGATTACAAGATTATATTGGCGCCTTTAGTGTAACGATATCCGGCATCGAACCACACCTTGAAAAATTCCAGGCAGCGCACGACGATTATAACAAGATCAGCTTGCAGGCCCTGGCCGATCGGCTCGTAGAAGCATTTGCCGAATACCTGCACGAACAGGTGCGCAAAGAATACTGGGGCTATGCCAAAGAAGAGCAGCTCGACAACGAGGCGCTGATCAAAGAAAAATATGCAGGTATACGCCCGGCGCCGGGCTACCCCGCCTGCCCCGACCATACCGAAAAATACAAACTCTTCCACCTGCTCGGCGGCGAAACAACCACGGGAATTCAGTTGACCGAGTCGCTGGCCATGTATCCCGCTGCTTCGGTTTGCGGTTGGTATTTTGCGCATCCCAACAGCCAGTATTTTGGGGTAGGCAAGATCAAACCCGACCAGGTAGAAGACTATGCCGCACGCAAGAAAATGCCCTTGGAAGAAATTCAAAAATGGTTGCGGCCGATTTTGGAAGACGAGGCATAATTTATACAATCATCCGCCAATAAAAAACGATGAATTGGTTATTACTCATCATTGCCGGCTTGTTTGAAGTTGGTTTTGCTACCTGCCTCGGCAAGGCCAAAGAAACCAGTGGATCCGTCAGCACCCTGTGGTGGGTTGGTTTTTTTATTTGCTTGTCAGCGAGTATGTATTTGTTGTACCGCGCCACGCTGACCTTGCCCATCGGTACCGCTTATGCGGTGTGGACCGGTATCGGTGCGGTAGGTACCGTACTCGTGGGCATATTTTTGTTTAAAGAACCGGTATTTTTCTGGCGGATATTTTTTCTGTGTACGCTGATCGCTTCGATCGTCGGGCTTAAATATGTGAGCAGCTCACAGTAGGCCCAGTTCATGTAATTCCAACAGGCAGGTAGTGGCATTGAAGAAGAAATGAATCAGTATGCCATACCATATCGTACCGGTACGCTGGCGAACATAACCAAGAAAAAGCGCGAATGGCAGGAGCCAAACGAATGAGATTAAACTCATGTGGATCACGGCAAACATGATCGCGGTTACCACCACGGCCTGGCGGGTTTGCATAATCTTCATCAAACCAGACTGAATCACCCCGCGATAAGCCAGTTCTTCGGAAATGGCCGGAAACAAGGCGATCAACAATAACATGGTTGTTTTGGGAAAGGGCAGGTTTTTGAACGAGGCATAATAATACAGTTCGCGATCGAACACACTGCGGTTCACCCATTTCACGCCGTAGTTTACCAAGATGGCACTGATCACGGCGACAGCGAGCAATACAATTAATCGCCACCACGCAAAACGGTTCCAGATCAACAGCGGAAAAATCAGGTCGCGCATGTAAAAAGTATAGGCCGCAGCCACACTGAACAAAAGCATGTCGACAATGATGAGCCCTGTGATGCTGTCGTTCAATACCGGCCAGAAATTAAACGCCAAACATACCAACAGGTTGATGATGAAAAAACCCATCACCAGCATGCGATATTTTTCATAAGCGCCTTCCCACTCTTCGGCGGGCACCGTGGGACTGCCGCATTGCCAGCAAACAACCGCATCCTGCTCCAGGTGGCTGCCGCAGGTGGGGCAGGTGGTATTGATTTGCGGTATTGATTGTTCTTTGTTCAATTGGCTGTCAAGTTAAGAGATCGGATTCATTTGCGTTCAAAGAGCCACCACAGTTTTTTGCGTGGTTTAATCTTGTAATTACTGGTAATGTATTTGCGGATATGTTCCATTGCTTCGCTGATATCATCGGTAAGCAAAACCAGGTCGAGGTCGTGTTCGCCCATGGTCTTTTCTTCTACCATCAAACGCATATAATCTACCAGGGGCTGGTAGTATGCTTTGCCGATCAATACGATGGGGAACTGTGTTAGGGTGCCGGTTTGCACCAGTGTTAGGGTTTCGAAAAATTCATCCATGGTGCCCACGCCGCCTGGCATAATGATAAAGGCGTAGGAATATTTAATCAACAGTGTTTTGCGAACAAAAAAATGATCGAACGTGATGCATTTATCCATGTAAGGATTGGCATGCTGCTCAAAGGGCAAACGAATATTGCAACCCACGGAGTAACCGCCGGCTTCGATCGCACCGCGGTTGGCGGCTTCCATTACGCCTGGTCCGCCGCCCGTCATGGTGGTGAAGCCCAGCGCTGCGATTTGTTTTCCGCATTCGCGCGCGAGCGCATAATAAGGATGGTCTTCTTTAAAACGAGCCGACCCAAAAACCGTGATACAGGGTCCTACAAAATGCAGGGTTCTGAAGCCTTTGATGAACTCACGAAACACACGAACGGCAAAAAGAAATTCAAAGGTTCTGGGTTTAGGGCCTTCGAGATAAACTGATTCTTTCGGCGGGATAATGGGACCGGGTGCAACCATTTCAATACATTTGATAAAGGGAAACAATTTAAACAATAACATGCGAATTATCTCTTACAACCTCAACGGCGTACGGGCTGCCATCAACAAAGGCTTTCTCGATTGGTTGAAAACCGACCCTGCTGAGGTGGTGTGTATTCAGGAAACCAAGGCCCACAAGGAGAATGTGAACTTTGCCGCGATTGAAGCCTTGGGCTACCAAACTTTCTGGTATTCGGCCGAGAAAAAGGGCTATAGTGGCGTGGCTATCTTTACGAAGATGCTGCCCGACAATGTGCAGATGGGCAATGGTTATATGCAGAGTGATTCGGAAGGGCGGGTGATACGGGCCGATTTTGGCGACATCACTTTGATCAATGCCTATTTTCCTTCGGGCACTTCGGGCGTTGAGCGGCAGACCTATAAATACCAGTGGTTAGATGAGTTTTTCGGTTATACGGAACAGTTACAAAAGACCAGGCCGAAACTGATTGTATGCGGCGATTGGAATATTGCACACAAAGAGATCGATATACATGACCCCAAAGGCAACAAAAACTCGTCGGGATTTCTGCCTGAAGAGCGGGCCTGGATGGATAAGTTCCTGGCTGCGGGCTGGATCGATACCTTCCGAAAATTTCATCCAGAGCCGCATCGCTATAGTTGGTGGAGCCAGCGCTTCCCGTCTGTGCGATTGAACAACAAAGGGTGGCGGATCGATTATATCAATGTCACCAAAAATTTGGAAAAGCAATTGCTCGATGCCGAGATTTATCCGGATGTGAAGCACAGCGATCATTGTCCGGTGTACCTGGAGATCAAGACCAAAAAATAACGCATGATCCTCTACAATATCACCATCAAAGTGGAAGAATCGGTGTCGGGATTGTTCTGCACCTGGTTACTGGAACATCATATGCCGGCGATGTTGGCTACGGGCTGTTTCAACAGCAGCCGGTTGCTGCGTTTGTTGGAGGTTGACGACAGCGACGGGCCTACTTATGCCGTGCAGTTCACGGCACCGACCAAAATATTATACAATAAATACATTAGTGAGCATGCCGAAGCCCATCGGCGGCAATTGGAAGCCAAATGGGCCGGTCAATATGTCTCATTTAGTTCTGCTATGGAATTAATCCAGTAATTCAGCCATTATCGACCGTGGTTTTCGCTGAAAATGCACGTCCGGCGTAGGTTTTATTAAAAAGGCGGCTATATTTGTCACTCCTAATTTTTTAAACCATCGCATATGAACAAAGCTGAACTGGTTGCCAAACTATCTGACGATGCTGGCATCACCAAGACGCAGGCAAACGAAGCCCTGGATTCATTCATTGAGGCCGTAACCAAAACCTTGAAAGGGGGTGGCAAAGTAACCCTGGTTGGATTTGGCACTTTTTCCGTATCGAAAAGAGCTGCCCGCAATGGTCGCAACCCGCAAACTGGTGCTGTCATCAAAATCAAGGCGAAAAAAGTAGCTCGATTCAAGGCTGGTAAGGAGTTGTCGTCTAAGCTCTAAGTTTTCACCTGAACGATATTGGGTCTAAGGCTTAAACTTTAAACCTTAGACCTTAAACTTTTGCTTACATTTGCCCCCCAAATAAAAACATCCACCATGGGAAGAGGAGATAAAAAGACCAAAAAAGGCAAGATTTTCAAAGGATCTTTCGGCAAGAGCCGTCCGGCACGCCCTGCTAAGAAAGCGGCTGTGGCAGCGAAGAAAGCATAACGAGCCAGGCCGGGCCTGGCCTGGTGTTTAAGGTTTAAAGTCTAAGGTTTAAGGTTGCTGCCGCGTGCGGGGGTTGTTTGTTATTGTAACAGCTTTCCCGGCGCTTTTTTTTGTATATAGTTGGTCACGCTATATGTTGTGGAATACTTAGGATGGGAAAAAGGGCGGTGCGGGGTTTTTTAAACCGACACTTTTGCTTGCGTGTAATGGGTTAGTTACTTGTATTTGGTTACTTACTTGTATTGGGGTACTTGCCTGTACTGGGTTACTTACTTGTATTTGGTTACTCGCTCGCAATGGGATAAAAACAACGATCTAATGGTTGTATAATGCCAGGTTCTGTGAAGTATCGGATTTTTTTCTATTGACAACAGCGTGTAAAGTTGGTTTTCCATACAAGGCGCTGTTAATACACTATTTTATCTGCCGCCGCTACCAAATTTCGTTACGGCAAATACGGCACTATCTAAATACCGCATTACCAAACAAAAGCCCCCTTTAGTTTCTTTCTCACACACGCATCGGGTTCCTTACTGATGCACCAAGTTTGCACAGAATCAACAAGCTTGTCTCAAATCAGCAAGCTTATTTCAACATCAACGAGCTCATTACAGAACAAACTTATCTCAAAAACAGCAGGTTAATCTCAATATCAGCAAGCTCATTACAAAGCAAGTTCATCACAAAGCAAGCTTATGACAAAATCAGCACGCAAATTTTTGATTGAGTAGGTTGGTCAAAGTTGCCATTGAGCGTAGCCACCTGTCCTGCAAGTTTATAGAACCAGTTCTTTTTGAACACCTGCAAAGTCAACAAAAATGAGGTTATTGACTTGCCGCTTTTCGCAAAGCCTGCGAATCAAAAAATTCACAATAGACCCCTAATAAGCACCCAAGCACCAAAATACCGGCTAAGAATACTACCCGTCGGCTAGTACCCGACGGGTAGTTACCGCCCGCACGCGGCAGCAACCTTAAACCTTAAACTTTAAACCTTAAACAATCTATCTCCTTTGCTCTTTCACCTCCTCGCCCACCTCTCTGATTTTTTTCGAAGGCAGGTAGATTTGGAAACCAAAGCCAATATTGATGTTATTAGAAGTGGGGGCGGTACCAAAGCCGACAATGCCATTGTATTTCACCAATGCTTCCAGGCCGATATTTGGTGTAACGAAATAAGCAATGCCGGGGCCCGCACCAAAACCGAAGCCGTTGGTATTGTCGCCCACCGCCGGATTGTACCCTTCTATACCCGCATTGGCTTCCATAAAAAAGCGTGCATGACGCAACAGATCCACCATTTCGCGACCAAAATAATAACGACCCAATCCGCCTACACCATAATTGATTCCGGTGCCTGCATTTTTTGCCGTATTCAACCCGAAATTAACATAGCCACCCACCGCCAGGTTGTCTTTGATAAACCAGGCCGCTTTGGGTGAAATACTTAACGCAAAGTTTTTTCCAGTACCTAAATCAAGATTGATGTTGCTGATGTTACCGCCAATAAGCACATTTCCTTTTTGAATCTGGGCCGCTGCGTTTTGTTGAGAAAGAAAAAAAGCGCCAACGGCGAGCAAGATCACTAAACGTGGTTTCATAATGAATTTGTTTAAATATGGAAACCAACTTGTCAAAAGCATGCCATCAACAATTACCGCGGTTGCGGCCATTTGCATGGGGTAAATTGGGGTAAAAAAATCCCATTATAGTTTACCTGGCACTGTGGCCAACATACCGGAACAGCCCCGGTAATACCACCCTTTTTGGCGGTTTTTGTGCCAAAAATGTCGTATACTCGTAAACCATGTATGGAAAACCTAAAAAGGTCGCCAGGGCACTGACGACCGGCCTGATTGTATTGGCAATAATATCGTTGCTTTTCAGGCATACGCCCTTCTTTGAAAGAAACCAGTTTATTAATGGCTGGTTGGCGTTGATTGGGTTGACCATGCTCTTTTTTCCCAGCACCAACAAACTATTGCGACGGGCAGCACTGGCTGCGCTGCTGGTGTTTATTCCCCTTGCCTTTCCTGGTTTTTTTCAAAGTGATTTCCTCAACCCCGATCACCATACTCATTATTATTTTGTAATTGGCGGACTCGCCTATGCCATACTACTGATACCCAATAAATGGTCGCCCTTTGCCTCGCAGGTGCTCGCATTGCTGATGGGCGTGGGTGCTACACTGTCGTTTTTAAACTATTTATACAATGTAAATGCCGATGGTGGCGAAGTGGCGTTCAGTTATATGTCGCCCGGCCTTGCTTCGAGCCTCATCCTGCTTTCCTTAGCCATCATGTTGGAAGAGCCCAAAAAAGGTTTTATGGCGGCCATCAACAGCGACCTCACCGGCTCACAGGTTCTTCGGGTACTCATTCCCGTTACTGTCTTCACGCCAATATTATTGGGCGTACTCCGAAGCTGGCTGGTCGATTACCAAAACCTAAATGGAAGATTTGGCACCACCGTGCTCATTCTCTACATGATCCTGCTGATGGTAGCAGCCATCTGGTACACCGCCTACCTGATCAACAAAAGAGAAATACAACGAAAACAAATCGCCCGCGCCCTGCATGCCAGTCAACTCGAACTGGAAGCCATATTCAGCAATGCACCCGATGCCGTGATCGTGTTCAATAAAGAAGGCAACCTGGTTCGGTGGAACCGCGCTGCCGAAGATATTTTCGGTTTCGCAGAAGAGGAGGTTTTAGGACAAGCTGTAGCAGAAACCATTTTGGTGGCCAACGAACAACCGCTATTTAATACAGCATTCACCAATCTTGCCGAAAACCTGCACAACAACCGGAAAGAATTCGGGCTCGAAACCCGTGGTCAGCGAAAAGACCAGTCGGTGGTTGATATCTCCATTCGCATGGCGACCTACCAGCTCAACGATGCTGCTTACATTGTTGGATTTATCCGCGATATCACCCAGAAAAAACAAACCGAAGCGCGACTCAACGCATTTAACCAGGAATTGTCGCTACAGGTAAAAGAAAAAACACAGGAACTGGAAAATGTACTTGAGCGATTGACCGATGGCTTTGCCGGGCTTGATACCGAATTCCGTTTCACCTATGTGAACCGGAAGGTTTTACAAACCCTGAAAATGCAGTCGGAAGACCTGGTAGGTAAGAAGATTACAGAACTCTTTCCCTGGATTGAAAAATATGATTCGTTCAAAGCTGTTGTCAACGCGTTTAAAACCCAGCTCTACACCGCCAATATCGACTATTTCAAGCCATTGGATTTTTTCCATGAGAACCATATCTATCCCGATAAAAACGGTGTGACCATTTTTATTCGCGACGTCACCGATAAAAACAAAGCCCAACAGGAACTTCGGCTCAGCATCGACCGGTATAAAACATTTATCGAAGAAGCAGTTGATCCCATTTTTGTTTTTTCGCCTGCAAAAAAACGATATACCGATGTGAACCGCCGCGCAGCCGAATTGCTGGGTTATGAAATAGAAGAATTGCTGAATTTAGATCCGGCTGTTTTGTATGAAGATGGCCGTTTGCCCAGCCTGCTTGATCAGTTGGTTGCCGGTGTACCTCTTCGGGTAGAAAGAAAACTTAGAAAGAAAAATGGCATCCTGGTGGAAGTGGAAAGCTCGGCCGTGAAACTACAGGATGGATCTGTGCTTTCTTTTGTGCGCGATATCAGCGAGCGAAAGACCGCCGAACAGGAAATGCTGCGCCTGAACAGCGAACTGCGTCGGTTGGGTAATTACCTGCAAGAGGTGCGCGAAGCCGAAAGGGTACATATCGCCCGGGAAATTCACGATGAGTTGGGACAACAGATGACCGTGCTTAAAATGGACATCATGTGGCTGCGCAAAAACATGCAACGGTCTACCGAAACCGAACAACAGGAGAAATTTGACGAGATCAGTACGCAGATCAATACCGCCATTAAAACCATTCGCAAAATTGCTTCTGAGCTGCGGCCCAACCTCCTGGATGATATTGGGCTGGCAGCCGCGATGGAATGGCACTTGGGTGAATTTAGTAAACGGACGGGTATTTCTGTAAAAAGTCACCTGTCTGAGGTAGAACAAACATTGCCCGATTCAGTGAAAACCAATATCTTTCGTATCCTTCAGGAGGCCCTAACCAATGTTGCCCGGCATTCGGCAGCGAATTGTGTAGAAGTGGACTTCTCCGTGCTTGACAATTTAGTAGAATTGGAAATTGCCGATAATGGCAAAGGATTCAATCCATCGACTGGCAGCAACAAGACCTTAGGCTTGCTGGGGATGCGGGAAAGGGCCCATATGATTGGTGCCGAGTACGATATAAACAGTGCGCCGGGAAAGGGTACCCGGGTTCATCTTAGCTATCGGTTATGAAAATTCTAATCGCAGACGACCATGCTGTAGTTCGACGTGGATTAAAAGTGATGATCCTCGACGAATACCCGCATGCGCAAATCGGCGAAGTATCAAATGCCGAATCACTGTTGGCTGAAATAACCCGCCAGGATTGGCAGGTAGTGATTTGTGACATGAATATGCCGGGTCGCAGCGGACTGGATGCGCTGACCCAACTAAAGCAACTGGCGCCACAAATTCCGGTGCTGATTATGAGTGTATATCCCGAAGAACAATATGCAGTGCGGGTGATCAGGGCCGGCGCGGCGGGTTATCTGTGTAAAGATTCGCTCGATGCCGAACTGCCCGTGGCCCTTAGACAAGTGACGAAAGGGAAAAAATACATCAGTCCTGATACCGCCGAAAAACTGGCGGAAGCCGTGCAGTCACCCCACGATAAAAAAAGCCACGAAATGCTGTCCGACCGCGAATTCGATGTATTCAAGGGGCTGGCGGCGGGAAAATCGGTGTCTGAAATCGCCGAACAATTATCGCTGGGTGTGACCACCGTTAGCACCTATCGCAGCCGGATTTTACAGAAACTGGCTGTTCCCAACAATGCGGCTTTGATCAAATACGCCCTGGAATACCGGCTATTCGAGAACTCGTAGTACAAATTCTACATGAATTTAAGCAAGCGTGCTACAAAACCAACGCCTTACTGATAGTAGTTTGTGGCCATGTATCGCATATTGGTTGCCGACGATCATTATGCCGTGCGCCAGGCCTTGCTTACTTTGTTGAGAGACTCCTTTACATCTGCTGAACTTGGCGAAGCGGAAGATACCGACTCACTGATTACAACCGCCCTGAAACACAGTTGGGACCTGGTTGTGACCGATCTCGTGATGCCGGGTGGTGGTGCTATGCAGGCCATTAAAAAGATCAGGGCCGCCAAACCCCGGTTGCCGGTTATTGTGGTGAGCACCCATTCGGCCGATATATACGCGGCCTGGACCGAGCGCGGGGGCGCCAATGCTTTTCTGGAAAAAGACAAGGTCAGCGCGCAATTGATACCGATCGTAAAACAAATCCTGGGACAGCCACCGGTGTAGTGTTATTACTACACAGTAATCAATGTTGGTTCTATTTTTCCGGCTGTCGCCAACCATCAACTTTGCTCCAGGTTAAGACCAATTAGCCCTGTTTTGATCCCGCCCGCCAGTACCCCTAATAATATCCGTACCCGACCCTAACCGCTGTTTCTTCATAAACCCGGCCGTTGAACCCCTACACCCTAACTGCTATTCAACCAGCCTGGACCAACTGCTTCGTCCGTTTAAGGTTTAAGATCTAAAGTTTACATCTTAAACCTTAAACTTTTTTTTAGCTTTGCCCACCGAAATTTTGATTAACATTAACAGCCCCCTTCGCGCAGGATGGCAGGTGGCCAATAGATTTGCTCTTTATCGACAATTATGAGAAAATGTTTAGCAGCCGTTGCAGCCATGCTGCTGGCAATGGGTACCCAGGCACAGACCAAAACAGATAGCGCAGCCGTTCAGGGCCTTACCCGTCCCGCAACAAACGCCACGGCCCCTGTGAAAGCCAAGAAAAAAGACTGGTCGAAAGTAACGTTGAACAACCGGGCCAATGATCACTTTGTTTTCCAGACCGGCTATGAAGGCTGGGCCGGTTCTACCACCGGTATTCGCACCAAGGGTATTGGCCGTTTCCTGAATATTTATTTCATGTTGGATATGCCGTTCAAATCTGATCCCCGCTTTAGCGTGGGCATCGGCGCGGGTATTGGCTCCAGCAATATTTATTTCGACAAAATGGAGCCCCAGATTGCGGGAACCACGTCGACCTTTGTGTTCAACGATATGTCAGATTCGGCCACGTTCAGCTCTCGTTTCAAGAAGTTCAAAATGACAGAGGCCTGGGCCGAAGTACCTGTGGAGTTTCGTTGGGTAAAAAATCCCGAAAACTCGAACAAAAGCTGGAAAGCAGGTTTGGGTATTAAAGTGGGTACCATGCTAAACGCGCATACAAAGGGCAAAAACTTGCAAAACAATTCTGGACAAACCATCAATGCCTTCACCTTGAAAGAAAACAGCAAGCGTTATTTCAACACCCTGCGCTTAGCAGCCACGGCCCGTGTTGGTTATGGCCCCTTCAACCTCTATGCCGCTTACCAGATCAACAGTTTGATCAAAGAAAGCGCCGGCCCGCAGGTGCATCCATACTCCATCGGGTTTCAGTTTAGTGGACTATGATCGATGTTTAAGGTTTAATGTTTAAGTGTTTAAGGTTGCTGCCGCGTGTGCAGCTTTAAAATAGTAGGCCACTTACATCATTTTGTAAGTGGCTTTTTTATTTTTTTCAAAGCATTTTTTTACCGCCGCCTAACTTTACTTGCCACCCAACTTTACTGCCACCTAACCATTTTTCTGCCCTTCAACCTGACCATTTTTCAACTATCCACCAGACGCCTATTCTACCCGCAAACCCAAACCTATGTCTGCCCCGAAAATAATTCACGCTTTCGTTCACCATCTCGCACCAGGCTGCAACCAACCAGACTATTCATCTACCCGCCCACCAAAACCTATGTCTGCCCCTAAAATCATCCACGCATTCGTTCACCATCGCGCACGCGGCAGCAACCTTAAACTTTAGACATTAAACATTAAACAGCAGTCTTACTTTTGCAATTAAATTGGTCCCATTTGATTGAGAAGAAAATTGTTGTAGAAGAAGAAAAATGTGTGCTGGTTGGTGTGGTACAAAAAGACCAGACAGAGCAGCAGGTGAAAGAATACCTGGATGAATTGTCGTTTCTGGCGGAAACCGCCGGCGCCATCACCCAGCGTAAATTCATGCAAAAACTGGCTCACCCCGATAGCAAAACCTTTGTGGGTAAGGGCAAGCTGGAAGAAATCAGGGAGTATATCAACGGTCGCGATATCAACCTTGTCATTTTTGATGATGAGCTGACCGGCTCGCAAATCCAGCATATTGAAAAGGCGCTCAACGTAAAAACGATCGACCGAAGCGATCTCATCCTCGATATCTTCGCCCGAAGGGCCAAAACAGCCCAGGCCAAAACCCAGGTGGAACTGGCGCAATACCAGTACCTGCTGCCGCGCCTCAAGGGGATGTGGAAACACCTGGAACGGCAGGGCGGTGGTATCGGTACCCGCGGACCAGGTGAAACCGAGATCGAAACCGACCGGCGGATTGTGAAAGAAAAAATCGCGCTGTTGCGACGCCGGCTGGCCGAGTTCGACAAGCAAGCCTATACGCAACGCAAAGACCGGGGCGAGTTCATTCGCGTGGCCCTGGTGGGTTATACCAACGTCGGCAAAAGCACCCTGATGAATATCCTGGCCAAAAGCGAGGTATTCGCCGAGAACAAACTCTTCGCTACCCTCGATACCACCACCCGCAAAGTGGTGTTTGACAATACCCCTTTTCTGCTCAGCGATACGGTTGGTTTTATCCGCAAATTGCCACACCACCTGGTAGAAAGTTTCAAAAGCACCCTCGATGAAGTGCGCGAAGCAGATATCTTGTTGCATGTAGTCGACTTGTCGCACCCCGGTTATGAAGACCAATACAATGTGGTGAACAAAACCCTGCAGGAATTAAAAGTGACCGACAAGCCGGTGATTACCATTTTCAACAAACTGGACCAGTACGAGAAAAACAGCTTTGACGAATGGCTGGGCGACGATGTGAAAACGCAGATACTGGAAGAGCTGCATGAGCGTTGGGAAAATGAAACCCTGGGCAATTGTGTGTTTGTTTCGGCACTTGAAAGAAGAAACCTGGAAGGTCTTCGAGCCACCATTCTCAACAAAGTGCGTAGGCAGTATCGCGAACGTTATCCGTATAAAACGGAATTCTTCGGGGTTGGCTTCGAAGAAGACTGATGATTTTCATAGTGTCCTTTTGGTTTTTTGAATCGGCATTTTAAACATTGTTGCAACAACATTCATGACCATCAAAATAGCAGAAAGCAGGGCCGAGTTAGATTTTGACCAGCGCCAGGTGGTACGGGTAAAAGCCGGCGACAAATGGGTGAGTGTAGCGCAGGTGGGCGATCGGTTGTTCGCCTTCGCCGATAAATGTCCGCATGCCGGCGGCTGCCTGTCTGCAGGTTGGATAAATCCCCTGGGCAATATCGTTTGCCCGCTACACCGCTATACATTCGATGTGACCAACGGCAGAAACACCAGCGGGGAAGGGTACTACCTGAAAAGGTGGCCGATCGAAGAAACTGACGATGGTATTTTTCTGATTTTGAGTTGAAGATTCAGTATATTTTTGAACTTTATACGGGATTCTTTCGCCCGTATTACCATTTACTACCTCTATATTGTCGCTTTTCGTTAAATTGTTAACGCCTTTAACAAAAGCTAAAACTAACGATTATGCACTTCACGCGACTAGCGTGCAGAGCCTTGCCTGTGCTCTGCCTGCTATTTTCCTTTCTTTTCTCCCAGGCACAAAATCAAACAGTTACCGGAAAAGTGATCAATGATGCGGACAAAAAACCCATCCCCGGTGTCACTGTTACGGTAAAGGGGACCAAAACTGCCACTGTTACCAATGAAGATGGTTCATTTACCTTAAAAGGATTGGATCCCGGTGCAACCTTACAGTTCACCAGCGTGGGTTTCCAAACCCAGGAAGTTAGCGCTTCCCGTGCAGGTATTATTTCGCTAAAGTCTTCGGAAGCCATCATGTCAGAACTCGTAGTGGTAGGTTACGCCACGCAGAAAAAACGTGATCTGACAGGCGCCGTTTCAGTGGTGGATGTAACCAAAATGAACAAACAACCTTCTCCTTCAATTTCTGACCAGTTGCAGGGCCAGGTTGCCGGTGTAACCATCACAACTTCTGGTTCACCCGGCGAGCCGGCAAAGTTCCGCATTCGTGGATTCGGCTCATTCGGTACTTCAGATCCGCTATTTGTAGTGGATGGAACACAAACCACTAACATCAACGACATCAACCCGAACGACATTGCGACCATGCAGATCTTGAAAGATGCGGGTGCTGCTTCCATTTATGGCTCGCGTGCGTCGAACGGTGTGGTGATCATCACCACCAAACGTGGTCGCGGTAAAACACGTATAGCATATGACGCGTATTATGGCACGCAACGTCCAAAGGTGAACAATCCGTATCATCTGCTGAATCCCCAAGACCAGGCCAACCTGAAATGGATGGCGCTGCGTAACACAGCCGAAGCCAATGGACAGCAACCGGTGTATGCTGATCCGATTTACGGCAGCGGCGCGCAACCAGTTATTCCAGATTATATATTGCCATTCGGTAAGATGGAAGGTGATCCGGCTGTGGATCCCGCAAAATATTATGTAAACCCAAATTATACCGACGCCGACGACTATAATAGTTTTTACCAAATTATCCGGGCCAACAAAGCGGGAACGGATTGGATGGGTGAATTGTTCAGCCCCGCACCCATTCAGAGTCATAACCTCAGCGCTTCAGGTGGCGGCGACCAGGGTAGTTATTTATTCAGTGTAAACTACTTTAACCAGCAGGGTGCATTGATGAATACCTACAACAAACGTTACACAGTTCGTTCAAATAGCGAGTACAAATTCAACAATAAAGTTCGGATCGGTGAAAACCTCGCTTACTCCATTACTGACAACCCGCGCATTACCATTCTCGATGAGGGTAACCCAATCAGTATGGCCTACCGCCAACAACCCATCATTCCTGTGTATGATATTAAGGGTAATTACGCCGGCACCGTGGGTGGTAAACTTGGACAGGCAACCAACCCGATTGCCAATCGCCAGCGATCAGTCAACAACAAAGGGATGAGCAATCGTCTTTTTGGTAACGTATATGGCGAAGTGGACATCCTGAAAAGCCTGACTTTCCGCTCAAGCTTTGGTGGTGAATATTATTCATTTGCCAGCCGTTGGTTCAACTGGCCAACGTATGAGAATGCTGAAAACTCTCAATCTAATTCTTACTCTGAAAACTCGGGTACAGGTTTCAACTGGGTTTGGTCAAATATGCTGACCTATAGCAAATCTTTCGGCGATCATACCATTAAAGTGGTTGCTGGCTTGGAAGCTGTTAATGAAGGCGGTACCTACCTGGAAGCCAATACCACCAACTACTTCTCCTTTGATCCTGACTACACCACATTGACCACCGGTGCTGGCGCAGCTACCCACGGTTCTGCGCGTTATAGCCGCTCATTGTATTCACAAATCGGCCGGGTAGATTATAATTACAAAGGCCGTTATCTGTTGGGTGCCACTGTACGTCGTGACGGTTCATCTGCATTCGGACCCGATAATAAATACGGTGTATTCCCGGCCTTCAGTGCAGGCTGGCGTTTGTCTGACGAAGCCTTCATGAAAAGCTGGAAATGGCTTACCGATTTGAAAGTGCGCGGAAGCTATGGTACCATGGGTAACCAGGCCAACCTCGCTGCCGATAACCAGTTCACCACCTACAATTCAGACCGTAGCTCTTCCTTCTACGATATCAATGGTACCAGCAACTCTCTGGTGCTTGGTTTCCGCCAGGGTCGTTATGGAAACGCTGCTGCCAAGTGGGAGTCGCAGAAATACACCAACGTTGGTTTTGATGCGACCATTGGCAATCGCTTGCTGGAAATCGTAGCCGACTACTATGTACGCCGCGTATCAGATATGTTGTACGCACCTGAATTACCAGGTACGGCCGGTGCTGCTTCACCGCCCACGGTTAATATCGGTAAGATGCGCACATCTGGTTTTGACTTGAGCCTTGGTAGTCACTTCGATGTGAACAAAGATTTCGGATTCGATATCACGGCTACCTTCACAACCTTTAAAAACAAGATTGAATCCATTGCAGACGGTATCGATTATTTCTCTGAAGAAAGCCGCCGTTTCAATGGCAACAATATCATCCGCAACGAAGTGGGTCATTCTGTAAGCCAATTCTACGGTTACAAAGTTGTTGGCTTCTGGAACAACCAGGCTGAAATTGATGCTGCCAATGAATTGGCCCGCAAAGCAACCGGTGATCCTGATGCCGTGTACCAAACAGAAGCAGCTGTTGGTCGTTTCCGTTACGACGACAAAGGTGCTGGTATTGTTACGGCCGATAGTCGCCAGTTTCTTGGTAACCCCACACCGAAATTCAACTATGGCTTGAACCTGGGTGGTTTCTGGAAAGACCTCGACTTTAACTTCTTTTTCTATGGTGTACAAGGCAACCAATTGTGGAACCAGGTTAAATGGTGGACAGATTTCTATCCTTCATTTGCAGGTGGCAAAAGTTATACTGCCCTGTATGATTCATGGACACCCAGCCACATGAACGCCAAAGCGCCTATTCAGGAAAATGCTGGTTCTTTCAGCACCAACACAGTGCCCAATTCTTATTATGTAGAAAGCGGTTCTTACCTGCGTTTGCGCAACGTGCAAATTGGCTGGACATTCAACAACCCGGCAATTGCACGCCTGGGCATCAGCCGATTCCGTTTGTACGGCCAGGCAGCAAACCTGTTTACAGTAACCAAGTATACTGGATTGGATCCTGAAATCGGTGGTGGTAGCAATACTGCTTTCGGTATCGACGAAGGTGCTTACCCGGTAATTAAACAATTCCTGTTGGGCGTAAACCTTAGTTTCTAATCTATACCTGTAAACATCAAAAGAATTACAATGAAACACGCTAAATATTTAATCACTTGTTCGCTATTGGTGGCAGCCAGTGTTGGTCTGGATTCCTGTAGCAAATCATTCCTGGAAAAGCCGCTGTTGGGTAACCTGACAGAGCCAGTACTGGCAAATGAAAAAGGGGTGACAGCCTTGCTGGTGGGCGCTTATGCCGCACTCGATGGACAAAACGTAGGTGGTGGCACCTGGGAATCAGCACCCACCAACTGGATTTATGGTTCTGTTGCTGCGGGTGATGCCCACAAAGGAAGTGATGCCGGTGACCAACCGCCCATCAACCTGATCGCCACCGGTAAATCAGACCCCAGTAATGGTTTCTTCAATGCCAAATGGCGCGCCGATTATGAAGGCATTGCTCGTTGCAACTCTGTGCTTCGGGTGGCTGGTATTGCCGAAGGCATCGCAGAAGAAACCAAAACGACATTGATTGCCGAGGCTCGTTTTCTTCGTGCACACTATTATTTCGACCTGAAGAAGATGTTCAACATGGTTCCCTGGGTGGACGAAACAACCACCGACCTGAAGGCACCAAACAATGTTGACATCTGGCCCAACATTGAGGCAGATTTTAAATTTGCCTACGAAAACCTGAGTGGCACAGCGCCCGCCGTAGGCCGCGTGAACAAATGGGCTGCCGGCGCTTATCTGGGCAAAGCATTGGTATACGAGAAGAAGTACAGTGAAGCGGTTACTGTTTTCACCGATGTGATCAACAATGGAACAAATTCAAAAGGCGACAAATATGATTTGCCTGCCCGTTTTGAAGACAACTTCGATCCCGCAGAGAAAAACAATGAAGAAACGGTTTTTGCGATCCAGATGGTGGCCAAGGCTGGAACCGGTGATATCTCGAGCGGCAACGCGGGAGAAATGTTGAATTTCCCTTACGGTAACAGCCCCTTCGGATGTTGCGGATTTTACCAGCCAACACTTGACCTGGTAAACTCTTATCGCACGGATGCCAATGGCCTTCCGATGGTCGATACCTACAACAGTGTAATGGTGAACAATGACATTGGTATCAAATCCAATGAACCCTTTACGCTTTATTCGGGTAACCTTGATCCTCGTCTCGACTGGACGGTTGGTCGTCGCGGTATCCCTTATAAAGATTGGGGCAATCACCCAGGTTATGACTGGATTCGTGACCAGGCTTTCTCTGGCCCATATGCGCCGAAGAAAAACGTTTATTGGCAAGCTACACAAGACACCTACAGCGACCGTATTTCATGGGCAC
The DNA here is from genome assembly GCA_020161535.1 of Bacteroidota bacterium. GTDB lineage: Bacteria > Bacteroidota > Bacteroidia > Chitinophagales > Chitinophagaceae > Flavihumibacter. The sequence goes on along the minus strand of JAIUNW010000006.1, from coordinate 199,303 downwards.
CTGGTTCAGCCATTAATATCCATGTAATCCGTTTTGCAGATGTATTGTTACTGGCAGCCGAAGCAGAAGCACAGGGCGGATCACTTACCACTGCGATGGCCTATGTCAATCGCGTGCGCAATCGCGCTGCTTCACCGCAGTCTGCTGTTTACAAGTACATCAACGATGCTACACCGCTGGCAGGATTTTCAACTACGCCGGCTGCCAACTACAACGTAAAACCCTATCCTGCTGGTTCACCCATTTTTGCTGCCAAAGAAACAGCGCTGAAAGCGATCTACTTTGAACGCAAACTGGAACTGGCCATGGAAGGACACCGTTACTTTGACCTTTCCCGTTGGGGCATTGCGCCTACTGAAATCAATAAGTTCTTCGCCTACGAAGGCACTTATGTTTCAGATATCCGCGGCGGCAGTTTCACCGCCAACAAAAACGAATATTTCCCGATTCCGCAAAACCAGATTGACCTGAGTTCAACAGGGGGCACTTCCACCCTGACACAAAACCCGGGTTACTGATAACCGGCTGAAGGATTAATAATCCAAGATTTGAAGAGACATCTAGATGTATATTTAGATGTCTCTTTTTTTATTTCTCAAATTCCGATCAAGATGTCTAAACTACTTTGCCTTTTCGTTATACTGGCTTTCACAGCCTGTAGCGAGAAGTCGAATAAGACACTGTTCACCGTTTTGCCTGCAACCGAAACCGGCATCGATTTTAAGAACAGCATCATCGAAAACGACAGCACCAACATCCTCGACTACGAATACACTTTCAATGGCGGCGGTGTGGCAGTAGCCGACTTCAACAACGATGGCAAAGAAGATATATATTTCACCGCCAATATGGGTAGCAACGCACTGTACCTGAACAAAGGGGATTGGCAATTTGAGAATGTTACCCAGGCGGCCGGTGTGGGCGGCGAGGGTCGTTGGTGCAACGGCGTGTCGACCGTCGACATCAACAACGATGGCTGGATGGACCTTTATATTAGCGCTTCCCGCTACAACGATCCGGCCAAAAGAAAAAACCTGCTGTACATCAACGAAGGCGCTGCTAACAACTCATCCAACACCTTGCTGGTGCCGCATTTTAAAGAAGCAGCCGCCGACTACGGCCTCGCCGATACCAGTTTCAGCACCCAGGCAGCTTTTTTTGACTACGACAACGATGGCGACCTGGATATGTATCTGCTGGTGGCCGACAAAATGCAAAACGGGTATCAACCCAATACCTACCGTCATAAAACAACCGATGGCTCCAGTGCCGGCCGCGACCGCTTGTACAGAAATGACCAGGGTCATTTTACAGAAATCGGCAAAGAAGCAGGCATTCTACTGGATGGCTTTGGGCTCGGGGTTACCATCACCGATATCAACCGCGATGGCTTTAAAGACATTTATGTCAGCAATGATTATCTCTCCAATGATTTGCTTTGGATCAACGATGGTCGCGGGCATTTTATTAATGCCGCACCCACTTCGTTTAAGCATACCAGTTATAGCGCCATGGGCAATGATGTGCAGGATGTAAACAACGATGGACTCGCTGATATCGTTACCCTAGATATGCTATCCAAAGACAATTACCGCAAAAAAACCATGTCGCCCCCCGGCAACTACACCAACTATATCTACAACGACTTTTACGACTACGACTACCAGTTTGTACGAAATACGTTCCAACTCAACCAGGGCTATCGATTCGACACTGTTCCGGGTGCGGCTGATAAAAAGATAAAACTGCCCCTGTTCAGTGAAATTGGTTTACTGGCAGGCATGGCCGAAACCGATTGGAGTTGGACGCCCCTGCTGGCCGATTTCGACAACGATGGCTGGCGCGACCTCATCATCAGCAATGGCTTCGCCAAAGACCTGAGCGATCGCGACTTTCTGGCCTATCGTCCTATGGCCAGCAACCTGCTCTCGAAAAAAGACCTGCTGGAACAAATTCCTTCCGTCAAAATACCCGACTTCGCTTTTCGCAACAAAGGCGCATCGGGCGAACTCGGTTTTGAAGACGTAAGCCACGACTGGGGTTTGGGCACTGCCGCCTATTCTAACGGTGCCGTATATGCGGACATCGACCATGACGGCGACCTGGATTGTATCATGAACGCCATCAACGGCCCGGCACTGGTTTACCGCAACAACGCAGCTTCGGATACTAGTAAGCACTGGCTGCAAATCAGCTTTAAAGGCGATAGCCTGAACCGCCAGGGCTATGGTGCGATGGCGACGTTGCATAGCAAGGGCACAGAACAGTTTGTTGAATTCAATCCGGCACGTGGTTACTTGTCGTCACAAAGTCAATATGTGCACCTGGGTTTGGGTCAGACAAGCAGCATTGATTCCATCTTGGTTACCTGGCCCAACGGCGCCCAACAACTGCTCAAAGCGGTGAAGGCCAACCAACGCCTCCTGGTTGATTACCGCCAGGCCCAACAGCCAACCGACACTGCTAACTGGAACGCCCATCCGCCCATACCGCTGCAAGAAATCACCAACGAAATTGGGTTGCACCTGTCAGCGCCTGAAACAGACTTTATCGACTTCAATGTACAGCGACTCATCCCACACAAATTATCGCAGTACGGTCCGGCTTTGGCCGTAGCCGATGTGAATGGCGATTTACTCGATGATTTCGTGCTGGGTGGCGCGAAAGGCCATGCCACCCAATTGGCATTGCAAGTGCCTGGGGGCAAGTTCAAGATCCAGCCTTTGGTCAACGAAAAAGCGGTGAAACAAACGGAAGATGCCGGCTTGCTTTTTTTTGACGCCGATGGCGATGGCGACCAAGACTTGTATGTAGTGAGCGGTGGCGTAGAAGCGGAACGCAACAGCAAGGGGTACCAGGACAAGCTATATATCAACAATGGCAAAGGCGTTTTTGCTATAGATACCCTCGCTCTTCCTGGTATAACCATCAGTGGCATGGCCATCAAGGCGGCTGATATCGACAACGATGGTGATCTTGATCTGTTGCGCACTGGTCGCGTTGATCCGGGGCACTATCCCCTGCCTATAACGTCGATGCTTATGCGAAATGACAGCCGCCAGGGCCAGGCGCGATTCACTGCCGTGCAGGAACAAATCGCCCCCGATCTAATCAATGCCGGTATGATTGCCGATGCGCTGTTTACCGATTACGACAACGACGGCTGGATGGATGTGATTCTTTGTCGCGAGTGGCAATCGCTCCTGCTCTTGCACAACGACAAAGGCCATTTCAGCAATGTGACAGCGGGTAGTGGTATCGCCACACGCACGGGTTGGTGGAATAGTATTACCGGTGGTGATTTCGACAATGATGGCGATATCGACTACATCATTGGTAATAGTGGCACCAATACTTTGTACCAATGTGATTCGGCGCATCCGCTGGGTATCTATGGTGGTGATTTTAATAAAGACGGCCGCTTTGATGCCATCCCCACGGTGTACTTCGCTGATTCAGCCGGCAACCGGCATGAATACCCGGCTTTTGGTCGCGATGAAATGATTGAGCAGTTGATTGGCCTGCGACGACGCTATCCGTATTACCGTGAATTTGGGCGTTTGCAATTGAAAGACATTTTATATGCGGAAGACCTAAAAGATGCCACGATTTATCATATTCGTGACAATGCATCCATGTATATGCAGAACCTGGGTGCTGGTAAATTTAATTTAATCCCTTTGCCACCCGAAGCGCAGTTTGCACCACTGATGGCCTTGATGCCAGCCGATATCAACGGCGATGGCAACCTTGACCTGTTAATCAATGGCAATGACTTTGGTATGGACATGAATACCGGCCGATGCGATGCCCTTAACGGATTGGTTTTAGTGGGCAATGGTAAGGGCGGTTTCAGGGCCTTGTCGTTTTCTAACAGCGGACTCTTTATTCCCGGCGATGGCCGCGCCTTGGCCTTACTGCGAATCGACCAACAGGGCTTTGCCGTACTGGCCAGTCAGAACCGCGCGCCGCTGCTGGTGTTCAGGGCAAATGCTATTATGCAAAGGATGACTGCGCCTGCGGGTAAACATCGCGCGTTGATCAAAGAAGCGGATGGGCGACAGCGATTGGAAGAAGTCTATTATGGCAATAGCTTTTTGTCGCAGTCGGTGCCGGGCATCTTGTTGTCGACCGGGGCAACATTAACCTGGCAATAAAAACCGTGGCGGCCTTTCCGCCGGCCCCTTGGTCATTTTAGGCCATTGGGCGATCTTTATGCGGTAGGGCACTGGTTGGTTTGGATTGACATGATCGCGCCAAAAAACATATTTAGGTTACTTGTACTATTGGGCGTGCTGGTGAATATCAGTGCGATCAGTGCTGATATTATGGAACCCGACGGTGCACTGTATGCCAGCATTGCCAAGGGCATGTATAACCGGGGCGACCTGGTAAACCTGTTTGCCCACGGCACCGACTGGCTCGATAAACCGCATTTTCCTTTCTGGATGGCGGCGTTTTCATATGCTTTGTTTGGCCTGAGTTCCTTTGCGTACAAACTGCCGGCCCTGGTTTTCTGGGGCATTGGGGGATGGTATTGCTGGGAATATGCCCTGCGCTGGCATGGTCGCACTGTGGCCCAGGTGGCCCTGCTGGTGTACCTCACCGCATTGCACCTGGTGATATCGAACAACGATGTGCGGGCCGAACCCTACCTAACCGGTATGCTGATGGGCGCGGTGTATCACTATCGAAAGGCGATGACCCAGCAGTGGACGGAAGTGATTGCCGGCTCGGCCTGGCTGGCCGCCGCTATCATGACCAAAGGGATTTTTGTGCTAATTCCGGTTATTGCCGGCTTGCTGTGGTTTTGGTGGAAGGGTGCTGGAAACAGCCTGATTCCGGATGCCCTGCACACGGGCGAGCCGCCGTCTGATGGCTGGCAGGGAATGGTACATCAACTCCGGCGGCGGCGCTGGTGGATCGGATTGTTGCTGGTCTTTATTTTTATACTGCCAGAACTGTATTGCTTGTGGGTACAGTTTGATGCGCATCCTGACAAGGAGGTTTTTGGTCGGCAGGGGGTGTCGGGTATCCAATTTTTTTTCTGGGACAGTCAATGGGGGCGTTTCTTCAATAACGGCCCTATTCGGGGCCAGGGCGAGCCCTTTTTTTACCTGCATACCCTGCTTTGGGCCTTTCTGCCCTGGTCGGTTTGGTTGTACCTGGCCCTGGGGCAATCAATTTTCAAACAGCGATCGCTCGATGCGTTGTGTGCGGGCGTGTCGATATCGGCTTTTTTATTGTTCTCTTTGTCGCGCTTCCAACTGTCGCACTACTTGAATATGGTGTTCCCATTTTTTGCGGTATTGCTGGCGCAATGGTTGGTGGGTATGGCCGACAATGCCCGGGTTTGGCGTTTTGCGGCGCGTGCGCAAGTGCTGGTGATCCTGGTTTTATTGTTGGCCTGCGCAGTGATTTGGGGCTTGCTGAGTGGCGGTGGCTACTGGTGGGTATTGGGTTGGGTGTTGTTGGGCGGCGGATTGGTTTGGCTCTGTTTCAGGGGTTTTCTGGACAGCGGGCTTTCGGCGATTCACCTGCCCCTGGAACGATCCCGCGTCTTATTATCAACCTACCTGGCGGCCCTGACCTTGTACGGCTTTCTCAATATGTTTTTTTATCCGGTGTTGCTGCGTTACCAGGCAGGCACACAGGCGGCTTTCTGGCTGGCCGCCAACCAGCCCGATGAGCCGGTACACCTGGTAGAGCCGGTTTCTTATTCGCTGGATTTTTATGCGACCAATACAGTGTATTATACCGGTTTCGAATCGCTGATCATCCAGGCCCGGCAGAAGCCACAATTGGTATTCAGTTCGCCCGAAACATTCGACAGCCTGCAAGATCGCCGCTGCCGCGTGAAGGTGGAAAAGCGCTTTGCATTCTTCCCCGTATCGCGTTTACAGATGGGCTTTTTGCTGCCTTCTTCCCGTCCCGAATATGTGCAGGAACGCTGGCTGGCCTGGGTTTCGGCACCGAGTTTCTTCCAGGGGCCGGTGGCTGTCGCTTCGTTTCAAACGCGATTTTATGCGCCTTTGCACACGACGGGTGAAGCTAAACCATCTTTGGACCCGACGGGTGGGGTTAAAATTTCGGGTCAATAATCTCCCAATCTTTGATGTGTGCGGGTTGGTGTTCGCGCCGCTGGATCTCATTCAGGCGTTGGATGATGGCGGGCTGTTGCGCCGCCAGGTCGTTTGTTTCGGCGGGGTCAGTGGCGAGGTTGTAGAGTTGCCAGGGGGCTTTTGGGTCTTTCTGCACGCCTACCCGGATGCCCTTCCAGTCGCCCAAACGAATGGCTACTTGTCCGCCGTTTTCCGGATACTCAAAATATAAGTATTCATGCACTGGCTGCTTTTTGCCGAGCAGGGCTGGCAACAGCGACAACCCATCGGTACTTGCAGGAACCGGTATGCCCGCCAGTTCGGCAAAAGTGGCCATCATGTCGTATTGCACCGAAGGCTGGCTGTTGACGGTGCCCGGGCGGATCTTTTTCGGCCAGCGAACCAGCAGGGGTTCGCGAATGCCGCCTTCGTAAAGATCCATTTTAGCACCGCGGAGGCCGCCCATGCTGTTGAAAAAAGCAGTATTTGCCTGTTTTAACATGGTGGCGCCATTGTCGCTCGAGAAAAAAACAATGGTATTGTCGTCTAGTCCGCGGTTTTTCAGTTCCTGCAAAATAATGCCTACCTGAGCATCCAGGTAACTGATCATGGCGGCATAGGCTGATTTGGGGTATTGGTGGGCGGTATAGCCATTTTGTCCGTAGTAGGGCTGTTCATCAAACTGGCCGATGTATTTCCTGACCCATTCGTCGGGTACCTGGAGCGAGAGATGCGGCAGGGTGTAGGGCAGGTACAAAAAGAAGGGCTTTTTTTGGTTTTTGTCGATAAAGGCCAGGGCCTTTTCGGTCATCTTCGCGGGTGCGTATTGTATGCCTTTGAAGCGGTTGAAATCGGCCTCAGTTGCAGTATTTGAATCGAGCGGCTGGTGCACATACAAAGGCGGGTTGGGCAGGCTGTCCCAGCGATCGTTCTCCCAAAGATGGGTGGGGTAATAATTGTGGGCTTGTTTCTGGTCGAGTACCCCATAATAATAATCGAAGCCCTGTTTCAGCGGCGAGCCGGTGGTGCCAGCCATGCCCAGGCCCCATTTGCCCGACATGCCGGTGGTATAGCCCGCTTTCTGCAACATTTTAGCGAGGGTAAAACAACCTTCGGGCAGCGGCATTTGTCCGGCTTCTTTATCATCACTAAAACCTCCCAATTCATAATTCCCCCTGATATACGAATGACCGGCATTTTTGCCGGTGAGCAGCATACAGCGGGCGGCGGCGCAAACCGGTGCGCTGCTATAGTGTTGAGTGAACCGCATCCCCTCGCGGGCCATCTGGTCGAGCTGCGGGGTTTTTATTTTCTGCTGGCCATAGCTGCCGAGTTCACCGTAGCCCAGGTCGTCGGCATAGATATAAATGATATTTGGTTGGCGAGTGGTGGTTGGTTGACTGCTGCTATTTTGTTGGCGGATGTTATTCTTTGGGTGGGTGGCAGTTGGTTGGCGAGCGGCGTTTGCCTGGCGGGCAGGCTTCTGTTGGGCAGTGGCTTCGGCAAAGCAAGCCAGGACCAACACCAGCAAAAAAAATTGATGCAAGGATACACGATACTGCTGCAAGGGGCGAAGAAACATATATTCTATTTTTCGAATAATATTGGGTGGCTGGCTCAAAATACAAAATGAATTACTGTTAGATTTGTAAAAAAGCGGTTGATGAGAAATAGGTTGCTATTCGTTGCCCTGGTGCTGTTTGTGCTGGGTTGTCAGAAAAATGGAAATGACAATCCCCAGCCGGTGGATCCTTCTACAGGAAAATGCAAATTGGTTTCCGAAACCAGCGACCTGGCAGCCGATCCGTTTTCGTTGACTTACCAATGGGGCGCAGATGGCTTATTGAATTCGGTGTTGAAGCGAAACCTGTCGTCGAACGAACCCATTGACACCTTGTTTTTTTCGGGCAACACAGTGTACCGGTCAGATGTAGACAAAGACTGGTTGAAATACGAGTATGCATCCCCCATACATATATCAACGCTTGCTACGCCAGCCACCGGCACTTTGACCAAACATGGCACCAGTGGCACCGAAGCCGATTACTATGAGTTTGTGTATACGTACGATGGCCAGCAGCGGTTAACAAAGATCAGTGAGAAGACGCCGAATTTTCCGGGCGATTATGAGTGGGATATTTTGATCAGTTATAATAGCGCGAACAATGTGACATCGCTGGTGTTCAATTTCACAACCGGTCCGGCGATTGCGCCGAAAGTAACCGTAACGGGTTATGACAACCACCCTACCCCCTACCGGTCAATTCCCAATTATCGGTTCTTCATGAACAAATACCATTGGAACAATCCCGATGTGGAGCCGCTGATCACGGCCTTGAGTGCGAATAACCTAACGGGGTACACGATTGAAACTGGTTTCTCTACAACAACGCGCAGTTTCACAAATTATCAGTACAACGCAAAAGGATTTCCTACGTCGAGGGTTAGTACCGAAACCAGCGGCAGCACCAGTACGACGAGTAATCATCATTTTGAGTATACCTGTACTGATTGATGTTTTTCGCTGGTTGGGTTTGTTGTTGTTGGTCTTTTTGTTGTTGGCTTATTGATTCAACAATTCTACTTGCAGCTGCCTTGTAACGAGCTTGCTGCTGTCTTGTAGCGAGACCCTGCTTGTAGCGGCATTTTTCCTGTTTCTTCTTTTGTGCTGATGTCGTTGGTTTTCTCACATCGCGCTTCTCGCCTCTATTGCCCTTTAATGAGCGACCTCCTTATTGTAACGAAATCCTCTTGCATCATGCAGCAAGAATTCCATCATATTACAGACTTATCAGTTGATCCCGAAGCTGATTTTTTCTGTGTAGGTTTTGCCAAACAGATCGGTGGCCCTCACTTCGGCCTGGTGTTGACCGGGTGATAAATTGTTTGGAATGGCGAAGCGCCAGAGATGCGTACAATTTTCGGGGTTGGAGGGGCGGCGGCCTGTTAGGGGGACCTCCGTGAAATCAAATTTATGCAGCGCATCCAGGTATAGGGGATCGGCATCATCTACCCATACCATCGGCGCCCATTCGCCGTTGTCGATCCGGATTTCCAGTTTTGAATCTGGTCGGCCCATAAAAAAATTTGCATAGATACCGGCGCTGTTTCTTTTTTGTTGGGCGAGTTTGGGGGCAAATAATTTGATCTGGTATGCTGCCGGATGACCGGCTGCTTTGTAGTTTATCGTGTATTGGTTACAGTTAATGTGAAGAAAGGCATACCCTTTGGGGGTACCGTCGCGCATGGTTGATACCGGCACCCCGATCTCGTTGAGTTCGCCCGAATGCCAGTCGCCACAGGTGGTACCGGCATTGTATTCGTGGTGAGGTTTGGCGCCATGCCAGCCGTCTTTTTCGGTGTAGAGGTCGTTGCGTTGCAGGTGCGTATGGGCAGACAGCGTGAGTGTATTGGCGAACGGTTGCAGTAAATCAAAATAGCGCTGGCGATCAGTCAGGTTATAGCTGTCGGCATATTGCTGCAGCGGAATATGAAAAGCACAAATCACCAGTTTGTCTTTCGGTACAGTCTTGAGGTCATTCTCCATGAAATCGAGCTGGTCTTTCCGAAAACCGCCCCAATACCCTTTTTGGTCGCGCGGGTCGGGATAGAGGATGTCGTCGAAGATGATAAAATGTGCTTGGCCGTAGTTAAAAGAATAGGTCGCGGGACCGAAATTTCGCTCAAAGGTTTCATCAGAAAGTGAGTCGCTGGTAGCTTCGTAATTCATGTCGTGGTTGCCCATGGTATTGTGCCAGGGCAGTCCGATTTTTTTCATGACTTCGATGTACTTGGGCTGCAGGTTGAGGTCATCCCAAACCAGGTCGCCCAGGCTGATCCCAAATGCCACTTGTTGAATGCTGTTCGCCTTATCGTCCAAGCCACGAACACCATCAACAATGCCCGAGACTTCATCTACAATGCCCCTATCAAAATAGCCGAGTTCCGTTTCGTTAAGCGGTTGTGGATCGCCGAATACCAGCGCGGTATAAACATCAGATTCGCCGCCGGGCAGCAGGGCAAAATCGATCGATTTCGGCAACGGACCCGTGGGGTCAACGCCTTTGTATTTCATCGCAGCGGGCGATCCGGCTGGTTTGTGGTTATAATAAAATTTCGGGAGTTTATTTTCCTGCAGGGGAAGTTTATAACCGGCGGGTTTAACCACAAAAACAATGGCGTCATCGCCGATGGGCAGCCGATAATTGCCTTTGGCATCGGTCAACACCACCGCCTTGCCATTCGACACCGCCACCCCCGCAACAGCTTTTTCGCGCCGGTCTTTTTTGCCGTTGCCGTTGGCGTCTTCATACACTATTCCTTTGGCTATTTGCTGGCTTCCGGTGGCGGTTTGCTGACTTCCATTAGCCGCTTGTTGGGCTTGCGCCGAGCTGGCGATGAGGATGGCCCCTATCAATAGTACACGCATGGTTGGTTTGGTTTTCCTACGGGCAAATTAGGGTATCTCTGTTACCAAATCTTAGCGTTTTTACCCGTCGGTTTCCACCTGACGGGTGCTACCCGACAGGTAAACCAGCGCCCGGGCGAACCACCAGAAAAAAGCCGTTTTTTGCTTGGGTATAAAGTGAAAACCCCTATTTTTGCACCCCGCATTCCTCCTTAGCTCAGTTGGTTAGAGCATCTGACTGTTAATCAGAGGGTCGCTGGTTCAAGTCCAGCAGGGGGAGCAGCCACCAGAAAGGGTTTCAGCCGATGAAGCCCTTTTTTTATTTCCCTTCCATTACACAACTTCCAGATTTCAGGCTTTTAGCACTGAAATACGGATACTATCATCTATGATATCAATTTCCATACAATCAATAAATTATAAGATTAGTTTTTTAAATTGGTTTAATTGATTTCTTTACACTCAAATCGCGGGTGGACACTGTCCTATCAGTGTCAACATCAATTAATAATTGATGGAAGATTTTACAATTTTGATTAAAAATCTCAGCCAAAAGATCGATGCTCTCCAGGCATCAAACGACGCGTTAGTTGTGGCTATGCAAAAAGGTTTTAATCAAAGTGATGTTCTAGATGTCACAGGGGCAAATCTTATTCTTCACCTGTCAGTTAATAGGTTTCATTTTTAGCGGTGTAAAGTTTTATTGATGTTTAAAATTTTTAAGCATATCACATCATTCATTTGGAAGAAGGCTTGCTAAAAACTGAGCAAAAGGCCGAATATCGTGGCCAACACTTGCGCTTTCCAACGCGGCCATATATTCGTCTCGTCTTGCTAGCGGAACCACAGTCCATGGATAGCCGCCCGATGCCATCATCGTGTTCATCAAAAATCTTCCAATCCGGCCATTCCCGTCACGATATGGGTGGATATATACAAAAATAAAATGCCCTAGAACAACACGAACGGCGGCTTCTTTTTCTTCCGCAAGCATTTCAAATAACACAGGCATTAAATCTCTGACCGCATCGACATTTGGGGGGGTGTGATGGGACCGTCTAATGAAGACCGGCATGTTTCTGTATCCGGCGAGATCGGATGCTTTCAGAATACCTGCCGTAACGCTGGGACCGAATAATTCACGGAACCAAGTGCCGTGATCCTTATCGGTTACATTACCCGCGTTATCGCCATTCAAAATTTTTCTTACGCTTTCCTTCACTGCCTGAAAAGCTTGCCAATAACCTCTTGCAGCCAACGCGTTCGATTGGTTTCTATCATCCTCATTTAAATCGGGCTGCCATTTGCCGCTGCGGACTTTTTCAATGAGTTCCGGCGTAACCCTGTATCCTTCGATTGAAAGGGAGTTATAGGCGTCGTTTATGTAGTTATCATCTACTTCTTTTATATACGCCTCAATATCTGGCGGCATTCCGGGAGCGACTGGAAATTCCTGCAATACTACTTCTCTCATGGTAGCCCACATCAGCCGAATTCTGTTGATGTATGGAGATCGTTCTCGTTGCGGAATGATAACCGGTGCTTTATGTTCAAACGGATCGGTTTCTCTATTGGTGAAACCTGCCGCTTTCATGCTATCAAGTATTTCATCTGCAATTCTTGTTCGACCGACATTGCGAAAAGCTCCTGCCAATCTTCCTGCAACAACGCTATGCGACCCATCGAGTAACATTCCTAATACTTCCGATGAATCTCGTATCATCAGTAACGCTGTCCGTGCATCCGTGGGGTTTCGTGTGTAAAAATTTTCATTGCAGTTTATTAGCCCCGAACTCAATGAAAATAATCTAAGCCCGTCTTTTTCTATAAGATCGGCTTCATTCGGTAATGCCGCACGTATTTCTAATAAAGAAGTGCCGTGTATAAGTTCGGTAATATGATTTCTTGCCCCCGAAGCACGAATATATAATTGGGTTGGAACAGCATAATTTGCCGCATGAAGCATGACGGATTGCTCTGGGCTTATGCTCCAATTGTTTCCAAATCTTTCGTGCAGATATTCCGCTGCAAAATGCCAGAATGAAGCATACCAAGATGTACTATCACCAGGGAGTTCATCCGGACCTGCTGGGATATACCAGCCTTTCATAACCTCTTTTAAGAACCCTTGTTTTAAAAGTCGTTCACGATGAGTCCGCGATAGCTGATTTGAGCGAATGGCGATAACCCCTCCGTTTTGCAGCTCCTGCAAAACTTGGAGTGATTCAGCGAGTTTGTCGTTCGGTGTTGCCATGCCCCTTCCATTTAGTTTCTAAAATTAGCTTATTGTGACATACCAAAATTAGCTTATTATGTTGTACCACAATTAGCTTATTTTGTATAAATTTGATTAAATAATTGAAATATGGTCATTTAAAATATACTACATATGCTATAAAAGATTTATATATTTAAATACTACCTACAATTGTCACTCCGAGAGGTCGGCAAATTTCATTAAATCTTGGATGATTTGGTTCAAAGAAAGTCCAGCAGGGGGAGCTTGGTTTTTAAACACATGCAAAAGTCGCTTCGGCGACTTTTTTGTTTACAATAACCATTCGCAACAAGTTTTCTTCTTTCATGGAACTATTGCCAAAAGATGAATTTGTACAAGTTCATAAATCTTTTGCCGTAGCGCCGAAACAGATCAAAAGCATTGAAGGAAACAGCATTGTATTGTCTGCCTATAAAATTCCTATCGGTAAAATGTACAAACACAATGTTAGCCGATTACTGAATTAGTACGGCATACACTGCTTGCTCACACCAGGTTACTTCCGCAATATCTTTTCCATCGGTCTTCCTTTGGCCAACTCATCGATCAGTTTGTCCAAGTACCGAATCTTCTGCATCAGCTCCTCTTTGATTTCCTCCACGCGGTAGCCGCAGATGACGCCGGTGATCTTCGACGCATTCGGATTGAACTGCGGGGCCTGGTTGAAAAATTGCTCAAAGCTGGTTTTATTGTCTATCTCCTTTTTCAGTTGCGGCAAACTGTAACCCGTGAGCCAACAGATGATCTCATCCACCTCTTCTTTCGTACGCGCTTTTTTCTCCGCCTTTTGGATATAGTGCGGATATACACTCGCGAAAGACATTTTATATACCCGTTCGAAATTGCTGGCCATACAAGAAGTATTTATGAATAGCGTCAGCGCTTATTTGTAGCCTTTCTTTTCCAGGTAGGCGCGACTCGCTGTAATGCTCTCAAAAATATCACCCTTGCTCACATCCTGCTCTACAAACCATTGCTCCAGTCCGGCTTTTTTGCGGGCTGCAAAAATTCGATCGAAGTCGATGGTGCCATGGCCCACTTCGGTTATATCGCCCGAACCAGCAGCCATGTCTTTCACATGCCAGAGGGGGAACCGGCCGGGATATTTGTCGAAATAAGCCACCGGATCGTGACCGGCTTTGGAAATCCAATACAGGTCCATCTCCATCTTCACCAGGTTGGCATCGGTCTTATTGATGAGGTAATCATATACCAGGGTATCGTCCAGTTTCTCAAACTCAAAGTCGTGGTTGTGGTACGCAAACTGAATACCGGCTGCCTTCGATTTTTCACCCGACTTATTCAATAGATCCGGTAGTGCGTGGTAGTTGTCGGCCGTTCTTTCATTGGGCATCATATAGGCACAGGCCATGTATTTGGCGCCGATGGCATGCAGGTCTTCCACCGCCTTGTCCCATCCATCTGTTAATGAGCCTTTCATTTTCATGCCCAACCCACTGAGGTGGTGTGAACTCACCACTTTAATACCTGCATTCTTTAAAATTGTGTTGAATTCCGCCGCCGTTTTACCGAAAAAACTTCCGTTGTATCCGTAGATCTCGAGTTTTGTATAGCCCATTGCAGCGAGTCGATGGAGGGTGCCCTCCAGGTCTTTGGCCACCGCTTCGCGCACCGTATACAATTGAAGACCCAGCGACTTGCGTTTAAACGCCTCAGCCATTGTGGGAAAAGCTGATAATGACGCGGCCGTCAGCGCCGTCAGCTCGAGAAATCTTCTTCTTTGCATATATAGTTTTTGTATGGTTTACAATTCTTTGATCTTAATATTTCTGAAAGCTATGCCTTTCGCCCAATCCTGCAAGCCAATTTTCCCCCTGGTATATTTTCCATATTCCGGAAAATGCTTGAACCCCGTTTGGCTGATGGCCGCTGGCCAGTCGGCGGCTTTAAAATCGCGCGATGCCGTCAAGATGCCATTCAGGTAGAACGCCACTTTCCCATTTTGTTGTTTAATGACCGATTGGTTCCAGTCGGTATAAGGTTTCACTGGCGCATCGTGCAGCGGCGCGCCGAACCCGAATAAACAACCCGCCCGTTTTTCGGGCTTAACAAAATCGGGATTGCTGTTTTCGAGTAATTGGTATTCGGGACCGGTGGACCAGGCCGTATTTACCCCCGGCAATTCAACCACATTCACAAATACACCGCTATTGCCAGCTTGTGAAATCTTCCAATCGAAATGCAATTCAAAATTTTCGAAATCGCGATCGGTAACAAAGTCGCCGTGCTCAAAATTATCCCGGCCTGTGTTGCGGCGGCAAACCAATGCACCACTGTCAACCACCCAGGCTGATGGGGTGTTTCCTTTGTTATACAAATGCCAGCCATTGGTTGTTTTGCCGTCGAACAGCAGTATCCATCCATCCTTCTGTTCCTGGGCTGTCAATGTATTATGGCCATCCGTTTTTGTTTTGCAGGCAGCCAACAGTAAAAGGAACAAACCGATGGCCAAGGCGGTATGTTGCAATCGTTTCATAGCTGAATCAGTTGATTAAATTATTATGGTCATTTCATCGCCACCGGATCCCAATGTATCACCTGCTTGTTGAAATAGCTTTCATTGCAGGCCAAAGCAGGGCCGGCTGCACGGAATCCGAAGGCAGCGTCTTCCACCACCGGCTTACCGGTTCTGATGGCATCAAAAAATCCAGTGAAATGATCGAGGTGTTCATCGTAATTGGCCGGCGCGCGGTAAATAACATCGTCTTTCTGACGACCCTTGCGTTGCGCCGCCGTCCACTTGGCATCGTAAGCGGCCTGCATACGATCTTGCATGGCCTTAGGGAACGTAAACAGTGAATCGTAGCCACCAAAACCAGGTGCTTCGGGCATGATACTATGCTTGATGAAAATATCGTTGTCACGCACATCCATCACACCTTCCGAACCGATAAAGCGAATGATTTCTTGTCCGCCGGTACCACTGATAAAATTCACCTGCAAGGTCAATTGAAAAGCCGGGTGCGCAGCGCTGGCCGGGTACTGCATCACGCCCGACATCACATCCGGCATATTCCTGCCATCCTTCCAATAACTGATTTGCCCGGTGCTGAAAATCATTTCCGGACCCAATGAGCCAGTAATCACATGCGCGCCACTTAACAAGTGTATGAACAGGTCGCCAGCTACGCCTGTGCCAACTTCTTTAAACGCCCGCCACCAGAAAAACTTTTTGGCATCATAGGCCATCTTTTGGGTTACTTCAATGAATTTATCCCAGTGGGTTGTCAACGCACTCGCATCATCGGGAATAGTGTACTCCCAGGCGCCAATGGAACCTTGCCGATCATAGACCGCATTCACCATATTCAATGCGCCTATTTCACCCGCCTTCAATAATTCATGCGCTTTGGCATAGCCGATACTGCTGACCCGCTGGCTGCCTACTTGTACTACTTTATTTGCTTTTTTTGCCGCCGCAATAACGGGATGTCCCTCGCTCCTTTTGTACACCAATGGTTTTTCACAGTACACGTGTTTTCCCTTGGCCAATGCATCGATGGTGATGGGTGCGTGCCAGCAGTCGGTGGTACAAACCAATACGGCATCAATATCGGAGTGGTTGAGCAGCTCTTTATAATTGATCGTGGTGAACAATTCCTTGCCATGCAGCTCTTTCGCGCGTTGCAGTCGACCATCATACAAATCGCAGATACCAGCCAATTCAACGCCCGGTACGCGCAGCGCTACGTCTAGGTCAAAATGTCCTTGCACACCATAACCAATCACGCCTATTCTCAGTTTATCGGTGGATGCAATTTTTCGGTCATACCGCAGTATCCGCTCTTCGGCTTTTTCTTGCAGGGCCAGTGAGGCAAAGGGCGAAGCACCGAGCGCCAGGCCGGTGGCGCCGAGTTGTTGCAAAAATTTTCTTCTTGCATGCAAGGCATCTTTCTTCATACAATTTCTTTTCGGTGTACCAGTAACCAATAATATCAATTTTTCCCAAACGAGCAATGGCATTTCTGCACTCACAACTGCCGCAGGTAACTGATCTTCGCCATTACATGGTCTTCTGATTGTTTCACAAATCGCAAGGGGTCGCTGATGGCCCGATGATTATAAATCAGGTAAAGGAATGAAAGGGGTTTATACTCCCAGGAGAACCGAATATTGTAAGCCTGCGTATGGTCGAGTGAATTGTTCTGGTAAAAACCAATCAACTGTAGGCGAGGGTTCAACGCGAATCGTCCCTGGATGATATAGAGATCAACATTTTTCGTGCCTGCCAGGTCGCCCACTTGCGCCAAATGATTTCGATTAAACTGTGCCAGGATCGAAATATGCGGAATGGGTGCTATTTGCAATTTGATACTGGAAGAGCGCATATGGCCATCATAGTATTCGCCCCAACGATAAGTAGCAATCAGGCTGATCACTTTTGAGGGATCGGTACCTGCCCAGGCTTCTTGCACCAGGTATCGATAAGTACCCGGTGTAATGGTAACACCCAGTGGTTGAAACGGTTCGGTGAGACGTTGCATTACCGGCGAAATGGAGTAACCCAGGTACCCGCCATTCTGTAAATTCAACCAGAATGGCCAGAGATACAAACTTTGTTCAATGTACTTACCGGTAGATGCCTGGAAATAAAATTCAGGCATCACCCCTGGCTCAAACGCGCGAATGAATTTTTTGAATGGCAACCAACGGCCACGGTAATACCAGTTGATACCCGGTGTAGTGCCGATGACATCTTTCCGCGAAATAAAACCCATCTGTGGATCGTAGTCTTTGGTCACCACCGATTGCGTTACCCAAATTTTATAGTGGTTGGTATTGTTTACATATTGCACAAAACCACTCACACCTTGTTTGTTACCAGCCGAGGTATTGGTGAACGTGAGCATGCTGTTGAAAGACTGCGCAGCACCAATGCGAAAGAACCCATCCACCGTACCAGTTATATTCGTGCTCAGGGAACTGTTCTTTACCGACAGCAATCCGCCGAAGCGACTTTGTGCACCAAGGTTACGTGAATACCGGCCCACGAAAAAATCAGTAACGGGACTACCTTCTGAACTGTTTTGCCGCATCACCAGTGCGCCATAATTCTGTTTTACCGAACGGTGTACAAAGCGGCCACCGCCGATGATGGGTATCGGCGTACCGGCATCGTCGAGGCCAATTGATCTACTGAAGAAAGGTTGGGTTTGCATTTGTCCGCCGGAGCCATCAGTGGCCTGCTGCACCCCCGGACTAAACAACGACGCATTCTCCAAAAAGAACTGTCTTTTTTCCGGAAAGAAAACAGAAAAGCGCGTGCTGTTATTGACGCGAAGGTCGGCATCGGCCTGTGCAAAATCAGTATTGGCCGTAATGTCCAACACCGTGTTCGGGTTGATCGCCCATTTTATATCACCACCGACTTTCAGTTTCTGTTTGTCTTCTTTCAACGGTGCGGTACCATTGTAACGATCGTCGATACCAAGTACATAAGGTTGTATACGAATATTGGAAGAAGGCGGTGGTGGTTGGATGTTTTTCAACAAACCCGCGTAGTCCATGCGCGAAGCGCTATACGCGCGGGGAAAGGGCGAGAATGCCGACAGTTCATTGCTGGCACGTCGGCTGCGATAAATATTGATACCCCAATGTTGAATGGAGTCGATGTCTTTTTTATAGCGCAGGGTTTGCCAGGGAATTTGAATTTCTGCATACCAACCCGAATCGGTGCGGGTGGTACGCACTTTCCACAGCGCGTCCCAATCAATATCAAAATAGAGCGCATCAAAACCAAGATAGTCGCGTTGAACGCCGTATGGGTTGGTGGCAAAGCTCATCGAATTGCGCTGGTCATTGAAACCATCAAAGCCAATGTTCAGCACATCGTGCGAGCGCCAGTCGAAATCTCTTTTGAAATCGGTGGCCCTGATGGCTTTTTTACCCAATGAGTCTTTCATGAACGCACCGATGTACAGGTTTTGTTTGTTGTACATTACTTTCACCAGGGTTTGCGAAACCGCTGGTTGCCCCTGGTGCGGTTCTACTTGTGTAAACGAGGGCGAAAGCGGCGCCAATTGCCATTCGGGTTCATTGAGAACGCCATCGATTTTTGGAAAGGATTGTATGCGAATGGCATTCAATTCCTTTTTGATGGAGTCTGGCTTAAATATGGCCGAAGTCTGCGCAAAGCTGTGGTCGGCCACGACAAAGAGCAAAGCAAGTAACGGCAGCAATAACCGCATGAAATATGGTTGGTTTTGGTTGGGCTTTAAAATTAATGGGTAAAAAGGATAAGCTGTATTTTTATTGATAAACGGCCGGTTTATTTTCACGCGACCTGCCCGCCCCTTCAAAGTCCTATTTACTATGCAAGTGTTTCGTTTTGTACTGGTGCTATTGTTATTGCTCGTTGTAGAAATACTGCGTGTTTATTTTATCATGCCCTTTCCTGGTAGCCAGGCGGCCGATACAGTGCATATTGCCTATTGGCTCGACCAGCATAGCTGGTGGATTCGGTTACCCTTGCTATTGCTGTTGGCATTTTTCACAGCGCCCTTGTGGCAATTGCTCGGTGGCCGCGGCAAATTTCTTGCACTGCTTGGCGTCCTGGTATACGCGGTTGTTTTTTATCTTTTCAATTTTCGTTTTCTCGCCGATAAAATGTTTTACCAGCCGAGGGTAACCAGCTTTCTGCCCGTGGCAGCGGCCGGGGTGGCAAATAACAAACTGGTATTGGGCATAGAGATCAATGGCGAGGCCAAGGCCTATCCGATTCAATATATTGGATATCATCACCAGGTGCGTGACACGGTGGGTGGTCAACCGGTGATGGTGACTTATTGTACGGTGTGCCGAACTGGACGCGTGTATAGTCCGCTGGTCAATGGCAAAAACGAAGATTTCCGCCTTGTGGGCATGGACCATTTCAATGCCATGTTTGAAGATGCGACGACACATAGCTGGTGGCGACAGGTTTCAGGCGAAGCCATTACCGGTCCGCTGAAGGGACAGGCACTAAAAGAATTGCCCTCGCAACAGATGCAATTGTCCGCCTGGTCAAGACTTCATCCGTCAACCTTGGTCATGCAGGCCGACAGTAATTTTTCCAAACAGTATGAAAAACTGGCAAGCTACGATCGTGGAAATGTGAAAAGCTCGCTCGAAAAAAGAGACTCTTTATCGTGGCAACCAAAGTCGTGGGTGTTGGGCATGGTGGTAGATAACCGGGCCAAGGCCTACGACTGGAACCAACTGGTTCAACACCGTTTGTTGCAAGATTCTTTTGCGAATTTGCCCTTTGTCATTACGCTTGAAGATGATACTGCCAGTTTTCATGCCCTGCGTCGTATCGTTGCTAATTACAGTTTGTCGTTCAAGGCAACGGCCCCCAACAGCATGACCGATAGCCGTACCGGATCGGTGTGGACCCTCGACGGAAAATGCATTGTGGGCGCGTTGAAAGACAGTTCACTGCAGCCGATACCCGTATCACAGGAGTTCTGGCATTCCTGGCAAACCTTTCACCCGGCTACGGCCAAATAGCAACAGGCCTTAGTATATTCGTTGGCACCCTGCACAAGTTATAGTCATGCCTAAGGTTGATATCGGCACCATCGGTTATTTTAAAGACCTAAAACTGACCAGGCGCGCGTTGAAGAAGAAGGCCGGCAATGGTGTACAGGTTAAGGGTATTTAGGGGTTTTCAACAACTGGCCAGCAGGCGGGGAGCGGGCATTACCCGGGGCTTCGCATAGAGATAATTTACATATATCTTATTATCAAAGAATTAGAGGGAGTGATTTTTTCACATCCCCCGGTGGCACAAAACCAGGAATTAAAAAGCCCAAAAAAACCAGTCGACTTGTTCACATACCGTTAATTTCTTTAAGGTGTCGGGAAAAATCAAAGCCTGAAATTTAACCCCCGACTTTGGTTAACCACCGCTCCAGCCGGGACCATTCCTTAACAGAAATTTTTTACGTCATGGGCTTATTTGATAAGAGAATCCAGTACAAACCTTTTGAGTACCCCGAAGTACTCCAGTTTACATCGGCCATTAATAAATCGTTTTGGGTGCATTCGGAGGTGGATTTTACGGCCGATATCCAGGATTTTCATGCCCATTTGAGTGCTGCTGAACAAAATGCCATCAAAAACAGCCTGTTGTCGATTGCGCAGATTGAAGTAGCGGTGAAATCTTTCTGGGGTAATCTTTACCAGCATTTTCCGAAGCCGGAAATGAATGGTTTGGGTGCCACTTTCGCTGAATGTGAATTCCGCCACTCAGAAGCCTATTCGCGCCTGCTGGAAGTGCTGGGGTATAATAACCAGTTCGAGAAACTGCTCGACGTACCGGTGGTGCGCGAGCGGATCGACTATCTTTCTGGTGCCCTGCAAAACGCCAAATCTGACGATCGCAAATCCTATATCACCTCTTTGATTCTTTTCAGCCTGTTGATTGAAAACGTGAGCCTGTTTTCGCAGTTTGCGATTATACTTTCTTTCACCCGTTTCAAGGGACTGATGAAGAATGTTAGCAATATCATCGCATGGACTTCGGTGGATGAACAAATCCATGCCAACGCTGGTATTTATATAGTAAACAAACTGCGCGGCGAGTACCCTGATATTTTTTCGGCTGAAATGATTGAACACGTGCGCACAACCGTGGCCCAATCGATCGAAACCGAAGGCCGTATGCTCGACTGGATTTTCAATGCAGGCGATATTGATATTGTGAAGAAACAGGACCTCACCAATTTTATGAAGAAGCGCGCCGACGATAGCCTGGAGCAGATCGGCTTTGCACCGGTATTTAATATTACGACCAAAGACATCGCACCAATGCTTTGGTTTGAAGAAGAAGTTTTCTCGAACAGTCTCGATGATTTCTTCGCCAAACGTCCTGTAGAATACACCAAATTTGACAAGAGCATTTCTGCTTACGATCTGTTCTGATACCCATTAATATACACCTGCCATGACCACCTTATTTGAACAAAACCCAGTGCCCACTGCTACCGAACAATTACTGATTCCTTCCAACGAACATGAAAAACTCTGGTGGAAGAACGAAGAAAGCGAACAAATCCTCAACCGCGGATACCTGCTTAAGGGCGAAACGGTAGAGGGCGCCATTGAACGTATCTGTAGCGCTGCTGCACAACGTTTGTACAAACCTGAACTGAAAGATGCATTCAAAGAAATGGTAGAGCGTGGCTGGATGAGCCTGAGCTCGCCGATCTGGGCCAATATGGGTACAGAACGTGGCCTGCCCATCTCCTGCTTCAATGTGCATGTGCCCGATCATATTGAAGGCATCACGCACAAGCTGGGCGAAGTGATCATGCAAACCAAACTGGGTGGTGGCACATCGGCTTATTTCGGCTCCCTGCGCGAAAGAGGCAGTGCTGTTACCGACAACGGTAAGAGTAGTGGTGCCGTTAGTTTTATGCGCTTGTTTGATACAGCGATGGATACGATTTCGCAAGGAGGCGTTCGCCGTGGTGCCTTCGCTGCCTATATGGATATTGACCATGGTGATATTGAAGATTTTCTGCGCATCAAAGACATTGGTCATCCCATTCAGAACCTGTTCAATGGCGTATGTGTGCCTGACTACTGGATGCAGGACATGATTGATGGCGATATGGAGAAGCGTAAGATCTGGGCGAAAGTGCTCGAGAGCCGCCAACAGAAAGGCCTGCCCTATATCTTCTTTACCGATAACGTGAACCGCAACAAACCACAGGTTTACAAAGACAAAAATCTTTCGATCAACGCCAGCAATCTCTGCTCAGAAATCATGCTGCCGTCTAACGAAGACGAGTCGTTTATCTGCTGCTTGTTGTCGATGAACCTCGAGTTGTACGACGAATGGAAAGACACCAATGCGGTTAAACTGGCCATCTATTTCCTCGATGCGGTGTTGCAGGAATTCATTGCCAAAACAGAGGGCAACCACTACCTCGAAGCAGCCAACCGTTTCGCCAAACGCCACCGTGCCCTGGGCCTCGGTGTACTCGGCTGGCACTCATACCTGCAAAAAAACATGATTCCGTTTGAAGGGCTGCGTGCCAAGCAACTGACGGCCATGATCTTCAAAGACATTGAAGACAAAGCCGTGAAAGCAAGCAAGGACCTGGCCTGGATTTACGGTGAACCGGAAATGCTGAAAGGCTATGGCCGCCGCAATACTACCTTGCTGGCCATTGCACCAACTACTTCGTCTTCGGCCATCCTGGGACAAACATCGCCAGGTATCGAACCTTTTAGCAGCAACTACTACAAAGCCGGTTTGTCGAAAGGCAATTTCATGCGCAAGAACAAGTACTTGAAAGCATTGCTGGAGAAAAAAGGCATGGACAATGAAGACACCTGGCGCAGCATCATGCTGAACCATGGTAGTGTGCAACACCTCTCGGGTTTGACTACCGAAGAAAAAGAAGTATTCAAAACCTTCAAAGAGATCAGCCAGTTGGAAATTATTCAACAAGCTTCTATACGCCAGCAATATGTTGACCAGTCGCAGAGCCTGAACCTGAATATCCCGGCCGATCTGCCGGTGAAAGAAGTGAACCGCCTGCTGATTGAAGCCTGGAAACTCGGTATCAAAACCCTGTACTACCAGCGCAGCCAGAGTGTGTCGAAAGAAATGGTCACCAGCCTGGTGAGTTGTAAAAGCTGTGAGGCCTAACAGTCTTTCTGCGACAGCAAAAAAATATCTATTCCAATAACACCGCGTTTACAATT
This sequence comes from Bacteroidota bacterium, assembly GCA_020161535.1. Classification (GTDB taxonomy): domain Bacteria; phylum Bacteroidota; class Bacteroidia; order Chitinophagales; family Chitinophagaceae; genus Flavihumibacter. The sequence goes on along the minus strand of JAIUNW010000006.1, from coordinate 175,797 downwards.
CGTAAGCGCGGTGTTTTTTTGATGGCTATCGCTTATGATTTTGCTAAATAGTGATGCAGTCCCTCTAACACGCCGGCCGCCAATTCTTTTTCTGCGAAATAAACCGACCGGCTCTTTTTGAGTGTAGCCAGTTCTTCGCTGTAATTGGCTACCACAATACCTTTCATCTTACCGGTTAACATGTCTTTATCATTGCCGCTATTGCCGGCCGTGATGATATTTTCCAATGGCATTTTCCATTTGTGGCTGAGGTATCGCACCGCATTGCCTTTGCTGGCGCGGAAAGGCAGGAAGTCGAGGTATTTGTTTTCGGTGAGCAACAATTTTACGCGCAACCGCTCATCGTCGAGAAATTTGTACAGGTCGGCCAGTTGATCGTCGGTAAAACCGTTGTCGACATAATAACTGAGTTTAAACCTTCGCTGGGCATCGTCTTCCTGCAAGCGAATGCCTGGAAATTTTTGCAACGCTGTTTTCAATTCTGCTTTTCGCCATTGGTAGTCGATGTGTTTTTCCCAACCATTGTCGGGAATCATTTTATCGGTATAGTAAATTTCAGCGCCCGCAGAACAGATCATGATATCGGGTGCCGGCAAATCATATTCTGTAAATGCCTTTGCTGTTAAGTCGCGGTTGCGGCCGCTTGCCACCCCAAAAACCATGTCATCACTTCTTTGTGCAAACCAGTTGGAGAGGGCGTCGAGCCCGGGACTATTACGTCCATCAACCAGGGTGCCGTCGAGGTCGCTGATAAAAAAGTGCGTGGCGCGCGTGAGTTTTTTCCCATACGCTGGTTTTCCCGGAAAGCTGGTACCCGGCTCGATACTGCGGCCCGCTAATTCCTGCAATACCTGTACATATTTGTCGGCAAAAGCCGTCCACGAATAATATTGATCCACCCCCATGATGCCATTGGCAGAATAGCGGTTCCACAATGGCTGGTCGGCGATAATGGTTTTCAACGCCTGCGCAATAGCAGCGGGATCTTCTACATCCACCAACAACCCATTTTCACATTGCGCTAAAATTTCTTTGGGACCGCCACTTGGTGAAGCGATGACGGGTAGTCCGCAGGCAGAGGCTTCCACAATGGTCAACCCAAAGTTTTCACCAGGAGTAGCATTGACGAACACACCCATCTTTCGCGCGGCGAGGCGATATATTTCGGGCACTTCGCGACTGGGGTCGTTCTTTTTAGGAATGGCCATTTTGCCGTAGAGGTCGTATTTGTCCATCAACAATAGCAGGTTGGTGAGGATCGACTGTTCTTCTTCGGGCATTTGTGTAATGTCTTTCCGCACGCCGGCAAATATGGCCAGGTTGGCCATCGATTGCAATTCTCGGTCGTTGCCAAAAGCCTGGATAATCGTTTCAAAATTTTTCCGTTTGTCGGCCCGGCCAATCGATAAGATCAGCGGCTTCGCCGGATTGAAAAGAAAACGATCCATGTCGGTACTGACGCGATACACGGTTTGTTCCTGTTCGATCGACATCCGGAATGAAGGCATATCGAAACGATAGAACGGATAAAACAATTCATTGTTTACCCCCGGTGGTATCACGTGAAATTTTTCGGGTGCAAACTGCTGGTACAAGCGGTATTGGCTATCGATGATATGTTGGGTGCTAACAATAAATGCATCGGCTTTTTGCAAGGTCGATTCTTCTACTGCGATGCGACGTTCCATATTAAATTTCTCGTCGATCTTCTCAGCGCTTATCCCCTGTTGTAACAAGAGTTGCTTTTTGTTCCTGCCGAGTGAGTGACCGGTGGCAAGAAAAGGGATGCCATACACATCGCTGATTTGCGCGGCGAGGTAATTGCCATCTGCATAGTGGCCGTGTACCACGTCGGGAAAGTCGTCTTCCTTTTCAATGAAACGAATCGTATTGTCGATAAATTCATCCAGGTATTCCCACAGTGATTCTTTGCTGCGGTACTGCGTGCCACCGCAGGTCATCCGAACAATACGCGCCTTGTCGTTTACAATTTCTGTTTCCGATTCATAACCGGGCGAAACCCTTTTGTCTGCAATTCTTCTGGTAAAGAGATCCACTTTTCTGATGGCCGGGTGGGCAGACAAAGCTTCAAGGCATTCGAGTACATATTTCACCTGGCCGCCTGTATCCCGGTCGCGGCCAATCTCGGGGTTGTTGTATCTAATCAGTCCGTGCGGACTAAACAACTGAACATAGTATCCTTCCATGGTAGTCGTTTTTTCACGCTAGGCAAACGGCAAATATAACAAACCTGGCTTAATTAGGGGGATTTGTACCTTTATGAGCCAAAACAACTATACATGATCGTTAGAGAAAGAATACATTGGACGCGAATGCTTTTTGCCTGGCATGGCTCGGTATTGCCAAGAATATTGCCGCAACTGCTTGTTATAACAGGCTTTTCGTTTGTTGTTCTTTTCTTGCAAAGCACCAGATACGGTCGTTTGTTTGCTGTTAGTCCCACCATATTTACACTGATCGGTATCTCGCTGGCCATCTTCGTAGGCTTTTGTAACACGGCCAGTTACGATCGTTATTGGGAAGGCCGCAAACTTTGGGGATCACTTGTTAATGAAACAAGATCGCTGGTACGCGAAACAATGGCATGGATGCCAGGCTTATCGCCCGAAGACCAACAACATTTTGCGCGATTGAATGCAGCTTTCGCCTGGGCGCTTAACGATGAGTTGCGAAAAAAAGACAGCAAAAACTTGCAAAGATTGTTGTCGCCAGCAGAAATGGACGCGATCGAAAAAAAATATTTTAAGCCAGTGGCCATTCTTGACCTGATGGCAAACTGGCTGGCTGTTAAACACCGCGAAGGTTTGATCGACAGCATGCAGTTAAGTGCAACCGACAAGCGGCTATCGGTGATGTCAGAAATTGTTGGCGGTTGCGAACGCATATTAAACACACCGCTGCCTTTTGCTTACCATGTGCTGTTGCACCGCGTAGTATATATCTATTGCTTTTTATTGCCTTTTGGGCTACTGGAAGTATTGCATTGGATGATGCCCTTTTTGGTGATGTTCATCAGCTATACTTTTATTTCGCTGGATGCCATTGTTGATGATATCGGTGAACCCTTTGGTGAGGCAGCCAACGACCTGGCATTGAATTCCATTTGTCGCACCATCGAGTATTCTGTTTTTGAACAAACCGGTGTGGCACAAGCGCCCTTGCAACAACCAACGTCTCATTTCATTGATTGAAGAAGTCTTTTCATACATTAGCATCTTACTATTTGTACCCTGCTTCGATTGCCGCTGCCGATATTAACCTTTTAACTGCATCGCTTGACCAATGCTGAGCATGAGCGGCTGGAATTATCGGCCAATCAGAAAAACTGGAAAAAATGGGGACCCTATGTTGCAGACCGTCAATGGGGCACGGTTCGGGAAGATTATAGTCTCGAAGGCAATACCTGGAATTATATTAACCACGACCTGGCACGAAGTTATGCCTATCGTTGGGGAGAAGATGCACTGGCAGGTTTCTGCGACCAGGACCAGGTACTTTGTCTCGCGCCCGCTTTCTGGAATGGGCAGGACCCGCTGTTGAAAGAACGACTGTTCGGCCTCACCAACAACGAAGGCAATCATGGCGAAGATGTGAAGGAGCTTTATTTTCACCTCGACTCATCGCCTACCCATTCTTATTGCAAGTTCCTGTATAAATATCCGCAGGCGGCTTTCCCGTATTTGGATTTGTTGCGGCAAAACCAGCGCGACCGCTATTCGCCTGAATTTGAAATGCTGGATACCGGCCTCTTCGATGAAAACCGATATTTCGATTGTTTCATTGAATATGCCAAAGCTTCTTTTGATGATATCCTGTTAAATATCACCGTATACAATCGTGGGCCTGAAGCCGCCACCATACATGTGTTGCCGCAACTCTGGTTTCGTAATTTCTGGAAACACAATCCGCGCTTTAGTAAACCGGCCATCAGGTCATTAAACGATGGTTGTTTGTTAAGCGATTCCACGCGCAACGGGCAGTATTTTTTGTATCATGAAAATGCCGAGCAATTGTTCTGCGACAATGAAACCAATAATATTCGCATGTACAGCCGGCCCAATGATGCGGCCTATGTGAAAGACGGCATCAACAACCATGTGGTGGATGGCATGGATTCGGTTAATCCTATAAAATGCGGCACCAAATCGGCTGTTTGGTACCAAAAGAAATTGGGCGCGGGCAAAGTGGCCCGCTTTCGCGTTCGACTCAGCAAAACTGCCAACGACCATCCCTGGATCGATTTTGATGCCATCCTGGCCAGTCGAAAAGCAGAAACCGATTCTTTTTATCAACAACTGATGCCGGCAAATATGCCTGCTGACAAACAGCAATTGTTGCGCGATGCTTTTGGCGGCTTACTGTGGACCAAGCAGTTTTATTACCTCGATGTGTACAAGTGGCTCTTTGGTGAGCCTGGCGAAACAGCGCCACAACGATTGTTTAAACGCAACTACGATTGGCAGCACCTGACATCGCGCAATATTATTTCCATGCCTGATAAATGGGAATATCCCTGGTTTGCGGCCTGGGATCTGGCATTCCATGCGGCCAGTTTTGTGCATGTTGATCCCGCGTTTGCCAAACAGCAATTGCAATTGGTGTTGCGTGAGTACTATATGCATCCCAATGGGCAGATACCTGCTTACGAATGGAATTTCAGTGATGTAAATCCGCCGGTGCATGCCTGGTCGGTTTGGTATGTGTTTGAGGCCGACAAAAAAAGAACTGGCACGGCTGATTGGGAATTCCTGGAGCGGGCCTTCCAGAAACTGCTCATGAATTTCACCTGGTGGGTAAACCAGAAAGACGCCAATGGCATCGATATTTTTGAAGGTGGTTTTCTTGGTTTGGATAATATTGGGGTGTTCGACCGCAACCACATGCCCTATGGCATTAAGAAATTACAACAGGCCGATGCCACCAGTTGGATGGCCATGTATGCCATTAATATGCTCCGCATTTCGCTCGAGCTGGCGCAGCACAACCGTGCCTATGAAGAATCGGCGTCGAAATTTTTCCGGCACTTCCTGAATATTGGTTGGGCCATGCACCATATTGGTAAGAAAGATATTTCGTTGTGGGATGAAGAAGATGCTTTTTACTATGATGCCATCCAGTTTGAAAATGGCAGCAGTCAGCGCCTGAAGATCCGCTCGCTGGTGGGCATTATTCCTTTGCTGGCTGTAGAGATCATGCATGAAAGTTCTTTTGAGAAGCTGCGGGAATTCAATACCCGCCTGGAAGTGATCCGACTAACCCGTCCCGATCTTGCCCGCATAATTTCAGACATTGAAGTGAAGAACAAAGACGGCAATTATCTTTTTGCCATCATGCTCGGCGACCGGCTGGAGCTCTTGTTAAAGCGCCTGCTCGACGAAGCAGAGTTTTTGTCCGACTACGGCATCCGCTCCCTATCGAAACATTACCAGGAACATCCATTTGTTTTCAGTTACCAGGGCATCGAATACCGCATTCAGTATGAACCGGGCGATAGTACCAGTTCGATGTTCGGCGGCAATTCCAATTGGCGGGGGCCCATCTGGTTTCCCATCAACTACCTCATCATCCAGGCCTTGCGCAAATTTCATACGTATTACGGTGATGCCTATACGTTTGAATTTCCGGCGAAATCGGGCAGGAAGTTAACCTTGAAGCAAATCGCCAATGAGCTTTCAAAACGATTGCTGAAAATATTTGAACGCAGCGAAACCGGTCAGTTCCGGTACCATCCGGCACATCAGAAAGAATGGGCAGCGAAGCATTTTCGAGAGCCCCATTTGTTTTACGAATATTTTCATGGCGACAGTGGTCAGGGTTTGGGCGCCTCGCACCAAACCGGGTGGACCGCCCTGGTGGCCAACTTATTGTTGGAAATGGAAGAATAAACGAAAATTTTTCGTAGCCTTGCTTACAAACCTTGCTATGAAAAAAATCTACCTACCATTATTACTGGCCTTATTGGGCTGTGCGGCTCAGGCACAGATCCGCTATTTTGCCCAGGGCGATGTTAACCTAACCCTGATACCAACCATTCACAATAGTGCAAGCTATATGGATGATGATGTATCAAATCCCACTTATCTTTATATTAACACCAGTTCGACTTTCAGCAAAAAGCCTGGTGGCGCTTTACAGGGTGGCTTGCGTTATCAATTGCATCCGCGCATTTTTTTGGAAGGCTCGGTTGCCTTTTCTTATTTGTCGTACCGCCAGTTCAATAAGTATGAAGAAAGTTATGTGAGGGGAAGTACTCGTGACGGTTCAACGACGAATTTTGGCAATGCCGGCCGGCCGGTGCCAGGTTATAACCTTCCACCGCCGGAGGCTTATTTGTATCCCGAGCGTCCGATTGTTTATCAAATGCATGGCGACCCTGATAAAGCGGGTATTACACACCTGCTATATACCGCTGTTGCCGTTGCCGGTAAATACAGGGTTTTCGGAAAAACCTATATCGGCATTGGCGCTGGCATTAGTGTACCGGTTGTTTCAAGTACAAAGCGGCTGAAATCGGTTTACACAGTCAACGAAGCCCCGGAGCCGATCAGGGTCGATACCTATGTCATCAAAGACAGCGAAAAAGCTGATTTTAACTCAATCGCCGTATTGTGGCAGGGAATGATAGAACAGGGGATTACAGATCAATGGTCGGTGCAGGCATCGTTTACCCAATATTTTTCCGCCTTATACAGGGATGTATCCAATGATCTCCAGGGCGATAAAGCAAAAATGCGGTATGTGAGCCTGGGCGTACGCCGCTATTTCTAGTGATAAAGACCGCGGCTTTTTGATTCATTTGGTTGATTTGGTAATTCGCCGGTTGGGCGTTTTTAAGCGGTTGGCTTTTTGCAACTGGGTTTTTCGAATGCGCAAACGGCGCTTAGCTGCATCCGCCGCTTTTAGTATGGCATCCTCAAAAATCACTGCGCTGGCTTTTACATATTCGTCCTTTCCCGGCACGCGCATATTGAGCGTGCAGGTAATAGATTCTTTCGAACCCCTGGTCTCCAGTATAGTGGTCACTTCTATTTCTTGCAGGTCTTTGTAATACTTATCGAGCGAGCCCAGCTTTTCGGTGATGAACAATTTCAGCGACGGGCTGATTTTATGACCGGGCGATTCAATACGAAGTTTCATATTGTTATATTTTGGTAAATGGTGTAGAACAATGTAAAACATTTTCGTAACGGTCTACATTAAAGGGACTACTGCCTGCATTAAAATGTTCCGTTGCACACCAACATCCATCTGCCTTTCCTTAAAATTTATATAAAGAATTGCTGAACGCGGCGGCTGAAAGACCCGTAGTTGCAGAAGCAATTATTTCCTATTATTTTGCAGCCCTATTTACATCTTATTGTGAAAAACCCAAACCCTTCGGTGTGAAACAGATCCTTGTAGCAGCAGTATGCCTGATAGCCGGTACAGTCCAGGCACAAACCAAAAAATTCGATTTCAAATTGGGCGGCGAATACGAGCTTCCCCGGAAAACCACCGATCTCGCTTTTGTGGGTAATGACCAGGATGGTATTCTGAATCTTTCCATCAAAAAAGAAGAGCTCATCGTAGTACAATTCGATCCGAAAACCCTGGCCAAAACGATGGAGCGGCGGATTGATATTCCTGAAGCATCGCGCAACCTGAACAGTGAATTCGTCACCGATTTCCACAACGGTAAATACTTCTGGTTACACAGCGATTGGGACAAGAGCAATGAAAGAGAAATTCTTTATGGTGATTTGATCGACTTAAAAGCCGGCAAGATGGCCACGACCAATAACCAGCTATTCAGTACCGCTAAAATTGCCGGTACATCTATCGCTGGCGGGTTTTACAATTTTAAAACGATCGACAAGTTTAGTTTCAAATACAGCTTCGACGAAAAGAAACTATTGGTTACTTATCGCTCTTACCCCGAAGTAAAAAACGACAAAAAGAACTTGGACAAACTGGGCTTCCAGGTATTTGATGAAAATATGAAGCTGATATGGGGTGGTGAATTCACCATGCCGTATACCGAAGCCGTGATGGACAATGCTGATTTCACGGTCGATGCCGACGGCAATGCCTACCTGCTGACCAAAGTGTATGACAGCGATAGCCGCCGGGAGCGCGACAAAGAAACCGGCAAACCCGCTTACCGGTATGAAGTTTTCAAATTCAGTAAGGGCGCCAAACAGCCAACCATCGCGAAAATTCTACTCGACGACTATTTCATCTTGCAAAGCACGATAATTGAAAATGCCGCGCACGATATTATGATCGCTTCTACTTACAGCAAAAAGAAGAAAAGCACCAGCACCGATGGTATATTCCTGGCCAACCTTGATGCCAATGGCCAATTGGTAAAATTCAAGAAAGGCTACTACGAATTTCCGCTCGAAGAGTTGGCAAAATTTGAATCGGCTCGCAAACGCCGCCGCATGGAGCGAAAAGACGACTACGAAGCCGACCACCTAAAAGTTCGCAATGTGGTGGTTGAATCTGACGGAAGCATTTTTGTTGCCTGCGAAGAGTTTATTATTACCGAACACTACCGGTCCAATTATGGTGCCAATGGCGTTATGACGGGCGGTAGCTTTTATTATACCTACGACTATAACGACATCATCGCCACTAAGATAGACGCGACGGGCAATATGCAATGGGTCAGAAAAATCCCGAAGATGCAACACGGTCTGGTGCGCACCGGAACCATGGGCTTCAAATTGGTGAGTGATGCCACCGGTTATTATTTCCTCTACCTGGATAATATCAGGAACATGCAACTTGGTGACACCGAAGTGCCGAAGACGCATGCAGATGGCTACGGCGGACAAGTAATCGTCTCTACCATCGACAACAATGGCAAACACAGCAAAGAGTTACTTTTTGATACCCGCGATGAGGACATTATGATCTTCCCGCAACATTTCTATCGCATCGATGGCCATCGGTATATTGGTCGCGCGCGATTGAAGAAAAATCAATTCCAGCCCCTGTTGATTACGTCTAAATAAAAGGGCTCCTTCTAAACAACCAATCAGGGCCCATTAAAATTACTGCTCCGTCGACCGAACTGCGCAACCAACCTGCGCAGTTCGTCGTTTTTAAATCCCTTTTCACCCGAAGGGTGGTTACAGGAGATTGAGAATCAATGACTGAAAATATTCTTTTCGCTGCGCAGTTGGGTTGCAGAGACTGGATGGCATTTTTGTTCTGCCGCCGGTTCATAAAACGGCGGCCATTGGATGACGGCACCCTGCTTTAACGCAGGGTGCTTAAATTGAAAAAGATGAAAACAGTTATTACAGGAAAAGACTTGCTGGAAGCAGGCTTCACCGAAGGACCGGTAATCGGTTTTGCATTGACGGTGTTGGAAAAAAATGAGCTGGGCATCGAGCCCGAGGCCCTGCATGCCTTATTGAAAAAACTTCGCGATTATCCTGAAGAATTTTTGGATGACCCAATTTTGGGATCCGTTGCGCAAAAACTGGTAGAGGAAGCCGACGCACCGGCCGACGAAACCATTGCGCTGAAGCCCAATGGCGAAGCTTATGCGGTATATGGCGAAGACTTTATTGAAACAGGCGCGCGTTTGCAGATGAATATCGCCATGCAATTGCCTGTTACCATGGGCGGCGCTCTGATGCCGGATGCGCACCAGGGATATGGTTTGCCTATTGGCGGTGTACTGGCAACTAAAAATGCCGTGATTCCGTATGGTGTGGGTGTTGATATTGGCTGTCGGATGGCTTTGTCCATTTACGATATTCCGGAAACCCATTTCAACGAAAACCTGTCGAAATACAAACGCGAACTGATTGCACAAACACAGTTCGGCGCCGGTGCAGGGTTCAAGGGCAATCACCGATCTGCACATGAAGTGTTGGAAAACGATTTGTTCAATACCATACCATTCATCGCCTCGTTGAAAGACAAAGCCTGGACGCAATTGGGTTCTTCTGGTGGAGGAAATCACTTTGTTGAATTTGGGGTGATCAGCTTTGCAGAAGACAATGCGTTGGCCGGCATCGCCAAAGGCCGCTACCTGGCGCTGTTAACCCATTCGGGATCGCGCGGAATGGGTGCTACCATCGCCGGACACTATACAAAGCTGGCGAAAGAATTGTGTAAGCTGCCAGCCGAAGCGGTTAACCTGGCTTACCTGCCACTCGATACCGATGCGGGGCGTGAATATTGGGCAGCCATGAACCTATCAGGCGATTACGCTTCCGCTTGTCACGAGATCATACACGCAAAAATGGCGAAGGCCATTGGTGCGAATCTCCTGGCCAAAGTAGAGAACCACCACAATTTTGCCTGGAAAGAAAATTGGAAAGGCGAAGAAGTGATTGTGCATCGAAAGGGTGCCACACCGGCTGCCAAAGGCGTACTGGGGATTATACCTGGCTCGATGACAGCTCCTGGCTTCCTGGTGCGCGGTAAGGGTGAAGAAGCTGCCATACAGTCTGCATCTCATGGTGCGGGGCGGCAGATGAGCCGTACCCAGGCCAGCAAATCAATCAGCAAAGAAGCGATGCGTGCCGTGCTGAAAGCAAATGATGTTATGCTGATTGGTGCGGGGCTTGATGAAGCACCGATGGCATACAAAGACATTCACCAGGTGATGGCCGCGCAAACCGACTTGGTAGAAACCCTGGCGACCTTCACCCCGCGTATGGTGCGGATGGCTGCCGATGGAAGTCGCGAAGACTAACCACGCTGATCTGCCTGCTGGTATTGAAGAAATGCATTCTTCAACCGCAGGCGGATCTTTTTTTCTAGTAACCGCGGCGCCAACACCTGCATGCCATCCCCAAAGCCGAGGATTTCACGTTCCAGTTCATAGTTCAACACCACATCAATGCGAATGATAATACCAGTTGCGTCTTCGTTCATCACAACCTGCGATGGGTGCAGCGGCTTGGTAAGCACATACGGCGCATTGGCCGCATCAATCTTCAATATGACTTTGTACGCGCGGTCTCTTTCGGTTTTTGTCACCCCAATCAGGTCATCGAAATAGCGCTCAAAATTTACGCCCTGGTATTCCTGAAATTTTTCGCGCGCAAACTCATCTACCGACAGCATCCGGTCGAGCGCCAGGTTCAACAACCCGGCCGATTTTCTTTCCTTCGTTACCAGGAACCATCGATTCCTATATTCTTTCAATAGGTAAGGAAAATAAACCGCAACTCTCGGCTCTTTCGCCTTAAATGATTTGTACGTGATTTGTACTGCCTTCTTATGTAGGATGGCCTGGTACAAAGGCGAAATGAACTCCAGGCCTTTCAGCAGCCGATTGTTTTCCAGCTGAATACAAGAGGCTTGCTTTTTATTGCTGCTGTTCAGGGTATTCTCCAGTCGCGCAATCATGTCGGTCATCTCCTCAAAATGCGCAAAGCCATTTAACTGCTGCAACAACGACACAACCTCCTTCATTGTATCGAGGTCGGTAGGGCTGATGGGCGATTGCATGATGCTATAATCGGCATCCTCGTAGCAATAATATTTTCTCTCCTTTACAATGATGGGTGCATTGTAACCCAGCTTGTCACTGCGCATGAGTTGTATATCAGCCTGCACCGTTCGCTTACTCACGCCCGATTGAATGCCTTCGTATTCTTCGAGCTTTTCAGCAACCTTTTCAATCAAGTCGTCCAGGGTCCATTTTCGATAGCGGTTGCGCAAACACGAATCGATGGTACGGTAACGAATCAAGGCCAGTTTGTTGATAGACATAGCGGCGGTTTTCGCTGCTAATATAGGCGGACTTCTTTATTGCGCAATATCGTTGCGTAGTTTATTCCGGCTGGTCAGCCAACGGCGTACCGGCTCGTCGACCAGTTTCAACATAGCCCAGGAGAAAACAATGAGTCCGATGGTGCCGGCGACGGTCATCCAGGCTATTTCTGTGGTGTTAAGCTTATTTGTCTTCAGATAGTCGGCAAACCACCACATAAACCAATAGTGCGACATGTATAAAGGATAGGAAATAGCCCCTGAAAAAACACAAACCTTTTGAAAGGCCGGTTGCAGGGTGGCACCAATGCCCAGGCAAATCAGGAGCGGCACGTAAAAGATTACGAGCAGCGGATCATAGATATAGTCGTAGTCGGTATGCGGCACCATGAACAAGAGCAGCAACAAGAGCGATACACCGGCAAAACCCAATTTGTTGGGAATCTTCCAGCCAGAACGATAAATAAGCAGACCCATCAAAAAGGAAAAGGAGACGCGTGGCATCGCTACCCACCAAAGCTGTTTACCCCAGCCATTCAACAAACCCTGCGGGGTCGTGGCTGCGTACAGTAGCCAGCCCGCAGCTACTATCACCAATAGCCAAAGCAGCTTTTTGGAGATCCGCCATAACAGTAATGCATAAACGATATTCGCGATGTATTCCCAAAACAACGACCAGGCGGGCGCGTTCAACCCAAAAAGATTGTTGTACCGATTGTCCATGGTGGGATAAGGAATTAAAAGAATGGTCGTCAATAACAAAACCCACAACTGGCTGCTGTTCTCCCGAATGGCGTTAAAACCATGGGGACCGAAACAATACGTGATAAATCCGAGTAGTCCGCCAAAGAAAACAAGCGGATGAAGCCTTATCAGTCTTCGTTTGAAAAACTGCCAAGTGCCCAGTTCTTTCATTCGGTTGTCGTAAGCGTAGCCAATTACGAAACCCGACAAACAAAAAAAGAAATCGACCGCGAGAAACCCATGCGATACGGGGCTATCGGCATAATTCGGGTAAATGATTTCCATAAAATGAAATACCACCACCACAATGGCGGCTATACCTCTTAATCCGTCCAGTATGTTGATATGCGGTCTGGTCTGTATCATCATGCCTCAAATCTACGGGTTCCGTTCAGGCGCCCAAGGCGTCGACATATTTTTGAATATAGTCTGCTAAAAATTTACGCTTGTACTGCATAATAAATCGCGGGTGTTCCAGCGCAATCAATTTATTAAAAAATTTATACTCCTTGTTGAGTGCCAGCAATGCTTTTTCGTTCTTGCCGGTACCCATGCAATAAACAATATCTGTTTGCATGCCCAGCGCAATCAGTTTCCGCACACTCTTCACCATAAAGGGCTTGACCATTTCCTGCAGCGCTGCACTATCATAGTAATTATAATTTACTTCGCTGCCATCTTTGCGCTGCGAAACAAAACCCAGTGGACAAGGCGAATTGATATACACCGAATGATAGAAGGCTGCCGGTCCGCCGAAAGCATTGATCATTTCGTATATAAATTCGGAAGAAGGTTCATGCGACTGTTTGCCTGAATAGTGAATACCCAATTCTGATTGAAGCCGTTTGGTGTCGGTGAAGGGGATACCCGTTATACCTCCGCCATGTCGGCCTGGGTTGATGCCTAACAATAACTTGCGCGGTCGATTGTCGTCATAATACTGATCGCAAAACTGTTGTAGTATCGGCAGTGTTTCTTTCGACTCGCGAAAAGGATTCATGATTCGGATACCGGTGGGCAGGGGGCCGGTATAAGAGAGTTTTTGGTGAAACTGCATGATCCGGTCGCCAAGTGTTGTAGATGCTATCATAGTTACTCATTTCAGCGTATCTGCAGCGCGCATCCAGCGAACCGATAAATTGGGTGTCGGCATGTTTTTGTTCAGCGGAAACATCGGGCGATTGATCCGCTTATAGGGCAGTCGCTGTAAATCCTGGTCAACGCCGCCGGGGGTCAGTGCCAGCAACCAATCGGCCCGCATGGCATATAATTCAGGCTCCAGGTAACCAATCTTTACCACCACAATATCCGCACCGCGTGGATTCAAACCAAGTCTGGTGAAATCAGCTTCTCTGTGATAGGGTTTTCTTTTTTTGGTTACAATCACTGATACCGTACCCACTTTCACCACTACTTCCACTTCTGCATCGCGATCGCCTTTTTCGATGGCGGTCACCATACCTTTTAGTTTGAGTGGTGGTGCATAACGGTGATCTACCATCGCACCGGCCAAACCTTCCACTTCATGGCCTACACCCACCTGCAAAGCTTTTTCTACCAGGTCGGGGCCGGGAATGGAGGCATAGATCAGGGACGGACCGTTGAGGTCGTCAAATTCTTTGCGCTTCAATATTTGTTGCAGGGTCCAGGTGACATCACCGGCTCCACCGGCTGTGGGGTTATCGCCCGAATCACTGATAAAGAATGGATGCAGTTCACTGGCGATGGCTTTGTCGAGACAGTATTTCAGGTTGCCCGTGGGCGCAACAAATTCAAATTCATTTCTAACCGACCAGAAATGCATGGCAAGGTCTTTGGCAGCAGCTTCCACTTTTTGTTTGTCATCGCCCGTAACCATTACCGCAGCATGGTTGCGTGGCTCGTCGGCCCAGGCATAACCCACCCAGATCGCTGCATCAATAATGCCATCCTGTGCAGCAGCAGGCGCAACGGCTGCATACAAACTTTTACCCGGCTCAATGCGGGTGCTTGTTTTTTCGCCCGGCAACAAAATCGGCACAGGTATATAGGCTTTGAATTTCGGTTTACCCTTACCGTTAGTAAGGCGCTCCAGCAACAGTCTCACTGCGCGTTCTTTGGTTTCCATCGCATCTTCGTGCGGCGCCATGCGGTAACAGGTAATCAGGTCGGTATTTTCGGCCAATCGTTTAGACACATTGCCATGTAAGTCCATGGAGGTTGAGATCAATACTTTCGGGCCAACTATTTTGCGAATGCGGATGATCATATCGCCTTCGGGATCGTCTAGCCCAACCACACTCATTGCACCGTGTATGTCAAACCAAATGCCGTCGTACGGTCCATTCTTCTTCAGTGAATCCAGCAACTTGCCCAATAAGGATTCATAAGCTTGCCGGGTAACGGTGCCACCGGGCAGGGACTTGCCAATAACCGCCGGCAACCAAACCGCTTGTGACCGCAAAGGCGCGTTGTCGTCTTTGAGGAATGGATAATTCCCAAACACTTCCTGACCATATTTCGCGTGAAAGGCGGGCTCTTCGGTACGCGCGGGCGAAAAAGTACTGGACTCAATACCAAGTCCGGCAATGGCGACGCGTGGCAACGACTGCGCAAACACGGGCGACCAAAGAACCATGAAAATGACGGGTAAAAATTGCTTCATACCTGAAGATAAGTATTTACCCGACGGGTAGTACCCGTCGGGTGCGGATTAGTCCATGCGCACCACGCGCGGTTGGAAACGGCCCAGCACTTCCACCAGTTCGGTTTGTGCTTCCATCACTGCATGAATGTCTTTGTAAGCCATCGGCGCTTCATCCACGCCGCCGCCGATCAAGCTCACACCTGCAGCCGCTAATGTTTGCAGCAACTGTTTGCGCGTTATGCTTTCGTTGGCCTGACGACGGCTCATCTGTCGACCGGCGCCATGTGAGGCCGACTGCACCGATGCTGCCTGGCCCCTCCCTTTTACAATAAATCCGGGCGTTGTCATCGATCCTGGAATAATGCCCAGCACGCCTTCGCCCGCCGGCGTGGCGCCTTTGCGATGCACAATCCGCTCCACCCCCTGCAGCATTTCCTTCCACGCAAAATTGTGGTGGTTTTCTACCCGGCGCAGCGGGCGCATCCCCAACTGACGGGTCACTTTGTCGTGGATCACCTGGTGACAAGCTGCTGCATAATCTCCGGCGAGATTCATCGCTGCCCAATAAGCAGCCCCCTCCTCTTCATCGAGCGAAAGCCAGGCCAATTGTTTTACCTCCTGCGGCAAGCGCCTTTTACTAACGGCTACTTGTGTGTAATGTGTGGCGATATAAGCACCCAATGCACGCGAGCCGCTATGGGTAAGCAGGGCCAGGTATTGACCGGGTGACACACCCAACGCTTCATCAGTGGCCTCAATAGTAACTTCACCGAATTCAGCGAAATGATTACCGGAGCCCGAACTACCCAATTGCTTCCAGGCACGGGTATGCAGTTTTTTCAACATCGGCATCGAAAAAAACAAAGGATCATCCATCACTTCATGGTCAGCGGACCGTTGAAACTGCGCGCTACTGCCAAACAAGGTCGATTCTTCGAGGCATCGCTTAAAAAAACTTTCCTTCTGCTTCAACACCTGGCTGCTTTCAGGGTAAATGCTCAAACACATCCGGCAACCGATATCAACGCCCACGCCATAAGGAATCACCGCATTATCTGTGGCCAACACGCCACCTATCGGTAACCCATAACCGCTGTGTGCATCGGGCATCAGGGCCGCCGCAACACTCACCGGCAACTTAGCTGCGCGGTACATTTGGTGCATGGCGCTTTCTTCAATAAAACGCTTCCCAAAAACAGCAAAGGAAATTCCTTGTCGATTGAGTGAATAATCAATGCCTTCCGGCATCGTCTCTTTGACCATCATATTCGCCAAAGCCGACAACAGCGCATGTTGATGAAAGGAGGCCGGGTCGGCTAATACTTGCTTCAACAACGCCAGTACGCCCTCGCGACTTTCATGTTTAAAATGTTTCTTCACTATTTCCATCGCGCGTGAAATCAAGGGCGAGTCGTTGTAACCGATCGCCCGCAACTCTTTCGCGGTTACGGTTAACTTTTTCATACTTAGTTTTTAATTGTTCAACATCTCCTGCCGCCTGAAACCCAACACCGGTTGGCGCTGTTGTTCAGTACCGGCTGCTGCTTCGTGCATGATCTCGGCCAGGGTCTGCGGCCGAACAATTTTTTTGTTCAGCTTCAGGTGATCACTTAATCGCTGGGCCTTGTCTACTCCCAGCTTGCCAAAATCATAACGGGCAATCAATCTTCCCTGCCGTTGCAAGGCCGGATCAATTCGCGTCAACGCACTGTTAAACGTGCAGATCAATTGCACATTCAAAAAATCAGCCAACAGGCCATCGGCAATATTCAGCAATGCCGACACCGCTGAACTACTATCCTGCCGGCGATCCACAATCACATTCTCTGCATCTTCGATCACCAGCACTGAGTTCGGATAATCGACCAGCAACTCAATGAAAGAAGGATCCAACAAGTTGGCTGCCATATTGGTCGACAAGAACAACACGCGTTTTTTTATTCTTGCGATCAGGTACCGCAGATACGTTGTTTTACCTGTGCCCGGTAGTCCGTGCAAGAGCACGACCCCTTTGTCGTTTTTCTGGCGCAAACGCTGTTGAATCACCTGGTTTACCGCCTGAAAATCGTCGGGATAATACAAATCGATGTCCAGCTTAACCGGTTTTATTGGCATTGCCTGCAAGTAAAAGCCACTGCCACCGTTGAGAATGATATTGATCTCTCTGGGCAAGCGACGTTCTTTCTGGCGATGCAATAAAACAAGCGCAGCGATTGCAGTTGCCAATGGTTCGGCTGCTTTGTCGAAGTAGATATTGCAATAGTTCCGATCAAATTCAACAATCACCGGTTCTTTCATCAACACAATAATCACATCGCTTTGGAATGTCTTCTTGTCGCGGCAATACCAATTGCGTCGCAACACCCGATCAATAACAGGCGCAAACGATTTCTCCAGGGCTTCCGCCGCTTTGTCTTTGCCTACCTGGTTGATGAAACGCAGGTCGGGCAGCGCACGAAAGCGATGCAGGAATAATATCCTTGCCGAAATATAATCATCGGCAAACAAGTGGTTTAAGTCTATATTATTTTGTGTGTCAATACTGTTCATGGTAAAAAGTTTCAGGTAACAAAAAACCCCGCTGTGGGCGGGGTTCTATGCTGTAACAGTTGATGCTATCAGTATTCTTTCGCAAACCCCACCCCTTGCCAAACAGCCACTGGGCTGTTCAGTTTGATGTTAATATGGAATAAAAGCTTGCGCATTTTTAAAATTTGAAAGGCAAAGTTGTAATAAATATTTTATTGATGAAAGAAAAAAGCAAAAAATATTTTTCGGCGCGTCGACAAGGTTGTCGTTTCGAGTTTATTTGTCAGCAGCAGGCAGTCGATTGTATTGCCGCAACAAATTCAACACCTGTTCTTTAGGCAGCGCTTTCACTTCGTGCGCTTTCGCCCCTTTTACTGTTGTAGCCATGAACAAAGAATTCAGAATCGCTTCTTCTGTTGCTTCTATGGCTGCCATAAACAAAGGTGATACAGCATCGTTGCTTAATAGTGATTGAACCGGCAACAACGACTCGCTTTGGTGTGGTATGCGAAGTTGTTCAGCTGTTGAAAAAGCAATTACATAATCGCCGCTGCCATTTGAAGCAATGCCACCAGTTCTTGCCAAACCCATAAACGCCCGCTTTGCTAATCGCGCGAGGTTGCGACTATCGATCGGCGCATCGGTGGCCACCACCACCATACAAGAGCCATCTACATCCTGTAATATTTTATTGCTGTAGTCAAACTGTTTCAACAGCTTGCCAACAGGCAGTCCGTCGATTTGCAACACGCCACCAAAATTTGTTTGCACCAAAACCCCCACTGTATAGCCACCCAAACTAACCGGCAGTTTGCGCGAAGCTGTTCCAATACCTCCTTTAAACCCAAAACAGCTAGTGCCGGTGCCCGCACCCACAGATCCTTCTGCAACCGGTCCGGCGCTGGCGCGTTGTATCGCTGCCAGCACATCGGCTTCACTCACCGGTTGCGATCGAATGGCATTCAAATAACCATCATTGGTTTCGCCTACAACAGCATTTACCGATTGTACATTTTCATTTCCTTTTTGTAACAGGCTATATTTAATCACTGCATTCATGGCTGTTGGCACCGCCAGGGTATTGGTCAATATAATCGGTGTTTCCAGGTTGCCCAATTCCATCACCTGGGTGGAACCGGCCAGCTTACCAAATCCGTTTCCTACGTATATGGCTGCCGGCACTTTTTGCTGAAAAATATTTCCGCCATGCGGCAGAATCGCAGTAACACCGGTTCTTACTGAATCCGCTTTCAGCAAGGTAGTTTGGCCTACCAATACACCGTTCACATCGGTTATGGCATTTTCTTTTCCGGGTTTAAGGACGCCGAGTGCAAGTCCGCGGTTGCGAAGAATATCCCGTTGTTGCGAAAACACGGTTAAGGGCAATAAGACCATCCCCCAAAAACATATATAGCTGCGCATACCTGAAAATAAAGAAACGTAGCGAGTAATACGGATGAATGCTAAATAAAAAACGGCCCCGGAAATCCGGAGCCGCCATCATTATTCAAGAAAATATTTACAGAATCACTTTGTCGATTTCGTGTAATACACCGTTGGTTGCAACCACATCATAGGTTGTGCCCCTGGTAGTGGTGATCACCTTACTGGGTGAGGCGGTACTGCCATCCAACTTAAGCCCGATGGGCGTTTTGTTGATCAGCAAACGCGTGCCCGCCTGGAATGAATAGATATAAGAGTTGTCGTAAAAGTCGGTGCTGAAAGTATTGGTAATGGTGACATGGTGTTTTAACAAATCAGTCACTTCCTGCGCAGTAGATGCATCAATTTTTGCGGCATTCCAACCCGATGCATTCATCGCATTGTCGTCAGGCACAAAAAAACTGAATTTAGCACGATCTACTACACGCGGCATAAAACCTGATTTTAACAGCGCCGAATACACCAATGAAAATCTTGGTGTTTCCTTTACTATTTGTCCCAGGGTTTTTGTTGGCGGCAACAGCACGCCATCAATTACGTGAATGCTGCCATTGTCGGCATGTATATCGGTTGATATAATCTTTTCGCCATTCACAAATGAACCATTGGGGTTCAGTGACATGAAGAGATTCAAGGTATCAGCCATCGACTTCACCGTATCTGAAATCGGGAATTGCGTAGCTGCCATGTTTTTTTGCAGAATATGGTATTTGATCAATCGTTGCAATTGATTTATATTCATGGTATTGATGGTACTGGTGCTTATACCGGCTGCAGAAAATGCATCGTTATTGGGCACAAAGATCGTGTAGGCTTCGGCTTTGTGCGCCAGCATGGTGTCCATTCCTGTTCTTTGCATCGCAGAAAACAGGGTGCTCATTTCGGGATGGTTTTTTAACACGGCCGACAGTGTATTGTCTGCAGGCGTGCCGCCACCTTCGTGGCCTTTTTTACAAGCGGTAAAGAGTAGGGAACCTGCCAATAGCAGGAAGGCGGAATTCATAATCCGGGTAAGATGCGGTTTCATGTTCAGTGTTTTTAAAAGGTGCGCGTCCAATCGCACATGGTTGTCCGGCGACCAATATCTAACAAAACCGCAATAAAATCAACGTAAATTATTCTGTGTTTTTACTCATATCAAGCCACGTAATAATACGATGCGTCAGTCTCCCTATTTACCTTTAAGTTTTTGTATAAAAAAATCCGCAATCGCCTGGTCCAAAGCCAACGCATTACTGTATTTCATCCAATGATGGGTATCGCCCACCACGAGTTTTGTTTCCATCGGTACGTGCAGCTTTTCCAATCTTCTTACCAGGTCTGTACTCTGGTTCAACGGCACATTCCGGTCGTCATCGCCATGAATAATAAGTACCGGCGAAGTCCATCCTTGTAAATAAGCCACCGGCGATGATCGATACGCGACTTCGATGGCTTTGTCGAGGTCGGGAATTTTTTCATACCCGCTGTTTTGTTCCGGCAACCAGCCTATCGTCGACCAATCGTGCACGCCATGCACGTCGACACCGGCAGCAAAAAGTTTTGAGTCTTTTGCCAGTGCCATCGCGGTGAGGTAGCCACCATAGGAGCCACCATACACGCCAATTCGATTGGCGTCGACCATCGATTGTTTTTGCAGCCATTCAGCGGCAGCTTTGATATCCTGGTATTCTGCGGCGCCATAACGACCCGACAACGGTGGCTGATGAAAGTTAAAACCATAGCCGATGCCCAGTCGATAATTGACCGATAATACCACAAAGCCCAGGCTGGCGAGGTATTGATTCGTCGCATAACCATTGGCGTAATAGTCTGAATAATGCCAGCCCAATAACATCTGCCGCATCGGTCCGCCATGTATATAAACAACGGCGGGGTTTTTAGCGGCACCATTGGTCGGCATAAACAACTGCGCATGCACTTCCACGCCATCGGGCGATGTAAATACAACCTGCTTCGGTGTAACCAGCAACGAAGTCGGATAACTTGCGGGAATCATTTCCTCGCCCAGCAAGCGCCATTTTTTTTCGGTGGATGGCAGAATAGCGGGTAGGGGTGGCCGTTGGGCTGTAGCGCTGATCAGGGCGATGTTCGAACCGACTACCACCGGGCTCCATTCATTTCCAGTGCCAGGGGTCAGCACTTCCACGCCAGGCTTATTCACCGCTGCGCGGCAAACATGTCGGCGGTCGATATCGAGCGCATCTGGTCCGGCGTTGGCGGCAAAATACAGCCAATTGCCATCGGGCGATAAGCGAATGTGTTCAGCCATGAATTTTCCCGGCGTCAACAGCATGGCCGTGCCGCCATCGGCATCAACTGAGTACAGGTGCGGCCAGCCATCGGCATAAGAAAGAAAACAGATTTTGTTGCCTGCTGCCCAATGCAAATTGAAGCCACCGTGCGTAGAGGGTACAGACCCTTCGAGGGTATTCGGGCTTGTATAAATCGTTTGAGCCGCCGCATCGCCGGGTGCGGCCACACAAATGGACCAGGGTACTGGTTTACGTGCGAGTAAGGAATCGGTATTGGTGCCACTACCCGACTGGCGGATGAACACCAGTTTTTTTCCATCGGGCCGCCAACGGGGCGATGTATCTTTTTTAAACGCGGGACTAACCCATTCAATGCTTTTACTGGCAAAACGGTATACGCCGATAATAGAATGATCGCCGCGCTGGCTCACAAAAGCAAGCGCCGATCCATCGGGCGAAAATTGCAAACTACTGCTGTTGCCCTGTGTAGTGAATAGATTGTGTGCTGCAACCGTGCCATCGGTCGACGCCATCCAAACCTGGTGGTCTTTTATAAAAGCAATGGAATCGCCTGCGGGCGACAACACCGGATCATCGCCTTCGGCAATCGCCTTACAATTACCACCGGTGGATGCAACAGTGAACACCTGCATTTTTTGCGGCTGCAAGTCATTGGCTGGGTTCACCGGTTTTTCATCATCCCAGTTGGCGCCATGATCGCCACCACGAACAAAACAAATCCATTTACCATCGCCCGATACCGAAACAGCGCTGATCTCCTGGCCATCGTCGTTGGTAAAATGGGTGAGCCGCTGCGGCTTCCAATCGGGCGCAGTAGCCATATATACATTGCGAAGCCCTTTTTCATCTACTGCCCAGGCAATCAAGGGCTGGGTAAAGGCTGCTGTTAATTCTGTGGGGAAGGGATATTGCTTGATGTCAGCGAGCGAAAAAGATTTCGTTTGTGCATAGCTGTTAGACAGCCACAGCAGCAAAGCTGCAATTAACAGCCGGGGTGGTATTGGTTTCATGTGCGTTACTTGCCGTGAAACCTAATCTACAAAAAAACGCTGGTTTTTAGGCTGGTTTGTTGGCCGCTTTGCGGATGTTCACCGCATTCCAGCCCTTCTGCCCTTTTTCAAGTTCATAGTTGACCGTGGCGCCTTCTGAAATCGGCTCCTGCAACTGGGTGTAGTGAAAGAAGATCCGATCATCGCTGCCATCGCCGATGATAAAACCGAAACCTTTGCTCTGGTTGAAATAGTCGATGCGGCCGGTCAGCGGACCATCGTCTTCGCCATTGTCTACATGCCGGGGAACGCCGATCTCAATGTCTTCAACATTGATTTCTTTGCGCAAAGAAGGATCAGGCGGCGTGGAAACAATATTTCCATTCTCGTCGATATAGGCCATCATGTCTTCCAGCGATTTGCCTTTAGACGCATTGGCTTTTCTTTCGTCTTTGCGCTCCTGCTTTTCTTGTCGCTGTTTGAGGCGTTTTTTTTCCTGTTCTTTTTTGTTGAACGATTCTTTTGATTTGGCCATGTACATTGAAGGTAGCACAAATATCCCTAATTCACCGGCGCGGGTGGAAAACTGGCCTTTTCTTAGGGGTAGAGCAGGTATTTTTTGCGCATTTTTTTATAGGTCGATAAACCCGGCTCCCAGGAGGCTCGAATGGTCTTTTCATCCACACCGGCCACGATTTGCTCTTTGAACGCGGTTACGCCGGCCAGCTTGTCGATATTCCCCATTTGTTTGCTCTGGCTCATGTCGAAAAAGCGGGCTTTATCGGGATAGGCTTTGTATAATTCCATCATCCAGCCCAACTCCAGTTTGCCTGATTTGCGCAGTTTATCGGTGTCGTACTGGTAAAGATTCAATCCGTAGCAGGCCTCACCCATGTGCAGGGGCGTTTCGCTTTTGCCGGGAATGCTGCGCGGCGTGAACGAAAAATCATATTTCCCTTTCAACAAGGGCGCGCCCAACACGTTGAACGACGAATCGGTTCCCCTACCCTGGCTGATAATAGTGCCTTCAAACAAGCAAATGGAAGGATACAACAGAATGCTTTGCTGGGTATTCAGGTTGGGCGAGGGCGGCACCGGCAGCGTGTACGCCATGTTGTGGTTGTAATTGGCCAGCGGAATCACTGTCAGTTTGCATTGCAGGTTATTCGGCAGCCAGTGTTCACCATTGATCATTTGTGCAAATTCGCCGATGGTCATGCCGTGCGCAATGGGAATTGGAAACTGCCCAATGCCCGATTTCAGTTTCATGTCGAGAATTGGTCCGTCGACCAGGTAACCGTTTGGATTCGGCCGATCGAGCACCAGCAGTTCTTTGCCCTGCTCGGCGCATCCTTCCATCACATCGCGCAATACGTTTATATACGTGTAAAAACGGCAACCCACATCCTGGATATCAAAAATGACAATGTCAACATCAGCCAATTCTTCCGCGCCGGGTTTGCGCTTGGCCCCATACAGGGAGATTAGTTTCAACCCCGTGGCGGCGTCTATCTCGTCTTTTACCTTGGCGCCGTTGCTCGCATTGCCCCGGAAACCATGCTCGGGGCCAAAAACTTTTTTGATGTCAAAACCGGCGGACTGTAAACTATCCACCAGGTGCCGGTGGCCAATAATCGTTGTAGGGTTGGCGAGCAGCGCAATGCGTTTTCCTTTGAGCAGGGGGAAATATTTTTCCGTTTGTTCTGCCCCGGTTTTAAGCGGCCCGGCTGACGATTCGCTTTTTCGGCTGTCCGGCGCCGTTAAGGCGGTGCAGGCAGCGAAACAGGCCAATATCAATAGCGTTTTCATGAAAGCGTTGATTCTGATCCACAATTTAAACAGTTTGCTGGAGACCTTCGCCACAGTTCGTTACTCTTCCGATAATTATACGGTTTTGATCCTGCGAACAACTGCGGCTCGCTGCACCGCTAACATCATTTTAAATCGATTGTCTGCCGATCGGTATTCCAGCCATAGTATTCCAATTGCAGCGCACCGGTGGCGCTGGTTATTTCCGCTTCAATTGTTTTCTGCTCACCCGGCAGAACCGACACATAATTGTCGGAGAAAAATGCCGGCAAAACCCGTTTACCGGTCGATTTATCAATAATGGCGATGCGGTTAAAGAATGCCAGTGGCGAACCAGCCCGATTCTGCAACACAATACTAAACTTGTTGCCTGATTTTCGACTAGTCGTTACCGTTAGTTTAGCCTTGGGCATTTGTTGCAAAGCAGTATAGCGGCCATCAGTGCCGGGTAACCAATACAGGTTTTCGCTCACCAATGATTTATCTTTTTCGTGCAAGCGCAGCAGTACAAATACACCTTCTCTTCTACCGAGCTTTTTCAGAAAGCCCCCCATACCAAAATATTGCTTTGCCGATGAAGCCTGGATTTCGTTGAATACCCTCGTGCCCGGCAGTCGCTCGCCGGTTATACCATCAATGGCCGCCACTTCCATCATTAGGTCGCGGCGGGTGCTGAACCCGTTGTTCACCAGGTACACCATGCTGTCGGTCGGGTTGAACATGATATGCAATGCTTCGCTACCATTGCGCAAACCATATAAGCAAGCATTTACATCAAGGTAATAATCGTACATCTGTCCGCGAAGGGCCGTCCACGGATTCTGTGTTTTCCAAATCATAACACCCGTGTACCAATCCCACATATGGCTTGAAAATCCTTCGGCCAGGGCCCGGTATTGGTCGTAGTTAACGAGTTGCGCCTTCATCGCAAAATCAGCAGCATCTTTTACGTCGCCATATCGTTGTACCTGCGTACCATAACCGATGTATTTGTGATAAGCCCACACTGAATCGACCGCGCGATCATTGGCCGGTGGCTGCAGGTTTTTTTCGGGAATGAATCTTTGCAATGAGACATAATCGCCCAGGCCAACCGATCCGATTTCAGAATTATAGGGAAAGCTGCGGTGGTTCCAGAAATAAGACAGTTGCTGGATACCGTAGGGGCCATCGCCGTTGCCACCCTGGGTATTGAGCGACATGCTATCGCTGTTCGAATAGTCGAAAAAATAACGGGTGCCGTCTAGCGCTGGCAACAGGGAATCTTTCAACGGCAGCAAAATATCCGCCGGCGGCGTAATCTCATTGCCGCCGCACCAAAAAGCAAGAGAGGCATGGTTACGGATCATCTTGATTTGGTCGGCTGCCGCGGTTAATACCAATGGGTGATCGTCGGGGTACTGCCGACGCGTCCACTGGTCATCTGCTTTTTGTGGATCTTCCCAGCGTCCATTGCAATCGCCGCTGAACCAAAAGTCCTGGAATACCAATAGCCCGTATTTATCGCAGGCATTATAAAACTCGGGGCGTTCAGTTAGTGCGCCGCCCCAAATGCGAATGAGGTTCAGGTTCATGTCGCGGTGATAGCGGATTTCTGCATCATAGCGTTGCTCGCTGAATCGCAACATCGCATCTGAAATAATCCAGTTGCCGCCTTTGATGAAAATCGGTTGTCCATTCACGTAAGCCTGCATACTCTTGGTATGCGTGTTCCATTGGTTATCGATTTGTCGCACACCAAACTTTATTTTTTCTTCATCGCTGCGCCGGCCGTTTTCTTTTACTTGTAGTTGAAGGGTGTACAACGGTTGCTCTCCATAGCCATTGGGCCACCAGAGCTGGGGGTTTTCAATATTGAAAGCAGGCAAGTTTACCAATTCAGTTTGCTGTGGTTTCAGTAACACCGTTTGCTGAACGGTTTGGCCATTTAACTCGTATTGCAACAACGCTTCGGTTGATACATTCGCTGTATTGCTGAGTTCAGCGCTTACCTGCAATACCGCGGGTTGCTGCGCGGCACCGGGAAAACGTTTGCCCGGCACCCGGGTAACTACGTGCGGATTGCGCAATTGAACAACACCTGTTTTTTCGATAAATACTTTATCCCAAATGCCGGTATTGCGATCACGAATGGGCTGGATCCAATCCCAACCAGCGGTGTATTGGTGCGTTAGGTTTCGCGCGATGGTACCATCACCACCTTGTCCGCCATTGGCCTTGCCCGGCTGGTCCGGCGGATACACGATCACTGCCAACCGGTTCTTCCCATTTTTCGCGAGCAGGTCGGTGATCAGGAATTCTTTCCGCAGAAACATACCCTTGTGCGTTGTGCTGTTTAATTTTTTTCCGTTGAGGTAAAAATCAGCGGCGTAATTGATGCCGCGAAAATGCAACCAGACCTGTTTGCCGGCGATTGGTAACTCGTCAAAATCTTTTACAAACCAATAGGTATAGGTTGCCGGACCCGTATCGCCGATATCAGGAATGGTTTTGTTGTTCATGCCATAAAATGGATCGGGCACCATTTGGTTGTTGAGCAGGCTGGTCAATACTGTGCCCGGCACAGTGGCCGGCAACCAGTTTTGTAAAGAATAGCCAGGCTTGGATAGAATCTCCCCAGTTGCCTTGGTTTTGCCCTGCTGCTGGCAGCGCCAGCCACTGTTCAATTCATAACGATCCTGCGCGTGTAAAAACAGGATAAGAAAAGAAAAAAGGGCTGTTAGTGTTTTTTTCATAACCAAATATACGTTATTAATTAGCTCATAGTCAGCCACTTACAAACTAACGATTGCCGTTTCCTAAAAAATAATATCCGGGCGGTTACAAAATGGCAACGAGCATTGATTAAAACATAGAACCCTGAATACGAATTGCCGTTGGGCTCCGTTATAAAACCGTACCATGAAAGCGAAAATTACCCCTTTTGCCCTGGCCCTGTTAATGGGTGCATTCATCTTGCCGGCCTGTCAAAAAAACCTACAGCTCGACGCTACCGATGAAACACCGGTGGAGGTTCCGGTAGCGGTTACGGATACGTCAACGGCTATTCCTTATCCCCTGCAGGCTTCACACAATTGCGGTGGCGCGCCCAAATACGCCGACACCATTCTTTTTACGCAGCCTTCCAATACCGATTATATCGTGATGCCGGTTAACAACCCCGACAGCGGCGATTATTTTGCGTGGCCCGAAGGCATGGTGATCGACCAGCATACAGGTGCCATCAATTTGTCGAAAAGTGATGGTGGATTGCGTTACAATATCGGATGGGTTAAAAAAGGAACTACTGATACTTGTTTGCAGTCGATTGTACTTGGCGGCGCTTCTTATGCCGATAGTATCTATGTGTTGGAAGACGACCAGCGCTATGCCAAGCCTTATTACAATGCCGATCCGAATAATACGGTAATGTGTACGAGTCAAGGCGGACCAAACACCTGTGCCTACGACGTCAACAATGCAGCAACAAATCAGCAAATCAAGATTGATAAGAACAATGGCTATATCGACCTGAAGAATACAGCCAACGGACTGGCTTTCGGCCTGGTACCGGTGAACGGCACGGTAGTTAATACCACCATTGCCTACAGGCTGAACGACCAGAGCATGATGGCGACGCAATATCTTCCAGTGACGCTCGTGTACTATGCCCGTAAGTCTGATATTCCGCCCGGATTGGTTAGCTTGATCACCCAAAAACTCAACAATATTCTCAATGAGGTGCTGTTGATCAATCTTTTCAATCCCCATTCGGCCGTGGCCAGCAGTCGCCCGCGACCCCCGGTCATTGTTGTTACCCGTTATAACTAATCTTAGGCAATACAGTTAGTTCCGGGGCGTTTTATCGGAGAAATCCAATGAAATGCCCCGGAAGGCTTATATCCTGGTTGTACTGATGATGATGGCTGCTTTGCGGCCTACTGGCAATCCGGGTAACCGATGGAACAGCTTATTGTCTGCTTTTCGCCGGGCCGATCAATTTTTCAATGCAGAAACGCCTACAGCGAAAACCGACAGCCTGGCCCTGGCGGGTTTTAATCAGTTGATCGCTGCGATTGGCGATGATCGTGTGCGCCCGGTCGACAGTCTCTTGTATGAATCCCTGTTCAGGAAGGGCATATTGCACGATGTGCAATTGTCGCCCGCCCAGGCAAAACAAGCCTATCTGCGGGCGTTGACCGTGGGCCAAAATACCGGCCGTTTTCCCGACTCCTTGTTTTTTCGGTTATACGTGTACGTGGGAACCGACTATTACTCACTCAACCAATATGACTCGGCCAGTTATTTTCTGTCAAAAGCCGAGCTACTGGCAGACAGCTACCGAAATATTGCAGAACGCGAACGATTATACAACAGCCTGGGGGCGCTGCATTTCGACAATGGCAATTACCTGCAGAGCAGAACTTATTTCAGCCAGGCACTCAGCGTAGTTGAACGCCGAAAGCCATTGGATGAGATGCTAATCGCCGACCTCAAAACCAATATCGCTTCTTCGTATTACAAAATGGGCCGGTACCGCGAAGCCCTGTCGATGTATGAGGAAATTGTACAGCAGGCCCGCGGACCCGTGTACGATGGCGTGTACATGAACATGGGCAAAGTGCAGAAAGCACTTGGAGATTACAAAACAGCCCTTGCTACTTTCCACCGAATCAACGCCGCCAAATCACCTGGCGTATATAATGAGCTGGCGCAACTATTTTATGAGCGCGGCCAATTGGATTCCTGCGCGGTGTACCTAGAGAAACTTAAACACTGGCCGGGTCAGTTGAATGCGCTCGACCGTGGTATCAATGCAATGTATGCCGCTGAGCTGTTGTTGCAGCGGGAGCAATACCTATCGGCCATTCAATCATTGCAAGCGGCCATCGTCAATTTTTCGAGCGATTTTAAGTCCGCCGATATATACCAGAACCCACAGGCTTTCTCCGGCAGCTACACCTATTTCCGGCTTTTTGAAGCCATACACAAAAAAGGACTGGCATTTGAGCAACTCTACCGGGCACGCCCAACCGAAAAATACCTGGAGGCAGCGCTTGATGCGTATATGGCCGCCTTGCGCCTGTTGAGTTTTATCGAAAAGAGTTATGATACCGACGATGCCAAATTCTTTTTGAAGAAAAACAGCCGGGCAGTGTACGACGAAGCATTGGCCATTGCGTTGCGACTGAATATCCACTTGCCCAATGCAGGGTTTTTGGCGACGGCTTTCTCGATTGCCGAACGAAACAAAGCATCGGTACTGGCCGCCGGCTTGCGGGTTCGTTCGATTGTGCAGCAGGAAGGCGCCGATCCCGCGCTGTTGCAGAAGGAGAAAAATATCAAATACAATATTGCCCGGTTAAACATACGCAGTGAGCAGGCGCAAACCACGGCCGACATGGAGCAATTGGCGCGCGAAAAAGCAGAATATGAAATCGCTTTGTCGCAGTTGCAAAAGAGCATGGATCGCGACGACAATTTTCACCGTTTGAAATATGCCGACAGTGTCAGCAACTTGCCCGCCTTGCAATCGGCCATCGATCGCGATGAAGTCGTTTTTAATTTCTTTTTGGCCAACAATATGATTCATGTTTTTGCGGTCAGTAAAACAGCCTTGCAATACCAAAGAATCGATGATGCCGATAGCGTTCTCGCGGCCATCAGCGGCTGGTCGAATGAATTGCAGAACACCGGTGATGGCCGTCGGTTTGATGGAAGCCAGTATAGCCGTTTTTTGTATTCGCATCTGGTGAAGCCAATGCTTCAATTGGGCGGTGACGCCGACAAATGGACCATTATTCCCGATGGTAAAATCTGGCTGTTGCCTTTTGAGTCCTTGCCAGCCGACGATGGCAACAGCTATTTGGTAGAAAAGAAAACCATTGGCTATCAGTTTTCATCAAGGTTTATATTGCCTGGTAACACAGACACACATCGGCAGTACCGGGTTTTGTCGTTTGCACCTTTCGTTAAGGCTGCGGGCGGCTTTGCAGCCCTATCAGGTTCTACCACCGAGCTTTCTTCGGTTGATGGTGCACGTTATATTGGTGAGCGTGCGCAAAAAGAAGCTTTTTTACAGGCATTATCGGCGTATCCGGTGGTACACCTGGCCACCCATGCCATAGCCGATCCGGCCAATGCGTCGGCCTCCTATATCGCTTTCTATCCTGAAACGGGGGTGGCTGTGGAAGACAACCTTTTTTTGGAGGAGATCTATTCGCTCGATATGCGGCAATGCCAACTCGTCATTGTAAGTGCCTGCGAAACCGGAAAGGGGGCACTGGTCAGCAACGAGGGTGTGATCAGTCTTGGCCGCGCATTTGCGGCTGCGGGATGCAGTAGCACGATTAATAGTTTGTGGAAAGCCGACGACAAGGCAACGGCATTAATCTTATCGCGCTTTCACCAATATATCAGTGATGGCTACACGAAAACAAAAGCTTTGCAGCGTGCAAAGGTTGATTACCTGCACAGCGATGCCATTTATAAAAACCCCGCTTACTGGAGTCACCTGGTGTTAATTGGCAATGCCGATGCTTTAACGCAAAAAGCGCCGTCCTGGTTAGAGACTGTGCTTTTGCTTGATTGCTTGCTCGTATTAATAGCTCTCGGCAGCCTGGCTGTTCGGAGAGAATGGTTTAGAAAAAAAGTCGACGCTTCACTGGTGAGCTACACGTCAGAGACAGTCAAATAGTTTACATCTAGGGTAGGTCGACTTTTTAGGGCTGTATCTTTCTAAGGATTTGGCATACTGATTTTTCTGGATAGCGGTTGATTCATCGGATCATGGATGCTGGACATGGACACGGCGTTGGGATTTTTCGGTTTCACAGGTATAGGATGAACTGTTTTTCGTACGATTTGGATGCTATTCTTTATAATCGCTGCTGCTGATTTCGTAACCGAAAAAATCAAATTAATTATTTGTCGCCCTTTATTTCGAGCACTTTGAGTGATGTTGAAGACACCGCCATTGCTTTTTCGTGGAAGAGGTGGTTTTTGTCGGCCCGGATTTTTTCCAGTAATTCAATGCCTTTTGCACTCTTGCCGGCACCCAGGTAAGCGAGGGCCAGGTAGTATTCAGCTTCTTCCTGGAAAGCAGGTTCTTTGATTCGCTGGTTCTGCTCTTGCAGGGAAATAAAATTGGCCACGGCTGCATTGTAATCGTGCAATTCCATATCGGCCATACCAGCCAGGAACCAGGCTTTCGCTGTTTTATCAGTCATTTTTCCAGCCAGCGACTGTACTGTTTTCCAGTCTTTGTTTCGGTAAGCAGTTTCCAGCGCCGACTCGTCGGCAGCAGCGCCCCTGGCGGTGTTCAGGTCGTAGGCAATAAAATGATCACCCGCCAAACCGGCGCCTGTGGTGCTGACCAGCTTATATGTAAGCGCTGCACCGAAAACGACCAGGAATAGTACTGCAATTTTAAGCACATTGCCGAACAGCGGACGAACAACGGCCTGACGAGGTTTCATTGTTACCAGTTTGCCGCTGGAAAGATCGCGACGAACCTGGGCCACCTGCTCCCGTACCGCTTCCTCACGTACAAGGGCAACCGAAAATTGCAGGTCCTCATAACGTTCACGAACAGCCGAATCAGAGGCAATGACTGACTCCAGCGCAGTGCGATCGGCGGCAGATAGGTTGTTGTCGATCAGGTCGATCAGTTGTTCATTGGTAATGGCTGACATAAAACAAGTTTAGCTATTTCTGCTGCCGGCCATCAGTGGATGGTTTTTGACCATCGCCGTAAATGCCTGCAGACATTTGTATTTTTTATTCCTCACCACCTGTTCGTTTTCATACGGCAGGTGTTCCAGCATTTCTTTCATCGACAGGTTTTCGAAATAAAACAACAACAACACTTTTCGGCAGGGCTCATCCAGTTTTGCCAACAATCCATGCAGCTCTTGTTTCATTTCCCGTTCCTGGATAAAGTGACTCACATCTTCTTCTACCTGGTCGCGCCCTTTTTCGTATAGTTTCTCGCGGGCAGTTGATCGTTCCTTTTTCTTCAATTCATTAAACCAGATGTTTTTCGCAATGGCTGCCAGAAAGGTTCCGATTTTCGCGTCCAGCCGGTAGCTGTCTTTTTTGGCAATATCGATATATGCCACCACTGTATCCTGGAACACATCCTGCGCCTGCTCTTCGCTGGCCCCATACTTCATCAAAAAAGAACTTAGCTTGTCCGAATGCTGCCGGTACAAAAAACTGATTGCGTGGTTCAGGTTTCTTCCTTCCCTGATCGCCGCCACCAGCGCCTCGTCGGTGTAGAATTCTTCTGCTTTCATATTTTAATAATGGCTCGATGCCTGTTTGTAACCGCTTTTCTGCACTTTTTTTAAATAAATGACAGTCAACAAGATGCATTTCAAACAACTCTAAACGATCAATACACGAATATCTTATGCCGGCAGGCCACCAAATCGCCGTTTAAACACCGATTTGGGCGTTCTTCCACCCGTCGGGTTTTACCCGTCGGGTACTACCCGACGGGTAGATTACAAATCAGCAAATTTGACCAGTTTAATGCCGCGGCTGATGATCGCCTTCTTCACCGCGGGGCTGGTGAACAAATCCGTTACGCCCTGCCGGTCTTCCGCTACATTTTCGTACCCAATATGATGGATGGCGCGCAACTCGGCATTGTCGAGTCCCGGGTGTTCGATGTAGATATAATTTTTCCCGTCTTGCAACGCATCGAGCCCCTTCACAAAACCCGAAAGTTTTGTTTTGGTCGGTTGGCCATACAAATCCATGGCATAATAATTCAGTTTGAATTTATCATTTGCTGCATCCACCACCATCAATCCATATTCGGCCGCTACGCGCTTCATCATGTCTTCCACTTTCGGATCAAAGATCAAACTGCCCATGTGACCACTCAGGTGATTCAATCGGGGAATATATTTTTTAGCGAGCTGTATCTGCGCGCGCAACTCTGCTTCGATGTCTTCCAGCTTCCAGTTGTTTTGCTGAACCGCGCGGCCGGGATAATTTTTATTGGGCCACAACATCGGCCAGAAATAGCCGTCGGCATCCCGCAGGCTCGGTGCAGCCGTCAACGGTCGCCATTTCATATTATCCCACTCGCTGGTAATCGCAAAATGTAAACCCACTTCCACTTGCGGTGTTTCAGCGAGCAGGGCAGCCGCTTCGGGAAACCAGGGCGATGCCGCGATCACTTCAATCGTGGTTTCAATGCCCTTGCGATATGATTTCACCAGCGCCAGGTTGCCCGAGTGGGCATAACCCATATCATCGCCCCTGATCACGAGTTTCGGCGCATTCGGTCGAACCGGTACTACCACCGCATCCCATGTATAATTTGGTTGCGATCCTTTGAAACTTTCATAGTGACTCAAGCGCGCTTCTGTGCCGGCAAATTTAAACCCAACCGTTTCGGTATGCGGACTCTCCGTGTACAGCAACTTTACCAGCAAGCTGTCATCGTTCACCCAGGTATACATACCATCTACGCGGAAAGGTCGCAGGCCATTGAGGCTATTGCCCGCCGCAGCAGCCAGGTTCGGTCCTTTTCGGGTAGTCGTTCCCGTTAGCCAGGTCCGATTGCCCAACGCTATTTCATGTCGAACGCTATCGGTGATCCAATACAGCATCGCTTTACCTTTCGAAAAATCAAACCGTACACTATCCGTGCCCCGATCGGTGGATACAATCCCAAAAACTTTATTGTCGATAGCGCCTTCGGCGGATGTTAGTCCGGTTTTTTTATCTACTGCCGATAGGGCAACCGGCGCCGCCGGCAATTGCTTGGTATTAAACATCTCGGCCATTATCGACAAGCCGCCCAGCTTTGCCTGCAATGCTGTCCAGGCTTTTTTATTCGGCTTCAGCGGCTCTTTTTCAAAAGCAGGCAGCAGGTTTTCCCAGAGAATATTTTGCTCATCCTGCAAATCGCTTGTTTCGGATGTAATTACCGCCACCGCATCTGCATCGGGCATCATAATAATATATTGACCGAAGGCACCATCGGCACGAAAAGTATTGTGACGCCCGCGCCACATTTGGAAACAATATCCCTGCAACCAGTCGCTCGCTGCTTTCTTTTCTTCAGAGGCACTGGGGTCTTGCCAGATCTTTCTACTGCTTGCAGTATCTACCCAGTTGGCTGGGATCACTTGCCGGCCATTGAATTGTCCGCGGTTTAAAAAACACAAACCAAACTTCGCCATGTCTTCGGTTTTCAACCGAAGTCCCCAACCACCGGTATTGATTCCTTTGGGGTCGGTTTCCCAATCGATGCCCGTAATACCCAATGGCTCCCACAAACGAGGCCGCAGGTAGTCAATCAGTTTTTCACCGGTCACTTTCTGCAAGATGGCTGAACACATATAGGTAGCCGCCGAGTTATACAGAAACCGGGTACCTGGCGGGTAAACCACCGGGTGCGCTAGAAAAACCCGCACCCAATCAGTGGGATGGCTATCGTCGCCGAATAGCAAAGGCGGTTCATTTTCATGGCCAACACTCATACTCAGCAGATCGCGCACGCGCAATGCTTTCAGGTTTTCAGATACGACCGTGGGTAATTGGTCGGGAAAGAAGGAAATGACGCGGTCCTCTAAGCTGATTTTTCCCTCCGCTACGGCAAAACCCATCGCCGTAGCGGTAAAACTTTTACTGCAAGAATACATGGTATGCACCAGGGCACGGTCATAAGGTTTCCACCAACCTTCGGCGATCACTTTGCCATGTCTGATAAGCATGATGCTGTGCATCTGGTGCTTACTGGCGGCAAACGCATCCAATACTTTGCTGATGGCGGCAGAAGAAACCCCTTCTGCTTCGGGGGTGCTGCGGGGCAAAGAAACCGGTTGTGCGGTTGCAGTGAGCAGCAATAACAGGGCGAGGAGGGTGGCTGTTGATTTCATATAGCTGAAAATAATCAAAAGTTTAAGGTTTGAGGTTTAAGGTTTAACGTTGCTGCCGCGGGCGAAGTGGGATTAGTATGGGTGGTTTGTTGATTTGCTGGTTTGATGCACCAGGCTTTTGCGTCACGGACATGCGCAAGAAAAAAGCCGCCGGAAATTTCCGGCGGCTTTTTTTATGGAGTGGCGTTGTTGGTTAGTGCTAGTGGCTAGTGAATAGCGCTAGTGACTAACGACGCTTCTATTTATTGACTCACTTTGAATTCAACGCGGCGGTTCTTAGCCCTGCCTTCTTTGGTGGCGTTGTCAGCGATCGGCTGATCCTGGCCATATCCTTTGGCAGTCATACGAGCCTCGTCAATTTTCTTCTTAACGAGGTATGCTTTCACTGACTCTGCGCGTTTTTGGCTCAGAACCATGTTCTTATCAGCCTTACCGGTATTGTCTGTGTAACCAGAAATTTCCAGTTTCAATTGCGGATACTGCTCATTCAGGATCCGTGCTGCTTTGTCGAGCTCTTTCTTGGCAGCAGCTGTCAGGGTAGCGCTACCGGTTACGAACTGAACATTGCTAGCATTGAATTTAGACGCTTCGAGAGTGGGGCAACCACCGTTTTCTGCAGGACCAGCAAGATCCGGGCAACGGTCGTCGTCGTCGTTTACACCATCGTTGTCTTTGTCAGGAACAGGACAGCCCTGGTATTTGGCCACACCTGGCTCATTCGGACACTTGTCTTCTTCGTCGTTGATACCATCTTTGTCAGTATCAGGAATCGGACAACCCTGGTATTTAGCCAGACCGGGTTGATCAGGACATTTGTCTTCGTCGTCGTTGATACCATCTTTGTCGCGGTCAGGAACCGGGCAACCCTGGTATTTAGCCGTGCCGGCAACGGTTGGGCACTTATCAACTTCGTCGTTCAGGCCATCACCATCGGTGTCTGGTATCGGACAACCATTGTAACGGGCCAAACCAGCAACGCCTACGCAAGAGTCTTTGTCGTCGCGAATGCCATCGCCATCAGAATCAGCCGGAATATGCTTGCCGAAGAGTTTCAGTTTCACCCCTGCCTGTACATACCGGTTGTAGAAATTACCGTTGGGTACTACATTCAGCTTGTTGAGGTTAGCACCACCATACACGTAGCGACCGTAGAAGCTTACGCGAGAATGGGGTACGATTTCAAAACCGGCTGTTCCAGCCAGGCTTGATTTCTTCATGGTCTCGGGCGAATAGTTCACGCTGTTCTTGTTGTCGAACTTGCTCAGGAAGTCGAACTGCGGACCAGCGAACAATGCGAATTTGCTACCGAGGTGAAATTTCACGAGAA
The DNA here is from genome assembly GCA_020161535.1 of Bacteroidota bacterium. Classification (GTDB taxonomy): domain Bacteria; phylum Bacteroidota; class Bacteroidia; order Chitinophagales; family Chitinophagaceae; genus Flavihumibacter. Next base: position 139,429 of record JAIUNW010000006.1, on the reverse strand, counting down.
CAGGAACGCTGATATAAGCTGCCTGACCGTGGGGAAGAACATTACCAGCGAGGTCGGTCGACTGGTAGTTCAAAGTATTGTACGTTACCTGTGGCTCCAGGGAAACAGCTTTGCCAATCAAGGGGACATTCAACCAGGCACCAATCGCCCATCCTGGCTTGTACTTGAATTCAGTGTTAGCACGGCCATCAGTTACTTTCAGCCCGCCGTAGTTAAAGGCACCCAGCAGACCACCAGATACGGTGTAATGATCTTTTGTGATTTTGAGTGGTTTTACAGAGTCGGTTGACATCACAGCATCCTGTGATTTTGCAAGCAGACTACCGCTAAGGGCCAGCAGCAGAACGAAGCTTTTTTTCATACTATTGATTTTTTTGGTTTTTTAGACATGCCACCAACATAAACCTTTGTGCCATGTTTGAGATGCCTAATGGGGACGAACCCCTGTTTTTTTCCGGGCACAAAATTACACAAAAGCGTTTATACCAGCTAACACAATTAACGGTATTTTGCAAGAAACAGGCCAAGACTAGTTCTTCAGCCGTTTTTCCAGCTCCACCGCTACAAGCACGAGGAAAGAAATCCCCAAACATTGCAAAAACTCGACAAAACTGAGGGGTTCAGTATGGAAGAATCGATTCATCCACGGCAGATAGATCACACAGGTTTGTAAAATGGCTGTACCCAAAACAATGTAAAACAGGGTCATATTTCCTCTGATACCAGTCGAAAACAATGATTCAGACTCGCTTCGAAGTCCCAATACAAGCCACAACTGACTGAAACACAGCACCGTAAACACCATTGTTTGCCAGTGACTGCCAGATTTCTCCAATGAATACCATTGGGTGGCAATGGTCAGAAATCCGATAAGCAGTCCGGCCCATAGTATGCCAATGCCCAGTCCCTGGGCGAATATGCTTTCATTCGGTGCCCGTGGCGCCCGCTGCATGATTCGCTTCTCCGGCTGCTCGGCCGCCAGTGCCAGGGCCGGTAAGCCGTCGGTCACCAGGTTTATCCAAAGGATATGAACCGGCAGTAACGGTATCGGCAGGCCGAACAAGGGTGCGCAGGCGATGGCAACAATTTCGGCCAGGTTGCCGGTGAGTATATAGCGAATGAACTTGCGGATATTATCATAAATGCGCCGGCCTTCTTTCACAGCACCCACGATGGTGGCGAAATTATCATCCAACAAGATCATGCCTGCCGCTTCTTTGGTGACTTCAGTGCCAGTGATGCCCATCGCCACGCCGATATTGGCTTGCTTCAGGCTCGGTGCATCGTTCACCCCATCGCCGGTCATCGAAACAAACTGCCCTTTCTGCTGAAGGGCTTCCACTATTCGCAATTTCTGCTCGGGCGACACCCGCGCATAGGCACGAAAGCTTTCAATCATCGCTCTTTTTTCTTCAAATAATGGGTTACCCAGGTCCCGGCCGGTGATCACCTGGCTTTCGTCATCAACCATCCCCAATTGTTTACCGATCGCGGCGGCGGTGAGCGGATGATCGCCCGTAATCATAACCGGAACAATGCCGGCGGTTTTACATTCAGTAATCGCGGTACGCGCTTCTTCGCGTGGGGGATCGATGAGCCCTGCGAGGCCCACAAACGACAACCCGATTTCCATGGTTTCGGGCGAGATTTCATCGGGTAATTCCGGCATCATTTTATCGGCAAACGCAATGACGCGCATACCCTCGCGGGCCATTTTTTCTTCCTGTGCTTTGATGGCCTCTACATCGCCGCCATTGAGGTTATCGACCAGGCTGTCTGCCGCACCTTTGGTGATCACCCAATACCCGGTGCTGACACGATGAATGGTGGTCATCGCTTTTCGATCGGCATCGAATGGAATATCACGTACACGTTCAACGCTCTCTTGGTCGCCCGCAAATTCAAGCATGGCAATTTCAGTGGGATCGCCGGTGGTTTTGCCCTCTACTTCTTTGGTGTCGTGGTTGAGCGACATCGCCTGCAATAATTTTGGCAGACAAATATCATCGGGTGCCCATACCTCTTTCACTTCCATCTTATTTCGGGTGAGCGTACCCGTTTTATCGGTGCAGATATACGTAACCGAGCCGAGTGCTTCCACCGCATACAAGCGACGGATGAGCACTTGTTTGCGGGCCAGTCGCCGGGCGCCCAGTGCCAGGGCCACACTCACCACCGCCGGCAATGCTTCGGGAATAGCAGCAACGGCCAATGATAGCGAGGTGAGCAGGAGCCGATCCCAGGGTTCAGCACGCAGGTAGCCCATCACAGCCAAGCCAATACATAATAGGATAATGATGACCGTTAGTCGACGGCTGAATGCTGAAAGCCTGTTCTGTAATGGCGTGCTGCTTTCGGCCTGGTCGAGCATGCCCGCAATGCGACCCAGTTCTGTTTGCATGCCGGTGGCCACAACAATGCCTTTCGCATGGCCATTGGTTATATCAGTGCCTTTGAACACCATGTTGAACTGATCGCCGAGTGCCAGATCGGTACCTGCAGGTATGGCGGTGTTTTTATCAACCGGGGTACTTTCACCGGTTAAACTGGCTTCATTGGTTTTCAGCGCCACTGCTGTCAGAAGGCGGATATCGGCCGCTGCGGTATTGCCTGCTTCCAAATAAATCAGGTCGCCTGGCACGAGTGCAGCGGCTGGAATATCTATGAGTTTTTCATCGCGTTCTACCTTGGCCGTGGGTGCTGCCATTTTACGCAAGGCATCCATTGCCTGCTCGGCCCGGTATTCCTGGAAAAAACCGATCACCGCATTCAGTACAAGAATAACAATGATGACGATGGTATCGGCCGCTTCACCAATAAAGGCAGATACCACGGCGGCGATAATCAACACCAGCACCATCACATCGAAAAACTGTTTGAAAAAAAGTTTGACCAGGTTTATTTTTTTGCCGGCAATCAGTTCATTGGGTCCAACTTGCTGCAGTTTGCGCGCTGCTGCTTCGCTGCTCAGGCCATTACTCGTTGCTGTTGTTTGCGACAGCATTTCTTCGATCGACAATGCATACCACTGCTGCTGCCTGTTTTTATCTGCCTGCATTTGATTTTGTTTTTGATCAATGGATTACTTGCTTCAGCCACCAAAGCGCACCGATAATAACAAAGGCAGAAAGCCCCATGCAAATACTCGCCATCGTATAGGTGCCGAGCATCGCTTTGGTATCGAGACCCGAGAATTTTGCGATCACCCAAAAGTACGCATCATTGGCGTGTGAGATCATCATTGAACCGGCGCCCATGGCAAGTACCGCGAAAAGCGGACCATCACCGGCGGCCATACCGAGGTTCGGCAATAAGGGCGCGACGATGGATGCTGCCGTGATAATGGCAACGGTTGAAGAACCCTGTGCGGTTTTTAACAAAGCAGTGAGTAAAAATGGAAAGACGATTCCCCAACCGGAAAGGTTGAGTTGTTCGCCCAGGTGTACGCCAAGATTAGTTTTGGCAAGTATGGCACCAAAAGCGCCACCCGCACCAATGATTACTAAAATGCCACCGGCTTTTTCTGCTGCATCCTGTAACACATGTCCGAATGCGGCGCGGGTCCAATTGCGCTTACCTGGAATGGCCAGTAGTATACCGATGCTCAGGGCCACTACCGGATCACCGATAAAACGCAGTGGCGTGTTTGCCGGCATTATCGAATGCAGGGCGATCAGTAAAATGGGCACCAGCACCGGTGCCAATGCAAAGAACAAGGGCGGCCAATCGGTAACTGGTTTTGTCGGTTCGGCCGTACTGGCATTGCTGTATTTCCTGCCGGCTTTTTGCACCCATAACCAGCCGACGATGCTCACCGGCAAAGCGATCAAAGCGCCATACAATAACAAAGTGCCGGTAGCAACCTGGAGAATGCCGGCGGCGGCGGTAGCGCCTGGATGTGGAGGCACCAAACAATGCACGGCATACAAACCCGTTGCCAACGAGCCGGCCATAACGGCCATGGGTATGCGCGTTTTGGCACTCAGTGAATTGTTTAACCCGCTGAGTACAATATATCCTGAATCGCAAAAGATGGGAAGTCCCACCAAAAAACCCGTGAGGTTGATGGCGAGGGCCGATCGCTTTGCTCCCAACTTATTAACGATGGCATTGGCGAGGGCTTCGGTGCCACCGGTGGTTTCCAATACCCGCCCCAGGCAGGTGCCCAATACAATGACCAGGGCCAGTGATTTCATGATAGCGCCGAATCCCTCTTTGGCGGTATCGATGATGGTTTCTGCCGGCATGCCCACCAACACACCGACCAGCGCACAGGCAATCAGCAGGGCAAAAAATGCATGGATGCGGTATCGCGCTGTCAACACCACGATGACAGCAATGCCCAACACAAGCGCTGTCAATACCTGCCAAAAAGAAGTAGTCATGGCATCAAAATAACAAATTATATACCCCGCCTTTTTGGGTGGGAACGTCAAATAGATAGGTAGTTGGGATGGCCGGCAGCACGATGGGTTTCGCTTTCTCACTGATGATCGGCGCCTGTACCGGAGCGGTTTGCAGGTAGGGGTTTTGATTATCACCGCTGGCCTGCGCCAGGCTTTTTCCGTTGCAACGCAGGTTACTAACAGGCACCCGTAACCGAAGATTGCCACCCAGCGGCGAATAGATCACCGCCTTCAGCAGTTTTCCATTTTTCCATTCCATTTCTTTGATCACAAAACCACCCCTGGCTTTCAATCCTTTTATTCTTCCATTGGCCAAGGTGGTAGGCAGGGCGGGTAATAATTGTATTGCCCCATCATGGCTCTGCACCAGCATTTCAGCAATGCCAGCCGTGCAACCAAAATTGCCATCGATTTGGAAGGGAGGATGGGCGTCAAACAAATTCGGATACGTGCCACCCGCACCGGCGCGGTTTTTTGCCGTAAGCGGCGTGAGCTGGTGGCGGATCATGGTATACGCATGATCGCCGTCGAGAAAACGCGCCCAGAAATTGACTTTCCAGCCCATGCTCCAGCCGGTTCCGCCATCACCCCGGTACAACAGCGATTGGCGGGCCGCTGCAAAGAGTTGTGGTGTTCGGTAGGGCGATATTTGTTTGCCTGGGTGCAAGGCAAATAAATGCGACACATGTCGATGTTCATCTTTGGGGTCATCATAATCATCCAGCCATTCCTGCAATTGTCCGTATTGCCCGATTTGATAGGGCGGTAGTTTTTGGCGGGTGCTGTCGAGTAGTTGTGCAAAGGCTGTATCAGTTTGTAAAAAAGCCGCCGCGCGAATGGTATTGTCGAACAGGTCATTTACAATGGCGATATCCATGGTAGTACCGGCCGACAGTGAACTGCTGTTGGGGATATGGGGGTTGTTTTCGGGCGACATAGACGGTGTTACTACCAGCCAGCCATGGGTTGGTTCCGGCTGCATATAATCGAGGTAAAACTGGCAAGCTCCTTTTAATACGGGGTATACTTGTCGCAGGTAAGCCGTGTCGCCATTGAACAAAAACTTCTCCCACAAATGCTGACTAAGCCATGCGCCGCCCATCGGCCACATGGCAGACACGATGTGATCAACCGGACCGGTGATGCGCCATAGATCCGTATTGTGGTGGGCCAGCCAGCCTTTGGCGCCATACATGGTACGGGCCGTATGCTGACCAGTAACGGCCAGATCCTGTACCATCGATACCAGGGGCGCATGCATCTCGGTGAGCTGCGTTGGTTCTGCCGGCCAATAATTCATTTCGGTATTGATATTGATCGTGTACTTGCTGTCCCAGGGCGGATTCATTTCGTGGTTCCAGATGCCCTGCAGGGTTGCCGGCTGTCCGCCGGGCTGCGAAGAGCAAATCAATAAGTACCGGCCATATTGAAAAAACAGCGCCACGAAATCAGGGTCATTGCCGTCTTTGAATGCAGCCAGGCGCTGGTCGGTGGGCGCTTTGGCAGCGACGGTGCTACCGAGGTGCAGCGAAACGCGGTTATAATACTGTTGGTAGGTCTTCGTATGTGCCGCTAACAGCGATGCATAGCCGCTATTTTTCACCTGCTCCAATTGTTTGGTCGCTTTGGCATGGGGATCGCCACTGATATTGTGGTAATTGATCACGTTGGTGGCCATGCTGCACCAGATCAGTACTTCATCGGCGTTGTTCACCTGGAGCTGGTTGTTGTCGGCCGACTGCTTTCCGCCGAAGGCTTTTATTTCAACCAGGGTTTCAAACTTTACTTGTCCGGCTTGCTTTTCATGTGTGGCCGACTGACCCGTCATTAACAGGATATTATTTCCGACCGTGCCGATTTGCTGTGGCTGGTGTTCGGTTCTTAAAGCAGCGCTACAACTAATGGCGCCGGGCTTGCTGGCGGTTAGCTGCACCACCAGTGCATTGCCGCTGAAGGATGTAAATGAACGGCGGGTGTAAGTAATGTCGTTTACGGTGTATTGAACCGTACTGACTGCCTTGCTAATATCTAACTGTCTGGTATATGCGCTCACCTGCGCTGAATCGTGACCGGGAAAATGCAGTAACAAATCGCCCACGGGCTGAAACATCATGCCCCAGTTTTTATCGCTCTGGATGGTGCGACTGGCGAGTTCTTCGGCTGCTTTGAATTTCTTTTCAAACAACAGTTGCCGCACCAGTTTCAGCGTGTCGGGGTTAACGGAACGATCGTTGTTGTTTGGGCCGCCGCTCCATAACGTGCCTTCATTGAGCTGGTATTGTTCGGTTTCGGTATTGCCGTATACCATCGCACCAATAAACCCATTGCCGAGTGGCAGCGCCGACTCCCATGAGTTGCCGGCAGGCTGGCGATACCAAAGCCGATGAGCATCCTGTGCGAGTGTAAAAAAAGTAATGCAGCACAGCACGAAAAAGAGGGCAAGTTTTTTCATGCTTAAATCTACGCCAGCCCAGAGAGATTTTAGCGCCTTATTCTTCTGCCCATTGGGCTTTTAATGCCTCCAGGTTATCCATAATGCCCCGAAGGCGGTTTTCTTCTTTGCGCAGGCTTCTTTTACCGAGATAGAAATAAGCAAAAAGCATCCAGGCAGTATAAATAGTGATAAAAATGGCTATGTTTTCCCAAGGCCGGCCTTTAAATAACTCGAGCATATACAAAGCCAGGGCAAGGTTCAATCCGATAAAATACAAGGGCAGGTTCCAAGCAATTTGTTTCTTGCGAAAAGCATAATAGTCGTTCCATTGCGACAGGTGGATGTCGGGAGTGGCCATTTCATCTATTGCGCGAAGTTTTTTCAAGGTGCTAAATTGTAGAAAAGACTGCGCCCAGCAAACCAATACGGCGAGGGAAAGCCCGGTCCATGTGAGTACGGAATGAAATTCCTGTCGCATCAGGATACCGACGATGATGATATAAAATCCGGTAATCAATAGCGCGATGGCCCCCCATTGCAGGTTGCGTTGCAACTTTCTTCGGCTATGGATGGCCGTTGGGCCCAGTGAAGGCATCTGCACTTGCGGCGCCACCTGTTTTGATTTCCAGATGTCCTGAAGGGTTTCAAATGGATCCATACTGCTGGTAGATTTCGGTGAGTTGTTTCTTGATTCGGTGAATTTTCACCCGCAAGTTGTTTTCGGTAAGGCCGGTAATGGCAGCGATTTCCACATAAGGTTTTTCTTCCAGTACCAGGGCAATAATCAGCCTGTCGGCTTCTGCCAGGCGATTGATGCATTTGTACAATTGCTGAACCTGTTGCTCTTTCCCGGAGGATTCGTCGGGCAATTGTACCAGTGGGATATTTTCGGCTGAAACAGTGGGCAGTTTCTTTTTCCGGAGATAACTGAGACAGGTGTTCACGGCCACCCGGTAAATCCAGGTGCTCCACTGCGCCTCGCCCCTAAACTGATCAAGGTGATTCCATACAGACACAAAACTTTCCTGTAGCAGGTCTTGCGCCAACGATTCTTCGCCTGCATAACCAAGGCATAATTTCAATATGCCGGGTGCATACTGTTGGTATAGCTGGGTGAATTGCCGCGTCCTTTCTGCTTCCGTCATGTTGTATTTGGATGCAGGAAGGAACTAATTGTTACAAAACATCACAAAAAAATTAACCCGGCATGTTCATGCCTTTAAACCCGTCGGTTTTAAAAGTAAGTCCGTCTTTGTTGACCGATTTGGCCACCATGGTAACCGTTTTATTGTCTTTCAAACTGGTGGTCTCCATTTTAAGCATCACCCCCTTTAGGTCTTTTAACGCAGGGATATTACCCGCACCGGGCATATTTTGGAAAAGCGTTGTCAGACTTTCGCCAAACTGGCTATTGTTGATGCCCACGGTCGTTGACACCCATACCAGTGATTTTGCATCGCTGCTACTGATCAGCCATTGCTCGCAATCGTAGCCGGCAATGGTTTCTTTTTTGCCGGTTTTACTGATCTTATAGTCTTTGGCAGCAACGGGCTCGGTTGATTTTCCCATTTTTTCCATGCGCTGCTTCATCTTCTCCATATCCATCACCATATAGACTTTCTGCGCAGGCATAAATGTAACGGCCTGCTTATTGGTCATATCATACACAATAAACATGTCGTTTTTTGACCCGGCACTCATGCCTACGGTGCTGCCGCCAGAATACCAGGAAGTCATTTGCGAACTGCGCCCCGGCGCCGTTACATCATACGTGATACCAACTTTGAATGTGTATTCGGCAGGAACCGTTTGCGCCAACAGCACACCGCCTGTAAAAGCAAGCAGCACGCAAAACAACAGCGACTTTACCATATAAGTTGATTTAAGAGAGAAGAAAGGTAATCAATTCTTCAGGATTTTAAATTCAACGCGACGGTTGAGCTGGCGGTTTTCGTCGGTATCGTTCGGCACCACGGGCCTGGTTTCGCCATAGCCCTGGCTAACTATTCGTTTTTCATCGATGCCTTTCGACAACAGGTATTCTTTCACCGAGCGAGCCCGGTTATCACTCAGCTTGAAGTTATAATCGTCTGATCCCTTGCTATCGGTATGGGCACTCATTTCAATTTCAATGGATGGGTTTTCATTCAATAGTTTCACCACCCGGTCCAATTCAACAAACGATTCCGCTTTTAACGACGACTTATCAAAGTCGAAGAAAACATTGTTGAGCCGCACCACCGACCCAATTTCGATGGGCACGAGGTAAAGGTCTTTGTGAATTTCCTGATACCCTTCTTTCACCAACGAATCGAGGTTCAGGTTTTCGGAAATGGCAAAGAAGTGATCGCTGGTGGCGCGGATGCTGTAGTTTTTGTGATAGGGCAACACCATTTTAAAAGCACCATCAAAAGGACTGCTAAGCGCCGTACCCGCTTCGTTGCCATCGGGCAGGGTTTCGTACACCATCTTTGCGCTGATCGGTTGTTTGGTTTTTTTGTTGTACACATTTCCGCTCAGCAATACAACCGGATCTGGTTTTTCTCGCTCCATCAGTTTTACACGAACGATATCGCTTTTGCCAAAACCATTTTGTGATGTAGTGAGATAGGCGTATTCACCACCGGCATCGAGCGTGAAAAAAGCATCCCAGTCTTTGGTGTTGATGGGTGCGCCGAGGTTGATGGGATCGGTCCACTTCGTCCAACTCTCGTCGAGCCTTTTGGCCATATAAATATCATTGTTGCCGAAGCCACCTTCGCGGTTACTACTGAAATAAAGCGTAACCCCATCGGCCGCGAGGTAGGGCGTCATTTCATCTGCATCAGGCAAGTTGATTTTTTTGCCGAGGCTTTTGGGTTCGCTCCAGGCATTGTCGGCTTCTTTGAAGCAAACAAAAATATCGTTGAACGAACTGCCCGGTGTTTCGGTCATGTACAACAGAAGCACTTTGCCGTTCTGGCTCATGGTAGCACCCGACTGGTTGCCCCGATCGTATTTGTTGTAATTTCTTATGCGAAGTGCCGCGGGTTCAGAGAAGCGACCACTCTCCTGCAAGGTGCATTCGCTCACACCGCGACCAATATAGGCCCCTTCCTGATAGGCACCTCTGATGAGGATGCGAAGATTATCGCTCGACACCCAATACACCGCATTGTAATGTGATTTGTTGAGGGGATAGGGCAGGTGGTGCGCCTCGCCCCAGGTACCGGTGAGGGTATCGCGTTCAGCTACCCAAATGTCCTGGCTATTGGGCACCGAATTGAATTTGGTATTGCGGGGATGGTTTTCGGTAACGAAAAACAGCAAATTGCCATCAGGCGATATGGTAGGTCGTAGTTCGGGCAGGTCAGAATTGATATTCGGCCCGAGGTTCTCTATTTGAATGATCGTGTTTTCGGTAATCAAATTGTCTTTCTGCTGGATCAACTTGGGCAATGAGTCGTTCAGTGGTTGGGCAGTCAATTGCCGGCAAATAAGGATGGTCACCAGCAGTGAGATTCGTCTCAATGGGTCGGGGTTTAAGCTTCTACAACGCTGGTTCAAGGGGGTTTATTATTTTTACCCGTCGGGTAGCCCCCGACAGGCGATAAAACACCACTTATGCGGCTCTTAGCAAGTCTTTTAACGACGACCTTTTTTAGTGTGCTGACCCTGGTATTGTCGGCGCAGGACATGAAATCAGGTGGCGTGCTCAAACCCGAGCAAGCCAATATGGACGTGCGGCATTATACCCTTTCGCTGGCCATCCGACCTGATAGCCAGTCGATCGAAGGCTTCACCGATATCGACTGTATCCTGAAAGAAGCCGCGCCCCTGTTAATACTCGATCTTACGCACCTACTCCAGGTGCAAAAAATTGAAGTGAATGGTCGCAAAGCTGATTTCAGGCATGCGCAAGACCTCATTTATATCCCCGCGGCCAAAACCTGGCCGGCAGGCAAGACGCGCATCCGCGTGTATTATGGCGGAAAACCTTTTATAGCGCCTCGCGCCCCATGGACGGGCGGCTTTCAATGGGAAAAAGACAGCACCGGGCATCCGTGGATTGCGGTGACTTGTCAGAGTGAAGGCGCAAAAATATTTTTCCCTTGCAAAGACCATCCGAGCGACGAGCCGAATGAAGGGGCGGATATGATCATCACGGTGCCTCGGGGCCTGGTGGTGGCCGGACCTGGTTTACTCGTCAGCACCAAACACAAGGGAACTACTTCTACCTATCACTGGCGCACCCGCTATACCATCAGCAACTATTGCATCATACCAAATGTGGGCAACTACAGCAAAGTGACACGTTTGTATACTTCGGTGGATGGCAACAAAATACCGATGGAGTTTTATGTTTTGAAAGACCATGCCGATAAAGCGCCCTACCAATTGCAGTTGCTGGAACGAAGCTGTCAGGTACTTGAAAAATATTTTGGCGAATACCCCTGGGCGAAAGAAAAAATCGGTTTGGTAGAAACACCACACCTGGGCATGGAGCACCAATCGATGATTGCCTATGGCAATAAATTCCGTTATGTAAAAGTGGGCAATGAAGACTACGACTGGCTGATGACCCACGAATTTGGGCATGAGTGGTGGGCCAATAAAGTAAGCAACAAAGACTGGGCCCATATGTGGATCCAGGAAGGCATCTGCAGTTATGCCGATGCGCTCTTTACACGCGAAGCGGGTGGCGAAGAAGCCTACCAGGCGCGGATGCGCAATACCATGCGGCATTTGTCGGGCAAGCCGGTGATCTGGTCCGATACTGCAGATTCTGACCTGGCATATACCGGCGATATCTATGGCAAGGGCGCTTTCTTTATGCACAGCCTGCGACATTATATCGGCGACAGCATTTTCTTTCCGACTTTGAAAAAACTGGCAACCGACCCTGCTTACACCTACGATAATATGGTCGATACCTATGATGTGCTGAAACTATTCAACAAAGAGAGCAAACGCGACCTGACGGCTTTTTTTGATTTTTATCTGCGCACTACCAATAAGTTTGATATTCTAGTAAAGTCAGTGGCCGATGGTAAATACCAGGTAAGTGTAACCAACTTCGACCAGGCATTGCCGGTAGAGATCAGTACCGACAAGGGACTTGAAAAGTGGACACTCAGCAAAACACCCGTAGTAATAAGTAGTCAACAATTGCCGGCTGTTGATCCAATCGGTTTCTATTTGAAAACGGTTCGGTACGAATAGGATCAGCGCAGCAACAATACCGTTCCCTGGCGTAAGAAATGTTCGCCGGTATCGCAGATCAGGTCCACTTTGTACACATATAATCCGCCCGGTGCCGGATCGCCATGGGTGTATCCATTCCATCCCTGCTCACGGGTATTGATCTGGATATTGCTGGCGTCAAACACCACCTGTCCCCAACGGTTGAACACCTGCATTTTCTGTATCACCCGCACTCCCTTGCCCATCACATAAAACACATCGTTTTTGCCATTGTTATCGGGCGTGAATGCATTGGGAATATACACGCGATTCGATGCGCAGGTCAGCGTTATCCGCACTGTATCGGTCGCCACGCAACCATAAGCATTGTTCACCGTGATCACATAATCGGTATTGCCACGGGGTGCTGCCAATGGTTCAGCACAGGTACTGCAACTCAGCGTGGAAGATGGCATCCAATTGTAGCCCGTTACATCATCACTAACGGTCAAGGGCAACCGAATTTCATCGCCGGTTAATAAGGCCATGTCGGCCGGTGCCTGCACGGTGGGCAGGTTAATTACCTGTACGGGGATTACAGCGGTATCGGTAAAGCACTGATAGGCATCGTAACCGATAACGGTGAAGCTGGTGCTGGTCTGCGGATTCACCACCGGCTGGTTGCCCGATAGCCCGGTTTCTGTCCAGGCATAATTGGTTGCTCCCGCCACCGGCAAAACAATGCTACTGCCAATACAAACAAAGGTATCGGTGGGTACCTGCAGGTGAATTGGTTGGGCCACAGTAATATAGGCCGAGTCACGATTGGCGCAGCCATATTCGTTGATGCCCGTAACGGTAAACCATCCAGTTTCTGGCGGTGTAGAAACCAATGTGGCCGTGGACGCGTCGCCACCAGGATAGTTCCAGGCATAGCTGACAGCACCGCTGGCAGTCAACGAAAGGGAGGCACCGCGACAAAGTGTCGATTCACGCGGATCTACTTTAACTACCGGTAAGGGATGAACGAAAAGGGGTTTGTTAACGGTATCGGCACAGCCAGCGGCAGTTGCAACAAATTGCTGGGTGGCGAGGCCGGCTTTGCTGAAAACCTGTGCCGGCGGCAATGTGTCGGCAATTGTTTGTCCATTGGAGAATATCCAATGATACACCGGTGTTGAGTCTGAAGACAAGGTTGCGCTAAAAACAGCTTCGCTGTTGATACATATTTCAGCAGGTCCCGACACTTCGATAATGGGCGTTTGTTTTACCAACACTGTATCGGCGGCTGTACTGCGACAACCATAAGGAGAAACGACATTCACTTGCGCAATATGTTGACCCGGTTCATTGTAAAAAAAGGAAGCAATGCTATCAGTGGCGGTATGTCCGCCAGCATCGGTCCAATTGAATTGCAGGCTTTCGCCCAATTCTGTAGCCGCTACTGAGTTCAGGTGCGGTATAAACCGAATGGTCGCTGAGTCGCAAAAATTGCCGGCCGTGTGTTCAATGCTGCTGATCACCAATGAATCGATCACAATAAACTCCGGCAACTCTGCGCTACCTGAACAACCTTCACCATCTTTCAAAATCAATGCGGGCTGGTAAACACCGGCATGGGGATAGGCATGTGAAATACTATTGCCGGTCGACTGATCAATGGTGCCATCACCAAAATCCCAGGTATAGCTGATGGAATTATTTACCTGCGCCGTTAATGTAACTGTTTGTTCCAGGCAACCGCTGAGGGTATCGGCTTTCAAAGTGCCATAAGGGCCTTTGATGATGATAGCGCTTTGCATCGTATCAACCGACCCGCTGGCGCTATAGGCATAGATAATCACTTTATAGACCCCGGGCTTATAATAAGTATGGGTCGGAAAGTCCTGCGCCATCGCAGTGCCGCCATCGCCAAAATCCCAATTCACATATTCTGCATTTTGGGAAGTATTGGTGAAACGTACCACGGCCGGCGGGCAACTACTATTGCTCACATAACTGGTTTCATACGTGAACGATGCGGCCACATCTTTCACCACAATAATTTTTGTGACCGTATCGCGGCAACCGGCGGGATCAAAAGCGATCAATCGAATCGTATCTGTGCTGCCCAGAGATCCATAAAATTTTGCGGGCGGGGTAAACTGGTTATAATCGCCGCCGCTACTGAAATGCCATTGGTACGTGGGTGAACTGCTGGCCCCATTTGATTGATTGATAAAATTTACGGTGGTATTCGGAAAAACCGGACTGGGGTTATAATCAAACGCAGCGAGGGGGCCGCGGGCAATGGCATTGTTGGCAGCAATAACCGGTGTACTGGCACTGCAGCCTTCTGCATCGGTCACCGTCAAGATTGTTGGATAACTGCCGGGCGCCGCATATTGGTGTTCGAAAATACCGCCTGTAGGCAAGCTACTGAAACTCGTATCGTGGCCATCGCCAAAATCAACGGTCCATTGATGGATGGCAATATTATTACGTGGTTGCGAAAGGTCTTTGAAGCGAATGGGTGTTTCGTAACAAATATTGTTTCGATCAAACCCAAGTTGTGGCAGCGGCCCCCGGATATCAAGCGGAAGCAGGTTGGTTCGGTAGGTACAGCCCGGGTAACTATTCATTTGTATGATGGCCCGGATACCTTGCTTGCCATTTTGTAATCCGCTGATGGCCGTGGTATAGCTGGTACCAAATGGCTGGTCAGTATTTTCATATACCGGGGTGAACGGCGTACCATCTGCGTATTCCCAACCCGCTATCGTGTATTGGTTACCGTTAGTAACGCCTGGATTCGGATCCAGTTCGCTGATGGTTATATGAAGTTGGCCGGTGCCGCAAACCGCGGAGAGGTCAGCCGACAATTTCGGCGCTTGTGGTAACAATACCGGCACGTCGATCGAATCACGCACCGTACAGCCCCCATTTACCGCAATCAGGTAAATGCGATACAGGCCTGAATGGGTGTACACATGACTGGTCGTTTCTTCTGTTGGCGCTACTTGCTGCGTGTGACCATCACCGTAATCCCAGGTGAGTTGGGTGGCCTGGTTCAGCGCCGCATCTTGCGACAACCCAACCATGCCCGGCTGGCTACAGTCTTGCGTAAATGTCTTTCTGATAACGGGGAAGGGTGGCGTTACATGAATGTATTGCTGCCGCACGATGGTATCGGCGCAGGCCTGGTTGCCGGCAATCAATTGTACGGTGTAGGCGCCTGCCTGCATATACTGGTGGCTGGCGGCAAATTCAGTCGAGGTAACACCGTCGCCAAAATCCCAAAGCCAGTTATAGGCAGCACCAACTGTTTCGTTGGTGAATGCCACCGGTGTGTTGCCGCATATTTCTGTGGAGGCTGCACTAAAGGCGGCAGCAGGTTTTGCATAGGTGCGAACGGTTTGCAAGATGGCTGTGCCTGCACAACCACCAACGGTTTGGAATTGCAAGCTGATATCAAACTGTCCGGCAGTATTGAATACATGTGTTGGGTGCGCGGTGTTGTCGGTACCACCATCGCCAAAATTCCAGGTATACGCACTGATCTGTTCGGGATGATCTACAGCAAACCCAACCGACAAGCCAACACATCCCTCTAAAGGACCGGCAGGTATAATTTTGATGTCGGGCGCCTTGATGCTAACCGTTTGCTGAACGGTTTGCACACAACCCGTTTGGCTGGTGGTAGTGAGTTGCACCTGGTAGTCGCCATTTTGTGAAAATACATGCGTGGCATTTTGGGTATTAACGGTTTGGTTGTCGCCAAAATCCCATAACCAATTGCTGGTGCCCGTGCTTTTGTCAACGAACTGCACTTGTGCCGGCGCGCCGCAGGCATTGTCGCGCACTACTTGAAATGCAGGTAGCACGGCGCCAGCCGAGACCGTAATTTTTTTCTCAACAACGTCCTGGCAACCATTGTACACATTGATCAACCGAACAGTATACGTACCGGCCTGGGGAAAAGTATAGGTGAAACTATTGCCCGTGAACGACGCGTTTGTTGGCAATACCAGCCACTGGCTGCTTTGCGGATTTGCACTTGTATTGGTGAAAGTAGCGGCGCTGTTGGAACAGATATTGGCAGGTGCGTCGAACGACGATTCGAATTGTGCAATATTTACCGAAGCCAATGTTTTGGTGAGTGTGCAACCTTCGTTGCTACTAACGGTTAGGGATGGTTGATAATTCCCTTTTACACCATATATATGCGTTGGCTGCGCGGCCGTGCTGGTTTGTTGGTCGCCGAAATTCCAGGCATAGCTCAATGTCCCCGGACCAGTACTCGTATTTTGAAACGTTACCGGCGATGCCGCATCGCAATAAACACCCTGGGCTGCACCAGCAGTAATCACGATGGGGTTCAATATGGTTAAGCCTGTTTTGTCGACCGTAGTATGACAGCCAAAACTATTCGTCACTGTTAAACTAATGGGCGGATTGCCTTTGCTTTCATAGATATGTGATACGGTGGGTGCAGAAGCGGTTTGTACAATTTGCCCATCGCCAAAATCCCATAAGTATTCGGCAATAGTTCCATCACCGGCCGTCACCTGGCTGCTGAAATTCACGGGCAGCGGCGCGCAACCGCGGGTTTGGTCAAAACTAAAATTGACGGTGGGGTCTTTATACACCGTGATGGTTTTTGTAACACTGGAACTTTGTGCGCCATCGCGAATCGTCAAGGTGACCGAATAGGTTTGTGGGTCGCGATAAATACTGCTGCCGTTGGGATCATGGCCCGTGGCGTTGTTACCGAAATCCCACTCGTAGGTGGTAGTGGCCGAAGTACCGGTACTGGTATTGGTGAAAGCGACTACGAGGGGTGAACAGCCACCCTTCACATCGGTGGTAAAATCTGCTTTGAGTTGTGCGTAGGCGGCATGGGCAAAGAACAGTGCAAAAAAAGCACAGCCGGTTTTCATCCATAAGCGCATCATATCACCCATAAAGCGATGGTTAATTCCAATCGGTTAAAAGGGCATTCGGGAAACGGCGTTTAGAAGGGTGAATGACCCAAGTTACAAACTCCCTGCGAGGAAGGCCGGACACAA
The DNA here is from genome assembly GCA_020161535.1 of Bacteroidota bacterium. Classification (GTDB taxonomy): domain Bacteria; phylum Bacteroidota; class Bacteroidia; order Chitinophagales; family Chitinophagaceae; genus Flavihumibacter. The sequence continues at coordinate 122,378 of JAIUNW010000006.1, read as the reverse complement.
TGTTATTTTTACATCGAAATTTTACCAACGATGACCGGAACAGTGAACGCTGACGTCAAAAAACATGCCCAGGTTTTGTGGGACTATCACCACCTGAACCACCCCCTGCAAAAGGTTGATTGCATCCTGGCCTTGGGTAGCCACGATTTGCGGGTTGCCAATCGGGCGGCCGACTTGTATTTGGACGGATATGCACCGCTATTGGTGGTTTCTGGCGGATTGGGCAATGTGACCAAGGGCATCTGGACCGTACCGGAAGCCGATCAGTTTGCGGCCATCGCACAAACGATGGGCGTTCCTACCGATGCAATCCTCATTGAAAATCAATCGACTAATACAGGCGAAAACATCCTTTTCACCCAACGGCTGCTGGCCGAAAAAGGCCTGGACCCCCAGCGGTTTATCGTGGTGCAAAAACCCTATATGGAGAAACGCAGCTATGCCACTTTTAAAAAGCACTGGCCAGAAAAAGAACTATTGGTCACTTCGCCGCTGATTTCCTTTGCCGACTACCCAAACGACGAGATCCCGCTGGAACGTGTTATTAATATAATGGTAGGCGACCTGCAACGCATTCGGGAATACCCGGCCCGGGGTTTCCAGGTGCCGATGGAGATCCCGCCGGGGGTGTGGGATTCCTACGAATTTCTCGTAGCTGCCGGCTTTACCAGTCACCTTATTAATTGACAATTGGCTTGACAACTGACAATTGTCTTCAGAACTGACAATTGCAAGGCGCACGAATAGTGCCAGAAAAAGACAAAAAGTGCTAACTAAACTGAACTACTTCCCGGAGTTTATCAGGGCTGGGAATATGGATGCGCCCCTCGCGGATCTCGATGCGTTTCTCTGACTTGAAGTCGCTCAGCGTTCGGATCAGCGATTCAGTTGCCGTGCCCACATAATGCGCAATATCATCGCGCGAAATTTCCATCGATGGCGAACCCTCTACCTGGTATTTCTGTAGCAGGTCGAGCAAGGCCACCGCTACCCGCTTGCGCAGCGAACCATACGCAAGCTGCAACAACCGTTCTTCTTTGTCTTTCACATCCTGGCTGATGATTTGCACGAAACGAGCCATCACCGACGGATCGGCTTTGAGCAAAGAAAAGAAATCGTCGCGCGGCACCAACAACAGTTCGCTGTCTTCCAGCGCCGAGCCATTGTCCATATAATTGCTGTTCTCCAGCAAGGCATGATAACCCACAAAATCGCCGGGGGCAAGAATGCTGGTGATGTATTCCTTACTTTCGTCGCTGTACCTGAAAATTTTGATCTTTCCTTTCAACACCACATATAAAAACCGAGGGCGACGGCCTTCCTGGTAGATCGGTTGTTTTTTCGCATAATGCTCAACGTTATATTGCTCAGACAACTGCGGTATCAAGCCGCTCAATTTTACTTGCTGCAGAAAATCAGCCACACCCCTGCCCGAAAACTGAAACTGCTGCGTTAAAGCATCCTGTTTTTTCAGTCGCTGTTCAATGGCACTCAGCAATTCAATTTCTTCAAAAGGCTTCGTGATATAGTCGTCGGCGCCCATCTCCATGCCCTTGCGAAAATCAGCCCGCTCAATTTTGGCCGTCAGGAAAATAAATGGCGTGTACCGCGTGAGGTCATTTTTGCGCAGCAGGTGCAAAACACCATAACCGTCTAACTCGGGCATCATGATATCACATACAATGATGTCGGGGTTTTCTTGCAGCGCCGACTGCACACCAATCTTTCCATTCTCGGCAGTCAGGGCCCGATAGCCCGCCAGCTCTAGTATTTCAGCTGTATTCTCGCGGATATCGTTGTTGTCTTCAATAATTAAAACGGTTTTCATACAACTATAGGAATATCAATGGTAAAAATGGAACCTTCATTCAACACACTCTTCATATGTACGCGGGCACCCATCAGGTCGGCATAGCGTTTTACAATTTGTAGTCCCAGGCCGGTGCCCTGGATATTGGTCACATTGGCACCGCGAAAAAAACTACTGAACAAACGCGACTGGTCGGCTTCGGGAATGCCGATGCCATGGTCTTCGATTTCTATCCGAACAAATTCACCAGATGGAAACACCCGCACTTCAACCACCGCTTCGGCCGGCGAAAATTTAATCGCGTTGCTCAACAAGTTGATCAGCATATTCTTCAACAACTTAGGGTCGGTCACAATTTCAAGCGGCGCATTGTATTGCAGATCGATGCGTTGGTCGGGCTTCAGCATCACATGCATTTCTTCTACCGTATCAGTAACCACCTGTTGCAAATCGAAGCGATGTTTTTCGGTGCGCACTTTGCCTTCATCCAGGCGACCAAGCGACAGAAAATCTTCCAATATATCGTTCAGGTGTTTCACTGAACCCTTGATCTTTTCAATATGACGATCGCGTTTGTCTTGCTCATCGGCCGCGCGGTAACGCGACAATAAACTGGCCGACGACAATACCGTACTCAACGGCGTGCGAAACTCGTGTGAAGCCATCGACACAAATCGACTTTTAATTTCACTCAATTGCTTTTCAGCCTGCAGCGATTCATTCAGTTCCGTTTGCGAATGTTCCAGTTTCTCCAATGCTTCTTTTAAAATCAGGGTGCGTTCTTCCACTTTGGCTTCCAGTTCAGCATTCAGTTGTTTCACTTCGATACTGATCTTTTCCATCTCCGCCTGCTGGCGAAGCATATTGGCTTCAATCTGTTTGCGACCGGTGATATCAATGATAAAAGCAATCACATAGAGTTTTTCGGCAATGCGGTAGTGGCTGAGACTGATTTCAACAGGTAATAAGCTGCCGTCTTTGCGCTGTCCGAATAAATCGCGGTTGTGACCCATTTCGCGATTCGACGGGTGCTGGTAAAATTCATCGCGCAATGCCCGGTGATGTATGGCCGCCGCGGCCGGCAGAAATACTTCAATCTGGCTGCCGAGAATTTCTCCTGCGGTATAGCCAAACATCCTTTCAGCAGCGGGATTAACAAGCACAATGCTTCCCTTGTCTTCTGTGATAATAATACCTTCTGTCGCGTTGTTGAACATCGCGATCAGGTGTTGTTGTTCCTGTATTGCCGACATTGGCTCAAATATAGGCATCACACTTCTTCCAGCAGTTGTTTTTCCATTTGAATAGCACGCGGAAACAAAACAGTTTGTTCAATAAACAAGTACTCATTCAATTGCTGATCGAGTTCCTGTAATGAAGCAAAAACGACACGATGCGAGGCACAGGCATTGTGTGGAAGCGTATAGGAATCGGTAAGCGCATGTATTTCGTCAACATATTCTGTTACCAGTGAGGCACCTCTTTCCAATACATCCGCCAGGGGCTTTCGCAGGGTACGCACCAACAAACGCGCATATGACGCATCGCTGGTGAGTCCGTTTGCTACCCGCGTTATATATGGATAAATAGTATGCTCTTTGAAATCAAGCTGACCCGGCAATTGCATTTCTATGCGTTTGAACGCCAATGCCAACGGGCCGCAGTAAGCATATTTTTTTTCATGTTCCACCACAAATTCATTCAACTGCAAACCGATTTCAGGAACCCGTTTTCTAAAATAACTATGGAATACTTTTACCATATATTTCACCAGAAAATCAATTTCCCAATCGCTGTAATCGGGCAGGGGTGAAGGACCCTGGTTCCGGGTGGCAATGGTCAATTCTTTGATCAGTTCGTCGATCGATACGCCGTGGGTATTGCACAGCATGTCCAGCGGCCATTTGGCGCCACAGCAATAAGCCATGCCGTGCCGGCGAAAAACAGCCGCCATTCGGTAGTCCTGGCGAACGAGCGACTGTGCCGTATCGGTGGGAAGAATCGGCGAGAGTTTCAGGTGCATACGTAAAAATTGCGAAACACCGCGACCTGGCACCTGATCAAAATCAGGAAAACCGATGAAGCTTGTCAGCAACGGTCGCCCGGCGCAAAACTAGTTTCGCCCCATGGCAACGACTACCACCATTGTACTGTGCAGTCACTGCGGAGCCGATTGCGGCGACCTGCCGATCACGGCCGGCGAGCAGTCGTTTTGTTGCACCGGTTGCCAAACCGTTTACAGCCTGCTGCAGGAACATGCCCTTTGTGGTTACTATGACCTGAACAAAACACCTGGCATCAAGCAGGAAAACCCCGCCCGGGCCGACCAGTTTGCGATACTGGACGACCCATCGGTAGCCGCTAAATTCATTCGCTACGAAGACAAAGACCAGATTGCCGCCCGTTTTTATATTCCGCAACTCCATTGTAGCTCTTGTATCTATCTTTTGGAAAACCTCCCCCGTTTTGATCCCGATATCCTGGCCTCTACTGTCCATTTCACACACAAGGAGATAGAAATTCGAGCCCGTAATCTGCCGGGCGCGCTGAAAAAAAGCGCCGACTGGCTGGCCCGCGTGGGCTATGAACCGTATATCAGCCTCAAAGACCTCGACACGAAAAAAGCGCCTGCCAACCACAGCCTGCTGCGCCAACTCGGTGTAGCAGGTTTTTGCTTCGCCAACATCATGCTGATGAGCTTTCCCGACTACCTGGGTATTGATAGCTCGGAAGCATATCTAAAGGATTTTTTCCGCTGGTTCAACCTGCTATTGGCCCTGCCGGTACTGTTCTATTCGGCCATGCCCTTTTATACCGTGGCTTTCAAAGGGCTGAAACACAAATACTTAAACATCGACGCGCCCATCGTTTTGGCCGTCTGGATCACTTTTGGCCGCAGCCTCTGGGATTTTTTCGTGCATGGCGGCAGCGGATATTTTGACTCCATGACCGGCATCGTGTTCTTTATGCTGGCCGGCCGCTACCTGCAGGATAAAACCCATCGCCAACTCAGTTTCGAACGGAATTATGAAAGTTACCTGCCGCTGGCGGTGACGGTGGTGGAAAACAATAGCCAGCAAGCGGTGAAACTACCCGACCTGGCCTGCGGACAAACCATCCGCATCCACCACGGGGAACTGATCCCCGCCGATGGACTGCTGACCCGCGGTCGCGCCGAGATCGACTACAGTTTTGTTACCGGCGAATCGGCGCCGGTGGGCCGCGAAATCGGTGAATTGATCTATGCCGGTGGCAGACAAACCGGCGGCATGATCGAACTGCTGGTGATGAAAGAAGTGGCGTCGAGCTACCTGGCCTCGCTTTGGAGCCGCGATGTAAAAGGCGATCGCCGCAGCGAAAAAGCCAGCACCGAAGACAAGCTCAGCCAGTATTTTACCTGGATCGTGTTTGGCATTGCCTTGTTGACCGGCATCTGGTGGGCCGTGAACGACCCGTCCAAAATCGGCGCTTCGGTGACCTCTATATTTATAATAGCCTGTCCCTGTGCGCTGCTGCTGGCGGCCAGTTTTACCAACGGCCATATTTTGAACCTGCTGGCGCGGAAAGGATTCTTCCTGCGCAATGCCGGCGTTATCGACACCATCGCCCATTGTGACCATATTGTATTTGACAAAACCGGCACCCTCACGGTGGTCAATGCCCCCGAAATCAGTTACCAGGGCATCCCCTTATCCCCCGAAGAACAAACAGCGGTGGCAGCCCTGGCCGCCTGTTCGGGCCACCCGTTGAGCCGGGCCATTGCGCGGCACTTGCCAACCACCTACCAGGTAACGGTAACCGACTTTACAGAAACGCCGGGGCAGGGTATACAGGGCGTAGTGGGGAATCGGCAAATTCGCCTCGGTTCGGCCGCTTTTACCCAGAACAACCAGCTCAATGCAAGCTCCGTTTTTATACAAATAGATGATTATCAGCCTGGTTACTTCCAGTTTAAGAACCGTTACCGGGAGGGCTTAACCAGCAATTTGCGGCGGCTCAACACCGGCTTTACCGTGCTTTCGGGTGATAACGACCAGGAAGAAACGGCCCTCAACCAATTGTTCAACCAGCAGGCCGAACTGCATTTCAGGCAAACGCCTGCCGACAAAATGGACCATATCCAGCGCCTGCAGGAGCAGGGTCATACGGTGATGATGATTGGCGACGGCTTGAACGATGCGGGGGCTTTCCGCCAGGCCGATGCGGCGATAGCGGTGACCGAGGCCCATAATAATTTCACGCCGGCGAGCGATGCCATTATGCAGGCTTCGGCCTTCGACAAGCTGGCAGCTTTTGTGGCGGTATGCCGCGGCAACCGGACCCTGATTACCATTGCATTTACATTTTCCATCATATATAACCTCATCGGTTTGTGGTTTGCCGTGCAGGGCCGGTTGTCGCCCATGGTGGCCGCCATCCTCATGCCGAGCAGCACGCTGACCATCTTCCTTATTACTTATGTTGGCAGTTGGGTGCTGGCCAAACGGCACCGGCTTGCCTGATTTTTCCCCTTTTTACAGGGCGCCAGCGGGGTATAACCCGGGGTTGCTGATGAATATCAGTACATCGCTTGATGACAGTCAGGTGACAAAACTCAGTGCCGCTCTAAGTTTACATCGCAATTTTTTAACCATGAGTGTCATCGTAATTCTATTAACCGTGAGTGTCGCCATTGCGGCGGTATTCCTGGCTGCTTACCTGTGGAGCGTTTCGCGGGGACAATTTGAAGATGATGTATCGCCCGCTTCCAGAATTTTATTTGAAGATGAACCCCTGAATAAATAGCCGCTTATGCAAACAACAGAAACTTTCTATTACGACAACAAGATCGTGCGGGCCTTCGGGATTGCCACTGTCGTGTTCGGCATCGTCGGAATGCTTGCCGGACTCTGGGCAGCGATCCAGATTTATTATCCGCAGATTAGTTTGGGATTGGCAGCCACCACTTTTGGTCGCTTGCGTCCCCTGCACACCAACGCCATCATTTTTGCTTTTGTAGGCAATGCCACTTTTGCAGGCGTCTATTACTCATTGCAGCGTTTGTGTAAAACACGTATGTGGAGTGATAAACTCAGTTGGATCAATTTCTGGGGATGGCAACTCATCATTGCCGCGGCCGCTATCACATTGCTGGCAGGTTTTACTACCGGTAAAGAATATGCGGAACTGGAATGGCCCATTGATATCGCCATCGCCCTGATTTGGGTGGTATTTGGTGTCAATATGTTCGGTACCATCTTGGTTCGTCGCGAGAAACACTTGTATGTAGCCATCTGGTTTTACATCGCCACATTCGTGACCGTTGCGCTGTTGCACATCGTGAACAGCTTTGAGATTCCGGTATCTTTCATGAAAAGTTATAGCTGGTACGCCGGCGTACAAGATGCGCTGGTACAGTGGTGGTATGGTCACAACGCGGTGGCCTTCTTCCTCACGACGCCGGTGCTTGGTTTGATGTATTATTTTCTGCCCAAGGCAGCAAATCGTCCGGTATATTCTTACCGTTTGTCGATCATTCACTTTTGGGCACTGATCTTTATCTATATATGGGCTGGTCCGCACCACCTGTTGTACACTTCCCTGCCCGACTGGGCACAGTCGCTCGGCGTGGTATTCAGTGTAATGCTGATTGCCCCCAGTTGGGGTGGTATGCTGAACGGTTTGTTCACCCTGCGTGGCGCCTGGGATAAAGTGAGGGAAGATCCTGTGTTGAAATTCATGGTAGTGGCCATTACCTGTTATGGTATGGCTACGTTTGAAGGCCCCTTGTTGAGTTTGAAAAGCGTAAATGCCATTTCGCACTTTACCGACTGGACCATTGCCCACGTGCATATTGGTGGTTTGGGTTGGAATGGTTTCATGGCCTTCGCCATTATGTACTACCTGGTGCCGAAAATGTGGGGTACTAGTTTGTACAGCACCAAGCTGGCCAACAACCACTTCTGGTTGGGTACTGTTGGTATCGTAATCTACGCGATTCCTATGTACTGGGCGGGTTTTGAACAGAGCCTGATGTGGAAATCGTTTACACCCGAGGGACAACTGAAATACCAGTTCATTGAAACCGTTAACAGCATCATGCCGCTGTATATTCTGCGCAGCATTGGTGGTGCCCTGTACCTGACAGGTGCCTTGATCATGGTGTACAACCTGGCCAAGACCATCGGCAAGGGTGTATTCATTCCCGAAGAAGAAGCACATGCCGCACCGTTGTTGAAAGAAGAATCACATGCCCGCGAATACTGGCATCGTGTGATCGAGCGCAAACCACTGACCATGTTGGTGCTGAGTTTAATTGTGGTTGCCGTTGGCGGTGCGATTGAATTCATTCCCACTTTTCTGGTAAAAAGCAATATTCCTACCATCGCAAGCGTGAAGCCTTATACACCGCTTGAATTGCAGGGCCGCGATATCTATGTGCGGGAGGGTTGTTATACCTGTCACTCGCAAATGGTACGTCCGTTCAGAGACGAAGTAGCCCGTTACGGCGAATATTCAAAAGCTGGCGAATTTGTGTACGACCATCCCTTCCAGTGGGGTAGTAAGCGTACCGGTCCCGATCTGGCGCGCGAAGGCGGAAAATATCCTGACTCCTGGCACTATAACCACATGTATGATCCGCGCAGTATGAGTCCCGGTTCGATCATGCCGCAATACACCTGGTTGCTCGACAATGCACTTGACACCAGCTCAACACCGGGTAAGATCAGGGCGATGCAAACCCTGGGTGTACCTTATCCGCAAGGCTATGACCAACAGGCCAACAAAGACCTGATGGACCAGGCCAAAGGCATCCAGAAAAAACTGAAAGCCGATAAGATCGAAACGCCGGCCAATGCAGAAATCATCGCACTTATTGCTTACCTGCAGCGAATCGGAACCGATATCAAAGCAGATACCGCTAAAAACAGTTTAACCAGTAATCCATAGTCATGAAATTCATCAACTATATCACCAAAATAGCCGGCATTGATATCTACGGATTGGTGTCGCTCCTACTCTTTGTGTTGTTCTTTACCGTGATGCTGGTATGGGTACTCAAAAGCAACAAGAAAAAACTGGCAGAAATCAGCCGCATTCCCCTTGAACAATAAACCAAACCGAACATGAAACATGAACTTGATATTTTCAGCAATAGCACTGCACTGGTGTTACTGATAGTGATGTTCGTACTGCTGATCGTTATTGGCCTGCTCGGCAACGTGATGTATGGCCTCGCACAGGTAAAATACAAGCGTGAGAAGAAAGAAGCGAATGCGTCGAAAGCAGGAATGCTTGGCATTGTATTGCTGCTGCTGGCCGGATCGGTGTATGCGCAAGATGCGCCTGCCGCCGCTGCGGCTGAAGAAGGCATTGCTGGCATGACCTATACTACCTTTTATTCAATGCTTTTTGTACTGGGTTTGGAGTTGTTTATCATCCTGACCATGTTGTTGCAGATTCGCCTGATGTTAAGAGCAGAAAAGGCGGTAGAAGTAGAAGAAGTAAAGGTGGCTAAAGAGTCTTCTTTTGCCAAATGGTGGGCCAAGCTGAATGCCTTTAAGCCGGAAGAGCAGGAAGCTGACATTATGCTCGACCACAACTACGACGGTATCCAGGAACTGGACAATCGCCTTCCGCCCTGGTGGATTTATGGTTTCTATGCCACCATTATATTTTCAGTGGTGTATTTATGGCGTGCCGAAGTGAGCCATGCTGCACCGAACAGCATCGAAGAGTATACGGCGTCGGTTGACGCAGCCAAAAAAGAAGTTTCTGCTTATCTTGCACTTAAGGGTGAAAGTGTAGATGAGAATACCGTCGAAATGATGAAAGATCCTGCTGATATCGCCGCTGGCAAAGCCAACTTCGTAAAATCATGTGCTGCCTGTCACCTTGAAAACGGCGGCGGCTCGGTTGGTCCTAACCTGACAGACGACTATTGGATGCATGGTGGCGATATCAAAGCAGTGTTCAAAACCATTCGGTATGGTATAAATGCAATGCCGAACTGGCAGAATACCTATTCGAACAAACAGATTGCGCAACTGGCCAGTTATGTAGAGTCCCTCAAGGGTACCAATCCGCCAAACGCAAAAGCTCCGCAGGGTGAGCTCTATCAGCCTGCCGCTAAATAATGAAACCACAGGAAAATTTCAGGGACCGCATCGCTACGGTTGATGCGTCGGGTAAGAGGAAGTGGGTATATGCCCGCAAGCCGAAAGGGAAGTATTATACCGCGCGGACCATCGTGAGTCTGTTCTTTTTCGCCCTCTTCCTCACCCTTCCCTTTGTTAAGTTGAATGGCCGGCCTTTGTTTATGTTCAATATTCCGCAGGCCAAGTTCATCATCTTTGGTAAAGTGTTTTGGCCCCAGGATTTTGTGGTATTTGGCGTGGCCATGGTAACGGGCATCTTGTTTATTGTGTTGTTCACCGCGGCTTTTGGCCGGTTGTTTTGCGGTTGGGTTTGTCCGCAAACCAACTTCATGGAGATGTTGTTTCGCAAAATCGAATACGTTATCGAGGGCGATGCTTCTGAGCAACAACGCCGCAACAAAGGTCCCTGGAATGCTGAGAAGATTCGTGTAAAAACAACCAAACATGTGGTGTTTTTTCTCATCGCCTTTGTGATTGCCAATTATTTTCTAGCCTATATCATTGGCGTTGATGCTTTATTCGCCATTATACGGGAACCGGTATCACAACATGTGGGCGGTTTTTTGAGCCTGGTCGTGTTTTCTTCTGTGTTTTATGCCGTGTATGCATTTTTCCGCGAGCAGGCTTGTACGGTGGTTTGTCCCTATGGTCGACTGCAAAGCGTATTGCTCGACCGCAACTCGGTGATTGTTGCCTATGATTACAAACGCGGTGAGCCGAGGGGCAAAGCGAAGCCGGATGTTACCGTTGGTGATTGTGTAGACTGTTACCAGTGTGTGCGGGTTTGCCCTACAGGTATCGATATCCGCAATGGTACACAAATGGAATGTGTGGGTTGCACAGCGTGTATTGATGCCTGTGATGCCATTATGATTGGCATGAACCGCCCCACCGGACTGGTGCGGTATGCATCGGAAAGTGGTATTGCTGAAGGCAAAAAACTGAGCTACACCGGTCGGATGAAATTTTATACCCTGGTGTTGTTTATTCTCGCTGGACTATTAACCACCTTATTGGTAACCCGTCACAACGTGGATGGCACGATTGTTCGCGCGCCGGGATTGTTGTTCCAGGAAGTGGGCACCGACAGCCTGTCGAACCTGTATAGTTTTAAATACAGGAACAAGACCCTCGATGATATTCCGCTGGAGTTGAAACTGGAAGGCATGAATGGCCAGGTGAAACTGGTTACCAGCAATACCATTGTGGCGAAAAAAGAAGACATTGGTTCCGCTTCGTTTTTCATTGTGTTGCCGCGCAGTGCGATCAATAGCAGAAAGACACCGTTGAAAGTAGGTTTGTACCAGGGCAACCAAAAGATTGCGGTAGTGAAAACCAATTTCATGGGACCGTTTAATAAATTTTAAAACTTCGTATATGCATTGGGGTCATAAAGTAATTGCCGGTTTTGTTGCCTTTGCCATTTTCATTGGCTATATGGTGTATCGTGCGCAGAGCACTACTTTCTACCTCGTAGAAAAAGACTATTACAAAAAAGAACTGCATTACCAGGACCAGATCAATGCCATGCAGCGTACGGCTCCTTACCTGAGCGCGCTGCAAATTAACAGGTCGGGTAATTCGGTTCACTTACAATTGCCTCCCATTGTGGGCAGCAATGTAAGCGGCGAAGTTTGGTTCTACTGCCCCGACAATGCCGATCTCGATCAGCATTTCAATTTGCAAACCGATGCGCAGGGTCAACAGCAATTCAACGGACTCGTGGAAGGCAAGGCCTATACCATGCGTATCAGTTGGAAGCAGGAGAATCTCGACTATTATGCGCAAAAAGCCCTGGGCAGATAATTTTTTTTCAGCTTTGCGCTGCTTTTTTGGGGCTATTTTTTAATTGAATAAACGATGATGAGCGCCTTACTCGCCGGATGGTTACTGGGCATTGCAGGCAGCCTGCACTGTGTAGGCATGTGCGGCCCGCTGGCGGTGCTGGCACCGGTCGACCGGCGCTCGTCGTTTCATATGGTATTGTCGATGACGGCCTACCAGTTGGGCCGCACCGCCATGTATGCGCTACTGGGCTTGCTGATCGGTTTGTTTGGCCGCGGCCTGGCGATTGGCGGCTGGCAGCAGGGCATCGCGTTTGTGGCCGGGCTGGGTACCATTGGCTGGGCCCTGCGATTGCTGTACCGCCGCTGGCGCATCGCTCACCCGACGGGCAGCACCCGACGGGTAGTACCAGACGGGTACAAGAAAGCGGCCGTGGTACAACACTCCTTTATCCCTTCGCCGGTCAAATTCATTCACAAAGCTTCGGCGGTTTTATTGCGCCGCCCGGCACGCTGGTACAATGCCCTCGGCTTCGGCGCCGTTAACGGATTATTGCCCTGTGGCATGGTGTACCTGGCCCTGGTGGCTTCGATAGCTGCCAACAGCGCCGCTGGCTCCACTGTTTTTATGGCTGGCTTCGGCCTGGGAACCATACCCACTATGTTGCTTGCCGCCCTGGGTTTGCAATGGGTGCGCGCCCATGCCGGTCACCTGTATGTAAAATACTTTCCCTTCGTGATTTTACTGACAGGCTTGATTTTGGTGCTGCGCAGTGCTTCGGCTATGCCCGACCTGCTGCAAAAAATTGCGGTGCATTGTATGCCGCAATGATGTACTGCAGCGCGAAGCTTGACTTTCCCTGCAAATAATGCGATCTTGTGGTTCAACCCACAGCTATGAAACAACCCAATGAACGTCGACTGTTCCGTTTTCTGTTTTTCTTCATTCTTTTTATCGGTGCTGGTGTGTTTTTTGCCAACGCGCAACCTGTTTCCGAACACGGTCAGCTCTCGGTAAAAGGCGGGCAACTGGTCGACGCAAAAGGCAAGCCGCTGGTATTACGGGGGGTTAGTTTCGGTTGGCACAATTACTGGCCGCGTTTTTACAACGAAGCCGCGGTGAACTGGCTGGCAACCGACTGGTATGCCACCGTGGTGCGCGCGGCGATGGGTGTTGAGCCCGACGGCGGATATAGTAAAAAACCAACCGAAGCCAAAGAGAAAATCCGCGCTGTTATTGATGGGGCTATTAAGAGTGGCGTCTACGTGATTGTCGATTGGCACAGCCACAATATCAATACCGCCGAAGCAGTTGCTTTCTTCAAAGAAATTTCGGCTGCATATAGCCGTTATCCCAATATCATTTACGAAATCTTCAATGAGCCTGACCATGAGACCTGGGCCGAGGTGAAAAAATATTCGGCCGAAGTGATTGCAGCGATCAGGGCCAACGACAAGGACAATATTATCCTGGTGGGTTCGCCGCATTGGGACCAGGATTTGAAGATAGTGGCGGATGATCCGCTCACCGGCTACAACAATATTATGTACAGCTTGCATTACTACGCGGCCACACACAAGCAGGGACTGCGCGACCAGGCCGACTATGCCATTGGCAAGGGCATTCCCATTTTTATTTCCGAATGTGCGGGCATGGAGGCAACCGGCAACGGGCCGATCAATGACGAAGAATGGCAGCGCTGGATCGACTGGTCTGAAGCGAATAAGATTAGTTGGGTGGTTTGGTCGGTCAGTGAAAAAGAAGAGACTTGTTCAATGTTGACAGCATTGGCAGGTGCCGAGGGCAAATGGGATGATCGCGATTTAAAAGAGTCGGGCTTGAAAACGAAAGAGTATTTGCGGTACTTTAACAGGGTGAACAATCGGAGCGGGCGATGAACATTCGGCGTCAGTGTTTATTGAATCCGATGCTTTTTGCATCTCATTGGCAACCTCTCCGCCATGAGAACAATGCTCTTCCTGCTGGCATTTGCCGCCGCCTGTGATGCTGCACCTGCTGATACCACTGCATCTTCGGTAACGCATCCGCCGATAGGCGATAGTTCTTTTTTTAACAGGCTTTCGGCTGCAGCCATCGCTCTCACCCACCAAACTGTTAGCTACGATCCTACTTATTATGTGATTGCGTATCCGAACGGGGATATACCTGCCGGCAAGGGTGTTTGCAGCGATGTGGTGATTCGGGCTTATCGAAAGCTGGGCATCGATTTGCAAAAGTCGGTGCACGAAGACATGCTACAACATTTTCGCGACTATCCGAAACACTGGGGCTTGGCCGCGCCTGATAAAAACATCGATCACCGGCGCGTGCCCAACCTCATGACTTTTTTCGAAAGAAAAAACAGTAGCCGAAAACTTTCCCTGGCTTCGGCCGATTACCAACCTGGTGATATTGTTTGCTGGCTTTTGCCTGGTAACCTCAACCATATTGGATTGATAACAACGGAGCTGTCCGGCGACTTGAAAACGCACCTGGTGGTACACAATATCGGCGGCGGACAAGTAATGGAAGATTGTCTGTTTCGCTACAAAATCATTGGCCATTATCGATACAACCCTGCTGCAAACACTACTGTTCGCGGGCAATGACAATAATAATATGCTGCAGGAAAATATTGCACGAATAACCGCACCGACGCTTGCTCACGCATTACTGCACCGGCGTTTGTTCGCGCCATACAAAGTTTGACAGCCGCTTGCTGATCAGCCAGTGCCCCTGCTTCTTTACAAACTCGTCGTTATAGATCACCGCCATGGTAGTCTTTACTTTCTTGCCCTCTTGCAGGCCGACTAATATCACCAGGCAATAAGAAGTCGCCCTGGCCTGATCGCCTTGTAGGTGCAGTGTTTGCTGCCCGTTGAGGTGATACACGGTTTCAAAATTGCCGAGAAAACCACCGAAGGCATCACCGATCTGCTTCCGACCAGTCAATACCCCGCCTGGTTGTCCCTCAACGCGCGACTCCACCACCGCATTTTCGGTGAACAACAGGGTTTGTTCCTGTGTTTTTTTTGGTCGGCGAGTACGGAAAAAGTATCAACGATGTTTTTGATCGCTATCCTGTCTTCGATCGCCTGCAATCTTGCCATTGCAGTAGAGGTGGTTTTTTGCTGTGCCGCACCTGCCAAACTGGTGAGGGCCAATAAGAAGAGACCGGTTATTTTTTTCATGTTCCTTGTAATTTTTGACAAAGCTAGCACAAGACGAGACCGGCCATTTACCTGCTTTACGGTATCTCTTACCTGGTTTCCGGACAATCGGTGGCTCGTGCAGACTGTATACAAGTTTGCTTTACTTTTAAACAACAAATCATCGCGTGCAGAAAACAAGACATATCGCCACTGTAAGTGACTACAATGCCATTGTTGATCTAAAAACCCAGCATCCCCTGGTGAGTGTGATTGACTTTTCGACGCTGAAACGCAGGTCGCAACCCGCAGCGCACGATATCCAGGCCATCAGTTTTGGCTTTTATGCCGTTTTCTTAAAAGACCAGGCGCATTGCGATATCCGCTATGGCCGTTCGTCGTATGATTACCAGGAAGGCACTTTGTTGTTCATCGCGCCCGACCAGGTAGTGAGCATCGCAGAAGATGATGAAGATTATGCGCCGAGTGGTTATGTGCTACTCTTTCACCCGCATTTGTTGAAAGGCACTTCATTGGGTCGAAACATCTCTAACTATTCTTTTTTCTCTTACACTGTTCGGGAAGCCCTGCACCTTTCAGATGACGAACAACAAATGGCGATCGAGTCTTTTGAAAAAATCAGGAAAGAACTACACCATGGTGTGAACAAGCATAGCCAGAAATTGATCGTAGCCAATATTGAATTGTTTCTCGATTATTGCGTTCGCTTTTATGACCGTCAGTTCATTAGTCGCGATCACGACAACGTCGTTTTGCTGCATCGGTTCGACGATTTACTGAATGATTATTTTGCTGCCGGAAAAGCAGCCAGTGCCGGTCTGCCTTCTGTTGCTTATTTCGCCGAACAGTTTCATGTATCACCCAATTATTTCGGCGACCTGGTGAAAAAGAAAACCGGCAAAACAGCCCTGGAATGCATCCAGCAAAAACTATTGTCGATGGCCAAAGAAAAACTCTTTGACCCCGCAAAAAGCCTGAGTGAAGTGGCTTACGAAATGGGCTTTGCTTACCCGCAACACTTCACCCGCTTTTTCAAACAGCACGCCGGGCAAACACCCACTGAATACCGCGTGTCGATCAGTGAATCGTAGTGCCGGCGTGCGCCTGGTTACAACCAATTTTATTTTCCTGTTAATTGCTGCAGGTGTTGCGGGTAACGTGCACCATGAATATTGATTTTGCTGGCTGCTTCTTCGATGGTCAACAAATCAGTTGCGCTGAGTTCAATGGCTACCGCACCAATATTTTCTTGCAGTCGATGCAGTTTGGTGGTACCCGGAATCGGAACAATCCACGGTTTTTGCGCCAGCAACCAGGCCAATGCTATTTGTGCAGGCGTGGCTGATTTTTCAATAGCCATGTTTTTAAGCAGGTCTACAAAGGCGAGGTTGGCCTTGCGATTCTCTTCGGCAAAACGCGGCACGATATTGCGGAAATCGTTTTTGTCGAATTCTGTGTTCTCGTTGATGGCGCCCGTCAGAAAGCCTTTGCCCAGCGGACTAAAAGGCACAAAGCCGATGCCCAGTTCTTCGAGCGTGGGGAGGATTTCATTTTCCGGTTCCCGCCACCAAAGCGAGTATTCACTTTGCAGCGCAGCGAGCGGTTGAACAGCATGTGCTTTGCGAATACTGCCAGCACCGGCCTCCGACATGCCCCAGTGTTTGACTTTTCCTTCGGCAATCAGGTCTTTAATGGTGCCGGCTACGTCTTCAATGGGCACCGACGGATCGACCCGGTGCTGGTAAAACAAATCGATGTAGTCGGTTTTTAAACGACGCAATGAAGCTTCTGCGACGGCACGGATATTTTCTGGCCTGCTGTCGAGGCCGAGGGCTGGCTGGCCTTCTTTAAAACCAAATTTGGTGGCGATGATCACTTGGTTGCGCAAGGAAGAAAATGCTTCGCCCAGCAATTCTTCATTGCTGTAGGGGCCATAGGCTTCGGCTGTGTCGAAGAAATTAATGCCTGCATCAAATGCAGCGCGCAATAAACGAATGGCCGCTGGTTTGTCGGTCGCTGGTCCGTAGCCGAAACTAAGACCCATGCAGCCCAGGCCGAGTGCCGAAACCTGTAAACGGCTATTGCCAAGATTTCTGTATTGCATGTTTGGTAGAATGAGAACACAAATGTCACAAGTGCTGCGTTAATACAGTTATACCAATTACGTTTTTACCTACCAATATCACTTTATTGGCACAACCTTTAAACAAGAAATCCCCGAAAGGTCTTGAGAATGCGGGTCAAAAAGCCCAACGGCCATCAGGTGGCAGTATGAAAGATTTCATTCAAAAAAATAGCGCACGATGATGGTGCTCATGCGCGAAATAATAAGCGCCCACTAGCTTGCACGGCGAATCAAATCTTTCACTGTATGAAAAAGACTTTACTGGCAACCTGTGTATTATTAGCCGGGTACATGTCGTTTGCGCAAACCAAACCAGCCGACAGCAAATGGGCTGTAAGACTTCGCGCTATTGCAGCCGTTCCTCCCGCCTCTAGTTATGATTTGTCTGGAACCGATGTCACAATTTCGGCGGCGGTGGTACCAGAATTGGATTTCACTTATTATTTCACGAAGAATTTGTCGGCAGAATTGATCCTGGGTACAACCAAGCATAAAGTGAAGACCGATGACAACCATGGCACCAAAACAACTTTGGGAACTGTATGGTTGTTGCCACCAACCCTGAACCTGCAATATCATTTTCCGTTGAAAGCTTTTACGCCCTATGTAGGTGCGGGTGTGAACTATAGCATTTTCTATGGCGCAAAAGACGAAGCAGCCAAGCTGGCTTACAAAAACAATATTGGTTTCTCTACCCAAATAGGTACCGATATCGCTGTTACTGATAAATGGTTTATCAATATCGATATCAAGAAAATCTTCTTAAAAACAGATGTGACCGTAGCCAACACTACCACGCTGAAAGATGTAAAAGTTGATCCGTTCATCTTTGGGATCGGCGTCGGTACTCGTTTCTAGTTTTTGGTTAGAAAAGCGGGGCAATCCGCGAAAAGAGGCGATCTCTGGCGAGAGACGCCTCTTTATATCAATGCGAAAAGGTAATGTTCTGTACAACTGTAGTACCCTGTGAAGTAGTCGTGACGCTTACTTTTAGCTGAGTGGAAGTGAGTGACTCGATGGTATACAGTTCTTCGTCGAACTCGATCTTGGTTTCATTCTCCGCGAATTTCCAGGTGCTAGTGTAAGTCTGGTCATCACCTGCATTACATTTAGTAGCGCCTTCATCGCCAATCAGAGTGCCGTCAGCCACAAACGTGGTTATATTGTCTTTCAAACAAGGCTCGGCTTCTTTCCAAAAATCGTAGGTAGTTGCGCCACTAACCAACATATAAGCAGTTACTTTCCAACTGCCAGCGGTGAGCAGCTCGGTTTTTGACTTCGGCTTTTCGTCTTCTTTTTTGCAGGAAGAAGCAGTTGTTATAACGGTTATGGCGGCGGCGGCCAGGGCCAGGCTTGTCAGTTTCATGATAGAAGGGGTTTGGTTATTAACCCCTGTACAACGTACTTTGACCTGCTTTAGTATTCCATCAAGCTGTCAAATTGCTGTTGCCACAGCGATTTTTAGTCGTCGTCAACTGTCGTAAACAGCTCATTTTCAGTCGATTGCATCTACGCCAGTTGTGGCTGCATTTTAATATCTTTCCATAGCTTTTCTATCTATGACCACTGTCATGAAAACAACCCGCTTTGTCATTTTGGTTTCTGCCTGTTTTGCCTTTATCCATTGCAGCAAAGAATTTGATGGCGAAGAGGCCAGCATCGTCAACGATTGCACCGGCAGTTATTTGCGCTTTGCCAACGGCGATCGAAAAGTCTGCAATGCGGGCATGTTATCGAACTATACGACTGGCACCGCCGTGAAAGTACAGTTTACCGCCATCGACACCTGTGCAGACGCAACCGTCGATTGTTATGTGTTACACAACCACCTGGGCTGGGTACGGGTGGAGCAGATCTCGTCGCGGTAGTATTGGTTTTCCCGTATCAAAAACGAACGCGAATTGTATCAATAGCGTACAGTACAGGCCCTCCTGCCGTTGTTTCTTTTTGAAAGCCAGCGATTTATCATTTGGTATTGTATTGGTTCTTACTCGTCCATCCAAAACAAGAATATGTTTCGCAATTACTTAAAAACTGCCTGGCGCAACCTGATCAAGAACAGAACTTTTAGCCTGCTCAATATTGCCGGCCTTTCCGTTGGTGTTACCTGTTCGCTGTTAATCCTGTTATGGGTAAATTATTATTTCAGCTTCAACCAATCCATCCCAGCCCTGAAAAACCTGTACAACGTTAAAAACAACCAAACATACGGCGCCGATCATTTTACTTTTTCAGCCACGCCTTTTAAAGCCAAAGATGCGTTGCTGGAAGGCTTTCCCGCCGTGAAAAAAGCGACGCGTTTTACCGATATTTCTACCACAGTTGCCGTCAACGACAAATTCATTGGTCAGCATGGCGGTTATGCCGACGCTGATTTTTTCTCCATGTTCAATATTGCTATTCTCCACGGCGCCATCAGCACTGATCCAAATAGTATTACCGGCGTTGCTGTGTCAAAGAAACTCGCACAGCAATATTTCGACAACGAAGAAGCACTCGGCAAAACCATCAACATCGATAAGCAACCGGCAACCATCACCGCCGTGTACGACAATCTGCCCCAAAACACCCAGTTCAGCGGCACTGATTTTATATTGCCGTTTGCACTATACTATGAAAAAAACAAAAACGCCGATTCATGGGGCAACAATGTAACAGATACCTGGGTGCAATTGCAAGATGGCGCTGACTTAGCGAGTATCAATAAACAAGTTGGCCAACTGGTTAAAAAACACAATAGCGCCTCAAACAACGAGCTGTTTTTATATCCTTTGAATCGGATGACACTGTACAATCGATTCGTGAATGGAAAAGAAGATCCAACGCAGGGACAAAACAAATATGTTCGCATGTTTACCCTGGTGGCCTTCATCATCCTGCTGATTGCCTGTATCAATTTCATGAACCTTTCCACCGCACGTAGTGAAAAAAGAGCAAAGGAAATCGGTTTGCGCAAAGTGTTGGGGTCGGCCAAAGCCGATCTTGTAACGCGCTTTCTGGCCGAATCGATGATCCTTTCTTTCATTGCCGTTTTGCTGGCCATCATTGCGGTGCTCCTGGTATTGCCGCGTTTCAGCAACCTGGTGGGCATTCCTCTGGCGCTCGACCTACACAGTCCGCAGAACATCGCCGTGTTGCTGCTGATCGCCGTGGTAAGCGGCCTCATAGCCGGCAGTTATCCCGCATTGTACCTATCCTCATTCAATCCCATCCGCGCCCTGAAGAAACAAATTACAAAAACAGCAGGCGGCTCGGGCCTCGTGCGCAAGGGTTTGGTCATAAGTCAATTTGCCATATCAGGTGTGATGATCATCGCCGTCATTTTGATCTACCAGCAAATACAATATGCCCATCAACGCGACCTTGGTTTCAACAAAAACAATGTGCTTTATATTGCCAGTACACCTGACATCATAAAAAGCTATCCGTCGCTGAAACAATCGCTGTTGCAAAACGGCCAGGTGAGTGCGGTTTCGCTGGGTTCGCATACACCGTTCGCGATGTGGGCAAATGGCGGCGGATTGGGTTGGGAAGGCAAAGATGAAAACAGTGATGTACTGGTCACCTACGTAGGCGCCGATGCTGATTATCTGCACACTTTTGATATTCCGTTGTTGGAAGGGCGCGGTTTTTCAGCCGACCCAAAAGCCGATAGTGGTGGCGTCATCATCAACGAATCTTTTGCGCGTTTAATGGGCAAAGCCGGGCATGCCGGCAGTCGTATGTGGAGCAACGCCAACAAAGCTGATGCCTCCCTGATTATCGGCATCACCAAAAATTTCGTGTATAACAGTGTTACAGACAAAGAACCTGCGCCACTGCTGATGTACAATAGCCAGCAAAACGCGAATATGGTTTTTGTGCGACTGAAACCAGGCGCCGACCCGCAAACAGCAATACCACTCGTGAAGCAGGCCTTTGCTGCAGCCGATGCCGCCAGCGTATTCGACTATCATTTCCTGAACGACGATTTTGAAAAAAATTTCAAGACCGTTCGCTTCACAGGTTCATTAGCAACCCTGTTCGGTTCATTGGCTATTTTTATTTCCTGCCTGGGCTTGTTTGGCTTGTCGGCCTTTATGGCAGAACAACGACTCAAGGAAATTGGTATACGTAAAGTGTTGGGTGCCTCTTCCGGCTCCATTGTTTCACTGCTTTCCAAAGATTTTGTCATCATGGTAGCCATTTCCTGTGTCATTGCTTTTCCGCTTGGTTATTGGATCATGCACCTTGGTTACAGGACTTTGACTACCGGATAACCATTTCCTGGCAAGTGTTTGCACTAACCGCGCTGCTGGTATTGCTGATTGCCGTGATTACCGTTGGTATGCAATCGTTTCGGGCCGCCCGTGCCAACCCCATCAAGTCGATTCGCACGGAATAACAGGGATGGTGCAGGTGATCATGTCAGCTTAAATATTGTTAGATCTTGCCATAATCGTACCCGCGGAACAATGCGCAGGCGGCCCGAAGCGTTATGCCGTTTCCAAGGCCCGTACTATGTACAAGCAACCGATCATTTCCAGTTTAGCGCTGCTGCTGTTGCCCTTTTTCGGGGTTACGCAGAACTTGTACGCCATCGCCGACAGCCTGCAAACAGAAGGAAAACGCATCTACCAATCGGAGATTACTTCCTGGCATGGCAGCGATTTGTTTATCGACAAATACAAAGAGACCAACAATATCGGCGGCTATTTTTCTTACAAAGAGAACCAGGCTTTCAAGTGCGTATTCATCAACAAAGGGCCCAATCCCAAGGTTATTGGAACCGTCGTCTTAGACAGTTCCTTCAATCCGAAAAAGGCGCAGACCTTACTGGTAGAAAGAGAGTTGACTGCCTTGGAACGCGACTATTGGCAACTGCGCACCGCTGCTTATGCCGCTCTGAAAGACAGTAAACAGTTTGCCGTGTACGAAAACACCAGCCTGAATATTGTTCCGCTGATTGATGGTGAAGAGCGAAAAGCATATGTGTTGACTGGCCCGAAGTCAAATGGACTGGTCATTTTCGGCAACGACTGTTTGCTGCGTTTCAACGGCCAGAATGAATTGATTTCTTTTAAGAAAATTCACAACAATATCATGCCCATTGAATTTGACCCCACAGGTATTAACGATCCTGTTGGTGCCGTTCATTCGCACAATGCGACCACGGGCGAATTCATCACTGCCACGGATATCTGCACGCTGCTGTTGTACCAAAAATTTGCGCGATGGAGTACTTATTTCGTTACCGGCCCTAATCATGTCTCCATTTGGAATTGCACCAAGAATGAATTACAGCTACTCACCCGCGAGGACTGGGAGAAAAACAACCCCTCGCCCAAAAAGAAAGACCGTCACTAACCAAGACTGCATTGACTATCGATACCTACGCCGCATCATTCTATAGTACAACAAAGGCACTACCACCAGGGTCAGGAATGTAGACGTAATGGTGCCGCCCATCAACGATATGGCCAATCCCTGGAAAATCGGGTCAAACAAAATGATCACCGCGCCCAGCGCCACGGCACCTGCTGTCAACAATATCGGTGTGGTTCTAACTGCACCTGCTTCAATGATCGACTGTTTCAACGGTATACCTTCTTTCAACCGAATATTGATGAAATCGATCAGTAACACCGAGTTTCGCACCATGACGCCCGCGAGCGCAATAAAACCTATCATCGATGTTGCGGTGAAATAAGCCCCCATCATCCAGTGGCCGATGATGATACCAATCAACGACAATGGAATGGCTGCCAACATCACCAGCGGTACCGTAAAATGCTGGAACCAACCAACAATCAGGATATAGATGATCAGTATCACCACGCCAAAAGCAATGCCTAAGTCGCGAAACACTTCGAACGTAACTTGCCATTCACCATCCCATTTCAACGAGTAATCGTCTTCCAGATCAGGTTGATGGGTGTATTCTTCCCGAAGACTATAGCCTTTTGGCACCTGGATATTTTTCAGGCTGTCTGAAATATTGGCTATGGCGTACGACGGACTCTCCAGCGCACCTGCCATATCGGCCAATACAAAAACCACTTGTTTCTGGTTCTTGCGATAGATGCTTTTGGGTTTATCCACGCGTTCCGTTTTCACCAAGTCGCGCACCGCCACCATATTTCCCTGCATATTTGCCAGCCGCAGGTCAAGCACATCATCGATCCCTGCTTTGTCTGCATCACTCAATTGCAATTGAATGGGCGTTTGTTTATACGTGGCGGGCTGGTAAATATTTCCTGCCGCCATACCAGATAGTGCTGCTTGCACCGTTGCACTTACCTGCGCTTCAGACACGCCATAACGCATGGCCTTCTCTTTGTCGACAGTCAACCGATACTCGGGTTGGTCATCTTCTACCATCCAGTCTACATCTACCACTCCGGGTGTACGCGCCAGCATGTCTTTCACCTGCTTCGCAATACTGAGGCGACCGTTTGCATCGGGACCATACACTTCAGCCACAATGGTCGACAATACCGGCGGCCCCGGCGGCACTTCCACCAGTTTCACATTGGCATTGTATTTCCTGGCAATCGCTTGTATCGGTTCGCGCATTTGTCGCGCGATGGCATGGCTTTGTATGCTTCTTTGTTTTTTATCAACAAGGTTCACCTGGATATCAGCCACATTCTCACCGCGACGCAGGTCATAATGTCGCACCAATCCGTTAAAGCTAATGGGTGCTGCTGTACCTACATATACCTGGTAACTCTCCACCAGGCTTTGTGCAGCGATATAGGTAGCCATGTCTTTGGCCGCGGCCTGGGTTTTTTCGAGCGTAGTACCTTCGGGCATATCAATCAACACCTGGAACTCGTTCTTGTTATCGAAAGGCAGCATCTTCACCGCCACGGTTTTGGTGTAGAACATCGCCATAGACGCCAATAGCACCAATACTGTACCGATCATAAAGCCCCATCGTTTAGCGCGCGATTCCAACATCGGCACCATTACCGAACGATAAATTTTATAAATGCCTGAGGCCTCGAGTGAATGTGGTTTGGCTTCTTCGGGTGTGTGCCCGTGTTTTTCTTTTTCGCGCAGAAAAATAAAACCAAGATAGGGCGTCAGGGTCAATGCAACCACCAGCGATAACATCATGGCAATGGATGCACCAATCGGCATGGGGCTCATGTAGGGGCCCATCATACCGCTCACAAAAGCCATGGGCAATACCGCCGCCACCACGGTGAATGTAGCCAGGATGGTAGGGTTGCCCACTTCATTGATGGCGTAAATGGCCGCGTGCAGCGGACTCATTTTTTTCATCTTAAAGTGGCGATGCATGTTCTCTGCAATGATGATAGAATCATCTACCACAATGCCGGTAATAAACACGAGTGCAAAAAGTGTAATTCTATTCAGCGTGTAGTCCAGAAAATAATAACTGAACAAAGTGAGCGCAAATGTGACCGGCACAGACAGGAACACGACCAATCCACCGCGCCATCCCATCGCCAGCATCACAAAAGCGGTCACCACTACGATGGCAATAAATAAATGAAACAACAATTCCGATACTTTATCAGAAGCCGTTTCACCATAGTTACGGGTGATGGCTACCTGCACGTTGTTGGGAATCAGTTCTTTTTTGAGGTGCTCGGTTTTCGCAATTATTTTTTCTGCCAGGTGCATCGCGTCGGCACCTTTCTTTTTCGCGATCGACAAAGTGATGGCCGGGTAGTTAGATTTAAAAACGCGCGCACCGGCGGTATCGGCTTGCCCGTATCCAAACAACACATATTGGTTGGGCATTTCAGGGCCATCTTCCAGGCTGGCTACCTGCTTTAAGTAAACAGGTTGTTGCTGTTGTACGCCTACTACCAGGTTGCCGACTTCTTCGGCCGTTTGTAGAAAATTGCCGGTCTGTACCGAGAATACTGTATCGCGTTGCAATAAGTTGCCACTTTGCATCTGCACATTGCTGCCCTGAATCTGACGCGCTACCGATAGAAAATCGACATGATTGGCCGCCATCTGGTTTTTGTTCAACAATACTTTTACCTGGCGACTGCGGCCCCCTATCACCGCGATATCGGCTACATCGGGAATTTTCTTGATCTCGTTGTTCAGCGCTTCGCCCATTTGCTTCAACTGGTAATCATCATAGTGTTCGCTCCACAAAGTGAGGCCCAGCACCGGCACATCGTCGATGGCCCGCGTTTTAATCAGCGGCATGGATACACCTTGCGGCATGCGATCCATATTCTTCATCAGTTCACTGTACAGTTTTACGAGCGATCGTTCAACATCTTCGCCCACATAGAACTGCACAATAAACATCGCCTGGCCCTTCATCGAGGTAGAGTACACATATTCTACTCCTTTGATATTGGAGATCACTTTTTCCAATGGCGCGGTCAACTTGGTTTCCACTTCTTTTGGTTCAGCACCTGGATAGGCCAAAAAAATATCGGCCATCGGCACCTGAATTTGTGGTTCTTCTTCGCGCGGTATCAGGTAGGTGCTATAGGCACCAATCAGCAGAAAGGCTGACATCAGCAGGATCGTCAGCTTTGATTGCAAAAAAGCTTTCGCAATATTGCCTGAGAAACCATTCTTCATCCGGTTCTGTTTATCCATTATTTTATTTTGACAGGGGCGCCGTTGTATAATTTTCCATCTGCACTGGCAATGAATGATTCGTCTTTGCTTAAGCCACTGATCACTTCTACTGCATTACCCTGGGTTTTGCCCAATCGCACCCAACGCAAAAGCGCAATATTATTGGCGCCAACGGTATATAAGCCGGTAAGTTGATCTTTGTTGACAATGGCCGATTGCGGCACAAGAATATTATTCGCATTCGATTTCTGTTGCTGACCAGTTGCAACCGCTACAGTGGCATACATACCCGCGTAGAGGTCTTTTTTTTCTGCTGCAGGAATATTTATTTTAATGATGTACTGCGATCCGCTTCCTATTGAAGACGGATTCAACTGCACAATATTCCCTTTGAACTGCCTGTTCACTGCATCCACCCGCACCTGTACGGGCATATTCATTTTCACCTGGCTAATTTCTGATTCAGGAACAGCGGCGCTTACCTGTAGTGTGCCAGTTTGTGCGATCGCCACAATGGGCATACCCGGGTTGGCCATGCTGCCTTCATCCACAAATTTTTGTGTTACCACACCGCTGAAAGGCGCCGTCAATTGGGTGTAGGCGAGAGATGCATTTACCTCGTTGCGCATTTGTTTGGCAGCATCGAGCCGGGCCTTCATCGATTCGTATTGAAGACCCATGTTCTCCAATTCTTTGGCAGTGGCGCTTTGCTGTTTGAACAAGGCCTGGTATCGTTCATAATCTTTCTGCGCGTTGTTCACGGCCGCCTGTGCCTCGGCGATCATGGCATCGGTTTGGGCGCGTTTGGCCATGATATCGGTTGCGCTGATGTTGGCGATTAGTTGCCCGCGGTTTACATGATCACCTACTTTCACCGACAAGCGAGTGATAAATCCCATCACGCGCGTGCTGATATTGGCAGTTTGTGATGATTCAATCATGCCGGTGAAATGCAGATCAGCATTGCCGCCGCCGCCGGGTTTTGCCAGGCTCACCGGCACCGGCGGTTCGCTACTGGTTACCGTTTCGCTGCCCGTATCAGATTTACAGGCAGCCAGTAGCAGGGTGCTTATGCCTGCAACGAGCAATAGTCGATTGATAGGTATGAACATCATTTTATTTATTGTGCAGTAATAAATTGCAGATAAGCCCGGCTAAGTTGTTGGCGAAATACCGCCTGCGCCAGACCCAATTGTTGCTGTGCCAGTTGTGTGGTAGCCAGGGTGATATCGGTGGTGCTCACCAGCCCCTGGGCATACCGGTTTTGCAATATGCGGAGTGCTTCGGCAGCCTGTGCAACGGCTGTTTTTTGCCGGCTGATCTCAAATTGCGCATCAATTACATCGCGACGAGTTTTCTGTAACTCGAGGTCGCTCTTGTCTTTTTGCAGCGAGAGATCAACCGCCATCTTTTTCTGTTCCAATTGCTGAACGGCAATTTGATTACGGGTGCGATTGCCGTTGAAAACATCCCACGACAGTTGCAGGCCGGCCAGCCAGGCATTGGCTTTAAAACCAAACAGGCTATTGTCGTTGTATTGGTAACTGCCAAACGCGTTGAGTCGCGGCAGCAGGCTTTTTTTGGTGGCTTCGATCGATTGGCTTTTTGCATCCAACGCTAAAGACATGGCGCGAAGATCGGCACGTTGTGCAGATACGCGGCTGGTATCGCTGCCGGTAAGCAAGATATCTTCCGATGGGGTAGCCGCCAGGCGGTATGTTTTTCCGACGGGTAAACCCATCAGCAGCGACAGGTAATCTGCCGCATTGCTGATGGAACTCCGGGCTTTTGCGAGATTCGATTCAACCCCCGCTACCTGTACCTGCACATTCAGCAAATCTGATTGTTGCAAAAAACCCTGCTGAAAGCGATCATCGGTAAACTTTTGCACAGCTTTGGCCGTTTGCAAGGCATCCTCCATCACTTTCACTGCGTCATAGGCAAGTTGTAATTGCAAATACGCCTGAGTGGTTTCAAAGCGGATATATTCTTTTGTTCTTTTTAGTTGTTGTCCGTAGATCTGTTGCTGGATAGCGGCCGCCTTGCGTTGGTAAAGCACATCAAGGTTCACCAGGGGTTGCTGCAATTCCAGCTTGGTATTGATATTACTAGTGCCCGATGGGTTGTTTAGGGTGGCGGGATTGAAATCGGCAGCCGTGATGGCTTGTTGTTGCAGTTTAAAACCAAATGCATTCAAGGGGTTATTGGTGCGCATGGCTGAATAAGAAAAATTCAGTTGCGGCAGAAACATCGCATTGGTTTGCCGGTAATTGGCCGCGGCAATATCCTGGTCGATCATACTTAACTGTACCGACTGGTTATTGGTGATAGCCGCAGCCACCGCCTGTTCGAGGGTGAGCAGAGATGAACTGTCTTGCGCAAAGCCGGTTGTCGGTTTGCTGATCAACCAAATGGCAAGGCCGTATAGAACAAGTGGAGCAAATCGGTGCATGCAAACAATTTTGCGCAAACCTATTGCTCGTTCGTGGCCTGGTCGGTAACAAATGTTACATTGGGCAAGGTGCAGTAATACAATCATCTTCTGCCCTATTTCGTACCTGAAATAAAACCAACCGTTTTTCGTTTCCTTTTAACAACTATGATACAAGAATCGCTTTTTGACCGGCCATGCAAAACCGAAACCGAACTCCTGGAACGCTACGGAGGTATTGCACTGGAAAAACAAATTGATTTTTCAGACATCATCGGCCATGGCAAATGGAATGCCGATGTGCAGCGCGCCGAAATCGTGTTTAACGACAATTTGATTGGCTCGATGCAGATACTGGGGTCTTTCGCCAACGAACCACAAACCTGGTTATGGAGTTGGGCAAACCAGCAATCGAATTTGCCTGATCATATTTTACAGGAAGCATTGTACCTGAAGCAATACGGCGAAGAAAATGGCATCGAACTATTGACCGCTCGAAGTTTTGATTTTTCAAAAGAGGAATTACACCAGGTGGGACTGATCGCCTCGGGTCTTTTTGATAGCAGCGCCTATTACCTGGCCGATTATGGAAGCGGTCTGCTGGTGGTTACAGTAAAAAGTGAGGCGATAGAAACAAATCGAAAAAACACCCACCTGCGGGTGCCGGCTGTTTTTTCGCAGTTAATTTCTACGTATGAACTCGACCACCGGCATGCTTTTTCTTCTTATGCCATTTTGAAAGGCTACACGCTGGTCGACAACGGCAATCAACTCTTCGCTTCCAATGGAACCGACCTTTTGGTGGCAACATTCGACGAACTTGGTCGATTAACACATCTCAACGGCTAATGGAAAACAACCAACTACCCGATAGCTTGTTACAACAAGCAGCCCTCCTGGAAGAACAGCATCCCAGCGCTTTTTATATCAGCAGTGCCGAGTATTGTAAACAGGAAAAATTTCCCGAGGCAGCATTTCTCTTCTACCTGGGCCAACTACGCTACCGTTATTTCAATGCGGCCAACCCTGCCTGCAAAGACGATGAGGATGGTGCGCTGTTGGCTTCGTTGAATGAAGTGGTTGGCACGGTTATCAATGGCTGGTTAGGCAAACACAAAACCATTTGGGTCGATACCATTGAAGCCGTGCAGGCATGGGATGCCACGCATGATTTTATCTTTTATTCGAAACAAAATAACCAGCAAAAACAGGCGGATATCAGCAACGGCTTGAACAAGCTGTTGGCGATGGTAAAAGAAATCTAAGCCCAGTGCTTCTATCGTTT
The DNA here is from genome assembly GCA_020161535.1 of Bacteroidota bacterium. Classification (GTDB taxonomy): domain Bacteria; phylum Bacteroidota; class Bacteroidia; order Chitinophagales; family Chitinophagaceae; genus Flavihumibacter. Next base: position 93,069 of record JAIUNW010000006.1, on the reverse strand, counting down.
CTACATCATGGTACGATACGACCGCCTTTGACGACGAGCTTAACTTTTCTACAATCACTTACCTGTTTGGAAGGATCACCCATCACCACCAGCACATCGGCCTGTAGTCCTTTTTGCAATTTGCCGGTTGTATTTTCCAGGTGAAGCGCTGCTGCATTCACCGCCGTAGCTGATCGCAACACCTCTACAGCAGGCATGCCATACTCCTGCATCAATTCCATTTCCAATACATTGTTGCCGTGGGCAAATACGCCTACATCACCCCCCATACCGATCTTAATACCAGCGTTTAAGGCTTTGCGAAAAGAAATTTTCTTAGCCGTGATATCGACCGGCTCGGGGTCTGTTCCTTTTCGCCAGCCACGGTATTGCCTGATCGATTCTGATGCTGCCAAAGTCGGGAAATAAGTGACTTTGTATTCTTTCATCAATGCAATGTCTTCGTCATCCAACTCATCGCCGTGTTCAATCGTTTCAACGCCCGCGAGTACGGCCCGCTTAACGCCTTCGGCTGTACCAGCATGTGCAGCCACCGGCCTGCCCGCCGATTTTGCCGCGGCTACCATTGCTTTCATTTCCTCCAACAAAAATGTTGGCAGACTTTGGCGGTTCGGCCCCCAATGATAATCGGCATAGATCTTCACCCAGTCGATGCCTTGTCCGATTTGCGACCGAACTACTCGCACCGCATCATTACCATCGGCCTCTTCGGCTCCCAACATAATTTTACTATCGTTGTCATAGCCCTTGGGGCCATAACTGCCGGTTGCTACAATGGCGCGGCCGGCAACTTGTAACCGCGGGCCGGCATACCAGCCCGAGTCAATCGCTTGTCGCAGGGCAACATCTGCATAACCAGCGCCTTCTGAACCAAGGTCTCTAACGGTAGTGAAGCCCGCTTTCAGTGTTGCTTCCGCTTGTTTGGCACCACGCAATACGCGCAGCGCATCTGACTCTTTCAACACCTGATCGTCCCACGACTTTCTGTTATAGGGATACAACAATAAATGTGCATGTCCTTCAATCAATCCGGGTAAAATAGTACAGCCCGGAAAATCGAGTCGTTTCGCATTGGCGGGAATGTCCAGGCTTTTCTTCTCACCTACCGCGACGATCTTATCCGCTTTTATCAACACCGCCCATTGGTTGTGCATGGCTTCACCATCAAAAACACGATCGGCTGTGAGCAGGTAAATCGTATCGGCTGTCTGCGCCCGCGTGCAGATGCTGCACAGCACCAGGCCTATCAACAATAAAATTCGCATGCAGAAAAATTAGTGAAGTTTTCCCGATCTCGTAAATGATTTTACAAGGCGCCGGTTTTATTTTAGCTTTATCACCGTGAATTATATCGACCAACTCAGTACATTATTTGCGCTTCCTGCCAACGCCAATCTCGGCTTTTCAGAAGAAGCGATCTTTGCATTGGAAAACCGACTGGAGCTTCGCTTACCAGCGGTATTAAAAACATTTTACCGGTCGCTTGGCCGCTGTCCCGAAATGAATGCATCGCACAACCGGTTGATAGACCCGGCGCAGCAGGTTGGCTTCAGCGCCGACGATTACCTGGTTTTTTACGAAGAGAACCAGGTGGTGGCCTACTGGGGCATTAAAGCAACTGATCTTTCGTTAGACAACCCGCCGGTGTACGGCAATTATTCGCCATCTGCGCCCGATGGCGAATGGCTGCTCGATGCAGAAGACTTGGAAACATTTTTATTGTTGATGTCGATCAGCAATGGCGTGTTGGGTGGTTTGACACACAACGCGAATAGCTTTGAGCCGCTGTTGCCGCAAACAATTGCCAATATTGAAGCCAACTGGAAAGAAGTTCATTCCAGCAGCCTCATGCCACAACGCGTTTTCAGCAACGATTTTAAAGACGTGATTTGCATACCCGTAGATGAGCAGGGCAATAGCACCGGCATACTAGTGGGTAGTTGTAACCGGGATGCATTTGACAGGTTGCTGGCGCTCGACGTGAACTGGTATTTTACTTCTGACGACGAAGGTTAATCCATATACTTCACGCGAATCCACACATCTTTGTTTCTTCCTTTGTCGTCGGTGCAAGAAATTTTTACCGGCCCCTCTTGCGGCGTGAAGAAAACCTTCTGCCCCAATTCAGCCGCTTTGTAAAATTTGTTGTTGATATACCAGTACACTTTTGACACATCGCTGCCGGCCTGGCAAACAAGTTGCAATGGTTCGGGGTTCTTTTTCTCGATCAGGTATTCGGCATCGGCCTGCGGACTCTTAATCTGTGGGGCCGCATCTTTAAAAATGGTTTCGCACGCAGGATTGTGTGGCGGCACTTTTCGATACAGCATGTGTCGTTCGGTCATCCAGGCTTGCATATCGGCATCATATAGTTGGTACAATAGTTTTTTGTAACCAGTTGTTGGTCGGCAACTATTGCAATACGATATCGATTCATCGGCACTCACCGCAATCTCTTCCAGGTGGTGACAAACCTGCGTTCCTGAAACCAGCGGAATAAAATAATCGCTCACGGTTTCCGCACAATGTTCCCCTGGCAACAAACCCGTTACCGGGCACACTGCGCGTACCGCTACGTCGGCTGGTTGCTGGAACCATTCTTTCTCATTGTCGTAGTCGATGGTATTGAACAACCGAAACAGCAGTGGCGTTGCCACTTCAGCCCCACTTAATGATTCAACGCCCACGCCCGAGAAATTACCCGTCCACACACCAATAGTATAATGCTTGTTATACCCAATGCTCCAGGCATCGCGCCGGCCATACGAGGTGCCTGTTTTCCAGGCGATGCGCGGCATCTTTTCGGTGGCTGCCCAGTTCAGTGGAAAATCAGGCCGGTTCACTTTACTGAGAATATCATTCAGCATAAAGCTGGCGCCTGTTGAAATCATTCGTCGCGAAGGCAAGAGGCTGTCGGCCTGCGTGTAAGCAGGCCATTGGTAACGCCCCTCTTGTGCAAAGCCCGCAAACAGCGCCGTTAGTTCTTCTAACGTAGTACCACAACCGCCGAGTATCATCGACAGTCCCAGTTTTTTCTGGTCATTCTGCACCTGCCGAAAATGCAACGAAGACAATTCCTGGATGAAAGCATCTTTTCCCAACATTCGCAAACTCTTCACGGCAGGAATATTCAAGGAATGCGACAATGCATATTCCATGGTCACATAACCGTTGAATTTTTTGTCATAATTCTCAGGTGCATAGCCTGCATAATTAACCGCCGCATCGGTGATGACGGCCTTTGCTGTCAGCAATCCCTTGTCGATACACATGCCATACAACAAGGGTTTTAAGGTAGAGCCTGGTTGGCGGATGCCTGCCGCACCGTTTACTTGTCCGCCGTCAACACTGTCTTTAAAATCAGCCGAACCCACATATGAAATCACCCGATTTGTTCTATTGTCAATCACAATGGCCGCCGCCTGGTGAATATGCTGAAACTGCAAGCCGCGCACATAATCACCCAATAGCTTTTCCACTTTGAACTGTGTATTGCGACTGATCCAGGTATGAATAATTGGCTGCCCGCTTTTTTTCAGTTGATACGACAAATGGGGAAGTTCCTGTGGCGCCGCATGTCGAAACGCGGCCAGCGGCTCATCCATGGCATCTTTGATATCAGCTTCTGCAAAAATTCGCTGTTCGCGGAAATATTGTAACCAGCGATTTCTTTCCCCGACAATCCTTTCATTGTCGCGACCCATCACCAACGAATTTGGGCGGTTAGGGATCACCGATAGTGCCATTACTTCAGCCAGCGACAAATGCCAGGGGTTTTTCTGGAAATACAATACCGCCGCTGATTTCACCCCTTCAATATTTCCGCCATAGGGAACATGGTTTAGGTACATCTGTAAAATCTCTTTCTTTGAATAGCGCAGCTCCAACTGAAAAGCGCGAAACACTTCCAGTATTTTTCGCGAATAGCTTCGTCGCCCCGGTTGCAGTGAGCGCGCCACTTGCATCGTAATGGTACTGGCACCCGATGTTCGCCGACCTGTAAATACATTCCTGAAAAAAGCCCGCGCCATGGCCAGCGGATTCACGCCCGGGTGATGGTAAAACCATTTGTCTTCTTTCTCAATGATCGCCTGTTGAAGCAGGGGCGAGATCTCATCCAGTTCGGTTTTCATCCGCCATTTATCATCGGCACTTAGATAGGCATGAATAACCGTTCCCTGTTCGTCGGTTACAATGGTTGACCAGCCTTTTTCTGCCGGCAATGGCAGCAGCCACAACAAAAGGAAAAAGAAGGCCCAGCCGATCCCGACAATACCGAGCGCTCGCCACCAGCCCCTGCCACCCGCAAACCAATTTCTATTCATCGTCTTTAACAAAGGATTGGCGGATAGTTTATTTTGAGATCGTTCATCCATATAATAATTTTGGGATACAACCTCCCCCCAAATGATTTCCAAACCGATGCGCGCATTGCTGGCTTTCGTGGCCGTTTTGTGCTTTGCTTGTAATTCCTCTAAAGTAACACTCGAATTTACAAACGCCGAAAAGGAAGTGCAACCCCTCCAGAACCTGGTGTTTCGTTTTAACCATCCCTTAGTAAAAGACTCCCTGCTCAATCGCTGGGATTCGACGCAGTATGTAAAATTCGAGCCGGCTATTCCGGGTCGCTTTCGTTGGGAGAGCCCGGAGCAACTGGTGTTCTCTCCATCCCAGCCACTAAAACCAGCCACTACTTACAAAATGGCGTTTACCAAACAGCTCCTGATCAACAGTGAATATGGTGGCTTCGACAAGCTGGACGATCGCAGCTTTTCTACGCCCTTGTTACAACTGGAAAGCAGCCAGGCCGTATGGATGCTTGCCGACGAAACCAGCCGCAAAGCCCTGCCCCGCATCGACCTGCAATTCAATTATCCGGTTGATCCAACAGCCCTGAAAGACAAACTAAGCGTTAGCAGTGAGGGAAAACCCGTCGCCTTTCAACTGATTTCCGCTGCCGCAAGTGATAAAATAGAACTTCGCTTACCCACGCTCCAGCCGGCGGACAAAGACGTGCCGCTCTCAATTACGCTGGCCAAGGGAGTAACGCCAAAAGACGGATCGAATCCGGCCATAGAAGATGCCAAGGCGGATATTATTCTTCCTTCGCCCTTTGTGCTGGTGATTACCGACCTGGAAAGCGACCACGACGGCACGAACGGTAAGGTATATGTGAAAACCAGCCAGCCGATTGAAGCGGCCTCGCTGGCGGGAAACATCAAGTTTAGTCCCGCCGTTAAGTTTAAAGCAGATGTGACCGATGAGGGTTTTACAATCAGTTCAGATGCGTTTTCGCAAGAGAAGAGTTATGAAATTGAGTTGGGTAAGGGTTTGCGCGGTCGCATCGGCGGACAACTACGCGAAGTCTACACCAACAATATTGCCTTTGGCCAACTGGAACCCTCTGTCAGTTTTGTTGGCACCCGCGGTGCTTATCTGTCGGCATTGGGTGCGAAAAACATTGCCTTGAAGATTACGAATATCGATCGGCTAGAAGTGGTGATTAGTAAAATCTACGAGAGCAACTTGCTCGCTGCGCATCGCTATGGCTATTACCCAAACACGAACAGCAACGAAGACGAAGAATACAGCGACTACCAGGGTGGTGATGCCAGCCTGGGCGATATCATTTACCAGCAGGAAATAGATACCAGAAGCCTGCCGATGAGCAATGGCAGCCGGCTTTATAATTTCAATTTCACCGACAAACTGCCCGACAACAAAGGCAGTTACCATATTCAGGTTCGCAGTAAAAAAGATTACTGGGTAGCTGATAGTCGATTTGTATCGATGTCTGATATTGGTTTGATTGCCAAAGAAGCAAGAGATAAAATTGTGGTATTCACCAATTCTATTCAATCGGCCCAGGCCCTGGCAGGCATCAACGTGATTGCCTATGGTGCTAATAACCAGGTATTGGGCATGGGCACCTCGAACGCAGAAGGCGTTGCCGACATCGACTATGCGCGCAAAGAATTTGCAGGCTTTAAACCGGCGATGATCATCGCAAAATCTGCCGGCGACTTCAACTACATTTTATTCAACAATACTTCGGTAAACACCTCCCGTTTCGATGTGGGTGGAAAACGGCTCAACAGCACGGGGCTTGACGCCTTCCTGTACGCAGAGCGGGATATATACCGGCCGGGTGAGCAGTTGCATTTTGCGTTGATCACGCGCGATTACCAATGGAAATCGCCCGGTGAGATTCCGGTTAAATTCAAATTTCTGTTGCCTACCGGTAAGGAGTTTAAGAATTTCCGTAAAAACCTCGATGCCAGCGGCGCCACCGAAGGAGCCATTGATATTCCCGTAGCCGCGCTAACTGGCAGCTATACCCTCGAAGCTTATTCGGGCAATGATGTATTGATCAGCAGTATGCCCTTCATGATCGAAGAGTTTGTGCCCGATCGCATCAAAGTAGTTACGACACTTGATAAAGAAGAACTGACTGCAGCGCAAACGACCAATCTCGCCATTGCGGCAACCAACTTTTTTGGTCCGCCGGCCGCCAATCGCAAATACGAAACCGAAATCCAGGTTGTACAACAACAATTCTACAACAACAAATACCCGCAATACAGTTTTGCGCTAACCAACCAGACCAGCTTCTTCGACAAGAAATTGGTGGAAGGCAATACCGACGAAAACGGCAGGGCGCAGGTGGCCTATACCGTGCCGGAAATGTATAAGAATATCGGACAGTTGCGCGCCAGTTTTTATACAACGGTATTTGATGAAACGGGTCGACCGGTAAGTCGCGGTGCAAAAGCAAGCATTTTTACGCAAGACAAATTCTTCGGTATCGGCGACAATGGCTATGGTTATTTTCCGCTGAACCAAAAAGTAGATTTTCCGCTGATTGCCCTCGACAAAACAGGGAAGGTGCTGCCCGGTACCATTGCCGATGTGAAAGTGATCAAAGAAGAATACCATACCGTATTAAACAAAACCGGCAGTTATTTCAGGTACGACTCGCAGCGCGAGGAGAAAGAAGTAGCCAGCGGGCAGATCACCATTGGCGGCGAAAAAACCATCTACTCCTTTGTTCCCCGTTCGCCGGGAAATTACCAACTGCGGGTAGCCATCCCCGGCAGTAACAGCTATGTAAGCCGGGCTTTCTACAGTTATGGATACTGGGGCGGCGACAACAATAGCTTTGAAGTGAATACAGAAGGCGAAGTAGATATTGCCACCGACAAAGAAAAATACTCAGCGGGTGAAAAAGTTAAGTTGCTGTTTAAAACGCCATTCAGCGGTCGCATGCTGGTAACGCTTGAACAAGACAAAGTATTGAGTCATCAATACCTGCAAGTGGATAAGCGCACGGCTACACTGGAAATTCCGGTAACGGCAGATTACTTGCCCAATGTGTATATCACCGCTACGCTGTTCAAACCGCATGGGGTTTCGGATATTCCACTCACGGTGGCGCATGGTTTCAAGAGCATCACAGTAGAAGACAATGGCCGAAAGATACAGCCGGAAATTATTGCAGCAAAAGAAAGTCGCTCAAAAACAAAACAAACCATCAAAGTGAAAGCGCCCGCGGGCAGCAAGGTTACGCTGGCCGTGGTTGACAATGGGGTATTGCAGGTATCTGATTTTACAACACCAGATCCCTTTGGCTTCTTCTACGCACAGCGGGCCTTGGGGGTAAATGCATTTGATATGTATCCCTTGTTGTTTCCTGAACTAAGTGCCAAGCGCAGCAGCACGGGTGGTGACGGCGAACTGAAAATGGACCAGCGGGTAAACCCCATGCCCAATAAACGGATAAAGATTTTGAGTTACTGGAGTGGCATTGCGACGACCAGCGGCGGTGAAGCCAGTTTTACAGTAGATATCCCTGCCTTTAGTGGTGAAGTGCGATTGATGGCGGTGGCCTGGAAAGACAACCAGTTTGGTTCGGCCGAAAAGAACATGCGTATTGCCGATCCCCTGGTATTGAGTACAGCGTTGCCGCGGTTTTTGAGTCCGCGCGACACCATCAGTGTGCCCGTTACCATCAGCAATACCACTACCACCGCCAACAATGCAAAAGCAACCATCACGGTAAGCGGTCCCGTTGATATCATTGGCAGCAACAGCCAATCGATCAGCGTGCCGGCTAACAGTGAGGCACAAGCGCTTTTCCAGGTAACGGCAAAACCGGCTATCGGCGCTGCCAAAATCAATATTGCTGTAAGCGGCGGTAGCGGCAACTATAATGACGAAACTGATATTACTGTACGCCCCCCTTCTACCTTGCAACAGATTACCGGTAGTGGTGTTTTGGCGGCCAACAGCAACCAAACGATCACTATCAATACATCCGATTTCATCAGTAACAGCAGCAAATACAAATTGGTGCTGACGAGAAATCCGGCGATGGAATTGGGCAACCAATTGCGTTACCTGCTGCAATATCCGTATGGTTGCACGGAGCAAACCGTATCGGCAGCATTTCCGCAATTGTATTTCAGCGACCTGAGCGAGGTGTTGCAGAGCGATCGTGCAGCCCGCGCCAGCGCGGCATCGAATGTGCAGGAAGCCATCCGCAAAATAAAAATGCGCCAGTTGTACACCGGTGCGATCACCATGTGGGACAATGCCGATACTGAAAACTGGTGGGCCAGTGCTTATGCTGCACAGTTTTTATTGGAAGCAAAAAAAGCCGGCTTTGAAGTAGACGCCAGTTTACTTGAAACCCTGTTGGGCTATATCAACGCCAAACTGGCGGTGAAGAGTACAATCAACTATATCTACAACCGCGATCAGAATCGCAAAATCGCGCCGAAAGAAGTGGCGTATTCGTTGTATGTATTGAGCCTCGCGGGCCGGCCGAATATCGCGAGTATGAACTATTATAAGGGTCGGCCGGAATTGCTGGCACTTGATGGCAAGTACTTATTGGCGGCTGCTTATGCAATTGCGGGCGACAAAGCACGTTTCCGTGAATTGCTACCCAACTCTTTTGCCGGTGAAGTGAGTACGCCGCAAACCGGTGGCAGTTTTTATTCGCCGATCCGCGACGAGGCTGTGGCCTTGAATGCGTTGCTGGAAGTGGATCCTGCTAATCCACAGATAACAACCATGGCCCGGCAGTTGGTAAACGAGTTAAAAACAGATCGCTATTACACAACGCAAGAAAGCGCCTTCAGCTTGCTGGCCATTGGCAAGATGGCCCGCCTGAGTAGCAAGGGCGCCGCCAAAGCAACCGTAACCGCGAATGGAAAAACTGTTGGTAAACTCGATAATAGTAATATCAGCCTCACTTCTGCGCAATTGGGCAGTGCTACCGTTAGTATAGCCACCAGCGGCAATGCGCCCGTGTATTATTGGTGGGAAAGCGAAGGCATCAGTGCCAGCGGTGATTACAAGGCAGAAGACAATTACTTAAAGATCAGGCGTGCTTTCTTTACCCGCAATGGCAAGCCGATTAGTGGAAACAACTTTAAACAGAACGACCTCATCATTGTACAACTCACGCTCGAGAAAGCGTATTCGGGTAGTATTGACAATGTGGTCATCACTGATCTGTTACCGGCCGGTTTTGAAATTGAAAATCCGCGCACCAAAGAAATACCGGGCATGGACTGGATCAAAGACGGCTATACGCCGGTGAATATTGATGTACGCGACGATCGCATTCATATGTTTGTAGATGCAAACAGCAATGTGCAGCGATATTATTATGCGGTGCGTGCCGTTTCGGTGGGTGAGTACAGAATGGGACCGGCCAGTGCCGATGCCATGTACAATCCCGAATACCACAGTTACAATGGCGCCGGAAAAGTAGTGATTACGAAATAGGCGTGATGCCTGCTTTGTTAAAACTTTCTTCGCACCAGTAGCTGTGTACTGTTCGCATTCCAGCCGGCGGTCGGCACGATGTCGTCAGGGCGAATGACTTTTTCCAATGCAGGCGGCAGCCCGCGGGTATAATCAATCAGGGTGACCGGTAAGGTCACCCCTTCTTTAACGCGGATGCCTACCCGAAGAGAGTCGTTTCCTAGTCCGCAGAACTGAATACGTCTGGCAGTATCAACCACCGCATCAGTAACCGGTATACCATTGATCACCATGTCTTTCACCACCACAGCACCAAAGGCTACCCGTAACAGTGTTGCTTCGCGACTGGAAGCAAACACCAATTGAACATAACGACTGCCATTGGCTACACTGTCTTTCGCCAGGCGTATAACAGGTGCCAATACATCGAGGGTATCGGCCTTGCTGTTCAACCGCTCAGTTAATTCTGAGCGACTATAAAGAAAAGTTGAATCAGTATACACACCCGGCTTGGCATTGCCGAGATAGATTTTATTCCATCGATCTGTATGGCCAATATCTGACAGCCAGACAGCCTGGTTTTTGTCCATATCATACCGATAATATAAACTGGACCGAAGCGGATACCGACTGCTGAAATGACTGCCCAAATGCGCAAACAGAAAACAGATCAATACGCCCATAAACGAGAGTCCCGGGAGCCAGTAAGGCAATTTATAATCCACCTCTTTCCACAAAGGCAGGAGGAAACCGGCCAATATAACGACCGGCACACACAAAGCAGCCGTATACACCGATAAGCCAAACGCGCCTGCATAACTAAAATAAATAACGGTCGGCAACAACAAGCAAGCGGGTAAGGCGGCAAGAAAGCCCAGTAAGGTGCGTGGGCCACGGGCGGCTGTTTCGTCGGCACGCCGCCAGCGAACCAGGGCAGCAAGCAAAGAAAAAAGCAGCGGGAACAGCAAGCAATACAAGGCCGACGGCACCTGGGTGTACAAAGCATCGGCCAATACGATCAATAAAAAATGAAATCCAGCCATGGCGGCCGGCACACTAAACGTTCTTTTACCAAACGCATATACACAACCGAAAACCGTCAAGGCGCTGCAGCCGAGGGCGATATAATACAGCCAGGCATTGTAGCTTTCATAATTTTGAAAACGCGCCAGGTCCGGATACGCTTTCTGTATCAGCGACAACAGCGCATAGGCGATGACAAAAGAGAAGAGCAACACCAACAGAAAGCGCGCCACGGCAAACATAAACGAGCCCCAGGGCGCTTCATTGCCGGCTTCGCGCTCTTCGCGCAAAAACAAAACAAATGAAGCAATAAACAAACCGTTGCACAATAACAGCAACCATAGTTGCCAGCTCGCCGCATAAATAAAAAGATGATTGAGCACCGGAAAATAATAGACTTCTTCTCCTTTCAATTGTTGCAGATTGACATCGCCAAACTCTTTGATGAGTGCCAGCATGTTTTCACCGTGTTGCTGCACAGTTTTCAGGTCGATTGCTTCGAGGCGATCAATCAGGCTATGGTAATGACTTCTGCCTTCGGGCAATACCTGGCTGAAACCAGGAATACCGGCTTCTTTAAACAATTCGAAATCGAGGTGGCCTGGCGCGCGTTTTTTGCCTTCGGCCGAAAGCGAAGTACCAAAGGGATGTGGCAGGTTGCGGTAATGTTCTAACAATGGCCGAACCGAGGGACTCGCTTCCAGCAACATACTAGCGCCCCGTACCGCCGTGCCATCATAATTGAAAGCAATGGCCATGTCTTTTTTTATACTGCTATCACGCATACTGGCAGCAGCGCCCAGCAAGCCGGCTTCTTCAGCATCGGTGAACAAGAAAACGATGTCGTTTTTAAAGGCTTTGTGATCCGCCCGCAGGGCGCGAATGGATTCCATCATGGCAATGACAGCTATGCCATCGTCGCCCGCACCATAAGAATTGGGTGCTGAGTCGTAGTGCGAGACCACATAAATAGCGCGACCGGAACCAGTGCCCCGCAATCGTGCCCGAATATTGTAGGTAACAGCGCCGAGGGTTATACTCGAAAAGCTGCGCAGCCCGATGGCAGTATCCACTTGCACATCGAGTTTAAATGAATCGCACCACGCAATGATCGAATCACGCACCCGCGTGTTGGCGATGGTGCCTGTCATGTGTGGCATGGCAGCAACTACACGATAATGTTCACTGGCACGTAAGGCCGAAAAGCGGTTTGCCGGTTCAGCAGTTCCGGGTAGGTAGCGCGGCGATAAAATATATACTGAATAGAGGCAAACAACCAGAGACAGCACCAGGAGCAACAAGTTTCTCCATAATGGCTTCATGATTTGACGTATTGACGCTGAATGTACAAAAATCGGCCCAATGCCTGGTTTTTGCTTCGCGCCTACCGCCCGTCGTCAGCGCCGGTCATTAGAACGTATGTCGTCGTTGCTGATCTTTTGCCCGCGGCGACTGCCATTCGTTGTCCCGAATTCCCAGTTCAGCGTCAGCTTGAATTCGCGCAGGTAATATCGATCGCGGCTATACGAATAAAAATTGTCGGTACGAACCCATACATCCTGCGGCGTGTATTCATTAAAAGGGTTTACTGCCAACAGTGTTAGCGACAACTTGGGCTTGCTCCATTCTTTTTTCACCGAGCCGCTGTAATACAGCATAGGCGAGCCGTCGCCTTGCAGGTTGAAACGTTTTCCGTTGTAATAAAAAGTAAGTTGGGCGCTGTATTTCTTTGGCAGTCGAACGGCTGCATTCAAACTCAAATCGTTTATCCAGCCATTGTTGTTAATAGCCAGGGCCGCACTTCTATACTTGACATAGTAAGAAGAGAAGCCGCCATTCAACGTCATCCATTCTACCGGCATAGTGGTGACTGAAATATTCGCACCGGTGCTGCTGTTGCCGGCCAGGTTTTCTTTGCGCGTTAATACAATACCGGCTGCATCTGTACTGCTGTATTCAATAATGGAATTATCGGTTTTGCGCCAGAAAAAAGAACTGTTCAGGAAAAACGAGCGCCCGGCATTGAGGCCATGCACCAGTTCTACCTGGTGACTGATCTCGGGCCGGAGATCAGGGTTTCCGCTCGACAGGTTCTTGGGATCACTGGCATTGATATTGGGGTTCATGTCGGCGATATACGGCCGCGTAATTCGTTTGGTATAACTCAATGTCAGGTTTTGGTCGGCATTGAGTTTTCGGGTGATCGTGGCCGTTGGTACCAGGTTACCAAACTGTTGGCTGAACTTTTGTGCTGCTTGCTGAAGATTACCACGCATGAAAGTTTGTTCATAACGAAGTCCGCCTTCAAAATACCAACTTTTAATAGTGGCCTTCATCAATGCGTAAGCCGCTGCCACTTCCTGGTCATTGCTGAAATAATCCGAACGATCCGCTTCTTCTACCCAGCCGCTGCCGGTATTAGACAATACATTGTATCGGTTGCTTGCTTTGCGCCAGATGCCTTTAATTCCCGTTTCGAGCGTATATTTTGTGTTGAAGGGCAGAACATAATCGGTCTGAAAAGTCAGCTCGTTTTTGCGGATTCTATTCTGGTTGTCTTCCTCATAAAATAAAACGTTTGCCTGGTTATAAAGCGACGATTGGTAAGGCTCGCGGCTCTTTCCCGGCGACCATTGTGCCTGTACCACCAGTTCATGCCCCGGTCGCTGCAATTTCTTTTTGAGGGCCAGGTTGATATCTGTATTGAAATAGTTACTTGTAAAATGGGTGTTCTGTACATAGGCCTCGCGCAAACTGCGATTGGATTCAACGGTTCTGTTGGCAATCGTACTATTGGTGGGCCAGTGGCCGAGGCTGGTATTGATACCAAGGCTCCATTCGGTAAGCGAGTCGGCATCATACACCACCGTAAAATCTGCCGAGCCATGCGGCGCCGCATTGTTGCCCCGCCATTCCTGGTACAACGTGCTGTTATCAGATTTTAATACACGATAGTAATCAGCTTGTTGTTTGGTTATCATCCGATGCAGGTGCCCATGCACGGAAACATTCCATTTGCCACTGGTAAATTCAATGCGCGGATTAAACATCTGGTTGAGGTTACTCGCACTCAACTCCAACGCGCCGGTTGTTTTATTGGTTCCTTTTCGGGTGATGATATTAATAACGCCGGCCGTGCCCTCTGCATCGTATTTGGCCGAAGGATTGGTGATGATCTCTACCGACTCAATGATATTTGCCGGAATCATGTTGAGGGCATCGGCTGCGTTGCGGGCCATTTGTCCGGAGAACTTTCCATTGATCAAGATACGCAATCTCGAACTGCCGCGCATACTCACGTTTCCCTGCGCATCAACATTGAGTATGGGCGCCTTGCGCAAAACATCGGCGGCTGTGCCACCCTGGTTAGAGGGATCGTTGATGGCCCGGTATACCAGCATGCCGGGCTTTTGTTCTACGAGGCGACGACGGCCCGTTACAATCACCTGCTCCAGGTTATCGGATGAACCAACAAGCTGTATCGTTCCAATATCAACTATCTGTTGTGAAGCGGGCCAATGCCATTCGATCTCGATCGCCTTATAACCCGTGGCGGTTATTTCTAACGCACTGGGTTGCTGTACAATCTTTTCTATTTTAACCAATCCCTTTTCGTCGGCATAGCCACTGGCAATTATTTTTTTCTGGGTGTCGAAGATGTTTACGGTGGCATATACAACCGGCTGGTGGTTGACTGAATCAAGCAAGCGTGCAGAGAATTGCCGGCCGACATTTTGCGCAATAACCGATTGGGTTATTGACAAAAATAAACAGCCTACACAGAAGCATAGGAATAAGGCGGCTAGTCTCATGCGGCGGTTAGTTCAAAGCGGTCGGGTCATTTTGCAAATCAAACACGAATCTGTCTTCTATAAATGCACTAAGCTATTAAATTCTGTAAAAATGACATGCAACTGAATTTTATTAACAAATGTTGACAGGCTTTGTTCACAATATACAATGCAGAACACATTGAAAACGTTATAGATAGGTCGAATTTACAGACTCTTAGACCCTTCGCAAAATCCGCACCATGTTTCACAAAAACGAACGCAAAACTGCGATAAAACGGCCGGGATTTATTCCCAGGGAGGTTTACCCGGTCCGGTTCGAAAATCTGCTACTAACAGCGCCGGTGAACCGCATGGGCCGCATCGTTGCCCTCGATGCCGCCAATGGAAAGCCGATTTGGTCGGTGTTGTTGTACCGCATCATGTACAATCCGCACCTGCCCGAAGACCTCCAGCACGATCACATTACCGAAATGCTGATCAAAGACCGGCAGTTGTTTTTACGAACGGAAAAAGATCATTTTTTCCAGTTGGATCTCGATAGTAAAATTGCGAAACCGCTTATGCACTAGTTATACAAGCGGCAGATGGGAACAATTTCTTTCCATTAATTTTAATGGCTGTTCACCATTTATGCTGGAATCGACTTTTAAAGAAATAGCCGGCCACTATAGCGCCGATACTACTGGCATTGATGCCTTGTGGAAGGAAATCCAGGCCGCGCATTCGCACACAACCCGCCGCTACCACAACCTGCGGCACCTCGAACATCTTTTTTCACAACTACTACCCGTAAAAGAATGGATCAACGATTGGGACATGATGGTTTTTGCCATCAGCTATCATGATATCGTGTACAATACCCTTAAACAGGACAATGAAGAAAAAAGCAGTGCCCTGGCAGCGATGCGACTGGGCAACCTGCCTGTTCCCTGGGATCGAATCAATGCTTGTAGAACCTTGATCATGGCCACGAAATCACACAAGACCACACCCGTAGCCGATGCCTCTTTCTTTACAGATGCCGATCTTTCGATATTGGGTGCAGATCCCGACAGCTACAACCAATACAGTGCCCAAATCAGGAAAGAATATAAGTTCTATCCCGACCTGGCTTACAAACCCGGTCGAAGAAAAGTGCTGGAGCATTTTTTACATATGGATCGGATTTTCAAAACAGCGCATTTTCATGCTTTGTATGAAGCGAAAGCCAGGCAAAATTTACAAGCAGAACTACATGCCCTCGCCAACTAACCGTGTAAAAACAAAACAGTCAGCAACCCAACAACCAACTTCAAATGAAAAAAGTAACCGGCATCGGCGGAGTGTTTTTTAAAAGCAAAGACCCGAAAGCCATCAATGAATGGTACAAGACGCATTTGGGCATCGATAGTGGTGACTATGGCGCCAGTTTCGAATGGCGGGAAGAAGGGAGTGCAAAAAAAGGACTCACGGAGTGGACGGCCTTTGCGGCAAACAGCAATTATTTTGATCCGTCGACCAAAGCGTTCATGATCAATTACCGGGTCGATAACCTCGAAGCCCTGGTAGAAGAACTAAAAAAACAAAACGTTCCCCTGCTCGATCAAATCGAAACCTACGACTACGGAAAATTCATTCACCTGTTAGACCCCGAGGGCAATAAAATTGAATTGTGGGAACCCATCGACGAAGGCCGTGTTTAGTTGCTGCCGCGTGCAGGCGGGGTTTCTTCTGGGTGTTAACAGTTTTGGATTCGTTTTAACGGTTTTGTTTCGACGAATGGGCGTTCCTCGAAAATTGGTCAAAAAGGGGTGTTTCACGATTAACTAAAAAGCAGTTTCGTCGTTATCTAAATAGTTTTGTGAAAATGACCCGGCACCCTACCAGATCAACCATTTATATACTTTTTGTATGCACCCTTTGTTGGGGCTTCGCTTATTTTTCGTTGCACTTATTGCATTGGCGTGGCTGGGGACTGAATATCGTTCTCCCCCTGGTGCTGGCAGCCGGTAGTACGGTATTACACGGCTATCCGCACGATATGCGTGGCAAATCCTTACGCGATACCTCTTGGCTGACCTTGCTTGTTTATACAGTCGGCCTCCTGCTGTTTCGATTAGAAACCTTGCCCTGGTTGTTGATGGCAACCCCCTTGCTGGCCTTGTTTAGTTATCTCGGTTTTTTATTGGGACTCTGTTACCTGCGTTCCAGGCTGCGCAGCGAACTCTCTATGTCGCTGATCCTTCTTTTTATTTCCGTACCGGCACTCATCGCCCTGGAGAGTATTTATAAAATGCCAAGAACCAGAACCGTCACTTCGATGGTGGAGATTGCCGCTCCGCGCGATATAGTGCAACAAACACTGACCAACGACCGTAGCCTGCTCGCGGACGCACCCGCGGTTGTTTCCCGCGACGACCAGGCCATTCTCACCAGTACACCCGGCTATTTATTTGCGCAGAACAGTGCATTGCATGTTGTTGCCACACGCTACGGAAAAACGATTGTTTCCAGCACCAGCGCTTACCAGCAAAGAACCGCCCCTGCCCTCTATTGGAACTGCGTGGCCGATCAGGCCCTGCGTTTATACCAATATTTCCAAATGCAGGAAATCAGGGAAAAACTGGAAACGAAATAAGCTACTGACATACCGTTGTCATCCGTTGGCCATTACTTTGGTCTATTAAATTTTTTATATGATCACAGCGAAAGAATTTCTCGACGAAGTAATCCAGGAAGGCGAAACCACCCGTAAGTTTCTGGCAATTATCGCCGACGACCGTTTTGATTGGAAGCCACATGCCAAAAGCATGGACATCAAAACCCTGGCCAATCACCTGGTGGATATTGCTGCCTGGCCAGCCGTGATGCTGGAAACCAGCGAACTCAATTTCCAGGACATGGCCGGTTATAATTATCCCGACGAAAACAGCGCAACAGGCCTGGTCAGTTTCTTTGATAAGAATTTGGAAAAAAGCATCAAGGCTTTGACAGCTGCCAGTGCAGAAGACCTCGAAAAAACCTGGACTATGCGCAGCGGCGATGATGTTTACATGAAAGACCCGAAACGAGTCGTGATCCGCCACGCGCTAAACCAAAACACCCACCACCGCGCGCAATTGGGCGTGTACTTGCGTCTCCTCAATATCGCCATTCCGGGCAGTTATGGTCCCAGTGCCGATGAGATGGAAAAAATGGGGCAATAGTGTTCCCCTCTTTACCTACGATTTTATTTCAAACTTGTTTTTGCAACAAACCGTGCCAGCGGCGCCATACGCGCTTTGTTGAGCACGAGTTTGTTGTTGCCATAGTTATAGTTATCGGCTTTTTGCAGGCTCGCTTTGAAAAGATCTTCCAGCTTCAGGTCGTCGCATGCCATCAGGGTGCCCATTAGTTTGTCGAACCGAATCCGATCACCCGTTTTTATTTCGTATCTACCGCCAATCCGGTTACAGCCCGAAAACCCTTCCACGCTGCTGTCCGCTTTTAGGCGGATATAAATTTCTCTCTTACCTGTTTTGACAGTATATGGATTGCCACCCAGTTCGGTCAACACCCAATAAGTATCTACCAGCGGCAGGTTGCTGGTATCACCAACAGGCGAAACTGAATCCACTTTTTTTTCGTTACTTGTATTCGCCGCAGCCGCGCTATCAGTTTGTATTGGCCAGGTTGATAAACCGTTCTGTGGCTCTTTCTTCGACTTTGCCGACTGGCAGGCAAACAAAAAGCATATACCGACAACGGCGAGGGAAATAGGCATTTTTTTCATGGTGGTTATTTCAGTAGAAGTATAAAATTTCTTCAGTGGTACATAAAGTTATTGAATCATGGAACGTCATACAGCAGATAATAAAGGATTCATAGGCGGCCGCATCGCCTTCGGCTGTATGTCGCTCGATCCCGCTGCCGGCGACCATACTGCCCTCATTGGCCAGGCCATCGATGGCGGCATCACCCTTTTCGATACCGCTGATCTATATAATCGCGGCGAAAATGAAACGATGCTGGGCAAGGCACTGGGAAGTCGCCGCCAGGAAATACTGATTGCGACCAAGGTCGGTAACCAGTTAAACCCCGATGGCGAAAGCTGGACCTGGAACCCCCGGCGCGACTATATTTTGCGCGCGGCAGACGAGAGCCTTCGCCGGCTGGGCACCGATTATATTGATTTGTATCAACTACACGGTGGCACCATCGATGACCCGATCGAAGAAGTCATTGATGCGTTCCACACCTTGCAGCAGCAGGGCAAGATCCGCTACTATGGCATCTCCTCGATCCGGCCCAATGTGATCCGCCGCTTTGCGGCATTGTCTGCCATATCGACGGTCATGATGCAATATAGTTTGCTCGATAGCCGGCCAGAAGAAGACTGTTTCCATTTATTGTCCGCCAAAAACATTGGCGTGTTAGCGCGGGGCACCGTGGCCGGCGGACTCCTTGCGGGAAAAACGCCGAGACCCTATCTCTGCCATAGCACCGATACGGTTGCAACAGCCGCGGCGGCGATCAGCGACCTGGCGCTTGCTATACAAACTTCACCCGCTTCCATTGCCATCGCGTTTGCATTGGCCAACAAGGCAGTGTCGACTGCCGTGGTTGGCATTCGGCATGAACAACAATTAAAAGATGCTTTGTGTGCTGCAGACATATTATTGACGCCGCAGGACTGTGCCAAAATTGAAAAGGGCATCAGTCGGTGTGCGTATGCAGAACACCGTTGAGGTAGTTTGTCAGCGAACCGTAATTTTTTTGCGGTAAATCTCTCCCCAAACGAACTTAACATTTCGGCGCCGATGCTGGCCTGGAATTTGGGGCAAATTGGGTATAAACAGAAGTACATGATACCCGCTTTCCAAAATCAAAAACCGCAGATCCACCACCCGGTGAGTCGCAAGAAGAAAAACGGCAAACTGCCGGCTGCACCGAAAGCACCTGTATTGACCAAGATTGTACCCATCAATCCATTCGCGAATTGGATCATGCCGCCGCGTACAGCACCTTATATCAAACCAAAAGAGACGGGCGATTGCCTGTAACCTGTTTTCTGTTGCCTGAAATTATTCGACATAAAAATCAAGCAGGCTGGCGATATAAACTTCTCGCCAGCCTTCCACGATTTCGTCATATGCCTCATCGGGGATATTCGTTTGCCGCACTTCAAACGAAGTGCCTGCCTTGTGCGCATGCAAGCGCATGGTAACGATTGATGGCGTCGGCTGTTCATCGCCAAAATACCATTCCTGCACAATTGATTTTCCTTTTTCGAACGAGATATTTCGTCCGGCAATGGCATCTTCCCACAAACTGAATTCACTACCTGGCTCTTCTGACATAATGGCCTCTTCACCCGTCCACAGTCGGATGGTAGCAGTATTGGTCAATGCTATATACAATTCACCGGGCTCAGCCGGAATGATAAAATATTCTTTGTAGTCGCGCATGCTGCAAAATTAGTAATACAATATAATACCGAGGGCTGCTTAATAACAGCATTGGCTATTTCGCCAAAGCATCGAGCGCCCGCGTATAGTCGTACTGCAGGTCTTCGTGCAAACCATCAATTGCCTTCTTGATCTTTTTGACTTGTGATAGATATAAGTTCACCAACGCCGGGCTCTTATCGTAAGGGATACCCGATTTTCTGAGCAGTTTGCACCAGGCCATCAACAATTCCACTTCGGCCGTTTTGGTGCCAATATAACGGACATGCTTATTCGCTTCGCGCAACCATTTGCGCAGGCTCTTCTTGGCAAAATACAGGTTGCTGGCATTGATGTCGGCAAAGCCCGCGGTCATATCGTTGATTACTTCCTGAATATACTGGTTGCTGTTGTCGGCCTCGAACAACATATAGGTTGCCAGCTCTTTGTTTTCCTTTTTGAATTTTACCAGTCGCAGGCAAAGCGATTCCAATTGGGGGTGCGAAAGGGATTCGAGCGCTGTTTTGATTTCGTTTACGGTGGCGGCCTTCATGGCGCAAAGATAAATGGTCGGAATTTACCTAATCAACTGGCTTTAAAGCGAAAACCAACTATATCTTCGCTGCATGGAATGGAAAGAAATACTGGCGCGCTTGCATATCGACGCGCTGAACGATATGCAGCAGGCGGCCCTGGTTGCCAGCCGCGAACACCCAAAAATTATTTTGTTGTCAGCAACCGGTTCGGGCAAAACCATTGGCTTTCTATTGCCGCTCTTAGAAAAAATGAACCCGGCACAGAAAGGCACGCAATCGCTGGTAATGGTGCCCACGCGCGAACTCGCGCTGCAGATTGAACGCGTGTTCCGGAAAATGACGACGGGTTATAGTGTTACATGTTGTTACGGCGGACATAAACGTGAAATTGAAGAAAACAACCTGCTGGAAAAACCATCGCTCATCATTGGCACGCCGGGTCGCCTGGCCGATCATATTCGTCGCGGGAATATTATTACAAGCGGTATTCGGCAACTGGTCTTGGATGAGTTCGACAAAATGATGGAATTCGGTTTCGACGAAGAGATCTCTTATATCTTACAATCATTGCCGGTGGTGTCGTTTCGATTGTTGGTGTCGGCCACTGAAGCGCTGTCACTACCGGAATTTGTGGCTATGTCAGGCGCGCACACACTGAATTTCTTATCCGGCGAAGCCGCCGCGGGCTTGCAACTTTTGTATCTCAAGGCCAGCTCGGCCGATAAACTCGATCCACTTTTTCAACTACTTTGTTTATGGGGCGGAAGAAGTTCGATCGTGTTCTGTAATTTTCGCGAAACAGTGGAGAAGACCAGTGAATGGTTGCGCGACCGCGGACTCACCAATGTATTTTACCATGGCGCTATGGAACAAGACCAACGCGATACCGCTTTGGCGAAATTCATGAATGGCACGGCCGATGTGCTGGTAACCACTGATCTCGCTGCACGCGGACTTGATATCAAACACATCCGCTACATCATCCATTTTCAATTGCCCGCCGATGAAGCTGCTTTCACCCATCGCAATGGCCGCACCGCCAGGATGGAAGAATCGGGTACCGCTTTATTGCTGTTGGGCGAAGATGAATATTTGCCCGCCTATGCAGCCGATGCTACTGCCTTTACATTGCCAGCAACGCCATCGCCTGTACCTGATAAACCGAAATGGGTTACGCTATTGGTGTCGGCCGGCAAAAAAGACAAAATCAATAAGATCGATATCGTTGGCTTTCTGACCAACAAGGGTCAGTTAAAAAAAGACGAAGTGGGCCTGATTGAAGTGAAAGACTTTCATGCGTTTGTAGCAGTGCGTCGGTCAAAAGCAAGCGCCTTGCTTAGCAGTATCAAAAACGAAAAGATAAAAGGGCGCAAAGTAAAAATTGACTACGCGAAATAAGTGCGGCAAAAAAAATTCCGGAAGTAGACACTTCCGGACTGTTTGAATAACCAAACTGCTAATGATTGCTGGTTAGCGTGTTTATGGCTGCGCAACGTTAACTGTTATAGAACGTTGCCGATGCTTATTATCTACTGCTGTTGTAAACTGATGTCGTAGACTGATTTTTTTTCGTCGAGTTTCACCTCTTCTGTTTTATATCCCGCCAGGCTCAAGAGCAATGCCTGGTCGCCCGGTTCTATTCCCAACGAAAAGCTACCATCAGGCATAGTGCCTGTTACCAGGTCGCGGCCCTTCACTTGCACACGCACACCTTCCAGCGGAAATGATTCGCTAAAAGAAGTTACCCGGCCTTCTATTTTTCTCGCTTCTGGTTTGAAAGAGAAGCTGCTCCAGCCGAGCAGCAACCATACCAGGTATGTATATGCGCGTTGCATGATTTATTTAGTCTATTGAATTTATAGACTAAAGATAGGGATCAAAATTCATTCTGCTTCAAATATTTTTTGACTGTTAAAAATGTCTAATTCACCCGATTTGGTCTACACAATTACGGGCTTGCTAGCCTTTGGCTTTTGCAGATGCGTCGTTTTTCCAATATTAGCTTACCTATTCAACCACCCGACAAATTGAGATTATGGAACGCAAATTTTTTTTACGACAGGGCCTTACCGCACTCGGTGCTGCCTTTGTGATGCCACTGGCACATTCCTGTCAAAAGGAAGACACTACTTCGCCCACCACCACTACTACGACCGATGGTTCTTCAACCACTACTACCGGTACTTGTACTGTAGCGCCAACAGAAACGGAGGGCCCATTTCCGACGCATAGTCCGTCGTCGTATGTACGCAGCGATATCCGCGACGATCGCGAGGGCTACGAGCTGTCCGCCACCATTACCATCGGCAAAGTGAGCAATAGTTGTGCTGCCCTGGCAAATGTTATTGTCGATATCTGGCATTGTGATGCGGCTGGTAACTATTCAGAATATGGTGGCACACAAATGCAATCAACCAATTACACTTCCGTGCATTTTTTGCGTGGCCGGCAGGTTACTGATGCGAACGGTCAGGTAAAGTTCACTTCCATCTTTCCGGGCTGGTACCAGGGCCGTGCAACACATATCCATGTACATATTTTTGATGCGGCAGGCAATTCACTCAATATCACGCAGATTGCTTTTCCCGAAGGCACTGGCAGCGCTTTATTGGCAGTTAGTGGCTATTCGAAAGGCATGAGTGGTTATACCTACAATGCATCAGACAGTATTTTTAAAGACGATACCACGGGTGTTCAGTTGGCGACCGTAAGCGGTAGCACCAGCAGTGGTTTCACCCTGGCCATTCAACTAAATGTAGCCTGATGCCATCGGCACGAAATACAACGCTCTGTTATCGTAAGTTGATCAATCACCTTACACCTGGCAGTTGGGAGCAATTGGTATTTGCCGACAGCTTCCAGGAGTATCGCATGCAAGTCCCCGTTTTTGATCCTAAAAAAGAATATCCGCAATTCGCTCAATTGATTCATGCTGTTCCGCAAGCAGAGAAACTTCACCACCGGGTCAGTGCTGCTGTGATTGGTTACCTGCGGCAATTAAATGGCATCATCCCCGACATCACCGACAACCTCGGGTTGAAGATGCTGACGTTCGACAATTTTCATTTTGAAATCATCAATTCTGCTTCGAACGACAAAACAAAACACCAGGTAGCCATCAATTTTATTTCGACACCCCTGTGGTGGATCGATACCGTGGGCGATTATCTTCTGTTGAGTAAGCCCAGTTCACCAGAGAGAACTTTTTTGTTAAAGCTTCAACCATTCATCAGCATTCATACTTGTCAACATGGAAACCACAACAATCTCGGCTAAAATTTACCTGAGTTATGAAAACGGCGTGGTAGAAAATGAAAGTTTTCGCCGGAAACAAGTTTTTAGTTCAGCCCAACTACTGATCAACAACAGGCATCCATTTGGCTGTCTGCACACCTGGAACGAAGAGGTGTTGGCGGGCAATGCATCCGCCAGCTACGAGGCCGAAAGAAATACAATTGATGTTTTTATTCCTGTAGTCGGTCCGTTTGTTTGCCGGATGGGCACCGCATCGACCCTGGTTACACCGGGTCAGTTGTATGCGGTTGCTTCGGCCAATAGCCAACAGTGGACCCTATCCAATCCCTATTCGGAAGCGGGTACGTTGATCAGTTTTATACATATCGGGATCAGAGATTTGGTAAACAACAATGAAAACCGGTTGCTGGGTTTCGACCTGGCCAACACGGGTACATCAAACACGCTCGATCTCGGGTCGGCACGTTTCTCCATTAGTAGGATGACGGGTCGGCAGGTTACCAGCTATCGCCTGACCGACCCCTCCCATGGATTGTTCGTGTACGCCCTCCAGGGGGCATTCGAGGTGGAAGGCCGTCTGCTGCATCCCGGTGACGGCCTAGCCCTCTGGAACCTGCGCGAAGCCGAGGCCGAAGCACTCAGCGGCGATGCCCTCATTTGTTTTTTCGAACATGCCTACCATTTGTCGGCCGGAGCAGGTCAATAGTATTAACAAAATTAGAAGGAGACGGTAGTAGCACCCAAAGCGAAGGCCACCCTACCTGGGTGGCCCTCAACTTGGTTTTTATCTGCTAGTCGTTTTATATCTGCCTGACGATTCTGTCGTTCTGACCTTTCTGTCGATCTGACCAGCGCGAAATTATTTCGAAAGCCGCTACAGCATCAGCATAGTTGCTAACAATATGTGGATATTCTCGCGTCGGCTTCGATCTCATGGTCAATAGCAAGGCGAACTAAATTTCGAAACCACGCATGTATTGGACAGCAGTGCATTTATTCATGCAAACATAACACGGCACAACTGGTTCCTGGGCGGCGGCGGAATAGCTTTGCCACTTAGTTTTTATTCCGCGTGCAGTCGAAATATTCATCCATCTATTGGCAGCCGGACCTGGCTGGATTCGCTGCCTTCGCCACTTATTTCTGCATGTATGGTTTTCGAAAAACGGTCAGTGCTGCCACTTTCACTGATAGCACCGCCTTTGGCATCAGTCTAAAATCGGCGCTGGTCATCGCCCAGGTACTGGGTTATTTGTTTGCTCTTTCTGGCCATCGTGCCCACGCCCTGGAATGTATTTTTTTTGTTCGTCAATGGGCTTTGCCTCGGACTTATTTGGGGATTCGTATTCTCTTTCATCGAAGGTCGTTCCTATACCGACTTTGTGGCGCTGATCCTCAGCATCAATTTTATTTTCAGCGCAGGCATCGTGAAAACCATTGGCCGGTACACCATTGAATGGGGACATGTTTCTGTTGTTTGTATGCCAACGCCACTGATAATAAAAACATCGCCCGGATCGGCCGACAAGCTAAAGTGCCCCCGTTCGTTGGTAGATGTTCCCCGTTGGCTGCCTTTAATTAGCACGCTTGCATTGGCAATGGGTTGTTGGTCTTTCTGTGAAATAACAAAGCCGCTTACCGACTCTTGGGCCTGGATTGCCAGAGGTAGAGCAAAAAGCAGCAGTAGCCAGGCGCAGAGCGCCTGCCGCAGTAGTACTGGTTTCATGAATGTGGTGTTTTGAATTCTTCTTTGAAACGCAAAACTATCCGCCATGCATGAAGAGAAAATTACGGCATCTTTAACAAAATGTGAACTGTTGAGAAAACGCTAATTTTATGATATGAAACGAGGTTTGCTGCAGGGCGCATTCATATTGGTTCCCTTAATTTTTTTGCATGCTTGCAAAGAGCCAAAAACCAATGGACATCCGCAGGTACGAATCGAAACGCGCGATGGTGATATTGTGGTTGAGCTGTATGAAGACAAAGCACCCAAAACGGTGGCCGCATTTCTGAAATTGGTCGACGATGACGTGTATGACCAGGGATCGTTCTATCGGGTTTGGAACCTGCGCAACCAACCCTCCGATGCGGAGAAGGCCGAATTGTTGCAGGGCGGTTTGTGGAACCGTCGACGGAAACGCCCCGACGTGCCAACCATTCCGCACGAGTCGACCAACATGACCGGACTGTTACACGAAAATGGCACCATCTCCATGGCGCGCAATGAACCGGGTACCGCTAGCTCTGAATTTTTTATTTGTATTGAGAAACAACCTGGGCTCGACTTTGGTGGTAAGAACAACGAAGACGGGCAAGGCTATGCGCCGTTCGGTAAAGTGATAAAAGGCATGGAGGTAGTGCTCACCATATTTCACCGAACAGATATTGATCAATATATTGACCCGCCGGTGCCCTTTCTCAAAGTGCGGCGTA
Organism: Bacteroidota bacterium; assembly: GCA_020161535.1. Lineage (GTDB taxonomy): Bacteria > Bacteroidota > Bacteroidia > Chitinophagales > Chitinophagaceae > Flavihumibacter. The sequence goes on along the minus strand of JAIUNW010000006.1, from coordinate 66,846 downwards.
ATTAAAGGAAGCTCAGCCCGCGACTTTCCAGCTTTTTGTATTTCTTCTTGTCAAACACATACAGGAAAGCGCCTTTTTTTGAAGATGCTTTTTCTTTCTCCGCCAGTTTCTGCAATACCCCGAGTGATAAAATCTTCCGGGTAAAATTGCGCTTGTCAAAACTGGTTTCATATACGGCTTCATACAAGGCCTGCAATTGTTGCATGGTGAATTTGCTGGGCAACAATTCAAAACCAATGGGATGATTCGCTACTTTTTGTTGCAGTCTTTCTTTGGCGACGCGCACCATGTCTTTGTGGTCGAAAATAAGCGCGGGCATTTTCTTCAGGTCAAACCATTTCGCATTGTGCGATTCCAGCTTCTCCTGGTTGGATTCATCAATCTTGATCAGGGCAAAATACGCAACCGAGATCACTTGCCCACCGGGATCACGCTCCAACTCGCCAAAACAATGCAACTGCTCCATGTAGATTTCTTCCAGCCCAGTGAGGTTCACCAAAATACGCTGGGCAGCTTGTTCGATGCTTTCTCCCAAACGGGCAAATCCGCCCATGAGCGACCATTTGCCTATTTCAGGTTCAAAGCCCCGCTTGATGAGCAGGGCTTTTAAACCGGTTCCGTCGAACCCAAATATGATACAATCTACCGCTACCAAAAAACGGTCATATTGTTTATATTCAATTCGTCCCATAAGTCATTACCAGAATTTGACGTACAGTGCCATTAGAATTAGCAAGGTTACGACAATCTGAACAATGGTGATGGGCTTAACTTTAAACATACCCGGATCGTGCACAAAAGATTTCGGATTGATCTTAGGGCCGGCCATACTCATCATCACCATCACCGGCACCGTAAAGAAGAACGCAAAGCCCATGCATATCAGGAAGGGGATTTGGTGCAATTTTGCATCACTGTTGTAATATGCGGTATATAACCAGGTTTCGTTGCCAAAAATGCGGGGGGCAAATTCGTTGAAGAAGACCGAGAGGATAAAACCGAGCAGGATGCCCACCACGGCCGCCGGACCGGTGGTTCTTTTCCAGAACATACCCAGCAGGAACACCGCGAATACCCCGGGACTGATATACCCCGTATACTTCTGGATAAAAGTGAAACCACCCGCACTGCCGATGCCCAGCAGGTCGTTCCAGGTAAAGAGCACGGCCACCAACATGGCAAACAATACCACCAGTCGACCGGTCCAAACCATGCCCGCTTCGTCGGCGTCTTTCTTGATGTATTTCTTATAAATATCGAGCGTGAAGATGGTGGAGATACTGTTTGCTTTACCCGCCAACGAAGCCACAATGGCGGCGGTTAGTGCCGCGACCGACAATCCCTTTAAGCCAGAAGGCAGGAAACTCAAAATAGCGGAATAAGCACCGTCCATGCCACCCACCAGTTGCGGCAGGTGACCATTCTTATACAAAACATAGGCAGCAATACCCGGCAACATCACAATCACCGGCATCATCAGTTTCAAAAAACCGGCAAACAAAATACCATTGCGGGCCGTTTGCAAATCGGCACCCAGGGCCCGCTGTGTGATATATTGGTTACAGCCCCAATAGTTCAGGTTCACAATCCATTGCCCGCCGAGATACATCAATATACCCGGCAAAATCAGGTATTTGTTTACATATTCCTGCGAAGAGGCCGCTGTCGGTTTATCCATGATCATCTTGAAATGATCGGGCGCATCCTGCATCAACACTTTGAAACCCGCGATGGCGCTCGATCCCATGCCAAATTTTTCCGCCACAATACTAAGTGCCATATAGGTGGTGGCCAATCCACCAATAATCAACACGGCGACCTGAATAACATCGGTATAACCAATTACTTTCATGCCACCCAGGGTAATGAATATCGCGGCAACAGCCAGCGCAATCATGATGGTATGTAAGTAAGCGCCACCCAACAAGCCATTGATGGCCACCGCGCCGAGGTATAGTATCGAGGTCAGGTTGACAAACACATACAAGAACAACCAAAACACCGCCATGATCAGGGCCACCGTATTGTTATACCGTTTCGTTAGAAACTGTGGCATGGTATAAATCTTGTTCTTCAGATACACCGGTATGAACCAAACAGCGATAATGATCAGTGATACCGCGGCCAGCCATTCGTAACAAGCCACTGCAATGCCCACAAAAAAACCGTTGCCGCTCATACCAATGAACTGCTCGGCCGAAATATTAGACGCAATCAACGATGCACCGATGGCCCACCAGGTAAGCGAACCCTCGGCCAAAAAGAAATCTTTGGTATCAGTAACCTTCTGCTTTTTTCGTTTGTAGATCCAGAATCCATACGAGCCCACCACCACGAGGTAAACCAGAAACACCAATATGTCTGCAGTTGAGAGTTGATTCTTCATATAGCAAGTAAATAATTAGACTAGTGATTGAGTTGGTAATATACATCACTCCAGCGCAATTCATTCTTGAACTGGTAGAGATTTGTTCCCTTCCCGATCAAAACATATTCAATTTGTACCATGTCGGCAAAATCTTCCAGGTGTGCTGCTGTCAGGTTCTGGCTATAACAGGTATGGTGGGCACCGCCGGCCAATATCCAGGCCGCACAACCCGTTTGCATATCGGGATAGGGCTTCCACAATACCCGTGCCACCGGCAGCTTGGGCAGGTCTTCTAGCGGCGCCACCGCTTCTACTTCATTCACCAGCAAGCGAAAGCGATTGCCCATGTCTACGACGGATGCGTTCAAAGCCGCGCCAGCCCCTACGTTGAAAACCAATCGAACGGGATCTTCTTTGCCACCGATGCCCAAGGGATGAATGGCACAGCGGGGTTTGCCATCGGCAATCGACGGACAAATCTCCAGCATATGCGAACCCAATACCATTTTATTCGCCGGATCAAAATGATATGTATAATCTTCCATGAACGAGTTGCCGCCTTTCAATCCGGTTGCCATGGTTTTCATCACCCGCACCAGGGCCGCTGTTTTCCAATCGCCCTCACCACCAAAACCATAACCATCGGCCATCAGTCGCTGCGTAGCAATACCGGGCAATTGCTTCATACCATGCAGGTCTTCAAAAGTGTCGGTAAAACCCTTGTAACCACCATCGGCCAAAAAAGCCCGCATGCCGAGTTCGATGCGAGCCGCATCAATGAGCGAAGCCCGTTTTTCACCGCCTTTCAACAATGTTGGCGCCAGTTGATATTGGTCTTCATATTCACTGATCAATTGATCTACCGCCGCATCACTGACTGCCGATATTATGTTCACCAGGTCGCCAATGCCATGCGTATTCACACTGTAACCGAATTTGATTTGCGCCTCAACTTTATCGCCTTCGGTCACCGCCACATGCCGCATATTGTCGCCAAAGCGCACAAAGCGCGCGCCCTGCCAGTCGTGCAGGCCCACTGCAGCTCTTGCCCATACATCAATACCGTCTTGCACCACCGGGTCTTCCCAATGGCCCACCACTACCTTGCGACGCAAACGCATCCTGCTCATGATAAAACCGAATTCACGATCACCATGCGCACTCTGGTTCAGGTTCATAAAATCCATATCGATCGACTGCCAGGGGATATCCCGGTTGAACTGCGTATGTAAGTGCAGCAATGGCTTCTGCAAAATCTTCAACCCACCAATCCACATCTTGGCCGGCGAAAACGTGTGCATCCACGCGATGATGCCAATGCAGTTCTTTGCCTGGTTGGCTTCTTCACAAACCGCATAAATTTCTTCGGCCGACTTCACCGTCGGCCTCCAACTAACGGATACGCATATACGCTTGGATGCATCCAGTGCTTTTGCGATCTGTGATGCATGCTCGGCCACTTGTTTCAAAGTCTCTTCTCCGTACAAATGCTGGCTGCCGGTAACAAACCAAACTTCCAGCTTTTTGAGATCGTTCATAGCAGTTGTTTTTAAGATTGCCCGTAATAGGAGTCGGGGCCATGTTTTCTTGTATAGTGTTTTTTGATGAGTGCCTCTTTGAGCCGTGGCGCCTGGGGGTTGATCTGTTCGGTCAACCAGGCCATCTTCGCTACATATTCCAGCACCGCGCTGTTGTACACCGCTTTGGTCGCCGTTTTTGCCCAGGTAAAAGGCGCGTGGTTGCCAACCAAAACCATTTCCACTTCTTTATAATTGAGTTTTCGCTCCTGAAAACACTGCATGATCTGGAAACCGGTTTCATACTCGTAATTGCCTTCGATCATGTGATCGGCCATGGGTGGCGCGCAGGGAATATCAACGGTATTGTGATCGGCATGGGTGGTACCAAAAAGCGGAATGTCGCGCTGTGCCTGCGCCCATGCCGTTGCGTATTCACTGTGGGTGTGCACAATGCCCCCAATGCCTTCCCAGTGTTTGTAGAGCACCGCATGGGTCTTGGTGTCTGACGACGGACGTAATTTCCCTTTTACAATTTGCCCATCGAAGTCTACCACCACCATCGATTCAACGGATAGTTCATGGTAAGGAACGCCACTGGGCTTGATGGCGAATACGCCCTTGCTTCGGTCGGCCGCACTTACATTGCCAAAGCTGAACAGCACCAACCCAAGTTTGGGCAATTGCATATTGGCTTCGTAAGCCGCCTCTCTGATTTCTTTATAACGCATGGTTTTTATGGCTGTCGGTAAATGCGCCCTGTGCCTGGCAACGCGCATACCGTTGGTTATAATAATTGGCCAGGCCGGTATCAGGTTGGTATTCCATATCGAAACCCTGGCCCATTGCTTCCATCGCTTCCTGCACGGTGTGATAGATGCCGGCAGCCGTTGCTGCAAACATGGCCGCACCGGCCGCGCAGGTTTGTGTGGAGCGATGAATTTTTATCGGCATCTGCATCACATTGGCCATGGTCTGCATGATATAGGGCGATTTTCTCGCCACGCCACCCAGGCCAATAAGTCCTTTTACCGGAACGCCTTCTTGTCTGAATCGTTCAACAATGGCCCGCGCACCAAAGCAGGTGGCTTCAACCAATGCTTTAAAAATGCGCGCCGCATCGGTTCCCAAATGCAGGCCGGTGATACTTCCCTTTAATTCCTGGTTGGCATCGGGTGTGCGTCGGCCATTCAACCAATCGACCGCTAGTTCATCTTGTTCACCCAGCGGCAGTGCCGACGCCTGTGTAGCCAGCACCGTAATGAATTTCTCATTCAATTCGGCTTCGAGTTTTTTCGCGGTCTCTTTATCAATGATGCTGGACGCTTGCAGCAAACCGCCGGTAAATTCCATAATCATTTTTCGAAACCAGGCATAGGTATCACCAAAAGCCGACTGCCCCGCTTCCATGCCCAACATGCCGGGCACCACAGAACCAGGTACTTGTCCGCAAATGCCTTTCACCAGCACCCCGCGCATCTCCTCCATGGGCGCCACCAACATATCGCAAGTAGATGTGCCCATCACTTTGCTGAGGTAATAAGGTTCAATTTGTCCGCCGACAGCACCCATATGTGCATCAAACGCGCCAATGCCCACTACCACATCGGTAGTAAGGCCCAGTTTAGCTGCCCATTCGGGCGATAATTTTCCGGCTGGTTGGTCGGCCGGTAACGCTTCGGCAAATTGCTTATTGGCATAGCCCGCCAACAGCGGATCCAGACTACTGAAAAATGCATCAGGGGGCATACCGCCAAACTCGGTAGCCCACAATGCTTTGTGCCCGGCTGAACAAATGCCTCTTTTTAATTGCGAAAAATCGGTGCCACCTGTTAATAAAAAAGGAATCCAATCGCAATGCTCTACCCATCCATAACAGGCATCCCTAACCGAAATATCTGTTCGCAGCACATGCAGCAGTTTGGCCCAATACCATTCGGAAGAATATATGCCGCCGACAAATTGCAGGTAGTTGGTATCGAATTTTTTGGCGTGTTCATTGATCTGTGCCGCTTCGTTTACCGATACATGGTCTTTCCACAACACAAACATGGCGTTGGGGTTTTCGCGAAAGGCGGGCAGCAACGCGAGGGGCGCTCCGGCTTTGTCAACCGCCACCGGTGTAGAGCCCGTGGTATCGATCGATATCGCTTTCACAGCAGCTGCGGCTTGTGGGCCTGCTTTCTGCAGGCATTCTTTGATGGTCGCTTCCAATCCTTCAACATAATCGAGTGGGTGTTGTCTAAACTGGCTTTTTGCCGGATCACAGTAGCGGCCTTCGGCCCAGCGTGGGTAAGCGAAAATAGCGGCAGCAAGTTCCTGGCCATTACTGGCATCCACCAATACCGATCGAACCGAATCTGTGCCGTAATCAACACCAATAACCGTTTCTAACATACAGGTTGTTTATTCCAGTTCAGTATAATTATTGACAAAAGCAATTACATTATCATAGGCGTCAAACTCCTGCTGCTGGTGCAGGGTCAAAATCACCACGGCTTTCATACCGGCATTGGCTGCAGCTTCAACGCCTTTGGGCGCATCTTCAAATACCAGGCAATCGGCCGGTGCCAAACCCAATAAGGCCGCGCATTGCAGGTACACTTCGGGATTAGGCTTACTCATCACTACATCATCGGCGCTGACGATGGCGTCAAAATAAGCGCGAATCGACAGATTGTCCAATACAAAATCAATATTGAACGGAATGGCTGCCGAGCCAATCGCCATTTTTATACCCGCATCTTTTGCTTCTTGCAAGAGTGCGGGCAGACCGTCGATCAATCGCAAGGCTGGCAGATAAGCCCGTTGATAGGCTTTCTCTTTCTCCAACCCGATGCGATCCATTTCTTCGCTGGTAAACCGGCCCTGACCAAATACCCGTTCCAACACTTCTGAATTTTTTCCATACATCTGTTTCTTCACGCCATCATAGTCGAGGTTGGCATCTAAATCGTCGTTAAACACTTTGGTCCAGGCTTCCACATGATACCCCATGTCATCGATCATCGTACCGTTCAGGTCAAACAAAAACCCTTTATAGCCTGCCAATATTTTCTTCATCTGTACACATTTGTAGCAACCTACATTATTTCTGATAGGGAATTCTCAATACGGTAAAGGAATTTGCCGGAAGAACCATTGCCCAGTTGCTGGTTTTGATTGCCACGCTGGCTTTTTGCGGAATCAGTTTGGGGGCAGCACCAACCGCATTCACCGCCAGCGGATCGGTTGACTTCATATCAATTCGCTCGGCTTCTTTTGCTTTGATCCGCAACCCTTTCAGGTTCAGTACTGTTTTTTTATCCACGCCATCGGCATTCACCAGTTTGATGATCAGCATCGATTGCTTTTCATCCAACACGGCGCTTGCATACAAACTATCTTGCCCGCTGAGGGCCTTGCCGCCCTCTTCTATGGAAATCGTTTTTGTTCCCTTGTTCAGTGAATACAATTGCTGCACATAGTAGTTTGGCGTGGGATAGCTGTTCAGGTTGTCGACCCATATCAGGTCGGGCGACCATTGCCAGCCGTCGATATGGGCAAACAGCGGCGCATACGAGCACATTTCCACCACGGCGGCATTGCGTTCGAGGCCGGTCATAAAGGCCGCTTCGCTGAGCGCTGCCTGCCAGTTATTGCGCAAGGGGCCCTGCGGTTGCTTGGGCGGATGCGCCGCGTATTCACCTGCAAAAATTTTCGGGCCCTGGCGGTCGTAATGGTCGTAGCGGTTGGCATGGCGTAGAAACCAGTCGGGCGACATATAATAATGTTCATCGATGAAGTCGACCTGTAATGCCCGCAAGCCTTTGTCGAGTGTGTCAAACATCTCACCAGAAGAAAAAGGACCGGCACTGGTGATGAGTTTCACTTCAGGGTGTTGGGCTTTCAGCCGGGCTGCAAACACTTTGACGCGTTCCAGGTACTGCGGCCCCCAGTTTTCGTTGCCAATGCCCATCATTTTTAAGTTGAAGGGGGCGGGGTGACCCATGCTGGCACGCAAAGCGCCCCATTTCGTTTGTGTATCACCGTTAGCAAACTCAATCAGGTCGATCGCATCCTGGATATACGGTTCCAGTTCATCAAGCGGCACCAGTTCGGCCGAATTGAACTGGCAGGCCATGCCACAACTCAAAATGGGCAAGGGTTCGGCGCCAATATCTTCGGCCAACTGGAAATATTCGAAGAAGCCAAGTCCGAAGGTTTGAAAATAATCGGGCGCTGCGCGTTCAGCAAATTCATTGTTCCAGCGGTTGATGCTGAGTGGTCGGTTCGCTACCGGCCCCACCGTTTTTTTCCACTGGTACCGTGTGCTGAGCTCATGGCCTTCTACAATGCAGCCCCCGGGAAAACGAATAAACCCTGGTTTCAAATCTGCCAGGGCCTGCACCATATCGGCACGCAAGCCACCCTTGCGACCCTTCCAGGTATCGCCGGGAAAAAATGAAACCTGATCGAGGTCCACCTGGCCATTGCCCACGAGCCAGATCTGCAATTGCCCGCTGGCGGCGGTATCAGTAGCGCGAAAGCTTGTACTGGCCTGCTGCCAGTCATCGCCCGTAGCATTGAGTGTTAGCTGACCGCTGCCAATGATTTTTCCGCTGCTGTTTTTCAATTGCAACAGCAGGCTGATGGGGTTGGTTAAGCGCCGATATTGAATAGAGAAATCATAGGCCAGGTCTTTTTTGATGCCCATGCCCCGAAAGCCTTCGTTGACCAAACCGAGATCGCCTGCTGCCGCATCGCTCAAACTTACTTGCAGGAAGCGCGGGTTATTGGGCCTTTCTTTGGCTTCATTGATCAAAAGAAAACTGCCTTCTTTCAGTTTTTTTCCATTCAGGTCCCAGCCCATCAATGGTTTGATGAATTCGAACGACCTGTTTTTCACCAGCTCGGCATAAATACCGCCATCTGCCCCCAGGTTGATGTCTTCGAAAAAAATGCCCCACATCGTCGGTTGTACGGCACCGTTAGATCGACTGGCATCTACCTGCAGGACATGAACCTGCGCCAGCGACGCAGTTGAACAAGTTAGCATGGTGGTGCAGGCCAACGAAACACCCGCGATAAAATAGCTGGGTAGCTGCCGTTTAATTTTCCGTGCCATGCGTTTAATTATACATGCCATGCGTTTAATTTAATGTTAGCACTACGACCGAAGCAGCCGGCATTTTAACGATCAACAAACCATTCTTCAACGTAGCGCCGGTAAACGCTGCAGGTGCTACTTTATTCGGTTGTTCGAAACTGTTATAGTCCTGCAATTTCGCCGATTGCAAAATGCGACCTGTATAGCCGTTCGCTTTGCGTTCGCCCAGCGGAATATTCACCGCTATCGTTTTGTGCGCATCAATATTCGTGAGCGTAATATGGGTCTTTCCGGCCTTATCGGTCGATGCCGAAACCGTGATGGCCGGTATGCTTTCTTTACCAAAAACATAATCGGGTGTCAGTACTTTCAGCGGAATCAGGTTGGCATCCTGGTGCACATTGTACATCTCCATCACATGATAGGTAGGCGTCAGGATCATCTTCGCTTTGTCGGTCAAAATCACTGCTTGCAATACATTCACCATTTGCGCGAGGTTGGCCATGCGGACGCGATCGGCGTGGTTATTGAAAATATTCAGGGTCATGCCCGCCAGCACGGCATCGCGAATGCTGTTCTGCTGAAACAGAAAACCTGGATTGGTGCCGGCTTCTACATCGTACCAACCACCCCACTCATCTACCACCAGGGCCAGTTTTTTCTTCGGATCATATTTGTCCATAATAGCACTGTGCTTGGTCACCAGTTCTTCCATCAGATATGCCTGCTTTAATGTAGCTGCATATTGTTCTTCTGTAAAACCGGAAGCGGGACCTTTTGCATTCCAGTCGATCACCGCATAATGGTGCAAGGCAACACCTTCTAACATACCATGCGGAATATCGCGCAACAGGGTCTCGGTCCATTTGTAATCGCCCGAGCTGGCACCCGACGCAATCCGGAACAACTTCGCTTTGTCAGAATAGTTGTTCATGAATGTGGCATACTTGCGATACTCGTTGGCATAGTATTCGGCGGTCATATTGCCGCCGCAACCCCAGGCCTCGTTGCCCACGCCCCAGTAGTGTACATTCCAGGGTGTATCGCGCCCATTTTCTTTGCGCAATTTGGCCATGGGACTGCTGCCGTCGAAATTGACATACTGTACCCATTCTGATAATTCCTGCACCGTGCCACTGCCCACATTACCCGCCAGGTAGGGCTCGGCGCCGAGACGTTCGCACATATTTAGAAAGTCGTGCGTGCCGAAACTATTGTCTTCAGTAACACCACCCCACCAGGTATTGATCATCGTGGGACGTTTTGCTTTGTCGCCAATGCCATCTTTCCAGTGATAGGTATCGGCAAAACAACCGCCGGGCCAGCGCAGCAACGGTATCTTTAATTTTTTCAGCGCTTCGACCACATCGTTTCGCACACCATCGATATTGGGGATGCTGCTCTTCTCGCCTACATACAATCCCCCGTAAATGCAAGTGCCCAGGTGCTCGGCGAAATGACCATAAATGTTTTTGTTGATTACCACGGGCGTGGCCGATGGCTGGAGCTGCACGGTAGCTTCCTGTGCATTTGCTGATTTGGTCTCTGCCAGGCCAGCCATAAGCACAGCCGAAAGGAGCAGGACCTTCCCCGAATTTTTCATAATAGCAAGCATAGTGAGTCGGTTAGATTGAACGCTAATATAAATGTTATTTTGACACTTATCGAAACTCGGCCGGGTTTTTTCACCCTTTTTGCACCCGTCGGGTTCTACCCGACGGGTAACACCCGACAGGTAACACCCGACGGGTAGAGGAAACTCGTATTTTTATGGCCATGCCTTCGCCCATTGCTTTGTCGGAACTCAGTTTGTTGGTACAGGAAACCCTGCGTCGGCGTTTCCTGCATGAAAGGTATTGGGTATTGGCCGAAATCAGCAACCATAGCTTCTACCCGCAGAAGGGATTTCATTATTTCGACCTGGTTGAAAAAACCGGCAACAGCCTGAAAGCAAAGATTCCCGGCGTGGCATGGTCGCCCGGTGCCATGCAAATCGCCGCTTTTGAACGCAGTACCGGCCAGAAATTTCAGTCAGGCATTGAAGTGTGTATTGAAGTAACCATTGAATACCATGCGGTTTACGGACTCAAAGCCACGCTCCAGCACATCGATCCCGCATATACCCTCGGGCAATTGGCCCTCGCGCGACAACAAGTGATCTATCGGCTTTTGCGCGATGAGCCCGACACGGTTTGGCTCGAAGACGAGCAGCTCTGCAGCTTCAACCAGCAACTGACCCTGGCGCCCGTGCTGCAAAAGCTGGCGGTGGTCGGCTCCCTGCAATCCGCCGGACTCGAAGATTTTCGGCACAGCCTGCTGGAGAATCCTTTCGAATATATTTTCGAGATCGATTATTACGACAGCCGGGTGCAGGGCGAAGAACAGGCGGCCGCACTCGCCGACACATTTGAAAAAATCAAACAACATTCGCGGCAAACCGGGATCGATTACGACGCCATTGTGCTGATCAGAGGCGGGGGCGCATCGACCGACCTCCTGCTGTTCGACCAATTTGAAACCGCACTGGCCGTAGCGGGTGCCCCCTTTCCGGTGCTCACCGGTATCGGTCACCAAAAAGACCAAACCCTGGCCGACCTTCTGGCGTTTCGTTCCCTAAAAACACCCACGCAGGTCGCTGAACATATTCTCCAGCAGAACCGGCATTTTGAACTGTCCGTTCTGCAGACACAGGCCCAACTGCTCACCCACAGCCGCCAACGGCTGCAGGAAGCCAAACTATCGCTCGCGCAAATCCGGTCAGCCCTCACCCTGCAGCCGGCGCGGCACCTAACCAGTCAATTGCGCCGGCTCGACCAATTGCTGGTAAGCCTGCCAAGCTTAAGCCGAACGCGTTTCAAAAACGAACGGCAACAACTGGACAGCACAAGACGGCTGCTGTTGATGGCTTCGCCCGAAAAAACCCTGGAACGCGGATTTGCCTGGATTGAAAAAGCCGGCGAAATCATTACCGACCCCGCCGCACTCGCCCTGGGCGACGCCATTCAAATCCGGCTAAAGAACAACCTTATTCACAGTCATGTTGAACAAAAAACAAGTAACGATGGACCCGCATTTGAGTTATGAAGCGGCTTTTGAGGAGTTGCAGGAGCTGGCCAGTTCTATTGAGAATGAAACCATTGGCATCGACCAACTGGCTGAAAAGTTGAAACGCGCCGCAGAACTGATTACATTCTGTCAAGCGCGTCTCAGGTTTACCGAATCTGAAGTGAATAAAATCATTGGTCTCATGGAAAAGAGCCAGTGAATATTCTGTTCTGGTTTCGATTCGATATATTCTTAGTGACCGTCCGTTTTCTACTTTGTACTTTTTAAACACAGATATCGGGCCAATTGGCCTTAGCCGATAAAATGGCTGTCAATCCTGTCTTCAGTGCAAATTTATGCCCAAAATAACTTTCTAAACGTCCGTATTTATACCCAATTTGAACACTTTTTCCATGACCACCCATTTTTCGCCGGGGCGAGACCAGGGCAGTTTCTGCTGAAAGTCTTCCATCAGTTTTTCCCATTCCTGCACCCGCGGATTGGCTGCATCGGCCGCCGCCTTGGCCTCAAAACTGAAACCGGGACCGGTTTCCATGATCATAAACAGCCGATTGGCACTGCGATAGATTTCCATGTCGGTGACGCCGGCCGCATACAGGGAAGCTTTTATTTCAGGCCACACCGCCGCATGGTATTCGTCGTAGAGCCGGATGGCTTCGGCATCGTCGCGCAGGTCGAGGGCCAAACAATATCTACTCATTGACAATCAATTTTAATGACCGTGTCGTTCGGGTCATGGTTAATGGCGGATAAGCCGCTGAGGGTAAGTACCCCCTTCTGTAACTTGGCGCCGGCAAACTTTTCGCCACGCTGCAACAAGGTCGCCTGGCGGATTTTTTTAAAGGGGATCTGTTCCAGGCTGATGGCATCGGTGCTGCCGTTCAACAGGTGAATATAGATCGTATTTCCCTTGCACGTAGTTGTTCCCCAATCATACAGTTTTGCATCCGTAGCCGAAGTACCATAAATACTCTCGCCATTCTTTTGCATCCATACGCCTACACTGTCCAGCACTTTTACAAACTCCGGTTGTACTACACCGTTAGGCATGGGTCCGATATTCAATAAGAGGTTTGCGCCGAGGCCGGCATCCTTCGCCAACAACTGCACTACCTGTTTCATGGTTTTATAGGTACCGTCGGTGATATTGAAGCCCCAGGAACCGTTGATGGTTTCGCAGGTCTCCAGCGGCAGACTCGAGATGCTCTTGGTATCTGTTCCCCAGCCTGTTGTATTGTGACCAGGAAGGTCGCGTTCAAACATCTGAAAATCTTCGCCCTCAATAGGCAGCAGGTGATGGTTGTTACCTATCAGCGCATTGGGTTGCAGTTGATGGATAAGACTATATATTTCCGGATAATGCCAATCGACCTTGCTGCCACCTTCCCATTTCTTGGTGGTTTCGTTGAACGCTACCTGGTCCCAATGCCCGTCGAACCAAACGCCCGCAATAGGCCCATAATTGGTCAACAGTTCCGTCAACTGGTTTTTCATGAACTGGATATAATCGTTCCAGTTTCCCCGCTCTGTTCTTCCGGTTCCTTGTCCCGTGCGACCAGTCCAATACTGGTAATCGGTGCGATACCAGTCAAGTAATGAATAATAGAGGTATAGTTTAATGCCCTGCCGCTGGCATTCGGCCGACAAAGCTTTTAGTACATCTTTGCCATAAGGCGTATTGGTGATTTTCCAGTCTGAATACTTGGTATCCCAGTTACTGAAACCATCGTGGTGGCGGGTGATAAACGTGATGTATTTCATGCCCGCGTTTTTCGCTGTAGTTACCCAGGCTTTTGCATCAAACGAAATCGGGTTGAAGAAATCCTGCAGGTGATGGTAGTCGTGCACTTTGATATTGCGATCGTTCATCACCCATTCGCCGGCGCCCAATACACTCGATGCACCCCAATGAATGAACATACCAAATCGATCGGCTTGAAAAGTAGCCCTTGCCGCCAGGTTTTCGGGCGTGGGCTGATAGGTCTGTGCCACCAACCATTGGCTGGTTATCAGCAAAGCAATCGTCAAGATTTTTTTCATGTTCCCAATGTACCGATTCATCCGCTGCACTGCGTTCGGCTGGCTTGTCAATTCTTGCTGAAAACAACCTCCATTTTCGCATCAGTATCGGCGAACCATAATCACCCCCGCAATTAAGAGCAAAATGCCAATGATCCGGCCTGCACTCACCGAATGAACCTGCAAGCCCATCCAGCCAAAATTATCCATGACCACACTCAATAACATCTGCCCGAATATCACCAGGCTAAAGGTCAGCGCCACACCCAGGCGCGGCACAAAAACAACAATCAGGCTTACATAAAAAGCACCGAGTAAACCACCAAACCAAACATAGTGCGGCGGCTGCGTCCACGGTTGCATTTGTGAGGGCCGCCACTTAGTAAACAGCAGGTATAAAAACAATAAAACAGTACCGCTTAAAAAAGACCAAAATGCAGCCACCACGGGATTTTGCACCGCATACCCCAGCCTGCTATTCATTGCGGCCTGCAGCGGCAAGGCCATACCGGCAAAAATGGCTGCAATGGCCAAAGCCTGTTGTTGCATATTTTACAGTTTTTCGGTTCGTATAAGTAGAAATGAAAATCAAATTAGCCCAATTTGTTAAACAAGACTTAACAAAAACGAAATAACAACCGCGGGGCATGGTGTTTGAAAATAATGCTTTGGAAATAATTGATCACCTGCAAAAATGAATCGTATGCGAAACAAGAAAAAACATACAGCGATGAATTTCGAAGTGACAGTGAATGGCGAAACAATGGATGTAACCGCAAAACAATATGAAGCAGCTCATGCGTTACCGCGTTTTCGGGTGAGCGTTAACGATAGTCCCGTACATATTTTCGGGATGGATCCGGCTATCGGAAAAATTATCGTGCTCGATAGCGCCACGCAAAAAATAGAACCCTCGGTTGAAAAAGCAATTTGCCGCGCACTGGCCGAGGCCATTGCCGCGTAAATAATCTCAATAGATCTTAGGTTGTGTAAAAGAAGGCCATTCCGTCGCAGGGATGGCTTTCTTATTTTACCAAATGGATTTTATTTTTGCCAGATGCACTTGCTGTTGTTCTTTTTATCCCTGCTATTTGTGTTGCCAGGCCAGCCTGCCGAACGGGCCTTCAACGCCAGCAAACCCATCACGCTCGTCGGCCGCGCCAGCCATATCGCCGACGGCGACAGCTTTACCCTGCTCACCGCTGATAAACAACAACACCGCATTCGCCTGAATGCCATCGACGCTCCCGAAAAGAAACAAGATTTTTACAAAGCGGCGAAAGAAAAACTTGGCGCGCTTCTTACCGGCCAGGTGCTTCGTGTGTCCGTTACCGGTAGAGACCGTTATGGCCGGCTGCTGGCCGATGTTTTTACGCCAGGCAATGACAGTTCCGTGAACCTGCGTTTGATCAGCCGCGGACTCGCCTGGCATTTTACAAAATATTCAACCGATCCCTCTCTGCAAAAGGCCGAGCAGGATGCACGCTTGCACAAACGCGGACTCTGGCAGCAACCCCAGCCCCTGGCGCCCTGGCTTTTCCGGGCCGCTCGTCGCAGCCGCCTGCCAACAAAAACCTAAGAGAACAGGTACATCAATTCTTCTTCCGACAGGTTTTTGATAAAACCATCTTCTTCACTAACCAACGCATCAGACAATGATTTTTTGCGTAACTGCAGTTCGATGATTTTTTCTTCAATACTGTCTTTGCAAATCATTTGGTATGCAAATACTTTTTTCGTTTGCCCGATGCGGTACGCGCGATCAATGGCTTGCTGTTGCACCGCTGTATTCCACCAGGGATCAACCAGGAATACATAGTCCGCCGCCGTTAGCGTTAACCCCGTATTACCCGCCTTCAAACTAATCAGGAATACATTCACCCCATTACCCGGCTCCTGAAAAGCCGTTACCATTTCCATTCTTTTCGCCGGCGCCGTATCGCCATCAAAATGATAATAGTCGATGCCTGCTTTTTGACAAGCCGATGCCAGCAAATGCAACATGCCCTTGAACTGGGAAAAAACCAACACTTTGTTTTTTCGCAATTTTCCCCGCAGGTGATCTATTAATAGGCCCGCTTTCACCGAACTCACCCCCGGCTGCCCTTCCAGCAGCGAGGGCGCTGCGCAGATCTGTCGCAGTCTTTGCATGCCCTGTAATATGGAGAGTTTCGACTTCGCCAGGCCCGCCTGTTTGATGTTCAGGAAAATACTGTCTCTTACCTGCGACAGTGTTTCTTCATACAGGTTTTTTTGGTCGGCCGCCATCTCACACCACAACACCGATTCTGTTTTCGGCGGCAGATCGGTCGCCACCTGTTGTTTGGTTCTTCGCAAAATAAACGGCGCTGTTAGTTGTTGCAAGGTGGTCATTTTTTCGGCATCCAGGTAACGATCAATCGGCATTGCATATTCCCGCCTGAAAAATTCCATCTGTCCCAATAAGCCCGGCACCAGGTAATGAAGCTGCGCAAACAAATCCATCGTATTGTTCATCACCGGCGTACCACTCAACGCAATCCGGCTCCGGGCACGCAGTTGCCAAACAGCACGCGTAATCTGTGCCGACGGATTCTTAATCGTATGGCTTTCATCCAGCACCACCACTTCCCATTCTATGACTGACAACAAATCGATGTCACTTCGCAGGGTGCCATAGCTGGTGATGAGTATGGCCGCCGTAGGATCATCAAAAAAACGACCCAGCTCGCGACCCGCATCGTGATACACAAATGCAGACAGCGCCGGCGCGAAACGTTGCAGTTCGGCTTTCCAGTTGTGGAGCAAACTCGCGGGACAAACCACCAGTGCTTTTTTATTTTCCTGCAAACCCAGTTGTTTTGCCAGAAAACAAATAGTCTGTAAGGTTTTACCCAGGCCCATATCATCGGCCAAACAGGCACCGGCATCTATTTCCTGCAAGAGGCAAAGCCATTCGTATCCTTTTTGCTGGTAGGTACGCAAGTTCGCCGTCACCAAAGGCGACACGGGATACAAAGGCTGGTCTGATTCCTGCCAGTGTTGCCAACGAGCCCGCCATTCTTCATTCACCACCCGTGTTACCGTGCTGTCGGTTTGTTGCAAGGTCAGGAACAACCACTGTGGCACACTGAGCACATCGCCTTTCACGCGGCCATGTTTTAACAGCAGGCTATTGGCTTGCAGCCACTCATCAGTGAGCAAAAGAATGGATTGGTCTTTAAGCAGCAATGATTTTTGTCCCGACAACAGCAGCTTTTGCATTTCATGCAGGGCAATTTTTTCTTTGCCGCATCGTAGTTCCACTAGCAAATCCTGCCAGCCATTGTGCAGTTCCTGAACGACCACCGATGTTTCGAGCGGGTGCGCTGCATAGCGGAAATGTTTCAGGAAGGCCATGCCCAGCACCTCAATATTATCTGCCAGCAACTGGTGATATACTTTCAGGAACCAATGCTTCTTACCGGCTTCGGTAAACGACAAATGATACACACCGTTTAGTTGTCGACCGAAATTTGGGTGCAGGGCCTGCAACTGCTGCCTGAAATTTTCTTCCGCTATTTTGTTGCGCCGCACTTCATAGGTCTTCCCTTGCTGGTGAAAGCGTTCACTGTGTTGCCAGTTTCCTTCCACCCAAAAACCATCGTAGTTCCACCGCGGGGTTAGCAACAAAAACGAATGGCTGATCTCCGACAAATACACAGCGGGTTGCGGATCGGTTTCGATCATCTCAACCGCTTCCATCTGTGCGGTGTCGATCCGATAATCGGTTAGTCTGGCCAATACCTGCGCGGAAAACCCGGAAGGGTCGTGGCTATAAACCGCAGGATCATTGGCTTCCAGCCATTGCAGCAACTGGTAGTCTTCATACCGCAGTAAATAATATTGATGATCGAGTTGCAAAACCAGTTTCTCGCGCTTCAGTTCATCCAGCGCATATACATCACCGTTAATGGTCAGTTTTACCAATAACAACAACCCGTTCTCTTCCGTTCTTTCCACCACAAAATGCAACACCGGCGTTGCCGTATGCAACTGACAGGTGCTGGTAAGCAGGTTGCCCGTGGCCGCTACCGTGGTTTGGTGATAACAACGATGTTCACTGGCATACCCGAATGCAGCGGCAAGGAGGGGCTGCACTTGTCGCAAAAAAGATCGTTCTACAAACGACGACAACGAAGTGCCCGCCTTTTGTTTGGCATGGGTACGGGTTAGCTCGTTGACCAGTGTTGCTAATTTCTCATCACTTAAGGCTGCAAACACGGCACGCACAGCCGCCGGCATGGCAGGAAAATATTTTTGCAACAATTCGTTGTTAATCGCTTCACGCGCAGTATCAACGCCACGTGCCGACCGGCTCACGTGTATCAGTTCGAAAGGAGACCATCGCTGTCGTAAACGCGATGGTTTGAAAAACAAAAAGGTACTGGTTTCCGGTTTTTGCATGGGGCTGCAAATATAGGGCGCACGGTTTTGTATCTTTGCCCCGTTAAACACATAGTATGGGAGAGCAGTTAAGTCGCTTGTCGGAAACCCTGATCGGTTCAGAAATTGTAAAACTGGGCGGCGAAATCCGCGAACGAATCAACCAGGGCGAAAAAATTTTCAATTTCACAGTAGGTGATTTCGATCCCTCGATTTTTCCGATACCGCAGGCGCTGGAAGACGAAATCGTGCAAGCCTATCGCCAGCATTTTACCAATTACCCCGCGGGCAATGGCAATGCCGACCTGCGCCAGGCCATTGTTGACTTCACCAGCAGTTGGGAAGCACTTGATTACCGCGCCGAAGAATGCCTGGTGGCTTCTGGCGGACGGCCGCTCATCTATGCCTGCTTTCGCGCTGTGGTAGATCGCGGCGATAAAGTAGTGTATGCCGTGCCCTCCTGGAACAACAACCACTACACGCATTTTTGCGAAGCCGAACATGTAGTGGTGGAAGCTGGTCCCGAAAACAATTTTATGCCAACCGCCAGTATGCTGGCACCGCGACTGAAAGGCGCATCACTACTGGCCCTGTGCTCACCGCAAAACCCCACCGGAACTACTTTTGACAAAGAGGAACTGGAAAAAATCTGCGACCTCGTGATCGCCGAAAATGCATCGCGCGCAGCGGGCGATAAAAAACTCTATGTGTTGTTCGACCAAATGTATGGGCACCTGACCTATGGTGATATCAAACATTACAACCCCGTGTCATTGCGACCGGCCATGCGCGAATACACTTTGTTTATCGATGCCATCAGCAAAGTTTTTGCCGCCACGGGCGTACGCGTGGGCTGGAGTTTTGGTCCGCAGAAACTGATCAACAAAATGAACGCCATCCTCTCGCATGTAGGTGCCTGGGCGCCGATGGCCGAACAAAAAGCAACGGCCCGTTTCCTGGCGCGCAAAACCGATATCGAAAATTATCTCCAGCATTTCAAGGCAGAATTGGAATTCCGCCTGCGCGCCATTCACCAGGGCATAGAACAATTACAGCAAGCTGGTCACCCGGTGGCGGCTGTTCCGCCGCAGGCGGCCATTTACCTTACGGTTAAATTTGATTTGCGCGGCAAAAAGACCAAGTCCGGAAAAGTATTGGCCACGCAGGCCGATGTATCAGCTTATTTATTGGCAGAAGCAAAACTGGCGGTGGTGCCGTTTTACGCATTTGGTGCCGCGGCCGATTCGCCCTGGTACCGCTTAAGTGTGGGAACTTGTAAGAAGGAAGACATAACAGGCATGCTTACCCTATTGGGCAATGCCTTAACTGCGTTGCAGTAGCACTAGTTCTTGTTGTTGAGGAATACAAAAGCTGATTCGCCGATGGCAATGGTTTGCAAAATGCGACGACTGTCGGCAAACACACGGAACTTGTTGCAATCTATCACTTCAAAAACGTGACAGAATGTTTGGGCAGTTTCTACATTCAGCAACATCGTGTGTAGCCGGCTCAGTTCCAATTCCATTTCCGCTTCGTTATGGCGGGCTGTTTTTAAAAGTACAAGCAAATCGCGATCAGGTGCTTTCATCTCTATCAGATTTAATAACCCACAAAGCCTTTGTGCAGGTTACAACCGCAGCCCTTGGCTTTTCCGCTGCTGGCGCATCCTGTGGCTATACTACTAATCAATACAATCAGAACAAGGTAAATAACCGTCTTCTTCATATTTTGGATTTCTAATGTAAACTTAATCTTTTAGAAAAAAGTATTCTACTTGGATGAATTTTTAAAAACGCCCTCGATTGTTCGGCCCCATGCTGAAATTCTTCTATCGCCGCTCGATTGGGGATTGGGCCACGCGTCCCGAATAATCCCCCTGTTGAATACCTTGCTGCACCTGAACTGTCGCCTTACGATTGCTGCCAACGGACCCCAAAAACAACTCATCCGCGAAGCGTTTCCCGCCCTCGAATTCCTGTCTCCGCCCGACTACCAGGTACGATACCACAAAAACCGAGCCGCTACGATTGCCAGCCTCGCCCTGGCCCTGCCGCGCCTTAACAACGTCATCCGCCAGGAGGCCGACTGGGTAGCAAATTTGCTCGAAAAACGGTCATTTGACCTCCTGATAAGCGACAACCGTTATGGTTTTTGCCACGAAAGCAGGCCTTCGGTGTTTATTACCCACCAGCTTCGGCCCAAAACGCCTTTTGGCGCTGCCGCGGATAGCCTGCTGCAGCGGCAACTGTACAAGTACATCAATCGGTTTACCGAATGCTGGGTGCCCGATTATGCCGAAGCTCCGGGACTTGCCGGCGCGCTTTCGCACCCGGCGCGCAAGCCCCTTCCACCCGTCAGGTACCTCGGCCCACTGACCCGCATCGGCCGCCTGCCCGCGCCCAATGCCCGCCTGGAAACCCTGGTGATACTCTCGGGCCCCGAACCACAGCGATCGATTTTGGAAGCCGGCCTGCTGGAACGCTGGCGCCGACAGCCGGGTGAAAGCCTGTTGCTGGTTCGCGGACTCCCCGAGGCGGCAGGAATACCTGCAATACCCGAATTGCCGCCTGGAATACGCATAGTCAACCACCTGCCGGTACGAGACCTGCAACAACAGATCGCCAATGCTGCCTATATTCTGTGTAGAAGTGGTTATTCCAGCCTGATGGACCTGCTGGGCACCGGCAAAAAACTGGTGCTGGTGCCGACCCCCGGACAAACCGAGCAGGAATACCTGGCGCGCCTGCACCAGCATCCCGCCGCCAACCGATGGGTGGTAAACCAGGCCGATCTCCTCCACCCGACGGGTAGCACCCGACGGGTAACACCCGACGGGTGGATTTAAACCGTTTTCGGGGCGTCAAAAAACAGGAAATTCTTGCGGGCCGACCGGATGTTTTTCCAGTGGGTCGACTCCAGCTCAAAGGCAAATACGCCGCAGGTAGGCATATCATCCAGCCGCACATCGGTCAACTCATTCACCAACAAGGAAATACCAGGATTGTGACCAAAAAGCGCCACCGCATTGAGCTGGTCGTCGAGCCCGGCCATCACCTCATAATACACTTCGGGCATGGCGTGGTACATATCATTGCGCAGCACAATCTCTTCGGGATTGCGCTCAAATGCTTTCATAAAATGGAGGGCTGTTTGTACCGCACGTTTGGCAGTACTGGAGATGAACTGATCGATTTTCGCACCGCGAAGGGTCAGGCGTTGCGCCATTTCTGGCGCATTACGCTGCCCACGATCACTTAAAGGTCTATCAAAATCTGAAACCGTTAAGTCACCCCAACTGCTTTTGGCATGTCGAACCAGAAAAATGGTTTTCATTGCTTAAAGATAGCTGGCTTCTGTGATTCCTTAACCGCTTGTCATTGGGTACGGATGAACAAATCAGCGGGTTACTGACTGGTTCCTCATAGGTTGTGTAATTAAAAACGGTCGGCCGATTTTGGTAAACAAATATGTTGCCAGAACAGCCGATTTAACCAGTTGTTTTGCCGATGTTGATATTAATCAATAACCACGCACATTCTTGCCTTCCATATAGTTCAGGAAAGCCGTATTTACGACTTTATTACCACCGGGGGTGGGATAGTTACCCGTGAAATACCAATCGCCTGTATTGGTCGGACAGGCATTGTGCAGCGATTCGATCGACTGAAAAATCACTTCCACTTCCGACTTCACTTCGGGCGAAGTGATCAGCTCGGCCACTTTGCAGGAGATTTCTTCGGCGCTGAATGGCGCATATACTTCTTTAACAATATTCTTACTATGTAACTGCCCGGTTCGCAACATCTCTTTACACTCTTCGTGCAGGGCATTCAATTGGTGCTCCATGCCCCTTTCGCGAATCAGCGCAATGGCTGCCCGAAAAGCAATGAAATCGCCCAGCTTACTCATGTCAATGCCATAACAATCGGGGTAGCGGATCTGTGGCGCCGACGAAACCACAATGATTTTTTTCGGTTGCAACCTGCCGAGCATACGTACTATACTCTCTTTCAAGGTAGTGCCCCGCACAATAGAATCATCAATCACCACCAGGGTATCCTGGCCTGGCACCACCGTGCCATAGGTGATATCATATACGTGTTGCACCATCTCATTGCGGCTCGCGTCTTCGGTAATAAAGGTGCGCATCTTCACATCTTTGATCGCTATCTTTTCTACCCGAATGCGCCGGTTCACCATCTCCGACAATTTCTCTTCGTCAAAATCTTTCCCCCAGGCCATGATGCGCTGCACCTTGATGGTGTTGAGGTAGTCTTCCATCCCTTTCAACATACCATAAAAAGCCACTTCGGCGGTATTGGGGATAAAGGAAAAGATGGTATGTTTTAAATTGTAATCGATCGATTTCAACACCGCATCGCTGAGGTTATAGCCAAGTTGCGAGCGCTCGCGGTAAATCTTTTCGTCGTTGCCGCGCGAAAAATAAATTCTTTCAAAACTGCAGGCCTTGCGCTCTTTGGGTTCCAGCACCTGTTCGATCTGGTAACTGCCATCGGCCTTAACAATCAGGGCCTGGCCGGGCATCAATTCTTTGACTTCGTTTTCACCCACGTTGAAACTGGTGCGAATCGCAGCCCGCTCTGATGCGGCCACAATCACATCGTCTGAAATATAATAATACGACGGACGAATACCATGCGCATCACGCATCACAAAACTGTCGCCATTGCCCACCAATCCGCCAAAATGATAGCCACCATCAAACCATTTGGCCGATTTCTTCAATACCTGCACCATATCCGGATTGCCGGGATTCAATTCATCTTCCTGCACCAGGAAATGATGCACCACTTCCATCATGGCCGCCAGGTCACTTTGCCGTTGAAAAACACCGGGGTCAATATTGACCAACCCGAATAATTCTTCGGTGTTCACCAGGTTGAAATTGCCTGCCAGGGCGAGGTTGCGCGACTGAATGGTATCGCGCTTGATAAAGGGATGGCAAAACTCTACATTGTTCTTGCCCTGGGTGCCATAGCGCAGGTGCCCCAACAGCAGTTCGCCCAAAAAGCGAACATGGCCCTTGAACAAACCAGGATGCTTGCGTAAATCGGGCTGGTATTTTTCCAGGTCATTGATCTCTTCGGCCACCTGGCGAAAGATATCTGCAATGGCCTGGTTGGCGATGCTGCGCATCCGGTGCAAAAAGGGATAACCTGGTTCAACATTTAACTTAACAGCAGCAATTCCGGCCCCATCCTGACCCCGGTTGTGCTGCTTTTCCATGAGCAGGTAGAGCTTGTTGAGCCCATACATTACCGTGCCATGTTGCTGCAAATAGTAAGAAAAAGGCTTGCGTAAACGAATGAAAGCCAGGCCACATTCGTGCTTAATAGCGTCGCTCATGAGAAGTGTTGAGGCGCAAAGTTAATTATTCCCTTTCTTTGCCCAAAAATCAAGATGGACCTCAACGGAAAACTGATACAACTCTTGGGTGTGCAAACAGGGCAGGGCAAATCAGGCAACCAGTGGAAAAAGCAGGATTTCATTCTGGAAACCGGCGATACCTATCCGAAAAAAGTATGTATTGCCGTTTGGGGCGACAAAATCGACATGAACCAGTTCAAAGTAGGCGACCAGCTTACCGTGTCGTTTGATGTGGAGAGCCGTGAATTCAATGGCCGCTGGTACACCGATGTAAAAGCCTGGAAAATTGTACCCCAGGGTGCCGGATCACCCGCCAGCAACGCGCCGGTTTTCAACGGACCGATTGATCCCGCCCCCGACGACGATCTGCCGTTTTAATAAGCGGGGCTTCACATTTAATCTTCATACTTTAACCGTGCTGGTAACCGCATCGGGTAAGTCATTCGCCTTTGCTGCCAGTAAACTGACTTGATTCCACACATGGCGGAAAGCTTCTTCTAAAGCACTGGCATAATCATCGGTGCGGGCATGGGTGAAGAGTTGTTCGCCATCTACTTCGGCCCTGATCTCACAGATTTTATTTTCAGTAGTATCCAGGGCCCCGTCTTCGCGCCAGCGACAATGGATTCGGGTGATGGCGTTGTGCAGGTGAGTGAGCGTGAGCATCGCTTGTTTTGCTTTCTGCACAATTATTTCGGGCAGACCAGAAGCAGGTGTATGCATCTCAATCATCATCTTTTTAAAGTTACGCTTTTCCGCCAATGGCACAATTTTTTAATGTGCCCTATCACTTCAAAAAATCAACGAATATGAAAGTCTTTGGTATTGTTTTAATCCTGGCCGGTATCGCGATGTTGTTGTTCAGGGGTTTCAGTTTTACACAAGAAAAAAAAGTAGTTGACCTCGGCCCCGTAGAGATCAACAAAAAAGAGAAAAAACAAGTGAACTGGCCGCTCTATGCAGGTGCCATTGTAACTGTTGCCGGCGTGGTGGTAACCTTCAGTGCAAAAAAATAAATTTTATTTTTCGTAGATTCAGCGAAATCAGTCGCATGAGTCGCATGAAAAGTCTACTGGCAGCGCTGATCAGCCTGCTTGCTATTTCTGCCAGCGCCCAAACCCATCTCCATGGCGCCTGGGTGTACAAACAAGACAGTATTACCCATCTCGTATTGGTAACGCCGGGTTATTACAGTTATTCCGTTTTTGCAGCACATCGCTTTCTGCATACCGAGGGCGGCACCTGGCGAAGTTTCGCCGGCACGCATGCCATTGAAACAACCACCGAATTCAATTCGAGCGATATAACCAAAGTGCATGTCAAAACAACCGACAGCAATTTCTTCAGTCGGTTTCATGATAAACTCGATCAACAACTACCCGATAACGGCTGGACACATACGCGCAGTAGTAATACCAATATAGAAGCTGTTTGGCGGATTACCGGACGACAGCAAGACGGCGACATGAAATCCATTCCCGCCGGTGCCAGAAAGACCATCAAATTACTGGCGGGCAACTGGTTTCATTGGGCCGCAATCAATACAGCGACAGGCGAATTTTTTGGATCGGGCGGCGGACAATTTTCCTACGTTCCCGGTAATTACACCGAAACTATTTTTTTCTTTTCGAGGGATAATAGCCGCGTGGGCATGACCCTGCCATTTACTGACCAAATCACCCAAAACACCTGGGATCACCAGGGAAAAAGTTCCAAAGGCGATCCCATTCACGAGATTTGGACCAAAGACGATTAGCAGCCCATCGACGATGAACAGCCCATGCCTCTAGTCAATGGCAACATCTATTAGTCAACACCCCGGCGAATCAGCGACAACAGGATGGATATCACCGCCAATACCAGTAGTATATGTATGAGGCCGGTGGCACTGTATACAAAAACGCCGAGTAGCCACCCAACAACCAGGATGATCGCAATAACATACAGAAGACTTCTCATGATCTTATTTTGGGGGTGGAGAAATTGATTTCAGTGGTCCGTTAAAATCAGGTGCCGCCGCAAAGCGCCGAAGCATGAGAAAACTATTCCCCGGTTTATGGGCCAACTGCTTGGAAACCCGGGTAAAATCTGCGGCACAATTTCTTTTTGTCGACAGCATGACTGAAATGAAAAAATTTTTCAGGTGCCTGTCATCGGCCGGCAAATCTTTTATGGACGACAATGGCCTTAAACTTAGCGCCTCCCTTTCCTATTATACGGTGTTTGCGCTCGGCCCTATTTTATTGTTGATCATTTCTTTTGCGGGCATTTTTTACGGGAAGGACGCGGTACAAGGAAAAATCTTCGGCCAATTAAACGGCCTGCTGGGCAATTCAACCGCCCTGCAGATTCAATCTATCATCAGCAATGCGCAGAAATCTGACAATTCTGTTACAGGCGCCATCGTCGGCCTGGTCATATTGGTGATTGGTGCAACAGGTGTATTTACTGAAATACAAAGTTCCATCAATTATATCTGGTCTATTAAAGCGAAACCCGAAAAAGGCTGGCTCAAGCTGCTGTTGAATCGCCTGCTGTCTTTTTCATTGGTGGTTGCAACAAGTTTTGTGTTGATTGTTTCCTTGATTGTAAATGCCCTGATGGACCTGCTCAACACACGTCTCATGGCCAACTTTCCAGGCCTGGCGGTGGTGGCGGTATATGTGTTTAACATCATCATGATTTTCCTGGCCATTAGTATTCTTTTCGCCATCATCTTTCGGGTGTTGCCCGATGCCAGCATTGCCTGGAAAGACAGTCTCCGGGGTGCCGCATTTACGGCCGTACTTTTTCTGATTGGCAAATTCCTGATCGGTTTCTATATCGGCAACGCTGATTTTGGTTTTACCTATGGTGCAGCGGCTTCCATCATGATCATCCTGGCCTGGGTGTATTATTCATCTGTGATCCTCTTCATAGGCGCCGCTTTTACAAAAGCCTGGGCAGTGGAATATGGCCAGGGCATTCGCCCCAACGATACCGCCGTCTTCATCATAAAAAGAGAATCGAAAGAAATAGACCCGACTTGACTCAAGCGCTGGTGGAGAAGGTTTACATCCCTTCTTCTACCAATGGCAGGTTGATAATAAAACTGGTTCCTTCACCCTCGTTAGTATGCACATCGATAAAGCCCTTATGGCTTTGAATGATATTCAGGGTAGATGCCAAGCCCAGGCCCATGCCATTTCGTTTTGAGGTATAATAAGGCTCAAAAAGTCTGCCCATGCTTTCTGCGGGAATACCGGCACCGGTATCGGTGATTTCCACCACGCCAAATTTGTTGGTCTCCGAAATCTTCAAGGTCAACTTTCTTTCCTTTCTGGTTTCGTCCATCGCTTCAATGGCATTCACGATCACATTCATGAACGCAATCTTCAATTTATCGCGATCGGTTAATATCAACAAGGGCGAGGGGTGCTCGGACTTAACCAGGCTTACTTCCTTGAGCGACATACTATCGGCTGCATCACTCAACACATCGTTGAGCAAATCTTGCAGGCTGGCTACCTGCACTTCTATTTCGGTTTGTCTCGAACTGTTTAATAATTCAGTAATGATATTACTGATGCGAACACTGTTTCGCCTGATAACATCGAGATAGAGCAGGCTGGTTTCGTCTTGCGTTTCCAATTGCAGTTGCTCGGCCGACAAAGTGATATTATTCAACGGATTTCTGACTTCATGCGCCAGTGTTCGAACCAAACGACCTGCGGCGGCCAGTTTCTCCGTTTGCAAACTCAGCCATTCGCTTTTCTTCAGGTTGGTAATATCATGCATCATGCCCTGGATATAGGGCTTGCCACTTTCATCTGACTCCACCGAGGCCGATAGGATACAGGATTTTTTAGCTCCCAAACCGGTCTTCACTTCTACTTCTTTGTCGTACACACCTTGTCCCGCTTCCAATAATTGCAACAACCGCTTCACTTCCACCCCTTCTACCAGCAAGGCTGACAATTGTTTGCCAAGAATGGCTTCAGCAGGCGTTTGTAATAACGCGCAGGTAGCGCGATTGATCTCCAACACATGTAAGTTCATATCAGCCATGAATACCGCATCCATCGACTGTTCGAAAATATTCCTGAATTTTCGCTCATTCTTTCGAATGGCATTGATATAGGTAGCGCGTTCCAGTGCATAGCGGATGGTTCGCTCTAATTTCTCGGTATTGAGTTCTGATTTTACCAGGTAATCGAAAGCACCCGACTTCATGGCCAGTCGATCAATATCTCGGTTACCCTTGCCCGTTAGTAGAATGATTGGCTCTTCGCAATTTGCCGCGATGGCATCTTTCAGCAGGTCAAGTCCGGTTTTAGCCCCCAGCCGGTAGTCGACGAAATAGATATCAAATGCTTTTTCTTTCATGAACGCCAGCGCGTCCTTGTATTGCTGCACCCATTGAATAATGAACCGGCCGCCTTCAATTTCTTTGATATAATCGCTGGTAATAAAGAAGTCATCTTCATCATCATCTACGATAAGGATGCGGGTCATCTTGGTAGTGAAAGGCATTACTTACTGGTTTTCAGGTAAGATAATACTGAACACAGCGCCTTCGCCCGTTTTTCCGGTAGCGCTGATCAACCCCTGGTGCCGCTCTGCAATTCGTTTGCAAATCGACAGCCCGATGCCGCTACCCGGATAATCGGATTTTCCATGAAGACGTTGAAAAATTTGAAATATTTTCTCTTCGTATTCCTGGTCGAAGCCGATGCCATTGTCTTTTACATCAATCCGAAAATAGGTTTTGTCGGCCACCAGAAAATGCTCCTCCATTTCGCGCCTGCCCAGCCGCTCCCCTGAAATCTCAATCAACGGCATCGTGCCTAGTTTGGCAAATTTAAGTGCATTACTCAGTAGGTTGGTAAACATTTGCCGCAATTGGGTGGGAATGCCTTCTACCACCGGCAAATCGGCCACTACAATGCTGGCCTTGCTTTCATCAATTAATATTTCAAGATCAGACTGCGCCAATCGAACCAGCTTGCCCAGGTCGACGGGTTCAAACATATGATCGGCGCGGGTTACGCGCGATAAGTCTAATAAGTTATCAATTAATACGCGCATGCTATCGCTCGCAGTTTGCATGCGATCGATATACATCTGGCCCTCACTGCCCACCAGGTCGCCATACTTGTGTTTGAACCGCGAACCGAAGGTGGTAATCTTGCGCAGCGGCTCTTGCAAATCATGGCTGGCAGCATAGGCAAATTCTTCCAATTCGGTATTGGATCGTTTTAACTCCCGCAGGTTTCGCTTCAATTCATTTTCCACTTTCTTCACCTGGGTAATATCATGGGTATTGCCCATCATGCGAACCGGCAACCGGTTGTCGTCCATTACCAGGTTGGCGCGTGAAATCACATTTTTTACAACGCCTTTATCGGTGATGATACTGTACTCACATTCAAAGCCACGCTGGGCGGCCACGGCGTCGAGCACAGTATGCCGCAAAATTTCGCGATCCTCTTCCAATACATGCGCATAAAACCAATCGGGCGCAATCAGGTCAACACGGTCTTCGGCCGCCACATCAAAAATATCATACAGGCCGGCCGACCAGGAGATTTCATTCTTGACCAGGTCCCATACAAATATGCCATAGTTCAACATCTGCTCGGTTTGGGCAAGGAGTTGCTTATTGGCCTGGTACTCTAAATTCTGCAGGTACTGATCTGATATATCACGACTGGTGGCTGAGATTTTTACTACTTTGCCCGCCGCATTCAGGGTTGCTTTGCCAATGGTTTCTACAAATAACCTGCTGCCATCTTTGCGCGTCAGGGAATACACGGTTTCAAAAGTTTCGCCGGTTTCGATCGATTGTGCGATGGTTGCTTTCAGTTGACTGATATCTGCCGTATACACCTGTTCCCAAAACCAGTCTGCATCTATATCAGCCTGTTCTTCTCTGTTGTAACCCATCATCGCATACATGCCATCCGACCAATCCATGGTATTGTTTACCAAATCCATGTTCCAAACGCCCGAATGCAACATCCGTTCGTTTTCTGCCAGCATAGCCAGCAAGGCCAGTTTCTCCTGTTCCATTTTTACCTGAACAGAAATATCCTGCGCCATGAAGAGCATCGACTCCGGCCTGCCTTCGGCGTCACGACGCAACACCGTGCCCGTGGTTTTGAAATAACGAAACTCGCCGGCCTTGGAATTCAGCCGGCAATTGTAACTGTGACTGTTTTCGTCTTGGAGCAGACTGTATTTATTCAACTCTTCCTCTACGAGTGGAAGGTCGTCTTTGAAAACCAGTCTGTTTAATTTATCCTCCCAACCAGACACTTCTTCCTGGTCAAAACCCAACAACTCCTGAATACGCCGATTGATGTACCGGAGCTTTTTATCTTTTACTTCATATACATACACGAGGTCAGGAAAGAGATCAGCTATTGAGTGAAGCTGATTTTCATCTTTTTCCCCCGAAGCCCACAAGCTACGCAGGCCACGCAACACAGTGCTATCCTCACCCGTTACCATTAGAGATTGTTGAATTGCTGGTACTGCTTCATTTTATTATACAATGTTTTCCGGTCTATGTTCAGCAGTTTGGCGGCCTTGGTTTTATTGAAATTGGATTGCCGGAGTGCTTTTACAATCATTTCATATTCTGCATCGATACTCGCCGACTTCAACGACTGTTCTGAAATAACCTGCTTGCTGCTGGAGGGCATGGCTGGTGGCTCTGGTTGCACCGCTACATACGATGGCATTTCTGTCATTGCAGGTCGTTCGTAATTCAGTTTATCATGGTACGTGATCTCGAAGGGCAGGGCTTGCATTTCTACTTGGCTGCTGTCTGTTAACAGCGCCGCCCGTTTTACCACATTGCGCAGTTCGCGCAAATTACCAAACCAGGTATAATGCAAAAACACCTGTTGCACTTCTTTGCTAAAATCGCGTATTTCTTTGCCGAGCTCGTCGTTTGTCATGGCCAGGAAATGACGCGCGTACAAAAGTATGTCTTCTGTGCGCTCGCGCAAAGGCGGCAGGTTGATGCTAAACTCATTGAAGCGATGGTAGAGGTCTTCCCTGAACTTGCCGTTGCGGGCAGCTTCCCACAATTTTTCGTTGCTGGCCACAATGATGCGCAGGTCAAGTTCAATGTCTTTGTTTCCGCCTACACGGCGGATTTTTCTTTCCTGCACCACCCGCAACAACGACACCTGTATATCGTATGGAAGGTTGGCAATCTCATCGAGAAAAACGGTTCCGCCGTCGGCCAGTTCAAGACTGCCCACTTTTTGGTTCAGCGCGCCGGTGAAAGAGCCTTTTTCATGCCCAAACAATTCACTACCCGCCAACTCTTTCGACAAGGCGCCGCAATCAATCGCGATAAAAGGCTTATCGCGTCGTTTACTCATTTCATGAATCTTACTGGCGATGGCTTCTTTACCACTGCCGCTTTCACCATAAATGATCACGCTGTAGTTGGTGGGTGATACCAATTCAATCTGTTTGAGAATATTTCTCATCTCCGGGGTATTGCCCCAGATATATTTTTCCAATACCGGCTTGTCGATTTTTTTGGCGGATGATACGCTGACCGGTGTTACCCGTTCGCGGGGTGATACCGAAGAACTGTGTACGGCCGCAGGGGTGGCTAAGGCCTTGCGAATGGTTATCAGGATCTCGTCGGGAAATACCGGCTTGGTCACATAATCAAACGCGCCCAATTTCAATACTTCTACCGCGAGCTTTACATCGCTGTACCCGGTGATGATGATGAAGGGAACATCGGGATATAATTCTCGCGACCGGGTTAGCAATTGTTTGCCGTCCATGTCTTCGAGGCGAAAGTCGCTCAGAATCAGGTCGGGTTTGTGTTGCGAAAGCCAGTCGAGTGCCTTCTTACCATTGTACATTTCCTGCACCTCAAATTGCTGTTTGCTCAGGAACCTGTTCAGCAACATACACATGTCGCGATCGTCGTCTATCACCAGAATTTTCTGCATCTAATTAGTCATTATTCTTTTAATCGTCTTATGCCTGTCTTGGTATTCTTGGTTCTTATGCCCACATTGCCCTCACCTGTGCCACCGGTATTTGCAGGAGGTCGCGGTATTTGGCAATGGTTCTTCGCGCTACCTTATATCCTCGGTTCATCAGTATGTTTACGAGCTGCTGGTCGGTATAGGGGTTCTTCTTGTCTTCCTGTTCAATCACTTCTTCCAATGCATTTTGGATAACGCGGTTGCTAATTACTTCGCCTGTTTTGTTGATAATACCTTCGGTGAACAGGTCTTTCAGGTGAATGGTGCCAAAATGCGTGTCAGCAAATTTATTACTGGTCAGTCGCGATACCGTGGAGATGTCCAGCCCTACTTTGTCTGCAATATTTTTCAGGATCATCGGTTGCAGTCGGGTGATATCGCCATCAATAAAAAATTCTTTCTGGAACTGCACAATGGCTTTGGTGATTTTCATCATGCTTTCGTTTCGCTGGCGAAGCGCGTACAATATCCAGTTCGCTGATTGCAACTTACTTCTTAAGTATTGCAGGGCTGCTTTGTCTTTGGTTGCCTTCATATTTTCCTGCAGGGCATCGCTTACCCGAAAATTTTCTGAACTGATGCCGCAAACGGTCACAGAAAACAAGTCGTTGTCGAGGCTGATTTGGATATCAGGAACAATATTGTCTTTGGGCGAAATGGAATTGGCGTATTCTTTAATGGGCCGCATCGGCAGCTTGCTCAAAAACGCCACCACCACGCGAAACTCATCTTCTTCCAGGCCCAGTTCCAGCATGATTTTCTCGAACCGGCGACTGGTAAAATCTTCGTAATAATTTTCAACCAGGGCCATGGCCTTGAGCACATCGGGTCGTTTGCTTTTTAAGCGCTTCAATTGCAGCAACCAGTTTTCGCGGATGTCGCGGGCACCTAATCCGGCGGGCTCCAGCGATTGAACAACCTCGAGCGCCACCGCCAACTCTTCGGGCGTGGTCATAAAACAACTAAATGAAAAATCATCTGCTACGGTTTCCAGGTCTTTGGCCAACAGTCCCGAATCTTCCAGCGAATCGATGAGGTAAATCGCCAGGGTTTGGATGCGCTCGGGCAGGGGCAGCAGCGCTAACTGGCGTTTGGCTTCTTCCCGAAAATCGGCCACCGATACAATCGGGCGTTCGGGCATATTGTTCTCACTGAAGTAATTGGCGTATTCTTTATTGTAGTCGGGCACATCGTTGTCGGCAAACTCATCCCAGTCTTTATAATCCTGCTCGGCTTCCCGGTCAAATTTTTCGGCATCGGTTTCGCGGGAATCGTTGATCTCTTCCAGGTAAGGGTTCTGGTCCATTTCCTGGCGAAGATGCATTTGCAGCTCAAGACTGTTTAATTGAAACAGGTTCAGCAATTGGATCTGCTGCGGAAGAATTTTTAATGTCTGCTGCTGGTGTTGCTGTTGACTGATCATATTGCTTTAGTTGAGGTCTATTAAGAAAAACAACTAAAAAGCCAAACTGGTCTTATCACCCCAAAACAATTAAATAATGTGTAACTATCTAGCAATCAGAAATATAAAGAACTTCATCAATTAACTGTTTGACCGCAACTTGGTTATTGCCAGGGGCCGCGTAGACGAATTTCCCCAATTTGGGCACGCAAACCAAATTGGCGCATGTAAATCAGCGGGCGTCTGTCCAGGGCGGCGAAGCCAAAAGCAGAAAATCCTCTACATCAAATCCGGCTGCGCATAAAAAAACCGGAGGCCAGTGGCTGGCGTCCGGTTTTACGGCAAGCATTTGTGGCTTCAGGCAAGCTGTTCCCAGGGGTTGAGCCGAACACAACGTTCCCTGATTTTTTCAATCGCATTCAAGAGCGCATCATCCCATCTTTTAGAACGGGAATACTCGGTCATGTTGCCATTGTCGCTGATAAGCCTAAACAGGGCGATCTTGTCGGTGCCGGCGTCGTCAAAGAGGTTTAACTCCATTCGCTGCATGGGACCAGTAATAGCCTGGATCATTTTAAGTTTCTCCAGCATCAGTTCCATCAGAGAATTCAAGGCGCGGGGATCAGAAATGCTGCACTCAAGTTTTACGTGGATGTTGTTTTCCATTTGGTGCCAATTGAATGTGGTAAATAGTATCGAAAAACATACCAGTCAACAACCAATTCGCTGGCATGGTTCTTTTCCTGCCTGTTAAAACACTTTCTTCACAACAAATTTACAACTATGTTACGTTGGACCATTACGTTTTTGATAATTGCGTTGGTAGCCGCCTTATTTGGTTTTACCGGTATCGCCGCCAGTGCTGCCGGCATCGCCAAAATCCTCTTTTACATTTTTATCGTTTTCTTTCTGATTTCCCTCATTGCCGGTGGCTTCAAACGGAATTGAGTACAGGTAGGGAAAGAAATACACAGGGCTGCTGAATTGCAGCCACAAAATGTTTATGGCCTGCATTCAGCATAAACATTTTCTTATTTTTAGCGCATGGGGAATGCATATATCCTTGTTGCTGAAGATGATGCCGACGACCGTTTCCTGCTGGAAACGGCTTTTGCCGAAAAAAGCTACGCCGAAGAGCTGGTATTTGTGGAAAACGGCGTGGAGCTGATGGACTTTCTACGCTCGTTGGAACAAACCGAAAAACCGAAAAATCGTCCGTTGCCCGGTTTTATTCTGTTGGACCTGAACATGCCGAAAAAAGACGGCCGGGAGGTACTGAAAGAAATCAAAGAGCACGAATTCTTTAAAAAGATTCCGGTAATTGTTTTTACGACCACCAAAAACGAAACGGAAATCAACCGCTGTTATGAACTGGGCGCCAATACGTATGTGGTAAAACCGGTGGGGTTTGATTCCCTGCTGCAAACGATCGATGATATCAGAACCTACTGGTTCAAAACAGCACAAATACCCTGACTATATAAGGCGTTGATTAATTGTATTGAACCCCGTTAATCGACTGATTACCGCCAGGGGCTTGTTTCGTCGGTTCATTGGTTTTAGACCGTTCCACGGCCGCTTGTGTCGACAAGGTAGCCGACTTCTTGCCGCTAAACAGCGAACCCACCGCGCGGGCCACTTTCCCCATCTTCCCGTTTATAATGCCTTTTGACACATTGCGAATCAGAAAGGGCATGGCTACCCGCGCTACGGGGCCGGCTTTCGCGAAAAACGTGCGGCCCATCAATACATCCAGCCCCAGCTCCAGGCCGGTTTGTACAATCGATTTGCCTTTTCCGCCACCGGCGAATTGCCCAACGGTGTTCAGCATTTTAGTGGCCGGTTCCAATTGCGCCCGAAGCCGTTTCATATCGACACTGAGCTGTTCTTTCTGCACAACAACCAGGGCTTGCAAACGCAGCTGTTCCGCTTTCAGGGCTTCTATATTATTTATTCTCGTTGTCATATTCGTTGTCATATACCGAGCGGATGACGGCGTTGCCAATCGGCAACATGAATAATTTGCGACGGAACACAATCAGTAGTAGCAGCAACACTGCATACACTGCAGCCATAATGAAGAACCCGGCTTTCATATTCTGCAGATGCTCGCCGATCCACCAGGCAAAGCCCAAACCGAGCATAAACAACACTATCACCCCCACCGCCACGGCAACCAGCGCAAAACTGCCTGTGGCGGCTGTCTTGCTTGCTTTTTCGGTCACTTTGGCGACCGATAACTTATAGTATGTCTCAGCCAATTCACTGCTGTGGTCCAACAGTGCTTCAACAGAATTTTTGATCGCTTCCATGGTAAATATATCGGATGTCAAGAATGATGCACAAGTGCGGTCGTAAAGAATCACAAACAAGTGCAGCCACCCAACAAACCTGCAGTGTGGCTAAAAAAAGGGGCGGTTACAATGCAGCCAATACAATCCGGCCGTTTGACGACACCTGTATAAATGAAAAGGAACCGCGTGTTATGTACACGCGGTTACGAATCACCAAAACCAAATTAGCTGAGCGCCGATTTAGCTTTTTTCCACTCGTCATTCGCATCCTGCACCAGTCCCTCTGCCTTACTGTTTACCTTATTCTTTACGTCTTTCAAGTCGCTCTGACGAGCTGTTAACCAATCTGCAAAATCACTTGCCCAATCGCGTGCGCCATTGGCTATTTTACCGCGCATTTCACTGCCTTTTTCAGGCGCAACCAACATACCAATTACCGCTCCCACAGCAGCGGCACTCAATACGCCCAGGATAACTTTAGATGTTGTGTTCATAACCGTGTTTTTATTGGTGTACATAACCCTTTATAAAATTTTATGCCAGCCGGGGTTTACGAGCTATTTTGGTCAATGGCCCACGCAGAACCCGCCTTAAATGCCGCTTCCGCTTCCAATGAAGGGTGAGACTAGGCAATCCATCCCCGATTGTGAAATATTTTGCCCGGATAAGGCGTTGAATCACAAAGAGCGGCCATTATATTCGTGGCATTGATTTTATATGATCTGATTGATGAGCCTCGTGAAGAAAATATTGATTGTAGACGATGAAGAGGATCTCTGTCTTCTGCTCAAGATTTATTTCACCCGGAAAAAGTTCCAGGTGGCGGTTGCCAATACCCTGCAGGATGGCCTCACGAAACTCGAATCCTGGCAGCCCGACATTTTATTCTTAGACAACAACTTACCCGATGGTCTTGGTTGGGACAAAGCCGACCATATTCTCCAGCAGTACCCGGCTTTAAACGTGCACCTGATCAGCGCTTTTCATCCCGCTATGCCCGATACAACCCAGAAAAACAGGCTGCACATCATCGAAAAGCCATTTACCCAGCAACAACTGAACGCCCTCGAATTATAAATTAATAGCATTTAGGTAGCTAGTTTCCTCTTATTTTTGGTGTTGAAACAGTAAAAAAATATTTATGAAATTATTCGCCACCGGGCTTTTCGCTTTTGCTGCCCTTATGCTCAACACCAACCTATCTGCACAAACAAAATGGACCCTCGATAAAACCCATTCAAGTGTTCGCTTTTCTGTTAGTCACATGGTTGTTTCCGAAGCAGAAGGAACCTTTAAATCATGGAATGGTACCGTTGAAAATACCAAGCCTGATTTTACCGATGCCAAAATCGCCTTCACCATCGATGTTAGCTCAATCAACACCGACAACGAGAACCGCGATAATCACCTGAAGAGCCCCGACTTCTTCGACGCGCAAAAGTTCACCACCATCAAATTTGAAAGCACCTCGATGCAGGCGCTGGGCGACAACAAATACAAACTCAACGGCAACCTCACCATCAAAGACGTTACCAAACCCGTCACTTTTGATGTCACCTACGGTGGATCAATCACTGGCCAGCGCGGCACCAAGGCCGGCTTCAAAGCCACTACGACCATCAACCGTTTCGACTACAACCTCAAATGGGATCGTGCCACTGAAACTGGCGGACTCGTAGTAGGAAAAGACGTAGAGATTACCGTTAAAATAGAACTCGATCAGGCCAAATGAGCCTGTAAAAGCCGGGAGGCAAGTCGTGATAGTAAGCCGGGGTTGTGCCCGGCTTTTTTTGTAAGGTTTAAAGTTTAAGGGTTTAAGGTTGCTCCGCGTGCGAGGGTTAAAATAAGTGGCAGGCTGCACGCGATGGCCAGGATGAATGGCCACAAAACAAACCAATATATGCACGAAGAAAAAGACCATCACTGCATCGGTAAAGACGATTTATTGGCGCAGACCAAAATAAACATTGCCAAGTTCGGCCTACAGGTGATCGTGGTGAACAGTTCCGACTACTCGCCTTCTTTTTCCTATAGCATCGGTTTGTTTGACACCTACCAGCAGCCTGAAATCATCTGCTTTGGACTACCCGATACAATTGCGCACGAAATCATCAACGACGTTGCAGCCCTTATAAAGCAAGGCGAAACCATTAAGACATACAGCGACTATAGTGGCATTTTTAAGGATGGCCGCGCGATATTTTTGCCGGTGGACGAAAGAAATATTCCCGACTATTTGGGGGCTGCTATAAATTATTATGGCGAAACAACTTTTCCGGCTGTTCAACTAATATGGACAGATAGAAACAACAAATTTCCCTGGGAAGAAATCTTTGAAGAAAAATTCCTGCACATCCAACCTTTGCTTGATCGAAATGCGGACTTCAAATTCAGGGAACCAAAAAACCTGGGCGTATTCACCACCCGGCAATGGCTTGATCTCAACCAGCCCATTCTAAACGTTGTTCACGATAAAAATGGCGATTGGCAATTCTTAACCGGCGACCAACTCCCCGACGATATCCGGCTTGTTGCCCTGGAACAACTGGTCATTAGCGACAGCAGTCTCAACGAAGCTTTCGACCTCAACTTCGGCCGATCCCTCGACCGCGCATTCATCGGCGACCCCTGGACCGAATCCACCATGGAAGACAGTGAAGATGACGATGATGACATCGCAAACAACGACGAGAAAGAAAAAAACTAAAAAGTTGATGGTCACCACAACTCATCTTGACCCTCGCACGCGGAGCAACCTTAAACCCTTACACTTTAAACCTTAAACCGTAAGTAAATAAAAAGTCATTCCTAAAAGGAATGCTTTTTATTTACTTACCATGTCCAGAGAATAACAACCGAGTAATTATTTCTAGCGATCAATCATCGCATTGTTTCTGGTATAAATATCTACACTATACCACCCAGAAAAGAATCCTTTCGATCAATCTACCACAACAGCCGTTAATCAGTCTTTTCTTTCCCTTTTTCGAAATCCAGTATCACGCCATTGATACAATAACGCAGGCCGGTCGGCGGCGGACCGTCTTCAAATACATGCCCCAGGTGGGCTTTGCATCGGCCGCACTGCACTTCTGTTCGACGCATGCCATGGGTATTGTCGGGCGTATAGATAATGCTGGTCTTGCTGATGGGCTCGTAGAAACTCGGCCAGCCACAGCCACTTTCAAATTTTGTATCGCTCTTAAACAACGGATTGCCGCAAGCCTTGCAATAATAGGTGCCGATTTCTTTCGACTCCTCAAACGGGCTAGTCCACGGCCGCTCCGTACCCTTCAAACGCGCAATCGTGTACACGTCTTCCGGCAAAATTTTCTTCCATTCTGCATCCGTCAGGTTTACCGTGTCTTTGCTTTGCCGGGAATAAACCGGGTTTTTAGGGCTGTTGTCTGCCATATGGTTGTTTTTTTTATCTGTTTTTTTAGCCGGCTCCTGCGAAAAACTGCATTGCTGTAACAAGAGGCAAGTCGCCAATACCGGTAGGTATAAAAACTGTTTCATGCGTGGTTCTGTATTGATTGTACCCGTTTTACTGTAACAATTGTGCCCGATAATGGTTGTCGGCAGCCAGCAGTATCGGTCGACCTGCGGTTTTTTCCTTCGCAATTGCTATTTTTGACCCTCACCCGTAGCAAGCAACATGTTCAATTTAATTCTATTTGGACCTCCAGGCAGTGGAAAAGGCACACAATCTGAACGGCTGATCGCAAAATTTGGCCTCAAACACCTCTCCACCGGCGATATCCTGCGCTCCGAAATCGCCAACAAAACCGCCCTGGGGCTGGAAGCCAAAACCTTGATGGACAAAGGTGAACTCGTTCCCGATGAAGTGGTGATCGGCATGATCAGCGCCGCCCTCGACGCCAATCCCGATGCCAATGGGTTTCTGTTCGATGGATTTCCCCGCACCAAGGCCCAGAGTGTAGCGCTCGATAACCTGCTCGGCGAGCGGAACGAGGCCATCAACGTGGTGCTTGCCCTCGATGTGTCTGAAGAAGAATTGGTGAAGCGCTTGCTGAACCGCGGACTCACCTCCGGCCGATCCGACGATGCCGACGAGTCGGTGATCCGCGCGCGCATCATCGAATACCATAAGAAAACTTCGGCTGTGGCCGACCATTATGCGCTGGACGATAAAGTGGTAAAAGTAAAAGGAGAAGGCACTGTTGATGAAATCTTCAACGCCCTCTCCCGCGAAATAGAAAAACGCCGAAAGGCCTGACAACAGCCAACCGGTTTATTTTTTCAGTACAGAATCTGCTGTCGCAAGGCCGCTGACAATGGCCTCTTTTACTTTGCTCACCTTGCCCAGTTCCGACTGCAGGTACTCAATTCGCTTGGTTGCATCTTCTTTGGCTGAATCTGGATTGAAATGTTCCATCCAGTTGTTCATACCCACATAGGCCGTGTCTAGTTGGGCAGCCAGCAACTTATAATCAGCCAGCAACCCCTCTTTCAGCTTACCCGACGGCAGCTTTTTCAGGCTATCCAGTTTGTCTTTTACTGTTGATTGAAAGCCCCTGATCTTGCCCATTTTCGCCATCGCTTCGTCGTGCCCGGCAATCACCTGTTTGTACAGGCTGTCTTCCAGCGTCACCGGCTTTTCTGAAAAGCCATCTTTGCGTGCGGCAGCGTGGTCTTCATGGCCTTCATGACCTTCGTGCTTGTCGCCGCCGTTGCAGGCCGCCACCGTTAGCACCATCGCCACATAAAAAAAATATTGCTTCATATCTTATTTTTGAAGAACCAAAGATCAGGTAATTTTTAAGATAGGTTTACGTTAACTTATGGATAACGGGGCGATAATTATCTTTAATAGCCCCGAACCAAAATTTTTAATCTATGATTCACGAAGCAAGCGGCGGATTTGTTAAATCGGAGATTCACAAAGGCATAGCGACAGTTGAGTTTTATCACCCCCAAGGCAATTCATTACCCGGTTCCCTACTGCGCGAACTCGCCAAAGAAATTCATTCGCATGGAAACAATGCAGAAGTACGTGTCATCCTGCTTAAGTCGGGCGGCGACACGGTTTTTTCCAGCGGTGCTTCTTTCGATGAGCTCGTGCAATTGACCACCCTCGAAGAAACAACACATTTCTTCAGCGGCTTCGCTGAACTCATCAATATCATGCGGAAAGTGCCCAAATTTATTGTGGGCCGCATCCAGGGAAAATGTGTTGGCGGCGGCATTGGTATCGCCGCGGCGCTCGACTACGCCATTGCTGTTGAAGGCGCAGATATCCGACTCAGCGAACTGTCTTTCGGCATCGGCCCCTTTGTGGTTGGCCCGGCCGTTGAACGAAAAGTCGGACTGTCATCGTTTTCACAACTCGCCATTGATTCTACCATGTGGCGCAATGCCGACTGGGCACGTCGCAAAGGATTGTATGCTGAATTACATCCCAATGTGGAAAGCATGGATGAATCTATCCTGCGACTGACCACCACGCTGTCAAATTCTTCACCGCAGGCCATGGCCGATATCAAAAAATTACTCTGGAAAAATACAGACCACTGGGACCAACTGCTGTTCGACAATGCAGCGATCAGTGGCAAATTATTGCTGACCGAACCCGCCAGGGCGTCCATCGCCAAACTGCGGTCAAAAGTAAAAACAGCCTAGTCCTTTTTGTTTTCGGTAGCGCTTACCATCTTTCCAACGGCGCACCGTCTTCGTCGACTTCCGGCGGTGGCGGTGCGTTTTTTTGCGCCTGCCGGTAAGCAATTTTTGCCAGTTGGCGGTCGATGATAAGATCAGCCATCACCCCCGCCGCATCCTCGCCTACTTTCTCCTGCAACAAAAATTTCAGGCGCTGTTCATCTACGTCTACCTGGTACAGCAGTCGGATCACGGTATCCAGGTCGTTGCCCAATCGTTGGTCGATCCAACCCTTCAATGCAGCACGCAGCTCTTCCCATGAAGCCGCGGGCGATAACACCAATCCGGTGCTTTCACTCACCGCCAGCGCCAGTGCTGCTTGCAATGATTGGTTGTCGATCGTAGACAAGTGCTGAAGTTATTTTTTTGCCTGTGCCTTTACATTATTTGTTGTTTCGGAGCGCCATCAGGGTGATCAACGCCGAAACCAACAGCGACCCAGCCATAAAGATGTAAGAGGCACCGAAACCGCCGGTAGTACCATTCAGGTAACCCACCAGGTAAGCGCCGGCAAAAGAGCCCAGGGCGCCAAAGCTATTAATCAACGCAATGGCACCGGCTGCCACATTGCGGGGCAGCACTTCGGTAATGGCCGCGAAGAAGGGCCCGTAAGGCGCATACATCGCGCCACCGGCGATAACCAGCAACACAAACGACACCCAAAAATGATTGGCTCCTACCAGGTAAGAACAGTAAAACGCAATCGCACCCACTAATAAAAACGGCCACACAAACAACGCACGCTGCAAGGTTTTATCGGAGAAATAAGACGCGACCAACATTGAAACAGCGGCCAGCAAAAATGGAACGGCCGACAACCAACCAGTTGTTACAATATTGCTGCCCGGCGCCGCATTGATGATCGATGGCAACCACA
The DNA here is from genome assembly GCA_020161535.1 of Bacteroidota bacterium. Taxonomy (GTDB): domain Bacteria; phylum Bacteroidota; class Bacteroidia; order Chitinophagales; family Chitinophagaceae; genus Flavihumibacter. The sequence goes on along the minus strand of JAIUNW010000006.1, from coordinate 24,737 downwards.
TCACAAATCCATACACCCCGATGCTCCACAATGCATATTGCAAGCAGAGCAGAATTACGGTCTTTGAGCGGAACGCTTCTGCATAGTTGCGCACGGGTTTGATGCCCTGCTGTTCGGCCTGTAGTTTTTCTTCCAATTGCTGCTTTTCTGCCGGCGAAAGCCAGGCTGCCGCAGCCGGCCGTTCTTCTACCATCTTCCACCAGATCGCCGCCCACAGCACCGCGGGAATGCCCTCGATAATAAACATCCAACGCCAGCCCACCGATTTGATCAGGTAGCCCGATAAAATCGACATCCATAATATCGTCACCGGATTGCCGAGAATCAGGAATGTATTGGCGCGCGACCGTTCACGCTTCGTAAACCATCGGCTTAAAAAAATCAGCATCGCCGGCATCACCGCACTTTCCACTACCCCCAATGCAAAACGGATCACGATCAACCAATGCACATTACTGATGAGGCCAGTCAGTGTAGCGAGCCCGCCCCACAACAAGAGCGACCAAAACACCAACTTTTTTGCGCTCTTATTGGCCGCATACAGTGCCCCGGGAATTTGAAAAAAGAAGTAACCAAGAAAAAACAAGGAACTCAACAACGACGACATCGCTGGCGTAATATTTAAATCCTTCGCCATGCCACCCGCAGCGGCAAAACCGAAATTGGCCCGGTCGAGATAGGCCAGGCTATAGGTTATGAAAACGATGGGGATCAGTCGCACCCAACGTTGTTTGGCAAGCGTTTCAGTCATGTTCGTTGGTTACCAGGTTCTTTTGCTCATCACTTCATCCAGACTGGCCTTGGTCATCTTGCCGAGCTCCGGATGTTGTTCGAGCCATTTTAAAAAATGATTTTTGATTTCTTCGGTCCACTGGCTATCAATTTGCCCGGTGGAATATTTGCCGCTCTTCAGCATCTCAAAACCAAACTGGTCTTTCATGGTAACGAACTCAGCCGTTGCCACCACCATCTCCGCCAGATGCGCCGGCACAAACAAGACGCCTTCCTTATTGCCAATCACCAGGTCACCGGGCATCACAATCGCTGCACCCATGCGAATCGGTGTATTCAATCCAGTCAATACCATTTCCTGTAAAAACGAAGGATGAAAATCGCGCACCATCGCATTAAATCCCTTGATCTCCGCCAGACCATACAAATCGCGCGCAGCGCCGTTGAACACCACGCCCGTTCCTGTTTTGGCAAATATGCTATTGCCCAGTGTACTGCCAATTAAGGTACCACCATCGATCTTACCAAAGCCATCGGCCACATATACATCGCCCTTGGTCAGCATATCGATGGGCCAGGCATTGGTATTGCCCTTGCGTCCCTGCTGCTGCCCACGCTCCTTGATATTTTTTTCCAGGTCGGGGCGCGAAGGCATAAAAGCAGCCGTCAACGCGCGACCAATCACCGGTATGGTATCGTTCACCAGCTTCCAGCCAATCTCAAACTGATTCGTATAGCCGGCGTTTTTCAACGCAGTCCACGCATCATCAATGCCGATTTTCGCAGCGCGCTTCAATAGCTCATCGGGTATCTTCGGCCTGCCATCGGCAAAACGTTCCCCTTTCCAGGCGGAAGTCAGGAATACCAACTCTTCTTTTGATATGGTTTGCGCCATCAAGCCCTGCGCCATCAACACCATACCGATCAGCACCAAGATGTGTTTTCTCATATACAGCTCGTTTAGACAACTAAGGTACTCTTACTTTGATCACCACTTTTTTGATGGCACCCTTGCCTTCGGCGCGAATACCCGGACGATGCATCTCCAATGGCGTAAAAATGAAAAACGTGCCCTGGTCTGCCGGGTAGTAGCTGCCCAACTCATTGCTGAAATGCAGTATATCGTTGGTAGGCGAATAAGGCACGATCACTTTACCCGAGGGATCATCTACTGAAGCCACTCCCATTGTCGCTTTGCCGCGGATAATGTATTGCAGGTCATTGAAATCACGGTGTGCTTCCCACTTCACCTTCTCCAGTTCGTTGGGAATAGCATCCACCACTATCGCAAACACATTACCTGAGTCAATCTGGTAAGTGCCGGGCTTTAAAGCCGCGAGGTCGGTTGTATGCAGGTAATCAAACGCTTTGTTCCAATACGCCGGGTTTTTCTGGTACTGCCGGAAAAACTCCGCCTGGTTGATGCTCGCATGCGGTGTAAGCTTTTTGTTGTTACTCGACGGCAGCGTCTGGTACCATTCTGCAAATTTGTCATTTGGCTTGCGACGCCCACCACCCACAATCACCGGTTCGGCAATGCCATTGAGGTCATACACAATGCGCCCGTCGCGAATGGTCATCGCGCACGCGAGTTTCTTATCGGTCGTCAACTTATAACCGGTATAATCAAACAAACCGAATTTGCCTTGCTGTAAATCCAAAATGGCTACATCAGCGATGGCACCCACCGACAAATGCCCGAGTTCCTTGTGTTGAATCTCCTGCGCCGGATTCCAGGTGCTGGCTTCTATCACCGCTTGCAACGGCATACCCATGGCCAAAAATTTCGTCATGGTGGTCAGCATGTCTTTCATCGCTGCATTCATACTGCCCACATGCAAATCAGTACTAATGGAGTTGGGATAAAAACCTTCCTTAATGGCACCAATGCCCTGTGAGTATGCGAAGCTGATGCCGCCATAACCCACATCGAATTGAATGCCTTTTTTACGGGCCACATAGGTGAACGGTTTCATTTTCTTGGCTTCGGTGTCGTAGATATATTCGCGGCCGTCGATCTGCGCAAAGCAGTGCGTGTAGATATCACCGGGACGCAAATATTCCAGGTATAGTTTTTCGAGCGACAACGCCGGTGTGCTTCCTCCGAAATCAATCATCACCGGCAGGTTGCCCGCCATGCGGCCCGCCGCGACTACGCGCTCGGTCGGCGTCCAATCATGACCGTTATAATGCGCCAGCTTGAAGCCCACAATATCTTTTGGGTATTGCCGTGCAATGGTCGCCGCCATCTTCGCATCCATGTCATTCATGTTCTGCTCGTAGCCACCGCGCATGCCTTCGCCCACAATGTTCAGGAATGCCAGCACGCGCGTGCGACTTTGGTCGATCGTTTGTGCTTTGAACGTAGCGAAATTGCGCCAACCCGAACTGCCCGCATCCACAATGGTGGTGACGCCATTGCGAAAGGTGAACCCATCGGGTTGTACGGCGAGATTGCCATTGGCATATTGGTGATCGGGCTCAACGCCCCAGAACACATGGGTATGGATATCGATCAGTCCGGGCGTAACGAGCAAGCCTTTGGCATCCACCACCTGGCTGGCGCCGCTGGCATCGATATTCGCGGCGACAGCAGTAATCTTCCCGCTGTCGATGGCCACATCCAGTACGCCATCAATATTGTTTTTCGGATCGATCACATGACCACCCTTGATCACGATCTGGTGGGCGGTTTGCGAAAAACCAGCCGTCCACGCCATACAAGCCGTGAACATACCTGCGAAGAATAACTTTCTCATGTCTTATTTTTTCTTGAGTTTCTGCCGCGCCTCGGCCACCTGGGCCGGCGTTACAGCCGATTCATTATTGAAATGGGTACGCACATAGGTCAGGGTTTCAGCGATCACTTCATCGCTCAGCCAGCCCCAGCCCGGCATGCGGTTGTTATACGTTTTTCCTTTCACCGTTATGTTTCCATCCATGCCACGCAACACGATGTTGATCGCCACCGTCGGATCACCTTTCACCCACTCCGACTCCACCAGCGGCGGGAAACGCCCGTCGCCCATGCCATTGCGCTGGTGACAAACTCCGCAATAGATATTGTAAGATGCCGCTTCGGGTGTGGAGAACCCGGGGTCGAGGTTGTCTTTTACCTCGTCGGGTTGCTTGGTATTGGGTGCAGTCAATTTTCGTTTAGCCATGGCCGTTAGTTGCGCCTCGCCGAAAGTGGAATCGCCTTTGTACATGATTCGCCAGATCTTGCCTTTCTCCGTTTCGGCCACATACAACGACCCATCCGGGCCTTCGGCCAATCCCATGGGACGATACTTGGCATCGCTTACATTGCGCACGGTATCGATGCCCGCAAATCCATCGGCGAATACTTCCCAATCGCCCGAGGGGCTACCATTCTTAAACGGCACAAAAGCGATGAAATAACCCGCTTGCGCATAGGGCGCACTGCTGGTAGACCCGTGAAACGCGATGAACGCGCCCTGCTTGTACCGTGCAGGAAACTGGTTGCCCTTGTAAAACAACAAATCGTTCGGCGCAAAATGGCCGGGAAAACCCATCACGGGTTGCGTCACAGTATCGGCACCGCCCTGTTTTTTACCGTCGCCCCCATATTCGGGATTCAGGAATTTCTTTTTCTGGATCTGGTCGTAATAGTAATACGGCCAACCTACATTGGCGCCGGGTTTCAATCGCAGGAACTCCTCAGATGGCAATACCGAACCCTGCCATTCGGTAAAGATTTTGGGCCAGGTGGGATGCAGGTAATCGCGGCCATGTGCCGCCGTAAATAAGTTATTGTCCTGTTCATTCCATGCCAATGCTACCACACTTCGCAAACCAGTAGCATATTTAACGCCGTCTTTCTGGTATTGTCCTGCTTTGTTTTCGTCAAACTGCCAAATGCCGCCACGAAGATCGAGTAGCGTGCATGGAAACATGCCCGGCGATCCTGGTGCACGATCACTTACCTGGCAACAGTCGGAAGGCGCCCCAAATGGCACATAGATATGCCCTTCATTGTCGAACGCAATTGGTTTGGCATCGTGTTGCAAGGGTGGCTGGGTGTCGATTACAATGGTTTCGATTTCGCTGGTGGGCACCAGGTCACCCGTCAGCTTTTGGCGAAACACGCGGGTCACCGAACTGAAATATAAATAGCCTTTGTGCACCCGCATCGCCGTGCCATAACTGGTCTTGTCTTCATATTCACCAAAACGAACTACCTCGTCGGCCTTGCCATCGTTATCGTTGTCGCGAATGGCTGCATTGCCACCATCTTCTTGCGGAAAGCGAAGTTTTACATACAGATCGCCATTGTCGTTGACAGCAATATGCCGGGCTGCACCTTGCAATGAATCCACCAACACCACCGCTTCGAAACCGGGATTCATCACCAATCCGCCGTTGTCGGCATCACCCGGCGGAAGGCCGGTTTTGCCTGACAACCTGCAAGCGGTCCAGCCAACTATCATCGCCAGCAACGCGACGAAAACAAAAGCTTTCTGGTTCATCTACAATCGTTAGTGTAAAAAAAACCGTCGTCAGACAGGTTAACCAAAAGATTCATAGTTTTGAACTCGTTTTAAGTTAATAAGGAGCCTGCTATGCAGCTACAAAATTTAAAACTGGCTTTGTTTCGATTGCAGTCGATACAAAGCAGAAACCTCTGATTCGTTCAGGGGTTTTCTTTTTGGTGGATCAGAACATCGAAACGAATACCAACAGACCAATACGTAACAAAGAGATTTTGAACAAATCGATGGCTTTGCCCAACTGGTTCTGGATGGTCTTTCGTTTAATGCCCAACTGATCGGCGATGTCTTTGGTGGATAACCCTTGCTGGTAGCGCATGCGAAATATGGCCTGGCGTTTTGGCGGCAGGGTAGCAAGCAATGCTTCATAAGCCTGCACCACTTCTTTCCACAACAGGTTTGTATCGGCTGCATTGTGTTCGGGCAACTCATCGAGCAAACCGAAGAATGCATGCACCGGTTTCTTTTTTGTCATCGCATTGATGACCCGGTTGCGAACAGCGGTGTGTAAATACGCGGGCAAATATTGAATCGATTGCCATTGCCTGTTCTGCCAGATATTGGTGAAGATTTCCTGCACCACATCCTGGGCTTTAGCATGGTCTTTCAGGCGTCGATACGCATCGGCATACACTTTCTCCCAATAATTCCGAAACAACTGGTTGAATGCAGCTTCATCACCCAGCGCTATTTGCCGGAGTAAAATGCTGTCGTCAGTTGTAGATGTTTCGGGAGAATTCATACAGCAGCGCGGGTTAACCAAATGTAAATAAATTATGGGTTCAAAAAATGCCCCTTCACTTTATTAGCAACATACTCCACTTGTTCTGGTTTCAGCAACACAACGCCAACACGCAAATAAGATTTTCCATTCTTATGCGCTACATTGGTGACGATACTGGGGTTGTCGTTTTTTAGTTTTTCATACACTTGCTGCGGCGTTGTTTTCAATTTGGTTTCATCCCAACTGATGTCGAGGCTGGGGAAATTATTCGCGGGACCAGGATCGATATAATTTTCCCCTTTCACGCCAGGCACGGTTTCAACAATCGACTTTACCCTTTGCGTTCGCTGCAGCCAGTCTTTCCACTCTTTGTCGTGGTCTCTTTCCAGGTAGGCTTTTAGCGCCACATACATGCCGAAGATTTCTTCCTTGTTTACTTTCATCGGGCGGCCGATGGGTGCTTCGTGCGGACTGTGATTAAGTTTGGCTGCTTCAATCAAATCTTTGCGGCCAAAAAGCAAGCCGGCGCTTTGTGGTCCACGTATCATCTTGCCACCCGAAAAAGTAATCAAATCAAATCCCATCTGTTGAAACTTAAACAGGTTGCCTACCGGTGGCACATCGGCTGCGGCGTCGATAAAGCTGGGCACTTTGTGTTTTTTGCACAAGGCCACAAACTGTTCGCGCGTAACACTGCTTTCGCCTGCAGCGTTGAAAAACAAGGCCATCACGGTATTGTTGTTGAAGGCCTTGTCCATCGCATCCGGCCCATCTACCTCAATAATATTGGCACCTGTTGTGGTAATGGCCTGGTCAAACAAATAACGGTGGCTCTTTTGCATGATCACTTCCGGACGCGGGCCGGGAAGATTAGGGATGCGTTTGATTTTTTCAGCGTCGGTGCCGGTAATGCAGGCTGCCGTTCCCAGCAGCATGGCACAGGCCGCACCCGAAGTCACCATCGCCCCTTCCACTTTTAGCATGTCGGCGATTTTCGCGCCCACCTTGTCTTGCAATTCATGCATATTGGCGAAATCATGTGCTACCGATTCAATGGCTTCCAGCACTTCGGGCAACATCAAAGAACCCGACAAAAAAGTCATGGTTACACTGGCGTTGATCACAGGTGTTACACCCAGTTCTTTGAACAGGTCGCGCTTGGGTGCAGCCGGCGCAGCAGTAGCTTCCGACAAGGGAAGCATGGCACCGGCAACGCCACCCGTAAGCGACAATACACTGATGTTTTTGAGGATCTCTCGGCGATTCATTTGATTGAATTAGATATAAGCAATACAATCCATTTCAACGAGCGAGTCGCCGGGAACACCGCCCTTGGCAACGGCAACCGTTGTGCGCACGGGTGGATTTTTCCCGAAACGGCCTTTGTACACTTCGTTCATCGCTTTGTAATCAGCGATATCATTCAGGAATACCGACACTTTCAATACTTTGTCCATCGACGAGCCGGCCCTCTTCAATTCGGCTTCCAATTCTTTCAGCACAATTTCAGTGTGTGCTTTGATTTCAAATGGCGCTACATGTGCCCCCTTTCCGGCGATAAAAACCATATTGCCGAATTTGGTGTGGCCAGAGAACAACGGCACTTCCTGAAAATCGGTGATATTGCCTGCTTCTTTTTCGGGAGCAGCTTCGGCCTGTGCGGTTTTAGCAATCAAGCCCATACCCATAAATGCAGTGGCAGAGGCAAACAATTTTCTCAGTACTGATCTTCTTTCGTTTGACATCTTCGTATTATTTGGTGTTAAGTAATTCTTCTTTAAATCGTTTCGCAACAATTTTCTCTTCGCCGGGTTTCAGCATGAACACCGTTGTATTGAAACCACCTTCGGCATTGCTCACCACTTCAATGGAAGGATTGCCTTTGCGCAAGCGATCCATGAATTCGTCGTTGGTTAAGTTGATCTTGCTTTTGTCCCAGGTTACATGCAGCGTGGGCGTATGGTTGGCTATCGGTGGCACTTTTATAGTCGTAGTTACGCCATCGATGCTTTTGAGTGCATTGTTGATAACAGCAATCCGGTCTTCCCACAGCTTCCATTCTTTTTCATGATCAGTCGCTATGTACTTTTCCAGCGCCACATACATGCCCAATATTTCTTCCTTGTTTACTTTCATGCCGCGACCAATGGTCTTTCCATTGGGCGAATGGTTGAGCCGGGCGGCCGCAATGATGTCTTTCTTTCCCATCAAAATACCCGCGCTCTGGGGGCCGCGCAATGCCTTACCGCCGGAAATGGCCACATAACTGTATCCCATTTCGTTGAACTTCCACAAGTTGGTAACGGGCGGCACATCAGCGGCAATATCGATTGTAGCCGGGATATTGTTTTTCTGTGCAATGGCCAGCCAGTCTTCAGCATTAATCTGTCCGCTCAACGCATTGCAATTCATGAAATGCATCGACGCAGTTTTCGCATTGATGGCTTTCTCCAGATCGGCGACGGTTTCTACGGCGATGAGTTTAACGCCCGTGTTCCAAAGCGCTTGCTCATACCCGATGCAATGGCTTTTTTGGAGAATTACCTCCGACTTCATGCCCGCTGCTTCCAGGTTTTGCGGCAGGCTTTGGATTTTGGTTTTGTCGGTACCCGTCAGAATGCCGGCCAGGCCAAGTGTAAGGGCAGAGAAAGCGCCCGAAGTCACCATGGCTGCTTCGGCCTTTGTCATCTGTGCAATTTTTTCGCCCACTTTGTCTTGCAATTCATTCAACATGCAAAAGGAAGTAGCGCTGGCTTTTATTGCTTCGATTACTTCTTCGTGCATCAACGAAGCAGTCATGGCAGTGTATGTGCCCGCTGCATTGATGAAGGATCTTACGCCCAATTCCTGCAACAGGTTACGGGCCGCTGGCGCGGGGGGGTTGGCATCGGCTTTTGTCCAGGACAACATACCGCCAATGATGCCTCCACTCAAAGGGAGTGCGCCGATGCCTTTTACGATTTCTCTGCGTTTCATTATTCAAAAGGTTTATTTATCCCACCAAACGCGGGTTAATAAATTGTCTTCGTTCAATTTCGCAAAGCCCTGGCGGCTCAATGCTGCTTCATAGTTGGCCTGATTGGTGAGGCTCTCTGAAATGGGCAGCGAGAAACGACGGAACATATTGCCGCCGGTTACATTGCCCGGGTAGTTCACCTGTGCCAGTACGGGATAGCCGGTTCTGCGCCAGTTGGCATAAATCTCGTAATCATTACCGAAAAGTGTTAGCCATTTTTGAACCGATATTGCGCCTAATTGTGCATCAAATGAGCCACTCGTGGGATAAGGGTTCACCGCGAGGTAGTCGGCGATCTGTGCATCGGTGATGGTATTGGTGCTGGGTGCTACCGCCGGATAGAGTCCCCACTGTTTCATGCCCAGGCTAACGGCATCTGCATAGGCGGCTTCGGCCGTTGTGCCGGCAGCCCATCCGCGCAAAGCGGCTTCGGCCTGCAACAGTTTCACTTCTGATGGGCCAAACAAAACCATGGGCGCCGCCAGGTTCAGCAACAGGGGCGAAGGCTCTGAATACGTATCGAAATCGGTGGGCTTGGTGTTCAGGCTACCACTGACCATGCCCCGTTGGGTAGCAGCAGTAGTATCAGCCACATAAGTGGTAGCCCCCGGTGCGGTAGGCACCCAAACCACCGAGATCACTTTCAAACGGGGATCGCGGGTAGATTTCAGGTGGTTGATAAAGGTGGCAGCAAATTTTCCGCCTTCCACATTGTCGCCACCGGCGCTGATATAATTGCCGTTGCGCAGGTCGACCGAGATGGGGTTCTGGCTACCGGAGGCTTCTGTATAGGTGATTTTTGCCGCATCGCTGAGGCTGGTCATCACACCGCCGTTGATCGCTTTCTCCACCCAGGTTTTGGCAAGGGTTTCGTCGACCTTGGTCAGTCGCATGCCCAAACGTAACATCAATGAGTAACCGAATTTTTGCCACTTGGCTACATCACCTTTGTACAACAAATCAGCGGTACCGAAACTTGCTTTGGCAGCATCGAGCGCAGCCGTAGCCTGCTCCAGTTCTTTGAACATATCCAGGTAGATATCGCGCTGCGTGTCGTACTTGGGTGTCAGGTTGGTTTTTCCTGCCAGAGCTTCACTATAGGGTATATCGCCCGCTACGTCGGTGAGCTGGCTATACACATATACTTTCAGGATGCGCACCATCGACAATTTGTTCACATCGTCGGCGCCCTGTACCTGTGGCTCAATCGACAACAGCCGGTTCAGCTTATTGGTATAAAAACCGGTGAAGTCAGCGATGGTACCGGTGAAGGAATAATATTTATCACCGATGGCAGGCACTTCTTTATAGGTAGAATAGTATTGCATGCCCTGCCCAAGCACACTGTAATTGAAAGCCGGCAGGGCCACGATGGCGCCGGTAAACAAATAAGCAGGCTCGGCATTGGGTGTAGAATTGGGATTGATATTGAGATCACTGAGGCTTTGCTTGTTACACGATACCAATAGGGCACCGGCCAGCAAGGCAGCACTGCAAATTGATTTTGTTATGAAGGTTTTCATAATTGCTTGTTCTAACGTTAACGACTAGAATTTAATGCTGAGGTTGATACCAATGTCGCGGGTTCTGGGCTCGCCAGTTCCGGTGGTACCGGTGGTGTTGCTCACCGTTTGTCCGAATTCAGGATCCAGGCCGGCTTCTTTCAGTCGGCTGTCGCGGTATAAGATCAGCAAGTTGCGCGATACAATGGCTACCGAAGCGCCTTGCAGGTGCAGGGCTTTGAAGCGATCCACCGGCAGGTTATAACTCAAGATCAGGCTGCGCAGTTTGACGAAATCGGTATTGAATGTATTCACGCTGCCGGAATAGTTGTTGCCTCGGTTGTTGTAGTACGTATCAAGCAAATCGACCGTCCAGGTTTTTGTGTATGGATTGCCCGACTGGTCAACACCTTGTAACACCAGGCCACTTTCGCGACCAGGCAGTGTTTCTTTGGTCAGGCCAAAGCGCGAGGCATATTGCCAGAGATTGCTATAACCCACGGCACCGAACTTGGCATCTAATAGAATACTCAGCGAGAAACGCTTGTACCGGAAATCGTTGGTCAGGCCCATGATATAGGGCGGATTGGTTACACCCAGCCGGCGAATCTCACTGGCTTCGTAGCCGGAGGTGGCGTTGTACACAGATTGCCCTTTGGCATCGGTCAGAAACACCGGCCCCTGCAGGGTACCATAGGGTTGACCCACCTGCGAAATCACCTGCATGGTACTGGAAATGCCGGTACCAATGGTGAGGGTGGTTAATCCTGGCGCGAGGCTCAGCACTTCATTTTTGTTCCAGGCCATATTGGCGGTAACATTCCAGCGAAAGCCGGCACGTACCACCGGCGAGGCGGTCAGCAAAATCTCCACGCCCTTGTTGCTCATCGTACCCACGTTTTGGTTGCCAGGCAGGTAACCCGTAGCCGTGGAGATATCCGGTTGCAGAATATTATTGGTGGTTTTTCGATCGTAGTAGGTGAACTCAAGACCCAGGCGGCCATTCAGGAATTGTGCATCAAATCCGCCTTCGGTAGTGGTAACAGTGAGGGGGCGCAGGCCGGGATTGGGCAGTCGGTTCGAAGGATTCAGTACAGGCGTGCCGGCGAACCCGCCCGGCGTGAGGGAAAAGGTCTGGTTGATCGCATAGGGATCAACGGTCGCATTACCCACCTGGGCCCAGGAACCACGGAGTTTAAAGTAGCGGATAAACGCGGGCAATTTGACCGCATCCGACAAAATAAAGCCGGCACCAACCGATGGATAGAAGATGGCGTTATTGCCGGGGTTGAGGGTAGAGAACCAGTCTTGTCTGCCGGTAACCGATAAGTACAGGATGCGTTTGTAATCGAAATCGGCCGAAGCAAATACCGAGTTGGTACCGAAATGTTTCTCCGAACGATTGGCCACATCCAGGGTGTTCAGGTTGGTGTAGCTGATGAAATCGGGAATGATAAAATCACGACCGGTGATAGAGCTTGATACAATGCTATTGCGCTCGCGATTGGCACCTACAAAGGCAGTGATGCCAAAGGTTTCGTTGATTTCGGTATTGTAGTTCAGCGTAACGCGACTATTGTTTACATCGTACTGATCGGTATACGAATTGAAATAACCCTTCGGGGTAAACGCAGATCCGATGGGCACATAGTTGTATCGATCTACGTACATGAAGTCTTTCGAAATCGTTCCCTTGATAAAGAGGTTCTTCAGGATATTCAGTTGTACACTGGTTGATCCGATAAAACGATTCTTCTTGTCTTCGTTGCCCGTTTTATTGACCACGAAATAAGGATTCGGCGCCGCGGGTACGGGGTTCCATTCGATCTCTTTGCCGGCGGCATTGTAACCAGGTGCCAACGAGCGGATATCGACTGTATTACCAATCAGGTAAGTGGCCCAACTGGGGTTCATTTCTGCATAGCCAACATTGGGACGATTATGTCCTTTTTCGTAGTTGTATTGCACATTGGCTTCGATCTGTAAAAAATCATTCTTGCCCAATTTGGAACCGAGACTAAGATTGGTTGTCATCCGGTCAAATTTCGAATTGGGCGTTTGGGCTTGTGCGTCGAGGTCGGAAGCCGACAACCGGAAATTAAGTTGCTTGGTACCGCCGTAAAAAGCCACCGTATTGGTGAAGTTGCGACTGGGGCGATAGAAGTTCCGGATATTGTCTTTCACGTGCACGGCTGAATAAGGGCGTTCGACCCCGTCGAACTGTATCACTTGTGAACCATCTATTTTGGCGCCGTAAGAAAGGCGACCGGCACTGAGCGCCGCCGCCTGTGTGGTCGGTTTTACACCGTCATTACCAGAACCGTACTGGTATTGATAATTTGGATAGGCAGAAGGTGTTCCCCAAACCACGTTGGAATTGTATTCCACACCAATGCCTTTCTGGATTTTGCCAGACTTGGTGGTGATGAGTACCACGCCGTTGGCTGCCTGGCTGCCATAGAGGGCAGCGGCGGCGCCACTTTTGAGTACCGAAATGGTTTCGATATCGTCGGGGTTGATACTGGAAATACCATCGCCCATATCGTAGTTGAAACCGGTGCTGCTGGCCAAAGCACCACCATTGCCATTGTATATGGGGGAGCCGTTCACCACATAGAGGGGTTGGTTGTTGGCGCCGGGATTGATGGCACCAACACCGCGTATCACCACGCGACTGGAGCCACCGGGGCCAGAAGCAATTTGCGTGGCATCAACACCCGCGATTTTACCGGTCAGTGCGCTGGCCACATTGGTTTCGCGGGCTTCGGTAAATTCAGACCCCTTTACTTCAGCGGCTGAATAGACGAGACCGCGTTTGTTCTTTTTAATACCGAGCGCGGTTACCACCACTTCATTCAATTCCTTATCGTCTTTGGCAAGGGTTACATTGAGCACATTGGCGCTGTTCACTGCAATCTCTTGCGGCTCGTAACTGACGAGCGAAAACACCAGGACACCATTTTCCGGCACGTTGATGCTATAGTCGCCGGCTTTGTCGGTCGCGGTACCGAAACCCGTGCCTTTCACCGAAATACTCACACCGGCGAGTGGCTGTCCCTTTTCGTCAACCACTTTCCCCTTCACCACAAAATCAACGATAGCGTAACGGGAGGTAAATGTTTCTGGCGCGATGGGCGGCGCTGTTTTCAGCGGCATGATCAGGATCTGGTCGCCCACCTGTTTGTAGGTGAGGGCCGTTTCGCGCAGCACGTATTTCAGCAGGTCTTCAATGCTGGTGTTGACATAAGAGGCAGAGAGGTTGCGAACTTTTTTCACTTCGTCTTTGCGGTACATGAAGTGGTATTTCGAGTTGGCCTCGATTTTCTGGAATACATCGATGAGGGTCTCGTTGCGAAGCACGAGATTGACCTTCACGTCGCCGATCGACTGGCCACGGGCGGGTGATGCGCAAAGTAATTGGACGCCGATAGTCATACATATCGCCGCCGTTAAAATGCCAATTCGCATAAGTTGAATTAAGGTTGACTTTGCCGGCCACAGCTTGTTCCGCCATTGCCGGAAAATTCGGCTGATGTCTTCGGCGTTAGACGAGAGACGCATAATCAAAAATTTTTAAGTTAATAAGGAGCCCCGCTGGGCAATAGCTATCCGTCACCCAGGCGATTGCAGTCGCCTCGGTGCCGACTCTGGCTTTAACAGAGATGTAGAAAAGAGGACCGTTTTATGACGGCGGACCGTTGTAAGTAGTTTGGCGAAGTGTTCTCATCATTGCAGTTTTGATCTTAATTGGTTGTCTTTTTATGATCGATGTACACCCGGCTACCATCCGGACTATAGCGGTAGGCGAGGTTATTGAAAAGGCAAACTGTTTTCAGCATTTGCTCCAGGGTTACATCTTTGGGAAAGGTGGTCGAGAACCGAAGCGATTCCACTTCGGGTGAGTTGACGATCACTTCCACATTGTATCGTTCGCCCATCAGTCGGGCAGCTTCAGAAATGGTTAGGTTGTCGATGATCAGGTTACGGCGCTGCCATTCCAGGTAACTATCACTGTTGATGTTTTCTTGTATGGCGACCACTTTCTGTTTGTCGTACCTGATCTGTTGGTTGGGTGTAATTACGCCCAACACTTTGTTCCTGTCACTCACGCGCACCTTACCTCTCTTAACGGTTACCACAATATTAACATCCTCATGGTTTGCTTTTACGTTGAAAGCCGTGCCCAGTACGGTGGTGGCCACATTACCGGTATGCACCACGAAGGGTTTGCCGGGATTGTGTTTTACGTCGAAAAAGGCTTCGCCATCCAGAAATACCTCGCGCTTTTTCAGTCCGTCGAAACTCGATGGATAGTTCAGTTTGCTGTTGGCGCTGAGCATTACCTGGCTGCCATCGGGTAAAAAGACCATACGGTTTTCCAGGTTTTTTTCGGCAACAGGTGTTGGGTTGGTTTTCTGCGCCAGCTCGGGTACAGCCTCGGTGGTGCCGACCGGTTGGCGCTGTTCGATGATCCACCAAATGCCCAGGGCCAGCAGTAATGCGGCAGCCATGCCAATCACGAAACGGTATGAGTGTAAGCGGCGGGATGCGGGTTCGGGCAGAGATTGCTGGTAGATATTGTTCCAGATCTGTTGTGATAGTTCGGCACCCAGTCGTTCTCGCTCTTCGGGGCTGAACAGGGCCAGTACATCTGCATCGTGCTGAAAAAGGTCGTAATACCTCTCCAGAAACCGTTGTTCTTCGGGGCTGATGCTGCCCTGTTTGTATTTCTTTAATAGTAGGATAAAATCTTTCTTGACCATGTAGCTGTATTATGCACTATACTATTGACAGATGAAAAACAGAAAGTCCCACGCGGGTCTTTATTTTTTTAAAACTTCTCCACCACCCCCAACGCAAACAACGCAAAATCATATTTCACAGGATCGTTTTTATCGAGGCTGCGCAACCAGTCGGTCAGTTCGAGCGCTGCCTGCCAGTCGACGGTTTCGCGGCACAATATGCCCAAGCGCTTCGCCACCCGCGCCACATGCAAATCGATCGGAATCACCAACTGCGCCGGTTTTATTTTTTGCCAAATTCCAAAATCGACGCCGCGCCCATCGCTGCGCACCATCCAACGCAGGTACATATTCAGGCGCTTACAACTGGAACCCCGAAAGGGCGCAGCAATATGCTTGCGGATGCGCGCCGGCGCGTCTTCGAGCGAAAAAAAATACCGATGAAAGCCATCCAGCGCACCCGTGGTGTCTTTGTCGCCGCGCTGCATGCCTTGTAGAAACGCCTTTTCCAAACTGGGATGCTGCCGGTAATGCTGTTGCAGAAATTCGAGAAAATAAAGCAGGTCAGTGGCATTAAACGTGCGATGCGCAAACGACAAAAACCGCTGCCGGTCTTTTTCTTCGTGCTGCAACACAAAGGCATGCGGCGCATTGTCCATCAGCGCTATCAACTCGGTGGCCTTGTTGATGATGGTGCGCCGATTGCCCCAGGCAAACAATGCAGCAAACAAACCCGCAATTTCGATATCAGCCGGCTGGCTAAACCGATGGGGCACCTGCACCGGATCACTTTCTATAAATGCCGGCCGGTTGTATTCTTCGTATTTCCGGTTTAAAAAATCAACGACCGCTTGCCTGTTCCTCATCCGATGGCCAGCGACAAATCAGCAATCAGGTCCTCAATATCTTCAACACCCACACTGAGTCGAATCAACGCATCCGTCAATCCATTTTTCAATCGCTCTTCGCGGGGAATCGACGCATGGGTCATGCTTGCCGGATGATTGATCAGCGACTCCACGCCGCCCAGGCTCTCAGCCAATGAAAAAAGATGCGTGCCCGATAACACCCGCCGGGCCGCTTCCACACTATTGTCTTTTAACTCGAAACTCATCATGCCCCCAAAATCACGCATCTGTTGACGGGCCACTGCATAGCCGGCATGGTCTTCAAAACCGCACCAATATACTTTTTCCACTTTCGGGTGATCGCGTAACCAATGCGCCAGTTTGCGGCCGTTTTCACAATGTCGTTCCATACGCAGGTGCAGGGTTTTGATGCCCCGCAATACGAGGAAACAATCCATCGGCCCGGGCACCGCACCACAACTCTTCTGTATAAAATACAATTGTTCGCGCAGGGTCGGGTCATTCATCACCAGGGCGCCCTGGATCACATCACTGTGCCCACCAAGGTATTTGGTTGAAGAATGCAATACAATATCAGCACCGAGTTGCAAAGGATTTTGCAGGTAGGGCGATGCAAACGTGTTATCGACACAAAGTAACACGCCGGCTCTTTTCGTGATCGCCGCCACCGCTTTGATATCGGTAATATTCATCAACGGATTGGTAGGCGTTTCAAGCCAAACCAATTTTGTTTTGGGCGACAATACTTTTTTGATCTCATCTATTTGCGTAGTGTCTACAAAATGAAACCGGATACCATATTTTTCAAACACTTTCGTGAACAGGCGATAGGTGCCCCCATACATGTCAGCAGCAGCAATCACTTCATCGCCCGGTACCAGCAATTTCATCACGGCATCGGTTGCCGCCACGCCGCTTGAAAAGGCCAGGCCAAACTGGCCCCCCTCAATTGCAGCCAGGGCCGTTTCCAGTGCCAGGCGCGTGGGGTTTTGCGAACGGGCATATTCAAAGCCCTTGTTCACGCCCGGCGCTTCCTGTACATAGGTTGATGTTTGGTAAATCGGCGTCATGATGGCACCGGTACTGGGATCGGGTTCCATGCCCGCATGGATAATGGTGGTGGCTAATTTCATAGCCGCCAATTTACAACGAAGCCAGCACAAGCTGTCGCCAGTCGGCATTTTCACGGTCGTAGGCCGCGGCGGGCGACAGCGGCGCATTCAGCACGGCCGGCTCGAGAAAGCCATCCGCCACCAATTTTTTCCGCGCTTCTCTAAGTTGATCGCGCATCGCCGGACTTTGCATCCATTGCGATTGCGGTGGTTCAAAGCCGGTTTTTCCCCGCTGCCAAACAATGGCCGCCGGTAGTTTTTGGTCCATCGAAGCCCGCAACACCCATTTCCGGAATCCCTCTTTTAATTTGAGCGTGGGGGGCAGGGAAAATGCCAAGGTTGCAAGGCTGTTGTTCAGAAAAGGCAATCGTACTTCACAACCAAAAGCCATGCTATTGCGATCGGCATACCGCAGCAACTCGGGCAGGCGGCTGCGTGTGAGCTCATCATAGAGCAGGTCGTTCAGGTGCAACACCAGGGGTTTTTCGATCAGCTCGCTGGGAAAAGCAGCCTTTCTATCTTCCGACACATAGGGCAATTGCTGTATGCGCTGCCGCTCGCGGCGTTCAAGGGTTGATTGCGCCGCAGCGGGAAAGAGCGCAGCCACCTGGTTGCGAAACCCATACGATTGTGACCAGCCATGGCGTCGAAAGGCCCGCTTCTCGTGCTGAAAATTTTTCCATTGGCCCGATCGCCACAACGATTGCAGAAACCAACCCACGCTGGTATCATAACCACCCAATAATTCATCAGCACCCTGGCCATCGAGCAATACTTTGATGCCTTTTTCTTTCGCCAGTTTAAACACCTGGTACTGTGCAAACACACTGGCCGAGCCCACGGGTTCTTCTTGATGATACAGCATCTGGGCTAGATCGCCCGCCAGGGTTTCTTCGTTGGGTTGTATCGTGTGACTGCAAATGCCCAGGTAAGCGGCGAGTTCGGAAATCAATACCGATTCATCTTTTTCAAAGCCAGGGAAAATGGCCGAAAAACTATGGTAGTTACTGCCCAATCGCCGGCTGATGGCATACGCAATACTCCCACTGTCGATCCCCCCGCTCAGTGAACTGCCGCAAGCCACGTCAGCGCGTAAACTTTTATCGACCGATTGTTGAAAGGCTTCACTGAATTGGGCGATGGCCTGCTTAGCGTCGCCATTGAAAACCGCTTGCCGATCGAGGTCCCAATACCGGCTGATCGTTAGTTCATTCTTGTGCGGTTGGTACTGCAACACATGCGCCGCCGGCACCTGAAAAATATTTTCGTAAAAACTGTTTTCGGGCGATAACAGCGATTGCGCTTTACCGGTAGCGAGAAAATACAACATGGCCTGCGCTTCGGGTTTTTTGGGAAAACCAATTTGCCAGAACGCCTTCATCTCAGAGGCGAACAAAAAACGATGGTCGGTATCGCGGCAATAATACAAGGGCTTCTGGCCGAAGCGATCGCGCGCCAGCGTCAGTGTCTGCGTTTGTTCATCCCATATCGCGAAGGCAAACATGCCGTCGAGTTTTTCCAGGCATTGAAGTCCCCAGTGGGCAAAAGCGGCGAGTAATACTTCGGTATCTGATTGCGTATGAAACTGCATTCCTGCCGATTTCAGTTCATCGCGCAGTTCAATATAGTTGTAGATCTCGCCATTGTAAACGATGCTGTAGCGGTTTAATGCATGCATCGGCTGGGCGCCAGCGGGCGACAAATCAATGATCGCCAACCGGCGATGGCCCAAAAATACCTGGTGCTGCGGATGGGTCCAAAAGCCTTCCCCGTCGGGACCGCGGTGTGCCAGGCTGTCAGTCATGCTGCGTATATCGCTCGCCGCCTGTTGCTGGCGCTCCACTTGCCCGGGGGGCAATATTATGCCTGCGATTCCGCACATACATTCAATACAATCGACTGCTTTTAAAATACAATCGGTAGTCGCACCATCACATCGTCCCAGCCCATCACCAGGTGAACGGCATTGTTGTTTTTTTCGAAATACATTCCCAGCGCTTCGATGGTATCTCCGCTTGGTTGCACGGGTAAGTCGATGCGCACCACGTCTTTTTTGCTATCATATTTAAAGGCGCCCCAGGTATCCGTTTCGCGGTTCACGATCAGAGTCCACTTGGTGCTGGTTGGGATGGCATATAAGGTGTAGCGGCCTTTTTTCAATTTCGTGTTACCAATTTTAGCGTCTTTAAACAGCTCCAGTTCGGTGGCTTCGTTGGCACCCAGGCGCCATACCGAACCATATTCAACGAGTTCGCCAAAAACCTGGCGGCCGTTTTTTTGCGGCCGGCTATAGATCACCCGGGCCAACAAGGGCTCGGTGGCTTTGTCCTGGATTTTGAGGATGGCGTAGTTGTTCGGATAAAAACTGATATCGAGCGGCGACTTATCTACCGGCGGAAATTTTCCCTGTGCATGCACCGACAGTACCGCGAACAGACAAAAGCAAGCAATGAATATTTTTCTCATCATGGTGTTCATTGTTTTCATCTTACAAAAATAATGGCTGCACCTTCAGGGATTCCATTTCTGCGCCAAATGTTTTTTGAAATAATCGCCTACAAATAACAACAGTTCGGGAAAGAAGCGCTGGTAGGCCGCTTCCAGTTGCGGTTTCTTTTCTACAAATATTAGCCAGGCAGCGCTGGCATCGTCGAGATAGGCAGCGCGATAGGCCAGGTTTTGAAAACTGCGTTGAATATTGGCTTCTTCGCGATAGCCGGTCAGCCAGTTGTTGTTTTTCATGTAGGGGAATAGTTGTTGAAAGGGCGGCGGACAAACAGCCAGGTTTTTTTCCAGGTTTTCATAGACCCATTGGCTGAAGACGGGCAGGCTATCGCCGGGAAACACCAGCGGGTCACTGGCCAGAAAATGATCGTACACAATATCTAAAAAAGCACCGGCGTATTTACCCACTGCCGGGTGAAATAGTTTTCGTGCGATGGCATTGATGCGGTTTTCATCGGTGAAGCTATCGATGGCGCGATGCAACACGATGCCATCTTGTACCGGTAATGGGTAACCGAATTTCGCTTTGCCTTTTACAAAATCACTGATCATATTACCCGTGAGTATGTCAGGCTGGCGAAAAGAAAGATAGGCGTGTGCGAGAAAATTCATGGTGATACTGTTCGCTTTCGATACACTTTTTTGTACCGCTAAAGTTAGTGTAGAGAGGCCGATCCCGCTTCTCTAATTTAACCATGACTTAACCGTGGTTTACAATTCATTTAACACTTCTGCTACAAATGGCCCTGGGCGCGGGTTTCAGCCGATTTTAGTTAAATGGATTTTTATATAGTTATCTGGTCGTTTGCGATTCTTTACTATTCAACACCACCCTTCACTATTTACTTGACTGGGTCTGTAACATAAATACTTTTACTACGTCAAATCAATAACACAAACAGATTACCTAATTCTTATAACCAGATTATTCAAACTTTCAAGTCTATTTTATGAAAAAGTTCATCATCATCGCCGCCGCCGCTTTTGTTAGCCTGTCCAGTTTTGCCAGTGTAGATCCTGTTACCGGCAAGGTATTGGCATCGTTCCGCGCCAATTTTGCTGAAGCAAAAAATGTAGAATGGAAATCCTTAGATGATTCGGGTCTGTTCCAGGCGAAGTTTTTGTACAACAATGCAGAGATTAGCGCCTTCTACAATGCCGATGGCGAAATGGTCGCCACGGCCCGGTATATCGACATCGATAACCTGCCCATCATGGTGCGGAAAGCCATCAACGATCGCTATCCCGACCACATCATGAAAAATGCGATTGAGCACATCAGTGGCGAGACCACTACCTACTATGTAACCCTGCATGGTGTTAAGTCTTCGCTGATCGTATCGTCTACTGCTGCCGGCACCCTCAATGTGTTCAAAAAAGTGAAAGCAAAACAGTAACCACAAATAAGTTGTTTTTTCTCTGAGGTTTTGTTGGAAATAAAGACGGTGCCGGTCTCGGGGCCGTCTTTTTGTTGTCTATTGAAGCGCGCCAACGAACCAAAATTCTTTTATTTTTGTGCCCTAAAACAAACAAGCATGTCGAAGGGCCCCGTTTCACAATTCATTCAGCACCACTATCGTCATTTCAATGCCGCCGCTTTGGTCGATGCTGCCAAAGGTTATGAACAACATTTGCTGGAAGGCGGAAAAATGATGGTTACCCTTGCCGGTGCCATGAGCACGGCCGAGCTGGGTGTATCGCTGGCCGAAATGATTCGCCAGGGAAAAGTGGATATCATTTCCTGCACCGGGGCCAACCTCGAAGAAGATATTATGAACCTGGTGGCGCATACGCATTACAAGCGGATTCCCAACTACCGCGACCTGACACCGGCGCAGGAGTGGGAGTTGCTGGAAGGCGGACTGAACCGCGTAACCGATACCTGTATTCCTGAAGAAGAAGCTTTTCGCCGTATCCAGCAGCACATCAGCAAGCTTTGGAAAGATGCCGATGCAGCGGGTGAGCGTTATTTTCCGCACGAATACATGTACAAATTATTGTTGAGCGATGTGATGCGGCCCGACTACGAAATCGACACCAAAGACAGTTGGATGATAGCGGCAGCAGAAAGAAACCTGCCCATCATTGTAGGCGGTTGGGAAGACAGCACCATGGGCAATATTTTCGCTTCCTATGTGATCAAGGGCGAAGTAAAAGCCACTACCATGAAGAGCGGCATTGAGTATATGGTTTGGCTGGCCGACTGGTACCGCCACAACAGTGCCGGCAAAGGCGTTGGCTTTTTCCAGATCGGCGGCGGCATTGCCGGCGATTTCCCCATCTGCGTGGTGCCAATGATGTACCAGGACCTCGAGTGGCACGACGTTCCCTTCTGGAGCTATTTTTGCCAGATCAGCGATTCGACCACTTCCTACGGCTCCTACTCCGGCGCTGTACCCAACGAAAAAATCACCTGGGGCAAGTTGAGTATCGACACCCCCAAATACATTGTAGAATCAGACGCAACCATTGTGGCGCCCTTGATTTTTGCCTGGATATTGGGTTGGTAGCAGGTTATCTGTTGGGCTACCACCGCCAAATATCATTTAGAAAATTCAGTTGAAATTTTTCTTCCAAAAAAGCCGCTTTCTTCCGGAAGCGGCTTTTTTGCGTTACATCAGCTGTCTTGCCATAGTTCCACTTGTCCAATTCGGAAATAATCATTAACATTAAATAGCATTCAAAAAACCTTATCGCTGACCCAACCGGATGGGACTCAGGTGCCGAAGGTTTGCGCTACCCATCGCCGAAGCACCCTGCCTACTATCATCCAACTCCACTCTAATTGGCAGTATCTTGCCATTGTGAAAATTTTTGGCGCATTGCCGCTATGCGGAATTGGTATTGTAGAGCTATACTCAACTAGTGCAAAAATCTACAATTTGCAAGCCTCATCCGCACAATACGTATTGCGCGGTCATTTATCGCTGAAATAAATCCAAATAAAGAAATTGACTAGCGTGTATTGCGGAAATACAAACGTTATGCGCAATAAAAGCAAAGTCGATAGGCAAGCCATGGCGAGCTTCAAGTGACCAAAATATTGGCCCGTGTTAAGGCATACGCGTCAATGGAATGGCTAGTTCGGCTCTCTACATTTTCTTGGTCGAGTACCGACCCCTGCAATTTTGCCGAAATTGAAGGTTTGGTCAGGAAGGGACAATTCGGGTGCAAGAAAGGAATCAATTGTCGCTGCTGGTAAATAGCCCCAATATTGGTTCACTTAATGACACAAACGGCACTGAAAAGGATATAAATATGGCTTACCTAGCTGTAAACTATCTGGAGGCAAATGGCGTGCAAGTAAAGATAGGGGTCATAAGAATTGATATCAGCTCGCCAATAGGAGAATTGATATAAAATTGGATCATCAGTCAGACGGGTATTCTAATGGGTATGAAAGACAAATGTCAGCTACGCCGACACTTTGTTCTTCGACCAAATGAGGACAAATGAGGTGCTGCCGAAGTAAGGTGCTTTTTGTAATGTAACTTGGTAGCAATAGAAATACGTGTACTGCGCATAACAAGGGGTTTGGCGTTATGGTGGCGATAAAACCCATCATGGACATTTGTAATACTATTGAACATTGGGTGAACTATTTATCGCTGGCCAGGATGAATTAGTACTCCACCCAACAGACGTAATACTATCGCCACCACAACACCAAGCCCTAAACGTTATGTGATATGCCAGGACGACACTCCGTCCCAAAAGAAAATTTTCGTAAATTTATCGGATGGAATATTGGAAAGAGATTAATAATAAACTAAAACCTTGGGTTGACACCGATTTAAACAAAACGGTAGTTGACCTTTTTGCGGGTTGCGGAGGGTTATCTCTTGGATTTGAAGCCAATGGATTTAAAACCATTGGTTACGAAATGGACGAAAACGCATCAAAAACATACAATAAGAATCTTTTGGGAGAATGCATTACAGGAAAATTAACTCCTGAATCAACTTATCCTAAAGCTGATATTGTGATTGGAGGTCCGCCTTGTCAACCTTTTAGTGTTGGTGGAAAACAACTTGGGCTGAAAGATTCAAGAGATGGGTTTCCAATTTTCCTTTCCGCTGTTCGACAGCTCAATCCCGAAGTTTTTATGTTTGAAAACGTTCGGGGAATGTTATACAAAAACAAATGGTATCTAAAAGAAGTAATTGACGAACTTGAAAAGTTAGAATACTATATTGATTATGCTCTTTTAAATGCGGTAACTTATGAAGTTCCACAAAATAGAGAACGAGTAATTGTAATAGGTTCAAAAAAGAACATAAAATTACCAAACCCAATCCGTAAAACTGTTACAGTAGGAGAAGCATTAGGAAAGCTCGCTTTTGAATTTGATAAAGATTCTAAATTTTTCACAGAATCTATGGACAGATATGTGGCGAATTATGAAAAAGCCTCTAAATGTATCAATCCGAGAGATTTGTATTTAGACAGACCTGCTCGAACTTTGACTTGCAGAAATCTTGCAGGTGCTACGGGAGATATGCACCGAGTACGTCTAAAAGACGGAAGAAGAAGAAGGATTACAGTTCGTGAAGCGGCAAGGCTACAAAGTTTTCCTGATTGGTTTGATTTTCAAGGAACAGAAACACATCAATACACACAAATTGGAAATGCAGTTGCTCCATACTTTGCGTACCACTTAGCCAAGAATATAAAAACTCATCTTATGGGAACTTCTGCGCAGGATTATCCTGTAATTGAATTTGAGCAACTTAAATTATTCGAGAATGAAGCAGTATATCAGTTCGGATAGTTCAAAAACATTTAAGGAAAAGCCAAAAGCTATTCAAGAACTTATCAATACAGCACTTTACATCCTCGAAACTTTCGGAATTCCAATTGAAGGTACACCAAGAAGATTGGAAAGAATGGCAATTGCATTTTTGGCAAGCGGAGTGCGTGCGCCGATTAAATTGACCACCTAAAGCCGAGGCAAACTGACCACCATTTTTGCTGGCGAAAACTTGTCTGCCGGCAGGCAGGATTTCAGTTCATGTAGTTTCAGG
>JAIUNW010000005.1 GCA_020161535.1 Bacteroidota bacterium | reverse complement strand
CAGAACAGTGATTTTTTAACCCTATTTTCAAACCAACAACATGACCAGTCTAACTCCATTTACCCAACATCAAAACAGGGGGTCAGTTTACACCGAATAAACGGGGTCAATTTGACCGAAAAATACAATTACGACCTTTATACTCCTAAATGGAGCGAACATATATTTGATGAGTGGAAAAGAGTCATGATAGAGAAAGGAGTTTCAGAGGAAGAAGCAAATAAAAGAATATCAAAAGCAAATTCAGCTTTTCCTGACGCTTTAGTTCAAAATTACAAAGGCTTAATAGACCATCTAGAATTACCTGATAAAGACGACCGTCACGTTTTGGCAGCAGCAATAAAGACAAATGCTAATCTTATTGTAACAAACAATATCAAAGACTTTCCGGAAGAATATTTGCAATCATTTAGTCTAAATGCTAAAACCGCTGACGACTTTCTGACCGATATTATAGACCTCAATCAAGAACAGGCAGTGGCAGCTTTTAAAGAAATGGTTTTGAATAAAAAGAACCCCAAACAGGATGAATTTGAGGTGCTAAATCTGTTGAGAAATGCAGGACTTAAAGACACAGCAAATTATCTGCATGCACTATTGTAAATATTTCAAAATAACAACTAAGGCACAAACCGCTAACAGGGGGTTTGGCGTTATTGGGGCATGACCTTGTAACTTCATCTTCAGCAACATGGCATCTTTTGTCCGGCTGACTAATATCTATTGGGCTTTTAGTTGTTATCTTCATCATCAGTAATTCTTTTGGGCAGCGGCACCGGGCTGGACGTTTTTCAAATCCCCAACAACGCCAAGCCCTATTCGTTAGCGGCTATTTTATGGAAACTTCCTTCCAATTGTATCTCACTGTTGACTTTTTATGATTAAACTAAAACACTTTCTGCTTCCGACCTTACTTGTTTGTCTTTTGTCCTGTCAAAACGAACAACCAAATTCCTATGCGATAAAGGACTTTAGGAAATCTCTTCAACCATTCCTTTATAAAGTCGTTTCAGAAGGTATTGTTACATACCATGACAGTTCAGATATTAAAGGCATAACTGACGACGAATTAAGCCAATTGTTTAAGTCTGAAAATCCAATATTAAGAGCGACAGCACTTCGGGAAATGCTTGATAGAAGTTCATTTAATTCATTTGACATAGTCATGAAGCATCTTGACGATACGGCAATTGTTGCTACAGACAATGGGGAGTTTGGAATTAAGTTTGAAACGGTATCTGATTTTTTAATAGGAAGAACCAGTTGGAAGACCGAACAGGCAAGAGATAAGACCATTGAAGCAGCTTTAACGAAACATAATTATTTAAGTTCTGCTTACAACATTCTTACAAAGATAGAAGCTCAGGAAAAATATTACCCGTACATAAAGGGCATGGCAACAAGACCACGACGGTTAGACCGCTATGAAGGCCACGAATTGGCTTTTTATGAAATTGAATATGCATTGTACGGACTTGCCAAATTCAAAAAGAAAGAAGATGTTCAAATTATAAAAGACAAATTGATGAAGCAGGTTTGGGAGTTGAGTGATGTTTCTTTCCGACTTATGAAAGAGTTTCCTGACGCCGCTTACCTTGATGTTTTGCAGACATATCATCGCAGACAATTTTATAAGTTTTCTGGAATTAGACCGCATGGATTTACTGGATATAATGCCGACCCGGCTGCGCCGGAAGATTTTATTGAAGCATTGGTTACCCAACAAAACGAGAGAAGTGCGAAACTATTAGACATAATGCTCACTTATCTGCCAAAGTACACATGCATGCCTGACAAAGAAAATATAATCAATGAAGTTGTAGAGCAGATTTGGGAACATCCGTGTCCTGCTTATGCTCGGCTTAGGGAAAAAGTAAAGCCGAAAGCTGAAGAAATTTTAAAGGGACGTATAAGTATTCCAATTGACCCAATTGACATTCCAGTAGACACAACAAAGAGGAAATATTATTGGTACAATTAGAAAAACAGCCGCTAACAGTGCATTGGCAATATGGCGGGGCGACGAATATATTCTCAGCTTTTTGTTCGCTACTCAGCTTCGGTTTCGGCAGACGAATAAAACCAAGCAATAGAATAAACATTGAGCTTTTGTATCTTTAATCAGCAGCGGCACCAGGCAGACGGAACACAGAATACCGCCACATCGCCAATGCTTCAACGTTGCTTGCAATACCGTCGTACAACTTTCAATTCGCACAGTTAGACAAAATTATTTAGCTGACACGCCCAAGTTTACATAATTATCAAAATGAATTTACTTATTGAATTTGTCACCAACTTTATTGCACTACAAGAAGATGAAAAAATGCTTCTTACAAACTCATTAGATACAAGAAAGTATAAGCCTGCCGAAATTATCTTAGGACACAACAAAATTTGCAAGGAACTGATATTCGTGGTATCAGGAACGGCTAAATCTACATTTATAAACGAAAATGGACAGGAATTTACCTGGTGCTTTTATTTTAATGACAAAGATTCCAATTTTGAAAACCTATTCGCTCTTGATTACAACAGCTTTCTGCACCAAACGCCAACTTCACTTACACTTCAAGCAATTGATGAAGTTAAAGCTATTACCCTTCGATATGATAAATGGCAAAAACTATTAGCTCAATCTCATGAAATGCAATCACTAGGCAGAATTATGAATGAGCAGGCTTTTAATGCAATGCACAAAAGAGCTTTTTCGCTATTAACACAATCTGCAAAAGAACGTTATTTGAAACTGTTGGATGAAGAATCTTATCTGCTCAATAAATTTCCACATTATTTAGTTGCTTCTTATTTAGGTATTGCGCCACAAAGCTTAAGCAGGCTTCGCAAAGAAATCTCACGGTCGTAATGATTTCTTCACATATGTGAATGAAAATGTGCTTGCAAAGAATGCAATTTTGCACCATAAATATTTAAATAAAATAATTATGGAAAAAGTAGCATTAATTACAGGCGCTTCGGGCGGAATCGGACTCGAACTGGCAACGCTGTTTGCCCAAGACAAAACAAATCTTTTATTAATTGCAAGAAATAAAGCAAAGTTGCAGGAGATAAAACAGCTTTGGGAGAAACAGTACCCAATCAAAGTTTATCTGGTTGCAACTGACCTGTCAGTTATTGAGGGCTTTTATGCTATTCGGGATTTTGTAACACAAAACAATTTGCAGGTTGAATATCTTGTCAATAATGCAGGATTTGGAGATTATGGCGCATTCGTAGAAAGGAGCATTGAGAAGTTTAGGGAAATGATTAGTCTCAATATTTCAATGCTTGTGGAGTTGACATATCATTTCGCCCAAAAAATGAAACTGAACGGAAGCGGAAAGATTTTAAATGTTGCTTCCACATCAGGCTTTCAGCCCGACCCGTATTTTGCCGTTTATGGGGCATCAAAGGCTTTTGTAATCAACTTTACCGAAGCTTTGCATAAAGAATTGGAAAAAACAGGCGTATCAGCAACCGTAATATCCCCAGGCCCCACTGCTACAGGCTTTACAGATAAAGCTGACATGGAAGACGCCAAACTTTACAAAAGCGGCGTTATGAATGCGAAAGATGTAGCGGTGATTGGCTACAAAGCCATGCACAAAGGAAAACTACATGTTATTCCCGGACTAAGAAACAGAGTCATGGCTACTTTGTCAAGCACTATGCCATCAGGCTATTTAAGATTGAACCTGGCAGCAAAAATCATGGAGCGGGAGAATTAATTGACTGGCAGCTTTCGGTGGACAAAATTTTTCCACTGGTGTATCTTTTAAATTTAACTGACAATTACAAATAGTTTTTATCTTTTCATCAGTTTGTAATTGTACAAATAATTTTTTCAAGATATATTTAATGCTACCATAGACAAAATCAACCAAATCCTCTACATTCGAATTGACCGAAAAAACGGTACGCTTACACGGGTGAGCTAGCTGGCGGCTTGACAGAATAATGGCTCGGTTACAAGCAACTCTGCCATGATATCGGAGAGGGACTGCCTACAACATTGGGTTTTATGCAAATTGGGCATGATCAGCATAAATAGACATTTTTGACGTTAAACTACCAACCAAAGTGGATAAATAGGCATTTCGTGTGCGTATAAATGATTGATATACAGCTCAAAATCGTCGTATGAGCTGCGCCGGAATCTGGAATGACCTCGGGTCGTAGGTTAGTAATCAAACAGATCCCGAACATTTTCGACAGAAAAAAGCAAAGATTTAACTTTTTGACAAAATTGTAGTCCAAGACTAAAAGGAAGATATGAAGCGAGCATTATTCGGTATTGTTACTCTTTTTGCATTAAACCTATTATTTTCTTGTAGAAAAGACGAAAGCACAAATCCCAATACAACAGCTACTGACAGTTTCCATGTAAGCGTTAATAACGGCTACGGGAGTGGCACCTATAAAGTAGGTGACACGGTACATATATTCACGAGCCATTATTCCGAAAGTCAACTTTTTGATCGTTGGAGTGGTGATATAGCCTTATTAAATGCACCTGATGAATGGCATACATGGCTTATTATGCCAAATAGAAATGTAGAATTGACAGGCAGCGTAAAAGTTGCTACGCAGTTTACTTTGCAATATGAACAAATGATGGGGCGGGATCGACTAAAGCCGGTGTATTACTTTTTTCCGCCAGGACATAAAGGTTTAGTGTATTTACAGCATGGCACTAACGGTAGCGCAAGTTCTGTGGTTAATGGCTTTGAATTTCAACTTTTAATTAGAGAATTGGTTAATGATGATTTTGCTGTAGTAATAACGGAGGCAGAAGAGGCAACAACAGGCGTTGATGCGAATGGTGACGGGAAATTGCGTTGGGCCATCTTGCCTGCTGATACAAGTGCAAATATTGATTATGCAAATATCCGTTTAATTACAAACGCATTTTATAGCAGGGGTTTATCAAATAGTTCCGAGCCGAAGTATTCATTGGGAATGAGTGATGGCGGTTTTTTCTCGACTGCCCTTTCCTTTATGTATAATTACAAGGCTTGTGTAAACTATTGTTCTCAAGGAAGCCCTACTGTTATTGCAAGTACTACTGTTCCCACTCAATTTTGTATGGCTAGAAATGACAATAATGAGTCTGTTGGACAAGCCGGAAATGCAACTGCTTTGTCAAACTCAAATTCACTAAATGCACGGGGTGTTTGCAGTAAATATGTAATAAAAGAGAGAAGCCCGATATATACCGAACGATTTGCAAGACAGGGTAATATCACAACTTCACAGTCGGTTTCCATTTTTGATGAACTTAAAAAGAACCAGTTTATTGACGATAAAAATTATTTTATTGGATTCTCCGATGCGTTTATAAATGCCTTTCAAAATGCACCTTCAAATTTCCCAAATTTTAATGCCTTATCTATGACGCAAAAAACAACGGTATTGGGAGAGATCAATTTATCTGTATCCGACCACCACATGTACAGCGATTTTAATAAGATGACACTTCGGTTTTTAAATACCCAGTGCCAGTAATTCGCCTCGTGTTGATCATAAAAAATGCCTGCCTGCAATGTCGTATTTCCAAGGGCGGAACTGAATGGATTCAAATCGGGATTTGTGACAGACGCTTCTTGCCAAATTTCAAAAATTGCCATCAAGCTTAGGCGATAGATGTCTCTGAAAATATTGCAGCCAAGAAATCGCTAAGCAAGTTACCAGCAACAGCGAAAGAAATTGCCTCTGTCAATCCAAACAACTTTGGGTTCTCCTTTTTGCTATGAAGACCGGGTGGTGACTGCAATGGTATGTTTAATGCATTTTGTTAGGGTTATCTACTAGTTATTAGGGTTATCTACTAGTTTCGGATTTGGGGTTGAATTTGATAGGCTAATTGACCTCCCAGCGGGCTGAATGCCCGTTTTTAACTTGATACGAAACCCCTGTTCTTAATACAAAACTTAGGCAATAGTGACAAAAGTAGAGACAAAAAATATTGACTTCCTATTTGGGAAAAATTAACTGGTTTTAGCGGGGTTGAACTTACAAGTGGAGCAAGGTTCTATTTATGGTTTTCTCGGGCCGAATGGTTCGGGAAAGACTGGTATAAACTATCGATAGTTACTAGAAGAATTTAGAGACTAGGGCGCAACAATAGATGGATTGGTCGGACCAAACGCTCAACGATTAGTTTTGCGCTAGTGGAACCAACAGAAAAGTACTGTGTATTTACAATGCTTTTTGGTGATTGTAAGGGCTGGTGCAATTACAAGCAAACATTTTCTTTAACTTGGCTGTCGAAGCTAGCAACCAGTAGCGGCGCTATCCGCGCAGCAAGCTAAAACCGGCGCCGGTTCATGCTATAAACATTGGTGACCGTCAGCCGACAGGCGTTAAAAGTTTATTTTCCGGAATGATAAGTCATGAAACAAAGGCTTGCAAGTGTGACGCTCGTTGTTAAGGATTATGATGAAGCGCTGCGATTTTTTTTAGGGAAACTTTCTTTTGAATTAGTCGAAGACACCAAATTGACCGATCAGAAGCGTTGGGTTTTAATTTCTCCTGCTGGTGACAATAATTGCTGTATTCTGCTCGCGAAAGCTGTGGGCGAAAGGCAAGTTGCTTCCATAGGCAATCAAACAGGTGGCCGGGTTGCTTTTTTCCTTCATACGGACAATTTTTGGCGTGACTATGAAAGACTCAAAAAAAATGACGTCCATTTTATAAGGCCACCGGAAGAGCAGGAATATGGAACTGTAGCTGTATTTGAAGACCTTTATGGCAATCTTTGGGACTTGGTTCAGCCAAAAACGAGCACGAATATTTAGTTGCGTTTATTTTCGCGCCTGCCTTGGTTTCGGTAAGCTTAATAATAATTTGCTGCAGGGACTTTTGCGTCAGCTGGCATAAGCAACAATAGTGGCGAAAGTGATTTAGCGGCAATAGTTGAAAGGTTGGCATTGAATTGGGCAGCGATAATGAAGTCTTTCCTTGGAAAATAAGCCAAATACCTGTAGCAACATCGGACGAATGTTTTTTGGGGTTTCCGACCTGCACTAACTCCTATACCCGCCTGCAAACAAAAAAGTTACTTCACTTAAATGGTCGACACATGAAGAATTTAATACTATTCATTTTGCTGAGTGTTGTAAAGGATACAGTCGGGCAGAAAAGTTATTTTATAACTGGTGCCGCTAATGTTAAGTTACATGTGCAAGAGTTTGGAGTCGGCAAACCGGTTGTAATCCTTGCGGGTGGTCCCGGCTTAAATGCAGTGTACCTCGAACCAATATGGGAAAATCTCTCTGGCAAATTCCGGTGTATTGTGTTGGATCAGCGCGGTACTGGAAACAGCAGGCTGGCTTCAATTGACGCTACTACGGTTAACATGAAGCTTTATGTGGGCGATCTGGAAGCGTTGCGCACAAGTTTGAATCTGGAGCGATTGACCATAATTGGTCATTCTTGGGGCGGCATGTTATCCATGGAATATGCCGCCCGATTTCCTCAACGGGTGGAGAAGCTAATTCTTTTGGGCTCGGGCGGACCAACAAGTAGTTTCTTTGCCTATTTTGGGGATAATATTGAAATGAGGTTAACTGCTGAAGATAAACGGGAAGTGGCGTTGCTCGACAGTTTGAAGCGACACAATCTAATTGGTGTATGGCCTGGTTATTTTTATGATAGAGAAAGGGCGATGGCAACTAAGCCAACGAATGATTCTTTGCTATTTGGCCAACCAGGGGTTAGCGATTATGCGATAAAAGATTATGTTGCTACGCAAAAAGATAGGGTTCGTTTGTTAGAAAAGTTTAGGGGTGATGTTGATTTGATACAGGGAAGACAAGACCCGATAGGTGCGTCTACGGTGTGTGAAATACGAGATCTAATTCCGCAAACGCGGATACACTTCATTGAAAAATGCGGGCATTTGCCCTGGCTGGAGAAGGATGCTCAGGTGAAGCAATTTTTTGATTTGCTGCATAAAAGTTTGTTGTAGTTTTTCTGCCGTAATTGAGTTTTATTTTCGGGGGGCATGGTCGACTTTGCCAGCACCCGACAAATATTATTGAAGCGTATGAAGTGTTGCGTTTGGTAGTTTATGTGAACAGATGGCTGAAATCTCAATGTCAAATTAACGAGTAATGTCAACAGATGAATTTTCGAAACTTTACGCCCAATAAAGCCATTGCTCTTTTTGTGAAGAGTATTTGGGTGTTTGAGCGTGAAAGTGGTGCCGAAAGCACCAGTTTGCCTTTTTTTGCGGACGGCTTTCCTGGTTTGATGTTTCAACAAACTGAAGGGGGATTGACAGTGAAACCGCACAACAAAAAAATGCCCGAGTTATTTCTCTATGGGCAGACCATTAATCCTATCGTGTTGGAAATTAAGGGGAGCTACCTTATCATTATTTTTCATTTGTATCCATTTGTGCTAAAAACATTTTTTGATGTGCTTCCACAAAGCATAAATGATGATTGCTACTATTTGGATGGCACGGAGGAAGAGATTCGAAAACTACATGAGCAATTGGTTACAAGCGAATCGGTACTGAATAAAATAGATATAATTGCCGATTTGCTTTTGCACTATTTCAATACCAAAAAGCAAAGGCTTGACCTGGAAATCAGACAGGCTATTGTTGACATTATGTCTTCAGGTGGGCAAGAAAATATTGGCGCTATCGCTAAAAGATGCAAGTTTAATCTGCGGACATTTGAACGAAGGTTTTTAAAAGAAACTGGGCTTTCCCCTAAAAAGTTTGCCTTGATTACACAGTTTCAGGCTTCACTCGAACAGTTATCTGTAAAGAATTATAAAAAGCTGACTGATATCGTATATGAAAATGGGTTTGCTGACCAGTCTCACTTCATAAGGGTATTTAGGGCTTTTACCGGCAAAACACCCAATAAATTTGTCAAATAGTGTAATTGTCGATTTTATTCTATTTTTTGCATTCTGCCTGTTGCAATTTTATATCATTCATTAAAAATGATATAGTATGAAAATGATAATTTTTGGTGCGACAGGCACCGTCGGACAAAAACTTGTAGAACAAGCGGTAGAAAAAGGCTACGAAGTGACGGCTTTTGTTCGCCATCCCGAGAAATGGCAACATACCCATCTGGCAAAGGTTATTCTGTTCAAAGGGGATGTTTTAAATGTTGAAGACGTGGAAGCTTCAGTGAGACAGCAAGAGGTGGTGATGTGTGCGTTAGGGGATGGAAAAGTTGGAAAAATAAGGGCGTTGGGAACCCAAAATATCATCGAAGCAATGAAAAAAGAGGGGATTAAGCGATTGATCTGCCAAACGACTTTGGGGATGGGTGAAAGCTATGGCAACCTAAATTTTTTCTGGAAGCACCTGATGTTTGGCATCTTGTTAAAAAGAGCCTTTAAAGATCATCAATTGCAAGAAGAATATATTCTGAACAGTAATTTGGATTATACGATCGTACGGCCAAGTGCGTTGACAGATGGCGCAATTACGAAACAGTATAAAGAAGGTTTTAGTGGCAGCTTTCAGCCACTCAGTTTGAAAATTTCGCGGGCAGATGTTGCTGATTTTATGCTTGGACAAATTTGGACAGCAAAATACAGGAGAGGGGCGGTCAGCATTTCTAATTAAATGTCAATTTGCATTGCGGGCGGTCTTAATGGCGACACAGTAGGTTTGGGCGTTGCCGGATGTTGCTGAAACCTCAGTAGGATAGATTTGTAAACCGATTCACCATAGGATTGTGAAAAGCAGGACGGTTCTGAGTCGGTTATTTGGGTTTTTCTGGGAACCAGTCGTTCTTTTTTGTAGCTTTCATGGGAGTGATTGCTACAGTTGTCATAGACGGATGCATACGATAGAATTGATCTATCAGCGGCCCGGTTGAAGGGGACTTGTCTACAGCGGTTGTAAAAAACTGAGCAATCATGGTTTCGTAATGGTCAATTACGTGTACGTAAAAATGTGTAACTATGAGCCAAGGTCAACTTCAAATCCAGGTCGGTACCAGGCAAGCCCCTGCAGGGTTCTATGTGGAGATTATGCGAAATGGTCCCATCATGCTCCATGGCGGAACGACCATCGTTCAGCAGTTTATTATGCCGGATGAAAGTGGCACTTCAACGGCTTACCAGGCAGGCGATAGCTATCCGGCCAAGGCTGTCGTGGCAGTTTGCCGTTGCGGGATGTCTAAAAACAAACCTTTTTGTGACGGGTCACACAAGCAGATTGATGTAAATGAAATCGACCTTACTGAAACTGCCAGCTTTCAACCGGAATTGACGACAGCTGAATTGGTGCAGGGGCCAGAGAGGTCATTAAGTGATGATGAGAAGTTTTGTGCTTTTGCCCGTTTTTGCGACGCTGGGCAAAGGGTCTGGAACGAAGTGCAGGTGGCAGGTAAGGCGGCTGAAGACCTTACGTTGCACATGGCTCATCACTGCCCTGGCGGCAGATTGATTGTATGGGATAATAAGACCCAGCAACCCATTGAGTCCACGGAAGACCCATCTGTTAGTTTAATTGAAGATGTTGTACAAGAATGCAGCGGCCCCATTATGTTGCGTGGTGGGTTTCCGGTGAAAAGTAGTAATGGGCATTTTTACGAAGTAAGAAACCGGCAGGCACTTTGTCGCTGTGGGCAATCGGGCAACAAGCCATTCTGCGATGGTACACATGCTTCCATGAAGTTTCAAGATGGGTTGCCCAATAAACCCAACAAGCAAGGAGTGGTTTGGTGAAGATCTAACGACAAGCCCGCATGACAGCAACTGACATCATAATCCTGCATTTTGAAGAAATTAGGCGACGAAGCGTAAAGCTTTGGTCTGGTTTGACACCTGAACAGTATTCTTGGCAGCCAGACCCACATGCAATGACGGCGATTGAAA
Source organism: Bacteroidota bacterium (assembly GCA_020161535.1). GTDB lineage: Bacteria > Bacteroidota > Bacteroidia > Chitinophagales > Chitinophagaceae > Flavihumibacter. The sequence continues at coordinate 237,158 of JAIUNW010000005.1, read as the reverse complement.
TGATTAGGCATGTTTTAGAAGGGGAACACTTATTCCATAAAATTATTGACAATCGTGGAAACCTGGGAAGCTATGTCTCACCTTGGCAAGGCAGGCCCTATTTAAACCTACACGACGAGTTGGCGTTTGCTAAGCCATACCGGGAAAGATTTTTGAATACTGTTAAAGCCTTTGGTTCGGAAGACTTAGCCAAGATTGAAATTGTGCGAAGCGAGAAAGGACAACGAAGGCAGCTCGGCGATTATTTGTTGCGAATTGGTTATCATGAGTCAGTTCACACCGGACAAATGTTATCTTATTTTAGATCACTTGGTATAGAGCGACCTGTAATTTGGGATTAAAGATAGTCCTGGTCGGCAGCTGCACAGGTACGAGGAAACAAATGGAGTAGTACTATCAATTTCGCAAATTGTTATGGATAAAAAGGAGCAAAAGTTTGTTGAATGGTTCTTACGAATTGCTTTGAGCAGTGGGATGCTTTCGGCCGTTGCAGACAGGTTCGGTCTTTGGCCCCAGGAGATTTCTGCCTGGGGCAATTGGGAAAGCTTTATAGCATACACCCACAAGCTTAACCCATGGATTCCAGCGTCTTTAATACATTATGTGGGTGGAATAGCTACGTTTTTAGAGGCGTTTTTTGCCATTGGGCTACTGGTTCATTATAGAACTTCCTTGATGGCAAAAGGAACAGGCGTGTTGTTATTGGTTTTTGGATTGGCGATGGCAATTTTTCTGCATATAAAGACCGCTTTGGATTATTCGGTTTTTATAGGTAGTGCAGGTGCTTTTTCACTTAGTTTCCTGACAAAAAAAGATTGTCGGCCGGGTCGTAAGTGAAAACCATAAATCTATCATTTGAAACGTTTAGAATTACTTGGGTTTATTTTGTTGTTTGGTTATTGCCTGGAAGCCCAGCGCATAGCCGATGGCTATTTAGTCGAAGCAGACGGAGATACAATTAAGACAAAAATCAAAATCACTCGAGATCTTTTTGGCCCAGTTATGTTTGAAAAGATCGAGCGAAGGATTAAAACCATTGATAGTGGTAATTCGTATGCCATTTTTCGGCCAAAGGAGATTAGTAGATTCGGTGCCTTCTATGATGATGGTCAACACGACTTTGTAGCAAAGCCGGTTAACAAACGAACCGAAAGGTATTTTGAACGAATAGTTGATGGCAATAATGCAAAGTGCTTTTAGTATGTTAAGAAAGGTACAAAAGGAGCCTTTTTCAACTACTGGCGCAAACTGTGCCATCAAGTTTTCCGCGTTTTTGTCGTTTACTTAATGAAGTACTTGGACGGTAGATTTTCTTCAACAGTTCTTTCATCTACAATTGATCACCTTGTTAAAAGTTGTTGAAACAGAAATAAGGCTTACCATTATTCTTGTCAAACCAAGTGCCGGCGTGGCCTTTGGGTTACAAAAAGGCGCAGGCAGTAACTATGAAGTTGTTCAAAAGCAAATTTCTACTTCCGACGATCTGGCATTTACGTTCACCATCAAGGTGAAAGGGGATAGCGCCAAGGATATAGCGCCTACGTTTTCGGGCAATTTTGTTCAAGGGCCGCCTGGTGGTCGTTTTGTATATATTGACATTGGAAAGTATGCGGGGCAGCCTGGTTCAATTTGGGCGCGACGACTCAAAATTCCACTGACCGGCATAAGGTGGAAAGACATTGATTCTTTATCAGGCAATTCGATATTGCAAACCAGTGTACCTGGAACGGGCAAAGATGGTGGGCCAAATTGCGCGACCGTAAAGCCTTTTGACGGTTGGCAGGCGAAGTAGGTATCGCTTACTATTTATCGCATTAATTGTCTTTTAGGATTGCGCATAGGATGTATTAATGGCAGCATTGGCCATTTGTTTCAATGTGCTAAATGCGAACTACTTGCCTTGGTTGTTTTCCGTTATTATTGTGTTTTACTTGTCAAATATGCCCACGCAAAAAACGCCGCTTTCTGTTGAAGAGAAGAAGATTTTGAAAAGAGTGTTTAACATTAGAATATTCTTGGGCCTTTTTTTCCTGGTACCCTTCTTGTTATGTCTGGGTTTAATTGTGTACAAAAGTATCGGTGATTTTTTGGCAAAGAGGGTTGATTTCCTGACAATTGCCGGTATTGCCATTGCAATTGCTGCTGTTTACCTGATAATCAGGTTTGTTGTTCCTTTTCATAGAAGGTCGTTCGAAAATAGTCGGGCAAGCCATAAGCTGATTATTGAAACAAGTATAAACTCTATTCAAAGAAATTACGCAAATAGGGGAGTTCGGTATGTTGTTGACGCCAATGATATCTGCATTGATTCGTGGCAGGTGGCCATTTTAACCAACAAGCTGCCATTTAGCGAGTTGAGGGAGAATATGAAAATTAGAATACATCAAATCGAAGCGAATAAGACCGACATATTGTGTATTGAAAAATGTTGACGGGCATTGGAAACAGCCAGACTGGTTCGGTATGTAAATGCTGGAAAGAAGCCTAGTGATCAAAGGCATTTTTGCTTGGATGATTTATAGATGGCAGTAGATGACAAGCAAAAGATTAACAAGTTTTGTATCTTCAACGAGTAGCGGTGAAGGGTAGCTTTCAGTGACTAACCGACCTTTACAGCGAACATGGCATTTTCTTTCGCTTTGAATGGCCGTTGAGGCAAGGGCCATTGAACATTTTAGTAGATTTACTTACATTAAACTTGTATAGTGTGAAAAAAGCCATTTATACACTGCTGTTGCTGCTGTTGCTGGCAGGCGGATGGGTGTTTGCCAATCGCGAAATGAAAAGCTTAGCCGCTAAAAAGCCAATTCCCCCACTGCTTACGGCTGCTGAAAAGAAAACGGAATTGGAAAAATGGGAGGCTACCCCTGAAGGCATAAGGTATAAAACCTGGGAAAGTTCGCCCGAAGGCATAAAAGTGCTTGCCGGGGCTGACAAAGTCTGGCACCGGGTAAATGCTTTCAGTAACATGGAAGCTGTTGTTACCTCGCTTTCACTTCCAGCAGGCGCCAGGTTGGGTTTCGGGATCATGGTCAGGGTAGATGGCGAAGCGTATATACTTAGTTTTGGCCCGGAAATAGTTGGCAAGAATGCTTTGAATACCAAAAATGAATTCCAACCATTGCATAGCTTAAAGGTCAACGATAAAATTATTATTAAAAGCCATAGTGTGTCTCATGCGCCCAAGTATGCATATCCCATTTTGGCGGGCGATTATGTTGAAAAGGCTGGTAAAATATTGTACAAACGTGTTTTCCATAAAGGCGGTTGCTGAGTAAAGATTAATTGGAAACAAATGTTGTGCGATAATTGCACACGCAAAACCAATGAACACAGAATCGACGAAATGGACAAGGAAAGATACCAAAGCGATTTATGAATACTATAAAAATTGAAATCAAATGGGCGCTGATTTTCTCGGTGCTTGTATTGGTTTGGATGCTGTTAGAGAAACTTAGCGGACTGCATGGGAAATACATTGACTATCATCTCTACCTGACCAACCTGTTTGCCATTCCCGCCATTATTGTAATGGTAATGGCATTGAAAGACAAGAAGAGAAGGTTTTACGGTGGACAAATGAGCTATAAGCAGGGGCTTATTTCGGGAGTTGTTTTGTCGGTCATCATTGCTTTATTGAGCCCATTGACACAATGGATAACTTCTTATATCATCACACCAGAATATTTCCCGAACGTGATTAAACGATCTGTTGAAATTGGTTATTTTAAGACAACCGCTGAAGCTGCGGCCAATTTCAATTATAAAAACTATGCGATACAAGGCGCCATCGGTGCCTTGGTTATGGGTGTGGCAACTACAGCTATTGCGATGATCTTTATCCAGACCAAAACGAAGAACGAAGCAAAGCAGTGAATCTACCGTGAATAGTGGGATCGACTGCCCTTGGTCGTTTGTGGTGATGAAATCGGTTCGCATAGCCTAGCTGAAAACCTATAGCAGTTGTTGCATTTGATCGGTTTTAATGCAGCAAATGAAAGGTATCAGCAAGTGTTTGACGAATGGTTCGGGCAATATGATAAGATTGACTGAAATTTGAGGTAATTGCTTACCACCTATGTCTATTTCAATCAATACCACCCAATTTGCGCCAGAATTGCACATTCCCAATGGCACTTTGAATATCGATTTTTACATCCGGTTGGGTGCTACCGAACATTTTTGTTTTCGAAACGAGGACCAAAGCATTCATGTGGCCGAACTCGACATAGACGGGGCGGTATTTCATGTACACGAAACCATGCCTTGGTTTGCGGCCCTTGAACCCATCGGTGCAGGCGGCGTAACAACTGTGATAGGCCTGTTTGTAGATGATGTACAGGCCGTTTTTAACCGGACCATTGCCGCCGGGGCCACCGAAATCAGTCCGGTTACTGACCACGATTATGGATACCGCCAAGGCATGTTCAAAGACCCTTTCGGGCACTATTGGCAAATACAGAAAAAGATATAGGCAAAAAAAACCGGTTATCCCTTCTTCACAAACTTGGTCAGGATCACAATGGTCTGCTCGTTGATCTTGCCTTCAATTTGACCAACATTATCAGCCACCAGTCGAATTTTTTTCACAATGGTGCCCTTGGGCGCCGAGAAGCTGGTACCCTTTACATCCAGTGCCTGGGTGAGTACTACATTGTCGCCGGCCTGCAATTCGTTGCCAAAAGCATCGCGGTGCACCTCAGCTACGTCGAATGCACTTAAGGCCCATTGTAGGATGTTGTCGTCGGGCTCAACAGAACTGAGAATGCCAGCTGCCCATTCTTCCCCTTTGTTCAACTGCAGGAGGCGATAACTGAGGGCCTGTACGGCGGGCTCGGGGTTCCAGATGCTGCCCTCCAGGAAACGCCAGTATTCGCCCGTCTGTTGCTTCTCGATGGCCCGCAAACAGGTGTCGCAGAGCGCTACCTGATCGTCGGGGTTATCGCCCGACCGCGGACTAACCGTATACGCCGAGTTGGCCGGATGGCTGGTACAAAGTTCACATGTATCATTGCTGCGGTCGCTGAGTGGTTTGCTAATGGCCATGGTTATTGACTTGAAGCACGCAAGGTACCATTTTCATTGTATTGGTTGTGTGGAAAACTCAAGTGCGAAATAAAACCATAACCCTGTAACTTAAATCGGTTGATTACCATTACCGCCCATATGGTTGCAAGTCTTGATGGCTTTATTGCGAAAGCAGATAATAGTATCAATTGGCTCGAAACATACGATGTATATGAACCAGGCCGCACGCTAAGCCAGGCCGAAACCGAAACTTTTTTGCAGTCGATTGATTGTTATATCATGGGCGCTAATACCTACCAACAGGCGCTGGCCCTGGAAAAAGAATATGGTTGGGCCTATGGTGAAAAACCCACGATCGTACTAACACACCAAAACTGGCGCACAGATAAAGCCAATGTCCATTTCTATTCGGGCGACATACAAGCGCTGTTAAACAATCACCTGAAAGCCCGGTATCGAAACCTTTGGCTGGTAGGTGGGGCCAAGTTGCTGAGGGCATTTATGCAATTGCAGTTGGTGGATGAGCTCCGGGTAACGGTGCTGCCGATTTTGCTGGGTGGTGGCCTCCCTTTTTTTGACCCCATGGGGCAGGAGCAAGCCTTGCACCTGGTTAGTGTTACCCCTTATAAAAACGGCATGGTTGAGTTGCACTATCAAGTAAAACGATGAAAAGCCAATCACCGGTATTGGCGCCCTGATCGGTCTGGCGGCACAAGGAAAAAAGTACCGGATCGACGCCTCACCCGAAAAACTGGCAGCATTCAGACGAGCCGTATTTGTGCCATAACGCCCAAAGACTATTTCAGCACTGACTTAATACCAGCTTCGAGGTGTTGCAAAAACAAGGGCTCGTGCCAGCTTTCGTCGGTGTGTCCCAACCCGGTATAAAACAATTTACCGCCCTCAAAATCCTGGTACCAGGCAATGGGGTGGTGGCCATTCATTTTACCGCCCTGGTAACTGCTCTCATCGAGTTGGAGTAATACTTTTACCTGGGGATTGACATTTTTGAAATTGTACCATTCGTCTTTGCGCGACCAGTTGCCCGGCAACATGGCCGTAGACGGGTGTTTCAAACCTGTTTTGTGCAATACCGCTGTTTGTTGTGCGGGATGTGAGTCGAACTGCGCGCCCATGAACTGGTTGTACCAGGGCCATTCATATTCGCAGTCAGTCGCCGCATGCACACCCACTACGCCACCACCGGCATGCACATAGTCTTGCAAAGCCTGCTGACCCAGGGCATCAAATACGTTGCCGGTTGTGCTCAGCAAGATGATGGCATTGTAGTCGCTGATCTTGTTGTCGGAGAATACAGTCGTGTCTTCGGTGGCTACTACCTGCCAGTGATTGGCTTCGCCCATTTTTTGAATAGCCGCAACACCCAACGGTATGGATTCGTGTCTAAACCCACGGGTGGCCGAGAAAACCAGTATTTTTTTGGAGGCAGTGTCTTTGGATGAATGTGCAGCAGGTGAACAGAACGCGAGGAAGCAACAAGCGAAGAAAAGCAAACGCATAAAAGTTTGGGATTTGAAGTGGTTGGTTTGAAGAAGATCGCCCTGTAGAATACCTAAGCGCGGCAGCACTTCAAACGATCCACTTCAAACCCAAAACGGAGTTTACAATTTTCTGATTTTAATGTTTCGGTACCACACGCCATCGCCATGGTCTTGCAAAGCAATATGGCCGGATTTGAACTTGCCGAAATCGGGCATGTTCTTGAATTTGGAATTGGCGATGAGGTTTCGCCAGTTATCGTCCCACATCGTAGTTTTAACGGTGGTAACGCCATTGAGTTTGATCTCGAGGCTGCCACGGTTGTGGATGATATCTACATGGTTCCATTCACCCACCGGTTTTACCGGCTCGGAACTGGAAGCAATGAGGTCGTAGAGATCAGATGCGCGGTGTTTGTAAATTTTCGCATCGGGGTGACCCGTGTTGTCGAGCACCTGGATCTCGGGACCTGTCACCCATACCCATTCGTATTTGGCAGGGTCGTCTTGTGCATCAATGATGATACCACTGTTACCGTTGGGTGAAATCTTCCAATCGAGCGAGAGGTGATAGTTCTCGAATTCCTCGTTCGATACTAAGTCGCCACGCTCCTGGCTGGCGGTATTAACGGCAATGGCATTGTCGTCTATTTTCCAGCGCGAGTTTACACCATTGGTTCCTTTGAAAGAATGCCAGTTATAAAAAGAAGTGCCATCAAAAAGTAATACCCAACCGTTCTTCACTTCGTTGGCGCTTAAAGTATTGGGCGTAGCCGCCGTTTTTTTCTGCGAGGCACAACCCGCCATTAAAGTTGCCGCGATGGTCAATGAAAATAGTGTTGCTTTCATTCGCATTATTGGTTTTTGAGCGAAAGGATATACTTCACAATGGTTTTTGCATCGTCTTCTGAAATCTGTGGGTGTCCAGCCATTGCAATTTCACCCCATACACCACTGCCGCCATTGATCACTTTATCTGCCAGCATTTTGATATTGGCATCGGTGGCTTCGTATTTTTTGGCAACATCCGTATAAGAAGGGCCAATGACTTTTTCATTCACTTTGTGGCAGGTAAGGCAATCGCTACCGGCGATCAGTTCAATGGCTTTGTCGTTGTTAGCGGTTTCGGCTGCAGCTGCGGGGGCTTCAGCAGGCGCTGTTTCTTTTGTAGCACTGTCTGTTTTCTTTTCAGCATCTGATCCGCCGCAGGCGAAAATCAAGGTGCTGATGCCCGCCATTAAAAGGATTTTTTTCATGTTTCGTTTTTGTTTTTATATACCCAAAATTCGTTTGTTGAATGATTCATCTGCGCCGGTGCCGGCAAAATCGTCGAAGGCTTTGTCGGTAACGCGAATGATGTGATCGCGGATAAAGATAGCACCTTCCGCGGCACCATCCTCAGGATGTTTGAGACAACATTCCCATTCCATGACGGCCCAGCCTTTAAAATCATATTGGGCCATTTTGCTAAAGATGGCACCGAAATCAACCTGGCCATCGCCCAGAGAACGGAAGCGGCCCGCGCGATCAAGCCAAGATTGGTAACCACCATATACGCCCTGCTTGCCGGTTGGGTTGAATTCGGCGTCTTTCACGTGAAAGGCGCGGATGCGTTCGTGGTAGATATCAATGTAATCGAGGTAGTTCAGGCATTGCAGTACAAAATGACTTGGATCATATAAAAGGCAGGCGCGGGGGTGGTTATTTACTTTTTCAAGGAACATTTCATAACTCGCACCATCATGCAGGTCTTCGCCGGGATGGATTTCATAACAGAGATCCACACCCGAAGCATCAAAGGCATTGAGAATGGGCGTCCACCGACGCGCCAATTCAGTAAAACCTGTATCAACCAAACCCGCCGGGCGTTGTGGCCAGGGATACACCGTGTGCCATAACAATGCACCACTGAAAGTGGCATGTGCTTTAAGGCCGAGGTTTTCTGAGGCTTTGGCTGCCCACTTCAGTTGTTGGGTAGCCCATTCCGATTTGGCTTTCAAATCACCTTTCAGCGCAGCAGGGGCAAATCCGTCGAACAATTCATTGTAGGCAGGATGGGTGGCAACCAATTGGCCTTGCAGGTGCGTGCTGAGTTCGGTAATCTCGAGGCCGGTATTGTTGATCTTACCTTTGAGTTCATCGGCATAGGTCTTGCTTTCGGCGGCGAGTTGAAGGTCGATACAGCGCGAATCCCAGGAGGGAAGTTGCACGCCCTTAAAGCCGAGTGCTTCGGCCCATAGGCAGATCGATTCGAGGTTGTTGAAGGGCGCTTTGTCGCCCAGGAACTGGGCCAGGAAAATGCCCGGGCCTTTCAGTGTAGTCATTCAATCGTTTTTAATGGTTCAAACAGTAAAGGGCATCCATTTTTCGGTAGATGCATTGCTTTTTACAACATGTTCAATGAATTGCATGCCCCTGATGCCGTCGTCGATGCCGGGAAAATCAAGCCATTCTTCCGTTGCTTTTTTTCCATCCAAACGCGCGCGCAGGGTGCGGGCGAAATTAATGTAAATATTGGCAAAGGCTTCGAGATAACCTTCCGGGTGACCGGGTGGTGTTCTTACGCCTAGTTTGGCAAATGAACTGAGATAAGGTTGACCGAAACGTAATATTTGCTGGGGCTGGTTGAGCATTTTCAGCAGCAGGCTGTTGGCGTCTTCTTGTTTCCAAACGAGTCCGCCTTTTTCGCCATACACCGATATCTGCACATTGTTTTCTTCGCCGGCATTGATCTGGCTGGCATAGAGCAGTCCATTTAAGCCATTGCTGAATTTCATCATCACCATGCCATCATCGTCGAGTTGGCGACCTGGAACAAATGTTTGCAGTTCAGCGCAAAGCTGGGTCATTTTTTCGCCGGTAACATATTCAGCCAAATTAAAAGCATGGGTGCCGATATCGCCCATGCAGCCAGCGATGCCGCTGCGGCTGGGATCGGTGCGCCATTGTGCTTGCTTGTAATCAGTACCTTCTTCAAAAGTGCTGAGCCAACCCTGCGGATATTGGACATATACTTTGCGGAGTTTGCCGAGGCGACCTTCTTTTATAATCTGTCTTGCTTCTTTGATCATCGGGTAACCGGTGTAGGTATGTGTGAGGCAGAAAAGCAATCCGCTGGTATCGATGATCTTTTTTAGTTCGTAGGCTTCAGCGCTGTTGAGGGTAGCGGGTTTGTCGAGCACCACATGGAAACCATTTTCGAGGGCTAGTTTCGCCGGGCCAAAATGCACATGGTTCGGGGTAACAATGGCGACGAAATCCATGCGAATGCCTTCGGGCAGTTTTTTTTCGGCGAGGATCATTTCTTCGTAATGGCCATAACAGCGATCGGGCGGCAAGTGGAGGGCGGCACCACTGGCTTTTGATTTTTCAGGTGTGCTGGAAAAAGCGCCGCAAACCAATTCTATTTCACCATCCATAATGGCAGCGATGCGGTGAACGGCACCGATGAATGCACCTTGTCCGCCGCCGATCATACCCATTCTTAATTTCCTGCTCATACTATTTGTTAAAGCTGATACATTCTTTCAGTTCCTTCTCTGTATAAGCAAGGTTGTATTGTTTCAATACATCGTCGGGCACACCATTCCATTGATTGGGTTGGTTACCGACATAGCCAATGTCTTTGACCCCGATTTCGGAGGTGTAAAAACCAGTGCAAGTCAGGTCGCGCATACGATTAAAAAAGGCAACGCCGGGTTGCATGTCGGGTGTTGCTTTTGCGGGATAGGCGATCTGGTCTACCACCGCTATGCGGTCGGACTCACGGCAATCCTTAAACGCTTTTCCATACGTGCGCAGGCAGTAAAGGTCCAGCCAGCGGAGGCCGCCGCGCATGGGCACCTGGTGCTCGGGCATGTCTTTGACGATGAACTCGATGAAGTCGGGCACTTTGGCATCGGTGGCACTACCACTTACGGCATCTTTGGGAATGATGATATCAGCCAGTATAGCGATGGTGGCCATTTCGTCGGCCGTAAAAAATTTAGTGCCGATGATGGTTTCGTAATGTGCTTTTTCTTCGGGCGTGCGATCTGGCCCTTCGGGTGGAACGCCGCCGGTTGATTTGGCGGTGTCGACTTTTTTCTCGGGCTCCTTACAAGCATCCAGCACCAGGCCCGTTGAGAGGGTGCCGAGTGCAATGGCTTTGATAGATTTTCTTCTGTCCATACCGCTTAGAGGTTGTTCTTTTTGAGTTGATCAATGATGTATTCACTAGCGCGCATGGAAAGCGCGAGGATGGTCCAGGTGATGTTCTTATCGGCCTGTGAGGTGAAGGCAGCGCCATCTACGACAAACAGGTTTTTGCAATCGTGCGCCTGGTTGAATTTGTTGAGCGCTGATTCTTTGGGATCGTTGCCCATGCGGGCGGTGCCGGCTTCGTGGATGATATTACCAGGGGTATGTAGTCCGTAGTTATTTTCTTTGGTATCGTCGCCGCCCCAGGTAACGATGGCGCCCATATTGTGTAATATTTCCTTAAAGGTTTCCTTCATGTGTTTGGCCTGGTTGATTTCATGGTCGCTCCATTGCACATTGAACTTGAGAACCGGGATACCGTATTTGTCGACCTTATCAGGATCGATCAGGGCTGAGTTGTGGCGAAAGGCAACGGCTTCACCGCGGCCGGCCATGCCCACACCGGCGCCGTAGAAATAGCGTTGGTCTTCTTTGAGCGAAGCGCCATAACCGCCGGCTTCTTTTTTCTTGCCATTCACGAGAAATTTGCCGTTCATGCTTTGGATGCCCATGCCGAAACCATAAGCGGGCTGGCCCATGCCGCCCCAGTATTCAATATGGTATCCACGGGGGAAATCAAGCTTTTTATTGTCGAGCCACCAGGGTGAGTACACGTGCATACCGCCCACGCCATCTTCGTTGTAGCGTTTGCGACCCATCATTTGTGGCAGGATGCCGCCGATATCAGCGCCTGTAGAATCGTGGAGGTAGCGGCCGACCACATCGCTGCTATTGGCGAGGCCATTGGGGTGGCGGGCCGATTTTGAATTGAGTAGGAGGCGGGATGATTCGCAGGCGGAAGCGGCGAGGATCACTACTTTGCCGCTGACCTGGTATTCCATCATGTCGGTTTTATTGACATAAGAAACACCGGTTGCTTTGCCTTCTTTATCGGTGAGTACTTCGCGGGCCATGGCATTGGCGATTACTTCTACATTGCCGGTGGCGATGGCGGGTTTTACAAGTACGCTGGAACTGGAGAAGTCGGCATAAACCTGGCAGGAGCGGCCGCATTGGGCGCAGAAGAAACAGGCGCCGCGATCGTCGTTGATTTTTTTGGTGAGGATCGATAGGCGCGAGGGGATCACCGTTACACCAGATTGGGTGGCGGCGTTTTTGATCATGATTTCGTGCAAGCGCGGTTTGGGTGGCGGCAGGAAAATGCCGTCGGGTTCGTTGGCAAGGCCTTCGACGGTGCCGAAGATGCCCACCAATTGGTCGACCCGGTCGTAAAATGGTTTGATATCGTCGTAGGTAATGGGCCAGTTTTCTCCGAGTCCGTCGATGCTTTTGCGTTGGAAGTCTTTGGGACCGAAGCGTAGGGAGATTCTTCCCCAGTGATTGGTTCGTCCGCCGAGCATGCGGGCGCGAAACCAGTCCCATTGGGTGCCGGCTTCTTTGGTGTAGGGTTCCCCTTCCAGTTCCCATCCGCCATAACAGGCGTCAAAATCGCCGAAGGGGCGGGAGGTAGCGGCACCGCGGCGGGGCGATTGCCAGGGTTGTTTGAGTTGGGTCACATTTTTTGCGGGATCGAACATCGGTCCGGCTTCGAGCAGGCATACTTTGATACCTGCTTTGGCAAGCGTGTAGGCGGCCATGCCACCACCCGCGCCCGAACCGACAATGACAACATCATATACTGTAGGACTTTTTTTGATCTGGAGATCTCCCATTTGCCGGATTTGAGTTTGTTAAGCGTGAGGAGGCTAAATTAACTGATAAACGATTTCGATAGCAGTTAAAAAAATACAATTCCTTGACCAATTTTTATATATTTTTCGGTATAAGCGCGGTTGCGTGTAAAAAATACACGATGAAACCCATACATTTATGATCGCTCTGATGAACTAAACAAACGATATGCAAGCCAACATCAACCGTAACCAACTGTTTGTCGCCAGTTGCCTGGCGCTTCTTGTCACTTCACTTTCTTTCGGCATACGTGCCGGTATTTTAAATCGTCTCGGTGTCGATTTCCACCTGAATGCTTCACAACTTGCTTCCATCGCCGCCACCGCCTTTTGGGGTTTTCCATTGGCCATTGTTGTTGGAGGCATGGTGGTAGATGTGATCGGCATGAAGAAGCTGTTGGTCGCTGCATTTGTTTTTCACCTGGCAGGCATTTTGTTGACCATTTTTGCCAGCGGCTTTTGGACCCTTTTCTTGTCTACATTATTAATTGGCATAGCTAATGGAACTGTAGAAGCAGCCTGTAATCCGTTGGTGGCTACTTTGTTTCCCGAGAAAAAAACAACCAAACTCAATCACTTCCATTTGTGGTTTCCCGGCGGTATTGTTATCGGAACCCTGATTGTATTCTTGTTTGACAAAATGGGTTTGAGTTGGCAGGTGCAGGTAGCCATGATGATTATTCCCACTTTGTTATATGGCTATTTCTTTTCCAAACTGGATTTCCCGGTTACTGAGCGCGTGGCTTCTGGTGTTTCTACAGCCGATATGTACAAGGCCATTGGTACGCCGTTGTTCATTTTCATGTTTGTATGCATGTTTGGCACTGCCATTACCGAATTGTTTACTGGCCAGTGGGTGGGCGTTTTGTTAAACAATGTTACAGATAACCCGATCTTGATATTGACCATCACTACCGGTGTTATGGTGGTTGGACGAGGTATAGCCGAGCCTATCCTGCATCGTTTCTCACCGGCAGGAGTATTGTTGGGGTCGGCCATTCTGGCGGCTGTTGGCATTTATTTGCTGAGTACGGTATCAGGCGGTATGATCTATGTGGCCGCACTGATATTTGGTATTGGCTGCTGTTATTTCTGGCCTACGATGATTGGGTTTGTGGCAGAAAATATTCCGCGCTCGGGTGCGCTTGGGTTGAACCTGATGGGCGGCGCAGGCATGTTTGCTGTGTCCATATACACCATGTTTATGGGCGGATTTTATGACCGCAAAGTGGCAGAACAATTGCCTGCCGGTGCGAGCTTGGACGAGTATCGTTCTGCAGCGGCAGGTACCACCGAGGCGGCCGCTTATGCCAAAGCGCAATTGACGGCGGGTCCCGATGTATTGCAGGCAACAGCCGTCATTCCGGTTATATTAATATTTGCTTTTGCCGGGTTGGTGCTGTATATGCGCAACCGAAAGAAATTGGTCACCGCTTAATTGCTAATATGAAGAAAAACACAAATAGTCGTAGAACCGCGGTTAAGCAAATGCTGGCAGCAGGAGCTGGTGTGGCCATGGCCTCGCAGGGATTGGCTTTATCGAAACCAAAAACGAATAAAGAGATGAGTGCTGCATTAAAAGGAAATATCAATCATGCGGTTTGCCGCTGGACCTATGGGTTCCTACCGTTGGAAGATCTTTGCCGTGAAGCAAAGGCCATTGGTATTAAGGGAATTGATTTGGTGGGGCCGAAAGAATTTGAAACCCTGAAGAAATACGGTTTGTATTCGTCGATGTGCAATGGGGCAGAAATCAACCTGACTGACGGTTATGCTCACACGGAGTTTCACGATACGCTGACCAAGAACTATTCGGAGATGATTCCCATTGTAGCAAAAGCGGGTTATAAAGACCTGATCTGTTTCAGTGGTAACCGGAAAGGAATGGACGACGAAACCGGCCTGAACAACTGTGTAGCAGGTTTGAAGAAAGTGATCGGCCTGGCAGAAAAGCATGGCGTGGTATTGCAAATGGAATTGCTGAACAGTCGCGTTGACCATACCGATTATATGTGTGACCGGTCGGCCTGGGGTGTGGAGTTGTGCAAGCGGCTGGGCTCCGAAAATTTCAAGTTACTGTTTGATATCTACCATATGCAAATCGATGAAGGGGATATCATCCGCTCTATCCAAAACAACCACGCGTATTTTGGGCATTACCATACCGGCGGTAACCCGGGTAGGAACGAGATCAATGATACCCAGGAATTGTATTACCCGGCCATTATGCGGGCGATTGTAAAAACCGGTTTTAAAGGATACGTAGCGCAGGAATTTATTCCAAAAGCGGAGGACAAGATTGCTTCGCTGCGCAATGCGGTTTTACTCTGCGATGTTTAACACAAGTATTACTCATACACTGATTACACAATAGAAACGAAAAAAACATGGCTGACAACACCTATGACGCAATTGTGGTTGGTTCGGGCATCAGCGGCGGCTGGGCGGCAAAAGAACTGACTGAGAAGGGGCTCAAAGTGATCATGCTGGAACGGGGTCGCAATGTAGAGCACCTGAAAGATTATGTGAATGCGAACAAACATCCCTGGGATTTTCCGCACCGGGGTGGACGAACGCAACAGATGATCAAAGATTATCCGGTGCTTAAAAGAGACTATCCGTTGAATGAAACCAACCTCGATTTCTGGGTGAATGAAAAGGAGAGTCCGTATACCGAAGTGAAGCGCTTCGATTGGTTCAGGGGTTACCAGGTGGGCGGTCGCTCATTGACCTGGGGCCGGCAGAGCTATCGCCATAGTGATCTCGATTTTGAAGCGAATGCGAAAGAGGGCATCGGGGTGGACTGGCCGATTCGGTACAAAGACCTCGCGCCCTGGTACAGCCATGCAGAAAAATTTGCGGGTGTGAACGGCGGCAAAGAGGGACTGGCCCAATTGCCCGATGGTGATTTTTTGCCAGCGATGGAAATGAACTGTGTTGAAAAAGATGTTCGCAAAAGATTTGATGAGCATTATAAAGGCAAGCGCTCATTCATTATGGGCCGCAGTGCCAACCTGACCGCGCCGATCAATGGGCGTAACCAGTGTCAATACCGGAACAAATGCTGGCTCGGTTGTCCGTTCAGCGCTTATTTCAGTACGCAATCGGCTACGCTGCCGGCGGCGATGGCAACCAAAAACCTCACGCTGCGTCCGTTTAGTATCGTGACCAAAGTGTTGTATGATAAAGACACCAAGAAGGCCAAGGGCGTAGAAGTGCTGGATGCGGAAACCAACAAGACCTATGAGTACTATGCCAAGATTGTGTTCCTGAATGCATCGGCGTTGAATACGACCTGGATATTGATGAACTCGGCGACGGATATCTGGCCCGAGGGCTTGGGTAGCAGCAGCGATGCACTGGGCCGCAACCTGATGGACCACCACCTGGGTGTGGGTGCGGGAGGTATCGTAGAAGGTTATGAAGACAAATATTATTTCGGTCGTCGTCCCAACGGCATTTATATTCCGCGTTACCAGAACCTGCCCTGGGTGGCTGATTCGAAGAGAGGCTACCTGCGTGGCTTCGGTTACCAGGGTGGTGCCAGTCGCGCGGGCTGGAGCCGCGACATTGCCGAACTGAGCATTGGCGCTGAATTGAAAGATGCGTTGCAGGAACCGGGTGTTTGGTCGATGGGCATGGGTGGCTTTGGCGAGATCCTGCCAGATCCGAGCAACCGCGTGACCCTCGATAAAACCAAAAAGGACAAATGGGGATTGAATGTATTGGCGATCGACTGCGAGTTGAAAGACAATGAAAAGAAGATGCGGGTGGATATGATGAATGATGCTGCAGAAATGCTGGAAGCCGCCGGTGTGAAAAATGTTCGCAAGTGGGATGGTGATGGTACGCCTGGCCGCGGTATTCATGAAATGGGTACGGCGCGCATGGGTCGCGATCCGAAGACGTCGGTGCTGAATGGCAATAACCAGGTTTGGGATGCGAAGAATGTGTTTATCACGGATGGCGCCTGTATGACATCGGCTGCCTGTGTGAATCCTTCGCTGACCTACATGGCCTTGACTGCCCGTGCAGCCAACTTCGCCGTGGAAGAACTGAAAAAACAAAATCTCTAACTTACAGTACTAACCGAAAAATAATTCTTTATGAAAAGAAGAGAAGCGGTAACCGGTTTGGCGGTGATCATTGGCGGGAGCATGGTTGGTTCCAGCCTGTTTTTGACGAGCTGTAAAACCGAAGAGAAAAAGGCGCGCACAGCGTCGACTGATTTCTCGCCCGAAGAAGTGGCATTATTGGATGAAGTGGCCGATACCATTATTCCGACGACCGATACACCCGGCGCGAAGGCAGCCGGTGTGGGTGCTTTTATGAAAGTGATGGTAACCGATTGTTATGATGAGGGCGACCAGAGAATTTTTGTTGAGGGCATCAGCAAACTGGGTGAAGCCAGCCAGAAGCAATTTAGCAAAGACTTTATGGCCCTGGATGCGGCCCAGAAAAAAACCTTGCTGACGGCCATCGACAAAGAGATGAAAGCATACCAGTCGAGCAAGAAAGATACCGACCCCAAACACTATTTCAAAATGATGAAAGACCTCACTTTGCAAGGTTATTTCACTTCTGAGATTGGTGCAACCAAGGCATTGCGGTATGTGGCAGTGCCGGGGAAATATGAGGGCTGCACGGATTATAAGAAGGGGGATAGGGCGTGGGCAACGTGATAGGTTGTTTAAGGTTTAAGGTTTAAGGTTTAATGTTTAATGGTTTAAGGGTTTAAGGTTGCTGCCGCGTGTGTGGCATTTATATGGGAAGGCGACTTGCATTTGGTGTGAGTCGCTTTTTTTTGGGGGTGGGTTGAGGGGTGTGGGTTGTGTTGAGGGGGGTGAGGGTGGCGGGTTATGGCGGCGATAAGTCGAATAATTGGGAATTGAAAAACATAAGTAGTTCAAGAGGGGGTGTAGGTATAAGAAGTTCTAGAGGGTGTGTAGGTATAAGAAGTTCAAATGGATGTGCAGGTATAAGAAGTTCGAGTGAGCGCGGGTATAGCAAGTTCAAGTAGGCGTACTGGTATCACAGATTCCAGTAGGCTTACAGGGATAACAAATTCAAGTTGGCGTACAGGGTGAATGAACCCTCTCGTTTGTTTAAAATTGATGGATAAGGTGTGTTAGGGCAAGGAGGCGGCATTAGATAAATATTTTTCTGGGTTACCTGGTAACCGCTGATTCAAAACGCTTATAAAAGGGAAATCATGTCGGAGTATACAAGGTATTTTGCTGTAAAGTCTTCATCTGAAGGTGAAGTACAAAATAAGCTGCGATTAAAGAAGGTAAAGTCAGTTGTTGACGCAGACAGGACGGATTTTTGGTTTGCAGCCAATGATACAAGAAATGGAATTTATAATTGGGTTGTGGTTTCGGCACCGGCAGATGCTGGGTTTGACAATGACCAATTTTATTATCGTGATCAGTTTGAGGTAATGGGAGATGTGTTTGAGACGATGCTCCTTTTTTTCAAGCAGAAGATTTTGCTGATTGGCGATTAAAAATAAAAGTTAACAATACAATTGTTGAAAAAAAATTTTCATCTGACGAAGAGACCGTTTTTGGTGAAGCGGACAAAAATATTTTCACTTTGTGTTTTGATAAAAGGTTTGAGGATTTACAAGCCTTTTTACAACCAGGTAAAGCAGCCGACTTTTTGAATTATGTTGGCATTCCGTACATGGAAATGAATGACCAGGATAAACTTTCGCCGCAGTTGTTTGGCGACAAATTTTCGCTGTTGGCAGACGAGCTAACGGATTAAAAGAAATGCTTACAATAAAACGACCTGCAATAATTTGCAGGTCGTATATTTTTAAATATGCCGACACGCGGCAGCAACTGTAAACGATTAAACTTTACACCTTCAACACCTAGAACAGCGTCGTTGGTGTTTCAGGTGCTGCTGCTGGTGCTTCAACTGTTGTTACAGGTTCGGCAGCAGGTGCAACTACTGGCGCTACTTTTTTAGGTGCGGCTTTCTTGGCGGCTTTTTTAGGCGCTGCTTTTTTCGCTGCTTTTTTAGGCGCTGCTTTTTTGGCGGCCTTTTTTGGTGCGGCCTTTTTGGCGGCCTTTTTTGCTTTTCTTGGTGCAGCCTTTTTAGCGGCTTTCTTCACTGCTTTTTTTGGCGCTTTTCTAGCTGCTTTTTTCGGGGCTGCTTTTTTAGCGGTTTTTCTAGCGGCTTTTTTCGCTGCTTTCTTGGCTGCTTTTTTAGGTGCGGCTTTTTTTGCTGCTTTCTTTATTGCTTTTCTGGGTGCTGCTTTTTTGGCGGCCTTTTTCACTGACTTTTTGGCCGGTGATTTTTTGGCGGCTTTTTTCTTAGTGGGCATGATATAGGTGATTTAATGAGTAAGAAATAGGTAGTTAGGTCGTATTGGTAATAAATTTACTGTGCTTGGTATTAACTACCAATTTGTCAGGAATATTTTTTCAGGTTGTTGACAGGATTCCCACAATTTGAAAAAGGTGTCGCTGTTGTAAAGAGGTGTATCGGTGTTGGTGATACAACTGATCTTCCTTTCTTCACTTTGGCGATTGGATGGGTGGGTTCGGGCGCCCTTAAAGTGCATTTGGGGCAGCTATTCTGACCGGCATTCGAGGAACGCGGGACAGCCATTCTGATCGATATTCGAGGAATGCAGGAATCCGTTCTGCCCAACTTTTGGAGCATCCGGGACGGCCGTTCTGATCAGCATTCCGGAAACTCGGGGCGGCCGTTCGGGCAACTAGCCGGGCTTTTGTCGGGCGCCGATGCTGTGCTGGCAAAGTACCTGGCTGTGGTTTTGGCCCTCCTAATCGGTGCGGTTTTGGCCTTACAAATCGGTGCGGTTTGCAGGCGCCGTTCTGGCGCCATTCAGGCGTTGTTTGGGCCGGGAAAGAGGCTGGCAAGGCGGTCGTTACCCATTTTCGAGAACACTGTTTAAAATTCCCCTTTCTTTATTACCTTTGCGCTCCAAATTGACCCTCAAATGGCAGACTTAAAGTTTCAAAGGAATTTCGGAATTGCGGCACATATTGACGCCGGCAAGACCACAACGACGGAGCGTATTCTCCGCTATACAGGTATGATCCACCGGATCGGAGAAGTGCACGATGGTGCCGCTACTACCGACTGGATGGAGCAGGAGAAGGAGCGTGGTATCACCATCACTTCAGCTGCCGTAAGCTGCCAGTGGAATTTCCCGACCGATAAAGGAACCGTAACACCCGATTCTAAAAAATATTCTTTCAACATCATCGATACCCCCGGCCACGTGGATTTCACGGTGGAAGTGGAGCGCTCTATGCGCGTATTGGATGGTCTGATTGCCCTGTTTTCGGCGGTTGACGGTGTTGAGCCCCAATCTGAAACCGTATGGCGCCAGGCCAACCGCTATGGCGTTCCCCGTATCGGTTTCGTGAATAAAATGGATCGCTCCGGTGCCGACTTCCTCAATGTAGTGAAGCAGGTAAAAGAAATGCTGGGATCGAAAGCCGTTCCCCTGCAGCTTCCTATCGGCGCTGAAGACAACTTCAAAGGCGTGGTGGACCTGATCAAAATGAAAGGTATCATCTGGCACATGGAAACAGAAGGTATGACTTTCGACGAAATCGACGTGCCAGCCGATATGAAAGAAGAAGCAGAAGAATGGCGCGCCAACCTGGTGGAAGCCGTTGCTGAATACGACGACAAACTGATGGAGAAATTCTTCGACGATCCCAACAGCATCACCGAAGAAGAAATGCACGAAGCGATTCGCAAAGCTACCATCGATCTGAGCATTGTGCCCATGATGTGTGGCTCCTCTTTCAAAAACAAAGGGGTACAAACAGCGCTTGATGCCGTTTGTCGCTACCTGCCTTCACCGGTTGATATTCCCGACACCGAAGGCACCGATCCCGTTACCGGTGAAACACTGGTTCGCAAAGCCGACGCGAAAGAACCTTTCGCTGCCCTGGCATTCAAGATCATGACCGACCCATTCGTTGGTCGTCTGGCCTTCTTCCGGGTATATTCTGGTCACCTCGACGCCGGTTCGTATGTACTGAACGTGCGCAGTGGCAAGAAGGAAAGGATCAGCCGGATCATGAAAATGTTTGCCAACAAGCAGAACCCGATCGATTTCATCGAAGCCGGTGATATTGGTGCTGCCGTTGGTTTCAAAGAGATCAAAACGGGTGATACCCTGTGCGACGAAAACCATCCGATCACCCTCGAGAATATGTTTATTCCCGAGCCCGTTATCGCGGTTGCCGTTGAACCGAAAACACAGGCCGACGTTGATAAAATGGGTATGGCCATCGCTAAACTGGTGGAAGAAGATCCGACCCTGCGTGTGAATACCGATGAAGAAACTGGTCAAACCATCCTTCGTGGAATGGGCGAATTGCACCTGGAAATCATCATCGACCGTATGCGTCGTGAGTTCAAAGTGGAAGTGAACCAGGGTGCGCCGATGGTGGCTTACAAAGAAGCGTTTACTGGTAAAGTAGAACACCGCGAAACGTTGAAAAAACAAACCGGTGGTCGTGGTAAGTTCGCCGATATCGTGTTCGAACTCAGCGCCGCTGATGCTGAATGGCAGGCAGAGAATCCGAAAGAGAACCTGCAGTTTGTCAATGATATTTTCGGTGGATCTATTCCCCGTGAATTTGTACAACCCATCCAGAAAGGCTTCCAGGCTTCGATGGTAAATGGTGTACTCGCCAGCTACCCGGTGGTGAATATGAAAGTGCGTGTTTTCGACGGATCATTCCACGCGGTTGACTCCGACGCCATGAGCTTCGAACTCTGCGCCAAACAAGGTTTCCGCGAGGCAGCCCGCAAAGCCAAACCGGTATTGCTGGAGCCAATCATGAAGGTGGAAGTGGTTACCCCCGATCAATACATGGGTGATGTAACGGGCGACCTTAACCGCCGTCGTGGTATGATGGAAGGTATGGACAGCCGTAACAATGCCCAGGTAATTAAGGCGAAAGTGCCGCTGAGCGAAATGTTCGGTTATGTAACGCAACTGCGTTCTTTGTCATCAGGCCGCGCTTCGTCTACCATGGAGTTTTCACACTATGCACCGGCACCGAACAACATCGCTGAAGAAGTGATCGCGAAGGTGAAGGGCAAGGTGAATGCCTGAGATCGCAGGGTTTAACGAAGAGAATAGTGATTTTTGAATAGAGCCGCTTCCGTTGGGAGCGGCTTTTTGTTGGGAGATTGTTGAGGGAGATACTAGTTGCGTTTTGGGTTTTTCTCGCGGGGGATTTTTCTCACGGAGTTTTTTTTCTCGCAGAGACCGCGGGGTAGCAATGATCACGGTGTTTTTGGGTTTCGGTGATGTTGGCGTTTCTGAGAGGGGTTTGGGAAAATCCAAAAGGCTTTTCGCCAATATTTGTAAATTGGCTGTTTCATAAAAGCTAGAACAAAGACACATGAAAACCCCTTTTGTTATAATGCTGGTGCTGCTGGGAAGCGCTGTTAATGCGCAGGACAAGGACAGTAGTATGGTGGCGCAAATTGTTAATGAGGCCAACAATAATTCGCAACTGAAACCATTGGCGCATGAGTTAATGGATGTGATCGGTCCGCGGTTGGTGGGCACGCCTCAGATGAAACAAGCGCACGATTGGGCGATTGAAAAATACAAAGGTTGGGGTATCGAGGCCCGAAATGAAGCCTGGGGTGAATGGAGGGGCTGGGAGCGAGGTATTACCCATATTGATATGGTAGCGCCGCGGGTGAAATCGCTGGAAGGAACACAACTTGCCTGGAGTGGTATCACCAATGGCAAGGCAGTGGTGGCAGATTGTATTTTACTGCCCGACCTGGCCGATTCAACTGCATTTAAAGCCTGGCTGCCGGCGGTGAAAGGGAAATTTGTATTGACATCGATGCCGCAGCCAACCGGCCGACCCGATTATAACTGGGCCGAGTTTGCTACGAAAGAAAGTTTTGATGCCATGAAGAAAGAGCGTACCGCCATGCAGGATGCCTGGCGCAAACGCATTGAAAAGACGGGCTACTCTGCAAGAGAATTGCCGTTGGCATTGGAGAAAGCCGGTGCAGCGGGTATCATAACCAGCTTGTGGTCGAATGGTTTTGGCGTTGACAAAATCTTTGGTGCGCAGGCAAAGAAAATACCAACGGTAGATGTGGCGCTCGAAGACTATGGCCTGTTGTGTCGCCTCGCTGAATCGGGACATACCCCCAAACTCAGTATACAGGCCGAATCAAAAGACAAGGGCAAACTGCAAACATTTAATACCATCGCCAGTATCAAAGGCACCGAAAAGCCCGATGAGTATGTGATTTTGTCGGCGCATTTTGACTCCTGGGATGCTGGCACGGGGGCGACCGACAATGGCACCGGCACCCTGACCATGATGGAAGCGATGCGCATTCTAAAAAAGCTGTATCCGTATCCCAAAAGAACCATCCTGGTGGGGCATTGGGGCAGTGAAGAGCAGGGATTGAATGGATCGCGCGCTTTTGTTGAAGACCATCCGGAGATTGTAAAGAATATTCAGGCGGTGTTCAATCAGGACAATGGAACGGGTCGCGTGAAAAGTATGTCGGGCATGGGCTTTCTGCAAGCTTATGATTATCTCGGCAGGTGGTTGTTGAAAGCGCCGTCGTATATCAGGGATACCATTGAAACGCGTTTTCCGGGTATGCCGGGAACTGGTGGTTCCGATTTCGCTTCTTTTGTAGCGGCTGGCGCACCTGCATTTTCATTGAGCTCACTCAGTTGGTCGTATGGCACCTATACCTGGCATACCAATCGCGATACCTACGACAAGATTGTATTTGATGATGTGCGCAGCAATGCGATACTGGCAGCGGTACTCGCTTATATGGCCAGTGAAGACCCCCATAAAACTTCGCGGGAGCAGATCATATTACCGGTTGGTAAAGATGGTAAACCAGGCAAGTGGCCGGAGCCAAAATCGCCGAATCGCAAAGGCGGGCTTGATTAATGTGAATACAGCCTGGCTATAGAACCAGATAAATGACACACATGAAAACGGGCTTTACCAATTTGAGTATGAAAAGGACCAAAGAATTGAAACAAACAAAAAAAATGAATACAATGGTTTCTTTGTTGAATACGAAAATATCTTCTTCGCTGATAAAAACAGGTCTCGCTGTTGCCTTGCTTTATTTCGCGGTTACTGTTCATGCGCAAAAAGGATTGCAGTGGACAAAAGACGGTACGAGTTACCTGAACCAATCGAAAGAAGGCATTGAACTGGTGCGGCTGGCAGACAATAGTAAAACACCGGTAATAACCGCGCTGCAATTGCAAACCGCTGCCAATGGAAAACCCCTGGCTGCAAAAAGTTTTAGCAGCAGCGCCGACGAACAAAAATTATTGTTGTTCACCAATACCCGTCGGGTGTGGCGCTATGAAACCAAGGGTGATTATTGGGTGTTCGATCGCACCAACGGCAGCTTCAAACAGATAGGGAAAAGCCTTCCGGAAGCAACCCTGATGTTTGCGAAGTTTTCGCCCGATGGCTTAAAGGTTGCCTATGTGAGCGATTACAATATTTATGTGGAAGACCTGGCTTCTGGTGTCATCACCCAATTGACCAAAGACGGCAGCCGCCAGCACATCAATGGTACATTTGATTGGGCGTATGAAGAAGAGTTTTTCTGCCGCGATGGTTTTCGTTGGAGCCCCGATAGCCGCAACATTGCGTTCTGGCAGATCAATGCCAATAATACCAAAGACTACCTGATGGTCAACAATACCGATTCAATTTATCCGCGTGCTATTCCGGTTGAGTATCCTGTTGCCGGTGAGAAACCTTCATCGTTTAAGATTGGTGTAATCGACCTGAGCAATAACGGTACCCGCTGGATGAATATTCCGTACGATGAAGCCATGGGCAATTATGCGCCGCGGATGGAATGGGCAGCGAATAGCAATGAATTGATTGTGCAGTACCTCGACCGCAAACAGCAGGATTCAAAACTGCTGCTCTGCAAGGTAACTACCGGTGATGTACAAACGATTTACCATGAACACGATGATGCGTGGATTGATATATTGCCTTCGTGGGACCAGGACTATACCGACGGCGGTTGGGATTGGCTGAATGGCGGTGCGGCTTTTTTGTGGGTGAGTGAGAAGGGTGGCTGGCGCCAGGTGTATCGCGTGAGTCGCGATGGCAAAAAAGAAACCCTGGTTACCAAAGGACCGATCGATGTATTGGACATTGTTCGTGTGGATGAAAAGAGCGGGTACCTGTATTACCTGGCGAGTCCGGAGAACGCCACGCAACGATACCTTTATCGCAGTCGCCTCGACGGTAAAACCAACCCCGAGCGGGTGAGTGCGCTGAACCAACCCGGCACCCATAGCTACGACATCTCGCCCTTTGCACTTTATGCCCGGCATCGTTTTTCTAATCATTATACCGCGCCTGTTACTGAATGGATCAGCCTGAAAGACGGTAAAACACTGGCCGGCTCAGCTTCGGTGAATGAGGCATTGTCGAAGGCCAATCCAAAACAGAGCCTGGTTTCTTTTTTCCAGGTAAAATCGGAAGATGGTATTACGATGGATGGCTGGATGTCAAAGCCCGCAGATTTCGATTCTACTAAGAAATACCCGGTGTTGTTTTTTGTGTACACCGAGCCCTGGGGTCAACTGGTGAAAGACAGTTGGGGCGCGGGCTACAACTATCTCTATGAGGGCAATCTGGCCAAAGACGGGTATATCTATATTGCCATCGACAACCGGGGTACGCCGGTACCAAAAGGAAGAGAGTGGCGGAAATCGGTGTATAGAAAAATTGGCATTGTGAATATTCGCGACCAGGCGATGGCGGCGAAACAGATACTCAACTGGCCATTTGTAGACAGCAGCCGGGTGGCGGTATGGGGTTGGAGTGGTGGCGGATCAGCGACCCTCAACCTGCTGTTTCAATATCCGCAGATTTATAAGACTGGTATTGCCATTGCTGCCGTAGCCAACCAACGCACGTACGACAATATTTACCAGGAGCGGTATATGGGGCTTCCGCAAGAAAATGAAAATGACTTTAAAAATGGGTCACCCATCACGTATGCAAAGAATTTAACAGGTAATCTTTTGTATATTCACGGCACAGGTGATGACAACGTGCATTATAACAATGCAGAAATGTTGATCAACGAATTAATCAAATACAATAAGCGCTTTCGCATGATGAGTTACCCTAACCGGACACATAGCATTTCAGAGGGAGAAGGCACGTTTGAACACCTTCGAACCACCTATACTGATTTCCTGCGCGAAAAATGCCCCGGTGGCGCCCGTTAGACCCCCAAAAAGGCTGTTAATTGGGGTGGTTGCTTTTCTTGTAATGGCCGCTTTGCTTTTTTTATTCCGCAGTAGTTACCAGCAATGGTACCAGTTGTGGCGTTGGAAATCGTTGGATGTTGCCCAGCCGGGGCAGATCCCCCGAAAGCTATGGGTGTTTAATGTGAGCGATATGCAACGGTTCGAGAAAGTTGACCCTGGGTTTACTGGTATCGAAACCAATATTGTGGTTGACGCCGTGGGCAAAGCGGTATGGTTGGGCGAAACACCGGGCAAAACCGATGGTACTGCCCTGACAGAATTGTTAGCCGCGGCGGCACAGCGAAAACAGGAAGTACTACTTGATGTGCATACCGAAGGCAGGGGCTATGATGAGGTGCTATTAAACTACCTGAACAATGCCCAGGACAGCAACGGATATCGGGATCGGCTGGTGATGGAGTTATACAGCCCGGCTTCGGCGAATTTTTTTGCTGCGTATGGTTATCGGGTGGCCATTAATATCGGTGGTAAACTAACTGAGCAAACGCCCGACAGCATTAACCGATTTAAAGCGGGACTGCATAAAAACATCGGGTATGTGTGTGAGGAAGCGCATCACTACAATGATTTTAAAAACCATTTTCCGGAATACAGGGTCATTACCTGGGCCGTGGGTAAGGAATACCTGTTCGGTATGAATAAGTTGCAGGCGTTGAATGCCGACCAGCAGATCAGCGCGATTGTGGTTGATCTTAAAACAAGTCCGTTTTAGGTAACTTGCCAATATGAATGCCATTTTTCTGGCCATCGCCATGGGGATTGGGCTGAGTGCCTGCTGTGGTTTCCGCGTTTTTCTGCCGATGCTGGTGGCCGCGCTGGCGGCCCGGGCCGGGGTGTTACCAGTGCAGGAGGGCATGGCCTGGTTGTATAGCTGGCCGGCAATTATCACCCTGGGTACGGCCACGGTGCTGGAAATATTGGGCTATTATATTCCATTTATTGACAATTTATTAGATACCATGGCAGCACCGCTTGCCATTGGAGCGGGTACTTTACTAGCGTTTTCAGTGTTCCCGACGGGTGAAATGGACGCGATTTATCGGTGGGGTTTGGCGCTTTTGGCGGGTGGCAGCCTGGCCGGCACCATCCAGATCGGGTCGGGTTTATTGCGGTTGTTGAGCAGCAAAACCACAGCGGGGATGGGCAATGCGGCGGTGGCGACGGGCGAAAACCTGGCGGCCCTGGGCGGCTCGCTGGCCAGCCTCTGGATACCCGTTATTGCGGCCTTACTATTGTTATTGCTCTGCGCCTGGCTGTCGATACGCATTTTCCGGCAGGTTTTTTTTGGCAAAAAGCCTTAAATATTTCCACGAACTCTTGGAAGCAATAGCAAAGACCCATACCTTTGCACTCCCAATTCAATTTTTGGGATAACCCGTATGTCACAGCGAATCAGAATAAAATTGCAGTCTTACGATCACAACCTGGTAGATAAATCTGCTGAGAAGATCGTTAAAACCGTTCGTAGCACAGGTGCCGTGGTAACAGGACCCATTCCTTTGCCCACCCACAAGAAAGTGTTTACCGTTCTGCGCAGCCCGCACGTAAACAAGAAGGCGCGCGAGCAATTTCAACTGAGCACGCACAAGCGTTTGTTGGACATATATACTTCTTCTTCCCGTACGGTAGATGCGCTGAGCAAGCTCGATCTGCCTTCAGGTGTTGAAGTAGAGATCAAAGCATAACAGTTCTTAGATATATCCCTATCTCTCAAATCTGCAAAGACCAAAAGAGCGCTGGGGACGATTTTTAAAATAAATATGAACAAGCCGTTCAGGGTTTGTTTACCGTTGGTACTTCCGATATAAAAGGAAAAGGTCAACGGCAAACGGGGATTGAAATCCTTCTATGCAAGTCACACTGATTAAAGTGTGCGAAGCCGGGTAGGAATGTCCTTTTAACCATGCGGCACAAATGGTTACTACATGAAAGGAATTATTGGCAAAAAGCTCGGCATGACCAGCATTTTCAGTCCCGATGGCAAGCAGACCGCCTGCACCATCATTGAAGCTGGTCCCTGCGTTGTTACACAGGTGAAAACAAAAGACACCGACGGTTACAATGCCCTTCAACTCGCATTCGGCGACAAAAAAGAAAAGAACAGTACCAAGGCCGAAACAAATCACTTCTCCAAGGCACAAACTGCTGCCAAACGTTTCGTAAAAGAATTTCGCGATTTCTCCATAGAAAAAGCACTGGGTGAGACAGTAACAACCGACATTTTCGCTGAAGGCGATAAGGTGGAAGTTGTAGGTCAATCAAAAGGTAAAGGTTTTCAGGGTGTTGTTAAACGCCATGGTTTTTCTGGTGTGGGCGAAGCTTCGCACGGCCAGCACGACCGTCAGCGTGCACCAGGTTCACTGGGTAACTCTTCAGACGCATCGCGCGTAATGAAGGGTATGCGCATGGCTGGCCGTTTGGGTAATGACCGCGTGAAAATGAAAGGCCTGAAAGTGGTGAAAATTTTTGCTGAGAAAAACTATATCCTGGTGAGCGGTTCTGTTCCCGGTCATATCGGTTCTATCGTTTATATCCAGAAGTAAACCTATTAATCTGAAGCAAGATGCAAGTAGACATTTTAAATATAGAAGGAAAGAAGACCGGTAGAACCTTGGAACTGCCCGAAGAAATCTTCGGTATCGAGCCCAATGATCATGTGATCTATCTTTCTGTGAAGCAATACCTCGCTGCCCAGCGCCAGGGTACACATAAAGTGAAAACCCGGATGGAAGTGAAAGGTGCCAGCCGCAAGCTGCACAAACAAAAAGGCACGGGTGGATCTCGTAAGGGTAATATCCGCAACCCTTTGTATAAGGGTGGTGGTACCATTTTCGGACCCAAGCCGCGTGGTTACGACCTGAAGTTGAACCGCAAGGTGAAAGACCTGGCCAAGATGAGTGCACTGGCGTATAAAGCAAAAGAGAACGCGATTGTAGTGGTGGAAGACATTAACCTGTCAACTCCCAAAACAAAATCCTTCACTGCTGCGCTGAAAGCCCTGAACATCGAAGGCAAGAAAACCTTGTTCGTACTGCCTGAAGGAAACGACAACCTCTACCTGAGCCTGCGTAATATTCCAACCGTGAATGGTAGCATGCTGAGCGATGTGAATACCTACGATATCGTGAATGCACAGGTGTTGGTATTGAGCGAAAGCGCTGCCAAAGTGTTCACTGAGGCTGAAACGGAAGCATAATCACTAACGCATTCAAAAGAAATACAGATGAAACTTTCTGAAGTTCTGATAAAACCCATTCTGACCGAAAAGGCAAACGCCCAGCAAGAGAGCCTGCGCCGTTTCGCGTTCAAAGTGGCACGCAAGGCCAACAAACTGGAGATCAAGAAAGCGATTGAGTCCTTCTACGGCGTAACAGTTGTAGACGTGAACACATCGGTGATTCCCGGTAAGAACAAAACCCGCTTTACCAAGGCCGGTTTTATCCAGGGCCGTAAACCCGCGTATAAAAAAGCGCTGGTAACCGTAGCTGAAGGTGAAACAATTGATCTCTACGGAGCGGTATAAGTAAACAGTAAATAATTACAGCCTCGGCGCTGATAAAGCCGAAAACTAAAGAATATGCCAGTTAGAAAGTACAAACCGATGACCGCCGGCACTCGCTGGAGAATCGGAAATGCATATGCAGAGATTACTACCGACACGCCAGAGAAGAGCTTGTTGGAAAAGAAGAATCGTACCGGTGGCCGTAACGCACAGGGTCGCAGAAGCATGCGCTACATTGGTGGTGGTCATGCCAAGCAATACCGGGTGATCGACTTCAAGCGCAGTAAGAAAGACATTCCTGCGAAAGTAGCGAGCATTGAGTATGATCCGAACCGTACTGCTTTTATCGCCCTGTTGAACTATGCAGACGGTGAGAAGCGCTACATTATTGCGCCCCAGGGTTTGCAGGTAGGTGCTGAAGTAGTAAGTGGTGATGCGGTAGCGCCTGAACTGGGCAATGCCTTGCAATTGAAAAACATGCCGTTGGGTACTGTTGTTCACAATATCGAATTGCAGCCCGGTCAGGGCGCAAAGATGGCCCGCAGTGCTGGTACATCGGCCCAACTGAGCAGCAAGGAAGAAAAATATGCCGTGTTGAAGATGCCGAGTGGTGAACTCCGCAAGGTATTGGTAAACTGTTATGCAACGGTAGGTGAAGCCAGCAATGGTGACCACAGCCTGCAGAGCATGGGTAAAGCCGGTAGAAACAGGTGGAAAGGTATTCGTCCGCGTAACCGTGGTGTAGCGATGAACCCTGTTGATCACCCGATGGGTGGTGGTGAAGGTCGCGCTTCCGGTGGACATCCGCGCAGCCGTACTGGTAAATACGCGAAGGGTGAGAAGACAAGAAAGTCTAAAGGTTCTGACAAACTGATCATCCAGCGTTCAAACGGTAAGAAGCTCGCTTAAACCTTAAACATTAAACATTAAACCAGCTCAATAATGGCTCGTTCAATTAAAAAAGGTCCGTATATCGACGTAAAACTGGAGCAGAAGGTGTTGAATATGTCTGATGGCAAAGCCAAAAAAGGTGTAATCAAAACCTGGAGCCGTCGCTCTACTATTTCTCCTGATTTCGTGGGACATA
Source organism: Bacteroidota bacterium (assembly GCA_020161535.1). Lineage (GTDB taxonomy): Bacteria > Bacteroidota > Bacteroidia > Chitinophagales > Chitinophagaceae > Flavihumibacter. The sequence continues at coordinate 206,782 of JAIUNW010000005.1, read as the reverse complement.
CTTTCGCTGTGCACAATGGCAACAAGTTCATCCCGGTATACGTAACGGAGTTCATGGTAGGACACAAACTCGGTGAATTTGCACCTACCCGCAACTTCAAAGGACACTCAAGCAAGAAAATGTAATTAATAACGGTCCGCCGCGGCGGGTCAAGAATTGAAATAACAATGGAAGCAGTTGCTAAACTGAATAATTATCCCACTTCGCCCCGGAAGATGCGTTTGCTCGCAGACCTGGTGCGTGGTATGGACGTAGAGAAAGCCCTGGCGATCCTGGAGCACAATGCCAAGCATCCCGCAGTTCCCCTGCGTAAACTGGTGGTTAGCGCCATCAGCAACTGGAAGCAGGCCAATGAAGGTGGTGATGAAACCAAACTGGTGGTAAAAACCATTTTCGTAGATGGCGGCAGAACACTGAAGCGGATGCGTCCGGCGCCGCAAGGTCGTGGCTATCGTGTTCGCAAACGCAGCAATCACGTGACCGTTATTGTAGATATCAAATAAAAGAATCGAAAAACTTAATATACCTAACATGGGTCAGAAAACAAATCCTATTGGTGCAAGGTTGGGAATCATCCGCGGATGGGAAAGCAACTGGTTCGGCAGCAAGAAAGACTATTCTTCCAAGCTGATCGAAGATCATAAGATCCGTACCTACCTGATGGCGCGTATCAACAAAGGAGGCATCTCCAAGATTGTGATTGAGCGTACACTGGGTAAACTGATCGTTACCATCCACACATCCAAACCTGGTATCATCATAGGTAAAGGGGGTAATGAGGTTGACCGTATTAAGGAGGAACTGAAGAAGCTGACCGGTAAAGAAGATGTGCAGATCAACATTCTCGAGATCCGTCGCCCGGAACTGGATGCAATGATTGTAGGTGATACCATCGCCAAGCAGATCGAAAACCGTATCAACTACAAACGCGCTATCAAGATGGCGATTGCTTCGGCCCTGCGTATGGGTGCTGAAGGTATCAAGATCAAAGTAAGCGGTCGTTTGGGTGGTGCTGAAATTGCCCGTACCGAAGAAATCAAGCAGGGTCGTACCCCGCTGCATACCCTTCGTATGGACATTGATTATGCCAACGTATTTGCCCTGACTGTTTATGGTAAGATTGGTATCAAGGTATGGATCTGTAAAGGAGAAGTACTGGCCAAGCGCGACCTGAACCCGAATTTCATTGGTGGCAAAGAAGGTGGCGGACTGAGTGATCGTCGTGATCACCGTGGTGATGACCATCGTGGTGACCGCCGGGGCGGTGACCGTGGCGGAAGAGGTGGCGATCGTGGCGGCCGCGGTGGTGACCGTGGTGGACGCAGCAGAAACTAATTTGACAAACGCATTAATAGGATAAAAGATGTTACAACCAAAAAGAACGAAGCACCGGAAAATGCAGAAGATGCCGACGAAAGGCGACGCCAAGCGTGGTGCAACCCTGTCATTCGGATCGTTCGGATTGAAGGCCCTGGAGACAGTGTGGATGACCGACCGTCAGATCGAAAGTGCCCGCCAGGCCATGACCCGCTCTATGAAAAGAGAAGGTAATGTTTGGATTCGCATTTTCCCCGACAAGATCGTTACCCGCAAGCCTGCCGAAGTAAGGATGGGTAAAGGTAAAGGTAACCCCGACCATTGGGCGGCGGTAGTGAAACCAGGCCGTATCCTTTTTGAGTGCGACGGTGTACCACAGGACGTAGCGAAAGCCGCCATGGAATTGGCTGCGCAGAAGCTGCCGATCAAAACCAAATTCGTGATCCGCAGGGAGCTGCAATCATAAGTTTGATATAACCATAAAAATTTCCACCATGGCAAAGAATAAGGATTTCGTGAACAGCCTGAAAGACCTGAGTGCAGAAGACCTGAAAGCGCGCATCCAGGAAGACGAATTGCGTCTGAAGAAACTGGAGTTCGCCCATGCAATCACTCCTTTGGAGAATCCCATGAGCATTCGCAGCCTTCGCAAAGATGTGGCCCGGCTGAAAACCGCGTTAACCCAAAAAAAGGCTTCTGCCTAACTAGTTAAAACATTGAACAATGTCTGAAAGAAATTTGCGTAAAACAAGGATTGGTGTTGTAACCAGCAACAAAATGGAAAAGTCCATCACCGTTGCCGTTGAACGTAAGGTAAAACACCCCATCTACGGTAAGTTCCTGAAAAAGACGACCAGCTTTCATGCGCACGACGAAAAGAACGAGTGCAGCATTGGCGATACCGTCAAGATCATGGAGACCCGCCCGATCAGCAAAACAAAACGCTGGCGTCTGGTAGAGGTACTGGAGAAAGTGAAATAATCCCTCTGTTTACATAACATTAGATAAATCTATAAGAGATGATCCAGCAAGAAAGCAGATTGAACGTAGCTGACAACAGTGGAGCCAAAGAGGTTTTGGTGATCCGGGTACTGGGTAACAGCGGTCAGGATTATGCCCATATCGGCGACAAGATCGTGGTGACTGTGAAGGATGCGATCCCTGCAGGCGGTATCAAAAAAGGTACGGTTACCAAAGCGGTAATTGTTCGTACCAAGAACAAATTGCGCCGCAAAGACGGATCATATATCCGCTTTGACGACAACGCTGTGGTGTTGTTGAACAATTCCGACGAACCCCGCGGTACGCGTATTTTCGGACCTGTTGCCAGGGAACTGCGCGACAAGGGTTATATGAAGATTATTTCACTTGCTCCGGAAGTATTATAATCGTACCTTTGCGCCCCTGATTGGGAGCACGGGCTGGTAACAAAACTGAAAAAAGAACAAACAAGAATCTAACATGAGCACAAGATTCAAAGCGAAATACAGCATTAAAAAAGGCGATTCGGTGGTGGTAATTGCCGGCGACGACAAAGACCTCAAGAAGCCCCGCAAAGTGCTGGAGGTGATTGTAGACAAAGCCCGTGTAGTGGTGGAGGGGGTGAACATCATCACCAAACACACCAAGCCTTCTGCACAGAACACCAAGGGTGGTATTGTGAAGCAGGAAGCACCGATCAGCATTTCTAATGTAATGCTGTGGGACGCCAAAGCCGGCGCCGCTACCAAAGTTAAACGCAGCCGCGAAAACGGTAAACTCGTTCGTGTTGCTAAAAAATCAGGGGAGGTAATCAAATGAGCACAGTAAAATATACACCGCGCCTGGCAGATAAGTACAAGAAAGAAGTTGTACCTGCCTTAATGAAGAAATTCAGCTATAGCACTGTAATGCAGGCGCCCAAGCTGGTGAAGATTTGTTTGAACCGGGGGGTGAACGGTGCTGTTGCTGACAAGAAGCTGGTTGATATTGCAGTGGAAGAGCTGACAATGATCACTGGTCAGAAAGCAGTAGCTACCATGTCTAAAAAAGACATCTCCAACTTCAAACTGCGTAAGAACATGCCAATTGGGGCAAGGGTTACACTGCGTGGCAACAATATGTACGAGTTTCTCGATCGTTTGATCGCGATTTCGTTGCCTCGTGTACGCGACTTTAAAGGTATCAGTGAGAAAGCATTTGACGGTCGTGGTAACTATACCCTGGGTGTTACCGAGCAGATCATTTTCCCTGAAATCGATATCGATAAAGTGAATAAGATCACCGGCCTGGATATCACGTTTGTAACAACGGCGCAGACCAATGAAGAAGCGTATGAGCTGTTGAAGGAAATGGGTATGCCGTTCCGGAACATGAAAAAAACTGAAACTGCGTAAGCGAAATTTTCACTTTTTGACTTTTAACAAATAAGAAATGGCAAAAAAATCTGTTGAAGCCAGACAAAGAAAAAGGGAAGTAATGGTGGCCAAGTATGCTGAGAAGCGTGCTGCGCTGAAAGCGGCTGGTGATTACCAGGGGCTGGATGCATTGCCTAAGAATGCTTCACCTGTTCGTCTGAAGAACCGTTGCCAGCTCACTGGTCGTCCGAAGGGCTATATGCGCTATTTCGGCCTGAGCAGGGTAATGTTCCGCGACATGGCATTGGCTGGCAAAATTCCCGGCGTAACAAAAGCAAGCTGGTAATTTCTCTTGTAGATATCAGATAGGATATCGCATTGTAAAAAATATTTTAAACGACAACAAAGCAGAACAATGGTTACTGATCCTATAGCAGATTTTTTAACCCGTGTACGTAACGCACAGATGGCTGGTCACCGCATCGTAGAGATTCCGGCTTCCAACCTGAAAAAGCGTATCACTGAGATCCTGTACGAGAAAGGATATATCCTGAAGTACAAGTTCGAAGAAGACAATAAGCAAGGGCTGATCAAGATCGCCTTGAAATACGATCCGGCCACCAAAACGCCCGCTATCCAGAGCCTGGAGCGCGTGAGCCGTCCGGGTCTGCGTCAATATTCAAAACCCGCCGACATCAGTCGGGTAAAGAACGGATTGGGTATTGCCATCCTGTCTACTTCCAAAGGGGTAATGACAGACAAAGAAGCCAAGGCCCAGAATGTAGGCGGAGAAGTACTCTGTTATATTCACTAAGTCGATCGACTTAGACCCATTAAGCCGTCCTATGCCGGCTGACAGGGAACCAGAAACAATAAACAATACACTAGAAACTATTTTTATGTCTCGTATAGGTAAAAAGCCGGTTACACTTCCTGCAGGCGTTACAATCACCGTGGGAAAAGACAATGTGGTAACCGTTAAAGGCCCGAAAGGGGAATTGAAACAGGCGATCGATCGTGATATCACGATTGCGGTGGAGAACAATGAAATCATCATCAATCGCCCGACAGACCAGATTCGCCATCGTGCGCTGCATGGTTTGTATCGTGCCTTGTTGGCCAACCTGGTGAAAGGGGTTACCGACGGCTTTAAAGCAGAGATGGAACTGGTAGGGGTGGGTTTCAAAGCCGCCAATACCGGTAATACACTCGACCTGGCCCTGGGTTATTCGCACAATATCGTGTTCGAAGTGCCGAAAGAACTGAAAGTGGCGACCCTGACAGAAAAAGGCCAGAACCCAAAAATCATTCTTGAATCCAGCGATAAGCAATTGCTTGGTCAGGTAGCTGCCAAATTGCGCAGCCTCCGCAAGCCAGAGCCGTACAAAGGAAAAGGTGTTCGCTTCGTAGGTGAAGTAGTGCGGAAGAAAGCTGGTAAGAGCGCAGGTAAATAAACAATAAAAGCTTTCCGGCAGTATCGGAAAACGTAAATAGACAACAATGAACTCAAAAGCAATCAGGAAACAGAAGATCAAGTACCGCGTTCGCAAAAACGTAAGCGGTTCGGCGGCAAAGCCTCGCTTGTCTGTTTTCCGCAGCAATGCTGACACATACGTACAGCTGATCGACGATGAAAATGGGGTAACGCTGGCAGCGGCTTCAACCCGCGACAAAGACATCGTTGCGCAGAAAGTTACCAAAACAGAGAAAAGCAAATTGTTGGGTGGAACGATTGCCCGTAAAGCAACTGAACTGGGATTGAAAGAAGTGGTTTTTGATCGTGGCAGCAGCCTCTATCATGGCCGGGTGAAAGCAGTTGCAGAAGGCGCTCGTGAAGGCGGATTACAATTCTAATCGCCACCAAACATTCTAATACAACTTAATTTTTGCGATAGATGTCAAAAGTAACGTTAAACAAAGTAAAGGCCGGTGACCTCGAACTGAAAGAGAAAGTCGTAGCCATCAACCGCGTGGTAAAAACCACCAAGGGCGGTCGTGCATTCAGCTTCTCTGCCCTTGTAGTGGTAGGTAATGAGTCGGGAGTGGTAGGTCATGGTTTGGGTAAGGCGAAGGAAGTACAGGAAGCCATCACCAAAGGCATTGAAGATGCCAAGAAGAACCTGATCAAGGTGCCGGTGATGCATGGTACTATTCCGCACGACCAGTTGGCCAAAGAAGGTGCTGCTAAAGTACTGATCAAGCCAGCCGCACACGGTACGGGTGTAATCGCCGGAGGCAGTATGCGTGCAGTACTGGAAAGCGCCGGTATTACCGACGTATTGGCTAAGAGCCTTGGTTCGGCCAACCCACACAACGTGGTAAAAGCAACTTTTAAAGCCCTCGCAACTTTGCGTGAGCCGGTACAGGTAGCCAAAACCCGCAACGTGGGATTGAAGAAAGTTTTCAATGGATAACCACTTCTAAAGAATAATCATGAAAAAGATCAAGATCACCCAGGTGAAAAGTGCCATCGACCGCCCCGAGCGCCAGAAGGCTACCCTGATCGCCCTGGGTCTGAAAAAAATGAATGCTTCCAAAGAAGTGGAAGCCACTCCACAAATACTAGGCATGGTAAGGACCGTGGAACACCTAGTGAAAGTGGAAGAGGTTTAAAGTTTAAAGTTTAAGGTTTAAGCTGCCGCGGTGCTAGTTTGTTACGCCAGTAGCGACCCAACCTTAGACCTTATACATTAAACCTTAAACCATATTGTTTCGCGAGGGAAGATTTCCCGTAAGTAAAAATCTACACAATGAATCTGCACAACATCAAGCCTGCAGAAGGCGCAACACACAAGCAAAAACGGTTAGGTCGTGGTGAAGCATCCGGTAAGGGTGGCACGTCGACAAAAGGTAATAAAGGCGGACAAAGCCGCGCTGGTTATTCAAGCAAAAGGGCCCACGAAGGTGGTCAGATGCCCATCCAGCGTCGTATCCCCAAACGGGGTTTTACCAATATCAACCGTGTTGAATACAAAGTCTTTAACCTCGGTCATGTTGACCAATTGGTGGAGAAATATAACCTGACTGAATTCAGCCTCGAAAGTTTGTACATCAATGGCCTCATCGCCCAGTTCGACAATGTAAAATTGTTGGCCACCGGCGAACTGAAATCAAAACTCAGTTTCAAAGTGAACGCGGCGAGCGCCAAAGCGAAAGCAGCTGTAGAAGCGGCCGGTGGAACCCTCGAGATCGTGAAGTAATTTTCAGTAACTTGCCGGACGCACAAGTTGCGTCTTTTTTAGTTAAGGCCCATTTAAAGTCAGAAAACCCGTGAAGAAATTTTTTCAGACGCTCAAGAATATCTGGAGCATTGAGGAGTTACGGAACAAGATCATAACGACCTTGCTGCTCATTCTCATTTATCGTATCGGTGCGCACATCGTGTTGCCCGGTATCGATCCGAATAAGATCAACCTTGCCAGCGCAAAATCAGGTGCCCTTGGGCTGATTGACGCCTTTGCCGGTGGTGCCTTTTCACAGGCATCCATCTTCGCCCTGGGTATCATGCCTTATATCTCTGCTTCCATCTTCATGCAATTGATGACCATCCTGGTTCCTCGCATGCAGAAAGTGCAGAAAGAAGGGGAGAGTGGCCGGAAGAAGATCAACCAATGGACCCGCTATTTGACAGTGATTGTAACTGCCGTGCAGGCCGGTGCCTATGTGGCTTATATCAAGCAAGTGAATGGCGCTGCTTTGCTCGACAGCTATGCTGCTTATTTCTGGCTTTCAACCACAATTATCCTTACCGCAGGAACGCTGTTTGTGATGTGGTTGGGTGAAAAGATTACCGACAAAGGGTTGGGCAATGGTACCTCGCTGATCATCATGGTGGGTATCCTAGCCCGCTTGCCGCAGGCATCCATCCAGGAATGGGCGGCTAAAAGCAACCGTGGCGGTGGAGGTCTGTTGTTGTTCATCATCGAAATCGCCGTACTCGTGGCCATCATCATGGGCCTGATTGTACTGGTACAAGGTGTTCGCAAGATTCCCGTACAATACGCTAAGCAGATCATTGGTAACAAGCAGTTCGGCGGTGCTCGCCAGTTCCTGCCCCTGAAAGTGAATGGTGCCGGTGTAATGCCGATCATCTTCGCCCAGGCCATAATGTTCCTGCCTACCTTATTCTCTTATACCAGTTTTGAATCGGGCCAGGGCATTGCCAAAATCTTTGCAGACCCCCGTGATGCCTGGCATATGGTGATTTATGCGGTGATTGTGATTGCGTTTACCTTTTTGTACACCGCCCTGATCTTTAACCCCAAGCAGATTGCAGAAGACCTGAAACGCAACAACGGCTTTATACCCGGCGTGAAGCCAGGTCAACCGACGGCCGACTATATCGGCGCGGTGATGGACCGGATTACCCTACCAGGCGCCATTCTATTGGCGATTGTTGGTATCATGCCCGGCTTTGCACAACGGTTGAACATTACGCAAGGATTTGCTTCCTTCTTCGGAGGTACTTCATTGCTGATCATGGTGGGTGTTATTTTGGATACCCTGCAACAGATAGAAACCCAATTGCTGATGCGTCAGTACGATGGGTTGATGAAAAGCGGCCGCATTCAGGGGCGCCAGTCGGTGACCAGTTCGCCGATTTAAGGAGAAAAACCACTGCTGGTTGTTGGCAGTAAATAATATTTCAAGGCGGGTGCTCATGGCACCCGCTTTTTTGGTTGTCGCCTGCTGTTGTTTGCAGCGCCTACTGTCAATGCGATTTGCAATAGCTGTTGAAACAGGCTAGTTTCGTACCTTTGCGTGTCGCTGGCGGCGTGAAACTGTCCGGCGCCGCTCCTAAAATGTTCGACTTTATTAAGATGATTCATTATAAAACGACCACTGAGGTGGAAGCCATGCGCGAGAGTGCGTTGTTGGTAAGCAAAACACTCGCGGCTGTAGCAGCCATTTTGAAGCCAGGCATGACCACTAAGGAGGTAGATGCATTTGCCGAGAAATTTATTGTAGACAACGGCGCAACCCCTTCTTTCAAGAATTACAAAGGTTTTCCTTTTGCTTGTTGTATCAGCGTGAACGATGCGGTGGTACATGGCTTTCCGAACGACAAGCCCTTGGAAAATGGTGATATCGTTTCGGTTGATGTTGGCGTTTTTAAAAACGGTTTTCATGGCGACAGTGCCTATACTTTTGCCATTGGTGAAGTGAGTGATGAGGTGAAGAAGTTGTTGCGCGTTACCAAAGATTCTTTGCAAATGGGCATCGACAAAGCGGTAGCCGGTAACCGGATTGGTGATATCTCATTTGCGGTGCAGGACTATGCTGAACGCAAACACAAATACGGTGTGGTACGCGAACTGGTGGGCCATGGCCTCGGTCGCAAACTACACGAAGACCCACAGGTGCCGAACTATGGTAAACGAGGCAGTGGTGCCAAGTTAAACGACGGACTCGTAATCGCCATCGAACCCATGATCAATATGGGTGTAAAAGAAGTTTGGTACGACGACGATGGCTGGACGGTGAGAACCAAAGATGGCCAGCCAGCCGCCCACTATGAACACAATGTATGTGTGCGTCGGGGCAAAGCCGATGTTTTGTCTTCTTTCACAGAAATCGAAGCAGCAGAGAAAGCCAATCCGGCGCTCTGTTCCGATTACTAATCGAGCGCGTATAGGGTGAAAAGTTGAGGAGAGAAACCGTTAAAGAACGGTTTTATTTTCTATGCCCTTACAAGAAGTTTGCTCCAAACAAAACATTATGGAGAAGCTGTCTTACGAAGAAGAAAACCGACGCTTGCGCCTGCAGCTCAGTGCGCTGCTGGGTGGCAGTTTAGACGGACTGCCACCTGCTTCCAGTATCCCGTTTGAAAACAAAATGCTTAGGCATTTGATAGACCTGCATGCGTGGGGAAACAGCGGCACGATGATTACGGTACTTGAATTCCTCGACTATCCCACGATAAAAAAAATCGACGACATTCCGCCCGCCGATTTGGAAAAAGAATTGGATGCGTTGTTGGACCTGCTGGAAAAAGGCGGCGTGTATTTAGCCATTGGTGGCGATTATCCGCCTGAAACCATCTATCGCTTCATTACCGATACGCTCTTGTTTGAAGAAGTAAACAGTGTGAAAGTGACCGGTATGTCGAATTATTTCGACTACGAAGACTTTCATCCAAACAGATTGAGCGACGTGAATGAATTATCTGCCGCACTGGTTCGATGCTGGTACCTGGGTTCGTATACACAGATTGCTGAGCAACTGGCGCAAGTACTGTTGACGCCGACCAATCATGTTTTTGAAAAAAAGAATATAGTCGCCAAGCTGGCGGCGCTGGTGGGCGATAGTGGGATAGTGGAGAAGCGGCTTCGGCAGCCAGCACGCCTCGGCCTGGCCATCGATCTGGTACAGGAAATCAGCCTTCGGGTTGATTTTAAGGACGCTTCCATACAAGGAGCGGAAGGGGCGCGGCAAAAGGCCTGTGTTAAAGGGCGCGCGGCCCTTTCTGTAGATCAAAAAAAACCATCCCCATGGGAAGATTTTTCATTCTACTACAGCAAGGAGCCCGGAGATGAAACCTGGCGTTTGTATTATTTTGAACTTCCCGATTTTGAATGGCGTTGATTGCATTTACTTTGTTGGATGGCAAATAAAACGCTGCTGGTGATTGGTGGAGGCGCGGCGGGCTTCTTTTGTGCAGTGAATGCTGCGCGCATGGATGCGTCGCTGCGGGTTATACTTCTGGAAAAAACCAATAAGCTATTATCGAAAGTGCGGGTGAGCGGTGGTGGACGTTGCAATGTAACCCATGCTTGTTTTCGCGTTAGTGAGTTGGTTAAGAAATATCCGCGAGGCGAAAAATTTCTGCAAAAATCTTTTACGGCGTTTTCACCCGCAGATACCATGCATTGGTTTGAAGAAAGAGGCGTGCCCTTGAAAACCGAAACAGATGGTCGCGTTTTTCCAGTGAGTGATGATTCGGCGGCTATTGTAAACTGCCTGCTGGCCGAAGCCGATCGGTACAAAGTAGACCTGCGGATGGGTGAAGAAGTGAAAAGTATTCAACGCCAACCAGGCCATTGGGAAATAACCAGCAGCAAAGCAAGTTATACTGCTGATTATATTTTTGTGGCCACCGGTGGCTTCCCCAAGGCGGAACAGTTCAATTGGTTGACGGCCCTGGGGCATACTATTGAAAAACCGGTTCCCTCGCTATACACGTTTAATTTGCCCAAGCATTCAATAACAACACTGATGGGGTTGGTAGCGCCGGATGCGTTGGTAAAAATCGCCGGAACCAAGCTGGTTGAACGTGGGCCATTGTTGGTTACACATTGGGGCATGAGCGGACCGGTTATTTTACGGCTCAGTGCCTGGGGTGCGCGCGACCTGGCAGCTAAGAACTGGCATTTTGAGATTGTGGTGAACTGGACACCCACATATAACGAGAATAGCCTTCGCCTTTTTCTGCAGGAGTATCGACAACAGAAAGGTGCGCAGAAAATCCGGAATAAAAATCCCTTCGAGTTGCCACAACGATTGTGGGAATGGTTGTTGGCTGAGGCAGCCATTGATGCCGAGTTGCGATGGGCCGATCTGCCAGCGAAAGCGCAAAACCTATTGGCAAAACAATTGACGGGCGCCAGCTTTTCGGTGCAAGGCAAAACTACGTTCAAAGAAGAATTTGTGACGGCTGGTGGCATCGTTCTACCTGAAGTGGATCCGCTTACTATGCAAAGCCGATTGCAACCCGGATTGTATTTTGGCGGCGAGGTATTGGATGTGGATGGCATCACCGGCGGCTTTAATTTTCAGCACGCCTGGACAAGTGGTTGGGTAGCGGCGCAGCAAATTGCGGCTTGCCCAAACTAAAAATATACGCAGAATGAGGTTTTGTTTTTGGTTGGCTCTTTTCACCGGCGCTATGACGAGTATGCGATGTACAGTAAAACTGCCCAAGGTTAATTTGTATGACTCTCTTTCCGTGCGGCATTTTATTCAAAGGTCTTCGCTCTGTGAAAGCATCGGTTTTGTCGAAAAAAAATAGGATGCATTTTGTGCTGAACAAGGATATTCTAGCCAGATTTTGGCAAGTATTGTAGCTGGCAGAAATGAGCAGGTGTTTATCCCGCATTATAATAATGGTAACCGCGTATCAAGTAAGCAGCAAGAAGTATACTTGCAAGCGTAAATGGATACGTTGAAAAAGATGCTTAGGTGTAAATGAAAAACTTCATCGCAAAGAGTTGTGACGCTTCCAAGCCAGATTTTATTTACTGCTTATACTAGCTAGGAAATACTTTTCACGATGTCAGTTTTAGAAGCACGATTGATTTCGATGCTGATTACCATTACTGTTACGAGTAGAATACTCAGTATGGGTGTGCTGTATGCTATCCAATCAATGCGCGTATGATAAGGATAGGTTTGCAACCATTTCTGCATTACGATGCCGGCTATTGGAATGGCGATAACGAGTGCCAACAAAACCAATAAAAGAAAGCTGCTGGAGAGTACGCGGGCTAGTTGCCATTTGCCGGCGCCAAGCAATTTGCGAATGCCGATTTCGCGGGTTCTTTGCCGCAATACCAGCGTTGTCAAGCCAAATAAGCCAAGGCAGGAAAGGAAGATGGCGAGTGCCGTAAAAACGTCAAAAACGACTGATGCTTTACGGTCGGGCTCGTACTGCTTCACCAACATGTCAGTTATGTACTGCTGTCGGAAGGGAACGTCGTCAATAAAATGGTGGTAGATATCGCTGATCTTTTGGCTTGAACCCGGCTTTGCACTGACAGTGATTACGGGCGACTGCCGATCGGCATATGGCAATATCAATGGTTCGATTTTGTTGTGCAGCGACTTGCTATGAAAGTCTTTTACAACACCGATGATGGTTTGTGTGTTGCCTTTGTCGTCGGACGATTTCATGCCAACAGGATGCGGCACTAAGCATCACAACCTGAGGCTGTTGGAGGGAAGCCGCCGTTCCGTCTACAAAATCGAAATCGAACACGTCAAAAATGGAAGCATCGCTATAATAAAAATTGTCTGCCGAAAAAATTTCCTGGTTGTGTTTGACGACCGCAGAGAATGGACGAAGCCACATTACTTTCTCTACTTCTGGATAGTCATTGGCAAGTGTAGATAACAAAGGAGTAGCAACCCGCGCAACGGCCGTGGTTCTTTCAGGTGCCTTCATCACAAAACTGACCCGTTCTATGCGATCTGCCTTTTAGTTGAAACGGTCGTAGTTGCGTTCGTGAGAAATGTAGATAAAGATGAGCAGACAGGATGCGAATCCCACGCTTAACCCCAGCAACTGAATAAGTGAAAGACTGGCGTGTTTACGCGCATTTCGCCAAGCCAGCAGCAGGTAGTTTTTGATCATGAAGATCTTTTTATCGATGAATGCCGATGTACAGGTTTTGGTTGCCCAGCCTGACAGCTAAATTCATCAAATAGCATTGACCCTGGTGTTAATGCTTGTACAAATCATCAATCTTCAATTACCAAATCTTCAACCGTTGGTCTTCGGCCCGATACATTTTATCACCAGGCTGTACATTAAAGGCTTTGTAAAACGGACCGAAATTCATCAGCGGTCCATTGACGCGCCAGATGGCTGGTGAATGCGAATTGGTGTTGACATAGTTACGCATAAATGCATCGCGGGTTTTCACCCGCCAGATGCGTGCAATCGATAAGAAGAAACGTTGGTCGGGCGTGAAGCCGTCTATGCGTGTACTGTCCTGACCCTGTTTGGTAAGTTTAAAGGCATCATAGGCGATCGCGATGCCACCATTGTCGGCGGTGTTCTCGCCCACGGTTAATGCGCCTTTTACATGCACGGTATCCAACACAGTAAAAGTACTGTAGAGATCGATCACCTGTTGTGTTTTCGCTTTGAACTTGGCATAGTCGTCCGGCGTCCACCAATTGCGCACATTGCCATCTTTATCGAACTGCGCGCCCTGGTCATCGAACGAGTGCGTGATCTCATGGCCAATCACCATGCCGATACCGCCGTAGTTTGTGGCATCGTCTGAACTGATATCGAAATAGGGATATTGCAAAATGCCGGCGGGGAATACGATCTCGTTCAGCGGCGGGTTGTTATATGCTGTAACAGTGCCGGGCGTGGTATGCCATTCTGTATTGTCGACCGGTTGACCCAGTTTCGATATGCCATATTCGAAATCATTTCTTGCGGCCGATACCATGTTTTCAAAATAAGAATTGCGCCCTACTTTCACTTTTTCATAGCTGCGCCATTTGTCGGGATACCCCACTTTGCGGCTGAAAGCTTTCAGTTTTTCTTTGGCGGCTGCCTTGGTAGAATCGCTCATCCAATCAAGCTTATCAATTCGATGGGCATAGGCTTTTTCCAGGTTATCAACCAATTCGTTGATTCGTTTTTTGGCTTCTTCGCTGAAATATTTTTTCACGTACAATTGTCCCAATGCCTGGCCCAGATTTTGGTCGATCACTTCTACCATTTCTTCGGCCCGTGGCTTTCGGGTAGCCTGCCCCGTTAGGACTTTGCTGTAGTCAAAAGCCGCATCAGAGAACGGCTTGCTGAGTGCCGTGGCATAATTGCTCAACACATTTGCTTTCAGGTATAATTTCCAGTCGTTGATCGTTACCGCGGCCAGCATTTTATTCAGCTTCTCGTAATAAGCGGGTTGTTGTATATCGGCTGAATCGGCCTGCAGGCCCAGCGTTTTCAAATAGTTGCTCCAGCCGATATTGGGTGTTTTGGTATTGATGGCCGCGAGCGACATTTTATTGTAATTGGCTTTTACATCGCGGCGTTCAATATTGGTTTTGTGCGATTCAGCCAACTGTTTTTCGATGCCATACACAATGTCGGTCTGTTGTTTTGCAGTGGCCGCATCGGCACCGGTGAGGCTAAACAATGAGGTGATGAATTGTTTATAAGCAGCTTGTACCGTCAGGGTAGGAGCATCGGTTTTGAAATAATAATCGCGATCGGGAAGCCCCAATCCGGTTTGTGAAAAATGAAGAATATTGATTTTGCTGTTCTTGTCATCGGGCCCCACATAAATGCCCATGATGGAGCCATTGTTGTCTTTCTGCGCTTCAGCGACAAATTGCAGCAGGGAGGACTGGTCTTTGATGGCATCGATCTTGTTGAGCAAGGGCTTTAGCGGCGTATAGCCCAGTTTTTCGATGGTAGCGGTATCCATGCCGGAGGCATAGAAATCGCCCAACTGTTGTTCGATGCTTCCTGGTTTGTTCGATGCTTTTGATACACTATCGAGGATGGTTTCCAGGCGCTGGCGCTGCGGATAGTTCATAAAACTATAGGAACCTACACCCGCCTGCGACTGCGGTATGGAAACCGTATCATACCATTTGCCATTCACAAACATGAAAAAGTTATCGCCCGGTTTAATGGACGAATCAATGCCCAACACCGTATCGATCGGCATATGGCTGGCAGCGGGTTCGTTTTTGCAACTTTGGAAAGCAGCGAAAGACAGTCCGCCAGCTACTAATAGCAGAATTTTTTTCATATGTTTTTGTATATCAATAAGCTATATTAACCAATTGTGTATCAATAAGCTATATTAACCAATAATTAGTTGCGCCCAATAACGGTAATTGCCTTTTCCCCACCCATTTACCTGCTCTCCAGGTCAATAACCGGGCAACAAATCACCCAATAACACCCAATAACATCCAAAACCACCTAAAGCACCAAAAACAGCCCTTTCACCCTCCTGCTCCATAGACAATTTCGTAACCACTTCGCCCATATATCTCTGTTCCCCCGCGGTCTCTGCGAGAAACGGCTCCTAGCGAAACAAAGCACGCTCAAATACAAAAAAGCCCCTCGAAACCCTCCTCTCAACCCCCTTTTTCCGTACCTTTGCTGCCCCGAATAAAACCATCGGGAAAACAACATGTTTCAAAACATTTTTGTAAAACAACTAAACGCTGATGAACAGGAGGGAGCCGCTGCGCCAGCAGAAGCCCCTGCAGCGACAACAAAAGCACCTGAGCCCGTTGTCGCTACTGCGCACGACGACTTCGACTGGAGCATCGACAAACGCAATGTTTCGGCCTATGCTTCTGACGAAAAAGCCAAGTACGACAAAGTGTACGACGCTACTTTTGTTTCCATCACCGATGGTGAACTGATCAAAGGCACCGTGGTAGGTATGACCAAGACCGACGTGGTACTGAATATCGGTTTCAAAAGTGATGGTCTGATTTCTTTCAACGAATTCCGCGACCAACAAGGCCTGAAAATCGGCGACGAGGTGGAAGTGATGGTGGTAGAAAAAGAAGATCGCCAGGGCAACCTGAACCTCAGCCGCAAACAAGCCCGCATCACGCGTGCCTGGGAGAAAATTGTGGAAGTACACAAAACCGGCGAAATCGTTACCGGTACGGTTACCAGCAAAACCAAGGGCGGCCTGATCGTTGATGTGTTCGGTATGGAGACCTTCCTGCCGGGTTCACAAATCGACGTGAAGCCTGTTACCGACTACGATCAGTTTGTAGGTAAGACCATGGAGTTCAAAGTGGTGAAAGTAAACGAAGCCATCAAGAATGCCGTTGTATCACACAAAGCACTGATCGAAAGCGATATCGAAGCACAACGTGCCGAGATCATGGGCAAACTGGAAAAAGGCCAGGTATTGGAAGGTACCATCAAGAACATCACCGATTTCGGTGCGTTCATGGACCTCGGTGGCCTCGACGGTTTGTTGTATATCACCGATATCAGCTGGGGTCGTATCAACCACCCTTCAGAGGTGTTGAAACTGGACCAGAAACTGAATGTAGTGGTATTGGATTTCGACGACGACAAAAAACGCATCAGCCTCGGCCTGAAGCAACTCACCCCGCATCCCTGGGATGTGCTGCCTGAAGCCGTTGCAGAAGGACAGGTGGTTAAAGGCCGCGTCGTAAATATCGAAGATTACGGTGCGTTCCTGGAAATCATGCCGGGCGTTGAAGGACTGGTACACGTTAGTGAAATTACCTGGGCCAATACCCCAATCAATGCGAAAGAATTCTTCAAGCTGGGTGATGAATACGAAGCGAAAATTGTTACGCTCGACAAGAATGCACGCAAGATGAGCCTGTCGATCAAGCAAATGACGCCTGATCCCTGGAATGAAATCGAGAACAAATACCCTGTCGACAGCCGTCACAATGGCCTGGTGAAAAACATCACGCCGTATGGTGTGTTTGTGGAACTGGAGCCTGGCATCGGTGGTATGATCCATATCAGCGACCTGAGCTGGCTGAAGCGCTTCAATCACCCCACTGAATTTACCAAAGTGGGTGAGCGCATCGATATCATGATCCTCGGCATTGACAAAGAGAACCGCAAACTGCAACTCGGTCACAAGCAACTGGAAGAAGATCCCTGGAATACCCTCGAAGATACATTTGCCATTGGCACTGTTCACGAGGGAACCGTTATCCGCAAGGACGACAAGGGTGCTGTAGTACAATTGCCCTATGGCCTGGAAGGATTTGCGCCTAACCGTCACCTGAACAAGGAAGACGGTGGCCAGGTGGGTGCTGACGAAACAGCGCCGTTCATGGTGATCGAGTTTGATCGCAATGAGAAGCGCATCGTGATCAGCCATACCCGTACTTGGGAGGCTGCCCGCGCTGAAGAGCGTGAAGCAGTGAAGAAAGAAGCCAAAGCAGAATCTGACAAGACCAAGAAAGCCGTTAAGAACATCCAGAGCAAAGTGGAAAAAGCGACGCTCGGTGATCTCGGTGTACTGGCCGAACTCAAGAAGAAGCTGGAAGGCGGCGAAGGCGAATAATTTCGGGACACCCCTTATAAAACCAAGGTGCATCTGTTTTGACAGATGCACCTTTTTTTTGTCCAATGCAGTAACAACACGCAATGACGTTGACCTGGGTGGGGACGGCTTAGCATAGGAAAAAATGCCTTGGTGTTTAAAGTTTAATGTTTAAGGTTTAAAGTTGGATCGCTGATTGGTTGGGCTGCCTGATTCGCGGCAGCTTAAACCTTGTACTTTAAACCTTAAACACGCTTCGCGGATAAATCCCGCTTTGCTGTTCAATCCGCTTTGCAGTTTTATCCGCGAAGCGTAAAATGGGCCTGCCTTGAAATGACAACTGAATAAGTAAACCTAGAAGGTGGGCTGCTGATTTCATAAACACTCAATCCATCGTGGATAAAACTCAAAAGTTTTCCTTCGCTACTACGCACCAGCTGCCTTCAAAGCAGGCATGATATGATGATAGGTTGTGGTAGGGTAGATCACAACTGTACTTGGAATTGAATCCAGGTACGGATCAAAAACGGAACGGGGGAGTTTAAGGATCGTCTTTTTAAAAAGGAAGGGGGAAAAAAGGAAGTTGACTGACGCTGACTCGAGTATTTCTAAAGGATATTGAAAAAGTTCTGGACGGTTGTTACTTGGACATTGGATTTGCAGGTTGCGTTCCTCGTCAATCAACTTCTGAAACAAAAGTAGTGTGGTGGTTGGATGTGGACAAGAGCGGAATTGCTTGATTTTTCGCATTCGGTAATTACTGCGCCTTTCGTATATCTACGAAGATAACCGCAGTAAATGCCCGTACAACGCTAGAAGCGCTACGATATTTTATTGGGGTTAGTATAATCCGAAAAGTTATATTTACGTAGAAATACTATAGTGAATGTTCAGAATATTTAACAATTTGCAGCCCGGTTTAACCGTTAAATTATCTGTACCCCAATAGAAAAAATCTCCGTATGAAAAGACCAGACCCTAACAACCCCGTTAAAGTCGCCATTGCAGATGACCATGCACTCTTTCGTGCAGGGGTGAAAACTGCGCTGTCCACCAAGAAGGATGTTGAATTGGTAGCAGAAGCTGAAAATGGAATGCAGCTCCTGAATTTGTTGAAACACATAGAGCCAGACGTCATTCTGCTCGATATCCAGATGCCCATTATGGATGGTATTGCTACGCTTCCTGAAATCAGGAAGATCAATCCCAATGTGAAAGTGATCATATTGTCGATGCACAATGATCATTCCATGATTTCCAAGCTCATGGAAATAGGCGCCAACAGTTATCTTACCAAGAACTCAGATTCCGAAACCATTTACCAGGCCATCAAAACCTGTTATGAGCAGGAGTTTTTCTTCAATGAGCTGACCAATAAAGCGCTGTTAACAGGTTTGCGTACCCGCAAAACCGAGCCCGACGCCTTGCTTGATGCCCAGCTTTCTGAAAAAGAAGTGCGCATACTCAAGCTGATGTGCGAAGAAAAAACCACCAAAGAGATCGCTGACATTGTTGATATCAGTCCGCGTACGGTTGAAGCCATCCGCGATAAGCTGAAAACAAAAACAGGCGCTAAATCAATGGCCGGGCTAGTGATGTATGCCGTTAAGAAAGGCTTTGTGCAGGAAACCTGATTTTCACTAACCCTATATATTACGACCACCCCCGCCAGCAATGCCGGGGGTATTTTTTTGCCATTTTGTCGGCAAAACCAGGCAGTTACCGCACTAAATGTTCCTTTCCGTCGAAAAAATTCGACCAATGAACCGTTGTTTTACATACAATAAACCAAGCACCGGTCGTTTATAAAGTTGACCGATACCATCCTACTCAGAAAACCGTACCCGTATCGATGAAAAAGCTATACACAATTATGGCGGCTGTGCTGTCGATATTTACTGTAGGCGAGCTGTGTGCCCAACCTTGTTCCTCCCTGGAGATAGTTAGCGCTGTCCCCACTGAGTCGCGCTGTATGGCCACCGGCACCATACAAGTAAATGTTACGGGCGGCAGTGGCAGCTACAACTACAAAGTGACCGGACCGGTCAATACCAATTTCACATCCTCTTCGCTTATTACCGGCCTTGTACCGGGCGATTATTCCGTTGTTATCCAGGATGTGGTGAGCAATTGTCTCGACACCATGAACAATGTAACGGTGACCGGCTCTTATACTGACCCGCGCTTTAGCCTGAATAAGACCGATGTGACCTGTATGAACGCAGCCAATGGAACCATTTCATTGAATGACCAGTCTGGCGGCCGTTCGCCCTTTACCTATACCATTGTGGCACCGAGTCCCGATAATGTCGGCGTATCCAATACTACCGGCTCGTTTACCGGCTTAGGCGGGGGTGATTATTCGGTAGAATTGAAAGACTCCTGCGGCGGTATTCAAACCCGGCGCGTTGTCGTTTTGGGCTACAACTGGTGGATACAAACCGTTAACGGCTCGCGCGTGAATTGTAGCGATGCCAGTTTTGATATCCGGTTGGTCGACAGCCGTGGCAATGTAAATACTTCGGGCACCGCATTTAATGGGTTTCAATATGGCGTGGTGAATTCACCCGGCGATACCACCTGGTATAACTCGCGTACATTTACGCATCCGGCCGGTTCCAAACGAATTGTTCCGCTGGTGGTAAAAGACAATTGCGGAAACATCATGAGCACGTCCTGGCTGAACCCGGTATTTCCGAGTGTGGCCAATGTGGTGACAGTATCTAACGCCAGTTGTAATAGCTTTTCCGCCCAAATCACCGGCCAAACCAATCTTACCAACCCAACTTATTGCCTCTATAATAGTAGCAATGTGCAAGTGGCCTGTAACAGCACCGGTTTATTTACCGGGTTAACGGCCGGCGCTTATAATATTCAAATTAAAGATGCCTGTTTCGATACCACCATTTTACGCAACTTCACCGCGCAGATGCCGAAACCGTCGTTGAATGCCAATGTAACGACGACGCGGGTTGATTGCGGACATTTCAATGC
Organism: Bacteroidota bacterium; assembly: GCA_020161535.1. Taxonomy (GTDB): domain Bacteria; phylum Bacteroidota; class Bacteroidia; order Chitinophagales; family Chitinophagaceae; genus Flavihumibacter. The sequence goes on along the minus strand of JAIUNW010000005.1, from coordinate 186,378 downwards.
CAATGTATCGGGCATCACCAATTTCACCAATCCACAATTCTGTCTACTTGATGGCACTGGCGCACAAATAGCCTGTAATACGACCGGTGCCTTTAGCAATTTGGCGAACGGAAGTTATTGTATCACCGCACGCGACAACTGTTACGACACCACTGTTTCGCGTTGCTTTACCATTCAAGCACTGGTGCCTTCAGTAGCGGCCAATATAACCGTTACCGATGAACAGTGTCTGGATGCCGATGTGAGTATTGGCGCGCAAACCAATTTAACCAACGCCACATTCTGTTTGTACGATGCTGCCAATGTGCAGATCAGTTGTAACAGTACCGGTACTTTCAACAACCTGCCCTATGGTAGCTATTGCATGCGGATCCAGAACAGTGCTGAGTGTTACGATACCACTATTCAGCGTTGCTTTACGCTGATACGGCCAAGACCATCTGTTGCCGCCAACATTACTGTTACCAAATACTGTAATACCATCGACCTGGGTATTGGCGGATTCGTTCGCATCCAAAACCCGCAGATCTGTTTGTACGATGGCAGCAATAACCTGGTTGCTTGCAATACCACCGGTACGTTCACGGGACTTCCCTACGGCACCTATTGCATGTATATTAAAAACGATCCAGCCTGTTACGATACCACCATACAACGATGTGTAACAGTCGTAAAAAGTATTCCTTCGGTAGGTGCGGCGTCGATAACGAATAAAAAATGCGCCACCTTCGATGTGGCCATTACGAACCAGCAGAACCTGACCAATCCGCAGTTTGTACTGAAGAACAATGCAGGTGCGACCATTGCGACCAATACAACCGGCATATTTACCAATGTTCCTTATGGCGATTATTGTATTGATGTTACCAACGACCCAGGCTGTTACAATTACAGCACATCTGTTTGTTTCAGCGGGGTACAGGCCACACCGACCATGAACAACCCGAATGTTACCGGCAGAAACTGTAATGGTTATTCTGCTTCGGTCACGGTCAACAATATGTTCAGCCCAACATTTACCCTAACCGACGCACTGGGCAATGTACAGACCAATACGACAGGTTCTTTCAGCAATATTGCTTATGGAACGGCAACCATCACTGCCTATGATGCTTGTACCAATATCACGCTGACCAAAACGGTATCGGCAAATCCAGTGGCTATTACATACAATGTTTCGGCAGCGCCTTCTTGCGAATTCAATACCAGCAAGCTGACCATTAAAGTAACTGCTGGCAGTGGGCCTTATACGGTTAGAGTGTATGACCCCTATAACAATGTGCTGGCCAGTGGATCTGGTTTTGGCTCCAATTATACCTTCACAGACTTGCCAGCATTGATGTTTGGCGAACAATACCGGGTGGTAGTGACCGACAATTGCGGACGCACCCTCGAAAAGATGGTTACGCCCGTGGTAAGTACGTTTAATAGTGATATTCATGTGGTGGCTAAATGTCCGTCGGGCGCCTATCAAAATGGCTCGTCTGAAGTAACCATTACCGTGTCTTCTAACCTGGGAATAATTAATCCGCAGATTATTTCAAAAGATGGGTCGCCGGTAAGTATACCGTACAATACAGGATTTTCAACCTTCTACAAATGGAACGACCTCGGTCCAGGTACTTATGTGGTTCAATACAACCTGCCGGGAAGCTGTAACCAGAAACCGAACGATACATTTGTCGTAGGGCCTTATGTCTATCCTGAATTGGGCCGTTCGGCTTCTTACCAGTGTGATAACAATAGTTTCAGTGTTGGCGCGGTGGTAACCGGTGGTGCCGCTCCTTATCAATATGAAATAATCGGAAGCGTGCCTTCATCGCCGTCAATTATTGCCGGTCCGCAGGCAAGCCCGATCTTCAATATCAACAACGGGAATACCTATTCATTGGTAAGACTGCGTGCCGTTGACTACTGCGGCAATGCCACCCTCAACGACGTGAGTGTATTGCCCTTGCAGAATATAGTTGCCAGCAGCACGGCCGATTGTGCCATGGCGACAACTACTTTGAAAGTAGACTATGTTGACAATGCCAGCTATGCCTGGTATTATAAAACCAGTTCAACCGACAGTGTATTGGTGGGCAACAATTATCAATACACCATCGACACCCTTACGCCCGATAAGATCGGTACTTATGTATGTGTGATAGATGTAAACGGTGGTTGTTTGACCAGGCTGGCGTATCATACCCTCACGGGCACTTGCGGAAGTGTATTGCCCGGCAATCTCGAGTTGTATGGCAGCACCCAGGAGGCAAGAAATTACCTGAACTGGAACCGGTATGTGGGTGAACCCATTCAACAATATGCCATTGAAAGAAAACAGGGCAATGATTATATAACCATCGGCCAGGTACAAACTGATCTCAGTATGCAAGCCGGCTTTAGCTTCAATGATACGCACCACGACAACAAGACCCAGCAATACCGGGTGAAAGCCATCTCGGTAAGTGGAAAATACCTGTACTCAAATGCAGTAACCCTGAACAGGGCATCGATGGGTGCGCTGAAAGTGTATCCGAACCCAGTAGCAGACCAGGTACATATTGTGGTACCGGCCAATGGCGCGGGCAGGCACAAATTGTTCTTGTACACCGCCGGCGGACAGTTGGTATACACGACTGACAAAACGGTGCAGGCAGGAGAGAAGATAGATATCAGAAGACAACCTTCGATGAAAACGGGCTTGTACCTGTTGCGAATTATTCGCCAGGACAATGGAGAAGAAACGGTGGTGAAACTATTGTTTGATTAAGAAACGATGCGGGAAGAACGAAGCCGTTATTTCGGGAATCGTTCTTCCAACGCATCGATAGAAATAGCGGTGTGACTTTCGTCGTAAATCGACTTGCCGTTTACCAACAAAATGATTTGTGGCGATTCGTGCCATACCGCAAAATCGTCGGCGATCTGATTGGAAAGTTGACGATATCGAATCAGGTCAAGATAAAAAAAGTCGACACCAGCCGGGGCAGTGGCCCGGTCAAGTCTCGACTTAACCATCGAACTGATACTACAGCGGGTGCTGTGTTTAAATATTACCTGCGGGCGATGAAACGATGCTGCTTTAAGGTCATCCAGTTGTGATGCCGCACTCAATTCGATCCAATCCATTTTTTATTAGCCTATTTGTAGCCAATCATGCCCGAATGTGCCTGACAGCCATTCTTCGATGAGGTGCAAGCGCTGAAACCCACTGCCAATAGCAGTGCGCAGCACAAGGTGATAATGGTAGTTTTCATGTCTTCTGTTTGGTTAGGAGTAACAAATTATTGTACCATTTTCAGGTACTAACGCACAAATATGTAAATAATTACTTTAATTTAAAAGCCCCCAACGCGCTTTCTGTGGGGAGAGCCTATTATAACCGTACATTTGCATGCGGCCAGCAGCCGATTTGATACATTTACACATGGCGTTAATTCTACAAAAACCACTGGCATTCATTGACTTAGAAACGACCGGCACCAATTTAGGCAGCGACCGGATCGTCGAAATTGCTATTGTTAAAATTAATCGCGACGGTACCCGCCAGGTGAAGCGAAAGCTGATCAATCCGGAAATGCCCATACCCGCCGCTTCTTCAGAAATACACGGCATCACCAACGAAATGGTGAAAGAGGCACCTACCTTTCGGGCGGCAGCCAATGAACTCAAACAGTTTTTGGACAATTGTGATTTGGGTGGCTATAATTCAAACCGGTTTGATATTCCGTTGTTGGTAGAAGAGTTTCTGCGTACGGGTATTGAATTTGATATGAATAACCGGGCATTGGTAGATGTGCAACGCATATTTCACCTGATGGAGCAACGTACCCTTAGCGCCGCGTATAAATTTTATTGCAACAAAGTACTTGATGGTGCCCATAGTGCCGAAGTGGATGCAACGGCTACCTGGGAAGTGCTGGTTGCACAATTGGAAAGATATCCGCAACTCGGCGATACGGTTGAAAGTATTGTCAAGTTTACCGGCGAAGAACAACTGGTTGATTTTGCCCGCCGTTTTGTACTGGTGAATGGGGTGGAAACTTTCAATTTTGGCAAACATAAGGGACGCCCTGTTGTGGAAGTATTGAAAGCCGAACCACAGTATTATGATTGGATGATGAAAGGCGATTTTCCCCTGCATACCAAACAGAAACTAACGGAGATCCTCAACCGCACTCTGCTGAAGAAGTTTTAGACAAGCATTGCTTTGGAAAAAGTTGTTATCATACCAACGTATAACGAAAAGGAGAATATTGCCGCCATTCTACAGGCGATCTTTTCCTTGCAGCAGCATTTCCATGTGTTGGTGATCGATGATGGTTCACCCGATGGAACCGCAGCCATTGTACAGGCCATGCAAAAAGAATATCCGAAGGAATTGTTTTTAGAACAACGCACCGGCAAGCTGGGGCTAGGCACTGCGTATATCCATGGTTTTAAATGGGCCATCGCCCGCGGCTATCGTTTTGTTTTTGAAATGGACGCTGATTTTTCGCACAATCCCAACGACCTGCAGCGGCTCTACCAAGCCTGTAGTGCCGGCGGGGCCGATGTGGCCATTGGATCAAGATGGGTTCGGGGTGGCGGTACCGTGAACTGGCCCTGGGATCGAATTGCTTTGTCGAAGGGGGGTAGCTTGTACACCAAACTCATCACCTGGATGCCGGTGCGCGATACCACGGCAGGTTTTGTTTGCTACCGGCGCGAAGTACTCGAAGCCATTAACCTCGATGCCATCCGCTTTCTCGGTTATGCATTCCAGATAGAAATGAAATTTGCTGCCTGGAAATTGGGCTTCCGCATTGTGGAAGTGCCGATTATATTTGAAGACAGAAAATATGGTGTTTCCAAAATGCACAAAGGCATTGTGAAAGAAGGCGTGCTGGGTGTGTTGAAACTGCGTTGGGAAAGTATTTTCAAAGATTACAGAGCTCGCATAAAAAATACTGAAGGAGAAGAAGCCGCCGCATGAAATCTGCATTTCTGAAATTGCACATGGCAGTATTTCTGGCGGGCTTTACCGGCATTCTCGGTCGACTCATCACGCTTAATGAAGGACTATTGGTTTGGTATCGTCTGCTGATCAGTGCAGGCACATTCTGGATATTATTCAGCCTGCAGGGTAAATTGCAAAAGATACCACGGGCCAGCATTCTGAGAATTTTCGGTATCGGTGCGATTGCTGCCCTGCACTGGGTTTGTTTTTACGGGTCGATTAAATATGCCAATGTTTCGGTAGCACTTGTTTGTTTTTCGGCCGTTGGTTTTTTTACCGCGATCCTGGAGCCGCTGATTTTGCGCCGTCGTTTTGTGACGGGCGAATTATTATTGGGCATGTTGGTGATGCTTGGCATCTACCTGATTTTTCAGTTCGATCCCCAATACAAAACGGGCATTATCATCGGCATGGTTTCCTCCTTGTTGGGCGCTACCTTTCCCATACTCAACCGACAGGTATTGAAAACAGTTTCTGTTGAAACACTTAATACCTATGAACTTACCGGCGGTTTTCTGGTGCTCAGCTTATTGTTACCCATTTATCTTCACTATTTCCCGACCGCGCATATCTTACCGAGTTGGCAGGATTTCGGCTGGCTCTTGTTTCTTTCCTGGGTCTGTTCGGTATGGGCCTTTCAACTGGTGGGCTTTGCGTTGAAATATATTTCGGCCTTTACCGTCAACCTTACCTATAACCTGGAGCCGGTTTATGGTATTTTAATGGCCTTCGCCATCTTCGGTGAGAACAAAAACCTCAACAGGAATTTTTATATTGGGTTCAGTTTGATCCTGCTGGCTGTGTTGCTTCAGATGTACCGCGTTCGTCGCAACAGTCGGTCTTAAATAATAGTTATGAAGATCAGTTTTCGTTTCCTGGTTATGAGCGTGCTGCTCATGGCCGGCACTACATTGGTGCAGGCGCAGAAAAAAGCATTGACGGCACAGTCGTACGATGAATGGCAAAGCCTTGGCCAAAAAATCATCAGTGCTGACGGGAAATACATTGCCTGGGTGGTGAATGTACAGGAGGGCGATGGCTGGCTGGAGATCGCTTCTACTGACCGGCGCTGGAAAAAACAAATACCCCGCGGCACCCTGCCCAGCTTCAGTAATGACAACCAGTTTTTGGTATGTCGCATCAAACCTTTGTTCAAAGACAGCCGCGATGCCAAGATTAAGAAAAAAGCAGCCGCTGACATGCCGAAAGATTCACTTGCTATTTGCTGGCTGGGGCAGGATAGCTTGCGAAAAGTGGCACAAGTGAAGTCGTACAAACTGCCTGAAGAAGGTAATTCGGCCTGGCTGGCCTGGCTCATGGAAAAGCCATCGCCGGTACCGGCTGCGGTGCTCGATTCGGCGGCGCGATTGCAGCGATTGTTGGCTGAAGCAGACAGCCTGGTGCGGGCCGCCGATAGCATTCGCAATAAAGTTTTGTTGGCGAAAACCGCGGGACTCAACGCAGCAAAGCCGGCCGCTAAACCCGCTGCCAAAAAAGAAGAGGGCGGCAAAAAAGACGAAAAAGAAGGAACTGAGCTGGTATTGCTAGACATGGCCACGGGCGCAGAGAAAAGATTTCCGTTGGTGACCGATTATGTGTTCAACAAGAAAGCCCAGGTATTGGCGGTGGAAACCACCAGTCGATTGCTATGGCAGGATCTGCAAAAAACGGTGGCCGATACCGTCATGAAAAATTTCAATGAGGTGAAGGGCATGGCCATTGCTGATGATGCCAGTCGCCTGGTATTTTATGCTGAACGTGATAGCAGCGCCAAAGCTTTGCATAAATACTATAAACTATGGCAGTACACACCGGGACAGGATTCGGCGGTTGTATTGCTCAGTGCCGCTCCTGCTTTGCTGCCAGGCCAAAAAACGGTGCTGGTAGAAGAAACCAGTCCCTGGTTTAGTGAAAATAACCAACGCGTATTTTTTGGTGCAGCGGCAGAATGGCCGGTGAAAGATACCAGCCTCATAGATTTTGAAACAGCGAAGTTAGATCTCTGGTCAACTTCCGACGATTACCTGCAGCCGCAGCAGCTCGTTACGTTGAACACCGATAAAACCCGCAGTTGGCTGGGTTATGTAGAGCTAGTGGGCGGAAGATCGCAGATGTTGGGCGATGATAGTTGTGAGTTTGTTCGCGTGGCGGCTAAAGGCGATGGCGCGGTGGCGCTCGGTACTTCAACCAAGGGCTATCGGATTCAACAACAGTGGACGCAAGATGGCATGCACAAGCTTTACCTGATTGATGTAAAAAGCGGTACGCGCAAACTCGTAGCCGCGGCGGTGAAGGGGCGATCAGAACAACTATCACCCAATGGGAAATACATCAGTTGGTATGATGCAGCGGTGAAAGGTTGGAAGCTGTATGATATTGCCACGGCCAAAACGATGTTGTTGTCGAAGGGTATCACCGTGCCTTTGTACGATGAGGAAGACGATCATCCGGATGATCCGCCGGCACATGGGTTTATGGGTTGGCTGGAAGGCGACGAAGCAGCGTTTATATATGACCGTTATGATATCTGGCGCGTGGATCCGCAGGGCATCAAAGCGCCGGTTTGTATCAGCAAGGGGCAAGGTCGCCGCAACCAGGTAACCATCCGTTACAACCGGCTAGATCCCGAAACAGACTATATTAAAAAAGGAGATTGGCTCTTGCTGGATCTTTTTGACCAAAAACAGAAAGGCGCCAACTGGATGAGCTACCAGGAAGGTACTGCATTTGCGCTCGATACCGCGTTGTTGCGCGGGGCTGCTTATGCATTCCCTGTGAAAGCAAAAAATGCCAGTGATTTTATTTATTTGAAACAGACACCGGCCAGCAGCGATTTGTATGCCGGTCGGGTAGAAGCGGCGGCTGATCGTGATGGCAATCGCGCTTATTCAGCCTTGAATCCGCAGCAGGCGGGGTATAACTGGTTTACGGTGGAGTTGAAGCATTGGAAAACCCTGGCAGGTGAAACCAATGAAGGACTGTTGTATAAGCCCGAGAATTTTGATCCGGCCAAAAAATATCCGGTCATCCTTTATTTCTACGAGCGCGATGCGGATACCCGTTACCGTTATATTGAACCTATGCCGGTGCGTGCGTCGATCAATATTGCCTACTATACCAGCAATGGCTATATCGTGTTTGATCCCGACATCAAATACAAAACAGGGCAGCCGGGTGAAGATGCTTATAATGCCGTAGTCGGGGCGGCAAAATGGTTGCAGAAAATGCCCTGGGTAGATAGTGCCAAGATGGGCATCCAGGGGCATAGTTGGGGTGGCTACCAGGTCGCTTATTTGGTTACCCGCACCAATATGTTTGCCGCTGCAGAATCAGGCGCGCCGGTGAGTAATATGACCAGCGCTTATGGCGGTATTCGTTGGGGAACGGGTATTAGTCGCCAGTTTCAGTACGAGAAATCGCAGAGTCGGTTGGGCAAAACCTTGTGGGAAGATCCGCAACGATACCTGAAAAATTCGCCGCTGTTTCGGGTCGACAAAATCAAAACTCCGTTGCTGATTTTGCACAACGACAAAGACGATGCAGTTCCCTGGTACCAGGGTATTGAATTGTTTACGGCGATGAAACGATTGAACAAACAAGCCTGGTTGGTGAGTTACAATGATGAGTTACATGGCATCATGGAGCGTCGCAACCGCAAAGACTGGACCATTCGCATGGCGCAGTTTTTTGACCATTACCTGAAAGGTGCGCCGGCACCGAAGTGGATGACCGATGGCATACCGGCACGCGATAAGGGTGTTGACTGGGCTTTGTAATTAACTGGGCTTTGTCATTAACTGATATAACGAACCAGGCAACGTTTGGCGATGGGCAGGAGTGTTTCTTCTACTGGGAACACCAATGAGGTATTGATGGTATAAACAGCAGGATTGGGCATCTCTTTGTTGTCTTTGATCAGGTTGACCTTAATGTTCTCAAAGCTATTGGCGATGGAGCGCTCGGTCTGGTGCAAAAAACTGGTGCGAATGGCCCGGTATTGCTCATCGTGTTTTTCGAATATACTTAACCGGTAGTGGAAAACGAGGGTGGCGCGACTGTGGTGGGTGCTGAGTAGGAAATAACCTTCTTTGTTATCGAGGGGAATGAGCCCCACAGGTTCTATTTCGATGCTTTTCTCCACCATTTCGTAAATCTCGGTGCCGTTTCGAATGGCTCCCTTGATCTCTTTTTCAGCGAAATGAATAATGTTTTCCAGTTCTTCCATTAACTCATCGTCGGCGATCACCTGCTCATACAACAATTGCAATTTTTCTAGTTGGATGCCTGTGAGTTTTTTCGGAAATTGTTCTTGTAATACTTTTTTATTGTCGCGCAGTGTTATGATATTGTTATAATGGAAGATCACATCGCCCAATTGCGGGTAGAGTTTGTTCTCATCAAAGTAGCGGTTGATTTCCTGCAGATAGGCAAGCAGCGTATACTTCTTTAGCTCGAAATCAATATAGCCTTCTGCGAACCAGGTTTGAGACAAAGTTTTCATGGCGAAAGAATTTTCGATAATTTACTGAAAATGCGATAAAACCTTGCGTATGCGAAATCGTCTGTTGGTATTAATCCTGTTCGTTAGTATAACGGGCTGTTCGCACAGATATTATGTGGTTCGGCATGCAGAAAAGGCCATCGCGCCGCCCGGCAACGAAGACCTGGCAAAAGACCCGAACCTGTCGGCTGCCGGCGCCGAACGCACCCGCGATTTGCAGGAGCGATTGCAAGATGCCAAGATCAGTCGCGTGTATTCAACAGCAACAGTGAGAACCGAAGCCACGGCTGCACCGATTGCAACTTATTTTAACCTGCCCATTCGCAAGTATAGTAGTGTTGATACCGGATTTATCAATGAATTGCGTTCGCTCAAAGAAAACGTGCTGATTGTGGGACACAGCAATACAGTGGATGATATCGTCAATGCCTTGGTGCCATCTGCAAAAATGACCGACCTGCCGGAAACCGACTATGATAATTTGTATATCATCAAAAAGAAGGGGCGTCGTTTTCTATTACAGAAAACCAAGTACGGGGCACCTTCGGCCGTCAAATAAATTTGATGGGCGTTCGCGATTTTAACTAGTATTCGCGGTTCGGGTCAAAGTTCTCCAGTTCGTTGGCTACAGCGGTTACAAAGCTCGCGCCGATACTGCCATCAACCACTCGATGATCGTAACTCAGGCTAAGGTACATCATGTGACGAATGGCAATGGAGTCGCCCTGTTCTGTTTCAATCACCACGGGTCTCTTTTTGATAGCACCGACGGCCAGGATGGCTACCTGGGGTTGGTTGATGATGGGTGTACCCATCAGGCTGCCAAACGTACCGACGTTGGTGAGGGTGAAAGTACCGTTCTGTGTGTCTTCTGGTTTGAGTTTGTTTTGCCGCGCAGCATCGGCCAGGTAGTTGACCTGTTTGGCGAGACCGAGTAAGTTCAGTTGGTCCGCCGTTTTTATCACCGGCACAATCAGGTTGCCACTGGGCAACGCGGTGGCCATGCCAATATTGATGTCTTTTTTCAATAAAATTTTATCGCCGTCCACACTGCTGTTCACCATCGGGTATTTCTTGATGCAGCGGGCAACGGCTTCCAGAAAGATGGGCATAAAGGTGATCTTGGTGCCATCCTGTTTCAGGAATTTGTCTTTCATTTTTTCGCGCCATTGCACAATATTGGTGACATCGGCTTCGGAGAAAGAGGTGACATGCGGACTGGTCTGCTTGCTCCTGACCATGTGGTCGGCGATCAGGCGACGCATGCGATCCATTTCGATGATCTCTACATTGCCGGTGTTGCTGAGCGGAATACCGTCGCTTTCTTTCACAGCTGGACGACTGGTAGCCGGTTCAGTGTTGGCGGTTACCGGTTGTGTGGCCTGGGTGGTTTTTTCAATGATCGGTTTGGCTTCGGTAACGGCTTGACCATTGGCAGGCTTGCGATTTTGTACAAAGAGCAGGATGTCTTTTTTGGTTACGCGGCCTTCGTTGCCGGTGCCCGGAATTTTCTCGAGATCACTCATCGACACACCTTCGCTGGCAGCGATATTGAGCACCAGGGGCGAGTAAAAACGGTTGCCGTTTTCGGCAATGCTATGGGGTACTACGTCGATAACGGGCATATGTTCGGTGATAGGCGTTTCTTCTATGATGGCCGGCTCGTGGGTGCTGCCGTTGCTGGGAGGAAGGTTTGTAGAGATGGTTTCGGCTGCTTCGGTTCTAATGCGGGCGATGACGGTGCCGATGGGTACCACCGCGTTTACGGGGAACAACTGTTCTTCCAAAATACCCGCGGCAGTGCTTGGCACTTCGCTGTCGACCTTGTCGGTCGCAATTTCAAGCAGGGCTTCATCCATGAGCACGGCTTCACCGGGTTGCTTCAACCATTTCAGGATGGTCGCTTCCATGATGCTTTCGCCCAACTTCGGCATTACCAGGTCAACAATCGCCATACGGGGTTTGATTTTTCTTATCGGCAAAAATACTAAATCGGCAGCTTTAAGCCGGGCTGTTAGCTTTTAGTGCGAAACTTTGTTCTTTGATATACTTGCGAAGAAAATTCAATGCGTTGAACGAAGCCAGTTCAATATTGCGGGCCCGGTCGAATCGGAGCTTGAGGCGGATGGTTTTGATGCCGGCGCGGCTGCCGGCGGCAATCCAAACCGTGCCGACAGGCTTTTCGGGACTGCCGCCGTCGGGCCCCATGATGCCGCTGGTGGCCAGTGCAAAATCGGTGTGCAGGTTATCGAGCACGGCCTGCGCCATTTGGCGAACCGTTTCTTCACTAACGGCGCCGTATAAACGCAGTGTTTCTTCCGATACCTGGAGCAGGTCGGTTTTTACTTCGTTTGCATAACTCACTACCGAGCCTTTGTAATAGCGACTGGCGCCGGCCATGCTGGTGAGGAGGTGCGCGATATAGCCACCGGTGCAGCTTTCGGCGGTGCCCATGGTGCTGTTGTTGTCGAGTAGCAGCCGGGCTACGGCTTCCTGCATGGATTCATCGCGGCTGGTAACCAGTACGTCTTCGATCATCCATTGCAACTGCGAAAATTGGGTGTCCATTTCTTTCGTGAGCGCTTTTTCGTCAAAGGACGAAGCCGTTAGGCGGAGGCGCACCATGCCGTAATGGGGCAGGTATGCGAGTTTGATATGATCGGGCAGGTTGGTTTCGAAAGATTGGATGCGGTCGGCCAGGGCTGATTCGCCAATGCCTGCTGTGAGCAGGGTGCGGTGGAGGATGACGGGCAGGTTGAATTTTTTTTGCAGGCGCGGCATTACTTCATTGCGCATGAGGGCCTTCATTTCGAAAGGCACGCCGGGCATACTCACCAGGATACCGCCTTCTTTTTCGAACCACATGCCGGGGGCGGTGCCTTCGGCGTTGTGGAGTACGGTGCTGGTGTCGGGCACCAGGGCTTGCGACTCGTTACGGGGGCTCATTTCGCGCTGGTAGACCTTTTCAAAAAGGTATTTCACGTGGTTTAGTACGGCCTCATTTTTTACCAGTTTTCCGCCGAAAAATTCGGCAAGCAGGGGTTTGGTGATATCGTCGGCCGTCGGGCCGAGTCCGCCGGTAACCAACACCACATCAGCGGCTGCCATTTCTGCTTTTACAGTTGTAAGAATGCTTTCTCGTTCATCGCCGACGGCCACGCGGCGCTGTACGGCGATGCCAATTTTGTTTAGTTCCTGTGCCATCCAGGCACTGTTTGTATCAATCACCTGGCCAATGAGTAACTCGTCGCCGATGGTGATAATGCTTGCTTTGATAAAGGTCATAGTCCGCTTGAATGGCTAAAGGTATGTACTTTGCTTTTTCCGGGGGCGCGGCTGCGGGCTTGCACCCGTCGGGTAGTATCCGTCGGGTAAAAATGTAAAAAATACCATGGCATGACAATTAATAATTTGAAATTCAATCAAATACGTGTATGGCGATCTAAATCCCGCCTGGTAAAAAGAAAAGCTGATACCGCCAGGTGGGTTATTACAGCGGGGGTATTGTTGGGTAACCTGGCAGCCATGGCGCAGCGGGAGGGCTTGCAGCAACGCACGCTGAAACAGTTCACGCAAGATCCGGCCCTGAAATTCGCCGGCTGGTCGCTCGTGGTGCAGGAAGCGGGAACTGGTCGGGTGCTGGTTGACCGGCAGGGAAACCTCGGCTTACCCGCCGCCAGCACGCAAAAAATATTTACCAGTATTGCCGGGTATGATCTGCTGGGCAAAACATTCCGGTACGAAACCAGTTTGCGCACCATGGGCAATAGTACAGCCGGCGATATTGAATGCATCGGCAGTGGCGACCCCTCGTTCGGGAGTTTTCGGTTCAGCGACGGTCGGCCCGCCCAAGTGCTGGCAAGCATGGCAACGGCTTTGGGCAAAGCCGGTATCAACCGGGTAGGCAATATCACCGTGCGCGCCAGTTATTGGAACGATGGCATACCCGACGGGTGGATTTGGCAAGACATGGGCAATTATTACGGCGCAGGTGCTTACCAGTTCAACTGGCGCGAAAACCAGTTTGATGTTGTACTGAATTCCGGTACACAAATGGGATCGGCCGTTAGCATCAGTAAAACCGATCCAGTACTGACCGATGTTGTATTGACCTCGGCCGTTACTGCAGCAGCTCCGGGTTCGGGGGATAATTCATTTATTTACCTGCCCCCTGGCGCCAAGGCGGGCATTATCAAAGGAACCATTCCAGTGAATGAAAAATCTTTTTCCATTGCAGGTGCCCTGCCAGATCCGGCAAAGCAGTTTGCGTTTGAACTAAAAAATTTCTTGCAGCAAAACCAAACAGCCACTGAAAACAAAAGCAACCTTACGCCGGGCACGCTGATTTGGAAACAAGAAAGCGCGCCGTACGACAGCCTCAATTATAGGTTCTTGCGAAAAAGTATCAACCTCTATGGCGAAGCTTTTTTAAAAACGATGGGCGAAAAGACCAGGCAGGAAGGATCAACCGAAGCTGGAGTGGCTACGCTGAAAGCATTTTGGCAGGAGCGCGGAATCGATAGCAATGCATTGCAGATCATTGATGGCAGCGGTCTCTCACCGCAAAATCGTATCACCGCCAATGCCTTGGTGGCCGCCCTGCAATATGCAGCCAAACAACCCTGGTACCCCTCGTTTTACCAGGCATTGCCCACCTACAATGGCATGAAATTAAAGAGTGGCTCCATTGGCGGCTCGCGTGCTTTTGCGGGATATCATGAAGCAGCGAACGGGAAAAAATATGTAATCGCCATCATCGTGAACAACTACAGTTGTTCTTCTAAACAGGTCGTGCAAAAAATATTTGCCTTGCTCGATGCATGGAAATAATCACTGCCTGCATAGAAACAATCACTCAGCAAAATACGGCGCTATCTTGGCCCGCAGAAATTCCGGAATCGTGGTTTTTTCGCGCGTGGTCGCCAATAGAAAATACAAAACCACCCGGCCGACCGTCAACAGTTTTCCTGCTTCGTTATACACTTCGTGGTGGTATTCAATCCGATGATCTGCTGGCAGCTCGCGAATCTCGGTTTTGATCGTCAGCAGGTCGTCATAATGTGCCGGTCGAAGGTATTTGGTGTGCAATTCAACCAACGGCATCAGGTAACCATGGGCTTCAATTTCGCGGTAAGTGAGGCCGATGGATCGAATGCCTTCAGCCCTCGCCACTTCAAAATATTGCGCGTAGTTGCCATGGTACACAACATTCATTTGGTCGGTTTCAGCATATCGAACCCGAACCTGTGTTTCTGTCTTCCACATATTATTTGCCCATCATTTTATCGAGACTGGCGCGGCCTGGTCCGCATAACAAAATCGCCAGGAATCCTGTCAAAAAAACCGCTGCATTCTCCCCCTCTTTTACATCATAATTGTGCGCGATAAAAAACGCCACCACCATGGCCACCACCAGGGGGATGGCAGCAAGCCGGGTGAATAGCCCGGCGATTAGCAGGATGGAACAAAATACTTCTGCAAACAAGACCAGCAGCAATGAATTTTTGGTGCCCACCTGCAAAGGATCGGCAAACTTGTATTGCAAACTGGAGAATTTGACCAGCTTCTGGAAGCCATGATTCACCAGCATCATGCCGCCAAAACAGAGGCGAATCAGGAACATGGCGGTATCAAAAGCCCATTCCTGGTAACTGGTCGACAACAGTCTCTTCATGAAGAAAAATTTTGTCAAAGATATCTTAAGGTTGCAAAGATTTGTTAATCATTCACGATTATCCACAACTGTTTGGAACGTTATTTGGTGACAATCAAAATATTCAAAATCTTTACCAAGTTTCAGAAGAACGTTTACGTAAAATCAGCATAGTGAACAGATTTGTTTGCACGATTCTTTGTTTGGCGGTGGTAGCGACGGTTAACGCGCAGCAATCAGCCGCCTACACCGACCCCCAGAAAAATTTCAAACTGGCCAAAGCCTTTTATCAGCAGGATCAATTCAGCCTGGCTTATCCGATTTTTAAAGAACTGAGCGCGAAACTGCGTCCGGTAGACAGAAGCAGTGAGGCCCTCGATTACCAGGAGATCAAATACTACACCATCGTTTGTGGCCTCCGGCAGAACGAAGGGGGGGCGTTGCAGCAAGCCCACGATTTTGTAGCGATGAACGATAATGAAAGTCGCGTGGAGCTGATGCATTTCCAACTCGGCGAATATTATTTCCGCCACAAAGATTTTTATAAAGCTGTTTCGCATTACGAAAATGTTTCGATCGACCAGCTCGACAATGCGCAGGTGGCCGAGATGAAATTTCACCAGGGTTACAGTTATTTCAACCTGCAAAGATTCGAGCAGGCCAAACCCTTGTTCGACGCTGTGCGTCAGCTCAAAGACTCCCCTTATAGCGCTGATGCGAATTATTACTACGGCTTTATCGCTTTCAAAGACCGGCAATATCGCGATGCATTAAATGCGTTCAAAGTTGTAGAGAACAATGCCAATTATGCGCAGGCAGTGCCGTACTATATTGCTTCGATTTATTATATCACCGGCGATAAAGAAAAAGCCCTGAGTTATGCGGAGGAAAAGATCAAGAAAGGTAGTGCGGCATACAATGTGGAGCTCGGTCGACTGATTGGGCATGGTTGGTTCGAGAAAGGTGAACCAGCCAAGGCGCTGCCTTATCTGGAAGCATATACATCCAAAGTAAAAACACCGGGCCGCCAGGATATCTATGAATTGTCGTACAGCTACTACGCCACTGGCAATTACAACAAAGCAATCACCGGTTTCAAACAACTGAGTGGTAAAGAAGATTCGCTGGCGCAAAATGCCATGTACTTGTTGGGGGATGCCTACCTGAAAACCGGACAGAAGGCGAATGCACGCAATGCCTTCCTGTTTTGCTCGGTCAATAGCAGCAATCCGGTACAACAGGAAATCTCCAAATTCAATTACGGCAAACTCTCGTACGAATTGGGATACACTGATATCGCGTTGACGGAGTTGCAGGGTTATGTGCAGAAATATCCCAATGGTGCCAACGCCAATGAAGCACGCGAATTGTTGGTAGGGGTGATGGCCAAAACAAGCAATTACAAAGATGGACTGGCCCTGATCGATGGCATCAAAAACCCTTCTGAACAGGTAAAACAATTTCTTCCGCCTGTGTTGTACGGCAGAGCGACAGAACTTATAAATGATGGTCGACTGGCTGATGCCGATGCCCTGCTGGATAGGGCGCTGAAGAGTCCGTACAATGAACAGATGCTGCCGCTGATCCAGTTTTGGAAGGGCGAGATTGCGTTTAGAACCGGCCGTACTGATGAAGCCATCCGTTATTATTCCGAGTACCTGACTGTTCCGAAAGTAAATGGTGAAGTGAATGCACAGCATGCGCACTACAACCTCGGTTATGCCTACCTGAAGAAAGAACAATATCGCCTGGCGCAAACGCAGTTCGAAGCGGTGGTAAGCAATCCCAGTGTGCGTTCAACACCCATTGAGCAAGACGCTTATACCCGTGTGGGTGATTGTTATTATATGCAGCGTGATTATGCGAAAGCCGGCAATGTATATGACGCTGTTATTCGCAATGCATGGATTTCGAGCGATTATGCCTATTTCCAAAAAGCCATGATTGCCGGTATCAGCAAACCCGCTGAGAAAATCAGGCAGTTGCAGCAGTTGGAAAAAATGTATCCCAAATCGGGGCTGGTGCCCGATGCCAGCATGGAGATGGCCAACACCTATCTCGCTGATGAAAAATTCCAGGAAGCCATTCCTTTCTTGACGAAAGTGATCAAAGACCCGGCTTCAGAAGCGCTGAAACCAAAGGCTTATTTGAATGCCGGTATCGCGTATTATAACCTCAACAACAACAACGAAGCGCTGAAGCAATTTAATGACTTGTTGCAGCAGTATCCGAATTCGCCTGAGGCCGATGAAGCGCTCGACAATGCGCGCGCCATCTACCTGGAAGCGGGTCGTAGCAATGAATACGTGGCGTTTGCCAAAAAGATGGGTCGGGATATCTCCAGTTCGCAGCAAGACTCGCTTGCTTATGCCGAAGCAGAACTGCAGTTGAGCAATGGCAATTTCACGGCTGCCCTGCAACGTTTTGATGCTTACCTGGCGAAATACCCCGAGGGTCGCTATTCTATCGAAGCCAATTATTACAAAGGTGAAATCTATCTCAATAAAAAAGACTACGCCAATGCCGCAGCAGCTTATGGCGCGGTGGCCGACCGGGTGCCCAATCGCTATGGTGAAAAGTCATTGTTGCAAGCAGCGCGCTTGTATTTCTTTGACCTGAAACAATATGATAAGGCTACAACATACTATTCACGGTTGAAAGAATTTGCGAGCACGGATGAAAACAAATTGGAAGCGGCGCGCGGACTTTTGCGCAGCCAATACCAATCGCAGAAATGGAACGAGGCATCGGCCAACGCGAAAGAGTTGTTGCTTATGAAGGGCGCAGGTACTGACGACAAACTATTGGCCAATATGGTGTTGGGTCGTGCGGCGCAGGAAGACAAGCAATACGATCTCGCGATCAGCTATTATAAATCCGCCGCCGGTGCTTCCAAAGGCGAACTCAGTGCCGAAGCCCGGTATGGTATTGCCTGGTGCCAGTTTCAACAGGAAAAATACAAAGAAGCAGAGAAGAGTGCCTTTGAAGTCGTGAATAAGAATGGATCTTACGAAGCCTGGGTGACCAGGGCCTACCTGCTGTTGGGCGATATTTACTTTAAGCAGGAAGATTATTTCAATGCCAAAGCCACGTACCAAAGTGTAGTGGAAAACGCCAGCATTCCTGCCGTGAAAGAAGAAGCACAGCGGAAACTCAATGAAGCCACCGAAGCCGAGAAACAACATGCCAGCAAAAACTGATTTGATACAAGTAGACATGAATAAGCGCTATTTCGCAATCACTATACTGTTGCTGTTTTTGACAGCCGGTTCTGTTTTTGCGCAAGACACCACGAAGAAGAAAACCATTGATATCACATCAACCTTTAAGCCGGTATTGCGCCAGGCGGTGAAACAAAATTTTTCTGCCTCTCTGCCGCAAGTTGATTCATCGCGGCCGCGGCTCAACTACAATATTCCAGAGCAAAAAGTAAAAGTGCCATTTCTGCCGGGTAGCATCAGCCCTGTTGCTATGCAAATTGACAGCAGCATGCCCTGGAAAAACAGCCAGTACCTGAAAGTTGGTATCGGCAATATCCATATTCCTTATATACAGGGCGGATTATCAGTAGGCGATGCACGGAATAATATTGCGGTATATGGTGAGTTCTTTGCTGCGAAAGGCAAGCTCGATTATCAAAAGAACAATTCACTGGACCTCGCTTTGAAAGGCACCGTGGCCGCCGGTGAGAACCATGAAGTAAATGCGCGGCTCGGCTTCAAAGCACAGGATTATTTTTTCTACGGATACCAACCTACAACGCTTGTGTATACCAAAGACGAGCTGAAACAAAAGTTTCAAACAGTTGACGGAACAATTGGTCTTAGAAATATCAACCCTACCGCATTTGGTATCAGCTACCAACCCAGTATCAGTTTCTCCAGCTTTTCAGGTACCAATCACTGGTATAAAGGAACGGAAAGCAATTTGATTGTGAAGTTGCCGATGCAAAAAGCGATCGGCGAGAACCTTGGTTTCAACCTCGGTGTAACAGCCGATATCACCAGCTTCCAACCACCGAATGTGGCCAAAGTAAAAAACAATTTGTTCCTCGTAGACCCTGCCTTCGTGATGAAAACGCCCAATGTGTACTTGCATGCCGGCGTGCTGCCATCCTGGGACAATAAAATATTCCACCTGTTGCCGAACCTGATGGCTGATTTCACCACGAACGACAAACGGTTTACGTTCCAGGCTGGTTGGATTGGCTATTTCAACAAAGGAACCTACCAGCGTTTTGCGGGCATCAATCCATTTATTATCCAGCCTGATACATTGCGCAACAACCGCGTGACCGAATTCTATGGCGGCTTTAAAGGATCGCTGGCGCATAATTTCACCTATAGTGCTAAACTGAGTTTTGCGAAACACTACAGCGAAGTACTGTTCCTGAACGACCGGGGTGATGGCAAAACTTTTATCACTGTGTTCTCGCCTGAAATTACTATGGTGCAATTGCACGGCGAAATTGGTTATACACTGGGCGAAACCTTTAGTTTCAAAGGCGGTGTTACCTACACCAATTTTACGCGCATAGCTGAACAACAACGCGCCTGGGGATTGTTACCCATGGAACTCAATGCCA
Source organism: Bacteroidota bacterium (assembly GCA_020161535.1). GTDB lineage: Bacteria > Bacteroidota > Bacteroidia > Chitinophagales > Chitinophagaceae > Flavihumibacter. The sequence goes on along the minus strand of JAIUNW010000005.1, from coordinate 166,652 downwards.
ACCTGCGCTGGACCATCATCAAAGACCTGACCCTGAAAGCGGATTTGTTTGCTTGGGATGGCCCCACGTACCAGACCAAAACAGGCGATGCCCGTAAAGGCGACAAAGCGGCCGACCTGAATGCAGGTGTTGAGTTCAAGGTGTTGCCGAAACTTGACCTCTTCTTCCAGATGAATAATATTTTCAACAACCGCTACATGCGTTGGAACCAGTATGAAACCTACGGATTCCAGGTGTTGGGCGGGGTGATTTTCCGGCTGTAAGCAGCTAATACCATATCTTAGCACGCATGGAGGTTTTGAATCATTATCTTTTTCAGCACCGGCGTATTAGTATTCCGGGAATGGGCACCCTTTACATGGACCGCGTGCCTGCTCGCACTGATTTTGTAAACCGACAATTATTGGCACCGGGATTTGCATTTCGATTCGATAAATATTTTGATGCGCCCGATAAGGAGTTCTTCGCGTATTTGTCTTCCAAGATGCAGTTGCCAGATGTTGAAGCCATCCGTTGGTACAACGAATATGCCTACGGACTTCGAGCAAAGATTCGTTCCAAACAGGAAGCAAGATGGGATGGTCTCGGCAGTTTTCATGCCGACGACAATGCCGATATTTTTTTTGAAGCTTTTCCGCAGGTATTGCCGGTGAAAAAACCAGTGCCGGCGGTGCGAGTGATTCGCGAACATACCGAGCATGCTATATTGGTGGGTGATCGGGAAAGATCCAGTACAGAGATGCCCGAACTGTTGGAAGAGGGCGTACATGTGGAACGGACTTCGTGGTGGACCTGGGCCCTCATCATCGCGGCCCTGGCCGGCTGTATTTGTTTCTACCAATTTTATCGGCACGGCTTCACGCTTTCTTCCACGGGCAATTCGCAAACGGTGCCTGCTGTTCAGATGCCGGCTACCAGTACCAATAAATAAGTTTTCGGTTATACATGTCGGTTATACATTACAATTCCTGCCCCGTTTGTTCATCATTGGAGATACACCCGGTTGCTGATGTCAAAGACCATTCTGTTTCGCAGCAAGTGTTTTCTGTTTGGGAATGTGCCGACTGCCAGCTTCGCTTTACGCAAGACATACCCGATGCGCTGGCCATAATGCCTTATTATAAATCAGATGCCTATATTTCGCACTCTGACACCTCAACCGGCCTGGTTAATAGTTTGTACCATCGTATTCGGCGGATCACCCTGCAACAGAAACTAAAGTTGCTGCAAGCTAAAACCGGTAAAAAAACTGGCCGACTGTTGGACATCGGTGCAGGCACCGGTGCCTTTGCACATACCATGTTAGCGGCCGGTTGGGAAGTAACCGGTTTGGAACCGGATGAAGGCGCGCGGGCCATGGCTTTAAAAAATTATCGGCTCAGTCTCCGGCCTTCCATGGAGATTTACCAATTGCCAACGGCCAGTTTTGATGCGATTACGCTCTGGCATGTGTTGGAGCATGTACACGACTTGCAAGGGTATGTGCAACGCTTTGCAGAATTATTGGCACCCGGTGGAAAATTGTTTTTAGCCCTGCCGAACTACCAGAGCACTGATGCAAAAAAATATGATACAGCCTGGGCGGCCTACGATGTGCCGCGCCACTTGTATCATTTCTCGCCTTTGTCGGTCGAGACCTTGTTGCAGCGCCACCAGTTAAAGGTGCAGGAGTTGAAAGCGATGTGGTTTGATCCTTTTTATATCAGCATGCTCAGCGAAGGCTATGCCCATGGAAAGTCGAACCATGCGGCTGCTTTTTTAACCGGACTCCGATCAGACCTGGCGGCTGTTCGTTCGATCCGGAAGGCCAGTTCTATTATCTACATGGCCGCGAAAGCCTGATTATTTCGTCGTGATTTCTATCTCGTATAACTGTGGCCAGAGTTTGCCGGTTACATATAATTTTCGCGTAGCGGGGTCATAGGCGATGCCATTTAAAACAGCATCATTTTGGTATTTAGGTTGCTGCAGGTTTTCACTGCTATTGGCAGCAAGTATGCCTTCCATGTTTAAAATGCCCAGTACATGGCCATTTGACGGATCAATTTTATAGATATAGTTGTGTTCCCAGCGATTGGCATAAATATAGCCGTCGATAAATTCCAGTTCGTTCAAATTATTGATAGGGCCATTGTTGTCGCTAACACTTAAAATGCGCTGTGTGGAAAAATTATCGGGATTCAAAAAATAGAGATTGCTGCTACCGTCAGACACGATGAGATTGGTGCTATCAGATGTAATTCCCCAGCCCTCCGTTTTCAGCGGAAATTCTGCCAGTCGCTTCAAGGTTTTTGCGTCGTACACATACCCTTTATTGCTTTTCCAGGTGAGCTGATAGAATTTATCCTTGTAAACAGCGATCCCTTCGCCAAAATCAGCCGCATTGAGAAAAACTTGTTGAGTAGGTTTGCCTGTTGCAAGGTCAAACTTACTGATGAATGATTTGCTTGCAGGCAGGTACTCCGGGCTTCCGGTTCCTTCGTATAGTTGTCCGTCGAAAAACACGAGCCCCTGCGTATACGAGTTTGTATCGTGCGGAAACACTTTCACTACTTTATAGGCCAGGTCTTTGGGTACGGCTACACCATTCGCGATCGTCGTGTTGCTGTTGGTCGACGATTGTTCTGCGTTGTTGCAGGCAAACACAGTGGTCAGTAACACAAACCCCAATATATAGCAGAGACTTTTCATGTTGATTGATTGTCGCAAAATTAAGCATTGGCGCAAAAAAACAGGGTCTAACCCTTTGAAATATAGTTAAAAAGCAGTTGTTTTATGCTTTACAGATCTCCCTTCAAACTATACTTTCTCGTTGATCCCTACCCATTGCGGCAATATCCTTTGCGATGGCAAATCACCGTTTTCGCGGCTGATAACTGATCCACACGCTATGACTGACCGTCTGCAAATCATCAACACATGCGACGGATCATTAGGGGGTTATTCATTCTATTCAGCCTGTTTATCTCGCTGACAATATGGGCCCAGCCAGGCTGGCGTACTGCACCTGATATTACCATTCCGGTGGTGGTTCACCTAGTGTACCATGATGCGGCTTCAATTCCATCAACAGCAAGTGTGCAAGCGCAGATTGATGCGCTGAACCGTGATTTCAATGCCCTGAACAGCGATCTGGCAATGGTGCCAGAGGTGTATAAAAACCGGGTGGGTAATGCGCATATCAAATTTGCACTGGCAAAAAAAGATCCCTCCGGAAAATCAAGCAATGGCATTGTCCAAAAGCAAACCAGCATCCGCATTTTTAGCAACGACAACCGGGTTAAATACAGCAGTCGCGGCGGCGATGATGCCTGGCCGCGCGAACATTACCTTAATATATGGGTCTGCGATTTATTGAGTGCCCTCAAGGGGTATTCGAGTGAAATTGGTGATGCGGCTGAACTGGATGGAATCGTGATCAATCGCCTGGTATTTGGGGGCAACAATGCATCGACCGATCATGGTCTTGGTCGAATTGCTGTGCATGAAGTGGGACACTGGCTGGGGCTGAAACATATTTGGGGCGATGCCAATTGCGGCGATGATGGCATCGACGACACGCCACCGCAACAAGGCTATCATATCGGTTGTGTGCAGGGCACGGTGTTCAGTTGCAGCAATACTACCGGCGACATGTATATGAACTATATGGACCGCACCAATGATGCTTGCATGAATATGTTCACCTTGGATCAGGTGGCGAAAATGCGCAGTCTGTTTGCTGTTTCGGCATTGCGCAATTCTTTATTGGCAGGTGAGGCCCTGGCAGATGACGGACAAGCGCTGGATCCGAATTGGAAAAGAGCCGATGCGCCGGCCATACAATTGGTTTGTTATCCCGTACCTGCCAACACCGAAATTCGGTTACAGGTTACAGGTAGTTCGGCTGGTTCAAAAACCCTGGTTACGGGCTTTCGGGAGTTGGTCATTTACAACAGCAGCGGGCAGCCGATTAGAAAGTTGCTGAATTATGTGATGGGTAGTTCGATCAATGTAGCGGGGCTATCGCGCGGACAATACTTTATCAAAGCCAGCGGCGAAGTGCTGGTTGGCGCGCGGTTCCTGAAGCTGTAATTCTTCTACCCGTCGGGTAAAAAAAAGCGGGTGGCTCACCAGGAGCCACCCGCTTTTTTATTGTAAGTCCGTGAATTATAAGTGGATCGCTTCCCCATAAGCCACTTCAACGGCGTCTTTAACGCTTTCGCTGATGGTGGGGTGGGGGTGGATGGTATTCAACACTTCGTGGTACGTGGTTTCGAGCTTGCGGCCCAGCACGGTCTCTGCAATGATCTCCGTTACATTGTAACCGATCATGTGCGTGCCCAGCCACTCGCCGTATTTGGCATCGAAGATCACTTTTACAAAACCTTCGGTAGCACCGGCGGCCGATGCTTTACCAGAAGCACTCAGCGGAAACTTGCCCACCTTGATTTCATACCCTGCATCCTTCGCCGCTTTTTCGGTATAACCAACAGAAGCAATTTCGGGTGTGCAGTAAGTACAACCCGGCACATTGTTGTAGTCGAGTGCCTCGGGCTGGTGGTTGTATTTTTTCTCGCCGTAGGCGATGCTTTCCACGCAGATAATACCTTCTTTCGACGCGACGTGCGCAAGTGCCTGGCCGGGAACGCAATCACCGATGGCATAAAAACCTGGTACATTGGTCTTGTAGGTTTTATCGACCACAATTTTTCCTTTCTCGGTTTTGATACCGATTTCTTCCAGGCCAATGCCTTCGATATTGGCAGTTACACCCACGGCACTCAACAATACATCGGCTTCCAGCACCACTTCGCCGGTAGCCGTTTTTACTTTTGCTTTTACGCCATTGCCACTGGTGTCAACACTTTCTACATTGGCATTGGTCATGATTTCGATGCCCTGCTTCTTGTATTGCTTTTCAAGTTCTTTGGAGATATCATCGTCCTCCACTGGAACTACCTTCGGCAAGAATTCAACAATCGTTACTTTGGTGCCCATCGCATTGTAGAAATAAGCGAACTCAACACCAATCGCACCACTGCCTACCACAATCATCGATTTGGGCTGTTGCGGCAATACCATTGCTTCGCGGTAGCCAATTACTTTTTTGCCATCCTGTTTAAGGGCCGGCAACTCACGGCTGCGACCACCGGTGGCAATGATGATATGTTTTGCTTCAACCGTTTCTTTGCTGCCATCGGCCTTGGTTACTTCCACCTGGCCTTTTGCTTTGATTTTTCCGAAGCCCATGATCACATCGATCTTGTTCTTCTTCATCAGGAACTGAACACCCTTGCTCATCTTATCCGCCACACCACGGCTGCGTTTCACCACGGCGTCAAAATTGGGCGCGCCGGTTGCTTCGATACCGTAATTCTGTGAATGTTTGATATATTCCATCACCTGGGCACTTTTCAACAGGGCCTTGGTGGGAATACAACCCCAGTTAAGGCAGATACCACCCAGGTTTTCCCGTTCGATAATAGCTGTTTTGAACCCAAGCTGAGAGGCGCGGATGGCGGCTACATAGCCCCCGGGACCACTACCAATCACCAAAACATCGTATGCCATATTGTTTAAATTTAGAATGTGTATGGTTCGCTTTATGAGCAACGAATCTACTTCAGTGTACCGACATAGCCAAACGCCTTAGCGGTTGGCATCATTCATCCGGATGCGGCGGCCTTTGTAGGTTTTTCCGTCGATTGCTTTGATCATTTTTGTGGCGGCGCCTTTTTCAATTTCCACCCAACTGTTCATTTCTTTCATATCAATCCGGCCGAGTACATCTTTGCGAAGATCACTCATGTCGAGAATAAATTGCAGGAAGCTGGCTTTGTAAAAACCATCTTTGGTGCCGAGGTTAACAAACAATTTGGTCAGGTTGCCACTCGCCGGTGATTCAAATCGGGTAGCACGAGCTTCGCCCCGGCGATTGCCCACGCGCGCGCCGCTGTCCCGCTGGCCTTGCTTGCTGCGTCGATCGTCGCGCAGGTTCAGGTCTTCTGCATTCTCATAATATTTCAGGAAGCGATCAAACTCAGTGGCTACCACTTTCTGCAGAATCTCTTCCTTGCTTACATCGGCAAATTTCTCCATCAGGGTGGGCACATAGGCTTCATAATTGCCGTGGCTGATATCGGTTTGCAACAACCGATCCATAAAGGAGAAGAACTGTTTGCGGCAAACATCTTTGCCACTGGGAATTTCGAGTCGATTGAAAGTAGACTGAGCAATTTTTTCAATCTGCCGAAGGCGAAACAACTCACGGCTATGTACAATCGACATACAGATACCGGTATTGCCAGCACGGCCGGTACGACCACTGCGGTGCGTGTATACTTCAATATCATCGGGCAATTCGTAGTTGATCACGTGCGTAATACCAGTTACATCAATACCACGCGCAGCCACATCGGTCGCAATCAACAATTGCAAAGATTTATCGCGAAACTGGCCCATTACTTTGTCTCGTTGTCCCTGGGTAAGATCGCCGTGCAGGGCATCAATATCATAGCCTTCGCGGGTCAGCTTCTCTGCTATTTCCTGGGCCTCGGCCTTGGTGCGGGTGAAGATGATACCGTACATCCCCGGATTGAAATCAATCAATCTTTTCAGGGTTTCATAGCGGTGTTGCGCACTCGTTACATAATATTGGTGATCAATATTTTTGTTGGCCGTATTCACTTTGCCCACCTGCACTTCTTTAGGATCGGTCATGTATTTTTTACTTACACGACGAATTTCAGATGGCATGGTGGCGCTGAACAGCCAGGTGCTTTCGCGGTTGGGGGTGTTCTTAAGAATGAATTCAATATCATCCTGGAAGCCCATGTTTAACATCTCATCGGCTTCATCGAGCACTACGTATTTTATTTGTTCCAGGTTGATGGCCTTGCGTTCGATAAGGTCGATCAATCGACCAGGCGTCGCCACCACAATCTGCACCCCGCGTTTAATTTCACGGATCTGCGTACTGATGGAAGTACCACCATAAACGGCTACCAGGTTAACGCCCGTCATGAACTTTTTGAACAACTCCATCTCGTTTACGATCTGGATGCAGAGTTCACGGGTAGGACAAACAATCAGTGCCTGGGGATATTTATCGCCGCTTTTAATCAGTTGTAACAAGGGGAGGCCGAAAGCAGCGGTTTTACCGGTGCCGGTTTGTGCGAGGCCAATTAAATCAGTGGTGCCAGCCAGCAAAATCGGAATGGCTTTTTCCTGGATGCTGGTGGGGTTAACAAAGCCGAGTGCCGCTGTCGCTTTTACCAATCTATCGTCTAAACCCAGCTCTTCGAAAGTAATCATGTCAAAAATTTGCGCAAAGGTAGGATATTGCGGCCATGAAACTGGATATTCTGGCTATTGGGGTACACCCCGACGATATTGAACTCGGCTGTTCGGGCACCATCCTGAACGAAGTCAAAAAAGGCAAAAAAGTAGGCATTATCGACCTGACCCAGGGGGAGTTGGGCACCCGGGGTACCATCGAAACCAGGCAGCAGGAAGCAGCCGATGCCGCCAAAATAATGGGGGTATTGGTTCGCGAAAACCTGAAAATGAGAGATGGTTTTTTCGCCAACGACGAACAGCACCAGTTGCAGCTTATCCGCGCCATTCGGCAATACCAACCTGAGATCATATTGGGAAACGCGCTGGAAGACCGTCATCCCGACCATGGCCGGGCCGGTAAACTCATTGAAGACGCTGCTTTTTTGGCCGGCCTGGTGAAGATTGAAACGTTCAACGAAGCGGGACAACCACAGTTGCGCTGGCGACCCAAATATGTGTTGCAATATATCCAGGACCGACTCCTGGAGCCCGACCTGATTATCGATATCACATCAGTTTTTGAAGAGAAGATACGGTCGATAGAAGCCTATGCCACCCAGTTTTTTTCAACGGCAGCGGGGGAGGGCCCGCAGACCTATATTTCAACTCCCGATTTCAGGGAAGGTATCATTGCCCGCGCCCGTATGATGGGCAAAAGAATCGGTGTTAAATATGCGGAGGGCTTCAATTCGCAGAAGTCGTTGGGAATCACCGGACTGGATGCGTTAATTCAAATTGAAACCTGAGGTTATTTTAACCTTTCAACCTGACGAAGATCATGCTGGCGGCCGAATTATTTAATACCTTTGCCCACTGAAAACCAGACCCCATTTAATTCCATGGCAACTCCAAAATTCGCACCACCCGTTCCACCCTTTCATGCAGAGCTGAAAAGAAGAATCAACAATTATTTTCAGGAGAGAGGAAAGGCGACAACGGGAAATATGACCTTGTACACCAAAGCAATCATTTTGCTGGTGGCTTTCATCTTTGTATACGTTCACCTAGTTTTTTTCACGCCCAATTATTGGGTAGCCGCGTTTGAATGTATAATGCTGGGCGGTATTGTGGCCGCGATCGGCTTTAATATTATGCACGACGGCGCGCATGGCAGTTTCAGTCAGTACAAGTGGGTGAATGTGATTGCTGCTTTTTCGCTCAACCTGTTGGGTGGTAGCAGCTTTATGTGGAATATCAAGCACAATATCATTCACCACGCCTACACCAACGTTGATGGTATGGATGACGATATTGATATCCAGCCCTGGATGCGGATGAGCAGTACCCAAAAAAAATACAAGCTGCATAAATACCAGCACCTGTATTTCTGGTTCCTGTATTCGCTGCTCTACATCCTGTGGATTTTTGTATTGGACTACAGCAAATATTTTACAAGCCGCATTGGCGCTACACCGTTGAAAAAAATGAACTTCTGGGACCATGTTAGTTTCTGGGGCTTTAAAATGCTCAACCTGTTTCTCTATGTTGGTCTTCCCATCTATATGGTTGGCTTTATGCCGTGGCTGATTGGCTTTATCATCTTTACCACTTTTGCCGGTTTTGTGTTGAGCATTGTATTTCAACTGGCGCATACGGTAGAGCATACCTCGTTTCCTATGCCCGATCCTGCCAGCAATAAATTGGAAGATGAGTGGGCGATTCACCAGTTGAAGACCACGGCCAATTTTGCTACTGATAATAAAGTGGTATGCTGGTTGGTTGGCGGTTTAAATTTCCAGGTTGAACACCATTTGTTCCCTAAAATTTCGCACGTACACTATCCTGCTATCAGTAAAATTGTTCGCAAAATCTGTGAAGAATATGGCATTCCGTATATTGAGTACGCAAAAACCAGGTATGCCATCGCTTCTCATGTCACATTCCTGAAAGAGATGGGAAGGGCCTGATAAAATCATAGTGAAACATGTCTACCGTTCAGGTTGCCGGTTTATTATCCGGGCATGTGGTGGTACCAACTTTTCGCTCATCGAAAGATGAGTTGGCACTGGACATTATACAGCAATGTTTTCCAACAAGAGAAGTAGTGGGTATTGATTCGACCGAAATCATCTGGGGGCTGAGCAGCTTTCATTGCTTGAGCCAACAGGAGCTTTCTGTTTAAACACTCATTTTACCTTTTATGTAGTTCGACAGCCTTAAGCTCAATGCCAATAAGGAGAGGGTGGGATTGGCCGCACCTGAGGTAGGAAAGCAGGAAGAACCGGCGCAAAACAAATTGCTGATACCATGCACCTGGCAATTGGCGTCGACTACACTGGTTTTGGGATCAGTGCCCATGCGTGTTGTACCCATGTGGTGCCAGCCACCGCTGGTACCTTCTGACCAACCATTGTTGTGTGGGTCTTCCAAAAATTTAAACACTTTTACGCGACCCAGGCCGGCAGCACCGAGTTGCTGACCAATCAGTTCATGCACGCGACGAATGCTTTTTTTATCTATTTCGCTGAGCGCCCAGTGCAGTGAAGCGAGTGGCGTTCCCATAGCATCTGTTTTCGTATCGAGAAAAACTCGCGAGTCGCGGTTGGGTGCAGATTCAAAACGACTAAACATGCTGTAAGCGATGTGATAGTGTTTTTTGAATCGCTTGGTTATTTTGTTTTCTTCTGCGTTTTTGTTTTCGGTTTGAACGGCGGCGATGTTTTGCCGTGGGTCATCACTTGCCCACGACTTGCTGTGCGCGCGCAGGCGGTTGGCTACATCCAGCGGACTCAGCGAAATGGTGCCGTTGGTGATGCCGAGTTGCTTTTGCATGGCAGGTTTAACGGCGATCTCGGCGCGGGCTTCCATGTTTAACATGTACAACGCCAGGTCGTTTGGTTCAACCAGCCACAATTCGCCCGATCGCACTTCGATGTGTTCCATAAAATAGCGACCCACCACATCGTTTTGGTTACCGAGTCCGCCGGGTTGTTGTTTATTGGCGGCCAGCAACATTCGCGCATTTTGAATGGCGCCGGCAGCAAGAATGAATTGTTTTGCTTTAACGGTATACGATTTTCCCTCCAGGTTTTTTACTTCGGCTTCCGTTACCAGGTTTCCTTCGGCATTGGTGGTCAGGTTCGTGAGGTTGGCGAAGGTATAGAGTTGAATATTGGGTGCGTTGACAATGGCTTCGCGGTATTTTTTTCCGAAACGTGTCGGCGGACTAATCTTCCAAATTTTATCCCAGAGATAATCATTGTGTGGAAACAGTTGCTTGAATTTCGGTTTGGTATCGAGCCAGTAATCGACCGACCATTGGTAAGGGCCGAGTTCAACCAGCTCGTGTGCTTTGGGATAGAAGGCTTCCAGTTCGTCGAGCGAAATGGGCCAGCCACTATCCGTTATCCACGATCGTTTTTCTATATCGATCGGGTCCAGTTTGGCGCAGAAGCCGCCCCAATGACCAGATGTGCCACCGAAATAATGCAGCCGGGTAGATTTTAATGGATAGTAGGGAAGCCCGGTATTTTCACCTTTGTAAGAGTCTTGTATTTTATCGTCGTAGTCGAAGCCGGCCGACTCTAACAAGACGACTTTTTCTTTTTTGCCAATCCAATCAAGTGCGATACTGATGCCGGCAGGTCCTGCACCAATTATACAAATATCGGTTTCGATTGTAGCGTTGTTTTCCAAATCCCTGGCATCAATATGCATATCAGGTGTTTTGCGAGTGGTTCAGAAAATGTAAGGCAGCAATTCTGCAATCGGTTTGTGTAAGCACCCAACCATCTGTGATCATGGTCTCCATCCTGGCAAATTCGGCTTTGCTTTTGGCATGCACAAAATTGATCAGTTGTTGGGTATTGCAATTGTCATAGTTAGCAATAGTACTGCCCTTCAACAAGCTGGCTTTAATGGCAGCCAGGTTGTTTTCGGCCGGATTATTTTCGGTCCATCGTTTTCCGATGCTGAACAGTGCTTTGTCGCCGCAGAGTTCAATTAATTCATCTTCCGGACCAGTAGCGTCAGGTTTGAGCAGGTTACTATAATTGAAAACCAGGGCGGGGGCGCCGATAGCGGCAGCACCCATTGCCAGCCAGCGGATAAACTTCCTCCTTTGGAGAGAATAGGGATGGGGGTTCAGGTTATCCATGGTCGACAAAATACTCATTTAAATCATTTTTCAAAATCCCCTACCGGAAAAACACCAGGGGTTAATCGCGTTTTTACTTGAATTTCATAGCGTTATGTCCGTAAACTTTCTATGTTGTTTTTTTCCAGGCTTTCGCTTGTCCAGACCAAAGGAATTCAATTTCCGGTTAACGGGCAACCGGGAAAAGTCCCCTGTGTTTGCATTTCGAGTTTTTTTGTATTAGTTTCACCGCCGATTCCTTACCTATATCCTTTCTGAGCAACCCCCCAATTTTTCCTTTGCTTGTCTAGTATTTCGGATTTGATCTCCATATCCCTGAATTCCTGTGCTCGAACCTCCATTAGAAACTTTACAAAAGGGATACATGAAAATTGAAACTGTTTGGTCTAGGGTTACCTTAAGGAACTTTCTACTTCCCTGTTTTATTTTTATTTCATTGCTGACGGCAAAGGCCAATGGGCCGGATAATTATTTTGCCACATCAACTATCGTAAATGTAACGCCCGGTGGTGCGCTGAGACTTGGAGTACCATTTACTGTGTACGGCACTTATACAGGTGCTGCAGACAAAGTGGAGATTTCATTAAGTACACAAACTTCGTATAATGATGGTGGCGTAAATGGTGGTACTATAAGTTATGAACTGGGAGATAACGTGGGTTATCGCGAGGTAACGATCACGGGTGCCAATACCTGGGAGTTTACCTATACGCCAACACATCCAGGCAATATTTTGCTCAGAAGTCGTGCGCTTGAAGGAGGTGTTTATAGTGCAATATCGACTTATACAGTGAGTGTTTTAGCGAACCCTTCGCCTACTAGCAGTACAGGAGGTCCAATATTGGTTCTTTACGATCCTTCCGACCCATTTGGTCAGTACACAGCAGAAATTCTGCGCAATGAAGGATTAAAATCTTTTGCATTAGCGCCTGTAGCCGCTATGAATACAGCTGGTTACTTGCTAGCAGATTATGACGTTGTTATTTTAGCCAAAACGGCATTGTCTGGCCTTCAGGTCTCTGCGCTAACAGATTTTGTAACGGTGCAAGGTGGCAACCTGATAGCCTACAGACCTGATGCACAACTAGACGGTCTTATGGGAATTACAGGCCGAAGTAATGATGCTCGCTCCAACCAATACTTACAAGTAGTTACAACAGCAGGTACGCCTGGAGCGGGAATTGTTGGTGAAACAATGCAGTTTCATGATGTAGCAGATAACTATACCATTGGAAGTGACGCTACAGCTATTGCCTATTTTCACAGCACCTCAACACCGGGAACGCCAACAAATCCAGCCATTTCTCAACGCATATATGCATCCAAAGGAAGAGCAATTGCTTATGCCTACGACCTAAACAGATCAATCGTTTTTACCCGTCAGGGAAACCTAGCGTGGAAATACCAGCCGCGCTCACCTAGTCCACCGGTGGGCGCTGGCAACTGGCCTTTCCAAATACCACCAGGCACGAACTGGCCGATACGGGCAGACGACTTATTTTATGGGAATATGGCCAGCGACCCGCAGCCCGACTGGGTGGACTTGAATAAGATTCAGATTCCGCAGGCTGATGAACAACAACGGCTATTGGTCAATATTGTTCAACTGGCAAACTATCATCGAAAACCATTGCCTAAATTCTGGTATTTCCCCAGAAAGGTGAAGGGTGTTTTTGTTATGACGGGTGATGATCACTCGAGACAATCACTCGGTGCCACCAATCCTGAGTCGCTGACCGGTGCATATTTCAATCTTTTCAAACAAAGAACGCCGGCAGGATATGACAATGCTGCGGGGGTAGCTGATTGGAGAGCGATTAGAGGAACTTCTTATATCTACGACGATTCCAGGCATGTTAACGACAGCGTTGCTTATTATTCAAACCAAGGTTTTGAATTGAGCACCCATTTCCAAACCAACCACAACAATTTGCCAGACGGGATAATTCCGTTTTGGATGAATACGCAATTGGCAGATCTCAGAACGCATAATCCGTCTATCGAGCCATTCAGCACCGAAAGGACCCACGCCATTGTATGGACAGGTTGGGCGCATTTCCCTCGCATTGCCAGTAATGAATATGGCATTCGCCTTGATGTCAACTATTATCACTTTCCGCCATCGTGGATCGGCTATATTTCACCAGGTGGCGAACGCAATGGTATGTACACAGGATCAGCTATGCCTATGCGATTTGCTGATTCAAATGGGGTGTTGATTAATTCCTATCAGGTAGTAACGCAGTTAACCGATGAGTCAGCGCAAACTTACCCGAAGGCCCCCCAGGATTTAGTGAATGGAATTGTCAATAGGGGTTTCTATGGCGCTTATTGTGTAAACTGGCATACAGACAATCACGATATGAGTGGAGCAAATGCTGTGATTGATGTTGCATTATCAAACAATATTCCGATCATTTCATCCAGACAATTGTTGAATTGGCTGGACGCGAAAGAAACAACAAATTTCAACTCCATTGTATGGTCAGGGAATATACTCTCCTTCACCATTAGTGGCGGAGCAAGAAACCTCAATCTCATGCTGCCAAATGAACTTGAAGATAATTTGCAATTAATTGAGGTTAGAAGAAACGGCACACCCGTTGCCATTTCAAGAGATCCCATTGCAGGAATCGTTTATGGTTTTGTCGATGCTGACCCCGGATCCTACCAGGCGATATACAGCCTACCTGCTTGCGAGCCAATGGCACCGATACTGGAAACCGATAAAACAACCTTGTGTCCCGGCGAAGAAGCACATTTGTCAATCACCACCAATAGCACGAAGGGTCCTTTCACGGTGCTAGTGAATGGTACCAGCTATCCAAATGTTACATCGGGAAATAGTTTTGCCACTATACAGGCGGCGTCATCCAGTATAGAACATCTATTTGATGGGACACCCTCACCAGGCCAATTTGCAGACAATGGAGAAATGGAAGCTGGGGTTCAATTTACAGTTACGGCGCCTGGCCTGATTGACGGTATTCGATTCCTGCCCAGCAGCAATATTCCTTCGGGCGGCTCAAGACCGGTTAGACTTTGGTTGAATAGCGGTAGCGGCGGCTCGGTCATCGCTAGTGGCTCAACGTCCAATGAAACCAACTCCGGCTGGCAACAGGTTATTTTTGCTACCCCCGTGGCGGTTACGCCGGGGCAAACCTATACGGCATCTATGCATATACCTGCCAATGTTCAATATGTTGCCGCAAATGGTGGGTATAATGTGGCTCGAACAAGTGACCCGGGCGGTCATGTATCGGTAGCTATTGGCGGGGGCGTTTATACTTACGGCGCATACGATCTTACCTCCCCCTTCCCTAATGCATCTTACCAGAATTCAGATTACTACGTCGACGTAATCTATCGGCAAGGAACAATTAGTGAAACCACCACTTACAACCTTACTTCCATCACCAACAAAGATGGCTGCACGGAAACAGTGACGGGACAATCAGTCACCATCACCATTGATCCGAATTGTACGGTTACACCGGTGAAATTTGTCAGCTTCACAGGGCAGGCGCAGGGCAGCAATGCGGTGCTGCAATGGGTTACTGCCATGGAAGAAAACAGTAGTCACTACGAAGTGGAAAGAAGTACCGATGGTCAACATTATGTAAGCGTTGGTCGCGTGCAGGCCGCGGGTACTACCAGCCTCACCAGCAACTATCGTTTCACCGATCCCGCCCTGCAACCGCACCGCTATTTCTATCGCTTGAAACAAGTGGATATCGATAAAAAATTCGTGTATTCTGCTGTTATATCGATCGTAATTGGCGGCACCGCACAAGAATTCCAGTTGTTACAAAATACACCGAACCCGTTGGCTGGAACGGCAGTCATTACCTATGTGGTGCCGGTGAATGCACACCTGCGACTGGCCTTGTACGACAATACCGGCCGCATGATCAAAGTATTGGCCCAGGGCGCACACCAGCCTGGCAGCTATCGGGTAACCGTTGGCAAGGGCCAGATGTCGACCGGTATCTATTATTACCGCCTCGATGCCGATAAAACCAGCCTCATTAAGAAAATGGTGGTTCAGTAAGCATTACCAGCGTATACACCAGCCGCTCCCGAAAGGGGGCGGCTTTTTTAGTCGACAATCGGGCTGACTAACACTTGTTAGGTTCTTTTTATTATTTTCGCTCTCTTAAATGATCGCATGCATTTCACGCTTACTGAAGAACAACAAATGATCCGCCAGGCCGCCCGCGATTTTGCCCAACAACAATGTTTGCCGGGTGTGATCGAGCGCGACGAGAAACAAATTTTTCCGCGAGAGCAGGTGATGCAGCTCGCTGAACTCGGTTTTATGGGTATGATGGTGAGCCCTGCCTACGGCGGATCAGGGCTTGATACAGTCAGTTACGTTTTGGCCATGGAGGAGATCAGTAAAATTGACGCCAGTACCAGTGTGTGCATGAGCGTGAACAATAGCCTGGTTTGCTGGGGACTCGAAAACTATGGCACCGAAGCGCAGAAACAGAAATACCTGACACCCCTGGCCCAGGGCCGCAAAAACGGCGAATTGTATATCGGCGCTTTCCTGCTCAGTGAACCCGAAGCCGGCAGTGATGCCACTTCGCAACATACTTCGGCCGTTGACAAAGGCGACTATTACCTGCTCAATGGCATCAAGAACTGGATCACCAATGGCTCATCGGCCTCGGTGTACCTGGTCATTGCACAAACCGACAATACACTTGGCTCGCACGGCATCAATGCATTTATTGTTGAGAAGAACTCGCCCGGTGTACAAGTGGGTGCCAAAGAAAACAAGATGGGCATCAGGGGAAGTGATACGCACAGCATTTCTTTCATTGATGTGAAAGTGCCGAAAGAAAATCGCATTGGCGATGATGGATTCGGTTTCAAGTTTGCGATGAAAACACTGGCCGGTGGTCGTATCGGCATCGCTTCGCAGGCATTGGGTATTGCCAGTGGGGCGTATGAACGTGCGCTGGCATATTCAAAACAGCGCAAAGCATTCGGTAAAGAGATCATGAACCACCAGGCCATCCAGTTTAAACTGGCAGATATGGCTACGCGCATTGAAGCGTCCCGACTCATGTGCCTCAAAGCCGCCTGGGAAAAAGACAACGGTCTCGACTATACGTTGAGTGGCTCCATGGCCAAAGTATATGCTTCCGAAACGGCCATGTGGGTGACTACCGAAGCAGTACAAGTGCACGGCGGTTATGGTTATGTGAAAGAATACCATGTAGAGCGACTGATGCGTGATGCTAAAATCACCCAGATATACGAAGGCACCTCTGAAGTGCAACGTATCGTGATTGGCCGATCTGTATTGAAAGATTGATTCGACCCATTCCCACAAACGCCCACTCAAAACTAATTGGTAGTTTTGCGCCATGGCTATTGATCTACCTGCTTATCATGCTATACTCGCTGTTTGTAAATCGTATCAGGCTACCCTGGTAGCGGTGAGCAAAACCAAATCGGTAGAAGACATCCGCGCTTTGTACAACGCGGGACAGCGCGATTTTGGTGAAAATTATGTGCAGGAATTGCTCGAAAAACAACCGCTTTTGCCGGCCGATATCCGATGGCATTTTATCGGTCACCTGCAATCCAATAAAGTGAAACAGATAGCGCCTTTTGTTCACCTGATCCATGCGGTGGACAGTGTAAAATTGTTGCAAGAGATCAGCAAACAATCGGCTAAGTACAACCGGCCCATCCATTGCCTCTTACAGGTGCATATCGCCCAGGAAGAAACCAAATTCGGTTTTGATGAAGAAGGCTTGCAGGACCTCTGGCAGCAAAAGCAGCTATCGCCCGAAAAATTTGCAGCAGCCGTGCTGGCGGGATTTATGGGAATGGCCAGTTTTACCGATGATACCCAACAAGTGAGAAAGGAGTTTCAACAACTAAAAACCATCGCTGATCAATGGCTGCCCGGCGGTATTTTGTCAATGGGCATGAGTGCCGATTACCAATGGGCGCTGGAAGAAGGCAGTAATATGATCCGCGTGGGCAGTCTGCTCTTCGGTACGCGGTGAAAATGCGCGAAAGAATAGTAAGTTTGGGGCATGGATACGAAAGAAGAGAAAAGCCACAATTTTATTGAAGAGATTGTTGAGAGCGATCTAGCCGCCGGGAAATACAAAGAAATCGTTACGCGTTTTCCGCCCGAACCCAACGGCTACCTGCACATTGGCCATGCCAGCAGCATCTGCCTGAACTTTGGCCTCACCAATAAATTTCCCGGTTATACCAACCTGCGGTTTGACGATACCAATCCGGTGACGGAAGACACTGAATATGTGGAAAGCATCAAAGATGATATCCGTTGGCTGGGCTTTACCTGGAAGAATGAACTATACGCCTCGGATTATTTTGGAAAATTATATGATTTCGCGGTACAATTGATCAAGAAAGGACTCGCCTACGTGGATGATTCCACCGCCGACGCCATTGCGGCATTAAAAGGCACGCCCACGCAGCCCGGTGTGGACAGTCCGTTTCGCAATCGGTCGGTAGAAGAGAACCTGGATCTTTTTGCACGCATGAAGGCGGGCGAATTTCCCGACGGTGCGCGTACCCTCCGGGTGAAAATTGATATGGCGCATCCGAATATGCTGATGCGTGATCCCATCTTGTACCGCATTAAACATGCGCATCACCATCGTACGGGTAACGACTGGTGCATTTATCCCATGTACGATTTTGCGCATGGACAGAGTGATTCGATCGAACACATCACCCATTCGCTTTGCACGCTGGAGTTTGTGCCACACCGCGAGTTGTACGACTGGCTGATCCAAACACTAGAGATTTATCCTTCGCACCAATACGAGTTTGCGCGCCGGAATATCAATTATACGGTGACCAGTAAACGAAAACTTTTGCAACTCGTGAATGAGAAGTTCGTAGATGGCTGGGATGATCCGCGCATGCCAACGATCAGTGGATTGCGCCGTCGCGGTTATACCCCCGAAAGCATTCGTGATTTTTGTGATCGCATTGGCATTGCCAAACGCGAAAACCTGATCGATGTATCGCTGCTTGAGTTTTGTATTCGCGAAGATTTGAATAAGATCGCCTTGCGGCGGATGGTGGTATTTGACCCGTTGAAACTGGTTATAACCAATTATCCCGAAGGGAAAACCGAAATGCTGCAAAGCGAAGAGAATCCGGAGGCAGAAAAAATTGAAGTCCGCGATATTCCTTTCAGTCGCGAGTTGTATATCGAGAAAGAAGATTTCATGGAGAACCCGCCAAAGAAATTCTTCCGCCTGGCGCCTGGCCAAATGGTTCGGCTCAAGAGCGCTTATATCATCAAATGCGATGAAGTGATCAAAGACGAAAACGGCAACATCATCGAACTACGATGCTCTTATATTCCCGAAAGCCGCAGTGGCGCTGATACTTCTGGCATCAATGTGAAAGGCACCCTGCATTGGGTTAGCATTCCGCATGCCGTAAGTGCTGAAGTGCGTTTGTACGATCGATTGTTCCGTGTTGAAGACCCGGGCAACGAGGAGGGTGATTTCAAGGAATACATCAACCCCGACTCGCTGCAGGTAATCAGTCATGTATATGCTGAACCCGCACTACTCAAAAGCCGTTTCGGTGATCGGTACCAGTTTCTTCGAAAAGGGTATTTCACGCTCGATAAAGACAGCTCGGAAGAAAACCTGGTGTTCAATAGAACGGTGACATTAAAAGATACCTGGGCCAAAGAAAAAAGCAAGACATAAGCTTGGCTTGTTTAAGGTTTAAGGTCTAAGGTTTAAAGTTGCTGCCGCGTGCGGAGGGTATGCGTTGTTTTTTGCTTGTTGAATGTAAGGGGTGGGTTGTTTTCATTATTGTTGCGGAGGTATATGTTGAGTAGAATGAATGTAGCTACAAAGCTGTGTTGGTTGCAAGCGGTATAGGTTGCAAGCGGTATAAGTTGCAAGCGGTGTAAGTTTCAAAGGAGCGTAAGTTGCAAGGTTGGCAAGTTGCAAGCGGTGTAGGTTGCAAGCGGTGTAAGTTGCAAAGGAGCGTAAGTTTGTAAGGGGTAAGTTTAAAATGACTGCGAGCGAAAATGACCTTGAAGGCGTTTGAACGTAGGTGCATTTGAACAAAGAAGCAAAGAAATGATTCAAGCTGATTTAATGAAGATTCAAATGCTTGCGCTGTTGTTTATGACCTCGATTGTTGTCAAAAGTCAAATAGTTGATAGCGGGTATTTGCATTTTATTGGCAAAGAAATGCGACGGCTTCAGCCCAATGGCAATTTGTACTATGCCGACAGGTTACAAAAAAGCGACTATGTAGACATCCTAAAAAATGCGAAGCTTGGCTTTAAAGAACTGGAAAGGAAAGGACTTAGCTTCAACAATGCAGAAAGGAAATATATTTTTGCACAGTTGAAAAGAATGGATGAATCTGTGCAGGCTGATACGCTTTTTCCAAATTCTCAAAGACTTCGGTTCGATACACTTATTCCTTTTGTTGAAAGGCAGTTTCGGAAAAGAGTTGACGCTATTCAATTGTCATCCTCGCCAGCAAAAGCGGGCAGTTATTTTGAGAATGTAACCTGGGCTTTTAGTTTTAGTGATCCAATCTACTTGAGAAAAAAGTCGATATTGATTTATTTTTTTAGATACTATGTTAATAGTGGCGGCGAGGTTGCCATTTGGGTCTATCAAAAAGGAAACGACCATTGGAAAAGAATCGGCGCTTTAGGTGGAGGCGCCTGGTGATGAGGCGGTATGTTATCAGTAGCGCATATTACCAGTAGCTCAAGTTATTAATATCGCAAGGTATCTATTGCGCATGAAAACATTGCTTGCATACAAATATGTTCTGCATTGGCAGCATTAGCTAACTCGTTAAACGTATTCCCGCACGCGGTAGCAACCTTAAACCTTAGACCTTAAACCTTAAACTGCCAGGGCAAGGGCTTGGGCTACTTGCTTGTTTTGCTTTTTTTCGCCGCATAGTCAAAAACAATATTGCAAAATGCTTTCACGCCTACGTCGAGCATGCTGTCGTCAACATAGAAGTCGGGCGTGTGGTGGCCGCCTGTTTTCGATGGATCACCGCCCTTGGGCATGCCGCCCAGATTGAAGAAGAGGGTGGGGGTGTTTTCTCCAAAGAAAGAAAAATCTTCGGCACCAGTGGTCCAGATCGACAATGCCGTATTTGCTTTGCCTGCTGCTTTTTCAAGTGAAGGGGCCAGTAAATAGGTGAGGGCAGAGTCGTTAT
This sequence comes from Bacteroidota bacterium, assembly GCA_020161535.1. GTDB lineage: Bacteria > Bacteroidota > Bacteroidia > Chitinophagales > Chitinophagaceae > Flavihumibacter. The sequence continues at coordinate 146,011 of JAIUNW010000005.1, read as the reverse complement.
AGGTAACCAGCGTTTTGGTATCGATGGTGAGATCAATGGTTGCATTGTTGGCTTCTCCGATCTTCTCTACCATTTTCCGGATGCGGGCATGCACATCTTTCTGCATTTTCGGATCAAGGGTGCGAATTGTTCCTTCCAATTGTGCTTCTTCGGGAATGATGTTCGCGCGCACACCGCTGTGAAATTTAGCAATGGTTACTACTACGGGCGCTTTCACGATGTCTTCTTGTCTGCTTACAATGGTTTGCAGTGAATTGATGATTTGCGAACCCACATTGATGGGGTCAACGCCCAACCAGGGCGTAGAGCCGTGTGCCTGCTTGCCTTTGATTTTTATCGAGATCCAATCCGACGATGCCATGGATGCGCCAGGTTTGTAACGGATCTGGCCAATTTCGAGTCCGCCGGCAATATGCAATCCCACAACCGCATCCACTTTCGGGTTCTCCATCACGCCTTCTTTGATCATCAGTGGCGCGCCGCCTTCTTCATTTCCGGGTGCACCTTCTTCTGCCGGCTGAAAGAAAAACTTAACCGTTCCGGGCAGGTCTTTTTTCATGCTGGCCAATACTTCGGCGGTGGCCATGAGGATGGCTGTATGGGTGTCGTGTCCGCAGGCATGCATCACCGGCACGGTTTGGCCCAGGTAATCGGCTTTCACGGTCGATTTCCAGGGAATATTCGCCCTTTCCTCTACTGGCAGTGCATCAATATCAGCGCGGATGGCAATCACCGGGCCGGGTTTGTCGCCTTTCAGAATGCCTAGCACACCGGTTTTGGCCACTTTGTCGTGCACTTCAATACCGAGCGAACGCAGGTGTGCTGCGATGTATTCGCCTGTTTTCACTTCGCGATTTGATAATTCTGGATGTTCGTGGATGTATCGCCGCCATTCAATGAGTTTGGGTAGAATTGCCTTGGCTTTGGCATCAATAATGGCGCTCATATCTTTTTGGGCGGCCGCTGTCAACGACAGAAGCAAACAGCCCATAAGCAGTTTCAAATGGAATTTCATGTGTGTTTTGGTTGAAGGCTTAATTTAGCAAAATATTTCCAACTGCGTTAAGGCCTGTTCAGTAGTATTCACCTTAAAAATTAGTTTATGAAACGGAACAGGTTTATTGTGCTGATTGCGATGGTTGTGATCAGCTTCTGCAACTTTGGTTGCTCCAGCTCACTGAATTCATTAACCACGGCCACCAACCTCCTGGGCGTGCTGGGAAAGAATCCCAATCTTTCTTCCTTTAGTGGCTTGTTAAACAAAGTGCCTGCGGTGGGTAAGTTATTGGGTGGAAGCAGTCCGCTGACAGTGCTGGCACCCAGCAATGATGCGCTCGCTTCTCTGGGGCAGGATGCAATTACCAAACTCACCGGTAGCAAAGAAGGATTGTCCCAGCTCGCCGGACTGTTAAAGAATCACTTGGTAGCCGGCAAAGTAAGTGCCAGTGATCTTGCCAGCGGTACATTGAAAACCCTGGCAGGCAACCCAGTTACGCTCGATGCAGGCTCGTTGGTCGGCAGTGCCGAATCGGCCGACAATGGCGTCATCCAAGTCATCAATAAAGTGTTGCAATAAATTGTTGTTGCGGTTGGTTGGAAAGATTGAATGCGTTGAACTACGCATATGGATGTTTCAGCAACGCTAACGGTGTTCGCCAAAAACACTTCTGAGTTCATCGGCGATTTCACCCAAGCTGCATTTGTTTTCGACCGCTTCGATGACCGTCGGCATAATATTTTCGTCACTGGCTGCTTTGTCGTTCAGCGTTTGTAAAATCCGATCCACCAGAGCCGGATCACGCTGATTGCGCAGGGCAGCCAGTTTTTCTGTTTGCACTTGTCTGATGCTGTCATCCACCGAAAAAATAGGCGTGTTTTGTTTTTCGACGGTTTCAAACGCATTCACACCCACCACGATTTTTTCGCCTTTCTCCAGTTCCTGCTGAAAGCGATAAGCGCTGCTGGCTATTTCATCTTGCATGAAACCCTGTTCCAGCGCGGCTACGCTACCACCCATGCGATCGACCTGTGTGATAAGGTCCCAGGCTTTTTCTTCGATGGCTGCTGTCAGTGATTCAACATAAAAAGAACCTGCCAATGGATCAACGGTATCGGTCACACCACTCTCAAATGCGATGATCTGTTGGGTGCGCAGCGCAATGCGGGCTGCTTCTTCTGTGGGCAGGCTTAATGCTTCGTCGTAACCATTGGTATGCAGAGATTGTGTGCCACCTAAAACCGCAGCGAGTGATTGCAGGGTAACGCGACTGATATTATTCAATGGTTGTTGCGCGGTTAAAGTGCTTCCACCTGTTTGTGAATGGAAGCGCAACATCATCGCTTTCGGATCGGTGGCCCCGAGCGATTGCATGATGGTGGCCCACATTCTGCGGGCAGCGCGAAACTTGGCTACTTCTTCAAAGAGATTATTATGGGCATTGAAGAAAAAAGAGAGTCGCCGGCCGAGGGTATTGATATCGATCTTTTTTTCGAGCGCTGCTTTCACATAGGCCTTGCCGTTACTTAGGGTAAATGCCAGTTCCTGCGCGGCGGTTGATCCCGCTTCGCGGATATGGTATCCTGAAATCGAAATCGTATTCCATTTTGGAAGCTCAACGCTGCACCATTCAAACACGTCGGTGATGATGCGCATGGAGGGTTTCGGTGGATAGATGAATGTGCCACGGGCAGCATATTCTTTCAGGATATCGTTCTGTATGGTGCCCGTTAATTTTTTGAGATCGGCGCCTTTTTGTTTGGCCATGGCCACATACAAGGCGAGCAAAATAAATGCCGTTGCATTGATCGTCATGGAGGTGGATACCTGTTCGGGTTGAATGCCTTTGAACAAGGTATGCATATCATCCAGGCTGTCGATTGCTACGCCTACCTTTCCCACTTCCCCTTCTGCCAGCGGATGATCGCTGTCGTACCCGATTTGTGTCGGCAGGTCGAAGGCAACACTGAGCCCTGTAACGCCTTGCGACAATAGGTAGTGGTATCTTTCGTTGGAAGCTTCGGCAGTACTGAAGCCTGCATACTGTCGCATGGTCCAGGGTTTGCCCCGGTACATATCTTCCTGCACACCACGGGTGAATGGAAAGCTACCGGCTATTTCCTGGCCGTTGAAAGCGGCGGGTAAATCTGCTTGTTGATAGATCTTCTTTACCTCGATCCCGCTGTCGGTATGAATATTTTTCGACATCAATTTATTACATCAGCCGTTATACCATTAGCTTGCGGGCCTCATGGCTGAGTGCTTCCTGCACCAACGAATGCATGGAGCCTTGCGGTTGACTCATCAACAATTCCAGAATTCTTCTGTTGAGTTCGACGCCACTGGTTTCAGCTGGCAAGATACCGGCCATCTGGTTAATGATATGGATGTTCTGGTCTTTGAGCGTGCGAATGGCCTCCCAGGCTTCGTTGCTCACATATATCTGCTGCGACAGGTTGTAATCAAATTCCTGGCGAATGGTTTGGGTGAGCAGGGATTGCATTTCGCGCATCGACAAACCCGGCTCATTGCTTCGACTGATCAGGTTGGGCAGTGCGATTCTTTCCGCCAATATGACCAGACGTTCGTATGCCTGTAATTTAAGTTGTTTTGTATTGAGGTTATCTGTGGCGGATGGCTGCGTTAATTGAATATTATCTACTTTCTTATCGCGCATATAGTAGAAGAAATAGAGTCCGGCAATAATAACAAGCAATCCAAATGCAATCAGAAACATCGTTGTCGTATCCATACAGGCCGATTTGTAGTCTTTTAACCTACAAAATTAAGTGTTATTTTTGTAGCAAAGTGGAAACTGTATGGAAACGACAATAGCCGCGCCGGTGGTATTAACAGCCGGTGCCATCAAAGAAATAAAAAGCCTGATGGCGGCGCCAGATTTTGACCGTACGCAATTGCTGCGTATCGGGGTGAAGGGAGGCGGCTGTTCGGGATTAAGCTATGTGTTGGGGTTCGATCAACCCGATACGGCCAATGATGACCATTTTACGATTGAAGACATACCCTGTATCATGAACAGATCCCAGGGCATCTACCTCGCCGGCATGGAGATCGACTGGCAGGATGGCCTCAACAACCGCGGCTTTACCTTCCGCAATCCAAACGCCAGCAAAACCTGCGGATGTGGAACAAGCTTTGCCATCTAAAGGGCTGAAAGTCGAGATTCAAATGGTAGTTTAAGGTTTAAGGTTTAAGCGAGCTACTGGTTTTAGGTAAAAAGTGTGGCGTTTAAGGTTGCTGCCGCGTGCGGGGGTGCTGTTGTTTTTTCTTGGCCATTGTATGTAGCATTTCAATGGAGACTGTTCTTCGATTTATTTTGAACGATTTTTTTGAATGAAAGGAATACTAATTGTCGAATTTCTTTCAATTATATACTTGAAATTCATTGGCTATCGACGATCGAATTTCGTTTGACATTGCATGTCAAGTTTCAATGGTTGCCTCGATGCACTTACTAAGATTTGTCACTAATATATAAGTAAGTTTTCCCCCCCCAATTGTCGACGACGTTTTGTCAACTGCCCTTAAACGGGCAATTATAAACGGATGCTTTTAAGCGTATACTTTTTGACGGCTACAATAAAAAATACAAATCCCATCTAAATGAATGCCGACATTGAATTGTACTACTAGACTGAATAGCACCACCAAACCTCCAACGCAAATTAATCCCGCCACAAAATAAGTCCCGCCACTAAAGAGCGCCACTAAACCTACCCAAACACCAAACCTACCCAAACACAAATCCCGCCACCAATCAAAAAGGCAACTTGCCTATGAAGCAAATTGCCTTTCTTTTTGGCTGCACAGCCAGCGGCAGCAACCTTAAACCCTTAAACTTTACACCTTAAACTATTGCTCAGTTTTCTTGTTCCAGGTTTGACTCACCCAGTGGCTTGTCTTTGCCGAAGTCCACAAGGATCGGTGCTGCTACAAAGATGGAAGAGTAACAACCGGTGATCACACCGATCAGCATCGCGAAGGCGAAACCTTTGGTTACTTCACCACCTACCAGGAACAACACCAGGATGGTCAGGAATACAGTTACCGAAGTCATGATGGTACGACTCAGGGTATCATTGATCGATTTATTGATGATAGTGGCTTTGCTGGCCCCTTTCATCAGGTGGCTGTTTTCACGCACCCGATCGAATACAATCACGGTATCGTTCATCGAGAAACCAATCACCGTCAGGATCGCTGCAATAAAGTGCTGATCGATCTCAAGCGGGAAGGGTACAATATTCTTGAAGAAGGAGAACACTGCCAGCGTTACCAACACGTCGTGCAACAAAGCCACAATGGTTCCCAGTGAATATCGCCAGTCGCGGAAGCGGATCAGGATATACAAAGTGATCGCCAGGAGCGACCAGAATGTAGCCCATTTAGCACCCGATTTCAAGTCGTCGGAAATCGTCGGGTCAACACGCTTGCTGGCTTGCTTGTACTTGGTATTGAATTCTGCTGCGGTGGTATTGGCGGGCAGGAATGGTTTCAAGCCTTCAAAGAGTTTAGCCTGCACTTCCGCATCGGCTTCGGGGGATGCTTTCTCCACCATATAATCGGTCGTGATATCCAACTGTGTTGGTCCGCCGTAGGTTTTAATCACCGGGTAACGATCAAATACTTTCTCCAACGCATCGCCCACTTCCTGCTCTTTCACCGCCTGCGGGAATTTAACAATATAGGAGCGACCGCCACTGAATTCAACACCTTGTTTGAAGCCATTGAACATGGCGCCAATACCCAGTGCCAATACGATGAAAGAAATAATATAGGTCACTTTCCGGTACTTCACGAAATTATACTGCGCATGTTTGAAAATGCTTCGGCTGATATTGGTGAAGTAGTTGAAGTGGCGGTTCTTATTGGTATAGAAATCAGTGATCAGTCGGCTAACCAAAATACCGCAGAACAAGCTCAGCAAAATACCGAGGATCTGCGTGGTGGCGAAGCCGAGTACGGGACCAAGACCGAAGTAGAACAAAATAATCGCGGTCAACAGGGTAGTGATGTGACCATCCAATACCGGCGCCAATGATCTACGGTAACCATCATTAACCGCCTGCTGGTAGCTCTTACCATGCGTCAGTTCGTCTTTGATACGTTCAAAGATGATAACGTTGGTATCAACCGCCATACCGATGGTCAGTACAAGCCCCGCAATACCGGCTGCTGTCAGTGTTGCATTCAGTGCACTCAACACCCCAACAGTGAAGAGCAGGTTCAGGATCAGCGCGATATTGGCCACCCATCCTGCTGTATTATAATACACCAACATCAACAGGAAGATGATGCCGAAAGAGATCACGAATGCCATGGTACCACCTTTAACGGCTTCCTGGCCGAGGGTCGGACCAACCACTTGTTCCTGTACAATTTTTGCAGGGGCATCGAGCTTTCCGCTCTTCAGGATATTTGCCAGATCCTGTCCTTCTTGTACCGTGAAAGAACCACTGATGGCAGAATTGCCGCCGGTGATGGCTTCGTTCACATTGGGTGCAGAGTAAACAATATCGTCGAGCACGATGGCGATGGCGCGACCTACATTATCGCCGGTCATCTTCGCCCAGATCTTTTCACCCTGCTTGTTCATGGACATATTCACCGTTACCTGGCTGGTAATGGAGTTGAAATCCTGGTAAGCATCGGTGATGTATTCGCCTTCAAGTTTTGCTTTATCGGTACCGGGTACTTTCTTGATGGCATAGAGCGGAACATAATCCATTTCTTTTCCGTCTTTGTCTTTCTCAGCCATGCCGTACAGAAACTTCACGTCGCCGGGCATATTGCCGGTAACCACCGGGTTGTTCAGGTAAGAAGAAACCAGTCCGGTGTCTTTGGTTGGTACAAAACCGAGATAGGGAGCAAACTCCGGACGGCCATCTTTATTCGCATCCTGCGGATTAACGAAAGAGATGGATGTGATCAACGGATGGTCTTTGCGAACCTGGTCGACCGACTGGCCAGCTTTGCTGGTATCGGTATTGCCTTTCAATACATCGGCCAGTGATTTATTGGCAGTGTCATTGGCTGCTTTAACGGTATCAATTTTCACTGTTTTAACCGTGTCTGCCAATTTAACACCTTTCAGTTCTGCAGCCAGTGCTTTATCAGCCGCTTCAAGGCTCTTGTCGAGCTCGCCAATATTATATACTTCGAAGAATTGCAGGTTGGCAGTAGACTGCAGGTATTTGCGAACACGTTCGGGATCAGAAGCACCGGCTAGTTCTACGGTAATGATACCCTTGTTTTCGTCGAGGCTGATATTGGGTTGCGCCACGCCAAACTTATCGATACGTTTGGTGAGTACATCGTAGGTCTGCTTCATCGCAGCTACAGATTGTTCGCGGATATATTTGATCACGGCGTCGTCGCTCGCATCAATCTTCAATTTGTTGCGGGTGCTATTGGCAAAAAGTGGTGCCAACTTAACGCCCGGGTTTAATTCCTTGAATGTTTGCGAGAAGATGGTGATGAAGTCTGCATCAGAATTTACTTTCCGCTTCAGCGCTTCTTCAATTGTTTTCTTCAGTACGGGATCAGAAGGATTGTTTGATAGTCCGCGGATCAATCCATCCAGCGCCACATCCATGGTTACGTTGATACCACCCTGCAGATCGAGACCCAGCAGCAGTTCACTCTCTTTAGCTTTCTGGTAGGTTTGTCCCCACCAGGTAATCTTTTCGTTTTTGGTGCTGTCTTGCAGAAAACGCACGCGCGCTTTCAGGATATCATCCAGGCTGTCTTTGTACAGCGCCTGTGTGCTAGGGTTTCCGGGATACTTTTGCGCAGGGGTTGGCAATGAATTTACAAACCGCTGGGCCTTTACTTCTATGGCTTTTTCGTGCTTATTCACAAACCAGGTGAAGGAAAGCTGGTACAGGGAAATCAGGATCAGGAATGCAGCAAAAATGCTCACCAGACTTCTCATCGCGTTTTTTGTTTCGTTATTTTTTAAAGAGGTGCAAATATAGGATTTCGCCCGAAATATTGACAGGGAAAGGGTTTGGGCCAACGGTTCATGCATTCGGCCTATCTTGCAGACCGGATTCTGGTGTCGGGATGGCAGCCCAAAAACGGGGTGCAGGCCGTTTGTTCGCCATTGAGGCGGACGCTGACACGGGAAAAGATGTCCAGATATGAGAAAAATCTTTATTCTGATAGTGGGTTTCCTCTTACTCATTGGTTGTCAGCGCGATGAAACCACGGGCAGTCCCAAGGCACGGATAGCAATCATCAATATGGCCCTTTCGAGCGATTCAGTCAATTTGTTGCTCGATGATATACCCTTGTTGACAACACCGGTGGCTTTTGGGGAGATCTCCGTCAGCAGCCAGGGCAATGGCGGGTATATTGAAACGGCACCGGGCATTCGTAATTCGACCTGGGTGGTGGGCGGCGAGGCCGTTTCGCTCAATAAATTTGTTTCCTGGAACGCGGGTGCCTATTACACATTGGTGCACTATGATTCGGTCGATGCCCAGCAGGTGGCGCAACTACTGATTGTAACCGACGCGCCATCGCAAAACGACAGTGTGGGGCGGGTGCGCTTCATCAATTGTTACCGGGGTGGCGACAGCATCAGCCTTTGGATGCATCGGATCAATGTGCTGGATACCTTGGGCATTGATACCGCCATACAGCGCCTGGTGAATAAAAAGCCATTTGTGGGCCGTGACAAATCGGTAAGCGGCAGTTTCAATTTTAGTTTGCGTCCGGGCAACTGGCAAATGATGATGAAAGACCGGTTTTACAATACGCTTTTTATGGATACCGTCACGATTAAGAACAACGAGCTTTATTCGATTTTGGCTGTGGGCCAGCCAGGCGGTACGGGCGACCTGAAACCGCAAATGAAGCTGTTATTACAGATGAAATAGTTAATTTCGCCGGCTGTTGACCCAAGCAAACAGAATAATCTACTCAACATACCATGTCTTTATCAGCGCGTTTACAACGCTTCAGTGAACCGGAAACGCTCCGGATGGCCAAAATGGGCCGTGAATTGCGTGCGAAAGGATTCGATGTCATCGACCTCAGCCTGGGAGAACCTGATTTTGATACGCCTGCCCATATCAAGGAAGCGGCGAAGAAAGCGGTGGATGACAACTGGAGTCATTATCCGCCAGTGGCGGGTTATCCCGACCTGCGGGAAGCGATCTGTGCCAAACTGAAGCGCGACAATAACCTCGACTATAAGCCGGAGAATATTTTGGTGTCAACCGGTGCCAAGCAAAGCATTGCCAACCTGATCATGGCACTGATTGATAAAGACGATGAGGTGATCATTCCGACGCCGTATTGGGTATCGTATTCAGAGATTGTTCGGATGAATGAAGGCAAACCGGTGATGATTCGCACCAAGGCCTCGGCCAATTACAAAGTAAGCGCCGCCGAAGTGGAAGCCGCTATCACCGACCGTACGAAATTGTTCATGTTTTCGTCGCCTTCGAATCCTACCGGTGCCGTATATACGAAAACAGAACTCGCTGCGCTGGCCGAGGTTTTCCGCAAGCATCCGCAGGTATATATCATGAGCGATGAGATTTATGAATACATCAACTACAATGGCAAACACGAAAGCATCGCACAATTTGCTGATATCAAAGATCGGGTAGTCATCATCAATGGCTTGAGCAAGGGTTTTGCGATGACCGGCTATCGCCTGGGTTATATCGCTGCTTCGCCCGAAATCGTAAAGGGCTGCGAAAAAGTGCAGGGCCAAATCACCAGTGGCGCCAATGCCGTAACGCAGAAAGCGGCGGTGGTGGCACTGACTACCGACCTTACGCCCAGCCGCGACATGGTAACCGCATTTGCTGAACGCAAAAAGACCATCATGCAATTGCTGGCCGAGATTCCTGGCGTTTCCTGCAATGAACCCGATGGTGCTTTTTATGTGTTTCCGGATATCTCTTCTTATTTCGGAAAATCAGATGGCAAGGTGACGATTCACAATTCAGACGAACTCTGTTTTTATATTCTGGAGAACGCCTATGTGACCACGGTGACAGGCAAGGCATTCGGAGAAGAAAATTGTATTCGAATTGCGTATACGAACAGCCTGCCGAAGATTAAGGAGGGGATGGCGCGTATTAAGGAAGTGCTCTCTAAGCTGCGGTAGGAGATCGCGGCGGTTGTTTCTCGCGGAGAGGTTTTTGTTTTGTTTCTCGCGGAGAAGTTTATTGCTGAGATGTTGTTTTGTTTCTCGCAGAGAGGTTTCTCGCAGAGACCACAGAGGAACAGAGGCTACGGTATATTTTTAGCCGTTCCGTTTTTGGAGCGGCTTTTTTGCGCGTAGAGGGATTCACGTCGAGTGGTTTTTTTTGTTTCTCGCGGAGAGGTTTCTCGCAGAGGCCGCAGAGGAACAGAGGCTACGGTATATTTTTAGCCGTTCCGTTTCTGGAGCGGCTTTTTTGCGCGTAGGGGGTTTCACGTCGAGTGGTTTTTTTTGTTTCTCGCGGAGAGGTTACTTACTGAGATGTTTTTTTGTTTCTCGCGGAGATGTTTCTCGCAGAGGCCGCGGAGGAACAGAGGCGGCGGTATATTTTTTAGGCCGTTCCGTTTTTGGAGCGACTTTTTATGGATGTTTTTTTCGCGCTGCGTTAGCTTGGTGATGCGTGATTTTTTACGATGTAGATATTTTTTTTCTCGCGGAGAGGTTTATTGCCGAGATGTTTTTTTGTTTCTCGCAGAGGCCGCGGAGGAACAGAGGCCGCTGTATTATTTAAAACTAATTTATTGGATGGATGATTGCTGCGGTATGCAGCGGCTTGGTTTGCATAATGATCCAAATGTGTGGCGAGGCGACATCATATTCTAAAGCACGATCGTGTGCACTAATTGTAGCGCTGAAACACAATAATTGCTGCGGCCATGTGCAATAGTTGCTATGCCTCTACACAATTATAGCGTTGTCTCTACGCAATAATTGCGTTGCCCAAGTATTATAATTATGGTGTAAACATAAAATGTGGTATGCATATAATTTACGGTACGCACATAAACTACGGTGTGCTCATACTCTAATTGCAGTGCCCACATACACTAACCGCAACACCCACATAAAAAAATCTCTGTTCCTCAGTGTTCTCTGCGAGAAACCTCTCTGCGAGAAACAAAACAAAAAAACATCTCTGCGAGAAACAAACCAAAAAGCGTCTCAGCGAGAAACAACCACCGCGATCTCCTCCTACATGCTCAGCGATCTCCCTGCAGCCGGAACAAACTATCGAGCCGCAAAACCTGCGGCAACACCAAATGCTGGTCATCGTTTACCACCACATAATCACATAACCGCATTTTAATCGATTCATCCAACTGCTTATCCATGCGATTTTTGATCTGCTCGCGCGAAAGCTGGTCGCGCTGCATTGCGCGCTGGATGCGCAGGGCGACAGGTGCAGATACACCAATCATCTTGTCCATCTGTCCGGCTGTGCCGGTTTCGAAAAACAGCGCTGCTTCTTTGATGGCATAGGGTGCATGCTGGCGCGCAAACCAGTCTTCGCCATATTGTATTACCGCGGGGTGTACAATGGCATTGAGGGCATCGAGCTTTTCCTGGTTGTTGAATACCTGTGCAGCGATGTAGGAACGGTTGAGCCGTTGGTCGGTATAGGCTGCGGGACCAAAAAGCCGGGTGATCTTTTCTACCAGCGATACATCGGTTTCCATCAACATTTTAGCCGTGTTGTCGGCATTATAAACAGGAATGCCCAGGTTTTCGAAAACCCGGGCAACCACTGATTTGCCGCTACCGATTCCACCGGTGATGCCGATGCGTAGCATGTTATTTTTTCTCGGCAACAGCAGCCACTGATTTATTCAGGCTCTGCGTCCACTCCAAAGAGATGGCTGATCTTTCAATCTTCATGTACGAGCCGGGGCTCACTTCCATTTCGATGGTGCCGTCGTCGTTTACTTTGTTTACTCTACCGTGAATGCCGGCGATGGTAACGATGCGATCTCCTTTCTGCATGTTCTCCTGAAACTGCTTGGCCAGTTTGGCTTTTTTGGCTTGCGGACGAATCATAAAGAGCCAAAATACCAGGATCATACCGCCCAGCAAAACCAGTTGCAAAGTGCCGCCACCTGCCGGGGCTTGTAAAAGCATTAAATTGTTCATGTGCTATTGATTGTAAAATTTTAAATGAATGTTGACGGAGTGTCGATTTTTTTCAAGGTTTGTAGCGCTGTTTTCTGGGTTTGAATAGCCGTTCTCCAGGTTTGATTAACTGTTCTCCAGGTTTGATTAGCCGTTCTCAGGATTTTTCCACTTCTACCCTGAAATGGAGTTCATGGGCCATGCTGCCGAGGGTATTGGCCCTCACCACGATGGTTTTATTGTTGATGCCGACCCGACCTTTTGAATTAAAACTGCCTTTGATGACGCCTGTTTTTCCCGGCAGGATCGGCTCTTTGGGCGGTTCTGCTGCTGTGCAGCCACAGGCGGGGTGAACGGATTCGATGACCAGGGGCTTATCCCCCGTATTGGTAAAGGTGAATGCCACGGCCAGGCTATCGCCCTCTTTTATTTTCCCATAATCGATGGTGGTTTTTTCCCAACTGATATGGGTGAAATTGCTGGAGTCGACCGCAGTGGCAGGCGCGGCTAGGGCCGGATTTACCGGTGTATTGGTCGCTTGTTCGCCGGGGCGCTCGGGTCCTGTTGTACAGGCGATGGCACCCAGGGCTAGTAATCCGCCAAAAATTATTTTCTTCATAGCTATTTTTTGAAACTTACTTTATGCAACCGGTCTTCGCGCTGCAGGTCTTTGTGAATATTGTCGAGTATGCCGTTGACGAATTGTCCGCTTTGCGGCGTGCTGTATTCTTTGGCAAGGTCGATGTATTCATTGATGGTGACCTTGGGCGGAATGGTTTCGAAATATAAAAATTCGCAGACCCCCATTTGCATCAGGATCATATCAAGGGTGGCAATCCGTTCGGGGTCCCAGTTTTTGAGCTTGGGTGTGATCAGGGCGAGGGTCTGTTCTTTTTTATCGATTACGGTGTTGAGCAGGTCTTTGGCGAAGTTGGCTTTGTCGTCGCTCATCAACTTACTGAAATCAAAACTGCCGGGTTTGTGCAGGTATTGTTGTACCAGTTGGTGAACCATTTCGCAATCATCGTCCCAGTTATTGAAATGTTCTTCCAGGTGGCTGGTAAAGATTTCGTTGCCGATCATGCCATTGGTATAAATATACTCTACTATCGCTTTTTCGTTTTTCGGATCGCGGCTTTCCTGTTGTATATAGGTCTTATATATGTCTGATTGCTGCAATTCGAGGTAGATTTTCCGTACGAGTTCTTTGTCGAGGTAGCGGGATAGTTTGTCGTCGGTAATGACCGACTGGAGTGATTTGTCTTCGAGCATTTTCCACAACAGGGTATTGCCCGCCAGTTTGGTGTTCACGGCAAGGTCTTCGGCCGAGGGAAGGTGTTTGGAAGCGCGGTTACGGGCATCGGTTTCGGCATAGCGCAGCACTTCTGTCAGGAAAAACAGGGTGTAGGCCAATAACTGCCGGGTTTGGTCGAAATGTTTGTTCAATAATCTGACAGGCTCTCCGGGATTGGCCGAACCCTCCATTGTATCCAGCGAATAAAGGGTTTGCATCACTTTAACCCGAATGATACGTCTGCTGATCATGCCTACAAGAACTTTGTTGAGTCGGCAAAGCTAAGGCTTTCACCTGTCTGCTGCCAACTGGCAGGTAAAATAAAACCGATAGTCAGGTAAATCATAACCTGACGGCAGGCAAAATAAGGTAGAATGTTACGGGTATTTCAAGCCCAATGTAGGAGGCAAAATGGCTGAAAAGGCCCTTAAAAGCAGCTTTTTGCTGATATTTTATTGAAAAGTGGGCTTACCACTGCCGGTATTCGAGAATCAGCTCTTTACCCGCACGGCACCTGCTGGCTGCCGAAGTTGCCAGCTGGCAGCGGTCCCTGACAGGCGGGAGGCAGTTTTGTCAGCCGGAAATGCAGGAAAGTGGCGGGAACCTGCTAAAATGACTTTAAAATTGGATTGGCATGTATTTCGTTTAGCTTTGCCGGCCCGGGGAAAGTTCTCCGGATTAAATTTTTCACTTAATTAAAACCAATCAATATGGCTAAGAAGTTGAACATTACGCCTCTGCACGACAGGGTGGTTGTGAAGCCGGCTCCTGCAGAAGAAAAAACAGCAGGCGGTATCATCATCCCTGATACGGCGAAAGAAAAGCCACAACGCGGAACTGTGGTTGCTGCCGGTCCTGGTAAAAAAGACGAACCCACACTGGTGAAAGTGGGCGACACGGTTCTGTACGGCAAATATGCAGGTACTGAACTGCAACTCGATGGTGGTGACTACCTCATCATGCGGGAGAGCGATATCCTCGCGATTGTTTAAAGCATTCCCATTCATAAACGATTTCAAACTGAAATAACATGGCAAAACAAATTTATTTCGATATCGACGCCCGGAACAAGATGAAGAAAGGGGTTGACACACTGGCCAACGCCGTGAAAGTTACCCTGGGTCCGAAAGGTCGTAACGTAGTGATAGAAAAGAAATTCGGTGCACCGGCTGTAACCAAAGACGGTGTAACGGTTGCTAAAGAAATTGAACTGGAAGACCCCATCGAAAACATGGGTGCCCAGATGGTGAAAGAAGTAGCCAGCAAAACCGCTGATGTTGCCGGCGACGGTACCACCACAGCCACTGTTTTAGCACAGGCGATCATCACCGAAGGATTGAAAAACGTGGCCGCCGGCGCCAACCCGATGGACCTCAAACGCGGTATCGACAAAGCGGTTGAAAAAGTGGTTGATGCCCTGAAGGCACAAAGCCAAACCGTTGGCAACGACAACAAGAAAATTGAAGCAGTAGCTACCATCTCTGCCAACAACGATCCTGAAATCGGCAAACTGATTGCTGAAGCGATGGCGAAAGTGGGTAAAGATGGCGTGATCACCGTTGAAGAAGCAAAAGGCACCGATACTACTGTTGAAGTAGTAGAAGGTATGCAATTCGACCGCGGTTATATTTCTCCGTATTTCGTTACCAATAGCGAAAAAATGGAAGCAGAACTGCAGAACCCCTACATCCTCATCTACGACAAAAAGGTGAGCGCGATGAAAGACATTCTCCATATCCTGGAGAAAGTTGCACAGGGTGGCCGCCCGTTGGTGATCATTGCAGAAGACCTGGAAGGCGAAGCACTTGCTACCCTCGTGGTGAACAAACTGCGTGGTACCCTGAAAGTGGCTGCTGTGAAAGCGCCTGGCTTCGGTGACCGTCGCAAGGAAATGCTGCAAGACATTGCGATCCTGACCAAAGGCATCGTGATCAGCGAAGAGCAAGGATTCAAATTGGAGAATGCTGACCTCAGCTACCTGGGACAAGCAACTTCTATCACCATCGATAAAGACAATACCGTGATTGTTGGTGGCAAAGGCAAGAAAGAAGACATCACTGCCCGCGTTAACCAGATCAAGGCACAAATCGAAACCACTACTTCTGACTACGACCGCGAGAAACTCCAGGAGCGCCTGGCGAAACTGAGCGGTGGCGTAGCAGTACTGAATGTAGGTGCTGCAACAGAAGTAGAAATGAAAGAGAAGAAAGACCGCGTTGACGACGCCCTGCACGCAACCCGCGCTGCTGTTGAAGAAGGCATCGTTCCTGGTGGTGGTACTGCGTTCATTCGCGCCATCGCTTCGCTCGATAGTTTCCGTAGCAGCAACGAAGACGAGAAGCTGGGTGCCCAAATCGTTCGTAAAGCATTGGAATCTCCATTGCGCATCATTGTTGAGAACGCCGGCCTCGAAGGCAGTGTGGTGATCAACAAGATCAAAGAGGGCAAAGGTGATTTCGGCTTCAATGCACGCACGGAGCAGTTCGAGAACCTATTGAAATCAGGTGTAATCGATCCTACTAAAGTGGGTCGTGTTGCACTCGAGCACGCTGCCTCTATTGCGGGTATGTTGCTGACCACTGAATGTGTGGTTGCTGACAAGCCGGTTAAAGAAGCTGCAGCACCGCCGCACCAACATGGTGGCATGGGCGATATGGGTTATTAATAGCATCCCAAAAACAAATAGAAAACCCCGGCATTTGCCGGGGTTTTCTATTTGTTGGATCTTCTGTACTTGTTATTGGATCTTCTGTACTTTTTTCGTAACCACTTCTGCATCTTCTGTTCGAATCGTCAACACATAAGTGCCGCTGGTTAATCCAGATACATTGATGGTTTTGGTAACCACATCGGCGCTTTTCTGGAACTCTTCGTTGTGCACCATGATACCTGACATATTGTATAAGCGGATCTGTGTTTTACCCGTCAGCTTGCTATTCAACTGAATGTTGAGCATGGTAGTTGCTGGGTTCGGATACAGTTTCAGCGTTTGTGCATCAGGGTTAGCCACAATCACTATCACATTCTTTTGCGTTTTGTTACCGGTTGCATCGGTTGCCGTTAGGCGAATGGTATAAGTGCCTTCCACCAGGCTGTTCAGGGTAGCTATAGAGGCAGTATCGTTCGCGATGGATGGCAGGTTGGGCGCGCTCAATGTTTCCCAACGATAGTAGATAACCTTACCGTCGGGATCGTACGATTGGTCGGCATTCAGTTCAACACCACTCGCCGGCAGGTTTACTTTCACTGTATCTTCTGTAATGATAATTGGCGCACTGTTTTGCGGAGCAGTAACAGTAACAGTTACGTTGGCTGAACTAATCGCGCCGCGGTCGTCGGTAACAGTGAGGTTGAAAATATACGTGCCTGCTACCAGGTTGCTGACATTCACCCGAACCTGGCGTAGCTGGTCAAAACTCGCTGTATTGGGTCCGGAAACCTGTTTCCACTGGTATGCAGTTAGCGTGCCATCGGGATCAGTAGAAGCGCTGCCGTTCAGGTTGATAGTAGCGCCAACGGTTGTACTGAAGTTTGCACCAGCATTGGCCACCGGCGGCTTGTTGGATGCCTGGTTGACAAAGATGGTAACATCGTCATAAGCTGTTGCGCCATCATCGTCGGTTACCGTCAGGCGGAAGGTATAAGTACCGGCCGACAAACCGCTAACGGTGGTGGTGGCTGTATTGGATGGATTGATAGTACCACCAGTGCCAGACACCAGGGTCCAGGCCCATTTGCTAATACTGCCATCACTATCCGTAGCCGTTCCGGTAAGTGTAACGGAATTGGTCGGCAAAGTGATGCTGCGGTTATCGCCGGCATTCACAGATGGTGCATTATTGGCAACAGGCGCAACCGTGGGCGGCGTTGTAGTATTGCTGTCAGTTGTTTGCGCAGCTGCATTTACGGTAACAGTAATATCATCTGTTGCGGTTGCGCCGTCATCATCTGTTACGGTGAGACGGAAAACATATATGCCCTGGGCCAAGCCACTTACACTGGTGCTGGCTGCATTGGATGCACCGAAACGGGCGGTGTTTGGTCCGCTTACCTGGAACCAGGCGTAAGAGCGGATCGAGCCATCGGTATCGGTACCGCTGCCACTAAAATTAGCGATGCTGGCGGGCAAGGTGATAATAATATTGTTTCCGGCATTGGCGGTTGGCGCTGCATTGGCGTTGGCGGCTGCAACAACCACCGTGATATCATCTGTTGTGGTGGTACCAGACGCAGTGGCACTGAGACGGAAAACATAAGTGCCTGCAGTAAGACCTGTAACGGAAGTTGAAAGGTTGGCTGCACTGCTGATGGTTTCACCAGTGGGGCCGGATACTTTTGACCAGGTGGTGGTGGCCGTTCCGGTAAGCGTTCCTGTTAATGTAGCCTGAGTGGTACCGGACGACAGGTTTTGGTCTGCACCGGCGTTAACTGTTACGGTAGTTGCATTGGCGTTGCCGGCTGTAACAGCAATATTGCTGCGCAGCAAATAACCGCCATCGGTCAACCGGCCGGTGATAGCCAAGGGGAGGGGCCGACGGTAGCCTTTTGGATCCACTACTTTCAGTACCATTTTATAAGTGCCAGCAGGCACAGAAGAAGGAATGGTGAAATTGTCACTCACTTGGGTAGCGGCTGATTGAGGTAACCAGAAGCGCAGGTTATGCGAAGATTTTGTTGACCAAACAACTGCATTTGTGCTCTGGTTTTGCAACTCATACATTACATCCCAAAATTCGTAAACAGGTGCATTTCCAATATTTTTCCAGTTAAGTGTAATATTTGTTGTTTGGTTGGTTTTAACATCGGTGGTCATGGAACCTGATTCTACTACCACGCGATAACCAGCCATTTTCAGTGCGGCGCGCAGGTTGGCAACACCAGCGGCATTGTACTGCTCACCACAAAAGTTACCATTGCCCAGCGAGCTCATGTGATTCGTCAGCACTTCATTCATGAGGTTCCAAAATGGCGCATTCCCACCTTCAGCGGTGGTATAACAAGGACCTTCGCCATTGATAGGCGCATATTTCCAACGCTCAGAAATTTCCGTACCGAAACGAAGCCCGTTGTAAACCGTCGGGTTGTTCAGGGTGCTGGCCAATACATAATATTCCCAACCACGACCCCAGTTCATCCGCTTAACGCCCAATTTGCCCCAAGCGTTAGAAACCGTTAATGCGTAATAGCCGGTTGCTGGCGGAACCTGCACATTGGCAAATTGGTTGCCATCAAAAACGTGCATGTTTGCAATGAGTGGATAATTAGGGAAAGCTTTGATATGCGCATCGATGATTCGATTGAGGGAGGCGGCTGTAGCTTGCCGGCCGGTAGGAAATTCCGATGGACTATTAATAATAGAGCTGTGGTTCCATTCACCCCAGGAGCCGAAGATGCCGATGTCAACATAGCCAATCACGTTGGCGTAAGACACACCTTTATAAGTTGTGCTATTGAAATGGCTGGCCATGGCGCTGAGCAAGGCCTCGACCCTGGTCAGAAAGAAATTGCTATTCCAGTTGGGCACCCACTGGCCGTTTTTTATCCAGTCGGTATTATTGCCGCCATCGGCCTGCATCTGGTTGTGCACGTACATGGGATATTTCATGTTGGCACCACCGGTATAAATGCCATCGTTTGACCCTGGATGCAGGGTCATCACGTTGAAATTAAATTTTTGATTTTTGTCGATACAGGCATTAATCAGGCGGTCGATCATCGACCAATTGTACACACCTTGCGACGTTTCGAGCACATTCCAGCTAATACCAGAGCGGTAGTAGGCATCGCCGGGCTCCTGGTGACCACCTTGAACGGGATAATCTATCCGGTCGGAGGCGTCCAAATCATGCCATTTCTCGGTACCGCGAAAGGGGGCCACAATGTCGGGATCAGACATCGGAATGGCAGAAAAACTAAGTGCCGTTGTGCTTTGGGCCTGAAGAGAAACCGGACTCAAGATAATCAGTAACATACTGACTATCAACGTTATAGGGTAGAACAGCGCATAAAAGCGGCTTGCGCGCTTACACTTCTGTGCAAGCCGTAGTGGCTTTTCGTTCATAGCTCACGGATATTGGATTGTTAAAAAAGCTATCTCGCCGAACTTTAAACAAACCTTATGCCAAAATTTTAAAAACGCGGTTCGGATACGGATAAAATTAGCTTGTAAACACCGCTGTTATAACGTTCATCTTCAAACGGTATTTCAAATAATAATTATTAGTAGTGTGTGCTTTGAACTCTAAAGAATTGTTATTACTTTAGCCGCCTAGAACCCTCGACCTACAGCCTAAATTGTTGATAAGCTGGTGTTTGTAGAAATCCTTTACTCTTGAAGATCCTGCAGCTTTTCATTTTATAACTCTCGATAATCACAAAAGAACGCTATGAAAGCAGGACAATTTTCCCTTACACTGGGAAAGAATGTTACGTTATGTTTGATCGTAGGATGTATTCTGGCTTTAACCTCCTGTACCTCTACTAAACAGATCACTTACTTCCAGGGCACGAACGATGGTGTTATCAAATCGAAGATAGCGTCGTTGGAGCCGGTGGTGCAGAAGAATGACCTGCTTAGTATCACTGTGTCCAGCTTAAACCCGGAAGCCACACTCATTTTCAACGCGCCGAACGAATCAACGCCCAACGCGAACAGTGCTACGGCGGGCAGCAATAATACACTCACAGTCGGTTATCTCGTTAACCAAAACGGCGAAATCAATTTCCCGATCCTGGGCGCTATCAAGGTAGATGGTATGACGAAATCTGAAGTCAACACCTATCTCGTTAAACAATTGGTTGAACGTAAACTCCTGATCGACCCGATCGTTACCATTCGCTTTCTAAACTTCCGCGTAAGCGTATTGGGTGAAGTAAGCCGGCCGGGTGTGTACACGGTACCGAATGAAAAGCTGAGTTTGCTCGAGGCCCTGGGCCTGGCGGGTGATATCACTATTTACGGTCAGCGCACCGACGTGCTGGTGCTTCGTGAAAAAGACAATGGCGACAAAATCCTGCACAGAATTAACCTGAACAATACTGACATATTTACCTCTCCTTATTACTATCTGCAATCGAATGATATTGTTTATGTATCGCCCAGCAAAAACAGGGTGACACGTGAAAACGCGGGACAATGGGCACCCATCGCCATCAGCCTCATTTCTTTCATGATCATCATCATGGACCGCACAAATATCTTCTGATAAAAGCAATCTGACTTTGTATGAAAAGTTCTGCAAAAGAAATGAAAACGGGTAAGGAAGGTTTTTTCCAACACCTGCGTTATAAATACCTGCCGTATTGGTATGTGTTTTTGATCATGTTGTTATTGTGCGGCGGATTGGCTTACTATTTTCTCAAGGCGACGCCTAACTTGTATGAGACCTCGGCCAGCGTATTGATTCGTGACGTGGAAAACGGTACTGAATCATCGAGGATCGAACAAACACTCGACCCATTCCGCTCTCAAAGTGTGGTGGGTAACGAAAGAGAGTTATTGCGTTCGGGTTCAGCCATCTCAAAAATTGTAAAAGACTTGCGTCTTTATGCACCGATCACCGAAAAAGATGGCATAAAGACCTTCTCTGCCTATTATTCTTGTCCGGTATTGGTGGAAGCGCGTAAGCCTGATTCTCTTCTCCCCACAACGGCACCAATGAACTTGCGTATTGATAAGGCTGGTGTAAATGTTGACGGCCAATCTTTCGTATTGAATCAATGGAAGGTTTTAAACGGCAATGATATCCGTTTTATCAATAACCCGAACTATCGTCGGGATGCCAGCAAACCCATCGAAGAAAGAGCGTTTTCCTTTTCTCTCTTGTCAGTTTTGAAAACCTCCGAGAATGTGCTGGATGGCTTAATCACCAATGCCACCTCTCGTCAATCGTCGGTTATCGATCTGAAGATTCGCGACGAAGTGCCTGCACGGGGTGAAGCCATTTTGAGTGAGGTCATCAATGCGTATTTGCTCGGTTCAGTAGAGAAAAAGAACTCAACCGCCGCGCGCACGCTCGAATGGCTGAACAACCGGATCAAAGAAGAAGGTGGCCAACTTGATTCAATTGAAAAAAGAATCCAGAGCTATCGGACCGCAGAAAATGTGGTTGATATGAGCGAGCAGTCGAGGTTGTATTTGCAGCGCGTAGAAGCGGGCGATCGTCAGTTGAACGAAATGAGTATGCAACTGGCCAGCCTCAATGAGATGGAGAAATACATTAACTCGAAGAAAGCCGGTGGATTGGTGCCATCAACTTCTGGTGTGGCCAACCAAGAGTTGTCTACATTGATGCAGAAATTGTACGATGCGGAAGTTGACTACCAGCGGTTGTCTAAAACCACGGCCGAAAACAACCCCATGTTGACTGCCCGGCAGAATGAAATTGATAAAATGCGCCCGGGTATTCTGGAAGCCATCCAAACGCAACGAAGATCATTGCTTGCCAGTCGCGAGCAATTGGGTTCAGATGTGAACCAATACTCAGGCATGCTTCGCACCGTGCCGCAAAAAGAACGCGCCCTACTTGATGTTAGCCGTCAGCGTAACATGAAGCAGGAGCAGTTCAACGACTTGCTGCGTCAACGCGACCAGATATTGTACTCTCTGACTTCCACCGAAGCGAGTGGTGCAGTGATCAACAAACCAACTACATTATCAAAACCGGTTAGTCCGAAGAAAGAACTGATCGCCCTGCTTGCGCTGATCGCGCCATTTGGCCTGGGCGCCTTGTTTGTATCGGCCAAAGATGCTATGAACGGCAAGGTTCTTTACCGCGACGACCTGAATTCATTGACCGGATATCCCATTATCGGTGAACTCATTGAATCGAAAGACGCCGAAAAACTGATTACTGAACCCAAGCGCAGCTTCTTGCTGGAGCAGTTCAGGCAGATTAGAACCACGGTGTTCTCCATTGCGCCCAACGCCAAAAAGATCATGGTTACTTCATCTATTGAAGGCGAAGGAAAAAGCTTTGTGTCTTCGAACCTGGCACTAAGCATGGCAAGAAGTGGCAAGCGAATTTGCTTGTTGGAATTTGACCTTCACCGGCCAAAAGTCAGCGAACAATTTGGCGTGAGCAATGAAAAAGGAATTACAGATATACTGGCCGACGGTGCATCTGTTCAAAATCTTATCCAACGGGCACCCGCCCATTCCAACCTGTTCATATTGCCTTCAGGAGGCTTTCATGAAAGTGTTTCTGACCTGATCACCAAAGAGAAGCTGGATAAGCTTATTGCTGATTTGGCCAACCAATTCGATTGCATCATCATAGATACGCCCCCTGTACGGGCCTTGAATGATGCATTTGTAATTGGAAAAGAAACAGATTTGACACTGTATGTAACCCGGCATAACTATACGCCGAAATCATATATTGGCATGTTGGAGGATTCTATGACCCTGGCTGGAATTAGGAATATTGCATTGATTTTCAATGGTGTAAAGAACCGTGGAATCGGCAAGAACAGCTATGGTGTTGGTTACGGTTATGGTCATGAAAATAAGACTGCCTACGAAGGCTACTGGCGAAAGGCCGGTGCTTAAGCTGGTATTTGCTGACTATTTAGCGGGAAGGCGATGAGCGGTAGCAGGAACTTCCGGTTCCGGCAGGCAAATCCTATATGTTAGCCAATTTTTATAATGTGCTGACGTTTAGGAAAAGCCGCTTCGTTGGTCTGCTTTCCTGTGACTGACGGGGCGAAGCCTTTAACCAAACCGGGCAAAAAAACTTAACAGATCAGTTGTGGAGGGGAAAACGATGATTTTTAACCGGATTAAAGCCATGATGGCACTGGAGTCGTTCAGGGTATCCGTTTCTGGTGCTTTTGTGACGGCTTTCAAAATGCTGACAGGTTTTATTAGCCTGAAAGTAGTCGCTTCTTTGATTGGCCCGGCGGGTGTTGCGCTGATTGGACAGTTGAACAATTTTACCACTGTATTGCTGCAATTGGCGAATGGTGGTATAACGGTGGGGCTGACCAAGTATGTTTCTGAGTTCTCAAACGAAAAAGAGAAATACGCTAAATACATTACCGCTGCCTGTTATATCACCCTGGTGGCATCGGTAGTCGTGAGCCTGGTGTTGATTTTTGGTGCAAGTTTTCTTTCGGAGAAAGTACTTGGCAGCAACCAATATCCATTCGTATTTCTGGTATTTGGCTTGTCGCTCGTTTTTTACGCGCTGAATGCCTTTGTGCTGGCCGTGAGCAATGGTTTCAAAGAATACCGGGTCTTCTTTTTGTCGAACCTGGTTGGCAGCATCTTTGGCCTGGTATTTACCGTTATTCTTACCTATCGTTTTGGTATCAATGGCGCGCTTATTTCGGTGGTCACCTATCAGTCGATCGCTTTTCTCTGTACAATTCCTTTTTTTCTTAAACATTCCTGGTTAAAGCCGAAGGCGGTCTTTACGGCCATCGACAAGCCGGCGGTTCGTCAGCTATTCAGCTTTTCTTTGATGGCGCTGGTGGCGGCGATAAACGGCCCGCTGAACCAGATGTTCATTCGAAATTATATTATCAACCACGAATCGCTGAACGATGCGGGCATTTGGGAAGGCGTGAACCGGATTTCCAATATGTACCTGTATGTGGTGATGACGGCGTTAAGTATCTATTTTCTACCGAAGCTGGCTGCCTTGTCCGAGAAAGCAGCCATCCGGAAAGAAATCTTCAATACCTATAAAATGATCATGCCTTTTCTTTTAATTGGCGCGGTCTGCATTTATGTGTTTAGGGGACTGATCATTAAAGTGCTGTTTACACCAGCCTTTGAACCGATGAATGGACTGTTTCCCTATCAACTTACCGGCGATATTTGTAAGATGGCGGGCTGGGTATTGGGTTACCTGATGCTGGCCAAAGCCATGACCAAAACATACCTGGTGATGGAGGTGATTAGTTTCTCCTGCCAGATTGGGTTCAGTATCTTATTTCTCAATATTTTTGGCTTGAAAGGAGCGCCCATAGGATACACGCTCGGACACCTTACCTATTTCCTTTTGCTTGTAATTATTTTTCGGGACTACCTGTTTCGAAGTAAAAACCAAGTAACAACAAACTGACCCTGCATGTCCGATCGAACCCCATTACCACTTGTTTCTGTTTTAATGACAGTGTATAACTCAGAAAAATACCTGAGAGAAGCAATCGATAGTTTGCTTGTCCAGAGTTATTCGAACCTGGAGATTATACTCATTAACGATGGCTCTACCGACGAAACGGTGCAAATCATCAATAGCTATAACGATCCGCGTATTAAGTTTCACGACAACGGCCAGAACCTGGGCATCGTGAAATCGAGAAACAAAGCCTTGACCCTGGCCAATGGAAAATACCTGGCTACGCTCGATAGTGATGATATTTCACTTCCTGATCGCATAAGAGAACAGGTTGATTTTATGGAATCAAATCCTGAATATGGTATGTGTGGTACGTATTACTATACCATCAACAAGGAAGGTGATATTATGCGTGAAGTGCGTTTTCCTGTTAACGACGGCGATTCACGTACACATTTTATTGCCGGTAATTGTTTTTGCCACTCGTCGGTCATGTTACGTAACGGCGTGATTAAGGATCTGTACTTTTCAGAATCTTATCAGTTGGCCGAGGATTTTGACCTTTGGTATCGGATTGCCGCGCATTCGATGATAAAAAACATTCCCTCTTTTCTGACCAAATACCGTATACATGATACCAATATCAGTGCGGTGAAAGAAGCGGCCATGTATGATAGGATCAGGATGATCATGGAGCGGATGTTTAAAGGGCTGCATCTATCATTCACCAGCGAAGACCTCGAATTGCACACCTGGCTGATGGCCTATAATGGCGCTTATTTTAAGGACACGGCAAAGATTCGTGCTTTATCGAATTGGATTGTGCGTTTACTAAATCAAATAAGGGAGATACCCGGTTACAATATTGAACTACTGGAAAAACTAATATTTGAAAAGTGGATGGTGATCTGTGTAAAGAGTGGCCACTACAACCAATTGTTCCTGGGTGAGCTTACGCGCCGTTTTAAGGGCCATTACCTGAAAGCAGTGGCGCAGAAACTGACCAACCGAAATATGCAAAACATCACTTGATCATATGGTATTACTCCTTTTAATAGTTGCCATTTTTGGCGGGTGGGTGCTCTACAAGTACCCCGAGGTGGTTGTGGTGTTGTTCTTTACCCTTACGATAGCTGACATGAATTTCACGTTCGGCGGCTTTCCCATTAACGTGCGGGCATTGATTGGATTGGCCATTTTTGCCAGAACGCTTGTTTCAATGAAAGATTTTAAAGGCGCTGCTTTTCTGCATAGCAGCGTGATGTTTATACCAGTCTTTATTATTTACTCCTTACTCACCACTGAGTTTAATGATATAATGACGTTTGAGTATATCAAAACAAACGCGCTTTCTTTCATTACTACTTTTGTGGCCTATCACTACTATTTTAACCGGCGAACCGACCTGTTAAAGATCGCCATTATCTTATCGGGCTTGATTTGTTTTGCTGACCTGGTATTTACGTATATAGATGTTGGTGAGTTTCCGGTTGAGCGCGTTTACCAGGCAATGTTAGGTATCGAAGCAGAGCTGGATGAAACAGGCCGCCGTATGGAAACCATCAACCACGGCTTTTATGGCTGTATCACGGGCATGGCCTTTGTGATCATCCTGAACGACTACCTCAACAAAGACTTGTGGAATCGATTCCTTTTGGCGTTGTTACCGATATATGGTCTTGGTATTGTGTTGTCTACTTCGCGAAGCGCAATTCTTAGTATCATTGTTATGGCTGCCTTTCTTATCATAAGAAACAGCATTAAAGAAAGAAATACCGGCAAACTCATCCGAACGGTGGTGATCGGTGCCGGTATCGTGATTGGCGTACTGGCAACATTTGCCTGGCTGAGTTCGGTATTTGACTTGAAGACCGAATTCCTGGATTATGTCACTTTGCGACTGGTAGATGAACCCATTGCCGTTATGCGCAAACACCTCGGTTTAAACTACAATGCCGGTTCATTGGAAGCGCTCGACTGGCGTGAGGAGGCAAGCAATGATGCCTTTGGTGCCTACCTAAGCCTGACATTTGTGGAACAATTATTTGGTATCGGCTACTGGGGCTTTGTTATCAGAGACCTCGGTCATACCAACCTGCCGCCGCACAATGGTCCACTGACCATTTTAATTGAATTTGGTTTGGTCGGCCTGGTGGCCTATGTCATTTTTTCCTGGTCACTGATCAGAAACAACCTTCGTTTAAATGACAAGTTCCCTTCCATGGTGGTGGCCTTGCTCTTTTTGTATATCTATTGCTTCGGACAAAACCACCAATTGGTGGAGAGTATAACCTATGTGTTTCTTGCCACGATTGCAGCAGAAAATGATTTCCTCCGGAAAAAAGTCAGCAGTATAATGCTGACGATGCGTGAACGAATAGCTCAATTAAAACCACAGTAAGATTCATGGTATCCAGCGTACTCTATATATCACCGGCGCTGCCGGTTGGCGGTTTGGAAAAACTGATCGTTCGTATTTCGGCCTTACTGGCGGAAAAGAAAACTGTTCGGCAATACCTTGTCAGCTTGAGCGATAATAACCCGCTGTGTACGGAGTTTGATGCGTCGGTTGAATTTCATCCATTTCCACGGCGCTCAAAGTTTCACCTGGCACCCATCCGCGCGCTTCGCAAGTTGATTCGGGAAAAGCAACCAGAAGTAATTGTTTGCCTGAACTTTTTCAGTTTTCTTTTCGCTTACCTGGGTTGCCTGGGCATGAAAAACAAACCCCGGATTTTTGTCTTCTACCAAACAACCATACACCTGAATAAGAAAGAGTTTAACCTGCACAAGTTTTACTTTTCGCTGCTGTCCAAACGCGACAAGGTGATTGCAGCTTCGGTGAACCAGGTGAACTACACCGTTGATACCTACGGCATCTCAAAAGATTTTTTCAAGATCATTTATAATGGTGTCAACACCGATCATTTTACCAGTATGCCGGCCAACTGGGACCGTGACGGCTTTCGTGCACAATACGGTATACCTTCTTCGGCAAAACTAATTGTGATGGCTGCAGCGCTTCGACCGGAAAAGAACCATACCGGTGCGCTCGAAGCTTTGCAGATATTGGAAAATACACACCATATCAAGGCCTACCTATTGATTGCTGGTGGCGGTATTATGGAACAGGAAATTCGCCAGCACATTCAGCAACGCGGGTTGACATCGCGCGCCATACTAGCGGGTGTACAAAAAGATGTGCGACCCGTTTTTTGGGCCGCCGATCTGTTCACGCTTTGTTCTACCAGTGTCGAAACTTTTTCGGTGGCAGCATTGGAAGCGATGTCGTGCGGACTGCCCTGCGTACTTACTAATATCGGTGGCGCGAAAGAAATGATTCAGGAAGGCGTTACCGGTCATGTATGCGAAACGCCCGCAGCAGATATTGCTGCCGCCTGGGCAAAAACGCTTACCGAGCCTTACAGCACAGAAGCCATGCATGCCTATATTGTCAACAATTTTTCAGAGCCTAAAATGATGGCTGCTTACGAAAAAATATTTGCCGAGAAAGAATAACATGAACATCCTTCAACTCAATACGTATATCACGACCAATGGCGGCTCCGAAACCGTGATGGAGAACTTCGGTTTGCTGCTGAGGGCGGAAGGGCATACGGTGATGAACATGGGTTTTGAATCGGTGAAAGTGAAACATTTCATGACCGACCCCATTTCACTCGGTGTAGAAAAAATTGAGCTGAAATCTTTTTTCTTCAATAAGAAACTGGTTGATAAAATCATAAACACGATCCATGAAAATGGTATCGGCCTGGTGATTTGTCACAATGTTTATCATAAATATCCCATCGCCGATCTTTTACAGGCGATCAAAGAAAAAACGGCCGCCACTTTAATGATGGTGTTCCATGATTACAAAGCTGTTTGCCCGCGGAACAACCTGTACGATGGCAAAAACATTTGTACGGCTTGCGCTGGTGGTAAATTCTACCAGGTAGCCCTGCACAAATGCCGGTTCGGCTCTTTCTTGCATTCCAGTCTGCTGGCGGTAGAATCGTATTACAACAACAGTTTGAGGCATGCCTACCAGTATCCTGATATTTTGTTGAGTCCCAGTTATTTCCTGGCTGGTCAATTTGCCCAGATGGGCTTTAAGCGACCCATACAGGTATTGCACAATCCGATTGAAGTTGATAAAGTGCCGCGCTTGCCCTTGAAAACCAACGTGGAACGACGTTTTCTCTATGCCGGAAGGTTTACCAAAGACAAGGGGCTTGAACTTTATCTTTCGTTGCCCGGAAAATTTCCGGATAGCACGTTTTTTATAGCCGGTCATGGCGAAATGGAAGAAGAAGTACGGAAAGCGGCCGCCACATATACCAATCTTGTATATCTGGGCGTTTTAAACAAGCGCGACCTGTTTCATCAGTTCCGGCAGACCGATTTCCTGGTACTGCCTGCTATATGGTATGAAAACAATCCAATGATCATCATCGAAGCGATGACTAGCGGACTACCAGTAATAGCCAGCCAGCTGGGAGGAATTCCGGAATTGCTGGCTGAGGGCAGGGGCATATTGTTCGACCCATACAAAAAGGGTTCAATTGAACAGGCTGTAAAAACGGCCGCCCAATTGCCAATGGATCCCTACCGGTTGATGGTTGAAAAAGCTCGGTTATTTGCAGAAGATCTTGATTTCCAACGATACTATGAAAAATTGAAAAAACTGATTCCGGCCCTCGAAAAGTCGGTTCCAGTGGAAACTAAACTTATTACCTCAGGAATTTAAAACCACAAATACAATGAAGAAGAAGGTCTTTATGGCTGGCGCAGGCGGCATGCTGGGAGAAGCATTTTACAAGATTTTTAAAGAAGACTATGAAGTGCTTTGTACAGACAAAGATGTAAATGCGCCCTGGTTGAGCTTCCTCGATTTTCGTGATTTCGACGAGTACAAAAAACAGGTGAAGGCATTCAAACCCGACTATATATTCCACCTGGGTGCGTACACCGACCTTGAATTTTGTGAGCTGAATGTGGACGATACCTACATGACCAACACCATTTCTGTGGAAAACGCGGTATACCTGGCAAATGAGCTTCAGGTACCTTTGCTGTACATCAGTACCGCAGGGATTTTCGACGGAAAAAAAGAACTATACGACGACTGGGATCAACCGAATCCGCTGGGTCACTACGCACGTTCAAAATACATGGGCGAGCGCTATGTGATTGAGCACGCCGACAAATACATTGTGTGCCGTGCAGGATGGATGATGGGTGGCGGTCCGGCGAAAGACAAGAAATTCATCAGCAAACTGATCAAGCAACTGGTAGCTGGAAAAAAAGAACTTTTCATTGTAAATGACAAAGACGGTACACCTACCTACACGGTTGATTTTGCCAAAAATGTGAAATTGCTGATAGAGACCGAATTCTGGGGATTGTATAACCTGGTATGTAAGGGCCAAACCAGCCGGATGGAAGTTGCTGAAGAATTACTTGCCTTGTTGAACCTGAAAGACAAGGTGAAGTTGAATGAAGTTACTTCCGAGCATTTTAAGGATACCTATTTTGCCCAACGCCCGCCTTGCGAACGACTGGTCAATAAGAAATTGGAACTTCGACAACTAAATATAATGCGCGATTGGAGGGTTGCGTTGAAGGAGTATCTGCAAGACTATTATGCAGATTATCTGAAAGATAAATTCTAGCGGCCCCGTCGTTCAAATATTATAGATGACCCCTTCCGTTACCGTAAATAACCCTGAACCGCTGATATCGGTTGTAATGCCGGCGTATAATGCTGCTCAATATATTCTTGAATCTATTGAAAGCGTTTTAAGCCAAAGCTATCGTCATTTTGAACTGTTGGTTATTGACGATGGTTCAACCGACAATACAGCTGATATCATTCGTTCAGTCAATGATGATAGAATCAAGTTGGTTGCCAACGACCAGAACCATGGTATTATTTTTACCTTGAACAGGGGCATCGCATTGGCGAACGGAAAGTATATTGCGCGCCTGGATAGCGATGATCTCGCCATGCCCACTCGTTTTGAGAAGCAAGTGCGGTTCATGGAAGAAAATCCCAAGGCTGGTGCCTGCGGTACTTATTTTAAAGTAATCGACAAAGAAGGGAAGACCTTGCAACAGGTTAAATTCCCCTCGGCGCCGCGAGATGCAAAAACATATTTGCTTTTGCACAACTGCTTTTGCCATTCAAGCGTCATGATGCGCACTGATTTGGCAAAAGCGTTGAAATATGCCGATGAATACCTGGTTTGTGAAGACCATGAACTCTGGCACCGCATTTCGCAGGTAACGGAAATTGCAAACGTACCAGAATACCTGACTGCGTATCGAATTCATGGCAATAATATCAGCACCACCAAGCGGGAGATCATGTTCAATTCATTGAAAATGTTGAATCGTAAAATGCTGACGGATATCGGCATGATATTCAGCGAAGAAGAATTGACCTTGCATTCGGCGATGCTGACTTACCAACACCAGGTATTTGATGGTATCAAATTAGACGCCCTGGACAACTGGATCATTAAGCTCTATGATTTCTTTAGAAAACACCCTGCGCTCAACGAAAAAGTGATGATCCGGATTGCCATCAAACGCTGGGTTGTCATCGCCCGCCAAACAGGTCATACGCAACGAATACTAGACAATCGCTTTTTTGCCAATCACCCGGCCATGTTTATGGAAGAACTTTTCCGTAAAGTCATCTGGCGGGAAAAAGTTTTTTAACCGCCTTTGTTTCTGAAAGCAACCATGAAAAAACCCCTTCGAATAGCATCATTTGGATTTAGGTCACTACCGCCCTCCAGTGGGTCGGCAGGTGCTGATAAATTTGCACTTGAGTTTTTGCCACGTTTGGTAGAGCGGGGTTATGCTGTTACGGCGTACAATCGAATCTACCCGGGTCAAACAAAAGGCGCTGATACCTACAAGGGCGTTGATAT
The DNA here is from genome assembly GCA_020161535.1 of Bacteroidota bacterium. Classification (GTDB taxonomy): domain Bacteria; phylum Bacteroidota; class Bacteroidia; order Chitinophagales; family Chitinophagaceae; genus Flavihumibacter. The sequence goes on along the minus strand of JAIUNW010000005.1, from coordinate 114,582 downwards.
TGTGTATCATTCAACAGTAAAAAAATCGGGTATTGATACCTTGCTGCATTCGATAAAAGTAACCTGGCACATCATTCGGAAGAACGAAGCAGATATTGTGCATATGCAGGGAAATAATGCCCTCTTTGCCTTTATCCTGAAGTTGTTCGGTAAGAAAGTAGTGCTGAGTATCGATGGCGTAGAATGGGAGCGAGACAAGTGGTCGTGGGGTATGCGCAAACTGGTGTTGGCGAATGCCTACCTGGCGGTAAATTCTTCGAAGCGAATTGCCATTGACAATGTGTTCACCCGCGAGATCTTTGAAAAGAAATTCAATAAAAAATTTCATTTTATTTCCTTTGGCAGTGAGGTGAATGCGAATGCTGAAACGGATATATTAAGCAAGCTCGGGCTAACAGCCGGCGGATACTTTTTATTCGTGGGGCGCTTTATCCCAGACAAAGGTCTTCAATACCTGATTCCGGCATTTGAAAAAGTAGCCACCGATAAAAAACTGGTACTCGTTGGCGGGTCACCCAACCCCAGCGAGTTTGAAGTAAATCTTAAAAATACCAACGACCCGCGTATTGTTTTTCCGGGATTTATTTACGGAGACGATACCATTACGTTGATGAAGCATTGCTATGCCTATATACAGCCTTCAGACATTGAGGGTTTGTCGCCAGTAATGCTTTCTGTAATGGGCCTGGGCACACCACTCATTTGCAGTGATATACAAGAGAATATTTATATCGTTAAAGAGGATGCTGTTTTGTTCCGAAAATCCAATATTGAGTCGCTAGTAGAAGCCTTGAAATTCAGCCTGGAGAATCGAGAGAAACACCTGGAATTAGCTGCAGCAGCGAAAAAGCGCATTTTGCAGGAATATTCCTGGAATTCCATTACCGATAAATACATCGAGCTTTTTGAAAGCTGATGTGTGCTTGAATTATGATGAACAATCTGTCTATAGCATTGCCGCAAAAGCAGGTGAGAGGCTTTGAGCGAATGTCATTGCGCAGTTTTCTTGGCCTGATCCTGCTGTTTGAAACCATATTGGCCTTTCAGGGCGTGGACCTTTGCGACGAAGGATTCATGGCAACCTTCTATGCAAATATTTTCACCCATCCCGAAACGGTGGCTTACAATTTTATGTTTTGGCTAACCGGTGTGGTTGGGGGTGTAGTGGCTAAATTGGTTCCTTTCCTGGGGCTCTGGGGATTGCGAATGGCCGGCGCCCTTTGTATTGTAGCCACGGTTGCCATCGTGTATCGTTTGCTGGAAGATTTTATTTCACCGCTGAGCCTGAAAACAGGGCTGATCATTGTTGTGTTGATGCACAACAATGACATAAAAGTGATCAATTACAATACGCTTTCAGCACTTGTTTATGTTACGATAGCCGTATTGCTCTTTAGGGGCATCACCGAAAAAAAATCGCTTTGGTTATTTGCTGCCGGCTCGCTGGTAGCCGTCAATATCGCCATTCGGGTTCCCAATCTAACGGAGTTGGGATTGGTAGCCGTTGTGTTTCTTGGCGGACTGCGACAAAGATTTTCACTGAAAACGGTCCTGTTGCAATGTGTCAACTTTTGCCTGGGTATTGTTGTCGGATTGGCAGCGATGTATTTGCTAATGCGGGCACTTGGTCATTATGGCTATGTTACCGATGCCTTTGCGTATTTGTTTATTATGTCGAAACAAACCAGTGCGGCAGCCACCAACGAAGGGTTGTATGGTATTAAGGGCATTATCAAGTCATTCCAGAGCCGGAATATGTGGGCAGTAATTTATGCACTCATGCTTTCTGGTGGATTGGTGTTTTTTATTTGGTTGCGCGATCGCTTGTTTTTGCGGCAGCCCTTGCTAGGTAAATTGACTGCTTTTGTTTTATATGTGGCGTTTGGTGCGGTGCTCGGTTTGTACATCTTCCGGCTGATCGACAGTTTCAATTTCCTATCAATGGTTATCGGGCTTATCTATTTGCTGATCGGCTTGTTCATACTCACCAATCGGGATCGCGAAATGGAAGTGTTGATGCTGATTGCGGCCTTCTTTTTCATCACCTATCCCATCGGTAGCGCTTATGGCATTCACTCTGCCGGGAAATTTTGCCTCTGGCTGGCACTGCCCATCGGCCTGGATAGCTTGTTCCGTATGAGTTATGCCGGGAGCGAATTCTCCTGGCAAACATCGGGCGGCAAGCCGATGCGCATGAAGATATCTTTTCAGCAAAAGCAATGGGCCGAATTGAGCAAGTTGCTGGTGTTGGTGATGGTGGTAGGCGGAGTGGTTTACCAGTTCTTTTTCCCTTTCTACGATTGGCACAACCGTTTTTCAATGGTGCATACGGTGTCTGAATCACCGCGCCTGAAGATGATTGGTACTTCGGCCTCCAGGGCGGAGGTGCTGAACGATTTGATCATCAATAGCCGAAAATATATTAAAGAAGGAGACAAGGTATTTGCATATGACAGAATGCCGGGTTATTTTTATGCCACCGGATATTTGTCTTATCTCGAAAATCCATTTCCCACGGTTTATGCGGCGGCAGCGTTTGAATACGATCTTGATAAGGCGCAAAAGACACACAACAAATTACCTGTAGTAGTACAAAACCTATTCCGGACTTCTGGTAATGGTAGCGCCTGGCCCGACCAATTTGAGGAAACTGATTATAGCATAGTAGAAGAAAATCGTGAACGCAACCTGGTGTTCAATGCGTTTATTTCAAAATATGGGTATAAAGAAGTATGGAACAACGGACTGTTTCGCATTCTCCTTCCGCCCGAATTGTAAACTAAAATATTTATCGAATGCTGCATGTTGGCGTAATTGGATACGGATACTGGGGCCCAAACATTGTTAGGAACTTTTTTAGCGCACCCAATTGTGCGCTCAAAATGGTTGCTGATGGCCGCGCCGAGCGAAGAGCCCTGATCAACAAAACATTTCCCAGCATTGAAACGGTGGCCGATGGCGATGAGATCATCAACCATCCGCAAATTGAAGCGGTGGTGGTTGCCACGCCCGTATTCACACACTATGCATTGGCCAAAAAGGCTCTGCTCGCCGGCAAGCATGTGTTAATTGAAAAGCCGATGACCAGTTCTGTGGCAGAAGCTGATGAACTGATTGAGCTGGCTGCACAGAAAGGACTTACGCTGATGTGCGACCATACTTTTTTGTATACCGGCGCAGTACAAAAAATGAAGGAATTGATTACGACCGGTGTTATTGGTACAGCTGGTTATTTTGATTCAACGCGTATCAACCTCGGCCTGTTTCAACCCGATGTAAACGTACTGTGGGACCTGGCGCCGCACGATCTCTCCATTCTTACTTACCTGATCGAAGACGAACCGGTAAGCATCAATGCCACGGGTATTTCGCATACAAGAAATTCGATAGAGAATATCGCGTATATGACCGTGAACTATCAATCGAATTTTATTGCCCATTTCAACTGTTCCTGGACCTCGCCAGTTAAAGTGCGGCAAACCTTGATTGCCGGCGACAAAAAAATGATTTTGTACAACGACCTGGAGCCCTCTGAAAAAGTAAGGGTATATGATACCGGTTACGTGCATAAGTCTGACGAGGACAAAAAACAAATAATGGTCGACTACCGAACAGGGGATGTTTATATTCCGAAGCTGTCGGGCAAAGAAGCCCTGGCAGGCGTTGCTGAAGATTTTGTGCAGTCGGTTTTACAAAAGAGAAAGCCTTTGTCGAATGCGTTTTTGGGAAGAGCCGTGGTGAATATTCTGGAAGCTTCACAGAAATCCATCAAGGCGCAAGGAAAAGAAATAAAATTCTGAACATGAAACTGGTAACCGAAAAGAACGCGCAGCAGAACCTGAATAATGTGATGATGGGAGAGGGAGTGCGTATTTTTAGCTTTGTGAATGCCTATGGATGTGAGATTGGCGACAACTCAAAAGTGGGTGCCTTTGTAGAAATTCAGAAAGGTGCCACGATTGGCAAGAATTGCAAAATATCCAGTCATAGTTTTGTTTGTGAAGGTGTACATATCGGCGACAATGTTTTTGTGGGTCATGGCGTAATGTTCACCAACGACCTCTATCCCCGTGCTACCAACGAAGATGGTTCACAACAAACAGAGGCTGACTGGAAAGTGGTCGAAACTTTTATACGAAAGGGTGCCTCTATTGGCAGCAATGCAACCATTGTTTGTGGCATTACGATTGGCGAAAATTCGCTGGTAGCAGCCGGCGCCGTGGTCACCAAAGATGTTCCTGCAAATGCAATTGTAGCCGGCGTGCCGGCGAAAGTGATCAAAATGCTCAAATAAAATAACCTGAACCTGAAACCTCGAATAATGGAAGCTAAAATTCCCTGCCTTGATCTCTACCAGCAGAACCAGTCGGTAAAGGCCGAAATGTTTTCTCTTTTTGAAAAAGTATACGATGCTTCTGCTTTTTCCGGCGGACCGTTTGTAGAACAATTTGAAAAAGATTTTTCTGCTTTTTGTGGAACCAAGTTCGCCGTTGGCGTCAACAATGGCACCACCGCCTTGCATTTAGCTATGCTGGCACTTGGCATCGGCGCAGGTGATGAAGTAATTATTCCGGCAAATACATTTATTGCTACAGCCTGGGGCGTTACCCATGCGGGTGCAACACCAGTTTTTGTAGACTGCCATCCCGATACCTGGGAAATTGATGCGAGTAAAATAGAAGCCGCCATCACCCCGAAAACAAAAGCGGTGATCGGCGTTCATTTATATGGACAGCCCTTTGATATTTATGCTGTGCAGGCCATTTGCAAAAAACATAAGTTGTTCCTGGTAGAAGATGCGGCACAAGCGCAGGGTGCCATGTATGACGGTAAGAGAATTGGCGGTTTCGGGGAGATGGCTTGTTTCAGTTTTTACCCCGGCAAAAATTTGGGCGCTTGCGGCGAAGCGGGGGGGATTACCACCAACCACGAAGGCTATTATAAAAAATTGCTCAGCCTAAGAAACCATGGTTCAACGGTGAGGTATTACCACGATGAAATTGGGTTTAACATGCGCATGGGTGGGCTCGAAGGCGCTTCCCTGCAAATCAAATTGAAATACCTGGCAGGCTGGAATGAACGTCGCCGTGCCATCGCTGCCCGTTACCAGCGGGAGATGAAGAATCCTGCCGTGAAATTGCAGGCGCAACCAGCCAATACCGCGTCTATCTACCATTTATTTGTGGTAACAACCGAATACCGGGATGGCATGATCAAATTCCTGAACGAGAAAGATATTTTCCCCGGGCTTCACTATCCGGTACCCTGTCATTTGCAGAAAGCCTATGCCGACCTGGGATATACCTTAGGTCAGTTTCCGCAGGCTGAATACCTTGCGGCGCATTGCCTTTCACTGCCCATGTTCGCTGAAATGACCGATGCGGAAGTAGGCAGAGTGATTGAAGCCGTTAATGCATATAAATCATAGTAAGTCGTAAATGATGGCGTAAACAATATGGAAGCCCCAATTACCAATAGTAAACCCAACCTGCCGATGGTATCTATTATCATCCCTTTTCTAAACGAGGCGGACAATATACCTCGTTTGAAAGAAGGCGTGAGCCAGTTTATTGCGCAGGATAATAGTTTCCAGATTGAAGTGCTCCTGGTCAACGATGGCTCCACCGATGATTCGGTGGCGCTGATCAAGGCAGCGGGCTTTCCAGCCAATACCCGTCTTATTTCGCTGAGCCAGAACTATGGCTCCCACGCAGCACTGCGGGCAGGCATCATGCATGCGCGTGGTCAGTATATTACTTTCCTCTACGCCGATTTGCAAGATCCTGTTGACAATATTTCGCGCATGTATCAAAAGATAGCGGAAGGCAATGATATTGTGTGGGCCAATCGTGCGTCTGATGAAAACGGTGCTATTGAACGAATTTTCTCCCGGTGGTATTCGGGCCTCATGCGGAAATATGTAAACAAGTTATATCCCGATAAAGGCTTTGATGTGGTTATGTTTAACCGAAAGGTAACCGCAGAGCTCAATAAAAATGTAGAAAACAACTCGAGCATATTTCTACAAATACTCAACCTGGGTTTCAAACAAGATTTCATTACTTACCAGAAACTGGCCCGCAAAGCCGGCAAATCAAAATGGACATTGTCTAAGAAGATCAAATTGCTGATCGACTCGTTCGTTGCCTTTTCATTTGCGCCGATTCGGCTGGTGTCGTTTGTTGGGATAATGTTTTTTGTGTTGGGCATTTTGTGGTCGGTGTATATCATTATCAGAAAGATATTTTTCGATGACCTTGCGGCCGGTTGGCCGGCACTGTTATCGATACTGATGATCGGCTTTGGTATCACGAATATATCGCTCGGTGTCATAGCCGAATACCTCTGGCGTACATTGGATGCCAGCAGAAAACGACCGGTATTTATTATTGACGAAATCGTTGAATTCGGACAAAATGCTTAACTCTATTCTTACCTGCGTATTGTATGCACTCCTTAATGTTACAGGTGCAGCCATGATCAAATGGAAGATCAGGGAAGTGGTACTTACTTCGTTCAACGACTGGTTTCGCTTTCTGTTTAACCCGATGGTAATGGGTGCATTTATTCTTTTATTCGGCTCGGCACTTGTGCTGTTCAAAGCACTGGCAGGCGGAAAATTTACTTTTATCGTGCCGCTGGCGGTAGGTATCAATTTTGTGCTCACCGTAATAGTGGGCTATTTTATATTCAAAGACCATCTTAACCTGGCATCGTTTATCGGCTTCGCGCTGATTCTGTCGGGCATTGTTGTACTAAGCTTAAACAATTCAAAATATGCAGCCTAATATCAATGGTAGCAGGATTCTGGTAACCGGCGGCGCCGGATTTATCGGCTCTTATGTGATAGAAGAACTGATTCCGCTGAAACCGGCAAAGATTGTCATTGTCGATAATTTTATTCGCGGCAGCCGCGCGAACATGAAGAGTTTCGCCAATAATCCATTGGTGGAATTTGTGGAAGGTGATATCAGAGACAATGCACTCATGGATAAACTGGTGGCCGGCTGCGACTATGTGTTTCACATGGCTGCCCTGCGCATCAACGCTTGCGCGGCCAACCCCAACGATGGTTTTGACGTCATGATCAAAGCAACCTTTGACCTGGCTATGCTTTGTGTGAAGCACAAAGTGAAAAAAGTGATATACAGCTCATCTGCATCGGTATTTGGTTTGGCGCAGCATTTCCCGACGCCAGAAACCGACAACCCCTACGATAACCAAACTTTTTATGGTGGCGCTAAACTTTGGGGCGAACAATTGTTTCGAAGTTTCAAATTTATGTACGGGTTAGATTATGTAGCGCTTCGCTATTTCAATGCTTATGGCCCGCGCATGGACACCGATGGCAAGTACACCGAAGTCATGATCAAATGGTTGGATTGCATTCGCTTCGGGAAGCCGCCCTTGATTTATGGTGATGGTTCAACTACCATGGATTTTGTATATGTGAAAGACATCGCCAAAGCGAACATCGCCGCGCTGCAATCACCTGTCACCGACGAAGCGTTCAATATTGGTTTCCAGCGTGAAACCAGTTTGAAAGAATTGCTTGACATTATGCTGAAAGTGAATGATTCGAACCTGGTGCCTGAGCATCGCGAAGAAAATTCAGTGAACCCGGTGAGCCGTCGTCTCGCAGACATCAGCAAAGCAAAGAAACTATTGGGTTATGACCCGCAGTTTACATTGGAGCAGGGCTTAAAAGAGCTCAGCCAGTGGTATTTTGAAAAAGTTAAAGAAACCGCTACTGTATGATACCTATCGCCAAACCCTACCTCACAGCCGACGAAGCAAAGGCCGCGCACGATACCATCTTAACCGGCTGGATCACACAGGGCCCCCGGGTTGCCGAATTTGAAGAGAAGTTCGCTACGTATACGGGTGCCCGTTTTGCCGTGGCGGTTTCCAACTGCACCACCGCCCTTCACCTCGCCATGATCGCTGCCGGTGTAAAGGAGGGGGATGAGGTTATTTGTCCGTCGATGAGCTACATCGCCACCGCCAATTCCATTAAATATGTAGGCGCCACACCAGTTTTTGCAGAGATCGATCCGGCGAACTACAATATGGATATCAACGACACTGAAAAGAAGATCACAGCAAAAACAAAAGCCATTTTGATCGTACACCAGATTGGTATGCCGGCTGATATTGATGCCTTTCAGGCATTGGCCGACAAACATGGGCTGGTGCTGATTGAAGATGCTGCCTGTGCTGCTGGATCGGCTTATAAAGGCAAGAAAATCGGCAGTCATTCGTCGCTGGTTTGCTTCAGTTTTCATCCGCGAAAGGTTATTTCAACCGGCGATGGCGGCATGATCACCACCAACAATGAAGCGTGGTACAACCGCATGAAACTGCTTCGCCAGCATGGTATGAGCGTGAACGACCGTGTTCGACATGAGTCGTCAAAGCTTATCTTTGAAGACCATATTGAAATAGGATACAATTACCGAATGACCGATATCCAGGCGGCTGTGGGTATACAGCAACTGGCTAAACTGGATTGGATTGTGGCTGAACGAAGAAAAATAGCGGCTCGTTACCTGGATGCTTTTAAAGACATCGACTGCATTCAACTGCCTGTAGAAGCAGCCGGTTATTTCAGCAATTATCAATCTTTTTCCGTATTGCTGAAGCCCAATTGCCCGGTATCACGGAATGAGATCATGCAAAAATTACTTGACCTGGGTGTGGCCAGCAGGCGAGGTATTATGACAACCCACCGGGAAACTGCTTACAAAACGGCGTATGCGAACTGTCATTTGCCGGTATCAGAAGCTGCCGCCGACAATAGCATTATACTGCCTTTGTATATACCGATGAAAGAAGAAGATATTAATACGGTGATAGACCTTTTCCGAAAAATTATCGAACGCAACCTTTAAAAACGAAACGACAAAAGAATCTGAAACCAATTGAATCATGGCAAAAGTAAGAACCGGAATTATCGGGATTGGTAAAATGGGTATTTCCCATCTGGCCATTCTTGGTGCACACCCAGATGTGGAAGTGGTGGGCGTTTGCGACAATTCCAAAATGATGATCGATGCAATCGAAAAGTACAGTAGTTTTCCCTGCTTTACCGACCACAAAAAAATGCTTGACACTGCTAAGCCCGACGCCGTTCTGGTGGCGGTACCTACGCGGTTTCATGCGAGCATGGTGAATGAACTGCTCGATAGAAATATCCACGTATTTGCAGAAAAGCCTTTTGTGTTGAAACCGGAAGAAGGTCAACCGCTGGTAGACAAAGCCAAACAAAAAGGGCTGGTTAACCAGGTGGGTTATCACAATAAATTCCTGGGCACTTTTCGCGAAGTGAAGAAAATTGTGGAGTCTGGGTTGTTGGGTGATATCTATCATTTTCATGGTCAGGCTTACGGGCCGGTGGTAACTAAACCCAAAAGTGATACCTGGCGCTCCAGCCCCGAAGAAGGTGGAGGTTGCCTCATGGACTATGCATCGCATGTTATTGACCTGATCAACTACTTGTTGTCGCCCGTATCCGGTGCCCGTGGCAGCGAACTCAAATCCATCTTCTCCAAACAAGTAGATGACGCTGTTTATTCCACGCTTGTACTCAGCAATGGCGTGAGTGGTAACTTGTCGGTAAACTGGAGCGATGAAACCTATCGCAAAATGACCACCTCTATTACCATCAACGGCACTACCGGCAAACTGATATCAGATGCCAACGAATTGAAAGTATTCTTCCATTCCAACAATACACCTGCGGGGTATAGCAAAGGATGGAATATCAAATACCTTACTGATCTTACACCGACGGTGGATTACTACCTGAGAGGCGAAGAGTACAGTGCACAGCTTGATTATTTTATCAAGGCTGTACAGGGGAAGGGGCCAAATGCACTCAATACATTTGAAAGCGCCCTGCAAACAGACAAAGCCATTTCATTCATCCGTCAAGCCCAAAAATAATGGACAGAATATTATTTGGAGATAACCAGTTTTTCGCTGTTAACCATATTTCAGACGACAAGTCGATGGCGCAATCGATGAAGTTCAAAGAAGATAGTGCCATCATCAGAACCCTGGATTATGCCATCAATGCCGGTGTTGATACTTTTATGTGTACCACACATGATCGAATCGCCAATATCTGCGAGTATGTGCGCCAGCATCCTGATCACTACAAGAACTTCAAGATATTCCCCTGTATGCCGTATGCGCATAAGTACGCGAATGCGATGACCGAATTGGGCATTGCCGGCACCATCAAACAATATGTACCTGGCAATGTATTCGGTAGCTTCTTCAAGGGCGGCGTGGCTTTTCTGTCGAAAGATTACCTGTCGATTATGGAATTGCTGATCGACGCAGAGATGAAAATGTTCAAAGGGGTGAATACACCGGTTATATTTCTGCAGAACGTGATGACCGATATGCTTTTGGGCATGGGGATGAAAGAAGTACTGGTTGCTTTTCACCAGTATGTGCAGAAGAAATACAATGCAGAGGCAGGATTCATTACGATGAATATGCCAAAGCTGGTGGAATTCTTTGAAGGGACGCCGGTTAAAAATCCCATCATCTGCGCATCCATCAATAAAGTTGGTTTCAGGATGTCGGGTGGTAAGGAATTGTATGAACATACGCTGAAGACTAAACAGTTTCGCGCCATTGCCATGCAGGTGCTGGCAGGTGGTGCCGTGCCTCCCAAAGAGGCGCTCGAATATGTTTGTTCACTGCCGAATATTGAATCAATCCTTTTCGGCGCTTCGTCGAAAACAAATATCGAAGAAACAGTTTCGCTGATTCACAAGTTCGACGGCGTAGCTAAATCCTGATCATGCACAAACTTTCGTTTAACTCTTTCCGCATTCTGTTGTGGTTGTGGGACCTGGTAACCATCAACCTGGTGGTACTGGGCGTTGGGTTTTTCCAGAACCGCCTGAACTTTCTGGCTATTCACGAATACCAGTTGTTTACGGTGGTGTGCAATTTTGCCTGGATGATTTCGGTGCATATTACCTGGCTCTACATGAGCAAGAACTGGCTCGATTTCGAAACATTCTTTAAGAATACACTGAAAGCCTACTTGCTCACCATGGCGATGGTATTTGTGTTTATTTTTCTATACCATTACCCGTATTCGAGGATGTTCATACTCTGTGTGATCGCCTTTTTCGGGATAGCTTTGTTGTTCAACCGGATCATTTTTAATATGCTGATCTTCACGCTGCGCAGTAAATTCAAACTGAGCAGGAGTGTGGTGGTGTTGGGCAACAATGAAATCGCGCGCCGGTTGGTGCATTATTTCCAGCACGAAGCAAAACTGACCAAGGTAGTAGGTTTGTTTTCGGAAGGCGGCCCCAAATTGTCGACAACTTTTCCGGTGCGTGAAATCACTGACCTGGAGTCAACGCTGGCTTTTACCAAACAGTACGATGTAAAAGAGATATATAGTACCCTCTCTCCAGAGCAGTACCCATATATTTATGAACTGGCCAAAGAAGCCGAGAAAGAGTTTATACACTTCAAGTTTGTACCCGACTACCAGATGTTTGTGAACCGCAATATCTTTGTCGATTTTGTGGATGATATTCCGGTATTGTCGCTTCGGAACGAACCCCTGCAAGACACTGGCAACAGGATCAAGAAGCGGGTGTTTGATGTGATGTTCAGCAGTTTCGTGATTGTGTTCTTGTTATCGTGGCTGATTCCAATCATGGCCATCCTTATCAAATTGGGCTCCAAGGGCCCGGTGTTTTTTACCCAATACCGTTCTGGAAAAGACAACCAACCCTTTCTCTGTTATAAATTCCGGAGCCTGAAAATGAGCGATGATGCCGATAAAAAGCAGGTAACTAAAAATGATTCTCGCATGACGCCCCTGGGCGCCTTTATGCGGAAGACAAATATCGACGAACTGCCACAGTTCCTGAATGTGTTCATGGGGCAAATGAGTGTTGTTGGTCCGCGGCCCCACATGCTCAAACACACCGAAGATTTCTCCAACATCTACAAGCAATATATGGTGCGTCACTTTGTGAAACCCGGTGTTACCGGTTGGGCGCAGGTGAACGGCTTCAGGGGTGAAATCAAAGACGACGATTTCCTCATCAAGCGTATCCAGTATGATCTTTGGTATATGGAGAACTGGAGTGTATGGCTCGATTTCAAGATCATCGGCATGACGATCTTCACCTCGGTTCGCGGTGACGAAAACGCTTATTAAGGTCTTTCTACCTGTACACGGGTATCATAAAAACGCGCCAGGCTGTCGCGCTTCCGCAACGTATCTGCAGCGGTGGCCGGCAGCCTGAAGTATATACGGGTATAGCCATCAGCCGTGCTATCAATCAACACCCGCTTACCCAAATCTTTTAATTGTGCGTAGCGGCGCTGCGCATACTCCTTCTTCTGTGTATTGACGATAATAAATTTCCATTCGCCAACCGCCGCTGTGTCGGTTGCCGTAGTTGTCGCCACCACTTGCTTTGCCGAATCGTTGACATGCGAAGCCAGGCTGTCTAATATGGTAGATCGGTTTGTGTCAGGTTTAACGGTATTCGTATCGGTAACCGGTATCGCTACCGCCGTTTCTTCAGACTTTTCGTTGTTCTGATTCAGGTACCATACGCCGGCAGCAATCAGGGCAACCGTTAGCACAGCGAGGCCTATAATCGCACCTCTGCGCGAGCTGCTGCTGCGGGGTTCGTACCGGGCATCTTCAAAAGCCGATACCGGTCTTTGTTCAGGCAAAGTATCTTCCAAACGCTCCACCGGCATCGCGCCGGGCGTAAACTCCAGACTTCCTTCTCTGGCTTTCACCAATGTGCCAACCCCTTCAATAAACATTGGTTTCCCGATATTCAGAAACTGGCGGCTCAGCATGATATAAGATTCTATATCACTTTTTGCCAGCGATGACATTTTTCCGGTATGGGATTTAACAAATTCGATAAAGGCCGGTTCAATGTCTTTCTCGGCCTGGTTTTCAAATCTATAACCACCAGCTTCCAGTAAAAAAGTGCCGATGCCGGGCAAACTCAGGCGCTTCTTTTCCTGCAGAAAATGGGCTGCCAAAAGATCAATTTTCAAGGCAATAACATATTGGTTCTACACAAAATAAGCAAAATTGCGGCTTACCTTTGCTGAAATAGCGCTGATGTATACGCAGGAAGAGAAAGATTTCATGGATTATTGGGAAAAGAACCGGGGTAAAGCCGGTAAACAGCTTCGGCAATGGCTGTTTGGCATTCCCCTGGGGCTGGCCATCGTAGTGCCCACGCTGCTGAATTTTAACAGCAACTGGTATAAACGGGCCAAGATGGAAGCTTCTTCGGTAAATCCCCTGGTAATACTCATTGCCGTGGTCATCATAGTCGCTTTTATAACCATATTTTATCGTTATTACCAGCGCGATCAATACGAACAGCGCTACCTTGAACTAAAGGCCCGCGAAGAAGACGATGCAACAGAATCGACCCCATAGCGGTCTTACCAGAGACAATCCAATATATTCGCGCTAAATTTTTGCTATTGATGAAGAAGATGATGAAAATAGCCCTGGTTGCCGGTTTCTTCGGTTTGATGCTCTCTTGCACCAAATCAGACAGCGGCGGCACTGGCTGTACCAATGTACCCGTTGAGAAGGATGCTGACACCATTCAGTCTTATATCACGCAGCACCAACTCGAAAATGTATTTAAAGATGCCTCCGGTTTGTACTACCAGGTGTTACAACCCGGCACGGGCGCTTATCCCACGGTTAGTTCTGAAATTAAAATCAAATACAAGGGATATTTTCTCAATGGAAACGTGTTTGACCAGAACCAGGATGCCGCTTCCACCGGTTGGATTTTAAGTACCCTGATTCCCGGTTGGCAGGTGGGTATTCCTAAAATTAATCGTGGTGGAACGATCCGACTGTTTGTGCCTTCTGCACTGGGTTATGGTTGTCGCGGTTCAGGCAGTGTGATCCCACCCAATACCGTGCTGCTTTTTGATGTGGAACTGGTAGATTTCAAGTAAGTTCGTTTCATGTCAGAATCGATTTCTGTTTTTGATATTTTCAAAATCGGCGTCGGCCCCTCAAGTTCCCATACCCTGGGACCCTGGCGGGCCGCTCGGCTTTTTTTGCAACAACTGCGTTCGCGTAACCAGTTGCAGCAAGTAACAGATTTGTCGGTATTGCTTTATGGCTCGCTGGCCAAAACGGGCCGCGGCCACGGTACGGATATTGCCGTTTTCATGGGCTTGCTGGATGAAGATCCCGTTACCTGCGATGTAGATGCCATCAACGATATCGTTGCCAATCTGCGCAGCCGGAAAACATTGTTGCTGGGCGGTGAGAAATGGATTCCGTTTGACCCGTCGCAGCAATTGGTATTTCTGCAACAGGAAAGCCTTCCCTTTCACCCGAATGCGATGACTTTTTTGGTGAAACTGGATTCGGGCGAAAAGATCGCCAGCACCTGGTATTCGATTGGTGGCGGATTTGTGCAGCAGGAGGGAGCCGGTAGTTCGGCAGCGGATAATTTACAATTACCATTTCCGGTCGATACCGCCGATGAGTTGCTGCACTGGTGTCGCAAGACCGGATTGTCGATTCACGAAATTGTAAGTGAGAATGAACTAAGCTGGCGACCCGAAGAACAAACGAAAGCAGGCTTGGCCCAATTGTGGGCCGTGATGCGCGAATGTATGTACAAAGGATGTCAGCAAGCGGGGGTGTTACCCGGCGGACTAGAAGTAAAACGTCGCGCGGCAGCATTGAACAAAAAACTATTGCAAGGCGCTACCTACCACGACTTTGCCAGTTGGCTACAAGCCATCCGCCAGGGCGGCAATGGATTTACTTATACACTCGATTGGGTGAGTTGTTTTGCATTGGCGGTGAATGAACAAAACGCTTCTTTCGGCCGCGTCGTAACGGCGCCCACTAATGGCGCAGCCGGCGTGATTCCCGCTGTACTGGCTTATTATGTTGTTTTCGCTAACGGCGATGATCCCGAAAAAATCAACCAGTTTTTGTTGACGGCTTCTGAAGTGGGCAGTATTTTCAAAAAAGGCGCCACCATTTCTGCCGCCATGGGAGGCTGCCAGGCTGAAATTGGCGTATCAAGTGCCATGGCGGCGGCGGCCTTAACTGAGTCGCTCGGTGGCACCCAACGGCAGGCGCTGATGGCGGCAGAAATTGCCATGGAGCATCACCTGGGGCTCACTTGTGATCCGATTGGCGGACTCGTACAGGTACCCTGCATCGAACGCAATACCATGGGCGCTATCAAGGCAATTACCGCCGCGCAACTGGCTTTGCAGAGCGCACCGGATTATGCGAAAGTATCGCTCGACACGGTTGTGAAGACCATGTGGGATACTGCGCTTGATATGAATAGCAAATACAAGGAAACTGCCGATGGCGGATTGGCCATCAATATTCCCCTTAGTTTGCCCGAGTGTTGATGTCCTCGTGCTGATCTCGATCTTGTTTTATGGTCAGGAACACAGCGGTAATGGTCAGCAACAATAACAGGTAGAAGATCTCATTTTCGAGAAAGGCTTTCTCGGCGAGGATGCCGACCAGCATGATTAACATTACAACAATGGCAGCATTGGCCGATGACGATGGCTTATGGGAAGTCATATCACAAAAGTTAACGGGTGATAAATTGGTAGTTTTCGATCGTCCCCGGGTGGCGCTTCTCAACCCCATGCCGGGGCGAAAGTACCAAAGGCCTTTTGTGATGGAAAAAAGTGAAGATGGGCTAATATGGCAATCGTTGCCTTCATGCTATTCCAATATAAGCAAGAAAGCGATAAAAAGAGATTAAGATTTGCGTTGGCAGGGTTGATTATTGTTTTGTTTTTTCCTGAATCCATTTCGCTATATCTGCCAGCACTTCCGGGGAAAAGGTTTGTTCGATTGCAGCATATTCAGCGGGAAGCCCGGTTTTACATGTTTGGAAAAGATGGTTGAGACCCGGGTACTCTTTGGTGGTAAAGTTTTTGTTGCCGCCTTTTTCAAGCGCCGTTTTAATACCATCCAGGTTTGGCTTTGCCGGCACTTGCAGGTCTTTGCTGCCATTCACAGCCAAGACCGCAGATGTCACTTTTTCAAGTGTTGGTGCGGGGTTGTATCGCAAAAAATATTGCATCCAGGGCGTGGCGAAATCGGCCGCCTGTTTTTCAGTCATTTTTAGTACTGAGCTGTCGGGGCGATCAGTTGCTTTGGCGTTGGCAGTAAAATCTTTTGCCATTTGAAGGGCGAGTACCGGTCGCAGTGAGTCGAGATGATCGGCATGCACGACCATGTCGATGTATTTCGCATTTCTTTCCTGTTGCACTTTCACGATGGAAGCGGGTGTATCGGCTGCTTCCATGATCAGTTTTTGTTGTAGCAGCAGCAATTGACTACCCGGTATGCCGGGTCCGGCCAACAACACGGTAAAGCGGATGTCTTTTTCGTCGGCAGCCACCATTGGCGCTATCATACCACCTTCACTGTGCCCAATCAAACCAATTTTCTTTCGGTCGATTTCTTTTCTGGTTCGCAAAAAAGCCACAGCTGCTTTCACATCGCTCGCAAAATCAGCAGAAGTAGCGCTGGCAAAATGGCCGGTTGATTTACCTACACCACGATCGTCGAAACGCAACACCGCAATGCCGTTGCGGGTTAGATAATCGGCAATGACCAAAAAAGGTTTGTGGCCAAGCAATTCTTCATCCCTGTTTTGCGGACCGCTACCGGTGATCATCACCGCAACGGGAAATTTGCCCGAGGCTGCCGGTAAGCTAAGCGTGCCTGCCAGTTCAATACCGGCTGCAACATTCCTGAAATGCACTTCTTCGGTTGGGTAGGGGAAGGGCGGTATTGGCTCCTGCGGTTTCCTGGCCGGTTGGCGCGAAAGGTGGAGGGGTAGGTCCTTCCCGCCCTGGCTAAAACTGCCGGTAAAACCATTTGCCTTCCATTGGGCCCTGTACGAGGCTCCTATGGTCGGCAGGTCCAAATAGAGTTGCTGCTCGCTGAAACGGGTAAGAGCAACAAGGATGCCATTCACTAGTTGATCAGGACTATCGAGCGTGCTGCTATAACCAGTATCGGTTTGCGAAATATGCAACACCAGGCGAAGCGTGCCGCCAGGTAGTTTTATCGTACCATACCAGTCGCCCTTGATGTCTTGCGAAAAAAGCGTTGTTGCCAGCAACCAACAAACAATTACTGAAAAGATTTTTTTCATCGAATAAAGTTTAACTGAATAGCCGCGAACGATAATAAACTAGGCCATCTCAAACTCCTTCACCACCTTGTACAAAGTATCGCGCTCTACCGGTTTTCGGCCGGCTTGTTGTATCAAGGTAATCAATTGTTCGGTCGTCATCGACGGATTTTGTTCTTCAGAACCAGCCATTGAATAAATCTTAGTTGAATCATCGATGGTGCCGTCGATATCGTTTACGCCGAAAGACAAGGTGAGCTGTGCTTTGTTGCGACCCAACATGGGCCAATAAGCTTTCAGGTGCGGGAAATTATCCATATAGATGCGCGCCATCGCATACATCTTCATGTCTTCTACCGTACTGGTTTCAGGCAGGTAATTCATCTCATTGTCTTTGTTGCGAAACTTCAACGGAATAAAGGTGTTGAAGCCACCGGTTTCATCCTGCAATTGGCGCAGTCGCTCCATGTGGTCGATGCGGTGCGCGTAGGTTTCGATATGGCCGTACAACATGGTGGCGTTGCTGTGCATACCGAGGTTGTGGGCTGCGCGGTGTATCTGTAACCAGCCTTCGGCATCCACTTTGTCGTCGCAAATTTGTGAACGAATGTCGGGCGCGAAAATCTCCGCACCGCCGCCGGGCAGGGAATCGAGTCCCGCTTCATGCAATTCGCGCATGCCTTCTTCAGGCGTAAGTTTCGCTTTGCGGAACATATAATCCAGTTCAACCGGTGTAAAGGCCTTGATGTGCAAATCGGGCCGGTGTGCCCTTATTTTTTGCAGCAGGTCTTTAAAAAAAGCCATGGTTAGTTTGGGGTGCACGCCCCCTACAATATGTACTTCAGTAACCGGTTGACCATCGTATTTCTTCACTATTTCGAGCATCTGGTCGGTGCTCAGTTCCCAACCTTCTTCTTTGTGGGCATATAAGCGGGAGTAAGAACAAAACTTACAACTGAACACACATACATTGGTGGGTTCAATATGGAAATTGCGATTGAAGTAGGTATTGTTGCCATGCATTTTTTCGCGCACATGGTTGGCCAGGGCACCAAGCCAGGCCAGGGAGCCGTGTTCGAAAAGATAGATGCCTTCATCGGGATTGATCCGCAAACCATCTATTACTTTATTGCCGATCCGCTTTAGCGTTTTATTGTCCGTTGCCAGTGCTTCGTATACCTGGGTTGTCATGGGCTACTGTTTCAGTGGCAAAGTTATACTATATTGCCGTTAACAAAAACCACACTGCATGGCGCGTTTTCAGGGTGTGCTGGGTATTATTCTGATTTTGGGTATTGCCTGGCTCTTTTCCAATAATAAGAAGAAAATCAACCTGCGGGTGGTGGGCAGTGGACTTGCACTACAGCTAACCCTGGCCGTACTGATACTGAAGGTGCCGGCGGTAACGCGGTTTTTCCAATACCTCGGCAAGGGCATGGAAAAAATTGAACAATTTGCCCGGCAAGGTGCTTCGTTTGTGTACGGAGGTATCGCTACCCCTGGACCCGATGGCAGCATCGCCAACTATGCCGTTTCCGGTTTCGTGTTTGCGTTTAATGTAACGGCCACCATTATCCTGGTTTGTGCACTGGTGGCGATATTTTATCATTTTGGTATCATGCAACGGGTAGTGGCCATCGTGGCGCGGGCCATGAATTGGGTGATGCGGGTCAGCGGCGCCGAGGCATTGAGCAATGTGGCCAGTGCATTTGTTGGCCAGGTAGAGGCACAAGTGATGATCCGCCCTTATATTCCTACCATGACTATGAGTGAGTTGTTGGCCAGTATGAGTGGCAGCATGGCCTGTATTGCCGGTGGTATTTTAGTAGTATACGCCAATATGGGGGCACAAGCAGGCATGGACCTGGCGCCCAAGTTGATCATGGCCAGCTTGATGGCGGCTCCCGGTGCGCTTGTCATTTCCAAAATCGTGATGCCTGAAACCGAAGAACCACAAACCCGCGGTACGGTAAAGTTGGAAGTAAAAAGCCACTACACAAATGTCATTGATGCCATATCGCATGGTGCGGGTGATGGCTTCAAGATTGCCATGAATGTGATCGCGATGTTGATCGGTTTTATTGCCGTGATTGCGTTGACCGATTACCTGCTGATCAAGATCGGTCATATTTTCAATCCTTCGTTTGACCTTAGCCTGAATTATATTTTCGGTCGATTGTTTTACCCGATGGCCTGGGCCATGGGCGTGCCTTCGCAAGATGTTAGCAGCGCAGCTACTTTATTGGGCCAGAAACTGACCATCAATGAATTTGTTGCTTTTCAAAACCTGACCAATAAATCGGTACCGGTGATTTCTGAAAAAGGATTGCTGATTGTATCCATTGCCATTTGCGGC
The DNA here is from genome assembly GCA_020161535.1 of Bacteroidota bacterium. Classification (GTDB taxonomy): domain Bacteria; phylum Bacteroidota; class Bacteroidia; order Chitinophagales; family Chitinophagaceae; genus Flavihumibacter. The sequence continues at coordinate 95,034 of JAIUNW010000005.1, read as the reverse complement.
TTTGCGAATTTTAGTTCGGTGGGCATGCAAATTGGTGGTATTGGCGAACTGGCACCAGGTCGTCGCGCCGACCTGGCACGCATTGGCCTGAAAGCCCTGTTGTGCGGCACCTTGGCTTCTTATCTAAGTGCCACCATCGCTGGTATTTTGTTGTAGCGTATCGACCGGTTAGTTGAGCCTGAAAACGATGGGTTGCAGCTTATAACTTTTTACATGCCTGCCATTCTGAAAGGCCGGTTCCCATTTGCCGGATGCCATGATGATCCTGTAGGCTTCGTCGTCGATCGAATACTCTACCGAGCGGGCAATAAAAGGATCACTGAGTTTTCCATCGCTGTCAACCATAAAGCCGATGACAGACTGTCCCTGAATATTACCGTCCATCGCCCTGGCAGGATAGCGTAGGTTTTTATTTAAATATCGGCCCCAACTGCTCAACCCCCCGGGGTAGGCCGACTCTTTTTCATCATCGTATTTGATGAATTGACTGCTGTCTTTTTTTGTCATGTCGACGGTTGCAACCAACTGATCATTGTCAAACACATATTTTGTTTTATAGGCAAAACTGTCGGCAACCAGGCGAAACGCGTCGCCGTGTTTTTTGCCATTGACAAATTGGGCCGTTGAATCCAATCGACCATCTTGGGCATAATGCCAGGAAGTACCATGGTGAATGGTACCTTCTCTGTCTTTAAAATGTTCGCGGCTGATCATCGGGCCGGCGAAATGATAATAATCCCATTGCCAACTGCTGTCATTTATTTTCGACACGCGCAAAAGGAATTTTGCTTTTTTAATGTTTGTAGGCTTCTGGTCGGCATCAAAAATATAAAAGGCGGCATCTTGCTGGGCCTTGGCCAGAACGGCCAGGCATAGGAATAGCAGGGTTAAGGCAGATTTCATGTAATAAGGTTTATAGTGCGTATAGTAAGCGCCTGAATGTTATGGGGCAAAGGAACGAAGCTGCCTGCGTAACTGCGACATCTCTGCCTGCATGCCCTGAATTTTTCCGAGCAGGTGCATCACCGTTTCTATGCCTTCGTAGTTGATGCCCATTTCTTCGTGCAGCAACAACATTTTTTCCACCTCCGGCAAATGGTCAGCGGCAATCAGTCGGTTGCTTTGTTCTACTTTCAGTTGTATCAATCCGAATTGCTCCAGTTCATCAATAAAACTGATTTCAACCTGGTGGCTTTCGCAGAACAAACTAACGGGAATCCATTGTATTGTTTCCATCTGTTTATTTTTGAAGAGAAGAAAGTTGTTTGACCAATTCAATTTGCTCGGGGCTGAGGTTGGTGGGCAGTTTCACCTGGTACTCGACAAAGAAATCGCCGAATTGTCCGTCTTGCTTGTACACCGGAAATCCCTTGCCTTTGAGCCGCACTTTGGTGCCTGGTTGGGTTCCCGGCGCCACTTTGAGTTTCACTTTGCCATCCATCGTGGTCACCGTTGTTTCACCGCCCAATAAAGCTGTGTATAAATCGATCTCTACCTTGCTATGCAGGTCGTTGCCGGTGCGCTGGTAAGCGGTATCATTCACCACATGAAAAGTGATATAAAGATCTCCATTCGGTCCGCCATTAACACCCGGCGAACCATGTCCACCCAATTTGATCTTTTGCTCATCTTCAATACCCGCCGGTATGGTGATGCGAATATTTTTGCCATTAACGGAAAAAGTTTGCTGGTGGGTGCGATAAGCGGCCGATAGAGGCAACTCCATACTGGCTTCAATATCCTGCCCGCGGAACTGTGTTTTTCTGCCCCCTCTATTACTTTTGCCCGACTGCCCAAAAAGATTGGAGAAGAAATCGGAGAAGCCTTCGTCGCCGCCTTCACCAGAATAACTCCATTCGCCATAGGGGCTACCACCCGCACCGCCAAACGGATTGCCGCCACCGCCAAACGGATTGCCGCCGCCAAAGCCACCGCCATTGGCGCCCTGTGCGCGGCGTGCCTGTTCAAACTGATCAGCATGTTGCCAGTCTTTGCCGTACTGGTCGTATTTTTTTCTTTTATCCGGATCACTCAATACTTCATTCGCTTCATTGATCTGCTGAAACAGTTTGTGCGCTTTATCATCGTTGGGGTTGAGGTCAGGATGGTGTGTGCGCGCCAGCTTGCGATAGGCTTTTTTTATGTCGTCGGCCGAGGCATTTTTATCAACCCCCAGCACTTTATAATAATCGATAAAATCCATAGTTGCATCTTCTTAAACAAATCTACAAAGGCAAAAGCAATAGGCAAAACCACAAAAAAGGCCAAAACCGGTCGCCTTTTAAGCGATCAGTTTTGACCTTTTGGTTTTTACCTTTCTCAGCGCTTAAATATGCGCTTCAATTTTCTTGACGAAATTTGCTTTCGGTTGGGCACCTACCAGTTTGTCTACTACTTGTCCGCCTTTTACAAACAGGATAGCAGGAATGGAGGTGATGCCGTAATTGATCGACAACTGCGGATTATTGTCAACATTCACTTTGCCGATCTTCACTTTTCCATCGTATTCTTTCGACAGCTCTTCAATCACCGGGCCGATTGCGCGACAAGGGCCGCACCATTCTGCCCAGAAATCAATAACACTCAGTTTGTCTGACGCCAGCACTTCGTTCTGGAAATTGGCATCGGTGAATTCTAAAGCCATAGTTATTTTTTTAATTGGTTGTATTGTCTGTTAGAACACAAAAATAAAGCCCTTGTTCAAATATTGCCATTGTTGTCAGTCCACAGTTGGTGGATAACCCTAAACAGTGTCAATTTTTACTTCCAATTCCGGCCGGCCTGCCAACCAGGCAGTCAACTCATCATTCATTTCAATACCAGTATCAATACTATATAAACTGCTGGTTTTACCCAGGTTGATGCGGATATTGGTTTTTCCCGGAAACTGCTTCATGTTTTTGGCCAGGAAATCGACCAGTTCATTGGTAACCAGCCGGGGTTCTACCGATAAAGTCATTTGTTTCGACATGCTGCTTTTGATGATCTCCAGCAGGTTGATCCGGTCGGGCTTGAACTCGTACTGTTCACTGTTAAACCTCGACTTAAAACTGCCCGACACAAACAGGTTTTTCCCTTTGTCGAGATAATCTTTAAATCGCATATAATCTTCGCCCCATAACATGAATTCTGTTTTGCCGGTATAATCTTCCAGACTCAACACCCCAAAATTGCGACCCGTGCGCGTAATGCGATGTTGGCCATCTACCACCAATCCTGCCAGGCGAAAAGGCCGTCCTGCCACCGCAGCCGGGTTCTCTTTAATCTCATTGAATTCAGCCAGCGTCATGATGCCGTAATAAGTCATCTCGAAGCGGAAATGATCCAACGGATGCCCACTTAAAAAAATGCCGGTTACTTCTTTTTCTTTTTCCAGTCGGTCGGTGAGCGACCAGGGCTCACAAGCAGGGATTTTCGGTGTAGGTATATCCAACACCGCAGGCAAGTCGCCAAACAACGTATTCGTGGTACCCTGGCTTTGCGCCTGGTACACGTTGCCGTATTTAATCACTTTCTCCAGCCCGGTGGTATTATCGCCCGGCGGCAGATAAAAATATTGCGCGCGGTGCAATTCAGTGAAGCAATCAAAGGCGCCGGCACAGGCCAGGCATTCCAATGTTTTCTTGTTAACCGTGCGTTGGTTAACTCGCTTCATTAAATCGAAAATGGTTTTATAAGCACCATCGTTGTTTCGTTCTTTGATGATACTATCCACCGCTGCTTCACCTACACCTTTTAGTCCACCGAGCCCAAAACGAATGGCGCCCCCCTTGTTAACGGCAAAGCCCTGCTGCGATTCGTTGATGTCCGGGCCCAACACTTCCAATCCCATCCGCTTACACTCTTCCATAAAGAAGGTGATCTTTTCAATGCTGCCGGCGTTGTTGAGCACCGCCGCCATGTATTCTGACGGATAATGCGTTTTAAGATAAGCTGTCTGGTAAGCCACAAACGCATAACAAGTGCTGTGCGATTTGTTGAAAGCGTATTGGGCAAATGCTTCCCAGTCGGTCCAGATTTTTTCCAGCTTCTCGGCAGGAAAACCTTTCTCTGTGGCACCCTTTACAAACTGGGTTTTCATTTTGTCGAGTATGGACTTCTGTTTTTTGCCCATGGCTTTGCGCAATACATCGGCATCGCCTTTGCTGAAGCCGCCGATCGATTGTGCCAACAACATCACCTGTTCCTGGTACACCGTAATGCCATAGGTTTCTTCGAGGTACTCGGCCATTTCGGGCAGGTCATAACTGATGGCTTCGCGCCCGTGTTTGCGATCAATGAAGTTCGGAATATAGGCGATGGGCCCCGGGCGATACAAGGCGTTCATGGCAATCAGGTCGGCGAACTGGTCGGGCTTGAGTTCGCGCAAATATTTTTGCATCCCCGGGCTTTCAAACTGAAACGTACCAATGGTATCGCCGTGTTGATAAAGCTGAAACGTTTTTTCATCATTGAGTGGAATATTGTCGATTTCTATTTCCACATCATGGTTCACTTTTATCATCTCCAGCGCGTTCTTAATGATGGTGAGGGTTTTTAATCCCAGAAAGTCCATCTTAATTACACCCGCGTCTTCAATTATACTGCCTTCAATCTGCGTTACCAGCAGGTCAGAATCTTTGGCCGTGCAAACCGGAATGATATTCATCAAATCATCGGGCGCAATGATGATACCGGCGGCATGCAACCCGGTGTTGCGCACCGACCCTTCCAAACGTTCAGCTTCGTGTAATACCTGTGCCCGGATATCGCTGCCATGGTAAATTTCGCGCAGCCGGCGCACTGAGTCAAGGTCTTCCGGACCCAATTGGTCTTTGCTTTCGAGGGATTTTTCGCCGTCTTTCTCGGTCAACGGTGCTTTGAGTACCCGCCGCAGTTCGATGCCCGGTTTCTCCGGAACCATCTTGGCCAGCGCATTCGATTCGGCGAGGGGCAGGTCCAATACCCGGGCCACATCTTTGATACTCATCTTGGCAGCCATGGTGCCATAGGTAACAATTTGCGCTACCTGGTTCTTGCCATATTTCGATACCACATAATCGATCACCCGCTGCCGACCATCGTCGTCAAAGTCGGTATCGATATCGGGCATGCTCTTCCGATCGGGGTTGAGAAACCGTTCGAACAGTAAGTTGTATTTGATGGGATCGATATTGGTAATGCCAATGCAATAAGCCACTACGCTACCGGCGGCTGAGCCACGACCCGGCCCCACAAACACACCCATGTTGCGGCCTTCGCGAATGAAATCACTTACAATCAGAAAGTAGCCGGCGAAGCCCATCGTTTTGATGGTAAAGAGTTCAAAGTCGATGCGTTCCTGTATTTCAGGCGTCATCTCTGCATAGCGTTCGCGCGCGCCTTCGTTGGTGAGGTGCTTAAGGTATTCCCACTGGTTCAGGTTGCTGTCGCCATGCACCTGGAATTCGGCGGGAATGGGAAAAGCGGGGAGGAGGATGTCTTTTTTCAGGTTCAGCAATTCAACGCGCTCCACAATCATATTGGTGTTGGCAATCGATTCGGGAATATCGCTGAAGAGCTGTTTCATTTCTTCGGTCGACTTAAAATAGAATTGATCGTTCGGAAATTTGAAACGGCGGTTGCGTACCTGGGTATCGTCATTGACAAAATCATCAAAGCCGGGTGTGCTTTGTTTTTCGCCGGTGTTGATGCAAAGCAAGATGTCGTGCGCATTAGCATCGTCCTGGTCAGTATAGTGACTATCGTTGGTAGCGATGACCGGCACCTTGTATTTTTTCGAGAAGCGCAGCAGCACTTCATTGATCTTTTCCTGCTCGGGAATTTTATGTCGTTGCAGTTCGATAAAATAATCTTCGCCAAAAATGTCCAGCCACCACTTGAATTCTTTTTCGGCTTCGGCTTCGCTTTCATGCAAAATGGTTTGCGGTACATAAGCGCCGATGCAACAACTCGTGGCGATCAATCCTTCGTGGTATTTTTCAATCAATTCTTTGTCGATGCGCGGATACTTGCTATACATGCCTTCGGTGAAACCGAGCGAAGTCAATTTGATCAGGTTTTGGTAACCCGTAGCATTTTTGGCGAGCAGCACCTGGTGGTAACGTTCGTCTTTCTGCTCTTTGGTGAAAGATTTGCGATGTCGGTCGGCCACCACATAAAACTCGCAGCCCACCACCGGTTTCACCAATGGTTTGCCATCTTCGCCTTTGTGTTTATAGGCTTCGGCCACAAATTCAAAAGCGCCGAACATATTGCCGTGATCGGTAATAGCGATGGCCGGCATATTATTTTTAACAGCTTTTTTGTATAAGGACTGAATCGAGGCGGCACCATCGAGCAGGGAATATTGGGTATGGCAGTGTAAATGGGAGAAGCTGGACATGCTGCAAATAACAAATTTTTGGCGTGCGGGTTCACGATGGGGATTGCTTAGTTTTGCACAATTGGTCAGCAAATAAAATTGTTTTGAGTAGAATCATTTGGGTATTGAGCATGAGTGCCTTTTTGGCCGCCTGTGGTAGCACGCGAAAGGTGACGGAACCCACGCCCACCGTGAAGCGAACCGTGGCCCGCGACCCGAAATACATCGAGTCGATCAATATGACACCTGGCGGTGACCCCGAAAACGGCCCCGGCTTCAATGGCGCACCGAATACCAGCCGATTAACAGGCCCGAAATATGCGTCCAGCAGCGCTTCTTTCAACATTGAAAACGGGTCAGCCTTGCAGTTCAAATATGCGGTGCTGATGAACCAGAATGTGGAAGACCTTTGGAATGTTGAATTATTGCAATTTATCGACGACTGGTATGGAACGAAATACCGTTACGGCGGCAATTCGCGCGAGGGCATCGATTGCTCGGCTTTTACCTGCCAGTTGACGCTGAGCATGTTTAACAAAACCCTGCCCCGCACTTCGCGCGACCAGTACGACCAATGCCAGCACATCCCTACCGACCAATTGCAAACCGGCGACCTGGTTTTTTTTAATACCAGGGGCGGTGTATCGCATGTAGGTATTTATTTGCTGAACAACAAATTCGTACATGCGTCAACCAGCGCCGGTGTAACCATCAGCGACCTGAACGACGACTACTACAAGAAGCGATTTTTGGGCGCCGGGCGCTACTAGTCCTGCTTTTTTGTGGTTACGTAGAAGTTTTTATCAACGGTAATTTCAGTGGCGGGCGATTGCATTGTTTGCCATTCTTCTGTCGGCGTCAGCCAAACTTCATTGCCGTCTATTTTCACTTTCACCGGCAAATTGAATCCGGGCACCACATTTCGCCAACGATAGGAGATGGTTCCATTGTTGGCGCTGTACTGAAATTCTGGAATTTTAATGCTTCGTAAATATTGATCAAACAATGGCGTAAGATCGCGACCCACGGTTTTACTGATATATGCTTCTATTTCCGCCGAAGAAGTGACTTTGTGATAATAGGTTTTGTTGATGCCGCGCAACATCTGCCTGAATTTTTCATCGTCTTTCAGCAATTGCCGCACGTAGTGAATCATATTGGCTGCCTTGGGATACATATCGCCGCTGCCTTCTTTGTTCACGCCGTACAAACCAATAATGGGTATATCGTTGCGGATGCCGTTCCGAACACCGGCAATATATTCCATGGCGGCGGCATGACCGTCCTGGCACTCGGTGAAAATGGTTTCGCTGTAATTGGTAAACCCTTCGTGTACCCACATATCAGCTACATCGCGCGTGGTCACGTTGTTACCAAACCATTCGTGACCGCTTTCATGTACGATGATGAAATCCCATTTTAAGCCCCAGCCCGTGCCACTCAAATCGCGGCCCAGGTAGCCGTTCTGGAATTTATTACCATAGGCCACCGCACTTTGGTGTTCCATGCCGAGATGGGGCGCCTGCACCAGTTTATAGCCATCCTCATAAAAAGGATAGGGGCCAAACCAGTGTTCGAAACATTGCAGCATGGGTTTTACCTGGACGAATTGTTTTTTGGCAGCCGCCAGGTCTTCGGTAAGTACCCAAAATTGCAAATCGAGTTTGCCCTTTTCGCCCTGGAAGCTGTCGTTCCAACTGGTATATTTACCGATATATGGAATGATATCGTAGTTGTTGATCGGGTTCTTCACTTCCCATAAAAATTCGGTTTTACCATGGCCCGCGTCTTTGGTCGATATGAGTCGACCGTTGCCCACGGCCACCAGGTCTTTTGGTACGATCATGCGCAACGAAGCGCCGTTATCAGGTTCATCGCTTTGGTGGTCTTTGCAAGGATACCAAACACTGGCGCCGAGGCCCTGGCAGGCCACGCTCATCCAGGGATTGCCCGCACGGTCTTTGGTCCAGATCCAGCCGCCGTCCCACGGCGGACGAATCGCTTCTCTTGGCTTACCGGCAAATGCCAGATTGATGATCTGCTGACTGCCAATGGGCAGTTTTTCGGTGATGGCCAGGTGCCAGGCATTGCCTTCGCGGGTAAAGGAAATGGCCTTGCCATTCAACGTTGCGCCGGTTAGGTTCATGGGCGCTTGCAGGTCGATCTGCATCGGGCCTGCTTCGGTGATTACTTTGAAACCGAGGTTTACTTCACCAGCAATGGTTTTGCTGTCGTAATCGGGGGTTACACTGATATCGTAACGAAGTACATCCCACCAGGTACGTTCGGCATTGAGGCTGCCGCGTAGGGTATCCTGGTGCGTGAGTTCGCCTCTTTTGGAAAGAGGCTGGGCCTGTGTGGCGAAATGAAGCACCAGCAAACAAATAATTAGCTGGCATGATCTCTTGAAATTGGTAAGTTGCATGTGGTAAATATAAGTGCTTTACGAGCTTTCTTTTACATGGATAATTGCCGTCGGCTGGTCTTATTTTGTTGTCTTTCTGGTTTGTTGATGGCCTGTGGTGGCCGTCGCAACGATGCCGGTTTTTTTCGGTACAACGAAAGCTCAGGCGTTGCCACCCTTGATCCTGCTTTTGCCAAAAGCCAGTCGGTGATGTGGACGGCCCACCAGCTTTTTAACACCCTGGTAGAAGTAAATGACAAGCTGGAAATAGCGCCTTCACTGGCCACCCGTTGGGAGATCAGCAACGAAGGCAAAACCTATCGTTTCTTCCTGCGCGATGATGTCTACTTTCACGACGACGCCTGTTTTCCCGGCGGCAAGGGGCGCAAAATGTTGGCGGCTGATATTGCATACAGCCTGCGACGCATTATGGATCCCTCCACGGCCAGCAGCGGCGCCTGGATATTCAATGGAAAGCTGTCGCTGGACAGTGGATTTGTAGCCGTAAATGATTCGGTGTTTGAGTTGCGGCTGTACCGGGCTTTCCCACCGATTCTGGGCATTCTCAGTATGCAGTATTGTTCGATCATTCCGCAAGAGGCGGTGGTGATGTACCAGCAGCAATTTCGCGCGCACCCTGTTGGCACCGGCCCTTTCCGGTTCCTGGCCTGGGAAGAAGGGCAAACCCTGTTGCTGCCGCGCAATGAGCATTATTTTGAAAAAGACAGCGCGGGCCGTTCGTTGCCCTATGTAAAAGGGGTGAAGGTTAGTTTTAACGACAGCAAGGCCGCCGAGTTTTTGCTTTTCCGACAACAGCAGATTGATTTTATCAATGATATCGATGCTTCGTTTAAAGACGAAGTGCTGCAAAAAAATGGCGAACTCCGCGAAGAGTGGGTTGCCAAACTTCAACTGAAAAAACATGCCTATCTCAATACGGAATACATCGGGATTTTGTCGGATAGTAGTAATCCGCTGGTGGAATCATCGCCTTTGCGCATCCGGGCGGTGCGACAGGCGATGAATTATGCATTCGATCGCAGGAAAATGATGTTGTACCTGCGCAATTCCATCGGCAAACCCGCCGAGAGTGGTTTTATACCCGACGGGTTGCCGTCGTTTGATGAAAATGCGGTTAGGGGTTACCGTTATATGCCCGACTCTGCTCGGATCTTATTGCAGCAGGCAGGGTTTGGCGAGGGGAAGGGACTGCCGGTATTTGTATTGCTAACCATTCCACAATATGCCGAGTTGGGAAGTTATATAGCGCATGAGTTGAATGAAAATGGTTTTAATGTGAAGGTCGATGTGTTGCAAAAAAGTTTTCTGTTGGAGCAAACCGCCCAGTCGAAGGCTTTGTTCTTTCGCGGCTCCTGGATTGCTGATTATCCCGATGCGGAAAATTACCTGGGTGTGTTCTATTCTAAAAATCCTGCGCCGCCAAATTATACCCGGTACAACAACCCGGCTTATGATCGGTTATACGAACAGGCCTTGCTGGAAACCCGCGATAGCCAGCGGTATGCGCTGTACCAGGAAATGGACCGGTTGCTGGTGCGAGATGCACCGATCATTCCCCTTTGGTACGACGAGGCTTGCTGGTTGGTGCAAAACCAGGTGGAAGGATTTGCCCCAAACAGCCTGAACTTATTGGAACTCAGGCGGGTACGCCTCCCGTGACAGGTGCTTCAAATGACGTATATTTGCGTCTCATTTTTTAAACGCTTAGCATGGCTGTTATCCTCACATTTTTCTTCGCACACTGGTTTCTCTCTTTGTTTTTTCACACCTTCTTTTTACACCGGTTTGCGTCCCACCAAATGTACACGACCAGTAAAAACTGGGAGCGTGTTTTTTATTTGTCAACCTGGGTAACACAAGGATCTTCTTACCTGGTGCCGCGTGCCTATGGTGTTATGCACCGCATGCACCATGCTTATAGCGATACGGAAAAAGATCCGCATAGTCCGCATTTCTTCAAAGATGTAATGGGCATGATGATGCATACCCGTAATATCTACAATGCGTTTGTAACGCGCAAGAATATGCCCGAGCCACAATTCACCCACGAGTACCTGCCTATCTGGGAAAAGCTGGATCGTTTTGCCGACAATATCTGGACCAGGCTGTTTTTTGCTGCTTTGTACACGACTATTTACATCGTGTTTGCGCCCAATATGTGGTGGTTCCTGTTGTTGCCAATTCATTTTTTGATGGGGCCAATTCAGGGTGCGATTGTAAACTGGTGCGGACATAAATACGGTTACGCCAATTACAAAAACGACGACCATTCCAAGAACTCGGAGCCCTGGGGTATTTTCCTGCTGGGTGAATTGTTCCAGAACAACCACCACAAGCAAGGCACCAATCCCAATTTTGCCCGCAAGTGGTTTGAATTGGATCCTACTTACCAGATTATGAAATTGTTGAACCTTACCGGTATCATTCGGTTGAATAAACTGGTGGTAGAAGTAGAAGAGCCGATTAAGGAAATCGGCGATGTGAAGAAAGAGCGTGTGGCGTAAGAGAAAGACTTGGCTATTAAAAAAGTAGTCCTACTACGTAAATTGACATATAGAAAGGCCCCTGGTAATGCACCAGGGGCCTTTCTATTTTTGATTGAATCAATCGGTTCGGAATGAATCTAACTTTTGTTTAGAACGAGTCGAACTTTTTTGATTTGAACAAATCAATTCCACAGCAAACGCTTTACTGGTCCCAGACCAGGCGTTCATCCAATCCAGTAATCGTTGGCACATTTGCGCCATTGCGACTAATTTCTACCGTTGGGTAGTTGATGCGGCGTATGAAAGTGCTCAACGAAGCACCCTGCGGCAGTGCGAAATTCTTGTACTTATAATCATAGCGACGTGCATCCACCCAGGCTTCGGGGTTAAGGAACATGGCTACATATTTTTCCTTGAAGATTAAGTCGAGGCTGATATTCGATGCACCCACACCCACCGCCGGATTGGCGAGATATGCCGCCATATCCGTACCGCTGACACCCACTTTGGTCATATTCGCCGTGATGCCGGCGATATAGGCGTCGTAAGCACGCTCGGTGTCGCCATTGCGGAAAGCAGCTTCGGCTTCAATGAATTTCATCTCTGCATAAGTTACCAGCCAAAGCGGCGCATTGCCTTTGGAGTAGAAACCATTTACCGAGAGATAAGATTCTTCATCGTCGGTGCCCGTACCAATGCGGCCTGCACCATTGCGGGTGCCACGATAATCGCCGAATTTGGTCAGGGTGGCAATCAGCGGCAGGCGCGGATCAACCACACCATAATTCGTGCCATTGGTTGCGTTTACAAATTGGGTGCTTAACCAGCCATCGAGCAAAAGAACGGTATTGTTATACGCCACCTGGTTCCACAAACTTCGGCTGGTGAATACCGTTAGTGCCGCGTCATCGCTGTTGCTGCTGTAAGCATCATCGAGTGTGCTGAGTATTTCGGTAGGATTGTACGAAGCGGTTTTGGAAAATTGGTTTAAGAAACGTGCTTTGAGTGCATAGGCGGTTTTGATCCAGGCCGACAAACTGCCCCCATGTATCAGGTCGCTGGCAGAACCAAGGGCCTGGATATTACCAGTTTTTTGTAGTTCAACAATACCATCCTCCAACAGTTGCAGGCAGGTGTCGTGCAAGGCCTCCTGGCTATCGAAACCAGGTACCAATGCATCTGAGCCTTTTAAGGCATCACTGTATGGCACATCGCCAAAACTATTGATCAGCATGTTTAGGTTATACGCCATCATGATTTTGCCAACACCCAGGTGATAGCTGGCGCCTTTTGAAGCGGCTATATCATTCATCTGTTTGATGTTCATCATGGCAGAATAGAAATTGGTCCAGGTACTGCTGAGATCTACTTCATTGTAGATATCAATATCACTGGCCTGAGAACTGGATGCCTGGTATTGCACATAGTAAGAAACATTGTAGCCCATGCGATAAGAATTGCTACCGGTTTGCAGCGTATTCTGGGTAAGCAGTCCATCCAGCGGCGGATCGCTGACGAGATTGGGGTTATCCAGTTTGTCGAGGTATTTGGAACACCCGGTCAAGCCCATGCTAAACACCGCGGCGAAAATCCAAAAGAAATATTTTTTCATGTTGACTGGGTTTTAAAATTGAATATTCAAAGACAACAGGAAACTGCGAACAGCGGGGTAGGTGAAGCCGGCAAATCCGTCTGATACCGATCCTGAACTGGTAGAACTTGATTCAGGATCAAAACCAGTGAACTTGGTTTTCAACCAAAGATTGGTGCCAGTCGCAGTAAGGGTGGCATTCTGCAGAAACTTCGATCGGCGAACAATATCTGTCGGAATATTATACCCCAGGCTCAAGGTGCGCAAGCGGATCCAACTAGCGTCTTCAATAAAAGTTTCCGACGCGCCACGGTAATAGTTGCGATAATAACCATTGCCATAATTCACCCCATCGGGCCCCGTACCTTGTCCCAACCAAACTTCTTTTGTATTGGGGGTTCCATCGGCGAGTACACCTGGAAACACCTGCATATCATTCCGGTTCTCCGACCCTTTCTGCAGAGCGAATGAACCCATAAAATTGGCGAGCTGGTTGTAGCGATACACACCCTGTTGCGTGTCGAACAGGAAATAAAGATTAAATCCTTTGTACTTGAGTGTGCTGCTCAGGCTGCCGATCCATTTTGGCTGCGAGTTGGCGATGTATTGCTGCTTACTGGCGGGGTTCAAAACCGGGAAGCCATTGGCACCAATGACCATGGGCCTGCTTTTATCAAGGTTGGCCACATCTTCTTTATCACCGCCATAATAGCGTTGATAAGTTCTGCCAAACAAAGCACCCACCGGATAGCCAGGAATGTATTTCTGGGTAACCGTTGAACTCAGGTAACCAAACTGGCTGGCGATGGTGATTTCTGTCAGATCAGGATAGATGGATAATACCCTGTTTCGGTTGGCGGTGTAATTGGCGCGCACATCCCAGGAGAAATCTTTGGTTTGAATCGCTGTTCCGGAAACACTGATCTCGATGCCCTTGTTGCGAATACTACCTGAATTGAGATACACGGCATCGTAACCACTGGTCACCGGCACTTTCACCGGAATGATCAGGTCTTTACTCGTGTTGTTATAGTAGGTCAGGTCCAAGCCAAGCCTGTTTTTCAGGAAGCGTAGTTCCAATCCGCCTTCATATGAAGTGGTAAACTCAGGCCGCATATTCCGGTCGCCAATCTGATCGTCTAACTGAAAAGGCAGTACACCAGTCGTCAGCGGATCATTGATCACATAACCCTGGCTGAGCGCATACACGGGTGCGTCTTTACCGATCTTAGACACGGAAAAACGAGCCTTGCCATAAGACCACCAGGCCGGCAGTGCTTTCAGGTTTTCTGAGAACACATAACTCAAACTGGCAGATGGATAAAAGAACGACCGATTCTCTTTGGTGAGCGTAGAGGTCCAGTCGTTTCTGCCGGTCAGCGTCAGGTAGAGAAAATTGTCCCAATCCAATGTCCAGTCGGCAAACACACCAATGATGCGATAGTCGCGCTGGTAATTGTTGGCCACTCTCTTTTTGGTACTACTGAGGTTGTAATAACCCGGCACTTCAAGAGTATCGCCGCGCACGTACAAACTGCTGCGTTTGGTGTTGTACAAATCGTGACCGATTTTAAAAGACGAGGTCAGGTGTTTGCCGATATTGTTTTTGAAATTCAACATCAGCGTTGAGTTGAATACGCGGTTGCGGATGGCATATTCCATGATATAACCGTATTCAAAGTCGGAAGCCGGATAAATTTCATCCGGCAATCCGATGGGCGCCGGTGTTGTTTCTCTGCGGAAATCATTGTACAGGTCGACGCCCAACCGATAGTTGATATCCAGCCATTTTACCGGTGAATAGGTAAGATGGCTGTTGGTGATCATCCGGTCAACATCGTCGATGTATTTTTTCCCGTTCAATACATAGATGGGGTTGTCGTTGCCCGAGCCAACAATGGTCTTTTCGGTTCCATCGGGATTGATCCAATCCCAGATATCCCAACGTGGGGAGAAATAAGTCAGGTTTTCGTTGTAGCGATCGGAATTGCCCCGGCGACCACCTGATTTAATATAGCTTACCGAAGAGCCAAACCGAAGTTTGTCGGAAAATTTAAATTCGCCGCCCAGTTTGGCAGAGTAGTTTTTATAGTCGGTAAAGGGCATGATGCCTTCCTGGTTGAATTGAGAGAAAGCGGCCGTGAAAATGGCTTTCTCGGTACCGCCCGACAGGTTCAACGAGTTTCTATAAGAACGACCTGTTTTATAACCATGTTTATAGTTGTTGAAGAGCGCATCAGGATGGGTAGGGTCTTCGGCTTTGGCCTCCGCTACGGTAGGGCCATAGGCTGGCCAGAAGCTGGTGGGATCATATTTATTGAGCCATCCCTGGCTATAGGTCTTTTGGGTTTCCGGATACTTGTTGATATTATCGATGCTCATGGTGCTCGTAAAACTGCCACGCAATTGACCGGCTTTGCCCGACTTGGTGGTAATGATGATAGCACCTGTGGCTGCGCGTAGTCCGTAGAGCGCAGTGGCTGCACCACCTTTCAGGATATTGATGGACTCAATATCATCGGGGTTGATATCGGCCGCACGATTGCTCATGCCATTCAGGCTGGAGCCATCTGCCACATCGGTGGTGTTGTCGATCGGAATTCCATCCACCACAAACAGCGGTTGGAAATCGCGGTTGGGATCGAGTGAGTTGATACCACGCAACACAATTTTTGCACCTTGTCCCGGCGCACCGCCACCGGAGTTAATTTGCAAACCGGCAGCCTGGCCTTGCAGTGCATTCACCACATTGGTTTGTCGACTGGCAGCCAGCAGGTCACCTTTCACTTCTTGGGCTGAATAACCGAGCGAGCGTTTTTCGCGCTTGATACCCAGTGCCGTAACAGTTACTTCCTGCATACTCGATTGGTCATCGATCAGCACCAGTGACAGGCTGCGGTTTTCACCGTCTTTGACCACCACCGTTTGTTCAATGGTGCCAAAGCCAACGGCTGATACGCGCAACCGATACGAACCCGGCGGCACATTGTTCAGCCGAAAATTACCTTCTGTATCGGCGGCAACACCAAACGTGGTTCTTAGCAATTGCACGGTGGCACCCGATACGGGTTCTCCTTTTTCGTTGACAATTTTTCCGCTGATGCTGCCGTCGGCGGCAAGGTCAATAGCTACGCCGTCGGCCAGCTTAACTCGTCGTATGAGCACATTGGTATTCACGAGTTCATAGCTAAGCCCGGTGTTGTTGAGCAATACATCCAGCAATTTCTCCACGCTGATGTCTTTAGCGCTGTAACTGATATTGTTTACGGCCTGGATGTCTTCGGTACGATAGGTAAAAGGCAATTGTGTTTCCGCCTCTATTTTTTGAAAGGCTGTTTTTAAAGAGGCATTCCGCAGCTCGATCGAGATTTTCATTTTACTCAGGTCGATGCCGTCGGGAGGTGAAGCGAGCAGCCAGCCATGTAGGCTTAACAAAAAACAAAGTAGTGCTACCTTTGCTTTTGTTTTCAGCAGTGTTGTTTTCGCATGCATATTCTAGTTTTGATATTCCGGTTATTGAAGAATGTATTCACCGTTGTTCTTAATAAGCTTCTTATCTGTCAGTCTGCACAAAATTTCCAGTGCCTGTTCAATACCTTGTTCTCGTCTGAAGGAAGTTGAAATGCGCAGCCGTTTAATAGCAGGATCGCCCACCCTGATCCGGGCATCGTACACCCGCTGTAAATCAGACAGTACATCGGCCAGGGCAAAATCATCGTACGATAAATTGCCTTCGTGCCAGGTTTCTGTTTCACGTGCAGTTAGTTTTTTTTCATGCACCAGGTTTTGGGTGGTGTCGATGCTGATTTCTTGTCCGCGCACCAACACCGCGAGTTGCTTTTGACCATAATCAACTTTTACTTTTCCGCGTTTAACGGTCACAATAATTTTTTCACCGCCGGGATAGGCCTTGATATTAAATGCCGTTCCCAATACGGTAGTGGTAACACCTGCCGTATGGATGATAAAGGGTTGCTTATCGGCATGCTTTACATCAAAATAGGCTTCGCCGGTTAACACCACATGCCGGTCGTTGGTACCAAAATTGGCAGGGAAGTCCAGTTTGCTTTCAGCGTTTAACCATACCTGTGAGCTGTCGGGCAAAAGCAGGTATTTGTATTCAGATCGAGCGGTGGTTTTGCTAACAGCCGGGCTGGCAGATTTGGCAATGGGTGCTGCGCCATTGGCGGGCCTGTTCTGCAGGTAATACCAGCCTGCCATGCCAAAAACCAATCCGGCGACAGCCGCAGCTACCGAAAAACGGCCCAGGGTAAAGCGCCGATTTTTTGTTGTTTCAACGGCCGGTTCGCGAACTATTTTCAAGCGGTTGGGGCTTTTTATATCCCGGCTGTCGGGGGGATTTTTTTCGAGTAATGTCTCGATCAATTTTTCCCGCAAAGGCGACTGCGGCTCGGCCTGTTCAATTAAATCGAACAGCTCTTCCAGCTCCGCTTTATTGCAGGTGTTGTTCAAGTATTTTCGGAACAGGTAATGTATCCGGTCTTCCATAATGTTCAGTTGTTATAAGACGGCAAGGCCGTATGCAGCCGGGTGCCATATAGGTAAAGACGAAGCAGTGACCTGATCGTCCTATCTGATGTGAAAAAAAATATTTACAGGCGGGAAAAGAAGCGGCGAAGGTTTTGTAAAGCGGCCGACAATTGGTTTTTGACGGTATGGCGCGATATGTTCATCTCATCGGCAATTTCCTGGTAGCTCATGCCTTCTTCGCGGTTGAGCAGAAAAATCGTACGGCGTTGCGCTGGCAATAAGTCGATGGCAGCACGCAATAGCCGCGCTTGTTCTTTGGCGTCAAATGCAATCGCTGTATCGGTAGGCGTCGATGTTTGTACCTGTTGCCAGAGCTGCTGCCGGCATCGACGGTCGACGGCCGTTTTACGTATGAAATCGATTAGTTGATTGGCACTTACCCGGTACAACCAGGCTTCCAGGTCATTGATCTCTGGCCATTGGTCGCGCTTTGCCCAGCATTTGAGGAACACTTCTTGTACCAGGTCATGGGCATGCGCACTTGATTTGGTGGCCCTTACAGCCAGCCTGAACAGCGCTTCTGCATGTTGCTGGTACAATTCTGCGAAGCAGGCCGATGGATCAGTCTGTCGAAGCAATTTCAAGTTCTTGGTTGCTTCGAATTTACTTAAATCTCAAACCCGATACCGTAAAAATTAATGTACAAGCCGATGTTGCAACACGCTATTTCAACCCGGCAAGGTCTCACCCGACACCAGCTGTTTATATTTCGCGCATACCAGACGGTAGTTGTAAAGGTTATTGAGGCCGGCATTCAACCTCATCAGGCAAATAAAACACGAAAAATGGTCTTGGTAATTTTCAAGTTTTAAAATCTACCTGAAAACAAGAA
This sequence comes from Bacteroidota bacterium, assembly GCA_020161535.1. Lineage (GTDB taxonomy): Bacteria > Bacteroidota > Bacteroidia > Chitinophagales > Chitinophagaceae > Flavihumibacter. The sequence goes on along the minus strand of JAIUNW010000005.1, from coordinate 76,806 downwards.
GAATTTACGGTCGACTTTTGGCCTGGGCTGCCTGGTTTTTTTTCAGTTTGTCTTTGAAGACCTTTTCGAACTTCTCCATCTTTGGTCGTATAACAAAATAACAATATGGCTGGGAGCCATTGTTGATATAATAGCTTTGGTGGTAGTCTTCTGCTTCGTAAAAGTTTTTCAGCGGACTAATCTCCGTAGTTATCGGTGCGCGGAAGGCGCCACTTTTGTCGAGCGCCGCTTTATAAGCCTCGGCCTTTGCCTTTTGTTCAGCATTGTGGTAAAAAACAGCACTGCGGTACTGCGGACCCACATCGTTGCCCTGTTGATTTAAGGTAGTAGGGTCGTGGGTTTGCCAGAATACTTCGAGCAATTCATCAAAACTGATAACGGTGGGGTCGAACACAATCCGGATTACTTCGGCATGGCCGGTGTTTTTTTGACAAACCTGCTCATAGCTGGGATTGGCCACATGGCCGCCAGAATAGCCCGAGGTCACCTTCAACACCCCATTCAATTGCTGAAAAACGGCTTCCACACACCAGAAACAACCCGCGCCAAACGTGGCGGTATCGGTGGCTTGCGATGGGCCATTGCTGTTATCGCTGAGGTTACTGGTAAAACTGGCTTCGGTGCCCGCCGACCGATTGGGATTTTCTTTTTGGGCACAGTAGGCGAGAAAAAGAACAGAGCAGGCAGCCGTCAAATAAAGGTAGAGTTTCATCAATACTAGACCGGTTAATTAATATAGAACGGCAATTTACGAAGGTTAAATGTTTAGAGAATGTTATCTTCGCCCCCGCTATGACACAAGAAAATTTAAAGGATTTACGGGAACGGGTTTCGGTTCTAAGGAGGTTTCTTTGACGTCGCTAACCGCGAACAAAAGATACAACAAGACAAACAATTAACACTTTCTCCGGGATTTTGGGATGATAACCAGCGGGCTACCGCCATTCTCAAGGAAATAAAGGTAGACGAATACTGGATCGGCCTCTATACCGCCGTTGATACGGCTGTGGAAGATTTTGCCGTTTTACACGATTTCTGGAAAGCCGGCGAAGCCAGCGAAGAAGAGGTAAAAGAAGCCTACGACAAGGCCATGGCTGCTGCCGAAGATGCCGAATTCAAGAGTACCCTCAACCAGCCGGAAGATGAACTGCCCGCCGTGGTGCAGATCAACTCGGGGGCGGGCGGCACCGAGAGCCAGGACTGGGCCCAGATGCTGGCCCGCATGTATCGCATGTATGGCGAGAAACAGGGCTATTCTGTTACGGAACTCGACTGGCAAGACGGTGATGGCGCCGGCATTAAAAGCGCTACTTATCAATTTGATGGCCCATTCGCCTATGGTTTCCTGAAAGGCGAGAGCGGGGTGCACCGGTTGGTGCGGATATCGCCCTTTGATTCCAATGCCCGCCGACATACCTCGTTTGCTTCGATATTTGTATATCCTTTGGTGGATGACAGCATTGAAATTGAAGTGAAAGACAGTGAAGTGAAAATGGAAACAGCCCGTAGTGGGGGCGCCGGCGGACAAAACGTGAACAAGGTGGAAACGAAAGTGATGCTGACCCATATTCCCACCGGCATCGTGGTGATCTGTCAAACTGAACGCACCCAGCTCGGCAACCGGGAGAAAGCCATGCAGATGTTGAAGAGCCGGTTGTATGAAGAAGAACTTCGCAAGCGGGAGGAGTTAAAAAATGCCAGCAATGCTTCCAAAAAGAAGATTGAATGGGGCAGCCAGATTCGCAGTTATGTTTTCCATCCCTATAAAATGATCAAAGACCATCGTACCGATTTTGAAGTCGGCAATATACAACCGGTGATGGATGGTGAACTCGACGGATTCATCAAAGCTTACCTGATGAGCCAGAAAGAGGAAGAACCCACTTCTTAACGCTAAAAACACAAACATGTCTCTAGGTACATTTTCTTATCCGCTGCCTGCCAACGAACCAGTACTGAATTATGCACCCGGTTCGCCTGAAAAAATAGCCCAGAAAAAAGTATTGGCCGAGCTGAAGAAAAAGGAAGCGGATATTCCCATGTATATCGGTGGTCGCGCGGTGCGCACCGGCAAAAAAGTAGCCATCCATCCGCCACACGAAAAAGACCATGTACTTGGTTATTTTCATGAAGGCAATAAAAACCATGTGCAACAGGCCATCGATGCAGCCTTGAAAGCGAAAGCAAGTTGGGCAGCGATGAGTTGGGAAAATCGGGCGGCGATTTTTTTGAAAGCAGCCGACCTGATTGCGACGAAATACCGTGCCTATATGAATGGCACTACCATGCTGGGACAAAGCAAGAATATTTACCAGGCAGAAATAGATGCGGCTTGTGAGATCATTGATTTTTTGCGTTTCAATGTGCACTTTCTGAGTGAGATTTATAAGCAACAACCCATCAGCGCGCCGGGCATTCACAACCGCCTCGAATGGCGTCCGCTCGAAGGTTTTGTACTCGCCATTACGCCATTTAATTTCACCGCTATTGGTGGCAACCTGCCTACATCGGCCGCTATGTGTGGCAATACGGTTGTATGGAAGGCCGCGCATACGCAGGTGTATTCAGCGCAGATGTTTATGAAAGTATTGCAGGAAGCCGGACTGCCCGATGGTGTCATCAACCTGATTTATGTGGATGGTCCAACCTTGGGTGGTATTTGCTTCAACCATCCGGATTTTGCCGGCGTGCATTTTACTGGTTCAACTGGTGTGTTTAATACCATGTGGGCAACCATCGGTGCGAATATGGGCAAGTTCAAAACCTATCCGCGCATTGTGGGTGAAACCGGCGGCAAGGACTTTGTGTTGGCCCATAAATCGGCCGATCCGGATGTGGTGGCTACCGCACTGGCCCGGGGCGCTTTTGAATACCAGGGACAAAAATGCTCGGCTGCTTCACGCGCGTATATTCCCTCCAATATTGCAGATGCGGTAAAACGAAAACTGATCGACCAGGTGTCGCAAATGAAGATGGGTACCGTGGAAGATTTTTCGAATTTCATCAACGCCGTCATTGACGAACGCAGCTATGATAAACTGAAGCGCTACATCGACCGCGCGAAAAAAGACCGTGGTGCGAAGATCCTGGTGGGCGGTAACTGCGATAAACGCAAGGGGTATTTCATTGAACCAACCGTTATCGAAGTGCGCGATCCCAAATATGTAACGATGTGTGAAGAATTGTTTGGACCGGTGTTAACCATTTACGTGTATGATGCGAATAATTTCGACAAGGCACTCACACTCGTGGATACCACTTCACCATACGCATTGACAGGTTCAATACTGGCGCAGGATCGTGAAGCGATTGAACTGGCAACAAACCGCCTGCGCAATGCGGCTGGTAATTTCTACATCAACGACAAGCCCACTGGTGCGGTGGTCGGACAACAACCTTTTGGCGGCGCCCGCGCAAGCGGTACCAACGACAAAGCCGGCTCGATGCTGAACCTCTATCGTTGGTTAAGCGCCCGCACCATCAAGGAAACATTTAATCCACCTACCAACTTTAGATATCCCTTCCTCGCAGAAGAATAAAATAGCGATAAGTGGTGTAAAAAGATCAGGTCGTTTTGCGATAGTTGAATATCGCCAGGCCGTTTAGTGCCAAAGCGAAACCCAGCAACCAGCCGAGTTCGGTTTTTACGTCGGCAAACCCGCTTCCTTTTAACACGATCAGTCGCACAACGGTGATGAAATGGGTCACGGGTGTTAAACCGGAGAGTTGTTTCGCCCAATCGGGCATACTGTCGATGCTGGTAAAAAAGCCGCACATCAACATGAATATCATCATGAAGAAAAAGGCGACAAACATGGCCTGCAATTGCGTGTCGGCAAAAGTTGAAATGAGCAAACCCAAACCGAGTAGCGCCACCAGGTACACGGCGGCAAAAAGGTAAAGCAATGCAATGCTGCCCTTGGGGAATATGCCGTACACCAAGTACATGACGATTAACCCCAGGGTAAAGACGATCATACCGACTATCCAGAACGGGACTAGTTTTCCGAGGATGAATTGCCATTTCTGTACCGGCGTAACATTGATTTGTTCAATGGTGCCGATTTCTTTTTCCCGTACAATGTTGAGGGCAGTAATGAACCCGCCGATCAGGGTCAACAACAGAACAAGTATGCCTGGCACCATATAGTATTTGTATTCAGCGCGGGGGTTGTACCAGTTTACCGTGTCGACCGAAATGGCCGCAGCAGTATTTGTGGAAGCGGTGGTTGCAAGTTTGATGTTGAGGTCGAGTGCCCGGTTGAAGTCTTTGATCACCGCCTGGAGGTATCCGCCACCAATAACTGATTTGGTGCCATTGATGGCATCGACCGATAGGTTGATGCGCTGGCTGCCTTCGCGAACCAGGTTTTTTTCAAAGCCCGCGGGTATCTCTAAAACGAGATCGGCATCGCCCACTTCAATGAAAGTCATCGCACTGCCATAGGAGCTCGGGGTAGCCACGAGTTTGAAATAACCCGAAGAAGCAATTTTGTGCACCAGTTTTTGCGACAAGCTGCTATGGTCATGGTCAACATATACCAGGTTAACATTCTTCACTTCAAAATTGGCTGCCAGCGGCATGATGATCAACTGAATGATGGGCATGGCGAACATCATTGCCAGTATGGTTTTGTCGCGGAATATCTGCCGAAACTCTTTCTGCAATAAAAAGCCTAATACTTTCACGCCAGTCTGGTTTTGAATTTACGCAATGCGATGGCGAGCAAACTCACCGTCATAAAGGCCAGCACCAGTGTTTCTTTCCATACATACCCAAAGCCAAGGCCTTTGAGCATTACGTTTTTGATGATGATATAGTAATACCGCGAGGGAATCACGTGCGATATTAATTGAAAAAGCACCGGCATATTTTCGAGGGGGAACATAAAGCCGGTGAGTATCAGGGTGGGTAACATCATGCCCATCATCGATATCAACATGGCGGTTTGCTGTGAAGCGGTCACGTTTGAGATGAGTAACCCCAATGCCAGGCAGGTGATGATGAACAAAATACTTTCTGCAAAAAGCAAAGCGACGCTCCCTTTGATTTCCACTTTCAGTAGAAAAACAGATAGCACCAAGATCACGACGAAATTGATCAGTGAAAGAACGAGGTAGGGAATGGCTTTGGCGATTAATACCATTACTGGTTTTAGAGGCGATACCAGCAATATCTCCATGGTGCCGAGTTCTTTTTCCCTGACCACAGCCACCGAGGTCAGGGCCGTGCTCACGATCATGAATATCAGGGCAATCACACCTGGAACAAAATTAAGTGAACCATTTTGTTCTTCGTTGTACAATTGCCTGGTTTCAGGAATGATTTCATAGCTGATCTTTGCATTCGGATTGAGTTGCTGTTGGTAACTGTTGATGATCGACTGCAGGTAGTTGGTGAGGGTCGTGGCGGTATTGGGGTCAGACGCATCTGCAATCAATTGAATTTGCGCACCGCCTGTACGCAGCAGATCAGCACCGAAATTAACCGGGAAAACCAAGGCGCACTTTATGCTGCCATTCTTGAATTGCTGTTCAATGTCGGCATAGTTGGATACCGCCGGTTGCAACTTAAAATAGCTACTCGACTGTATCTTCTCGGTAATTTGTGCTGTATGAATATCATGTGCGTTGTCCTGGATAGCAATGCCAATATTTTTTACTTCACTGCTCAACGCATAACCGAAAAGAATGATCTGCACGATGGGCAAGCCAAAAAGAATCAGCAAGGTTCTGCGATCCCTGAATACATGGTAAAATTCTTTTCTGATAAAGACAAATAACAGTTTCATATCAATCGGCGGTTCTTTTGGCACCACGGGCCAGTTGGTAAAACACTTCATCCATAGAATCGGTATGGAACCTGGCTTTTAGGTTCGCGGGACTGTCGATCGCTTCCACACGCCCATCAACCATCACACTAATGCGATGGCAGTATTCAGCTTCGTCCATATAATGCGTTGTTACAAATACCGTAATACCGCTTGCTGCGGCTTCGTAAATCATGTCCCAGAATTGACGCCGGGTGATGGGGTCAACACCGCCGGTGGGTTCATCGAGGAACACGATTTTAGGCCGGTGAAAAATGGCGACAGAAAAAGCCAACTTCTGTTTCCATCCCAGGGGTAAATCACCCACCAGTTTTTTCACTTCCTTTTCCAGCCCAAGTGTATGAACGAGCTGTGCACTCCGTTCTTTGATTTCCGGCCGGGAAAGTCCGTAGACACCGCCATAGAATTCAATATTCTCCAGGGTGGTGAGGTTGTCATACAAAGAAAATTTCTGGCTCATGTAGCCAATGTTTTTCTTGATCTGTTCTTGTTGCTTATACACATCGAAGCCAGCTACAGTAGCTTCACCCGAACTGGGATAGGAGAGTCCGCATAAGATGCGCATCGCCGTGGTTTTACCGGCCCCGTTGGCACCCAGGAAGCCGAAAATCTCGCCCTGGTTCACTTCAAAACTGATTCGATCTACCGCTTTGAAATCACCGAACTCTTTGGTCAGTTCACGACATATAATGGCTTTATTCTCCATCGTTTTCTGCATTGGCATTTTGCTCATTCATGAGCCGGATAAAACTGTCTTCAATGGTTGGGGTAATCTCTTTGATGACCAGGTTTTTCGGTTGGTATTTTTGTACGATGCTATGAATCGATTGTTCGCTGGTTGTTGCTGCAAGTACAGTTAGGTGCAGGTATTCGCCGAAGGCATAACAGCTTTCAACTGCCGGATCAACACGCAATTCTTTAAGCAAGCCGTATAAGTCGGTGGCACCAACAGCATAAACCGGCTTGGGAAAATTATGGATGATGCGTTCGGGCGTTTCTACCGACATGATTTTCCCTGCTTGCATCAGCGCAATGCGGTCGCACCTGCGCGCTTCATCCATATAAGGCGTCGATACCACAATGGTGATCTGCTGCTCTTTGAGTCTCGCCAGCATTTCCCAGAACTCTTTGCGAGACACCACGTCAACGCCTGTGGTTGGTTCGTCCAGAAACAATACTTCGGGTTTGTGGATCAGCGCGCAACAGAGCGCCAGCTTTTGTTTCATGCCACCCGACAGTTTGCCTGCGCGGCGGTTACCGAATGGTTTTATCTGTTCGTAGATATCGCGGATAAGCGCATAATTCTCTTCGATACTGGTGCCAAAAATGGCCGCAAAAAACGACAGGTTCTCGTTGACGGTCAAGTCCTGGTACAAAGAAAAACGCCCGGGCATATAACCGATCTTGTTGCGGATGGCCCGATAGTCTTTCACCACATCCAAACCGTTCACAGACGCGGTACCATGGTCGGCCAACAGCAAAGTAGTCAGTATCCGGAACAGCGAGGTTTTGCCGGCGCCATCGGGGCCAATGAGGCCAAACAACTCGCCTTGCTGCACGTTGAATGAAACATCGTCTACCGCTTTAACGGCGCCATATAGTTTGCTGATATTTTTTACACTAACCGAAATCATGATGGGTTGTTTTGACCATAGTGCTTTATTTGTCACATCGGTTCATTTTGACCATATCACTTCGCCATACATGCCAATTTTCAGGTAGCCATCATTTTTCACTTTTATTTTGATGGCATACACCAGGTTGGCTCGTTCATTTTTTGTCTGAATGCTTTTTGGCGAGAATTCGGCTTTCTCCGCAATCCAGACGATGGTGCCCGGATAGGATTTATAATTTTTTTTGCCCTGGTCGATGCGCGTGGTGACGGACTGTCCCAGTTTTACTTGCGCGAGCTGTTCGCCTGTTATGTAGGCGCGGAGCAAAAGGGTATCAGTATTGGCAATTTTATACAATGGTTTACCAACCACCTGCATCTCCCCTTGCAAGGCGTAGTTGGTGAGTACCGTACCGGTGATGGGGTTGACTATTTGTGCTTTATTGATTTGATCCTGAATTTGGGCTACCTTTTTTTCCAGCGGCGCGCGTTCGCTGAGAATGCTGCGGTTTTGGGTATTGGTATTGTAGCTGTTTAGGATGCGTTGTTGCCGAGTCACCGCAATTTGTTTTTGCAGTTGGTCGATTGCGGCGTTGATATCGTCCAGTTGCTTCTGCGTGGCTGCATCTGCTTTCACCAGGTTTTCGGTACGCTGGCGTTCGCGCTGTTGTTGTGACAATTGTGCTTCTTGCACGGCCAACTGGCGGCGCAGGAGTTCCGTTTGGTCGCCCGGACTGGCGGTTTTTTGTTGCAAGGCATTGATACTCGCTTCGGCCTGTTCTTTCTGCAGTTCAGTACCGCGAACATCGATCTGTCCGACTTTTTGTCCCTTTTGAAGTGTGGCTCCTTCTTCAATGGCATATTCGATCAGTTCACCCGTTTGTTGGGCAGATACAATTACTTCGTCGGCCTCGAAATGCCCGGATGCGTCGAAATCATCTTTCTGTTTGCAAGCTTGTAAGAACAGGAGCGCACTTATGAATACAATAAGTTTTTGCATGGTGATTTATTGGTTACCCGTTATGAATTGTTGGTTGTATATGGCTTGTAACAATTGTATCTCATGGAAGACCTTGGTTTGCCGGGCCAGGTGTTCGGCATTGAGTTTCTGGATGAATTCATGGGTCGTAATGACGCCGTTTTCGAGTTGGGCTTCGGCCGACAATTTCACCGATTCTCTTAAGCCGATTTCTTCCACGTCTTTTTTAATCAAAGCGGCGTATTTTTTTGCCTGCTCCTGTTGTTGGGTGGAGTCGATATGAAGATTTAGTAAAAAAGTTTCCCGGTCTACCTCCACCGACTTTCTGTTCATGTCGAGAATTTTTCGCTTGTTCGATTGGGTGTACAGGGCATTCAGCGACCAGTTGAATCGAAAACCGGCGATATACCAGGGACCAAATTTGTTTTCGATGATATTCAATGTTGGCCGGCCATAAGCGCCCTGGAAAAAAACACTTGCCTGCGGCAGGTAATCTGCCTTCAATTGTTTTTCCTGGGCTGCATAAATGTTTTTCTGCAAGTCATACACTTTCAATTCGGGCCGGCTGCCGACATTGCTGGTCGGCTGGCTGAGTGGAAAGAGCAGTTCCGTATTCTCCGGCAACGCCTTGCCGATAAAAATGGACAACATTTGCAAATAGGCAATGCGGTTGCCCTGGTATTCGGCCGTGGCTTTTTCAATATTGATCAGTTCCGCTTTCAGTTCATCGACACTGCTTCTAAAAGCCGTTCCGTTGGCCAATGCCGCTTCCGCCTTTTTAACCTGGGTTTCGATACTGGCTTTGTTGGTGAGATTTTGTTGCAATTGCGCATCGAGCAGCAGAATGGAAAAGTAAATGGTATTGATGCGATTTTTGATGGCATACAAACTGGTTTCCAGTTGCTGCGATTGCAAAGCAGTATTGGCTTTGATCAGTTCTTTTTGGGATTGGTTGGCGCCGCCATCGTATAACAACTGGCTGACTTCCCCCTGAATTTTATATTGGTCTTTGCTGAGCGTAGGTAATGCAGTGCCAATAGGCAGTGAGCCTAACGCATCGGCGAAGCTGAGGGTTTGTGACTGATAGGTTGCTTGTCCCGAGAACATCACCTGGGGAAGAAATTTTTTATTGGCATTCTCCAGGTCAAAAGCGCCCGTTTTGGCAACCAGGTCAAGTTTTTTGATGACGGGGTAATTGGCTTTTGCCCAGTCGTAACAGCCTGGCAGGCTGATTTTTTCCTGCGCCAGACCCCGTTGAGCCCAGGTCAGGAGGGTTGTTAACAGAAGCCATCTGAAAAATGCGGTCCTATTCATGCCGATTGTATTTACGCGCAGCTTACACTGCTATTAAGGTTTAATCATTTGATTAAGAATGGGTCAAAAAAATCAAGTTGCTTTTATGACTGCTTTTATCCATATGGGAATGGATTTTTTTCTTTCCTGCATTAACTGATTGAACTGTGTTTTATTGAGACCAGCCGATGCCATCAGCATTGGTTTTCCGATAAAAGGAAATACGATTAGTCCCAAGAGGTTCATAATGAAATGAAAAGGATTCGGCTCCGTCACTTTTCCAGCAGCCACCGCCAACTCAAATTGTTTGATAAAATACGACTGTGAAAACGCCTGTTTGACGGGTATCCTTTTGAGCATAGCCTCCGGATGGTTTCGGATTTCACTGACAATAAAAGTGGGCATTTCCGGCTCTTCCGTAAACATGTCGATATAGCAGGCAGCAATGAGTTCGATTTTTTTCTCGAGACTGGTGGCCTGGTCGTTCAGTATTTGCATCAGCTTTCCGGCAAAAACCGCAATTGTTTCCGACATGATGATCTCGAAGAGCTTTTTTTTACTCCTGAAATAATAGTTAATGAGCGCGAGATTCATACCGGCTTCTTCGGCAATATCCCGGGTGCGCGTAGCCGCAAACCCCTTTTTATACAACACAGTTCTGGCCGCTGCTTTTATTTTTTCTTCCGTTGATTTATTGATGTCCTTCCCACCCATGAAGAAGAGATTAAGAGGAGACAAAGCTATTGTAATCATTTGATTTAAACAAATGATTAATTTTGTGTTTGTGAGATTTGATCCAGCTTTTGGCGCTGTTTCTCACCAAGCTGATTCTCACCGAGCTGGTTCTCACAAAGCTGTTTCTCGCAGAACTGATTCTCACAGAGTTGTTTCACACCGAGTTTTTTCACACAAAGTTGTTTCTCGCAGAGCGCGCGGAGGAACAGAGATTTTTTTTTTGATTACGCCTTCGGCGTGAGCCGTTCAAAACCTGCTCCTAGACTACCCCAAGCCATCCGTCATCGATTATCGCTAAACTGCCGGTGGGAGAATGTTCCGAAAATTGCCAGCACAAAGTAATTTCCCTAATAAGACTAAATATATCTCTGTTCCTCTGCGCGCTCTGCGAGAAACAAAATCTCCGCGGGAAAAAGATTCATTGGAGCGAGATTACTGCAGGAAAAGCGTACCTGGCAGTAGGAGGGTGTTTCACGCCAAGCTGGTTCTCGCAAAGGCCACAAAGGAACAGAGATTTTTTTTGTGATTTTGCTTTTAGCGTTAGCCGTTCTGCCCTGCTTCAAGATTACATCAAGCCATCTGTCAGTGTTTATAGCAAAGTTGCCGATTAGAAGGAGTTCCGAAAATTGCCAACACAAAAAGTAATTCCCCTTTTAAGACTAAATATATCTCTGTTCCTCTGCGCGCTCTGCGAGAAACAAAATCTCCGCGGGAAAAAGAACCATTGGAGCGAGATTACTGCAGGAAAAGCGTACCTGGCAGTAGGAGGGTGTTTCACGCCAAGTTGTTTCTCACAAAGGCCACAAAGGAACAGAGAAATCTAATTCAACAGGTCTCTTCTTTAGCGTTCTCCCATGTGGTCTCGAATGTGGTTTCTTTCTAAGAAGTCTCTCCGCGCTCCCCCTGCGGTCTCTTCCCCCAGAAGTTTGTATTTTAGCAGCAAAGCAGCGCACATTGAAAACCATACTGACCAGCAACCAACTGGCCATTACCATAAAACGATTGGCACACCAGATTCTGGAAAACTGCCCCGACCCCGCAAATACCTGCCTCATCGGCATCCAGCCGCGGGGTATCTGGCTCAGCAACCGCCTGATCAACGAAATCCGCGCCATTCAGCCGGCATCGGCCATGAAATACGGCATCCTCGACATCACCTTTTACCGCGATGATGTACGCTCCGAACTAAAAGTGGCCAACCAAACCGAGATCAATTTTTCCATCGAAAACAAGAAGGTGATCCTGGTGGATGATGTGCTGTACACCGGGCGAACCATCCGCGCCGCACTCGACGCCCTGATGGACTTCGGCCGCCCTGCGCAGGTAGAGCTTTGTGTGCTGATCGACCGTCGGTTCAGCCGCGAACTGCCCATTCAACCTGACTATACCGGCAAATCCATCGATTCGATCCTCACCCAAAAAGTACAGGTGGCCTGGGCGGAAAATAGTGAAAAGGACGAGGTGATATTGTTCTAACCACTAAATTTGCGCTTTAATGCGACTAAGTACCAAACATCTACTCGGCATTAGAGACCTTGCTCCCTCAGATATCCAGCTTATTTTAGATACCGCCACCCAGTTCAAGGAGGTCTTGCAAAGGCCGGTGAAAAAAGTGCCTTCCCTCCGCGATATTACCATTGTCAACCTTTTCTACGAAAACTCCACGCGTACCCGCATCTCTTTTGAACTGGCTGAAAAAAGACTCAGTGCCGACACCATCAACTTTACCGCCAGTGGTTCGTCAGTGTCAAAAGGGGAGACCCTGCTCGACACAGTGAACAATATCCTGAGCATGAAAGTGGATATGGTGGTGATGCGGCACAGTGCCAGCGGCGCCCCGCATTTTCTGTCTAAACACATTCCCGCTGCCATCGTCAACGCCGGCGATGGAATCAATGAACACCCGACGCAGGCCCTGCTCGACGCATTTTCGATACGCGAAAAACTGGGCTCGCTCGAAGGCAAGAAGATTGCCATCATCGGCGATATCATGCACTCGCGCGTGGCCCTTAGCAATCTCTACCTGCTGAAAAAAATGGGTGCGGAAGTGATGGTTGCTGGTCCGCCGACCCTGATTCCCACCTACCTCAAAGAAGCCTTCGATGTACAAGTCGAATACAATGTAGAAAAAGCCCTGGCCTGGTGCGATGTCGCCAATGTGCTGCGCATCCAACTGGAAAGGCAGAACCAGGTGTTGTTCTCGAGCTTGCGCGAATACAACCTGGCTTACGGACTAAAAAAAGACATGCTGGCCAAACTCAATAAAGAGATTTTTGTGATGCACCCCGGACCGATTAACCGGGGCGTGGAATTGGATAGTGATGTGGCCGACAGCGGACAATCAATCATTCTTCAACAGGTCGAAAATGGGGTGGCGGTGCGCATGGCCGTGTTGTACCTGCTAGCCGGCCGCGAAATGACCACTCAATCCTGATTATGCCCAGAATCTGTTTGTTTCCCGGCACTTTTGATCCCATTACACTGGGACATGTAGACATTGTGACCCGCGCCCTGCCTTTGTTTGACAAAATTGTGATTGGCATTGGCTTGAATGCCGCCAAAGCGCCCATGTTTTCGGCCGAACAACGTTTGCTTTGGATCTCCGAAATATTCAAAGACGAGCCACGGGTGGAAGGCGTGGTGTACGAAGGCCTTACCGTTACCTATTGTAAAGAAATCGGCGCCCGGTTCATACTAAGGGGCATTCGCTATGTAAGCGATTTCGAATACGAAAAAACCATAGCCGATGCCAATCGGGCATTAGACAATTCCTTAGAAACGGTGTTCCTGACGGGTGAGCCCAAGTACACCAGCGTGGCCTCCACCATTGTACGCGACATCATTCGCAACCATGGTGATGCATCGCCTTTTATTCCCGACGTGGTGATAAAAAGTTTGCGCGATAAATGAGTGAACGACGGAAACCCGTTTAAAACTCCACATCATCGGCCACATTACCGCCTTGTGCAGCGGCGAATTTTTGGCCATATTCTTCTGCCTTCTGCTGTTGGTAATGCGCAAAATGCATGGTCGATTCGTGGTTGCCTTTTGCCATCTCAGCATTTTGTACTTCCATCCATTTCATGGCCACCGATTGGAAATCGCCCAGGTTAATGCCAAAATTGTCCAATATCCATTGCGCACCATCCAGTCCGTATTGGTAGGCAGCCGTCCGCGCACCACTCAACTCTTCATAGAAATAGCGATCTGTTGCAAGTTTCTCCAGGTTGGCTTCGCCTTCAGCACTGCGGGCTACCTGCAGGTTTTTCAACTTCGGGTGATTCTCGGCTTCGCCAAAATATTCTCCGAATTTCATGGTCACTTCGAAAGTGCCATCTTCCTGCATTCTTGATACCCAAATGGCGGACGCTTCCTCATACACAGCGGGCTCGATGCCCATTGCTTTGCATAGATCGATGATATCAATACCTGCACTCAATTTGGCTGTGATGGCTGCATAGTCGTACAAAGACACGCCGTGAACCGGCTCCAATAGCGGATTGCTCATAAAATGTATCGTTTGTTGTTATTCGTATCTGGTTATTTGTATTTATACATGTCGTCGATCATTCGTTGCCTGAACCGGTCGTGTTCTGCCTGCATGGCCGGATTGATTTTATTCCACTCATCAAACATGGCGTGTACGTATTTCTCATACAAACCCGGACTGCTCTCATTGAGTTGATCGTATTCCCTTTGCAACTGCGCTATCTGATTTTCTGTGTCAGCGGCGACAGTTTTGTTTTGCTGGTGCAGCGAAAGCCGGAGCGCATGTATTTGGTTGTATATTTTCTGCAATTGAGAAGGAATGGCTTCGTAGGCTTGTCGCAGGTGGGCCGTGCGTTGTTCAGCCAGGCTGCGACCCAGGCCTTCCAATTGCTTGGCGCGCGAACCTGGATTGAAAGTGTTTTGTGTTTGACAGGCAGGGCAGGTAATATAGGTGCTGGTGAAATACAATTGATTGATGACAATCGGACCACCACACTGGCTACACCTGAACTGGTTTTTTACCGCCTCATATGCTGAAAGAATTTCCTGGTATTCGGTTTCATAGTCGGGCTGCTCGGTGGCTTCGATCATTTTTTGACAAGCCTGGTAGCGTTCCTGGAACTGTTGTAACCGATCTGAACAATTGCTGCGCAAAGTATAAAATGAAGCCTTACTTTCCCAAGGCCCGTCGTCATCAAGTTCATTGATCTTTTCTTGCAGGGTATCGTCGGCTTTCTTTTGGATGGAAGCCAATTGGGTGAGTACGGCCGACTTCAGCCGATGATAACCCTGATGATGGTCGCTTTCGTCTTCGTGGTAGAGGGTGCTCAGCGTGGCCACCGATTCATTGGTAAAACTGTTCATTCGCTCTTCGAGCTTGGACAGAAAAGCAAAGAACCGGTTTTGAATGTCAGTTAGTGCAGCGTTCAATCGAAAAAATTATAAGGTAGAAGAATTATCGCTTTTGCGGATATGGATGCCGTCGGTCAGTGATACGTCCATAAAGGCATGACCACAGTAAGCACAATGCGTTAATCCTTCTTGTTTAGCGCGACCGGCGCCGCACTGCGAACAAGTATGGGCCGCCATGCTGGCCGCTTCCGGTGGCGGCGCTTCGCCGCCATAGCTTTTTTGCGACAGCGCCGTTTGCTTCATTCTCTCCAACAGGGAAAGTGGTTTTTCGTTATCGGGCATGGGTTATAACTTTTCAATCAATGATGCTTTCTTTGCCTTGTATTCTTCTTCGTCGATCAGTCCCTGGTCAAAAAGCGTTTTAAGTTGTTGCAACCGGCTGGTTATATCGGTCGACTCATTTTGCTGCAATGCTTGCATGGCCATGCCTGCTGCCAGTCCTGCTTTTAACCCTTCATTGGGGGCGGTATTCGGTTGTCCAATGGCGTTAGCCGTATTGAAACGGGTGAATTTATCCATATCCGTCACCATATTCATATTGGTGATCTTGTCGTAAAAAGCCGACACTTCATCAGGCAGTGTTACACTGGTGATAGAAAAGCTGCTCAGCTCAATGCCAAACTGCGCAAAATAGGGTTGCAATAATGGCGTAATTTTTTTGCCCAACTCCCCCAGGTTGCCCGCGAGGTCAATAACTGCCATGTTTTCCTGCGCAAGAATTTCACCGAAACGCGGTGCGATAAAATCACGCAATTCATGTTGCAATTCAAATATGCTGAAGAGAGGATAGTTGCCTGCATATTGCCGAAAGAAAGTAGCGATGTCTTTTATGCGAATGTCAAAGCTGCCAAAAGCACGCACACGCACCTGCGAAAATTGCGGATCGCGCAAAAGTATGGGTGCCGGTGTTCCCCATTTGTTGTTGACGAATTGCCGGGTGTTGAAAAAATAGATATCGGCCTTGAACGGACTTTCGAAACCATATTTCCATCCTTTCAATGCACTCAGTAACGGTAGGTTTTCGGTTTTAAGCGCGTGCAAGCCCGGTGCAAACACGTCGGCGAGTTGGCCTTCGTTCAGCAACATGGCCGCCTGCGATTCCCGAACAGTTAACCTGGCGCCATTTTTCAATTCCCGGCCAGCATCTTCGTATTTCCACATCAGGAGATTCGGGTCGGGCGTAACCGATTCAATGATTTCGATAAATGGTAAGCTCATAGGGGCTAATGTACAAACTTGTTGCACATATTGCGAATATCTACATACGGATTCGACGAATACCCATTGATTGGCCGGCCCCATTTTCAAATCGGCACCCGCGGCAGACAAAGGCAGGAAGCATTTCGTTTATTACATTCGTTGAAACATTAAGTGGGCGATTATGATCTGGTTCTCTTCCGTTAGCATTGAAGCATTAACTGCCATGGGCAAAGGCACCATGGGCGAACACCTGGGTATGGAATGGATAGAAGTGGGGGATGATTTTCTACGGGCGCGCATGCCGGTGGATCATCGTACGCGGCAACCCTACGGACTCTTGCACGGCGGCGCCTCAGTGGCCCTGGCCGAAACCCTGGGCAGTGTGGGGGCGGCGCTCTCGGTCGACAACCAGAAATTTATTGCGGTAGGGATGGAAATCAATGCCAACCATATAAGAAGTGTACGCGATGGATTTGTGATTGGTACCGCCAGGCCCCTGCACCGCGGCGGCAGCTCGCAGGTTTGGGAGATCAGGATCGAAGACGAAAGAGGAAAGCTGGTTTGCATCAGTCGCCTTACCGTAGCTATTCTGAAAAACCCATTGTGAAACAAATTCCAGCAAGGTCGCATTGAAAGGCAGTTTTGAATATGTCGCTTGAATATGCTTTTTGAATATGCATGTTGAAAATGCGACTGGATTAGGCATGTAGAAAAGGCCGATCAATCAAAGCGCCTGGATTACTTCCTTAATACTGGGAAAAGTATTGGCCAACACCGTCGACCAATCTGCCCTCGGCAACCATTTCAGTTCGGTAATATCTTCTTCGGTTTGGGGCTTTTCCTGCTTGCCGGTTTGGGCGTTCATCTCGAACCAAACCGATTCTTTTAAAATATGTTTACCCGCCTCGTGATAGGTATGATAAGTTCGCAAGAGCGGTCGCCGGATGCGGGCTTTTACCCCTGTTTCTTCCGCCACTTCGCGGATGGCACAGGCTTCGATGGTTTCGCCCGGGTCGAGCTTGCCCTTGGGGAGGTCCCATTTTCCGCGGCGAAAGATGAATAGCAGGTTGTCATTTTTCCAAACAGCCCCACCGCCCGCCTGGATCAGTTTGAATTTCTTCCACACTGCTTTTCGCAGGGCTTCCAGGTCGCTGTGCTGAAGAATGCCGGCATGGGTGGTAGGCTTTTCCATTTCGTGTAACATGGCATGGATGGCATGCGGTGAGCATTCGTCGATATACACGGCATCGTCGTGGTGCAGGTAAGGTTCGAGCGTTGCGTCGATCGAATCGCACAAAAAAAGCGGGTTATCGCCAAAATAGATTTTGATGTACATAGAGGCGGGAGGTATTTTTGCCGACCGATAACAAAAATATATGAAGTCAAACGAAAAAGCTGTTGCTGAAAAATTACTGCAATGCAATGCGGTTCGCCTGCGGCCCGAAGAGCCTTTTACCTGGGCCAGCGGCTGGAAAAGCCCGATTTATTGCGATAACAGAAAGGTGTTGTCTTTTCCCTATGTGCGTGACTTCATTAAGTCGGAGATGAGCAACCTGATATTTACGGCATTTCCCGAGGCCGATTTGCTGGCGGGAGTGGCTACTGCGGGTATCGCCTGGGGCGCCCTGGCGGCCGATCAGTTGAAGCTGCCCTATATCTACGTGCGACCCAAACCCAAGGAGCATGGCATGGGCAACCAGATTGAAGGCGATTACCAGCCCGGTGCCAAAGTACTGGTGATTGAAGACCTGATTTCTACCGGCAAGAGCAGCCTGCAGGTGGTGGAAGTGCTTCGGAATGCCGGCCTGGAAGTCATCGGCATGGTATCGATTTTTAATTATGGGTTCAGTGTGGCCGATAAAGCCTTTGCTACAGCCGGTGTGCCGTACAAATCGCTGACCAATTACGAGCATTTGATCGCGCTGGCCATTGAAAAAGGCAGTGTGAGCGAAAGCCTGCAGCCGGTTTTGTTAAAATGGCGGGAAGACCCGGCAAATTGGAAAGGCATTTCGTAAATTCGGGTATTACAAATTGACATATGAAAAAGTTTTACCTACTCCTTGCCCTGACCCTGGTTACCTGTACGGGTGTTTTTGCACAGGCAAAAAAGGCCCTGATGACGGTGACCATTAAAACCCCTTCGGTACAATGCGATATGTGCAAAGACCGCATTGAGAAATTTTTAGCGAAGGAAGAAGGCGTGCAAAAAGCCACGGTCGATTACAAACGCAAAACCACGAAAGTGAGCTTTTACACCGATCGCACGAATATTGAAAACATCAAAACGGCGATCGCCAATCTAGGATATGATGCCGATGATGTGTCGGCCAACGACGAAAGTTACCAGAAACTGCCCCGGTGCTGCAAGAAACCGGAAGACAGCAAACTCTAATAAAAAAGCCGCCTTTTTGGGCGGTTTTTTATTAGCGTCAGGTTAAAGGGTGTTTAAAGTTTAAAGGGTGTTTAAGGTGTAAGGTTGCTGCCGCGTGCGGGTGTGTTTTGTGAAATGGGCCGAATGTATTGCCCGTTTTTTCTTCTTTTTCTTTTTTTTCTTTTTTATGCAGAGTTGTCTTTTTTCCGGGCGCAAAGTTCAAGTAAGCGCTCCTTGTGACACTTACGTATTTACAAGCAGCATGTCCCTTACAGGCTGGTATTCCTTTACAAGCATGTACTCTTTTCAACATGTACTCTTTGCAAGCATGTAATGCTTTGCAAACATGTACTTCTTTGCAAGCATATACTTCATTAGCAAGCGCCGTTTTCAGCCGCAAACAGGCTCGCCGAAGCAAATAGGTTTGACTGTCGAGCCGGTATCGATGGCTCGGGAGAATGTCATATGCCGTTCTTTCTTCCGTCATCTGCCGTTCTTGCCTCGTTTAAACATGGCTTGCGTGACAAGTTTTAAATATGGCATGCAGGGGCCTAACAAAGCTGCCACTCACCATTCATTTTGCCGTAAAACGCGCGGCAGCAACCTTACACCTTAGACTTTACACCTTAAACAACGAGCTTTTGGATTAGAATTTTATTTCTTGTTTGCCTTCATAATTTACGGGCACGTTGAAGAAAATACCGCCACGGCCCATTTTCACGGTGCCGGATACTTTCACGTTAACACCGTCGCTCAGCAGCATGCTGAGGGCATTGCTGAGCAATTGTTTCATATCCACTTTCATTTTTACAGGTACATAAAAAGTGTCCAGTTTGGGAATCTGGATCAGCGTGTCAAGCACGGTTGTGCCCACCGGCTTGTTGTCGATACTGATGGCCAGGTTGGCGCGTTTTAATTGCAGTGGATATGGGTTGGGGTTATAGTATTTAAGGTCTGCCGAAACGACAGATTCACCCATGCTTATTTTCGAAAGGCCAAAATTGTCGAAAGCCTGGTATTCAGGAATCTGCGGCTTTTTACAGGCTGCACCCAACAGGAAGCAAAAGGAGAGCAGCAGGGTGGTGGGGGCGACAAAGCGAAAATAAGCCCGTTTCGGGCAGGTCATCGAAGACGTTGATTGCATATGGAAAATTAGGAGATAAGCCGATTATCAGCAAATTCAATTTTCAAAGTACCGTATATTTGCTGCCAAGATTTTTGGGATCTGGGGTATCTATCGTTGTTTTTTCTAAAAATTGAATACGCTAAGTATTTTGTCAATTGAAAATATTGATAAATAATTGTTTATTAATTATTTAGAATTTTTATAACGATAATTAAAATAAATGTAAATCACCTGTGGTTTGTACATTTTCAGGGTTTGGAGTAAAGGCGTTATTCGCATAAATTGAAATAGAATATGAGTTCTCTATTTATTGATTTACAATATTTTCCATCGATTAATTGGTTTAAAAAATCTCTTAAATATGAGCATGTTGTATTTTTTAAATATGATTCTCATCGTAAAATGAGTTTTCGCAACCGTTTGTTGCTGGCGGGTGCCGATGGACCACTCCGATTGTCGATTCCGTTGGTAGACGGTCGCAATGAAAAACAGGCTTATGCAGACGTGCGTATTCAACCCGGCTACTGGCAACGGGATCATTTCCGGGCGATTGTTTCTTGTTACAATAAGTCGCCCTGGTTTGATTACTACCGTGACGATCTGGCAGTATTGTTCGAGAAGCCGGAGGGTTTCTTATTCGACTTTAACCTGCGATGCCTGGTCTGGATGGAGAAGTCATTGAAACGAAAAATCCCTTTTTCGGTAGAAAATGCACTGGAAGCCTGCCGGGTGATTGTGGATCGAACCGATGATTTTCGGGATTATTTTCGGCCGGCAAATATTGCAGATTGGGCTGCGGGACCGGATGCGGTGCGGCCTTACCAGCAGGTTTTTGAAAATAGACAAGGTTTTGTGCCCGGTCTGTCTATTTTAGATTTGTTGTTTTGTGAGGGGCCTGCGGCGGTCGATCGACTGTTGCCGGAAACCACCGGGCTTTAGTTTTTACCGGCAGAAAAATTAATTATTGCCGACAGCCATTAGAAATAGATGGTTTCACGTTTCTGGCGGGCGCGGGTCTTGGTATCTGTCGCTGGGTTTACCTGCACTTGGGTGCGGGACTTGCTGGTCGACTTCGTGCTTTTCAATTGCGGTGACCCAGGCGCATTTTTGGCGGTCATCCGTCGATTGCCGATTGGCCGATCGCCACTTTGCTGATCGCCCATTTGCTGATCGCTCATCAGATTCGACTCATCCGCCAAACGCCCGTTTTCCAACACGCGCGTGTCTTCCATTACCCGCTCGTCCTCAATAGCACGTTCATCTTCCATTGCACGCTCATCCTCCATCATCCGCTGGTCTTCACCCGATGCATCCGCGCTATTTTCTGATGTGTTGGTATGATCTCTTAATGACCGGGCCGCTTGCTTTTGCAGCAAGGCTCGCTGTTGGCGTGCGAGTTCGTGGGTGAGTTGGGCCGATTGCCGACGCAAGTCAGACCAGTCGAGTTTCGCCAGTTCTTTCTCCAGTTCAAAACGGATTTCATCGATCGACAAACCTGAACGGCGCAAGCTGGTTTGGAGTCGATCCCAGTTTAATTTTTTGAGTGCCAGTTGAACCGTCACGGCCGCTTTTTTGGTTTCGAGGGCATTCAGTTGCTGGGCCAGGCTGTCGTCAAAACCATTCGTTTCAAAACTATTCGGCGGTACATAGGGCATATAATCTTTCCGTACCACGTCAGACGGATAGTCGGCTGTCATATCGGGTAGCACAAAACTCAGGGCTTTTCTTTGGAGGGGGAAAGTGGCGGACATGCCCATTTGCTGGTAGTCGTTCTCTGCATCCCATAGAGCCTGGTCAGCCACCTGCCGGGTGTGAATCGTAAACCATTTGGTTTGGTTCGCAAATTTTTTAATCTGATCGGCGAACTGCTGAGTTTGAGCAGAAAACCCTTGCAGTTGAGCAGCCAACCCCTGTGACAGTTCCGTATTCGGCCATACTGTAACGGAGGATGAGTTTGTAGCAGTCGAAGCTGGCTTATCATTGAGTTGCTGCGCCTGGAGCTGCTGTGCCTGCGATGTCACAGCACCGGAGGGTCGTTTGGCCAAAGCCGACGGAGAATTGGCCGACGAGGCGGCTGGAGACGCGGGTAACAGCAAGGTTGCATACCTTGATTCTAAACTAGTAACCGGCTCGGTGGCCAGTTCCTGTAAAAAGTGTCGAATTTCTTCGCGCGGCTTCACCAGCAACAGCATCAAGGCCAGCGCCAGTACGGTGAAAAGAAAGCCGTTTTTTTTGGTGGATTGCTGACGGGCGCCGGGCAATTGCAAAATTCTTTTTACGCGCCACAGCAATAGTTTGGTATGCGGCCCCCCGGCAGCCAGTGCCACGGGCGGCAGGGCCGACTGGCGTTGTTGTTCCAATTTCAACAGTGCACTCGCATACGTGCTGGTATCCACCGGAAATTGCAGCACCCAATCGTCGCAGGCATGTTCCCTTTCGGCACTGATGGCCGCCATTAATTGCCGGGCGAATGGATTGTAATAAAAAAGGATTTCAGTGAGGGCCAGTACCAGGTTCCAGAAAAAGTCGTTGCGCCTGATATGTGCGATTTCGTGGATGAGGATGGCTTCCACCTGTTCGGCCGACAATTGATTCAAGGCCGTAAATGGCAGTAGGATCATGGGTTTGAGCCAGCCCAGCAAAAGCGGTCCGTCTACTTTTGTGGAGAGCCAAACCGAGAATGGAAACCGGATATTCATTTGCGCAGCCATCTGCCGGGCGAACAAGCGCCAGTGAACCGGTGCCTTGTACAATCCTTCTTTCCGCAGCAGGCCGGTACTGGCATAGATGCGCAAAAACTGCATGGTGCGTAGCAGCAACCAGCCAATATAGACGATGGAAAGATAGGGAAGCAGGAGTTGAATATATGTCAGGCCCTGTTGGTACCATCCGGCAAAACGATTGTTGGAGAACGACCAATAAGAAGGGCTCACTCCCGGATAGAGCAGGTGTTGTACAAAACTGACGGCCGACCAGGTGAGTCCGCCGAGCAATAGCACCAACGCTACATTATATAATATAGCTGCACTCAGTTTTGGCCATCCCTTTTTAATCAGCAGAAACACGACCCACAAAATGCCCATCTGCCACCAACTGCTGAGAAGGGTCCAGCCCAGGGCTTCAAGGAAAGCGGTCTGGGTTTGCATCCGTTATTGATTTTTCAGGTTGTTGAGCAGGTGTTGAATTTCTTCGAGTTCTTCGGCCGACGCTTTGTTGGCACCCAGCGCCTGCAAAACCAGTTGGGTGGAAGAACCGCCAAACAAGCCATCGATCATTTTACCTAAGAGGTGCTTTTGTGTTTTTTCCCGGCTTACGGCCGCCTGGTAAATATGGGTTTTCACCGAGTCGTCCCGCTTTACAAGCCCTTTCTCATGCATAATCTGCATGAGTTTCAGTGTAGTGGTATAGCCGATGTCTTTTGAAGCAGATATGACTTCATGCACTTCGCGCACGCTGGCGGTTTCGCGCGTCCACAATACCTGGAGGATTTCCAATTCGCTTTCGGTTGGCTTAACGTATCGGGTGGAAGACATGTTGGAGAATTTATTCCCAATATACGATCATTTTCGTAATTGCAAATCGCTGCGGTGCCTATTTGTATATTGATTCGGCTAATAGCGATGATGTATTATAAATCGTTGTAATGCAAGCAACTGTCCTCATATTTTCGAAAACCTTGATAAGTTTAATAAAATATTAACCTAAATAAAAGTTTCCTAAATTTGGCGCCTAACTAAAACAGATAACATGAGAAAATTAGCAGCAGTGCTTACTATGCTCCTATTGAGCGTAGCCGTGGTATTTGGCCAAACCAAGACTGTTACCGGACGGGTTACCGATGGTAATGGGAATCCGGTGCCATTTGCTACTATCAAGGTTAAGGGCAGCAACCGTGCCGTTGCCGCCGATCAGGACGGTAACTTCAAAATTGAAACCGCCGCCAATGCTGTACTGGTAGTCAGTTCAGCAGGTTATGATCAACAGGAAGTCTCCGTAGGCTCGGGAGACCTTGTTTCTGTAAACCTCAAATCAACTTCTAACATTGACGAAGTAGTGGTAACTGCGCTGGGTATCAAGCGTAGCAAAAACACCCTTCCGTATGCGGCCCAGCAATTAAAGGGCGATGAGGTGAGCAAGATCCGCACAGGTAATGCTGCTGCGGCGCTTTCTGGTAAAGTATCGGGTGTACAGATTATCCAGGGTAACAGCATCGGTGGTTCTACCAACGTGGTTGTTCGTGGTATTAAATCACTTACCAGTAATAACCAAGCCCTGTTTGTGGTAGACGGTATGCCAATTGCCAACGCAAACACCAACACCGGCAACCAAACAACTGGTCGTGGTGGCTATGACTACGGTAACTCTGCCGCTGATATCAACCCCGACGATATTGAAAATATCTCGGTGTTGAAAGGGGCAGCCGCCAGCGCTTTGTATGGTTCACGTGCTTCGAATGGTGTGATCATGATCACCACCAAAAAAGGTAAGAAAGGCCTGGGCATCACGGTAAACAGTGGTGTTAAAGTGGGTAAGATTGACAAGTCAACTTTCGCCACCTACCAAAATCAGTATGGTGCCGGTTATTCAACCGATTATTCTGATCCGGCCGAATCGCCCAATTCTTTGTTCTGGTATTTTGATGCGAACGGCGATGGCACCAAAGACCTCGTGGTACCTACTTCAGAAGATGCTTCTTATGGAGCCAAATTTGATCCCAATTTGATGGTGTATCATTGGGATGCTTTTGATCCTGCTTCTCCTTATTACAGAACAGCCAAGCCCTGGGTGGCCGCTGCACACACGCCGGTTGATTTCTACCAAACAGCCATTTCCACCAATAACAATATCATCCTTACTGGTGGATCTGACCGTGGTACATTTAAACTGGGCTATACCCGCGATGACGAAAAAGGTGTTTTGCCCAACAGCCGTGTAAAAAAGAACCTCATCAACTTTGGGGCTACTTATAATATCACGCCCGCGCTGACTGCTTCAGCCAGTGCCAACTACAACAAGATTGATGGTAAAGGTCGTTATGGTACTGGTTACAGTGGCCGTAACCCGAACCAGAACTTCCGCCAGTGGTACCAGCGCAACGTTGATATCGCCGAGCAGAAAGATGCTTATTTCCGCAACCATAAAAACATTACCTGGAACTGGAAAGACCCTTCAACAGAAGCCGGTACTGTTCCTATCTATACCGACAACTACTACTGGACGGTATATGAGAACTACGAAACAGATTCCCGTTCACGTTTTTATGGAAATGCCCAACTCGATTACAAAGTGACCGATTGGCTGAGCATCATGGGCCGTGTATCATTGGATACCTACACACAGTTCCAGGACGAACGTGTGGCAGTAGGAAGTCAGGGTACTGCCAGCTATTCTCGCTTTGACATGAATTTCAGCGAGCGCAACTATGACCTGATTGCTAATGTGAGCAAGAACATTGCGCCTGACCTGAATTTGAAAGGACTTGTTGGTGTCAACCAACGCAAAACCGTAATTAGTTCCGTTAGCCAGGCTACCTCTGGTGGTTTGATCGTTCCGGGATTGTATTCGATCGCCAACTCAAAAGGTACAGTACCAAACCCGACCGAACTCTATCGGCCTGTGGCAGTGGATGGTTACTTTGCTGGTTTGACACTTGACTACCAGGAAACATTCGTGCTTGATGGATCATTCAGGAGAGACCGTTCTTCAACCCTTCCTGTAGCCAACAACGCCTACAATTACTTTGGTGTATCTGGTGGCTATGTGTTCTCAAAACACCTGCCTAGTGTGAAGTGGTTGTCTTATGGTAAACTCCGTGTTAACTACGCTGAAGTTGGTAGTGATGCACCATTTGGTTCTATTAAGAATTCATACGATCAACCTACTCCTTTCGGAAGCACAATTCTGTTCTCGCTTCCTGGTACCAACAACAACGCAAACCTGAAACCAGAAAGAACACGTAGCCGTGAAGCTGGTTTGGAACTGGCATTCTTGCACAATCGGTTGAGCTTAGACGTTACTTACTATCGCACCAACACGTTTAACCAGATCATGCCTGTTTCTATTTCAACAGCTACCGGCTTTAACAGCCAGTATGTGAACGCAGGTAATATCCAAAACAGTGGGGTTGAATTGTCATTGCGTGCTACACCGGTTCGGTCCAAAGATTTCTCTTGGGATGTAAGCCTGAACTGGACTCGCAACCGCAACAAAGTGGTTGAACTGTACCAGGATGCTGC
Organism: Bacteroidota bacterium; assembly: GCA_020161535.1. Classification (GTDB taxonomy): domain Bacteria; phylum Bacteroidota; class Bacteroidia; order Chitinophagales; family Chitinophagaceae; genus Flavihumibacter. Next base: position 51,022 of record JAIUNW010000005.1, on the reverse strand, counting down.
TGGCAATAAAGTGACCAATATTCAATTGGGTTCATTCCAGGGTGGTATTAGCGTAAACGCTACCGAGGGTCAACCGTATGGAACTATCCAGGGTAAGACTTATACCATGATTGATCCTAAAAATGCAGGTAGCGTAATTGCCTGGGATGGTACATCACCCCGTGTTGTAAATTCAAACGGTTTCTATCGTCAAACCTCAACCACTACCAATGTAATTGGTAACTACAATCCCAATTGGATTGGTGGTATTTACAACACTTTCCGTTACAAGAACTTCTCACTAGGCTTCCTGGTTGATGTTCGCAATGGTGGACAGGTTTGGTCGCTTGATATGTACTATGGTCTGAACTACACCGGTATCTATCCTGAATCAGTTGGTCTGAACGAGAACGGTAAATCAATTCGTACAACCGACGATGGCGGTGGTGTAATCCTGCCTGGTGTACTGGCCGATGGTTCAACGAACACGAAGAGAGTGGCAATTGACGCCAACCAAGCCGGTGACCCACCTGCTAAGTTCGCTTACGATGCCAGTTATGTGAAACTGAGAGAAGCAGTGCTTACTTATTCTTTCCCACAAAGCATCTTTAAGAATACACCAGCTATCAAGGGCATGGACTTTTCCATCATTGGCCGCAACCTGTGGTTGATCCACAAGAACCTGCCTTATTCTGATCCGGAAGAAAACCTTTCTGCTGGTAACATCCAGGGTGTGCAAAGTGGTGCTTATCCCACCACCCGTACAATCGGCGCTAACCTGAGTATTAAATTCTAAAAGAATGACCATGAAAAAAGTTATTTTATACCTGGCCGCCGTACCGGCGCTCTTTATGACGGCCTGCACAAAAGATATCTCCAGCCTGAATATTGAAACAAAAAGGGCTGCATCGGTTCCTGCTGGCACATTGTTTTCCAATGCCAGCCGCAACCTGTCAGACAACCTGGTTTCTGCCAGCGTAAACACGAATCCTTTCCGATTTATCGTGAAGCACTGGTCGATGGCTACTTACCAGGATGAAGTGCAATTCAACTTCTCCTCACGTAATATTCCACAGAACTGGTGGGGTGCGCTTTATCGCGATGTACTCGCCGATTTAAATGAAGCAGCGCGTATCATCAATGCAGACGCATCAATGTTGCCTGGTGAGAAAGCCAATAAACTGGCCATTGTTGATCTGCTGGAAGTGTACACTTACCAGAACCTGGTAACCACTTTCGGCGATATTCCCTATACACAGGCCCTCGATCCGGGGAATGTGTATCCGGTATATGATGATGCGGCAACCGTGTACAAAGATTTACTGACACGTGTAACGGCTGATATCGCTGCGCTAGACGCCAGCAACCCCAGCTTTGCCAGCTCAGAGGACGTTGTGTACAAAGGAAGCATTTCAAAATGGCTGAAATTTGCCAATACCCTTCGCTTCAAAATGGGTATGGTACTGGCCGATGCTGATGCAGCTACTGCCAAAACCAACGTAGAAGCGGCTGAAGCGGGTGCTTTCACTTCTGCCAGCGACGACGCCAAATTTGCCTACCTCGGTTCTACCCCAAACACCAATCCGCTGTATGCTGATATCGTGCTTGGTGGTCGTGGTGACTATTTGGCTGCCAAAGACCTGATGGATCCTTTGATCGCTATGAACGATCCGCGTAAATCCCTGTATTTCGGTACCAATAATGATGGCAACTATGTAGGTGGCGTGGTTGGCGCCGGTAACACGTTTGCAATGACATCAAAGCCTGCCACCCAGGTATCAGCTGCCACTGCACCGGGTGTACTGCTCGACTATTCAGAAATCGAGTTTTATCGTGCTGAAGCCATCGAAAGAGGTTTCACGGTTCCGGGAACAGCGGCTGCTCACTATGCAAACGCTATCAAAGCTTCGATCATTGCCTGGGGTGGTTCAGCGGCTGATGCCGATACCTACCTGGCTCGCCCGGATGTTGCTTATGCAACCGCTACCGGCGATTACAAGCAAAAGATCGGCTTCCAGAAATGGATCGCGCTGTACAACCGCCCCATGGACGGCTGGTTGGAACTGAGAAGGCTGGATTTCCCGAAACTGACCCTCCCTGTAGGCGCTGTATCGGGTTTCCCCAACCGTTTCCAGTATCCTAACAACGAACAGCAATTGAATGGTGCCAACTACACCAGCGCTGCTGCTAAAATTGGTGGCGACGAAGTTGAAACCAAACTGTTCTGGGATAAGAACTAAGCAAATATTGCAAGGCGTTTAATCGCCCATATAAAAGGGGCTGTCTCTACGGAGGCAGCCCCTTTTCATTTTTGAACTGGTGAATGAAATGCTTTGTTGAATCGTGGTGGTTTTGACGCATCGCAGGTGGAAACGCGTTGTTTTGTGCGAAGGACTTCAAACAATTTGCGGCCGTTGTAATTGTCATTTATACAGGCATATGCCAATCCTTTAATGCGCATGACTAAACTGCCTGTACAGCTTAGTCATACAGCTCAGCTGTGCGCAAAAAAAATAATTGGACAGCTCATTTTGCTATGGCGACAGGCTTAAAACAACTGAAGGAAAATTTGACAGTAGATTCAGCAACTTTTATTGAAAGCAAGCTCTCAGGTGTTTTCGCGGCGATGAGTCAAAAGTTTACTAGTAGGTATGGCGGTTTCAATAGACGACAATACTGTAAGTCATGAGAAGATCGCTACAGGCAATTGTTCGGTTTCTTTATCGAAGACCTATGCATTAAAGAAAATATCTACGATTTACCAATTTGAAATTCGATGAAGATAAATGTCCATCGTAAAATTTTATTTCAGATAAAAAAAAGTCCCCGGGTAGACACCCGCGGACTTTTGGTATTTAGTATCTGATTAGATTCTCTTGTAAAACTAATTCTTTTCTACGTTCGTACTGATGCGCAAAATGCGATCTGAACCAACGGGAAGGAATTTTTCATATTTCTTAACTTCTTCTGCACCCAGGTCTTTGCCATTCACGGTCAACACCCCTTTGGCATACTGCACATCCAGTTTGCCAGCCTGCTCATAACCATCAGCTTTCAACACAGCGATCAGCCGCTCGGTATCAGCTTCGGCGGGCGACGACAATTGCACATTCTCAATGCGAATGTCTTTCTCTACCTGGCTCGTTTGGGCCTTGGTATGGTGAATATCAGCCAGGGTGGGCGCAATTACCAACGATACAATGCTCATCAATTTGATCAGGATATTCATCGACGGACCGGAAGTGTCTTTAAAGGGATCACCCACGGTATCACCGGTTACCGATGCTTTGTGCGGCTCTGATTTCTTGTAATACACTTCGCCATTGATGGTAACACCTTTCTCGAACGATTTCTTCGCATTGTCCCACGCACCACCAGCATTGTTCTGGAACATACCCATCAGTACGCCGCTCACGGTTGCACCCGCCAGGAAACCGCCAAGCGCCTCAGGGCCAAAAAGGAATCCCATCACCAGGGGCGAAACAATCGCAATGGCACCAGGCAACATCATTTTCTTGATCGATGCCTCGGTTGAAATCGCTACGCACTTGTCGTATTCCGGCTTGCCGGTGCCTTCCATGATGCCAGGAATGCTGCGGAACTGGCGGCGCACTTCTTCTACCATCGCCATGGCCGCTTCACCCACGGCACGAATGGCCAGTGAAGAGAAAATAAAGGGAATCATGCCCCCAATGAAAAGAGCGGCCAGCACATCGGCTTTATAAATATCGATGCCTTTGATGCCTGCTACACCCACAAAGGCCGCAAACAAGGCCAGGGAAGTGAGGGCTGCAGAAGCAATCGCAAAACCTTTACCTGTAGCAGCAGTCGTATTACCAACAGCATCGAGTACGTCGGTTTTTTCGCGCACTTCTTTGGGCAATTCGCTCATTTCGGCAATACCACCGGCATTGTCGGCGATCGGTCCGAAAGCATCAATGGCCAATTGCATGGCCGTGGTGGCCATCATACCGGCAGCCGCTATCGCCACCCCATATAAACCGGCGAAATAATAAGAACCGAAAATACCGCCGGCCAATACCAGAATAGGCAGGAAGGTCGACTCCATACCCACAGCCAAACCACCAATCACGTTAGTTGCATGGCCGGTAGCCGATTGGCGGATGATGCTCATCACCGGGCGTTTGCCCATCGCGGTATAGTATTCAGTAATAATGCTCATCAGGGTGCCCACTACCAATCCAACCACAATGGCGTAGAAAACGTCCATCCGGGTAAATTCAAACCCACGCAGTTGCATAGGGGTTTCGGGCAGAACATATTGTACCAGGAAAAAAGAGGCGATAGCAGTAAGCACAATCGAACCCCAGTTACCCATGTTCAGGGCTTTTTGTACAGCGTCGGTACTAATACCGGCGTTTTCTGAAATCCTTACAAACCAGGTACCCACTATGGAAAAGATAATACCTGCGCCGGCAATCAGCATAGGCAGCAAGATGGGCGAGAAGCCATTGAACGCATCGTTCGCTTGGGTTTCCTGTCCCAGTACCATGGTGGCCAAAACAGTAGCCACATAAGAACCGAACAAATCGGCACCCATACCGGCTACATCACCTACGTTATCACCCACGTTGTCGGCAATGGTAGCGGGGTTGCGGGGATCATCTTCCGGAATACCGGCTTCCACTTTACCCACAAGGTCGGCACCCACATCAGCGGCCTTGGTGTAGATACCACCGCCTACACGGGCAAAAAGGGCAATCGATTCAGCACCGAGCGAGAAACCAGTCAGTACTTCAATCGCTTTACCTACCAGGTGGTCATTGGCAGCCAGACCCGGCGCAAACGCCATCACCAGCACAATGAACAGGGAACCAAGTCCCAACACCGCAAGGCCGGCAACACCGAGGCCCATTACTGAACCGCCGGTAAACGATACCTGCAATGCCTTGGACAAACTGGTACGGGCGGCATGGGCCGTACGTACATTCGATTTGGTGGCGATGCGCATGCCGATATAACCCGCCAACGCACTGAATACGGCGCCAATCACAAAGGCAACAGCAATGCTCCAATGGGAATGCTCATTGCGGCTGGCCATAAAGCCCAGCAGAATGGCGACAATCACCACGAAATAGCCCAGTATCTTCCACTCAGCTTTCAGAAACGCCATTGCACCTTCTGCGATGTAACGGCTGATTTCTTTCATGCGATCAGAGCCTGCATCCTGCTTGGATACCCAGGCAAATTTCAGCATCGTATACAGCAAGCCGATCACACCAAAAACGGGGACCAGGTAAAACAATTTGTCCATAGTAAAATCTTGTTAACAAAAATTTTAGAGTGGGCAAAAATAGGGAGAAAGGCCTATAAATCACTGCTTTTGGGTGCTGTCGCTGCTGTTTTTCTTCTTTTTAAGGAGGTTGTTCAAAATGCCCTTCGCTGCCTCTTCGGCTTTCTTGGGCGTGGAGATTTCGGGGCTGCTTCCGGCCGCTGTGTCTTTTTTGCCGAAAATCTGGTCGGTGATGGCTTTTTCTACATCTTTAACCGCCTGTTTTTTAATGGATTGCAGCGAATCTTTGATCTCATTTTTCGCTACGGTGATCACACTGTCGGCCTTTGATTTTACTTCTTCGGCCAGGCTGGCGCCGCTCGATTGCAGGTTGTATTGTAGTTTGGGCTGGCTGATGGTACCGCCCATATTTACCTTGATATTGACGGTTTCACCCAGCTTAATCGGGAGGCCTTTTTTGCTGAGATCGGCCGCCAGCCCGTCGACCAATTGGTTGGCCTGGCTCCCCAATTTTGATCGCGGCACTTTCAGGTTGATAAGGTAGTCGATGCTCTGGTCAAAGCCATGCATGCCGCCAATCTCCATGTCAATATCGGCCACTTTAAATTTGAATGGTTTCACCATCACTTTTCCTTTCACAAATTCAAACCAGGTTTTGAGGTCTTTCACACTAACCTTTTCCAATTCTTTGATTTGAAACTTACTGGCCAGTTCTTCCAGCGGTTTGAATTTGCTGAGAAAACCATCAATCACCAACAGGTTGCCATTGCCGGTTAACGAAGGCAATTGCGGCATCATGTCATCGCCCAATTTTCCATCGAGCACCATGGCTGAACTCATTTTTCCGGAAATGAATTGCCCAATCGGCATCAGGTATTTGACCGTATTAAACGCGTTGAATGTTTGCGCTACGTCGAGATTGGTCAGTTGGTATTGAAAAGAGATATCTGGTTTGCGTTTGCTTTCTTTGGTAGAGTAGGTGCCATTCAAGCCAATGGAACCACCCAATGCATCCATGTTCAGGTTCTGCAGGCTAACCGTTTCGTTGGCAATCTTAACCTGGCCTTTGATATTGTTGTAATTGACTTTATCGTACACCAGTTCATTGATGGTTGTTTGCAGCAACACATTCAGGTTGGCAGGAACAGGTGTGGGCGCCGAGCCATTGCTGTCGGCGCTCGCTGCACTGCTATTGGTTGCCGGTTGCCCCATCCATTTATTCAAATCAATCTTATCGGCATTGAATTGCAGTTTCGCGGCCAGTGGTTCGTCTTTCAGCGCATAACCAATGGCGTTATCTATCGTGCCGCTGGCATTGAAATTGGTTCCGTTGAAACTGCCGCTGGCATTGGGCACTTTGATGGTGCTGGGCGTAAAATTAAGGTCGGCCTGCTTGAGTTGCAGTCCATCGGGATAGTCCTTGCTTTTGTACACCACATCGCGTACCAATACCGTTCCTGCTGTTTGAATGGCATCATATTGGCTCTTGTCGACCATTGATTTTTTCCCCTTGAAACTGACATCTGCATTCAGTTTTCCATCGAGGCTGGTACCAGGTTCGAAGCTGTAAAACTGTTTCACCCTTTCGAGTTGGAAACTGCCTTTTACTTTTCCATCGAAGCTCGGATCTGTAGCCGGGTTGGTTAAGTACAAACTGAAATCGATCGGATCGGTACCAAATTCAAGGTGACCGTTCTGGATATTGACAACGGTGTGATCGGGTACGCCATCAGGACTATTGATATCAATTTTTGCACTGGCGTTTTTGATGGGCTGTGGAAATTCACCCGATGCATATAAGGCATTCGCTACTTCCAACAAGCCCTTTGCTTCAAAGGGACCGGGCTTTTGTTGTAACACCACATTCAGGTTTCCTTTTGCATTGATGTCAGCATTAATGATACCGCCAATACGCGTGCCCTTGTCGAGTTTTATAAACTGGCCAATGCTGCCGAGGTCAAGTTTGCCTTTGGCCGCTGCATCGATATACTGAACGGTTTCAGGATTTTTATACAACACGCGAAAGCTAAAGGGCTCATCACCGAATGATAAATTGGCCTTGGAAATATCGATCACAGTGTTGTCCATCTGCCCGTCGCTATTGCTGGCATGTAAATCGAGGTTGATATTTTGAACGGGCTTGGGCAAATCAGGGTATTGAAAAAAGCCGTCTTTGATGGTTGCTTTGATATCATAGGCAGGCATTTGATGCCCATCATAAATACCTTTTACCATGCCTTCAAACGCAGCCGTGCCTTTGGTTTTGAGGTCTTTGAAATCGTGTTGATAAACGGCCGGCACCAGGCTCAATATATTTTTAAAATCATTGGAAGGTGTATTGAATTTGATATCCATTTTATAGGTGCTGTCGTTCACCAGTTGGAAAAACCCATCCGCATTTATTTCCATTTCATTCAGCGTCATCTTTGCCTTACTGAAACTATACAAGCTCTCGTTTGATTTAATATCGAAGTCGGCCGTCAAATCGGCCTTGGTATTGTAGAGATAGGGCACACCTTCCATCGTAAAATTGGAACTGCCAATATTGGTGGATGTCTTCAACACAAAATTGTCGGCGCTGAAATTGCCGCTGCCTTCGTGGTGGAGGTTGCTAAGTGCCAGGTGCATATTGCCCTGTTCATCATCATAGCGGATGGTACCATCCTGAATACTGTATTTTTTCAGGTTAATGGTAAATGGTTTGCTCTCGCTTTTGCTGGTAGCGGTATCGGTAGATGGTTTAGTAATATCCCAGTTTACTCTTCCGTCTTTATCGACCATGGCGTGAATGCGCGGTTCGTCGAGTATTACATGGGTGATCTCCATCGGGCCTGAGCCAATCAGGCTGAACAGGTTCACGGCCACATCAATCCGATCGGCCGCAAGCAGGGTATCTTTGGCAAAATCTGCCGGACCGGTGATGTACAATTGATCAAGTCCCACACTTACTTGCGGAAAATGGCGAAAAAACGAAAGGGATACATCGCTGAAGCCGGACTTCGCACGCAGGTTTTCATTCATTTCTTTCCGGGCCAGGTCTTTGATTTTACCGGCAAACACGAAGGGGAGGGTGATGGCCAACACAAAGAGTACAACCAGGCTGATACCGAGGATAGTAAGGATTTTTTTAACCATGTCTATTTGTTATAAATAACCGTGCCATTGTTTTATGTTTTTAATTAACGTTAAATTGGCAGCACTGTTGTGATCAAACCACCATGCGGCGATTCCTTATAATATGTTTTTTTGTTGCACTGGCCCAAGTGGCCGGTGCCCAGGAGATTAAAAAATGCAGCATTGCTGAGCTGGAGCAATATATCAGCAGCAGTTCCAAGCCCCTGGTTATTAATTTTTGGGCGAGTTTTTGCAAACCCTGTTTGGAAGAATTACCCGCCCTGCTTGCCGGCGCCCGGCAATACCCAAACCTGGAATTGGTGCTGGTTAGTCTTGATTTGCCGGATTATTATCCCGACCGGTTAAAAATATTTGTTGGAAAACACAACCTGCAAGCCGCTACTCATTATTGGCTGAACGAAACGGATGCGGATCTGTTTTGTCCGCGGATCGATAAATCCTGGTCCGGCGCCATTCCTGTTACCTTGTTCATCAACCCGGCCACCAATTATCGGCAATTCATGGCTCGCATGATGACAACAGCAGAAATTCAGGCCTCATTCCTTGCGCTTGATGCCACAACCCACTGACCGACTTTCGGCTACCGATACCGGTTTGCCCGCCAACATTTCATCGATCGCCAATTTGAGGTGCTGGCGACTGATTTTACTGGGATCTGCGGGACTATCATCCATCGCGCCGCGATAAACCAGTTTTCCTTTTCCATCGAACAGATACACTTCCGGCGTGCGCGAGGCACCAAATGCATCTGCAAGTTCATTGTTGCTATCCACCGCATAAGGCCATTGATAGTCTTGTGCACTTGCATAGTGTTGCATCGCTTTGTACGATTCATCATTCGAACGATTGCCTTCGTTTGAATTCAGGATCACAAAGCCAATTCCTTTTTGCCGCAGATAGTCGCCCGTTTGTTTTGTTCTTTCCTGGTTCTTGATCACATACGGACAAGTATTGCAAGAAAACATAACCAGCAATCCCTGGTTTGTTTTAACATCGTTCAGACTGATGATTTTGCCGGAAACATCTTTCATTTTAACGGCTGCCGCCGGAATTGAAGAGCCGATGGGCAGCGGATCAGCATTGGGTATAAATGCCAAACCCGTTAATGCGATCAGCAAGAGGCAGATGACAGGTTTCATACGATCAAATTTGGATGGCAGTATAAAGTTCGACAAAAAGGAGCAAATCAGGAAGCGTTGTTTTTCTCGGACTTTTCCCTTTGTTCGGCCATCATCTTTAAGGAATGTATACTCACATTCAATTCGTAACCAATTAATAAGACCAATGAACTGATGTATATGAGCAACATGAGGATCAGCAAAGTGCCAATAGAACCATACACTTTGTTGAAGTTGTTGAATTTGTTCACCCAAATGGTGAAAAAGAAAACAGTGATAATGATGAGCCCCGTGGCCAAAATAGTGCCGGGCGAAGACAGTTGCCATTTTTCATGCACAGAAGGAACATATTTGTAGATAATGGCAATGCTATAATAGACCAGTGCAAAGATCAATACCCATCGAAGATTGGCCACCAGCCAACGGGTAACGGGGTTATTGATATTTAATTTCTCCAACATCCAGGTAAGGATATTGCCCTGTGCGAGGATCAATACGATGGCACAGAGTATTAAGAAAATGATGATGCTGGTAATGCGGATGGCCACCCAGCGTTTTTCAAAAAAATTTCGCGAGGCCGAATACATCAGCGATTTGTTGAAAGTTCGCATGATACCCAGCACGGCGTTCGATGCGTAAAATACTGCCACCACGAAACCGAAAGAAAGCAGGCCTGATCGCGGTGTTTCTAAAAAGTCTTCTAAAAAATCTTTTACCAGGATATACGTATTGTGGTTGGGCGTAACATCTTTGGTAAGCAACAATAATTCTGATGAGAGTTGCTTGGAGAAAGGCATATAGGGAATAAGGGTGCACAAAAAAATGGTGGCCGCGGGTATGGCCATCAGCAGGTTGAATGAAATGGCGGCAGCACGGTCGTTCAAACCCACTTTCTGTACCTGCTTTACGAAAAACTTGATCACATCATACAGTGGAACCCCTTCGAAGCCGGGAAGAACAATTTTTTTGCTCCGGCTAATGGCAAAGCGAACGGGCAGGCTGTTTCGTATTATCCGCTCCAGTTTTATCATATCAACGCGCGCTGTCGGCGGCTTTCGCTTTCATCAGTGAATCAAGAAAAGCCTGGTATTGTCGGGCCAGTTTTAAATGTTCCTGGTAATCGGCAGCAAATGCATGTGCGCCCGAAAAACCGGGTTTGGCCACAAAGAAAAGATAATTCGTTGAAGGGGCATTCAATACTTCGTCGATCGTTGTTTTCTGTGGTGTACAGATAGGGCCGGGTGGCAGTCCGTAAACACGATAGGTATTATACGGCGATTCTACCTGCAGGTGTTTTTCGTAAATGCGTTTAAGACCAAAATTGCGAAGGGCAAATTTCACCGTGGGATCGGCGCCGAGTCGCATGCCTTTGTTGAGTCGGTTCATGTACACGCTGGCAATGGTGCCCATGTCTTGGCGGCGATTGGTTTCTTCGTCAACAATCGAGGCGATGATGGATACTTGCAGGGGCTTTAATTTCTCTGCGGCTGCCTGTTGTTTTCTGGCATCTGTCCAGAACTGGTCATACGCTTTGACGAGTTTCTCCAGTACGGTAGCCGGCCGGATATTCCAATAAAAACTATAGGTATCGGGTAGTACGGCGGCCATAACGGTGCTGCTGTCGAACCCAAAACGACGAAGGCTGTCGTTGTTGTTGAGGAAGGAGATAAATGCCAGGCTATCAAATTCCAATTTGCGACCTGCCAATGAAGCGAAATCTTCTTTGGTGCGCAGTTTGGTGATCACCAGGTTCACCGGCTCCTGCCGGCCATTGCGCAGCATGCGAATCGCAGCAAGTAAGCTGCTGCCTTTGTGAATGGCGTATCGGCCGGCTTTGAACCGGGCCGGGTAATCCAGTTGTTTGGCCAGCAGGTTGAAAATCGATGGATGGCTGAAAATAGATTCGGCCTCAATTTTTTCCAATAACTGTTGGTAATTAGAGCCGGTGGGTATTTCGAGGTAGTAGGTGTTTTTTTCAAAGCTGGTGCCCGGGCCGGCAACCAGCCAGGCGCCAATGCCGGCGATCAGTACCAGGAGGGCTAATGCAAATAAGACTATTTTTTTCACGGGATTATTTTCAGCCACAAAATAAGCTTTCCATTAGCAGCCACAAAGTGCTGACGGGCGATCAGGGAAAAGCTGCATCTGGCCAGGAGCGATTGGCCGAGATAGGCGTCGAAAACGGGCTGCCTTATTTCTGCGGAGCAGGTTGTTGCTGCGCCGGCTGGATCGGTTGGGCGGCCGGTGTAGTAGCAGGGCTGGTAGCAGGTGTAGTTACCGGCGTGGTTGCGGCCGGCTTGGTGTTCAATTGTTCAATCAGGTTATTTGAATTGCCTGTTGAGGGACGAACAAAAAAAGCAGAGAAAATACAGAGCAGGGCCACTACGGTGGCAAAAATCCAGGTGCCTTTTTCCAATACGTCGGTGGTTTGCTTAACACCCATGAATTGGTTGCTGAGTCCGCCGACATTACCTGCCAAGCCACCCCCTTTCGGGTTTTGAACCAGTATGATAAAACCCAGAATGATGCTGGCCAGTAACACAAGTATGAGGAAAAGGATGATCATCTCAGTCTTTTTTTAATTGTTCAATTCGGGACGCAAAATAAACGGATTTGTGCGGATAGGCCAAACTTAATTTCTGGTATATATCTACCGCTTTTGCTATATTTCCCTGTTTTACAAACACTTCGGCCATGGTTTCGGTGGTCACTTCCTGGGGCTTGATGGAGCCTGCTGCCATGGCGACGATGTGCTCGCCTCCGCGGGCGGTTTCGGCTAGTTTTTGCTCCAGTCCTGCCTGTGGCAGTTTTTTCATGCTGCGAATCCAGGCCGTAAAACTTTTCATTTGGCGGCCCAGTTTATCATCGGCAGGTAAGTCGTTGCTGAGCCGAATGCCCTGGGAGGCAAAATAATCAATGGTATGGTAGGGTTCGAAAAGCGGCTGGTCGCTGATGTCGGGTTGAAGGTCTTTCAGGCTGGGGATCGGAATAGGTGATTCGCGCAGCAGGAGCTCGGTGCGCAGGTCTTCGGTGTCGGCTTCGCCTTCGTGATTGGCTTCCGGCAAGGTTTCGTGATCGAATTCAGCCTGGTGATCGGCTTCGGCAGGCGCTTCGGCGGTTGCTTCTTCCAGTTCATCAGAACTAATATTGGCAACGATATAGTCGGCCGGTTCGGTGCGGCTTTCTTCTAGTTCTTCGGCCGAAAGATTGGGGACTATATCATCGGCTGGCTCTTTTTCAACAACGACTGTTGTCGCTTGCGCGGGTTCAAGGGCAGGTTCTTCAATTGCTTCTGTTGCCAGCGTTTCATCAACGGTGGCTGTTGTTGGCACTTCTTCAACCGCTGCCACCGTCGGCGTTTCAACCACTGCTGCCTGGCTAATTCCGATCTTACCCACCAATGGTATTTCTTCTTCCTCTTCAGCTTGCTGGTTACCTGTCACCACCGGAATTTCGGGCAGGGTAGTGGGCATCCCATACCCATCGAGCGTGGCCTGCAATAAAAACGGATTCGGAAAATATACACTGCATTTCTCCCACTGACTGATCTGGCCCAGGTCATTTTCCTGTTGCATTTTTTTCAGCAACAACAATTGGAGCGTGGAAGAATACGGATACTTATCAACCGCGCGTTTGAGCTCATCGATGCTGACCTGCGCCAACGTCGGTTGTCTGAAATAAAAAGGAATGGTTTTAGCGAGCATAGTACCGTTTACCAGTTCGAAAAGATACGGTTAAAAATCTCATCAGCGAGGTTACGAACGATATTCTCACCCAACTGCGCCTCGGCCTGTTGTATCGACAGGTTGGCATCGAAGTCAAAGTTACGGGTGATTGATTGCGGATCTTTGTATGATTTGGTTTCGTCTTTCCGGTTATGAAACATGATGGCCACCGTTACATTTAATCGGTTCGATGCCGTTGTTTTATTGGCCGAGATACCCGAAGTAGTGATGGAATAATCAGTAATGGTAGCCGAGATTTCATAATCGGCGTCATCGCCCTGGATCTGGGTGAGCCGGGTTTGACTGACCACTTTCTGGCGCAATTTGTCGGTGAGCTGCGGACTCAATTGCGGGTTCACATACCGTGCCCGGTTGTCAATATAATTGATGCGCACCGTTTTGATATCGGGCGGAATAGACACATCCTTGAAGGAATAACAGCCGCCGCAAAAAACTACCAGCAGCAGTAGCAGCCATCTAGTCATTGATGTCATATTCTTTCAGTTTTCTGTAAAGGGTTCTTTCACTGATGCCCAGGTCAGATGCGGCATCTTTTCGCTTGCCCTTGTGTTTGCGAAGTGCTTTAAGAATCAGCTCTTTTTCTTTGTCCATGATATTGAGCGATTCTTCCACTTCTTCGTGTTCCTGGATATCGTCGTGCGGCATCAGCACGGCCGTTTGCGGCTGGTGATAAATAGCCTGCGTTGAAACGGGAGATTGTAACTCGACCGATGCGGGGTAGTCACGCAGCAGGCTTTCTTTGGTGTATGCCGCAGCGGCAGCGGCTTCGCCCGGGTTCTGTAATATCTCCACAAACATTTTCTTCAACTCGGTTACATCCTTTTTCATATCGAAGAAAAGCTTGTACAACAACTCTCTTTCGTTGGCAAAGTCGTTGTGCGCATGTCCGTTGCCGTTAGGAACCAGTACGGGAAGCCGGTTGCTGTTATTGGCATGCTCGGGCAGAAAAGGGCGAAGTTGTGCGGCCGAAAGATGTTTTTCGGTCGACAAAACCGACACTTGTTCAGCGATATTCTTGAGTTCGCGCACATTGCCGGGCCAGCTATAAGCCATCAATACTTGGCGCGCATCGTCGTCGAGTTGCACCGGCGTGGTTTTGTATCGTTCAGCAAAATCAACCGCAAATTTTCTGAAAAGCAGGGGGATATCTTCTTTCCGGTCGCGCAACGACGGCACGCGAATAGGCACCGTATTCAACCGATAATAAAGGTCTTCGCGAAATTTGTTTTTCTGGGTGTATTCCAGCAAGTCTTTATTGGTAGCGGCAATCACCCGTACATCGGTTTTTTGCACTTTGGAAGAACCGACGCGAATGAATTCGCCGGTTTCCAGTACGCGCAGCAACCGGGCCTGTGTGCCCAGGGGCATTTCACCGATTTCATCCAAAAAAATAGTACCGCCATTCACCGTTTCGAAATACCCTTTGCGGCTATCGACCGCGCCGGTGAAAGCACCTTTCTCGTGGCCAAACAATTCCGAATCAATGGTGCCTTCGGGAATGGCGCCGCAGTTAACCGCAATGAAAGGATTGTGTTTGCGGGCAGAAAGCGCATGTATGATCTGCGAAAAAGCTTCCTTACCTGATCCGCTTTCGCCGTTGATCAGCACCGTCAGATCGGTATTGGCCACCTGCACCGCCACATCCAGCGCGTGGTTCAGGGCAGGGGAGTTGCCTATAATGCCAAATCGGTTTTTAATACTTTGAAGCTCCATAAATAAGTTTAGCGGTCGCCCGATACAATCGCACCCAACAAGGTTGCCTGCGTATAATCGGTGACTGTTACCATAACATAGTCGCCCTTTTTTTGTTGCGGCGATGTTTTGGGAAATACAATGACTTTGTTCTGCGAATTGCGCCCCATCCATTCAGCCGCGTTGCGTTTGCTTTCGCCTTCAATCAGCACGTCAAAGGTTTTGCCCAGATCGCGCTGGTTGCTTTCGCGGCTCAACCGGCCTTGCAGGTCAACTATCTCGGCAAGCCTTTCTTTTTTTATTGTTTCCGGCACATCATCCGTATACCGGCGGGCAGCCAGGGTGCCAGGCCGCTCGCTGTAGAAATACATATAGCTGAAGTCGAGCTGGCTATAAGCCATCAAGCCCAGGGTATCGCGATGGTCTTCGTCGGTTTCGGTACAAAAGCCCGAAATGATATCAGAAGTAATACCACAATCAGGAATCAGTTCGCGGATGCGGTCCACTTTTGCCTTATACCATTCGCGGGTATAGGTGCGGTTCATCAGTTGCAATACCCTTGTACTGCCACTCTGCATGGGCAGGTGGATATAGCGGCAGATATTGGGATATCGCTGCATACTAAACAATACATCGTCGGTAATGTCTTTCGGGTGCGAAGTAGAGAACCGGACGCGCAGCAGCGGATCAATACCAGCCACGGTTTCCAACAACTGCGAAAAAGAAACTGTTTGCTCAGTCAACTCATCAAAATAATGATAGCTGTCTACGTTCTGCCCCAGCAGGGTGATTTCGCGAATGCCTTCTTCGAACAACTGCCTGCACTCGGTTACGATGCTGCCGGCATCGCGACTTCTTTCGCGGCCGCGGGTAAAGGGAACCACACAAAACGAACACATATTATTGCAGCCGCGCATGATGCTCACGAAACCTGTAACACCGTTGCTATTCAATCGAACCGGTGAAATATCAGCATAGGTTTCATCGCGACTCAGCAAAACATTCACCGCTTTCTGGCCGGTGTCGGCTTCGTCAATCAGGCTGGGAAGCGAACGGTAGGCATCGGGGCCCACCACCAGGTCAACCAGTTTTTCTTCTTCCAGCAATTTGTTTTTCAACCTTTCCGCCATACAACCCAATACGCCGATCAGCATGCCTGGTTTTGTCTTTTTCAGCTTTCTGAACTCCGTGAGCCTTTTGCGCACGGTCTGTTCAGCCTTTTCTCTGATCGAGCAGGTATTCAACAAAACAAGGTCAGCGTCTTCCATCGTTTTGGTTACGCCGAATCCGTTTTCATGGAGAATGGAAGCGACGATTTCGCTGTCGGCAAAATTCATGGCGCAACCATAACTCTCAATATAAAAAAACCGCGAAGCCGAAACAGCGCTGCCTGCCGGCGAAGTGAACACTTCACCCTGCCGACTTTCATCGTGTTTCTCCAGCTTCAGGGATTCAATCATTTTCATTGATTTAGTCTGCGAAAATAGCTGATTTGCCCTATTCGTGCCAAATTGACAGGGTAAGCGAAACTGGTTTTATGACGAGTGGTTTGTTCATCGTGGGCCTTGTTCCATCGGCCGAACACCGCTTTAGCAACAATTTATTAAAATATGCAGTTTTAATAAATTGATTTTCAATGCTGTATCTACAGTATATCATGGTATACATTAAGTTTTTCACTAACGGATTATCGTAAATCCTGCAATAAAACACCAATTATGGAGTTATTTGATATGTACCGTTGTTTGTTGTAAATACGGTCATGAATCCCAAAACCGATGAAAAGACTGAGCAGGCTGCCACTTGGCGGCACACTTATCCTATGGCTGGTAATGGCAATGCCCCTATTCACGTTGGGCCAAACCCTCCAACCCGATTATGGCGCGCCTACCGCACCCGTCAGCGTATGCGACGGTAGTGTCATTTTTAAAATAAAAGTAATTGGCAGCAGCCAGGCCTGTGCGTCGGGCACCATTGATATTGAACTGCCAACCGGATACGTTTTTACCAATAGCTCAGCCTTTATTTCAGGAGGTACGGGTAACGTATCGCAGGTTGCAGCCAATGGCGCTACCGCGCGATTGCAGGTCAATAATATCCCGGCTTCACCGGGCTTTACGGAAATTTCTTACCGGGCTTATGCCAACTGTTCAGCGATCGGCACATCTACCAACGTTGAAAGTTTAGCCAAATACACATTGTCATCGCCCTGTTTGGGTACCTATGCGGTTACCAGTAATACCTTCAATACACAAACCGCCGCGCTGTCCATTAGCTTAACGAATGGTAACTATAGTGGCAGTATTGGCGGTACGTTTAGCCGCGATATTAAGATTACCAACAACGGGTTGGGCACCATTTCGCAAATAACCTTGAAAGACACCATTGCAAATGGCCTTGATTTGTTGAGTCATTCTATTTCGTCGGGATGGACGGTAAGCCGCACGTCAACTGCACTCGGATCAGATACGATCTATACTTATTTGTTAACCGGTCCTTCATTGGCCCAGGGACAATCAGTAACCATTACCGAAACCCTGAAGATTCTGAACGCCTGTAATTTGCAAAGCCGGATGTATTCGTATTTCGGTTGCAGCCTTGTACCCTGTACCGATAACAACGTAACGGCATCTGCTACGGCTGGTGTTACCGTAAATAACGCGCAATCAGCCAACCTGGTGATTACGCCCACCATGCAGGCACTCGCTTGTCGCGGCACCGATTATGAACAGGTAGTACAATTTGCCAATACGGGAACAGCCGCATTGACCAACCTGTCGGCCAATATTTTTTCAAGTACCTGGAGTGCCGTGCCTGGTACCCAGTATTTCAATCCGGCGCGGAGTTATACTTCTGGCGGACAATCAGGATTCTCTACCATTTTGTATAAAGTAGGTGCTTCGGGAACCTGGAATGTATTGCCGCTGGATTCTGTAAAATCATTTACATCGCCGGGCAGTGCCATTGGCGGATATCCCAGCAGTTTGTATTTCACCATTCCTTCTATCGCCGCAGGTGAATCAGTGTATGTGAAATACCAGGAGCGGAATAGCCCGCTGCCCGGTATCAATGTCGGCAACACCATGGAAGTAAGTGGCAACGAACTTTGGTATTCCTACCAGGATGGTTGCGGCAACCGAACTTCGCCGGTAGCTACTTTCTTGAGAAACTTTGTTCAGTTGCGTATTAACAACGACCCGAATATTCCGTCGAACATGGAGCCAGGTCAAACCTATGCCTTCTCTTATGCGTTTACGGAATCCAATACAGGCATTTACACGTATACCGCTGCCAACGGTCAGTCTAATATCCGTTTCGACCTGGTTTTACCGGCAAACGTTGCCTTTGTGGGCAATGCATCCAGCATTGCGTTCACCAAGGGTGGTAGTCCATTGGCCTGCGGATTAACCAATTTCTCTTACAGTGCTGCAACAAGAACCGTGGCGGTTACCATGCCGGTTACATCTTCTTGTAATATCAATACATTGAATGGATCGATCCTTACTTACAATGATATGCAGCTCAACTGTACTGCCACATCAACCGGAAGTAATGTTGTGTTTAATACCTATGTGCGTTCTAAAACGGATTGCGCCAACGAAGAGCAGATGTCAACGCTCTCTACAAAAATTGGCTTGATGTGCCCGGCGCCTTGTGGTACAGCCGGTGGACTTACTTTTAAAGATTTTTCTTTTGCACGTAAAAACTATGGTGCACCTGATAACGAATCGGGTGGTGGTAATGGAGTGGCAGATGCGAGTGGCTCGCTCGATATGTCGACCGTAAAAACCAATTACGCCCTGATGGGTGATACGCTCACCGCCAGTTTCTATGGCACCGTAACGGTTACGCCCACCAGTCCGGCAGCCGGATTCACTCACGGTGTGGCCATCGATACCTTCTCTGTGAACGGAAGCTATCTTACCGGTTTATATGCCAGCGTACAACTGTATTCATCTGGCAGCAGCACGCCTTTTTATTCAAGTAGTTCATTGCCTGTCAACGGCGGTACAACCAATTACCGCACTGTTTATTTCAGCATTGATACGTTGAAAAAATACAGCACCCTGCCTGCAGGCTATACAAAATACAATGATGGCGATTCGGTGGTGGTCAAAATATACTACCGATTGAACAACCAGGCTAGTGCCCTGACAACGGTTGACATCACCAACGGTTTCAGCATCAACAGTGTTCCTATCACTACTTCTGCTTTAAGGGCCCAATTTGCCTGCGGAAGTCGTTACACGGGTCGATATGTCATCGTTAACAAAGGGGTGGGAAGTGCGCACGGCAACCTGACCTACAGTATAACCGGTAACAATACAGCGACCTTGCAGGGAACCAACGTTGGCTATATAGGCCCCTGTTGTACCACGGCTGGTAGCAAACTATTCGTCAATGAGTACCGACCCGTCACCATCTACGACGAGGTAACTTTCACCGTGCCTGATGGCTATGATTATGTTTCGGCGAAAGTAACCTATGTATCAACCACGAATCCCTCCGGAACCTATTCGCAAACGGTGAGTGTCAGCCCAACAAATCCTGGCGCCAGCACACTTGTTTTCAATACCAAGGCACTATACGAAAATGGATCCTTGCGTTATGGTGACCAGGGATCAGCCTTCTATTTCTATCCCATTGTAAGGCCCAACTGTGCTGCAAAAGACAAGGCGGTTGGTACCATTACCATTCGCCAAGTGCCCTTACCCGGCTTTACATTTGCCAACTATACCAGTAGTCATGCTGACACGATTTACCTGACCCGGCCAAAATTGACGGCAACTGTTACGAATGCCAATGTGATCACCAATACCAATACCGTAAGTTGGGAAGTGCAAGTGGCCAATGCCAATAATATTACGGCCTCTTCGGTTTGGCTGGCCAAGAACAATACCCCCAGTGGTGTTACCATCACCAGTATTTATAAATTATCAGGTCCGGGCGGATCAACCACCACACCTGTTAACCCCGATGCCAATGGCATTTATAAGCTCGGCAATTTTGCCCAAACAAGTGCTTACTACCGCGTCAGTGCAAACTATACCAGTTGCGTAAAAGACAGTCTCAGCCTGGCTTACTGGTACGATTGTTCGTCGTCGGGTTATCCAGGTTCGGTAACGGCACAGCCTTATCGTCAGGATGTAGATATGTATGTGCAACCGCAGCAACCGTCATTGCAATTGTCGATTGTAGACCAGCCTGCTGCAGCGCCGCACAATAGTTGCGATCAGCTCGATTACACAGTAGAGGTACTGAATGCCGGTTCGGGTAACGCCAATTCGCCGAATGTAGTGATCTATCTGCCTTCGAGCGGTGGACTGAGTTATTCGGCGGGAACATTTAAACTGGAATATCCATCAGGATCAAATAATTATGTGAATGTTCCCGACGCGAACGTTACCGTTTCGAGCAGTTCCATTACGTTGAATGTTCCGAGTTCCTATTACGCCACACTTACTACTAACCAGAAATTCAAAGTGAAGTATGGGTTGAACACCAGTTGTAATTTTACCAGTGGACAAGCTATCCGATTTGGTGCCTCTTCTGTTTCTCCTTGCGGAGTAGTATCGAATGGTATTACGCAGCAAACGGAGAAAATTGAAATGGCTGGTGTGCCATCCACCAAAAACTTATATGACCTCCGGTCTTCGGTAGATACGGCCAAACAAGGTTGTCATTCCACAGCCGACCTTACAACGCCGTACCGCTTTGTATTGGTAAACCAGGGACCGCTGGTTACCAGCAGTGCTGATTTGTATTCCATTGAATTGCCCAGCAACTGGACGATGGATTTGGGCAGCATCGCTTATTCGAGAAACCCATCTGCTGCGCATTATAGCTATACAAACAATGGTATCTATTATTTCACCACCGGTACAAACCTGGCAGTAGGCGATTCATTGATCATGACAGCTACGCTGAGAATGGCCAATGCCTATGCTTCATCGCTGATGAATGGCTCTACCGATCCGATTCGTGAAAATGCAATCATTCTATATAGTGGTACCTGTTCCAGCAGCGGCAGTTCTTGTCCGTCGAGCCAGGCAATTGTAAGCTCGAGGTATAGCACCAGAATTCCGTATA
Organism: Bacteroidota bacterium; assembly: GCA_020161535.1. Lineage (GTDB taxonomy): Bacteria > Bacteroidota > Bacteroidia > Chitinophagales > Chitinophagaceae > Flavihumibacter. The sequence goes on along the minus strand of JAIUNW010000005.1, from coordinate 30,008 downwards.
CAAACTATATTCCGGTAAACCCGAATGTATACGGTACCAACAATACCTGGAACGGTTATATGTTCCAGGGAACCAGCTTCCAGACCTATAAAGGCGCGGTGACTGAGGGTAACAACAATAGCCCGAATTTCGACGAGAATTTTGGCGGCAGCACGGTGAATTATGCCACTGATGCCTGTACGGTGTACACCGAAAATTTCAGTGCACGCTACATGCTAACGAAGTTTTTCGTTGCCGGTTCGTATAAAATGACTGTTGGTGGCGGTGATGGTTACCGGTTTAGCACCGATGGTGGAAATACATGGATTATCAACCAATGGTCTACCCATAGCTACGGTACAACGGATATTACCCTGGCGCTCGACGGCGCATATGATATGGTTATCGAGTATTTCGGTGCCACCGGTCCTAACCGGGTATCATACAAAATCGAAACCTTGAGTGTGCTGCCCGTTAGCCTGGAATCTTTTACGGGTAACCTGGTTAATGGTGAGATGAAACTGAATTGGCAAATGAGCGGCGGACATACCGTGGCAACCTTCTATGTAGAGCGGGCTTCTTCCAATGGCGTGTACACGGCCATCGGAACGGTTGCTGCTGGTAAGCTGGGTACACGTAACTACAGCTTTACAGATGCGATTCCTTTGCAAGGCCGTTCGAGCTATCGATTGCGTATGGTCGACGAAAATGGAAAAGCGACGTATTCGGTGGTATTGCCGCTGGTGATCAACGGAAACGCCGATGCCAGCCTGCAGGTATTCCCCAGCTTTGTGACCAACCAAACATTCAATATACAGTCGGCTACCACACTGAATAATGTTAAGCTGACCATTTCAGATATGAATGGCCGCTTGTTGAAGTCGATGAAACTGGGCCGGGTGAATGCCAGTGCCAAACAGTTGATCGAAGCCAACGGTGCCTTGCACAACAGTGGTATCTATACGGTGTTTATCGAAGCCGATGAATTAACCACACCGGTGGTGAAAAAACTGATTGTTCCCTGATTTACCAGAGCGGCGCATGCCGGTAATAATTAAGCACTTTAATGCGAAGTACGTACTCGTACTTCGCATTAATTAAATTGATATTAGCGCGATCAAGATTGTTTTTTGCTACTAGGTAATCGACCGAATTCACCACGCCTTCATTAAACCTCACTTCCGTTATCCGGAATGATTCAGCAAAGGCATCGGTTTGCTGCAACAATACATTAAGTCGATTGTAAGCGGCTGTCATATTCACAAAAGCCTGTTCTACCTGCTGCTGCAGTTTCAGTTTCGCATTGTTTTCGACCAGGTTACTATTATCTACCGCCAGCTTTGCCCTGGCAACTTTGTTCCTGGTGTTGAAATAATTGATGATGGGCACGCGAACACTTAGGTTGATATTGGTGCTATAGTTGTTTTTAAATTGATTGCCGTACGGGATTTTGTTTTCGTTGTACTGACTAACGGGCATATACACCGGTTCTTTGGCGCCGCCAATCAATACATACTGGTTGGTTTGCTGATCGCTGGTAGAAAGCAGGGTAGCGGTGCTGGCAGCGCTGGAATAATTGGTATACAAACCCGCACCCAAACTAATGGTAGGCCAGTATTGTCCGCGGGTCGCTTTCAATCCAAAGCCAGCGCTTTCTTTTCGAATACTGGCCGCTTTTACCAAGGGCAATTCTTTCAGCGCCACCTGGTACACGGAGTCGGCAGAACCGGTGAATCTGGCCAGCAATTCGTCGTTGGTAATCCGCTCCAATGTGAGCGTGCGATCGTAGGGGATATTCATCAATTGAGTTAGACTCAGCTTTGCTGATTCCAATTGGTTTTGTGTATTGACCAGTGTTACCTGGTCGCCCGCCAACTGGCCTTTCAAATCAAATAATTGAGAAGGAGAAACAGCGCCTTCGTTGTTGAGAATAGAAAGTCGCTCAACCTGCTTCTGGCTCAGGTTTACCTGGTTCTGGACTTGCACCAATTGATCGGTGGCTGCCAACACCTGGAGATAGGCATTGATGACATAGAGCGTCAACATGTCTTTGTTCTGCTGCACATCCAACTGGCTGGCTTCGGCTAAAAACCGGTTTTGTTTAACGCTGTTCATCAACGACAATCCGTTGAAAACATTGACGCCGGCATAAAGTCCGTAGTTGGCATAACTGATATTCTGGTTCAGGTAGCTGTTACTGAATGGGTCAATGCTGCGGCCCTGGTTCATACCATGTTCTACATTGCCGTTTAAGTTCGGCAGTAAATTATTTTTGGATTGCTGGTAATCGAGTTGGCCCGAAGCGGCCATGAGTTCAGCCTGTTTGAGGTCCAGGTTATTCTTATGGGCAATATCCACACATTGTTGCAGGCTGAGTACAACAGTACTATCGGCCTGACCACGGCTGTTGAACGGTAAAACCATCACCGATAGGCAGGTGAAAAGGCCGCCCATCACTTTCAATACATTCTTTTTCATCGTCTATTCTTTAGTGGGCATGATCAATGCGCCCATCGAGCAGGTTAATGATTCTATGACCGTAGGCGGCATTTTTTTCCGAATGGGTCACCTGCACAATGGTAACACCGTCTTCTTTATTCAGTTTCTTAAACAGTTCCATGATCTCTTCGCCCTGTTTGGAATTAAGGTTACCCGTTGGCTCATCAGCGAGTAACAGTTTAGGTTTACTGATCAGGGCCCGGGCAATACCAACCAGTTGCTGTTGCCCGCCGGAAAGCTGGCTCGGAAACAAGTCTTTTTTGCCAACAATCTGAAACCGATCGAGCATATCTGCCACCAACGCTTTTCGTTCGGCCGACTTGGTGTCGTGGTAGAGCAGGGGCGTTTCAATATTTTCGTACACCGTCAGTTCGTCGATCAGGTGATAGGCCTGGAATACAAAACCGATGTATTGTTTGTACAATTGAGCGCGTTGCTTTTCTTTCATCCCGTGAACCTGTTCGTGCAAGAACTCGTATTTACCTTCGTCGGCATCATCGAGCATGCCAATAACATTCAACAGGGTTGATTTGCCCGAGCCCGAAGGACCCATAATCGACACAAATTCGCCTTCCGCTATTTGCAGGTTGACGTCTTTCAGCAGAAAAACCCGGGTTCCGCCATTCGTGACCCATTTTGAAATATGTTCCAGTTTAATCATAATCTTTTTTTATCTGCTACTACTCCGAACGAAGGCTTTTAACCGGATTTGCCAACGCTGCTTTCAGTGCTTGCAGGCTCACCGTTAGCAAGGCGATCAACAATGCCAAAAATGTAGCTGCCGCAAAAATCCAGAGTGGAATCTGCACCCGGTAAGCAAAATCCTGCAACCAACGATGCATAAAAAACCAGGCGAGCGGAATAGCAATACAGGAAGCGACCAATACCAACAGCAGAAAGTCTTTCGACAGCATTTGTACAATATTGTTTACCGATGCACCCAGTACTTTTCTTACGCCAATCTCTTTTGTTCTTTGTTCGGCCATAAAACTGGCCAGTCCAAATAGCCCAAGGCAGGCAATAAAAACAGCCAGTATCGAAAAACTCATGATGATCTTTCCCACCCGCTGTTCGGCCTGGTACATATTGTTGAAACTTTCGTCTAAAAACGCATAACTGAAGGGGAGGCCGGTCGACATATTTTTCCAAATTTTTTCTGCTGCATCTACCACTTGCTTAGCATGGTTGCTGCCAACGCGTACCGCAGTATTCCAATGTTTGTCGCCCATTACAAAGGCCAATGGACCGATTTCATCGCGCAGAGAGGAGAAGTGAAAATCTTTCACCACGCCAATAATGGTGCGCGGCACCAGGTCTTTGCTGTCTTTGTAATCGTACAACAGGGAGCCGATGGGGTTTTTCAGTGCCAGGAGTTTAACCGCCGATTCATTCAGGATGATGGCAGTTGAATCTGTTTTGTATGCTTTCGAAAAGTTTCTGCCAGCAGCCATTTGCATACCCAGGGTGGAAATATAGTTTTCATCAATTTTCCACCGTTGCATATTGAAAGCATTGTGATTGTTGATGACCGGCGAAGTGGAGAAGGTCTGGTCGCTACGATGACTGGGCATCACGGGTAAAAAACTGGCAGACGCCGTGCTAACAACACCGGTCACTTTTTCGAGTTCCTGGTTAAAGCTATTGTATCGTTCATTTAAAGCACCAGCGCCTTGAATAATAAGTACCTGTTCTTTATTGAACCCAACATCTTTGTGGCTGATATAATTTAACTGCCGGTACACCACCAGGGTGCCGATCACCAAAACAATCGAAGTAGCAAATTGGAAAACAACCAGCGCACTCCGAAGGCGGCTGGTATTATTGGCTGATTTGAATTTGCCTTTAAGTACCGTGATGGGTTGAAATGACGACAGATAAAATGAGGGATATAGTCCTGCCAACAAGCCAACCACCACTGGTAGTAGCAGTAAGAAAGGCCAAAATCCCGTGCCCATAAAATCAATGAAACGGAATGATTTCCCCGCCAATTGATTGAATGCAGGCAAGCTTGCCCAGGCCAGGAAGAGAGCGACGGTCGTAGAAATAAGGGTTATTAATAATGACTCTGAAAGAAACTGTTTTACCAGCATCTGTTTTTCGGAACCCAATACTTTTCTGATACCTACTTCGCGTGCGCGCGTGGCTGAGCGGGCGGTGCTAAGGTTCATGAAATTGATGCAGGCAATCAGCAGTATAAAAAAAGCGATCGCCGAAAAAATGGTCACATATTGACTATTGCTGTTTACACCCAGTTCTACCATGCGGTTGGAATGCAGGTGTACGCTGGTAATCGGTATCAATGTGTACGAAATCCGATTCCCGCCGGCTTCAAATTCCTGCAGGCTTTTAATATTCATGCCCTGACTGGCTTCGGCAATCACATAACGCTTGATATAATCGGGGAAATGCTTTTCAAAAGCGCGCGGGTCTGTACCTTTTTGCAGCAGGAGATAGGTGCTGAAATTATGACTCAGGTACGTGCCGAACGGATAGTTTACATTCTGCATGGAAAACAGAAAGTCGAAATGAAAATGCCCGTTTTGCGGCATGTCTTTGATAACCGCGGTCACCTTATAATCGGTTTTACCCTGGTCGGTGGTTTCAATCACCTGCCCAAGGGCTGCCGTGGACCCGAAATATTTTCGCGCAGCCGTTTCGGTGATCACCACTGCATTGGGGGCTGTCAGCGCATGCTGCAAATCGCCTTGCAGCGACACAAAACTGAAGACATCAAAAAAGCTGGAATCAACATGCGCAACCGCGTTTTCAGTAATGAAATTGTTGCCCTTTCTGATCAGTTTTGATCCGCTCGAAGTATAAATGCGCGTAAACTGTTCGACCTCGGGATAGTCCTTTTTTAACACCGCACCCATTGGATCGGGGGTGACCGCCATCGATAAAGAAGTGCCGCCAAATACCAGGTCAGCATTTATCCGGTAAATCCGGTCGTTGTTAACATGGTATTTGTCATAACTCAATTCATTGCTGATATACAGAGCAATGAGTAGAAAACAACAGATGCCGACAGATAAACCTACGATATTGAGTACCGACAAAAACCGGTGTTTTTGCAGGTTTCTCCAGGCTATTTTAAGGTAGTTCAGCAGCATGTAAAATCAATTAAACCATGATGTTTTCCGTTACTGCCTGGCCATCGAGCATGCGAATAACCCGGTGACTGTAACGGGCATCGTGCTCACTGTGTGTAACCATCACAATCGTGGTACCCTGCTCGTTCAGGTCGGTGAGCAATTGCATCACTTCATTACCATTGCTGGAGTCAAGGTTTCCGGTTGGTTCATCGGCCAAAATCAGTTTAGGATTGTTGACAACAGCGCGTGCTACAGCAACCCTTTGCTGCTGACCACCCGACAATTGTTGCGGGTAATGGTTGCGACGGTGCATGATGACCATTTTGTCGAGCACTTCTTCTACAATCTTCTTCCTTTCAGCTGCCTTTACGCCGGTATAGATCAGCGGCAATTCCACGTTTTCAAAAACGGTCAGTTCGTCGATCAGGTTAAAGCTCTGGAACACGAAACCGATATTGTGTTTCCGCAAATCAGCCCGTTTGCGCTCGTTGAATTTGGCTACTTCAATGCCATTGAATAAAAAACTACCGGCATCAGGATCATCCAGTAAGCCGAGAATATTCAACAAGGTTGATTTCCCGCAGCCGGAAGGGCCCATCACCGCCACGAATTCACCTTCTTTGATCTCGAATGAAAGTTTATTGAGTGCTACTGTTTCCACTTCTTCGGTACGGTAGTACTTTTCCAGATCGGTAATTTTGATCATATTATTGCTGTATTAAAATTGTAGAAGTGATAATAGGGCAGAAGCCGGTAAATCGATCGACACCGGTAGCTTTTTAGTAATCGGGCTACTTCTTTGTTCCTGCAGCTTTCCCTCAGCGATTTCAGTTCGTTCACCGCTTTGGCTGGCGATCGATAACAGCAGGCAGATACTGCAAATGGCGAGGAACCTGTATTTCTTTTGCATAAAAATGGTTTAACGGTGATGATAGTTGATCATGGCTTTTTAAGAATGAGTTCCTGCATGTTGCCATAGTTTTCATAGCTGCTGGTGATGACTTTGTCGCCAGGTTGCAGGCCACTCAACACTTCGAAGTTGTCAGGACTTTGCATGCCCAGTTGGATATCGACCCGATAGGCCATGGTGCCGGCTTCGTTGAGTTTGAATATCCAGTTGCCACCGGTTTGTTGGAAGAAGCCACCTTTGGGCAGCAGGAGGGCCTGCTTTTCATCACTTAGGGCCAGTCGAATTTGCAGGGTTTGTCCGCGGCGGATCTTCGGCACTTCGCCTTCAAATTCCATATCCACCTGGAACCGACCATTGGTTACCTGGGTATACACTTTTTTAATAACCAGGGTATAAGACTTGCCTGGCATTTCGTAGCTGCCCTTCAGTCCGATAAAAATGCGGGTGATATAATGTTCGTCTACATCTACTCGCACTTTATAACCATCCAGTACATCCAACTGACCGAGGCGTTCCCCCTTGTTCTTCGACTGACCGATTTCTGCGTCGAGCGAAGTTAATTGCCCGTCGACGGGTGCCCGCACCACCAGATCGCCCACTTTGTGGCGCATCAGGTCGAGCGCGTTGGCCATGCGCGTATAAGATTGCTGCATCTGGGTTACCTGCTGGCGACCACTGATCGAATCTTTGTGCATGATATCGGCCGTCAATTCTTTTCTTCTTTTCTGGTATTCGTAGAGGTTGGCCGATGAATTGTATTCTTGTGAACCGATGGCTTTCTGTTTGTACAATTTGTTGTTGACATTGTACACCCGTTCTGCTTCTTTCAGGGCATTGTCGACCTCGGCCATCTGGTTGAGCCGGTTAATGGTATTCTGATCGGCATTGTTCTTGGCAATCTGCATTTGGGTCAGCACGTTGAATACCTGGGTTTCCTGGTTCGATAAACTGAGTTCCAAGTCGGTATTGCTCAGTTTCAGGATGGGCTGCCCTTTTTTCATCACTTCGCCGTCTTCCACATACCGCTCTTCAACGCGACCACCTTCAGAAGCATCCAGATAAATGGTTGTTTTTGGCAATACAATGCCATTTACCGGAATATTTTCCTGGAAAATGCCTTTCTTGATTTCGCTGATGGTGATACGCTCCGTTTCAACATTCAGGCGGCTCTTGCCCGACGTGAAATAGAAACTACCAACGATCAGGGCCACCAAGGCTGTTATACCGGCAATTGTCAAGATTCTTTTGGTTGACCACTTCTTTTTTTCAATGACTCTGTCCACTGTTTGTTGTTTTGATCCTGTTACGATGCCTGCTATAAGCTAAACCCCGTGCCACAATTGCAAGTGTCAAATAATCAACAAGTTAATTCCTGGCGGTGATTAATACTGTCCGCTTTTGATACAGTTACTGTTCGCTTTTTGTCACCCCATTTTAGCGGTCGGGGGGCTGATAAAAAAATACCTAACATTGCAGGCAATTACTATGACATTAAAGAACGCATCCATTTTAGTTGTTGACGATGACACTGATGTGCTGACCGCCGTCAGGCTGCTGCTAAAAACAGAAGCCAAAGAAGTTGTGACGGAAAAGAACCCGCAATTGTTACAGCAAATCTTACATGCGGGAAAATTTGATGTGATTTTGCTGGATATGAATTTCACCAGTTCGATCAATACCGGCAACGAAGGCATTTTCTGGCTGCGAAAAATCAAGGAACTAAAATCAGATGCGGCGGTCATCATGATCACCGCTTATGGCGATGTAGACCTGGCCGTGAAGTCGTTGAAAGAAGGCGCTACCGATTTTGTGGTGAAGCCCTGGCACAACGACCGGTTAATCAATACCATCAAAGAAGCACTGAAGAAAAAAGAAGGGATTACCAGCACCGCTGCTGAAACGGTAGCGGGTAATATCATTGGTGCCGAATTATTGGGTGAATCTGAAACCATGAAAGCCATCTTTTACAAAGTGGAAAAGATTGCACCCACCGATGCGAATATTCTGATTTTGGGTGAAAATGGCACGGGTAAAGACCTTATTGCCAAAGCCATCCACCAGCATTCCTTGCGAGCATCGAAACCATTTGTAAAAGTGGATGTGGGCGCCCTGACCGATTCCCTTTTTGAAAGTGAACTGTTTGGGCACAAAAAAGGAGCGTTTACAGATGCCCGTGAGGACCGTGCCGGTCGTTTTGAAGCAGCCAATGGCGGCACTATTTTCCTGGATGAAATTGGCAATATCAGCCTGCAGCAACAGGCAAAATTATTATCGGTGTTGCAAAACCGGCAAGTGACCCGCATTGGTACAAATACGCCGATCCCCATCGATGTTCGATTGGTTTGCGCCACCAACCTGCCGATTGCTGAACTCGCCAATGAGAACCGCTTTCGGAAAGACCTGATCTATCGCATCAATACCGTGGAGATTATCATGCCGCCGCTGCGGAAGAGGGGTCGGGATATCCTGTTGCTCGCCAATCATTTTAACCAGCTCTATAGCAAAAAATATTTCAAGCCGCTGCTGCGCTTTGACGAAGCCGCGGTCGATAAACTTATGTTATATCCCTTTCCGGGAAATGTGCGCGAATTGCAATACACCATCGAGCGGGCGGTTATCATGGCCGAAGGCGACCAACTCAAAGCCAGCGATCTGTTGTTTTCGCCCATTGAATTTGCCACTGAACAGAATGAAGAGCCCGATGAACTGAAGTTAAGCGCCATTGAAAAGAACACCATCCTCAAAGTGATAGAAAAACACAATGGCAATATCACGAAAGCGGCGCGTGAATTGGGTTTAACCCGTACCGCCCTTTACCGGAGATTAAGCAAATATGATATTTAAGAGCACCAGCAATAAACTGTTTATTAAGGTACTGCTCTTGTTTGCGGTATTGTGTGTTGCTTCGTGGCTATTGGTGAAGGGTGAATATAAATTCCTGGTACTCCTGACACCGGTATTGGCGTATCAACTGGTTGACCTGTACAAATCGCAACGCAAGGCCCAGGATGAACTCGACCAGTTTGTTGAATCGGTTCATTACCGTGATTTTTCCCGCTATTTTGATGTAAAACACGCACCGGCAGAATTACAACCGCTGCGCCATGGCTTCAATGAGATCAATAGCACTTTCAAAGTCATCAGCAAAGAAAAAGAGACCCAGTACCAATACCTGCAGAAAATATTGGAACTGGTAGACACGGGTATACTTTCTTTTCAGGTCGACGACGGGCAAATCATTTGGATGAACGAATCGTTGAAGCGCATTTTGCAATTGCCTTATTTAAAAACATTGCAGTCGCTTCGCCGGCGCGACGCCGCCCTGTATGAACTACTGACCAATATCAGGCCGGGTGAGGCCAAGCTGAGCACCGCGCTGATTGATAAGGCGCAGGTAAAGCTGATTATTTCCTGCACGGCTTTTCAAACCGACGGACTCCAATTCAAGTTGATCGCCTTCCAGAATGTAAATGAAGCGATGGATGAAACCGAATCGAAAGCCTGGCAGAAATTGTTGAACGTGATGACCCATGAGATCATGAATTCAGTAGCGCCAATTTCATCGCTGGCCAGTACACTGAAGAGCAGACTGGATGCATCTGCGGGAGATATAGAAGACAAAACAGGCGCGCTGGATGACCTTGGCCTGGGTATTGAAACCATTCAACGGCGCAGCGAAGGGCTGCTGCGTTTTGCAGAAACCTATCGGAACCTAAACAAGATCAGCGAACTCCACCTCGAAAAACTCTATGTACTCGATGTATTCAGGAACCTGCAACAGTTGATGCTGCCCACCCTTGAGCACAAAAATATTGACCTGGAAATTATTCTCAAAGAGCCTGAACTCCAACTGCAGGCCGATCTCAATTTATTGGAGCAGGTTATGATCAACCTATTGGTGAATGCGATGGATGCCGTGAAAGAAAAAACCGATCCTAAAATTGTTTTATCCGCCGCCAGCCTGCCCAAAGGAAAAACCTCCATCAAGATCGCCGACAATGGGGCCGGTATGTCGCAGGAAGTCATCGAAAAAATCTTCATTCCATTTTTCAGCACCAAGAAAACCGGCAGTGGCATTGGTCTTAGCCTCTGCAAACAAATTATGATGTTGCACAAAGGAAATATCCAGGTGCAATCGGTAGAAGGAGAGGGAACCGCTTTTCAACTGATCTTTTGATCAAGTCGTTTTTAATCCCAGGCGAGATGCCAGCCAGCTTTGCTGCAAAGGAATAAGCCAGTTGTTTTCCAGTTCAGCCTTGGTGGTCACCACATTGTTGAAAAACAAATCGTCTTCTTTGATCATGCCATGTTCAACGGCGTGTTTAAGCTGGGCCATTGGAATCAACTGCACTTTATCGTTCACCACAAAGGCGAGCAGTTGCCGGTCGAACAATGAAATGCGAAATTTCTCTTCGAGCAACTTAATCACCCGCACACTGCTATCGGTACTGCAGCCACTGACAGAAGTCGCCGACTCATCGGCCATGAGTACCACAAATTGTCCGAAGAAAATGGTCGCAAATCCTTTCACCGGGTCGCCATGGGTTTGCCATTTCGCCACAAAATCCTGTAAAATAGCATCGGCTTCCAGGGTTTCGCCCATACCCAGTAAGCGATTGCTTTGGTAAATCCAAACGCGTGAACCGGGTGCAAAATCAGCGGGAATTAATTCGCGGTAAGTCAAATTCATGCCACAAAGGTAAGCCGAATCATTAGAAATCAGGCCAGGCTGGCGGCAATCAGTTCAGCGATGTCCAACACGCTGACTTCAGATTCTTTTTCTTTGGATTTAACTCCATCGGTAAGCATGGTATTGCAGAATGGGCAGGCGGCAGCAATGACCGGTGCGCCTGTTGCCAACGCTTCTTCGGTTCTTTCAATATTAATGCGAACCCTGCCTTTTTCTTCTTCCTTGAACATTTGCGCGCCGCCGGCACCACAACAGAGTCCATTGCTGCGGCAACGTTTCATTTCCACCAATTCTGCATCGAGGCTTTCCAATACTTTTCGGGGTGCTTCGTAAATATCATTGGCGCGGCCGAGGTAGCAACTGTCGTGGAAGCTGATTTTTTTGCCTTTGAAAGGGCCGCCATCGGCAATGCGAATCTTACCGGCATTGATCAGCTGTTGCAGGTATTCAGCGTGGTGTATCACCTGGTATTGGCCACCCAGTGCAGGGTATTCATTTTTAAAAGTATTGAAACAATGGGGGCAGGTGGTAACAATCTTCTGAATGCCGTATCCATTCAAGACCTGGATATTCTGGTAAGCCATCATCTGAAATAAAAACTCATTGCCGGCGCGGCGCACGGGATCGCCGGTGCACATTTCCTCTTTGCCCAGAATAGCAAACTTTACCCCGATTTTTTGGAGAATCAGCGCGAAAGCACGAGATATTTTTTGGGCCCGCTGGTCGAAACTGCCGGCACAACCTACCCAAAATAATACTTCGGGGGTTTCACCATTTGCCGCCATTTCAGCCATGCTGGGAATCTGCATATCGTTTTTTTGTAAATCTACAGTAAATTGACGCATGAAGATAACCTGGCTTTTCTTCTTGCTTTGTTGCTTGCCCCGGGCGGGATGGGCGCAAGGAAATGTCTTGCATCCCGACGATGCAAATTCCCATGTTGGTTTTGTGATAAAAAATTTTGGTATTAGCATCGATGGCAGTTTTAATGGCTTGGCCGGTGATATCCAGTTTGATGGCAATCACCCCACACAGGCGAAATTTGATGTTACGGTGAAAACCGCCACGATCAATACGGGTAATAAGAAACGCGATAACCACCTGCGCAGCGATGATTTCTTCGATGCAGTAAAATTTCCACTTATTCGCATAAAAGGCGAATTACCCAAACCAACGGCCGATGGCAAGTCGTATATATTGCAAGCGACCATCGACATGCATGGTATCACCGGACAAACATCGATCCCTTTTACGGTGAAAAAAGAAGGCGATGCCTGGCTGTTTGAGGGAACATTCACGGTGAATCGACTCAACTACAAAGTGGGCGGAACCAGTATGACCATGGCCGACGAGGCGAAAGTGAGTCTTAAAATTTATGCACGTCCCTGAAACGGCCCCGTATTTGCACCATCAATTCGTTATTTTAGACAAATGCAGCTAAATATTGCCATACAACATGTTTTCAGTCAGTTGAGCACAACGCTGCAACTATTGACCCAGGTACATTATAGCCAGCCTTGTCCGGCTTTATCGCAAGCGACCATTGGGCAACATACCCGGCATATCATCGAAATGTTTCAATGCCTGTTGCTCGGGTATGAAACCGGCATCATTAATTATGAAAAAAGGCAGCGGAACAAATCCATTGAAACGGATCGCCTTTTTGCGATGGAAAAACTCAATGAAATTAGTGCGGCGCTTTCGCGGGAAAACAAAGAATTGCTGATGGAGGCATCCTATCGGGAAGATACCGACGAAATGATCAGCCTGCAGACCAATTTCTACCGCGAAATTGCCTATAACCTGGAACATACCATTCACCACATGGCACTGATCAAAGTGGGTGTATTGCAACTAACCGATTTGGAATTGCCTGCGGGTTTTGGTGTGGCCTCTTCTACCACTAAGTTCAAGCAGGCATGTGCACGGTGATATTTCATCGGTCAGGAAACGAGATCCTGATCGCTTCCAATCGCGATGAGCAAATCGATCGACCGGCGGCAGTGCCGCCTTCCGTACACCAGGTCCATGGCCGTAAAATGCTTTTTCCACAAGATGCAAAAGCAGGGGGCACCTGGATAGTGGCCGACGAAGCCGGTGGCGTTGCCGTGTTGTTCAATGGTGCATTTACCAAACATGTACCGGAAAAAAATTATCGGCTGAGCCGCGGCCTTGTGTTAATCGACTTGCTGGGGCCAGGCTCGTTTCAAGATAACTTCAATGGCTATACGCTAGCTGGCATCGAACCATTTAGTGTTGTCTATTTTCAGCAGCCTGGTTTATGGTTATTTCGCTGGGATGGCTTACAGAAACACAGCGAGGTATTGGATACCCATCAATCTTATCTATGGGCTTCAGCCACTTTATACGATGAAGAACAATGGGCAACCAAAATGCAACGTTTCGAACAATGGAAACGGTTACAAACCAAACCCACTGCCGAAGGTTTGCTTCGCTTTCAAATGGAGCAGCAAACACTGGAAAACCGGTTGCCGTTGAAAACGGTTAGCAGTACAAGCATTGCTTTATCGACAGAGAAAATAAATATGCTGTATGCCGATCATCGCCTCGCTGAACTATCTACCACGGCCTTATCCATCAAGCCCCAGTTGATCCATTGCCAATGAGCTTTTTGCAATCCTTGTTATACCGGCCTTTCTTCATTCGACTCTTTCATTGGGAGTACTGGTCGTTTGGTACGGTATATGCGCCCATCATTCCTATATTTCTTTTCTTATGTCTCCGGGCACGTTCTTTTTTCTTTTACAGCGCAGCCAACCCTACCATCGAAAATGGCGGCTTCTTGATGGAATCAAAGAAAAAAATTTATGCGTTGCTGCCAGCAGGTTCTTATCCGACAACGCTGTCTTTTCCGGCCGGTGTGGAGGCGATCAAGGCCATCGAAACAGTTGCGCAGGCAGGTTTGGTGTATCCGCTCATCGCCAAACCCGATATCGGTGCAAGGGGCATGGGCGTGCGCACCCTGCGCCGGGAAGAAGATTTATTACAATATTGTCGGGAAACACCGCTGGATTTTCTGGTGCAGGAACGCATCATTTATCCGTTGGAAGCAGGGATTTTTTATGCTCGTTTGCCAGACGAAAAGCAGGGGCGTTTAACAGGCATTGTTACAAAAGAATTCATGGCGGTTACCGGCGATGGCCAGGCCAGCATCAGGCAATTGGTGGGCCGTGAAAAAAGGTATGTTCTGCAAATAAAAAACCTGGAGAAAATGTATGGTTCGCAATTGGAGAGGGTGTTGGCAAAAGGTGAGCGACTGGAATTGGTGCCGTTCGGCAACCATGCGCGCGGAGCGCGGTTCATAGATGATAGTCATTTGGTGGATGCTCTTTTGACCGAACAGATCAACAAAATTTGTTTGCAAGTGCCCGGCTTCCATTACGGTCGATTGGATATTCGTTTTCAATCTTGGGAAGATTTAAAACAGGGCCGGAATTTTTCTGTTATTGAATTGAATGGCGCGGGATCCGAACCCACTCATATATACGATCCCAAACACAGTATATTCTTTGCGTGGAAAGAAATCATCCGACACTGGGTCATTCTGTGGCGCATTTCGCGACAACAACACCGGAAGGGTATTCCTTATATGTCTTTTCAGGCTGGCCGTCAGATGTTTCGCGACAACAAAGTCTTTGAAAAAAAGATAGCAGAAATCTATGTCTGACTATTTTTTGATAGTACTAACGGGCATGGGTATCAGCTTTTTGGGCAGCCTGCCCCTGGGTAACCTCAACATCACGGCCATGCAGATTGCCGTGGCCGAGAACCGACGCAGGGCCGTTTGGTTTGCGATAGGGGTGGCCCTGGTCGAAATGATCTATGTGCGCATTTCGCTCAAAGGCATTGATTGGATCATGCTGCACAAAACGCTGTTTCAATATATGGAATGGGCAGCCGTTTTCATTTTCGCGGCACTTGGCCTGGCGAGTTTGTTGGCTGCCCGCCGGTCGGCCGACCAGCAAAAGCCCGTGGTGCTCACCAACAAATTACCTCGCTTTTTGCTCGGCCTGGGCATGAGTGCCGTCAATCCCGCGCAGATCCCTTTCTGGTTTGCCTGGAGCAGTTATTTGTTTTCGGTGAAACTGCTTAAAAGCGATGGTCGTTTGTTCAATCTGTATATCACGGGTATCGCCATCGGTACCACCGCCGCGCTTTGTGTATTCATCATCGGCGGTAGTTGGTTGGTCAAGAAAATCAACGCGAGTCAGCGCGGTTTAAACCTGCTGGTGGGAATTGTTTTTCTGTTATCAGCAGCCATTCAATTGTATAAGATACTACAACGTTAAAACTGCACGCCTTCACTGGCGTTCTGCATGTTCTGCATTTCGCCTTTCAGGTTTTTGCGTTTGAACAGCGCCGCATCGAACTTGCCAAAGCGCCAGGACAAGTTAACCCGGAAGAACTGTGGATCACGTCGGCGTTTGGCATCCTGCACGAAATAATCAGACGCTGAATGTACATTGTACAAACGGGTGCGAAAGATATCGCTCCAACTCAGCGTGATGGCTGCCGTGCGGTTTTTGAGGAATTCATATCGCACACTCATGTCGACAAAGTAATTGGGCCGAACAAAGCCCTGGGCGGTGCTGCCAGGCCCACCCATAAAACCACCGCCACCACCGGGACCACCAAACCGTCCGCCGCCACTGCTACTTCCTCCCGGTGGTAAAATTGTCTTCGATGTATACTCGCCACTCAATTGCAGGCTGAAATTCTTGGGCAGTTTAAACGTGTTGTTCAGCTTGCCGAAGAAACTGTACACATTGCTCATCTCCTGCACACTGGAGTCGTCGATATTGATCCTGGAGGTGAATAGATTAAGGTTTGAATTCAGTTCCCACCATTTGGCGATAATGGTTTTCGCCGTAAACTCTACACCACCCACATAACTGCTATTGGCATTTTCGTAGGTGTTGATGAGCACGGTTCTGTTGGTTACCGGATTGGTTTCGGTTTTTTGTACCCGCGTAATTTGGTTGTCGGTGTATTTCAGGTAAGCGGAAGCAAGAAAAGTATTGCCGCTTTCAAAATTTTTCTGGTAGCCCATTTCCAAAGAATGGGTGAACTCCGGACGAAGATTGGGATTGCCCCTGCTCAGGTTGAGCGAATCAGAATAATCGGTAAAAGGGAAGAGCTGGAAAAAATTGGGACGATTCACCCGACGGGTATAACTCAATTGCAGTGTTTGCGCTTTGCCCAGGTCATAACTCAAAAACAGGCTGGGAAATAGGCTGATGGGAAACTGCTGGCTGAAGCTGGTAACACTGTCTTTGCCGGTAACGCGGCTGGTAGAATACACTGTGCCTTCATACGAAGAACTCTCGGCCCGCAAACCTATCTGGTAGCCCAGTTTTTTATACCGGTTGGTGTAGGATGCATAGCCAGCATAAACCTGGTCGTTGTTCTTGTACCTCGAACTCAGCAGCGCAATGGGAATGATGATACCACTGGGCAGTTGTTGCGAAATTATATTTTCATTGTTGACAGTGCGAAACTGCGCCCGCAGGCCCATTTCCAACTTCGCCGTTTCAGACAAGGGGTTGACAAAATCCGTTTGCAGGGTCATGAATTGGTTCTTGCCATTGCCAGTTTGCAATTGACGAAACTGGCGTTCATGGGCGCTGGAACCCGCTACCGGTTGCACGATGGTTAGGATATCGTTGTTGTTTTCATTCTTGCTTTGGTTAACGTTGATATCGGCCGTCCATTCTTTTCCTGCTTTGGCGAAATTGTGTTTAAAGCCCAGGGCAGCACCGGTGTTTCTGAAATTGCCTTCGGTATTGGACAAGCGTCGGCTGAAACTGGTTTGTATGCCGGCATCCAGCAGCGTGTCGACATATATATCGCTGGTGGCCGTTGGTTTAAATTGGCCACGCACCAGGTTAATCGAAGCGGTGAGGGTGTTGCGGTTATCGATCAGGTAATCCGCGCCAAAGCGCCCAAATGCAAACCGGCCTTTGCTCACTGTTCGGTCGTTTTGTTCCAAGCTGGTATAGGGTTTTGAAAAAGTCGACAGTCGATCTGTTTCGCCGGTGGAGATCGACTTCCGCGCGCCATAGTTTCCACTGGCAAAAAAATTAATCTTGTTTTGTCGCAGGTTGATATCGCCCCCAAAATTCGGTTGTCCGCGCATATCCATACCCGCGCGCAGGTTACCACTGTAACCCACTCTTTTGTTTTTCTTCAGCACAATGTTGAGAATGCCTGAAGTGCCACCCGAGGCATCGAATTTGGCGGATGGGTTGGTGATGACTTCCACCGTTGAAATAGCATCGGCCGGAATCTGTTCGAGGGTGAGGGTAGTCGGGCGACCGTCGACATAAATCTGCGGACTCGCATTGCGAAGCGTTACATTTCCATCGAGGTCCACTTGCAGGGATGGTACATTTTTCATGACGTCCACTGCCGTGCCACCTGCCGAGTTGAGGTTCTTTTCAACATTAAATACTTTGCGGTCGATGGCCGAGGTCACCATCGCTTTGCTGCCTGTAACCGTTACCGTCTCCAACGTTTTTGAATCGGCCTGCAATTTTATATTACCGAGGTCTTTGTCCACGCCACCCAGCGCGCGCGACATATCACCTCCGCCCATCTTCACCTCGAAAGCCACTTTCTGTTCCAGTTCCTGGTAGCCGATGGCAGAAACTTTCAGTTTGTAATTGGCGCCAATGGCCAGGTTTTCAAACGCGAACTCGCCCCGTTTATCCGTCAGCATACCCGCAACAATGGTATCGCGGCGCTTGCGCGTAACTGTATCAAATTTCGATTGAATCAATTGTGCCGAAGCTGCTTCAAGACCCTTTCCGCTATTGTCAACAATCCTTCCATAGAACCGGCCAATATTCATACCCGCCATATTACCGCGTCCGGCCCCCGAAGAAATACCCGTTGGCAATTGCGCCCAAGCAGGCATCGACAGCAATAAAGAAGCCGATAACAGAAGGGAAAACAAAAAGAATAAGGTGGAAGATGTCTTTTTCATGGTATCTAATAAGCGGCTAGCAATTGTCAAATTTCAGTAAAAAAAGCAAGCCCCAAGGCTTAATGTTTTAAGTCTAAGGTTTAATGTTTAAGGTTGCTGTCGCGGGTGCTGGAAACCGACCAATTGTAACTGGCAGGTTAGGGGGTATTGGTAGCGATAGCGTTTTGGACGATAGCACAGTCGCTGGCGACTGATCGTTTACATTGTTGCTTTCTGCGATTGGTGAGGGTATTGATTTGGTTTATCGCCGCAGGCAGTTTGGAAGAAGTTAACCAGGCTGTAAAGGTTTTCCTGGTGGCAAATGGTTATGCTGGTTGCAAAAGCTTATCGAGTATATTCGGGCAAACAATGCCATAACACCTGTACGGCAAACGTACATGGTCAAGAACCGTTACAGTTACTGCCAAAAACCGGTAGCAATACTGTTCGGGTAAATGCGTACAAAATATGCGGTCAATCGGTTACAGAAAACAAAAAATGAGATCGCTCAAAGCCCGCACGGATGCAATACCGACGATGCGGTGGTTGATGGCGAACTGGCATTTCCCGGTATTGCTCATGGGTTTCCTGGCACTGTTTAACAATTTCGTGGCACTGTTCAACAATTTCCCGTCACACCTGCATGAGCAAAACGATGCAGCGACTGGCTAGTAATAAGCAAACAGGCGAAAAGACTGCAATGGGGCAAATGACTGGCATGGAACCAAACCATTGACAAAACCGGCGTCGAACCTCCTGCAAGACCTGCATCGTTCCGCGACAAAAAAATCGCAGCCAAAGAAACATGTCAGAAAATACCAACGCCCGCCCGCCCGCGGAGCAACCTTAAACCCTTAAACCCTTAAACTTTAAACTATCAGCCTCTCTTCAACAACAAATCCCCGCGATAAAGCGGGGATTTGTTGTTGAAGGGAGGCTGATGGGTCTCGAACCCACGACCCTCAGAACCACAATGCTATTTGGCATCTGAAGCCATTTTTCTCCTTAGCAAGCGGCGGCGTTTTGCATGATTTTTTGCAGTTTGTTTGAGGGGGTGTTAGAGGGGGTGTAGTTAAAATCGTAAACCAATTTGTCCTAAAAGATTGCCATATGTTTCATTCTTCCCATACATTGACATTTGTTGAAAGCCGTAACCCACTTGAAACAGCGTGAATTTATCCGAGTTCTTCAGCGGAAGTCGGAAGCCCAACAGCATTCTGCCAAAGGGGCCGCCCTTGGATTCATATGTTGTATAACCTATCCTGTTATTGCTTGCGCCAACAAGATACCCAGCTTGGAAAGTGCCAATTGGAGCGACAATATTCTTTTTGCCAAACAAAGACAATTCTACAAAAACGGGAGCGGTCACTTTTTCTAAAAGTTGGTTTTTGGTCAATCCAATGCCCGCGCCGATCGCTAGGCCGCTCTTTGATTGGGAGAGTATTGATACCGTGCCAGCGGCACCCGCTGAAGTTTTGTCAATTTTTTCAAACCCCACTCGAAAGACCACGCCAATTTTTGCTTTTTTCTGTGCGAGACAAAACACTGGAAACAGTAGCAGGATAAACAAACACTTCATTTATTTTAATTTATGATCGTAGAAATACTATTGTGATTGCTGCGGTTGCCCGGTAATTTGTTAAGCATCCTTTGAAATTTCAGTCAGCAGGTAGCGCAACAACCCAACCCTTATGCCTTATCTTTCGCACCCTTGCCAAACGTGTGCATATTGGCACAATTGCCCCATTCGCCACACCTCTAAGTTTTGTCCGGTTCTGGCCTCCGCTTCACAGGCTTTTCTACTTCATTTTGATTCACAAATTTGTTCAATACCTCGACAGCTGTTCTTACTTCTTCAGGAATTAGAATGCTCGGACGATCCGACAATTCTGAATTGATATAACCTACAAAGTCATACCCCAGGTGCTTGCTTAGTTCCTTTAACTGCGAGAGTTTTAGGTCTGGCTCTCCCTTTTCCCATCTGCCCACTTGGACGTATCCGACATTCATTAGCTCGCCTAACTCGCCCTGGGTTAAGTCTTTAGCCTTTCTTCTTTCTTCAATTTTCTTACCCAATCCCATCTTTCATTAGAAATTTTCTAATTAAATGCGTACAACATTGAATGTTTTATATAATTCATTGAAAGTTATATTTTCCCATTGTTTACAACATTCAATGTTATATCTTTACTCTGTCATTAATTAATCATCAATATGTCAGCTACACAAGATACAGAATTAAGTCAATTGGATAAGGCTACACACGGCATTATGTCGTTGGACGGTCGAATCACAAGAGACGACCGCCGGGCGGCTATCATCGAGCTGGGCATTACCGGCCAGACGATTCGGCAATATTTTATCGGTCGGGGTCGAAACCTCGACACCGCCGTCAAGCTATTGCAGTTCTTCCGCAAACGAATCGAAGATCGCGACAAGCTGATCTCCGCGTGACAAGATAATACCCTATCCGTGCCCCTGCAACCTCATTCGTCGAAACTAAATTTTGGAAAGGATGCAACCGTCTAAAAAAGAATTGACAAAACAGATTAAGGCGCTGGAAAAGCACCGCGACGATACTAGTGCGACAATCGAAGTGCTGCGAGCGCAGCTAGCGGCGGGCGTCTCTACGCCTACCAATTCTTATAGCAGTGTTGCGAATGCGCTCGCTATGCGTAAGGCTCGTGCAGCAAAAGCCGGGGCAATTCGGTAAAACCAAAATCAGCAGCAATATGAAATCACTACTACTAATCGCCGGGGTGTCCATTAGGTGCGCAATTATCGCCCTAGCGCTCGCGCTACTGTGCAGTTGCGCCGCCACAAAATCAAAAAACACAATTGGTGGCCCCTGCCCGATGAATAAACAATTTGTTGGTTATCGATAAACTTAAACCTATGCTTTCATTCACTTACAGCATTTCTCATTTGGCCGCCGCAAAATTAAACAGCGGAACTAACATGGATGTGTATGTGTCATGCGACGGCAGAGAGATTAAACGAATTTCTTTTTCGCCAACGGCTTTAATTTTTTGCGACCGAGCCAGGGTATTGCAAGAGCTACAAGAGGTAGTTGATACAAAGTTTAACGAAATGCTCATTGCAAAGCTGAAAGTATCGAAGAAGAACAGCGTTATTGGTATCGCGATTCAGAACGGAATTGAAAACGGAAGCGCCGTTGAGGTGGTCGATTTTATACGATCGCAAGCAGCCGATAATAGGCCGCTGATGGAAGATGTTATTGGTAAAAAGGCATTGGCCGAAATCCTTCAAGCATGGTAGTCCTAAAATTCATTGTAGCAATACCGGCCGCTATCTTGATTGCGCTGATAGCATTTATACTGTTTGTTATTTCGGTTGTATCAGCCATTGTAGCCGGGCTTGTATTCGGATTTGACATCGATTGACTAAAATAAAAAGCGGCCAGACGTAGAAACGCCAACCGCTCATTCTAAAAATTCAAAGCACAATGTTATGAAATTCTTTTTGAAACAAATGTCCATTAGAAACTTTAAGGGCATTCGCGACCTGGTTATTGACTTCGGACATTCAACTGACATACTGGGCCGCAATGCCAGCGGCAAATCAACCGTATTTGATGCCTTTACCTGGTGTCTGTTTGGCAAAGATAGCCATGATAACGTCGCCTTTGAAATAAAGCCACTTGATGAAAATGGAACTGCGCTAAGTCAGGTGGATAATGAAGTTGAGTTGATATTGATTGTAACCGATGAACTCGGCAACAAAAAAACAAATATTGTTCGGCATATCCATCGCGAAAAATGGTCAAAGAAAAGAGGTTCTGAAGTAGCTGAATTTGTTGGTAACACACATGATTATTTCTGGAACGATGTGCCGTTACAGGCAGGTGAGTTTAAACAAAAGGTGGAAGGGCTAATACCTGAATCGCTTTTCAAGTTGATTACAAACCCGCACTATTTCAATGGAATGAAATGGCAGGACCGTCGAAAAACATTGATGGCAATCGGCGGAGATATTTCGGCCCAAGAAGTTATTAACTCAATAAGCAACACGAAGCCAGAGTATTTCACTTTGCTTATTGAAGCCCTGAATAGCGACAAGTCAATAGCTGAACTCCGCGCCCAATTAGCAGCGAATAAAAAGAAGTTGCGCGACGAATTGGAAAGGATACCGATCAGAATTGATGAACTCGCTAGAAACACACCGGAGCCATTACAGTGGGATGTCCTTCAAGCCGGCATTGATGCTAAAAAGCAACGCATATCCGATATTGACAATGCGCTTACCGATGCGGCCCAAGCTGAAAAGGAGATAGGAAACAAGCGGCTGGCATTGCAAAAAGAGGTCAACGAATTAGAGTTTGAAATACAGCGTCGGCAAAATCAAATCAAAGATGATTTTTTTGCTGCTCGCAATAAGCGGCTGGACGAACTCAAAGATGTCGGCCGTCGCCTAACCGAAGCCAGACGAAATAAAAATATTAAAGCCACAGAGGCAGCACAAAACGCGCTTAATATTGACGGCTTTAACGAAAAGATGGACGCGCTTCGTGCCCGTTATGAAGCTGAAGCAAATAAGAACATAGAATTTGATGCGCACGAATTTACTTGTCCGACTTGTTTGCGAGCCTTAGAACCTGGCGACATCGATGCTAAAAAAGCTAAGTTGCTGGAAAACTTCAATCAGGAAAAAACTCGAACGCTTGAGAAAATAAATTCTGAAGGGCTTTATTGGAAAGAGGCGAAAGAGCGCCTTGTTGCCTTAAATAAAAAATACCATGAAGGCATCGAACTTCTTAATAACGAATCCGAGCAGCTTGATCAAGAGTTGCAAAGACTTCATGGCTGCCATGAATCGCTTTTGGCGAAAGAAGAAGCCGACATAGCAGATGCGTTAATAGCAGACATGGTACTGAAAGACCTGAAACTTAAATTGGCTAGCAAGACGGATAATTTGAATGCACCAAAAAGCATTGCTGAAGATAGCCGCGCAGATTTGAAAGCCGAAAAGGTGGGGCTTTTGTCAGAGGTAAACCAGTTGGCAATCGAGTTTAATAAAAAAGATCAAATTGAGCAAGCCGGTATTCGTCGTAAGGAGCTTGAGGAAAGCCAACGGAAATTGGCAGGTCAGTTAGCGGCAATCGAGAAGGCCGAATACGGAGTTCTTCAGTTTGAGCAGGCAGAAGTTGACCTGCTGGAAGATCGTATAAATGTAAAATTCAAATTTGCTCGCTTCAAAATGTTCAACAAGCTAGTTAATGGCGGCATGGAACCATGTTGCGATACTACTTACGATGGCGTTCCATATAATGACCTCAACACCGCTGCCAAAATGTTAGTGGGTATTGATATTATCAATGTGTTGTGCGATCATTATAAGGTAAGCGCACCGATATTCCTGGATAATCGTGAGAGTGTAACCACTGTACCGAAAACAAAATCCCAAATAATCAACCTAATTGTTTCGCCAAATGACCCGGAGTTGCGCGTATCTACAAGCAATGCGGTGCAGGCTGAAACTGCATAAACTAGAAATTCAAAAGCAAACAGCATGACACAACAAACACAAGCGCCGGCAAAGGCGGTTACAAAATTTGATGAAGCTACCGTCGAAGGAGTACTAAGCCGAATAGATCAATTTAAGTCTTCTGGCGAATTGGTTTTGCCACCAAACTATAATGCCGAAAATGCGGTTCGTGCCGCTTGGCTTGTTCTTCAAGATGTCACTAATCGAGATGGAAAGCCTGCCTTAGAGGTATGCACTAAGGCCAGTATTGCTAACGCTATGCTTGATATGGTCTTGAAGGGGCTTTCGGTTGTAAAGAAGCAGGGGTATTTTATCGTGTATGGTGATAAGCTGCAATTCGATGAATCCTATATTGGAGACATCGCAATCGCTAAAAGAGATGCCAATGTTGACGAGGTGAATGGTTGCGTTATCTACGAAGGCGATGTGTTCAAATATGAAATTGATTTGGTGAATAAGGGCCGCAAAAAAGTGACGCTGCATGAACAAGACATATCTAATGTCAATGCAGACAAGATCATTGGCGCTTATGCAATTGTTTCGTATAAAGACGGCACCTCGCTGCACGAAATAATGACTATGCCGCAAATTAAACTAGCCTGGCAGCAGGGCGCCGCGAAGGGCAATAGCCCGGCACACAGAAATTTTCCTGACCAAATGGCCATCAAAACAGTTATCAACCGGGCATTGAAAATTGTAACCGGTACTACTGATGATTCTCTAGTGATGCAAGATGCGGTTGTCGAGGCAGTAAGAACAGATATAAGGGATAACGCAAATAAAACACCTATTAGCATTGATCGAAAGCCGGAACCCGTACGACTAAAACAGGCTGACCCAATTCCGGTAAGCGAGTCGAGTAACACAGAAGACGCGAGCGCCGAATTAAATGGACAAACAAAACTTGGCCCTGATTTCTAATGCAAGTTTCGAAAAACATATGGTGTGGTGAACCGATTGCTGATTTCAGAGAGGTTAGAAAATTGGCGCGCGACGGCAAATGTGTTGTATTAAAGTTGGGGGCATATTACAAGGTAATTCCAGCCGCCTTTGTTCTCAATATGACCCTTTCTACCGTTCTGAAATTTGAGCTGTTTTACGCAATTAAAATCACAGTTTACGATGCAGCTTAAAGTAATTGGAAGTAACTCACATGGGAACGGGTACTTGCTGGATAACGGCGAAGAAGCTCTATTGATTGAGTGCGGTGTCAACTTTTCCAGAATACAGAAAGCCGTGGACTTTGATATAAGCCGCATTGCTGGGTGTTTGGTTTCGCATTGTCACGGCGATCACGCCAAGTACGCGGCTCAAGTGGCAAAGTCGGGCATTAAGGTTTTTTCATCGGCTGGCACGTTTGGGGCCATCGGTATGCAGGTTGGTTACAATGTGATTAAAGAAGGAGATCCGTTCAGTGTTGGCGGTTTTCGAGTGATGCCATTTAAAATAGTTCATGATGTGCCGGAGCCTCTCTGCTTCATGATAAAGCACGCCGATTGCGGGGTGGTTGTATTTCTGACAGACACAGTCTATTCAGCGTACAGGTTTGAGGGTGTCGATCACTACCTTATTGAAGCAAACTATGCCTTGGATATTATTGACCAACGGATTGCTGATGGAAAATTGCAGAAGTTTTTACGTGACAGAATACTTAACAGCCATATGAGTATTGATACGTGTATTGATTTTCTGAGAGCAAATGATTTGAGTAGTGTTAAAAACATCGTATTGATTCATTTATCTGATGGCAATTCCGATGCGGCTCGCTTTAAAACACAAGTAGCGCGAGCAACAGGTAAGCCAGTATTTGTCGCAGATGCCGGTATGTCGATACCATTTGGGTTACGGCCTTTTTAATAAACCGGCCTAGCGGAATCTAGGATTAGTTCTTTAAAGCATGATGGATGCCGGCCGCATCAAGCGGTCGGCAAAACAGGGAGTGGCGGAATTGGTAGGCGCCTGCAATATGGTCCCGGTAGCGGAAGCCATGAAAATACTCGTAAAGTAATGGCAGCAAAAAGGATTGAGCAGCTTTCCAGGTTCGAATCCTGGCTCCCTGACAAGTTAAATGCCCGAGTTAAAGAGTAGGGCACGAATAGCCACTTCGACAGTGGGGCTGACAGCCGGGAAAGACCGGCAAAAAGCAGGGTAGAGCAGCGGTAGCTCGCCGGGCCCATAACCCGGAGGTCGGAAGTTCGAATCTTTCCCCTGCTACTCATTTCACGATCACAGATAATCAGGCCCGACACTCTTGCGGGCCATTTATGAAATAAAAATCAGCAGCCATGTTCGTCATTAAACGAAACAAGAAACACTATTGGTTCGTCCAAAAAGGACGCAACGGTAAAATTATTACCACCTCGGAAACTTACGTCAAAAAGCAAAGTGCATTAAAAGGCATTTTGGCGATTATGAAAGGGTTTTACGACCCGGCAACAGCGAAAGCTAAGTTGTCACAATTAGTAGTTGATGAAACCGTGTGATGCCGGAACAGATCATTCATATAGATCAAGGAAAGATTGTCAATCGAAAAAAGTTGGCCGATTTGTTTGGGCAGCTAACCGATGGCCGCTATCTAGTTACGATTAAGAGCTACCAACGGCGGTCACTTTCACAGAATAGATATTGGTGGGGAGTACTAGTGCCGATGGTGCGCGCTGGACTGGTGGATGTTGGGTACAATGAAATTCGAGACGACCTGCAGGCGCACGCCTATCTAAAACAAATATTCCTTTCGGAGCAGGTAGTAAACGTCAATACCGGCGAGGTTATTACACTGCCTGGCACAACAACAAAGTTGACAACAGTCGATTTTATGAAGCTGGTGGACGACATACAACAGTGGGCAGCCGAGTACTTGAATATCTATATACCGAATCCTAATGAACAAATATCATTGGCCGAATGAAACAGTGCAAGCATCCATGTTGCGGAGAGGTTTGCCGAAAGAAAAAGGCACCTAAACCAAGAAAGCCGATAAAAAAGAAGTCGCTTAAACAGTGTAGCCGGGAAAGACAATATGCTATCATTCGGCGGGCATTCATGAAATCGAGGCCACATTGTCAGGCTAAATTGGAAGGATGCCAATATGCAGCAACCGATGTGCACCACAAGAAAGGCAGAGGAGAATATTATTTGGATTTATCAACCTGGATTGCTGTTTGTCGTTCATGCCATAGGTGGATTGAAGATAACCCAGCGAAAGCAAAAGAGTTAGCATTATCAGAAAATAGACTATAAACAATAAACAAAATGGGAAGAAAACAAAAAATCAAAAAAGGGGCTATTGACATCGCTGATATAATTAATGATGTTGCTCGCCCGGAGTTCATAATTATGGACGCTAAAATCCATGACGACTATTGTCACTATGGATATGAAGTTACTGGGGAGATTGGCCGCGGCGATTATCATTCAGTGAAAGGAACCGGCATTGTTAAAGACGATATGAAAAATGCCTATCAAAAATTCAATGTTCATATGGCATTTATTGATGGCGTTTTTGGTCACAAGGGAATTGAAGTAGAAGATATTGATCGGCTTCACGATCATGAAGTTGCTTTTGACTACACAGTTACTGGTTTCAAAATAAAAGGCTCGGGAGACAATGAGGCTATTGTTTTGATTGGGAAAAAATATGTAAACTCGGTAAAGGGATATATTGAGCTTGTTACGCCAAAAATTGCACTTGACTCTTTGTCGTCTTATGTGTGGTACAATGAATTGAAGGCCGCTGCTGACAATGCGAGGCAAGAAGTTGCATTGTATAAAAACGGAAAATATGACGTGCCGGAACCTGAAAAGCTGGAAGCTGAAGCCAAAAAGCAAACTAAAATTACGTTCGCTTCCGATCAAGGCGCATACGCTCCGCTCTCCGACGAAGAGTTTCATTACAACGATGGAGCTGAATTTGAGGAGGCTAGGCTATGAGTTTTGTACTCCGTCCATATCAAATCGACGCCGTTAAGGCAAACGTTGGATTCTTCCGGTCAAATGCGAAACACAACGAATTGCAAATACTTCCAACCGGAAGCGGCAAATCGCTTGTAATTGCAAATACTGTTGCAGAATTATCTGGTCCGACATTGATCTTTCAACCTTCAAAAGAGATCCTTGTGCAAAACTTTCAGAAGTATTTGTCATATGGGTATCGTGCTGGAATATATTCAGCAAGCGCCGGGCTAAAACATCGTGATCGCGTGACGTTTGCTACAATTGGAAGCGTTATAAAAAAGAAACATCTCTTTTCTGGTATTGAAAACATAATTATTGATGAATGCCATTTGGTTAACCCGGAAGAGGGCATGTATCGCGATTTTGTAACAGCATTCCCTAAAGCAAAGGTTCTTGGCTTAACAGCTACGCCTTATCGCCTGGCCTCTGCTATGGATGGCGCCGAATTGAGATTTCTTACCAGGACACGGCCAAGAATATTCAATAAAGTTAACTACTACGTCCAAAACGATGTACTATTTAATGCAGGTCATTTGGCGCCACTGGAATACTATTCTTTTAATGTGGTAGATCGTAGCCGACTTGAAATGAATAAGTCCGGTACAGACTTTACTGAACAAAGTATTCGATCGTATTTCAGAACTGTAAATATGCCCCAAGTATTAGCCGACAAAGCTAAAAGGATTCTGCAAAAGCGAAAAAACCTATTGGTGTTTTGCAGCTTGGTTTCGGAGGCATATGAGGTGGCAAAGATGGTGCCAGAGGCGGTAGTATTACATGGTGAGACGGAAGGCCCGGTAAGAGATCAGATGCTCCGTTATTTTAAGTCGGGTAAAATTAATTGCGTTGTTAACGTTGGCGTGCTTACTACTGGTTTTGATTATCCAGAACTAGAGGCAGTGTTAATAGGTAGATCAACAATGTCATTGGCTCTTTATTATCAAATTGTTGGCCGCGTTATGCGACCTTATAAATATCCAGATGGCGCTATGAAAACCGGGTGGGTGGTGGATTGTGGCGGCAACATTAATTTTTTTGGAAAGATCGAGACGATGAAAATTGGGTTTGATGCAAAGGGCCTTTTTATAATTACCAACAATGGAAGACAGCTAACAAATGTTCCATTCACAAAAGACTAATAATGCAAACCATCTTAGATTTTCAACTAGCTAAGGCTGCTACCGAAGCGGGAATAAAGAAGGCAGTCGATCATGCCGAGGCAACAAACAGAGGGTGGAATAATAAGGCATTCGGATATCTATTACAATACGTTCGGACGCATAGCGAAAAATTCCTAATGGAAGAGTTTAGGCAGTGGGCTGAAGCCCAGGGGTTGCCATCACCTCCACACTTGCGCGCTTATGGAGGCATTGCGCTCCGTGCGGCGAAATGCGGCTTTATTCGAAAGATTGGTACGCAAAAAGTTTCAAATGTAAAGGCCCATTGCGCGAATGCCAGCGTATGGGTGCCAAATATCTAATATGGACACAACCGCTTTAGATAAGATTTTGAAAGAGCTGAAGGCATCTAAGCAAATAACAGCCTGGCCAGACCATGCAGTCGCACAAGCTGGGCTTGTGGCGAATGCTGCGGATTTCTTGCTAAACGCTTCATTTCGTTATAAGTACAACAGAAAAACAGGAGAAGCGAGAGACGAACAAATTGAAACAATGAAACGACACGCTTTGCAAACAGCGGTAATGTCAATTAGATTTCTTGAAAACATAGATCAATGAACTACGAACAGTTTTTAGAATCAAAGATAAAAGTGGAGCAACCAATGGGTTTTATTATTGACAGGCGCGAATTGCATCACTCGGGAAAGCCCCACCAGAACGATATTATTGATTGGGCGCTTGAGCGCGGCGCTGCTTTAATTGCCGCTGACACAGGTATGGGTAAAACACATATCGGTATAGAGGTTTGTAGGTTGGCAATAAAATACCACGGCGGCAAAGGTCTTATCGTAACGGAGCTTGGCGCGGCTGAAACTTTTGTAAACGAAGACCCGGAAGTAGGCGAAGGCGCGAGGCTCGGCGTAAAACTCGAATATGTCACCAATCAAGCGGAAGCATTTGAAAGCAATTGTGACATCGTTGTCACCAATTACGAAAGGGTGCGAAACGGCGAGTTTGATTTCGCTGGCTTCTCTGTTGTCTGGTTAGATGAAGGCAACTACCTGAAAAACATGGCCAGCGAAACAACGGATATGCTATCCCGGCAACTGGCAAAGGTTCGGTTTAAATATGTGGCCACCGCAACGCCATCGCCAAACGAAACGCTGGAGCTTATCAACTACGCTCATGCGCTAGGAATTACAGACCGCGGACAAATATTAACCAGGTTCTTTCAGCGAAACAGCCCCAAAGCGGGTGAGCTTACCCTGCACCCCCA
>JAIUNW010000020.1:5000-31696 GCA_020161535.1 Bacteroidota bacterium | reverse complement strand
CAGAACAGTGATTTTTTAACCCTATTTTCAAACCAACAACATGACCAGTCTAACTCCATTTACCCAACATCAAAACAGGGGGTCAGTTTACACCGAATAAACGGGGTCAATTTGACCGAAAAATACACTTACAGGCGTAAACCGGGATGAAAGAGGCGGCATTATCTGGCATACACAAGGAAGTGGCAAATCTCTCACAATGGTTTTTCTTATCAGAGAAATGTATTTGCATCCACATTTACAAGGATACAAGGTTGTTCTGTTAACTGACAGAACACAACTTGATGACCAGATAAAAGAAACGGCTCAATCTGTTGGCTACACTATCAAAGACCCCAAAAATATTGAAGGATTAAAAAAGGAATTGCGAACAAATTCTTCCGAGATAGTTTCTGCAATGATTCATAAATTTCAGGAAAGAGAATATGCCGCCAGTTTCCCTGAATTAAATGCCAGTGATAAAATTTTGATTCTCACTGATGAGGCACACAGAAGCCAATACACAAAATTGGGCGCAAATCTTGACCGGGCTTTGCCGAATGCTACCAGGATTGCATTTACCGGAACACCAATAGAAAGAACTGAAAATACCTTTGGTGATTATATTGATAAGTACACCATGCGGCAGGCAATAAAGGACGGCGTAACGCTTGAAATAGTATATGAAGGAAAAACCCATGATGCCGGTGTAGATGACCAGGCGAATGCAGATAAAAAATTTCAGGATGTTTTTAAGGATTATAATGTAGCCGAACAGGTAGAGATTTTAGCTTACGGAACAAGAAGAGCTTACCTGGAATCGCAAGAAACAATAAATGATAAGGCGAAAGACATGCTCAAACATTATGTAGAGCAGGTTGTTCCAAATGGGTATAAAGCGCAGGTTGTTTGTGTCAGTAAAGAGGCTGCACACCGTTACCGCCTGGCTTTTGATACGGCTATTTCTGAAATGATTGAGGAATTAAAATCAACTGAAGGTCGTGAGGCTTTGTTATCCAGTCTTGAAAATCTTAAAACTGCTGTAATTATTTCGGATGTTAGCCACAATGATGCCCCTCATCTAAAGGAGTACTCTGATAGCAAGCAAAGAAAATTGTCCATTGCCGGATTTAAATTGCCCTTTGGGAAAAAGGAAGCTCTGAACGATGAGGAAGAACAAATAGCTAATGGTAATATCGGTATTCTTATTGTTGTTGATATGCTGTTAACCGGATTTGATGCGCCTATTGAGCAGGTAATGTATTTAGATAAAGTTATTGTCAATCATAACCTATTGCAGGCAATTGCCCGTGTCAACCGGGTGTATGACGACAATAAGCATGTAGGATTCGTTGTAGATTATGTAGGTATGGGCAACCACATGAAAAGAGCACTGGACGCTTATTGGGAAAAAGAACAGGAGGAAATTACCGGTTGTTTGAAAGATAATGCGGAATTATTTGCAGAATTAAAGACCGCCCATGAAGAACTATTAAAGATTTTTTCCTCACATGGTTTAGATGGCTATTCAGACCCAGATGATATTTTTAATCTCTTTTATGATGAAGATATACGGCAGGACTTTACAGAAGCATTTGCCAAATTCTCTAAAGCCCTTGACAATGTATTTCCGAGAAAGGAAGCACTTCAATATTTGCCAGACTTAAATCGCTTTGCAGAGGTAAATACACTGGCTTCGCAACATTTTCTTGATCGCCGGATGAGTATGAAAGGCGTCTCAGAAAAATTACGCCGTGTTACTGATGAATACTTAAAGTCAAAAGGAATAGAGACTAAAATTGAACCTATTTCAATACTTGATGATAAGTTCTTTGAGAATGTAAAAGCAATAAAGAGAAAGGAAACAAAGGCTGCCAAAGTAGAACATGCCATACGGGACATAATCAATATTCAGATGGATGAAGACCCTGAATTGTATGCCTCGTTTGCAGAGGAGTTAAGAAATATCCTTTTGGCATTTAAAGAAAATTGGGATGAGATATATCGTTTATTAGAAAGTTTAAGAAGCAAAATTAAATCAGCACAGCAGGAAGATACTAAAGGGCTTGACAGAAAAAGGCAAATGCCCATTTACAGAAAGCTGCACAACTTTATTTATGCGAAAAAAGATGACCTCACTGATGATGAAATTAACAATCTTGTAATTTGGACAAAGGAAATCTATGGTATGATTAAAGTGGAATTGTCAATGGTTGGTTTTTGGAATAATACCCCATCGGTAAACCGGCTTAAAGGTGAAATTTCCAATTTTATCACCGAACAATGCAGTAACATCCCGGCAGCATTTCAAAACAGGATAACAATTGCAAATGAAATACTTGCCTGGGCAAAAGACGACCGGATTACAGCGGCGATAATATATGCAGAAGACTAATGGAAATCAAATATTCAATAAAATACTCTGCCCGGAAAACACTCAGCATTATTGTTGAGAGGAATCGTAGTGTAGTTGTAAGAGCGCCTTTAAATACCAGTGAGGACTTCATCGCAAAAGAAGTCAATAAAAAAAGGCGGCTAATTCAGGAGAAAATATCTCACAATCAAAAGTACCCATTCCCAAAGCCTGCTAAACAATTTGTGTCAGGTGAAACCCTTTTGTATTTGGGCAAGCATTACAAACTATATGTTACTAATAACCCTGATGATGGAGTTTCATTTGATAACAAGTTTTTCATTGGTAAGACTAATCAAAAGAAAGGGAACGAACTTTTCCGTGACTGGTATATTAAGTCGGCAACGGAGATTCTTGTGCCTAAAGCGAAAGCCATTGCAAAGCAGTTGGGTGTAGCCTATAATAATATCAATATCCTTGATCTAAAATACCGCTGGGGTTCATGTACGCCAAAGGATAATATTCATTTCAATTGGCGGCTAATTAAAGCCCCTATGACGGTCATTGAATACATAATTGTCCACGAACTTACTCACTTACTGGAGGCAAACCACACTCCTGAATTTTGGAATCGTGTTGCAGTAATGCAGCCCAATTTTGAAAAAGCTAAGGATTGGCTGAAATTATATGGAGGGGAGTTAGAAATTGATTTCTGATATTCAGCGGTATGGCTTTTTATATAAATAATTAATGTAAAAAATCAGGCTCTTTTTCAACCCTTTAGCTTCCGATATTGGGAAAATTGCAATAAATGCAACAATATGTACATTTTAGATACCGCAAGGCTGCAAAAATTGCAACATACCCTTTATTTTTGCAACAAATGAAAATCTTTGCTTTCATAATGGCTTTAATTGTATTAGCACTCAGCTTCATGCCCTGTATGGATGATGCGTATGCCATAAATAGTCAAAATGCAAAGTCTTTAATTTCAAAATCTGGCCAGCCGCAGGAACATAATGATACAGATGCCTGTTCTCCATTTTGCACCTGCAACTGTTGTACAGGGTTTACAGTATTGCTTACACCGCAAAATGTAAATCATTTGAATACGCTTTCAACTGAAAAGTCCAGTTTTCATCTTCCTTCAAAAATTTCTGATATTGCCCTGCCTGTTTGGCAACCTCCGCAATTAGTTTAGTTATTCAACTTTTTAAAATTGCTGCATGGCCACACCTGGCATGTGCTGCATACCTCATTCATTACTGATTGTAAATAGTGGTAAGTAAGAAAAAGTCTCAAAAGGCAAATATGCCATTTTGGATTAGACTAATTAAAGTAATTGCTATAATACTGTGTTGTTCTATTCTTTTAGCAGCTATTGCAGAAAGGGTTGTTCACTTCTACAGGCATATAGCCAAATAGAAACAAAACCATGCTCAATAAAATTATTCATTTCAGCATTAAGCATAAACTAATCATTGGGTTAATGACATTGGCACTCATCATCTGGGGGGGATGGAGTGCTGGTAAACTGCCTGTTGATGCTGTACCTGATATTACAAATAACCAGGTGCAGATTATCACCCTTACTCCTACACTGGCAGCGCAGGAAACTGAACAGTTGGTTACTTATCCAATTGAACAAAGTTTGGCCAACCTGCCAGACTTAGAAGAAATGCGTTCCATTTCGAGATTTGGTTTATCCGTTATTACTGTTGTTTTTCATGATGATATCGACATCTATTTTGCGAGGCAGCTAATAAATGAAAAACTAAAAGAAGCTGAGGAAAAAATACCGAAAGGATTGGGTACACCAGAACTGGCGCCGGTCAGTACCGGACTTGGTGAAATATACCAATATATAATACATCCCAAAAAAGGTGCAGAAAGCAAGTATTCTGCAATGGATCTGCGTACCATGCAGGACTGGATTGTGGCAAGACAGCTCTATGGAACGCCGGGTGTGGCTGAAGTAAACAGTTTTGGCGGCTTACTGAAACAATATGAGGTTGCTGTTAACCCATATCGTTTAAAGGGGATGAACATTACAATTGCAGAAATATTTACAGCACTGCAAAAGAATAATGAAAACACAGGTGGTGCCTACATTGACAAAAAGCCAAATGCATACTTCATCCGGGGTATTGGGCTTATTGGTTCAATGGATGATATAAGAAATACAGTCGTAAAAAAAGTAAACAATATACCAGTATTAGTCAGAGACGTTGCCGAAGTAAAATTAGGTAATGCGGTGCGTTACGGTTCTGTTACATATAATGGTGAAAAGGAGGTAGTAGGTGGTATTGTAATGATGCTGAAAGGCTCAAATAGTGCCGATGTAGTTAACAGGGTTAAAGATAAAATAGAGACAATTAAAAAGGCATTGCCAGATGATGTTGTTGTTGAGCCGTATGTAGACAGAACTGGTTTGGTGAACCGTGCCGTAGGAACGGTTAAAACTAATTTGATAGAAGGTGCATTAATTGTATTGCTGGTGCTGATTTTATTTCTGGGAAATTTCAGAGCTGGTTTAATTGTAGCATCAGCAATTCCCCTGTCTATGTTATTTGCATTGGGAATGATGCGGCTATTTGGTGTAAGTGCTAATTTGATGAGTTTAGGAGCAATCGACTTTGGATTGATTGTCGATGGCGCAGTGATTATCGTAGAGGCATCACTTCATTTTTTAACATCGCAAAAATTAAAGGGTAAACTTACACAAGCACAAATGGATAATGCGGTTGGTGGTAGTGCAAGACGTATGATGAGTTCAGCGGCTTTTGGCCAAATCATAATTCTTATTGTTTACTTGCCCATTCTTTCTTTGCAGGGTATTGAAGGAAAAATGTTCCGGCCAATGGCTCAAACTGTTGGTTTTGCCATTTTAGGGGCCCTAATACTTTCTCTTACTTACATCCCTATGGCCTCGGCGTTGTTTCTTTCTAAAAAAACATCTCACAAATTAAATATTGCTGACAGGTTGATGAGTTTTTTCCAAAGGGGCTATACTCCTTTAATTAACTGGGCAATCAGGGTAAAATATGTTGTGGTGGGGGGAGCTGTTGCTTTATTGGCAATTTCTTTAGTAATATTTGGCAAAATGGGTGGCGAATTTATCCCGCAACTGCAAGAGGGAGATTATGCGTTTCATTGCATATTACCGCAGGGAACATCATTAACGCAAAGTGTGGAAACTTCCATGCAGGCCAGTCGTATTATCAAATCCTTTCCTGAAGTAAAAATGGTTGTTGGCAAAACAGGTAGCGCAGAAGTGCCAACCGATCCCATGCCACCAGAGGCCACTGATCTCATCATTATGCTGAAACCAAAAAGCCAGTGGATAACCACTCAGGATTATAATAAACTGGCTGAAATGATGATTGAAAAACTAGAAGTAATACCTGGCGTTTTCTTTGAAGCCTCACAGCCCATACAAATGCGGTTTAACGAATTGATGACTGGTGTAAGGCAGGATGTTGCCATTAAAATATTTGGTGAAAATATTGATACGCTGGCAAATATTGCACCCCAGGTGGCTAAGATTATTCAATCTGTTAAGGGTGTAACAGAACCGCAGGTAGAAAGAACAACAGGACTTCCGCAGATTACCATACAGTACGACAGGGCAAAAATTGCCGGCTACGGATTAAATATTGAAGATATCAATCATACTATTAGCACTGCCTTTGCTGGAGAAGCAGCAGGAGTTGTTTTTGAAAATGAAAGAAAATTTGATTTGGTTGTCCGCCTTGATAGTGCCAGCCGGACCTCAATTGAAGATGTAAGCAATTTAT
Organism: Bacteroidota bacterium; assembly: GCA_020161535.1. GTDB lineage: Bacteria > Bacteroidota > Bacteroidia > Chitinophagales > Chitinophagaceae > Flavihumibacter. The sequence continues at coordinate 25,567 of JAIUNW010000020.1, read as the reverse complement.
TTGTGGCAACAAATGAAGGCAATCAAATTCCTTTATCGCAAGTTGCCAGTATTTCTTTCAAAGAAGGCCCTGCACAGATAAGTCGGGAAGAAGGAAAAAGAAGAATTGTAGTTGGCTTTAATGTAAAAGGTCGTGATGTTTCGAGTGTGGTAAATGAGATACAGGATAAGCTGAACGCAGCAAAAATATTACCGACAGGATATTATTACACATACGGCGGCACATTTGAAAACCTGAAGGAAGCTTCTGCAAGGTTAAAAATAGCCGTACCAGTTGCGCTTGCCTTAATATTTCTTTTGCTGTATTTCACTTTTGGTTCAATGAAAGAAGCTGCGTTAATTTTTACAGCGATTCCAATGAGTGCAATTGGTGGTGTGTTTGCATTATTGATTAGAGGAATGCCATTTAGTATATCAGCCGGAGTAGGCTTTATTGCATTGTTCGGTGTGGCAGTGTTGAATGGCATCGTTCTTATCAGCACATTTAACCAATTAGAAAAGGACGGGATGAAAGATATTTTCCAGCGGGTGCTGGAAGGAACAAAAATACGGCTACGCCCTGTTCTAATGACAGCATCTGTAGCAGCGTTAGGCTTTTTTCCTATGGCACTTTCAACCGGTGCAGGAGCAGAGGTTCAAAAACCGTTAGCAACGGTTGTAATAGGAGGATTAATAACTGCTACTTTCTTAACACTTATAGTATTGCCACTTCTATATATTATTTTTTCATCAAAAAGAAATTTAAAAGTGAAGCCGATAGCAACAGTAGTAAGTATTATGATTGGCATGTTTGTTTTCTCTAACGGAAGTTATGCACAACAGCCTTCTGCAAAAAGAGTAAGTAGCAGCGAAGCAATCAGTTTTGCGAAAAATAATCTGCAATATGAAATAAATAACCAGCAGGTAATTAAAGGAAAGGCCCAGATCAAAACGGCAACTAACATACCCAAAACGGGTGTATTTGCAGAAAATGAAGACATGCGACCAAGTGATAATACAGGGATTCTAAAAATTGGCGTATCACAATCATTGCCCTGGCCTGGGTTATACAAGGCTCAAAAATATCTTTATGGCGAACAATTAAAGTATTATAATTTAAGTGCAGCCACTATAGATGTGCAGATAAAAAGGGATGTAAGAATGGTGTATTACCAGCTTTGGTATTTACAGGATAAGCAGCAACTGTATCATCGTTTAGATAGTATTTATAAGTCATTGAATGCAGCAGCAATATTAAAAGTAAAAACTGGCGATAGCCCCGGCCTTGACAGTATAGCTGCAAATGTGCGAATGATAGAATTGCAAGCGCTAATACAACAGGTCAGTAAAGAAATGCAGATACAGCAACAATCTTTAATGCAGCTGCTTAATACTACAGATGTCCTGCTGCCGTTGATGTTACCATTGGAAAAACTAATGATTGCAGATACAATTGCAGTTACCCCACATCCCTTGCTTGCTCTACAGTCTCAAAATATTAATATCGCTAATGCCGGGATCAATATTGTTAAGAATGAAAATAAACCTGAATTTTCAGGTCGTTTCTTTTCTCAACGATTATGGGGAGCCAAAGATCCATTTACAGGCTTTTCAGTATCAGCAGCTTTCCCTTTGTTTGGCGCAAAAGCATATAAAAATAAGATAAAAGTGGCACAGGCTGATGTAGCAGTGCAACAAAAGCAATACGAGTATGAAACACAGGTACTCAATACCCGCAAATTGCAGATGCAGCAGGAAGTAGAAAAGAATCGAAGTATGTTATCCTTTTATGAAAGCACTGGACTAAGACAAGCGAATGAAATTATCAAAGCTGCTTCATTAGCTTACAGAGCCGGTGAAATTAGTTTTGCAGAGTTGTCACAATTCTTAACTCAGGCTATTGAAATACAAAAAAGCTATCTGGAAAATCTTAATGCTTATAACCAGTCTATCATTCAATACAATTATTACATCAACCAGTAAAAATATAATGATGAAGAAATTATTTATTATTGTTATGCTTTTTATCAGCTCTGCAGCTATAGTTTCCTGCGGCGGAAATAGCGGCAGTACAGAAGAAACATCTGCGAAAGAAGGAAATCATGAAAATGATCAGAAAAGTCCCGGCACCACTGCGCTAACCGAAGAACAAATGAAAGCCATTGGTGTGGAACTTGGGGTAATAGAAGACAAAGAGCTTACTTCCTCTTTGAAAGCCAATGGCGTGTTGAGAGTGCCTAATCAAAACAAAGCCAGTGTAAACTCAGTTTACAGCGGAGTTATCAAGTCGCTGCTTATTCAACCGGGGAATATAGTGTCAAAAGGGCAAACTATTGCCACAATTAGCAACCCTGATTTCATACAGGCACAAAGCGACTATCTGGGGGTTAACACCAAAATCGTAATGGCTGAATTAGAAGTAAAACGTCAGCAAGAATTAAATGCAGGTAATGCAGGGGCATTAAAAAATTTGCAGGCTGCTGAAACAGAATTAAAAACCTTACGAACCCTGAAGTCAACTTTGGCGCAGCAGATTCAATTGATGGGCATTAACCCGGCAAGGCTGTCAAACGGGAGATTAATTTCTGTTTTAGCAGTTACAAGCCCTATCAGTGGAGTTGTAAGTGACGTTAAAGTAAAGATGGGTAGTTATGTGGATGTTACAACACCGGTTGCAGAAATAGTTGATAATAGCCAGTTGCATCTTGATCTATCTGTTTATGAAAAAGACCTGCCAAACTTAAAAAACAATCAACTGATTCACTTTACTCTTACTAATAACCCCGGTAAGGAATATGATGCACAGATTTTCTCTCTCGGCTCTTCATTTGAAGGTGAAAGTAAAGCAGTGTCAGTACATGCTAAAGTGATGGCAGATAAAACCGGACTGATTGATGGCATGAATGTTACTGCCATAATCAGCTTACAAAAAGCTACTGTTCCTGCTGTACCAACTGATGCAATAATTACATTACAGGGACGAGATTATATTTTTATGGTGACGAGGAATTTGCCTGATTCTGCAAAAAAGCAAAAAAATGAGACCAGTTTTGAAATAGTACCTGTGGCAAAAGGAACGACCGAAGTGGGCTTTACGCAGATAACTTTATTGAAAGAGATCCCGAAGGATGCAAAAATTGTAATAAAAGGAGCGTTTTTTGTAATGGCTAAAATGACTAATACCGGCGAACATGAAGATTAACAATTAAAAAATCAGACGATATGTATTTTTACATCCATGAAATTAAAAGACATGAAAATGAACAGACTCAATTGCTGGAAGTGTGTAGTAATGCTTGCCTCCGTTCTGGGAATGGTAAGTGCATTGAGCGCTTAATAGTAATTACAATTTAAATTAGAGGGTTGCGGGTGAAAACATCTGTAACCCTTTTTATTTCTCAATTAAAGAACAATAACATGATAAATACAGACCCAAATCATAAACATACTTACGATGCACAGGGCAGAATGACATGCTGTTCCCTGGAAGATAAAATCTACACCAAAGCGGGTGCAAAAGAACTACTACCGCATGGGCATACGCATGATGATGGACATGGCCACAATCATGAGGAAGGTGACGGGCATGACCATTCCGGAACTAATCAAACCGTGTTTCAGATGTTTTTACCTGCCATTATAAGTTTTGTGCTTTTGATAATTGCCATTGCTTTTGATAATTGGCTGCCGCAGACATGGTTTACCGGCTGGGTACGTATTGCCTGGTATGCAGTTGCATACCTGCAAGTTGGTTTTCCGGTAATTAAAGAAGCAGTAGAAAGCATTAGAAAAGGAGAAATATTTTCTGAATTTTTACTCATGTGCATCGCCACAGTTGGGGCTTTTGCTATTGGCCAATATCCCGAAGGTGTAGCTGTGATGCTTTTCTACGCAGTGGGCGAAGTATTTCAAACCTTAGCTGTTAAAAGGGCAAAATCAAATATCAAGGCTTTGCTTGATCAGCGGCCTGATGAAGTAACTGTTTTGGAAAATAACCAGCCTAAAACTGTAAAGGCAGAAGAAGTAAGTATCGGGGCAATTATACAATTGAAGCCAGGTGAAAAGTTAGGGCTGGATGGCGAGTTGATTTCGGAAACTGCATCATTTAATACGGCAGCATTAACCGGCGAAAGCAAACCAGACACTAAGGCAAAAGGAGAAACAGTTTTGGCGGGAATGATAAATCTGAATACTGTTGCTCAGGTTAAAGTGACAACTGCTTATACTGATAGTAAGTTAAGTAAGATTTTAGAACTGGTACAAAATGCCACTGCTCAAAAAGCGCCTACAGAATTATTCATCCGGAAATTTGCAAAAATCTATACCCCCATTGTTGTTTTACTGGCAGCAATTATTTGTATAGTACCAATGCTTGTTATAGAAAACTATGTATTCAGCCAATGGCTATACAGAGCATTAGTATTTCTGGTTATTAGCTGTCCCTGTGCATTAGTTATTTCTATTCCATTAGGATATTTTGGTGGTATTGGTGCCGCCAGTAAAAACGGCATTCTTTTTAAAGGAAGTAATTTCCTGGATATTATTGCAGGGATTCAAAATGTAGTGATGGATAAAACCGGAACTATGACAGAAGGCGTTTTTAAGGTCCAGGAAGTAAATATAAAACCCGGCTTTAAAAAAGAGGAATTGCTGGCAATGGTAAATGCTTTGGAAAGTCAGAGTACACACCCGGTTGCTACTGCTATCCAGCAATATGTCGGCATAATTAACGCAACAATAAAATTAAATGCTGTTGAAGAAATTGCCGGATATGGATTGAAGGCAGAAGTAGATGGAAAAGAACTTATTGTTGGAAACTTCAAGCTGATGGATAAATTTTCCATCAATTACGATATGGACCCTTCAGCGATTGTCTATACTTCAATAGCCATTGCGTATGATAAAAAATTTGCAGGTTGGCTTACTATTGCCGACAGTATTAAAGAAGATGCACAGGAAGCTGTAAATAAGTTGCACAGCATGAAAGTTAAAACTACCATGTTGAGTGGCGACAAAACCTCTGTAGTAAAATTTGTTGCAGATAAGTTAGGAATAGATAATGCCTTTGGCGATTTATTACCAGAGGACAAAGTGAATAAAGTAAAAGCCATTAAAGACAGAAATGAAACTGTTGCTTTTGTGGGTGACGGCGTTAACGATGCTCCTGTTGTGGCTTTGAGTAATGTAGGGATAGCTATGGGTGGTTTGGGGAGCGATGCCACTATTGAAACTGCCGATGTAGTGATTCAGGATGACAGACCAAGTCGGATTGCAATGGCCATTAATATTGGGAAGCAGACAAAGAAAATCGTTTGGCAAAACATCATCCTTGCCTTTGCGGTCAAGGCCATTGTTTTGGCTTTAGGTGCAGGCGGGTTAGCTACTATGTGGGAAGCGGTTTTTGCGGATGTAGGTGTGGCACTATTGGCTATATTAAATGCCGTGAGAATCCAGCGAATGAAGTTTTAAGCATGAGAGAAAAGGCCACAACGAAAAGTGGCCTTTTTTGTTTACAAAGGCTAATATTAGAAGACATACGAAACAAAAAATAGCAAATTCATTCAACAACTGCCTCAAACTGGAAAGTTAGATTTTGGGAGATGCTATGTTTGTCTTCTAAAATTTATCCTATGTCAGCTATTGTAAAGGAGCTAAATCCATTGCCGGAATACCCCGATATACTCAATTCCGAAAAGGCATTGTTACTAACCGAGAAACAGGTAAGGGCCTACCCCCAATTCAGGGATGCACCTGAAGAAGAAATCATCAACATTATCAATACCCTTCACCAACTGGCCCTCATTACCTACGAGGTGGTTTCAGCAGAGCTTAACCAGCAGGCTGGAATTAACCAGGTTGCATAGAAATATTTGCATAAAATGTTGATTATCAATATAATTGTGTTGTAATTCTACAGCAAAAAAGAGTTTTTATGGTTAAACAAATGGAAATCAAACGCTTTGCCAAAGGGGTCGAATTAGCCAAGGCTAAAAGCACCAATAACTGTGTGATCTATACCAGGGTTTCTACCAAGGAACAGGCAGATACCAATATGAGCCTGGAAACCCAGAAAAAGGGCTGTGAAGCCTATGTATTGAAGTATGGGTACAATGTGCTGGCCTACTTCGGTGGCACCTACGAGAGCGCCCAAACGGACGAACGGAAAGAGTTCAAAAGAATGATCGAGTTCTGCAAAAGGCAGAAAACAAAAGTATCTCATATCGTGGTGTATAGTCTGGAACGTTTCAGTCGTACAGGCGACAATGCCATCTGGCTATCCCGTCAGCTTCGGGGGTTAGGCATTTCTATTATTTCAGTTTCACAGCCCATTGATACCTCCAATCCTTCAGGGGTGTTACAACAAAATATCCTGTTCCTGTTCAGCCAGTATGACAATGACCTGCGCAAGCAAAAGTCAATGGATGGCACCAAGGAAAAACTGATTAATGGAATATGGTGTACCCGTCCCCCAAGGGGTTATGATACGGTTAAAAGAAATGGGGAGCGTTTTATTGAGATCAATGATACTGGTAAGCTACTGCGGAAAGCATTCCTTTGGAAGGCGCAGGAACAACTCACCCATTCAGAGATCGTTAAACGGTTGGCGGCATCGGGATTGAAAATTACCATCAAAACCCTTCATGCAGTATTTACTAATCCGTTTTATTGCGGTATGCTATCGCACAGTGCGTTGGGTGGTGAACTGATAAAGGGCAAACATGAGCCGCTGGTATCACAGGAAATCTTCCTGAAGGTAAATGACATTAAACCCCGCAACTACGGAAAAGTAAAGAATGAGAAGTATGCAAATACCCCGTTGAAAGGTTTATTGAAATGCGAAAGCTGTGGGGAATTGATGCGTGGTTACATCGTAAAAAAGAAAGGGCTGTATTACTACAAGTGCAACAGCGATAAAAAATGCGGCTGTAATAAGAGTGCCAAAGACCTGCATAACCAGTTTCAGGGAATCCTGGAAGAACTGACCCTGGAGGAAAAGTATGTGGAGGTTTTTAAAGACCAACTGAGGCATATTTATACAGAACTGAACGCAAATAAAGACAAAGCAAATGCGGAATTTCAGCGGCAAATTAATGAGGTAGAAACAAAGCTGGAACGCCTGGAAGAACGCTTCATTAACGAGGAAATCAAGCCTGATTTGTACGAGAAATTTGCCAAAAAATTCAGGCAGGAAAAGCAGGCAATTGAGGAAAATATGAAGGGTTGCCCTGTTAGCGGGTCGAACCTTGAATACTTCATCAATCGCTCAGTGGAAATTTCCACAGAACTCCCGTCCCTGTGGGCTTCCAGCGATTACAGCAACAAACAAAAGCTGCAAAATCTCATCTTTCCGGAAGGAATCTACTATAACAAGAAAAAAGACGAAAGTCGAACCACAAAAGTAAATTCAGTCTTCCTCCAGATCGCCCGCCTGAAGCGGGTTTCAGGGGAAAATGAAAAGGGACTTCAAGCGGAAAAACCGCTGAAGTCCCTCTGGGTAGCGCGTACGGGAATCGAACCCGTCATTCTTCCGTGAAAGGGAAGCGTCTTAACCGATTGACCAACGCGCCATATTCCCTTTTGGGAGTGCAAAGATAGGCCTGGGGCCGGTCTCCCCAAAAAATATTTTCTAAAATTTTTACAGGCTTTCGGTAAGTAGTAACTTAGCGGCTCATAATTTTTCAAAATCAATCAAAATTGAACGTATGAGCACTGTTAAGGTTGCAATCAATGGTTTCGGAAGAATCGGTCGCCTTGTTTACCGCCAGATCTATAATATGCAGGGAATCGATGTGGTGGCCATCAACGACCTTACCTCGCCTAAAGTGCTTGCCCATTTGTTGAAATACGACAGCGCACAAGGTCGCTTCGACGCCACCGTAACCGCTACCGAAGATTCGATCGTGGTGAACGGTGAAGCTGTTAAAATATACGCCCAGAAAGACCCCGCCCAAATTCCCTGGGGCGCGAACGATGTAGACGTGGTGATCGAAAGCACCGGCTTTTTTACCGACAAAGAAAAAGCGGCTGCCCACCTGAAGGCCGGCGCCCGCAAAGTGGTAATTTCTGCCCCCGCTACCGGCGACTTAAAAACCGTGGTATTCAACGTGAACCACGATATTCTTGACGGTTCGGAAGACATTATTTCCTGCGCTTCCTGCACCACCAACTGCCTGGCACCCATGGCCAAAGTACTCGAAGATTCCTTCGGTATCGTACTCGGCAGCATGACCACCGTTCACGCCTATACCAACGACCAGAATACACTCGACGCCCCGCACGCCAAAGGTGACCTTCGTCGTGCCCGCGCTGCTGCCGCTAATATCGTTCCCAACAGTACCGGCGCTGCAAAAGCGATCGGCCTGGTGTTGCCTTCCCTGAAAGGCAAACTGGACGGTGGCGCCCAGCGGGTACCGGTAATTACCGGCTCCCTCACTGAACTGACTGCCGTACTGAAGAAAAAAGTGACTGTTGAAGAAGTAAATGCAGCCATGAAAGCAGCCAGCAATGAAAGCTTCGGTTACAACGAAGATGAAATTGTAAGCAGCGACGTGATCGGTATCCATTTCGGTTCTTTGTTCGATGCCACCCAAACCAAAGTAATCACCGTAGGCGATTCGCAAATTGTGAAAACAGTTAGCTGGTACGACAACGAAATGAGCTATGTAAGCCAACTCGTTCGTACCGTTAAATACCTGGCCGGTTTGATCAGCAAATAATCAATCATGTCTGAATTCAGCAAGCATAGTTTTGCAGGCGAGAAAGCTTTGGTTCGCGTTGACTTTAATGTGCCGCTCAACGATAAATTTGAGATCACCGATGATACGCGTATGCGGGCTGCCCTGCCTACCATCCAGAAAATCCTGAAAGATGGTGGTAAGGTTATTTTGATGAGTCATCTTGGTCGCCCGAAAGATGGTCCCACTGATAAGTATTCGCTCAAGCACCTGGTTAAACACCTGGCTGACTTGTTGCCCGGTGTTAAAGTCCATTTTGCCGAAGATTGCATTGGCGAAAAAGCCAGCACCGCCGCCAATAGCCTTGGTAACGGCGAAGTGCTTTTGCTCGAAAATCTTCGGTTCTACAAAGAAGAAGAAAAAGGGGACAAAGCATTTGCTGAGAAATTGTCCAAGCTGGGTGATGTATATGTGAACGACGCTTTCGGAACCGCCCACCGGGCACATGCTTCCACCGCAGTAATCGCTGAATTCTTCCCGAAAAACAAGCGGATGTTTGGCTTGTTGATGGAAGGCGAAGTGGCCAGTGCCGAAAAAGTATTGCACCAGGCTGCGAAACCATTTACTGCCATCATCGGCGGGGCGAAAGTGAGTGATAAAATTCTCATCATCGAAAACCTCCTGGAAAAAGCGACCGACATTATTATTGGCGGTGGCATGGCTTACACTTTCATGAAAGCCCAGGGTGGAAAAATCGGTAAGTCGCTCTGCGAAGAAGATCGCCTGGATACAGCCACTGATCTACTGAAAAAAGCAGCAGCGAAAGGCGTCAATATTCACCTGCCTGCCGATTCCATCATTGCCGATAATTTCAGTAACGACGCCAATACATCTGCCGCGCCCAGCAACGCCATTCCGGATGGATGGATGGGTTTGGACATTGGTCCGATGGCGGCAGACGAATTCAGCAATGTATTAAAGCGTTCCAAAACCATTCTCTGGAACGGTCCCATGGGTGTTTTCGAAATGTCAAAATTTCAACATGGTACCCGCAAAGTAGCCGAAGCGGTAGCAGCAGCAACTGCCACCGGCGCTTTCTCACTGGTAGGCGGCGGCGACTCAGTCGCAGCGGTTAACCAGTTTGGCTTTGCCGACAAAGTGAGCTATGTATCTACCGGTGGTGGTGCTATGCTGGAATATTTTGAAGGCAAGGAATTGCCCGGTATCGCAGCAGTAAAGGCATAGAAACTACTAAATATTTCAAAGGCCATCCAACCGGATGGCCTTTTTTAATGTCTGATATTTTTTGGTTTCGTTACCGGTGCATAGCTTAATTTTAAATATCAACTAAATCTTTTTTGAGATGAACTCTAAGAACCTTCTACTCATCGTTATTGCTGGCGCCATTTTATTGCTGGGCGGCTGCGGCTGTTCTGGCTATAATAATATGGTCAAACTCGACGAAAACGTAAAGAATAAGTGGGCCAACGTGCAAAGCGACTACCAGCGCCGTGCCGACCTGATCCCCAACCTGGTGAATACCGTTAAGGGCGCCGCTAATTTTGAGCAGGAAACCCTGACCAAAGTAATGGAAGCAAGAGCGAAGGCCACTTCTGTTACCATTGATCCTTCAAACATCACCCCCGAAAAACTGGCCGAATACCAACAGGCACAAGCTGGTGTAACCGGTGCGTTGGGTCGTTTGATGGCGGTGGTTGAAAATTACCCCGACCTGAAAGCAAACCAGAACTTCCGCGATCTGCAGGCGCAACTGGAAGGCACTGAAAACAGGATCAAAGTATCTAGAAACGATTTCAACGAGGCGGTGCAGAGCTACAATACCTCTGTACGTACTTTTCCCAATAATCTCTTCGCCAAAATGTTTGGCTTCCAGGTGAAAAATGGTTTTGCCGCTGATCCCGGTGCCGACAAAGCACCCAAAGTTCAATTTTAAACAGCTATGGGATTTCTCTCTTTTGGGAAAAAACAAAATTTTCTGACACACGACGAGACTGCACGCATTGTGCAGTCTATTCGTGATGCCGAGAAGAAGACCAGTGGCGAAGTACGTGTATACGTAGAAAGTCGTTGCAAATACCTGAACGCGGTTGACCGCGCAGCAGAAATTTTCTGGCAGCTACAAATGGATCGCACCCTGCATCGAAATGGCATCCTGGTATATGTAGCCTCGCTCGATCACCAGGCCGCCATTTGGGGCGACGATGGTATCCACCAAAAAACAGGCGAACTGTTCTGGAAAGAAGAAGTAGATAAATTACTTGCGCTCTTTAGGGGCAACGCCTATGCAGATGGCATCAGGTTGGTTGTCGACGACTTGGGCGAAACACTGCACCAATATTTTCCTTACGAAGCAAAAACCGACAAAAACGAGTTGCCTGATGATATTGTATTTGGCGACTAAGCATTTCAGCGCATAACCATGAAACGTGTACTCCTATTATTGTCTTTCATACTGCTGATCACCAGCGGTTATGCGCAAGTATTGCCCAAGCCTTCGCCTGCACGGCTCGTGAATGATGCCGCGCATTTGCTAACGCCCGACCAGATAGCTTCGCTCGAAAGCAAACTGGTCACCTATGATGACAGTACGTCCAACCAGGTGGTGATAGTTACCGTGACCACGCTGGGGGATATGGATGCCAACCAATATGCCACCGAACTCGGGCGTGCCTGGGGCGTGGGCGGTAAAGAGTTTAACAACGGAGTAGTCATCCTGGTTTCGGCGCCCGCACCCGAAACCGGTGAACAACGCAAAGTATATATTACGGCTGGTTATGGCCTGGAAGGCGCGCTGCCGGACATTACGTTGAAAGAAATTGTCGACAATGAAATGATCCCCAACCTCAAATTGGGCAATTATTATCGTGCTTTCGACGAAGCCACAACGGCCATTATCCAGGCAGCAGCCGGTGAGTACAAAGCGCCAGAAGGTTACAATCGTCGCGGTAAACAATCGCCCATACCAGTTGGCGTCATCATTCTTATCATCATCCTTGTCATATTTTTCATCAGCCGCAGCGGTGGCGGTGGCGGCGGCATGATGAGTCGTCGCGGTTATCGCAGATGGGGTGCCGGCCCGGTTATATTCCCAGGCAACTGGGGTGGGGGCGGTGGCGGCTGGTCATCAGGCGGCAGCAGCGGTGGCGGTGGCGGCTTTGGTGGCTTCGGTGGTGGAAGTTTTGGTGGTGGTGGTGCAGGCGGTAGTTGGTAATGCTTTTACCCTTTCCGTAATAAAATTTTAGCATTCTCGAAATCCTGTGCAGCAGTGATGATCTCGGTGAGTTGCGGCCAATGACTGACAGGTTCAAATGCAGCATTGTATGTTTTTGTAACCACCAGCACAATGCTGTTGCCATCTTGCCGGGCATCTACTTTGAATGCACCTACTTCGTTGGATTTTTGCACCGGTAGTTTTTCCAAGCCCTCCGCCTTATAACCCTGCGGCAACTCAAAACGAATCGTGTACTGGAAACTTCTTGCACAAGACATATACACGTCTACCTTTCTTTCTTTTTGATCGGGCTTTAGTTCCAGTTGCGTTCCGATCAATCGACCGATATCAACAATATAATTGGCACCGCCTTTTTTCACCCAGCCATCCATTGAAAATTGAGTGGTATAAACCAGGTTGGGTTTGGTATGACGAAGTCCCATATTGTCGATGCGATACAAGCTCAACTCAGTTGGTTTCTTGCCATACTCGGTTTCTATTTCACGAATAAACTGATCTTTCCATTCTGACCGCGCTTTGGCAAAAGCTGCTTTGTATTCTTCTGCCAGCGACCGGTTTCTCCGGCTGTCGGCAAAGGTTTCCATAAACGATTCTTTTACACTCAGGGCTATCCGCTCTTCTTCATAGTAATCTTCAAATAGCAACAACGCGCGTTGGGCACCCCACCTCATCTCTCCGCTCAAAGTACTCTGGCGATCGATCTGCAGTTTTTCCATATCGCTTTGCAGACTCACTTTCAGGTTCTCCTTTTGCATGTTGCTGCTAGCTTTTGTAAAGGGGATTTTTTCGGGCAGGTCATCATTTGGCTTCACGGTCACTTTTCCTGAACCGCGAATACTGATGGATTGGTTATCCTGTCCTTCATATTCTGCAGGGATGAAGTCTGCATTGGTAAAAACGCCTTCGGCACTCATATAGATTTCCTGGTTGCCAAGGGTCTTCAATATGTATTCAAAATCATCCACCAACAATACCTGTTTGGTATCAGGGCCATAGCGGGAAGTTGCCAGGATGATCTTGTTGTCGATATCCAGTTTGAATAGAATCAGGCTCAACAGTTGAAGGAATTTTTTCTTACTGGGCGTTTGGTAGTTTCTTTCAACACCTACATTGATTTCACTATTGGGTGTTACGCGGTAGAAAGCAATATACCTGAATGCATAATACACATAGTAAGGCAGGCTGTCTTTGGGAAGATCATCCGATTTTCTTGCCCGCTTGATCATCGATTTAATATCATTGGTCAGTGCATCCGCCACCAGGCCCAACTGGCTTTCTGCGAAATCTTCTTTTACGTCGATTTTTACATCTTCAATGATCTGTTGATAAGGCTGGTTTCGATACACCATGCCTTCTTCGCGCCTGATCTTTCGCGGTCCACCGATGCGGATGTTCAGGCGCAAAATGGGCAATTGCCGGGCGCTCGACATCCACAAGCCCACAGGAGCTTTGGCGATATTCTTATACTCTGCGTCAAGTATATTATCGTTGTCGGCGTCTTTCTTCACTCTGAATTCAGGTGCACCATTCATCGAACGATATTCAACCGCGCAGGTCGGTCCCGCTTCACAATGAACAGAATAATGCAGAATCGGTTTGTCGTCGCCAAAAACAAAGACATAAGGCTCTGTTCTGTAACCGGCAATCGCTTCTTCTTCCTGCTGGCAAAAGAAATAATCAATGATATCGCCCACTTCCAATCCCGGGATCGCTACTTTACTACGTTGCTCTGTTTTTTCGTTTTTGGTCAACACTTCGTCATCGACGTTTACTTCTTTGATGGATCCGTCGGGTTTAATGATCCTTACACCCAAAAAAACCAGGCGTCCTTTTAATTTCGGGGAGAAGAAAGTGGCCAGTTTTTTTGATTTCTGATAGCTGAATTCAGAAAATTCTTCCAACGTTGCTTTGTCGTTGATCTTAACCATTTCCCGAATGGTGTTCGTGAAATAGATCTCTTTGTATTTCGCTGCAGTCAATCCGCGGAACTTGAATTTGTTTTTGCTGATGGCTTTGATTTCCTGGTGCCGGGCCAAAATCACGGCCGGCTCACTGGCATAAGCCGCTGGTATTTCCCGGTTATTGAATGCGGGGATGTTCCAGCCCCAGATTTCTTTCCGAACTTCTTCAGCAAGGCTTTTACTATCGCTGGCTGACTGCGAAAAGGTGTTTGAAAACTGCAGGAGGGAGCAGCTCAACAAGAGCGCAAGGCGGAGGTGTTTCATCATGACAAAGGGATTGGCAGTTTTATTTTTTGACCAGGGTAACCTGTTCATTATAGCATTTTTTCAATTGAGCGATGCTTTTGTTCCATTTTTCAAAAGCAGCTTTTTTCAGGCGGGTGTCTTTAATGCTAATTTCTTTGCGATAAAGAATTTTTCCGCCCTCCTGTTTATAAGATATCCGAAACTGATAATTGGGGTCTTCAACGGTTAAGCCAGCCGGTAGCTCTGCAATGTTATAATCTGCCGGAATGGTCAGCTCGGTTTCATACACCAGGTGTTGCTTATATGGGAAAAGCCAATCGGTTTTTCTTTTGCTGACATCAATATCGTTGTTCACCAGGTCTTTTCGTAAGTCCAGGTCTACATACAAGTCGTTCCCAAAACCAGCTACCGCTTCTTTGTGATCTACCTGATAACTGATGTCGAGACTGTTGTTCCGCTCGTTCAGGTCAGAAGTTTGTAAATCAGTGATGGTGTATTTATTGTCTTGCTCCGACAAATAAGATTGAAGCGCTACACTGAGTTTGTCTTTTTTCAGGCTATGAATTTGTGTAAGCAACCATTCCTTGCTTTCGCCGATAAGGGTATGCGTTGCCTTGCCGATCAGGGCAGTGCCATCAATGCGAACGATTCTCTTTTCGTAGTCTGTATTTTGATCGGGCAAGCGAGCCGGCACATGGTCCAGCATGTATTTCTCGCCGTCTTCAATTAACACCGGTCTTCCCTGGATGCGCTCAGCATATTGGTCGAAGCCGATATATGTTTCTGTGGCATCAAGAAAGCGGAATTTGCCGCCGGTTTGCAGGGCGCAAATCATGTGATTGTCGACCGACAAAGAAGGCGTGGTATAATCATACGCAATATGATTGGTGCCAATCCAGCACAATCGTGCGTCAAAGCCGGCAGCCACCAATAATTCTTTGGTGAGATTGGCCATGCCCTTACAATCACCATATTTCTTCTTTAACACCTGGTCGGCTTTTTCCGGTTTAAAACCGGCAATCCCATCTTCAAAAGCGATATACCTGATATTGTCCTGCACATATTTGTAGATGGCTTTTTGCTTTTCGAGATCGGTTTTCATGCCTTTCACGATCTCAGCCGCTTTTTCTTTGATAACCTGTTTGTCGCTGCCGATCTGTAACACCAATTGGCGATACCAGGCATATTGGTCGGCCACGGTATTGAAGTAGGTGAGTTTTTTGCCGCTGAGCTCGGCGTATTGACTCAGTATAAGCAGGTGTGGGTAGATATAGGACGGCCCCGGACTCCTCGACTCGCTTTTGCGCGCCGGCAATTGGAGGATCTTGTACCGGTAGATTTTAGTATTGCCTTTTTGTTCTGTTTGTTTGCTGATGGAATAGCCCTCAAAATTCAATTCTTTGATAGCAATATGCATCCAATCGGGAACAATCAATTGAATTTCCTGGCTTTCTACTTTATAAGCTTCGGAAAAATAAATGGTGGTAAAATACCGGGGGTCTTTGATAGTCTTGGTCAGTTCTACCGAGCTTTCAGCACCCTTTTTTTCCAATGGAAGTGAGAAATAGCAAACCCTGGCATCTGAATAAAAGATACTCTCCACCGAATAATATTCAAATTGCGGAGCAATGGATTTGTTTCGACGTCCATTTACATAAACAGATACATCGTCGATGGTTGACTCATCGTCGTAAAACTCAACAAAAGGCATACTGCTTCGGAAGCCATCACAGCGGAAAACCGTGCTCTTCGTTTCTTTGATCAGTACCGGGTTGTCAGCTTTCCCTTCAATAAATTCGTATGATTCCGTTTTGTTTTTGATGACGATATTTTCGTCTTCTGCCCCGGTTTTCGGAGCCGGATGGGCCTGAGCGTTCAGGTTCAATAGGAGTGAGAGCCCACAAAAGGCGACAAGGCGTAGGTTTAAGGTAGTCATCTGTTCCTGTTAAATCGAAATATTCAGTGCTTTGGCCGGCGCTGGAGCAAGGCCTTTCCTTTGAACGTATTTCTGCGTGGAAAATTATCTGTCTTCCTAAAGTACGCAGATTAAAAGAGGCTGACCCAATGATGAGCCAGCCTCTTTTCGTTTGTCGGTATTGACCCGGGTATTAGAATGCTTTTTTAGTTTCTTTTTTCATTTTGATATAATCGGCCAGTTCTTTTGCCTCGGGGCCGCTTGCTTTCGCTTTCGCATTCACGATGCCCTGCAAAATCATATCGTTGATAAAAGGCGCCAGTTGCGCCTGGTAAGCTTGGGGGATGGCATCTCTGAAGGTGACGATCTGGTCAACACCTTCCTTTACCATCGGCACATTGTTTGAACGAGCCAGCAGGATGGCGACCGGTTCCAGCAGGTCCAGTTTTTCTTGCGAGAGCCCCATGTCTTTAAAGCTATTAAGTACAGGCGGCAGGGCTTCGTCGATTCCATTTAGTGCCGACACCATGGCAACGGGCCCCAGGAGTTTTCCTTTCAGCGGTTGTGTCAGCATCTGTTTGCAAATGGCAACGGCCGCGTCTTTGTCGAGGGTAGACAAAGATTGAAGGCTGGCGCCCGCCACTGAATAAGATGAATCTTTTACACCTTTCTGGAAAATAGACAAGTAGTCGGCTTTTTTGTATTCGCCCAGCAACTCGATGGCTTTAGCTTTCACCAGTTTGTTGGGATCATTGGTAGCTAAATCGGCGATTGTTTTTTCCATCGCCAGTTTAACCAGCTCTGTTTTCATATCCAGTTTGTCGAGCGTCAATTTGCGCAAGCCATGAAATTTATCTTTCAGTGCTGTGCGAAGGAGGTCGAGCGCCAGGGCATTGCTTTGCTGCGCGGCTGCGAACTCTATGGCTTCACGACGGTCAACATAATTACCAGCTTCCTTGTACTGAAAAGCATATTCCTCCAGCGTTTTGTCATCGTTCTTTTCGGCCGTGATCACTTTATCGGCATCAACGTTAACGAGATTGGGGTGTTTTTTATAGCTGAATTCAAAGCTATCAATCTTGTTCTCCATGATTACCTGGTAGCGGGTTTTCTTGCCGCTTTCGTAAATATCAACGGCCATGGGCAGCCGAAATGGTGTGCCATCCTCCTGCGTTTGTTTCAACATCAGTTTGAGTTTTCCGGCTGCATCGTCGTACACATAATTGATCGTTAGTTTCGGATGACCAGCGCCGAAATACCATTGATTGAAAAACCAGTTCAGGTCTTTGCCGCTTACTTGCTCCAATGCCAGTCGCAACTGATGTGCTTCGGCGGCTTTGAATTTGTTATTGGTTAGATAAACATTTAAGCCATTGAAGAAAGCCGAATCGCCGAGGTAGTTCCGCAGCATATTCAGTATGGTGCCGCCCTTGGAATAACTGACAGCATCAAACATGTCTTCTTTGTCGGCATAGTGAAAACGCACCAGGTCTTTGCTGAAATTGTCGGGGTTGCTCAGGTAGCCCTGCATTCCATTGTAATTGGTAGCAGCACCAGCATCTTTGCCGTACTTATATTCATTCCAGAGCGATTCGCTGTAATCTGCAAATGACTCGTTCACCGTCAGGTTGCTCCAGCTTTCGGCCGTAACCAGGTCGCCGAACCAATGGTGGAAAAGTTCATGGGCCACAGTGCCTTCCCAACGATTCTCATCAACCAGTTCACGCGCATCTTGCTGGGCGCTTTCCTGGTGAAGTGTGGCCGTAGTGTTTTCCATCGCACCGCTTACATAGTCACGACCAGTAATCTGTGCATATTTGGGCCAGGGATAATCAACACCGGTGATTTTTGCGTAGAAAGCCATCATCTCTGGTGTGTTGCCAAAGATTTTACGGGCAACCGGCTCGTATTGTTTTTCGACGTAGTAGCTAACTTCTTTGCCATTGTATTTGTCCTTCACTATGGCATAATCACCCACGCCCATAAAGAACAGATAGGGCGCATGTGGCAGATCCATCTTCCAATAGTCGGTACGGGTACCATCGTTGTTCTTCTGCTGCTTTACCAGCAAACCATTGCTAAGGGTAACGTATTTATCGGGCACCCGCATGCTGATTTCTTCGGTTGTCTTCTGGTTCGGGCGATCGATGGTAGGGCACCATACCGACGTGGCTTCGGTTTCACCTTGTGTCCAGATCTGTGTTGGTTTGTTTTTTTCTGTGCCTTGCGGATTAATGAAATAAAGGCCCTTCGCATCGTTGATGGCGGCGCTGCCTTTCACCTTCACTTCATTTGGTTTGGCGATATAATCGATATAGATCGTGTATTGTTGACCGCGCTGATAAACTTTATTCAGTTTGATGCGCAGGTTCGTGCCATCATAGTCGTATTTCAAGGGCTGGGTTTTGTTGCCGCTCACCAATGCAACCGTTTTTATTTCCATGCCTTTCGCATCGAGGCGCAAAGAATCGGTAGGATAGAAATGTGGTTGAAGGGTAATCCAGGCCTTGGCCGGCATCCAGGCTTTTGCATAGTCGAACGATACATCCAATTTGGTATGCACCAGGTCGTTTATTTTTTCTGCTGCTGCCTGATAATGATCGGCAACAGGTGCATCCTGGGCAATGGCAATGAATCCAGACCAGCACAACAGGCTACAAATAATTCCTCTTTTCATTCAGATTGTTTTTTGCGGCTGTAAATGTAGCTTTTCAGCGAGTACGTAAATTATAAAAAGTATGAAAGGCGCTAAATGGTTGATTTTATTAGCTTTGTAGCTGATGTGATGAAATTGAAATCGGCTTTTCTATACCTGGTTCTCTGTTTTTTTTGCGTTGAAAGTCTTCAGGCGCAAGGCGGATACCTATACATCGAAGCCGAGCCGTCTACGCCATTTTACCTGCGTACGAGCGACAGCCTGGTGTTGTCTTCGCCAGGCAATTTCCTTATCCTGGCGCCCTTGCGTTATTGGGGGGGCGATATAACGGTCGGATTTCAGGGACAAGCGCAGCCTGTCTTCCAGTTTACGGTAAGGGATACCCTTGAAGAAGGCAGTTATATCTTGAAAAGTGGTCCTGATGGCTGGCGATTGATTGATGCCCAGAAGAATATGACTATTAGTATTCGTCGATTGGGTAGAAATGAACAACAATTTGCCCATCTGCGCAAGCGCGAAGACCCGTTTGCTTATCGGTTGTCGCAGGTAGTGAATGATAGTTCGATTCTTTATTATAGTCCGCGGAGCGCGCGTGGTACAGCCATCGCGCAGGCTAGTACGGCGAAGCAGATGGAGGCGAAGGGTAAGCCGGTGGAAGAGAAAGCTGCAGTTGTTGCAGAGAAAGCGAAGCCGGTAGAAGAGAAAGCGCTGCCAACTGCGGAGAAAGCGCCACCCATAGCAGAAAAAGTGAATCAGGGTGACGAGAAAGTATCATTAGCGGGAGAGAAAGTTAAACAAGCCGAAGAGAAAGCGAAGTCAACAGACGAAAAAATTAAACTGACGGAAGAGAAAAATACGACGCCTGTATCGACGGAACCCCTGGCCATAGAAAAACCACCCGCGGTCGATAGTGCGGTGCTGGCAAAAGAGCCGACGTCAACATCGCCAGTGCCAGGCATCAATTATGGCGATTCAGGCTTATACCGACCAATTGCTGCTGCACCGGCAAAGCCTGCAGCGCCAGCAGATACAAAAAGGGACAGCAGCGCAACCGAGCCGAAAGTTGAAAAGAAAGGCGGCATACTGTCTGTGTTCTCCCGAAAAAATAATTCGACGACAGCCAAAGAAACGCCGGCGGTGCCCGCAAAAAAAGAAGCTGAGGCAGGTGTAAGGCGTTTGTTTAAAACCGATATGGGTTCTAGTTGGAAACTTATTTACGAAGTAGATGACCTGGGAAAGAAGGATACCATTGAAGTGAATATCATCAAAACGCCGGTGGGTAAAAACAAAAAGGGATCGAAGCCATGAGCCGGTATTTTCTTGAATTGGCGTATATGGGTACCCGTTATGCCGGTTTTCAGCGCCAGGAAAATGCACACAGTGTACAGGCTGAAGTAGAGCAGGTGTTGGCAAAGATATTGCGCAAGCCGGTGATACTGACCGGATCAAGTCGCACCGATGCGGGTGTGCATGCACTGCAGAATTATTTTCATTTCGATACGGAGCATCCTATACCTGCTTCACTTGTTTACAATTTCAATGCCGTATTGCCGCATGATATTGTGGTAAAGGGTTTGTATTTGGTCGCCGATAACGCGCATTGCCGGTTTGATGCGGTAGCCAGGAAATATGCCTATCATATTTCGTTGACCAAAGATCCATTCAGCTATGGGCGCGCTTATTATTTTCCGTATACATTAGACGTTGCGGCTATGCAGGCTGCTGCTCAAACTTTGTTTTCTTACCATGATTTCACCAGTTTCAGTAAGCGCAATACGCAGGTGAAAACATTTTTGTGCCAGATAGAGCAGAGTAATTGGGAACTGGTCGAAAATGGTTTCATTTATCATGTTCGGGCCAACCGTTTTCTGCGCGGCATGGTG
>JAIUNW010000019.1 GCA_020161535.1 Bacteroidota bacterium | reverse complement strand
CTCGCCTTTCTTTAACCGAGCGGCTGCATCCTTTTTGAACGCAGCAAAATCAAATGTTTGTTTCTCCATAATTGTATCTGTTTAAAGTTAATTAACTTCAAACTGACACACTTTGTGAAATACTCTCCAGCAAACAGCCCCGTATTTTCGCGAGGAGCAACAGACACTGCTGGTAGGTCAACAAGAGTACTTCCATTGAAAAAACAAACCGGCCATTCAACCTGTCCACCCATTTCAATGCAATCCAGCACGCGGCAGCAACTTTAAACTTGAAAATTACGCAACTTGCATTTCAACGAGCTTAAACCTTAAACCTTAAACATCAAGCTCACTTAATACTTTTGTCATGTCTACATTTCTCGTGGTCGGTCTGGGTAATATTGGGGAGGAATATGCGCACACGCGGCATAATATTGGCTTCGACATCGCTGACCAGTTGGTTAAAAAACATGGCGGCAGCTATTCGGCCGACCGGCTGGCCGATACCGCTTATATTAAGTTGAAAAACAAACAGTTACTGTGCATAAAGCCGACAACCTATATGAACCTGAGCGGCAAGGCTGTTAAGTATTGGCTGGACAAAGAAAAGATCGACAAAGAAAACTGCCTGGTTTTGGTAGATGAACTGGCATTGCCGCTCGACCGGATGCGGTTGCGGGGCAATGGCAGCGATGGGGGCCACAACGGGCTCAAAAGCATCCAGGAAACCCTGCAATCCACCGACTACCCCCGCCTGCGCTTCGGCATCGGGAACAATTACCCCAAGGGCCGGCAGGTCGACTACGTACTGGGCCGGTGGACGGGGCAGGAATGGCCCCTGGTGCTGTATAAAATCGAAAAATCGGTAGAACTGGTCGAAACCTTTGTTATGTCGGGCCTATCGGTGGCTATGAACCAGTATAACAATGTTATTTACCAATTATGAATTTTGAATGTGAATGGTTATTTTCGCAAACCCGCCAACGCAAATTTGGGGAGAATCCAATGATTTCTAATGAAAAACCCGGGATAATGTCCCAACACCAATCTGTGATTTTTCAATCATTAAACCCTTATTGAATATGAAAATATTCTGTATAGGCCGTAACTATGTTGCACATGCGAAGGAATTGGGAAATGAAGTGCCCGATGAACCGGTTATTTTCATGAAGCCCAAAAGTGCCCTTCTCCAATCACATACACCCTTTTATTATCCGGAATTCACCAATGAGTTGCATTATGAGTGTGAACTGGTATTGCGCATTTGTAAAAATGGAAAATATATCCAGGACAGGTATGCAACCAAGTATTATGATGCGGTAACCGTAGGTATCGATTTCACCGCGCGCGATATTCAGCAGGAACTAAAAGAAAAAGGACTGCCCTGGGAAAAAGCAAAAGCCTGGGACAACTCAGCCGTCATCGGCAAATGGATTCCGTTGGAAGAATTGAAAAACAAAAAAGAAATCAATTTCTCCCTGCAGAAAAACAAAGAAGTTGTTCAGCAAGGCAATTCCAGCAACATGATCTTCAATTTCGATGCCGTGGTGGCCCATATCTCTAACTATTTCTCCGTCAACATCGGCGACCTGGTATTTACCGGCACCCCTGCAGGTGTAGGTGAATGCGTAGTGGGCGATGAGCTCCAGGGCTTTATCGAAGACAAAGAAATGTTCAGCGTAGAGATTAAGTAGGCTGCTTTTCTAGTTATTAACGCGCTTCATCACGGTAAACTCCCTCTCGTGTAGATTCTGTTTTCACTTCAAGATTGGTTGATGATATTTAAGTGCGAATTCTTTCGTATAACCATTAACCGACCTTTCGATGAAAAACAAGTTGCTTAAAGGCGCGCATTTGTCTGAACGCAAGTGCCGCGAGATTATTCATTTGTTTTGCGAAGACCTTACTGCTACCGAAATAGCCAATGTTACCGGCGTTAGCCGCGTAACCATCAATGCCTATATGAAAATGATCCGGATCAGGCTGGCGCTTTTCTGCGACGATGCCTTCCCGCTTCATTTCTTACCCAGCAACCATTTGTTGTTGAAACACAACCCGACCGAACTGCCGGTTACGGCCTATTATGGTTTTGCCAACTGGAACGGATTGGTTTTCTCCACCGGCTTGGCCAATATGGATCGCGAAGCCCTGCAAAGCTGGCAAAAACAAGAAAAAAACGAGGGTCTATACAATATGCTCGACCTCGATGCCGTTGCTGATTTTACCAACTGGTGTTTATTTCGAAAGGAGGGGCTTCCCAACCGAATCGCCCGGCCCGCACCAGATGATATCTCCGGTTTCTGGGCCCTGACCCGTAGCAGATTGATGAAGTTCCGGGGACTCAACAGAAATACCCTATACCTGCACATCAAAGAATGTGAGTACAGGTTCAACTACCGACATGAAGACTTGCAGTACAAGCTGCTGCAAATGATCCATACTGAGCCCTTGCAGGAATTGCAGGCCAGCGCCTAAATCTTTTTTCTCATGTGTGTATACGCGGGTAGTGTCTACTACCTGCTTTTTTTTGCCCCTGCTATACCTTTTGAAGCGTGCGCGCCAGTGCCAGGCAATAGGATTTGCCCGCCTGTACATTTTGCCATTGCAAGGCATCACCGTCTTCGGGTTGAAACTTCTCCAGTTCCTGCTCTACCCGATGAATAAACCGAAGCGTAATATGGGGATTGACCCGATGTGATTGCAGGCCCTTAATGGCAGCATCAAGGTATCGCTTTACTTGCGGTTGCGTTTCGCTCTGCCTGATTTTCGAAAGAAGCTTGCATCGATAGTCTTCCAAACAGATTGTCGACATACAGGGTTTATTTGCTACTATACTTTAATCCAGCACTTAAGGTAATCATTGATATGGGTATGAACCAAATGAAATTCTGCAGGTATCTCTGATTCGAGGCTGTGGTAGGTCACCAACCGGGTGCCGGCCGGGCATTGGCGGAATTGTTTGTACAGGTGATAACTGTACTGCTCGTACAAAGCGGTGGAGCACCCTATTTCATCATCAATTCGTTCAGCTTCAGCAAGGTTCTCGTAAAAAGCGTTGTAAAAATAGAAATGATCGTACTGCTGCAGGTTGAGGTCCTTGATATTACCCGCGTCAAACTGCACATTGGGTATTGCCAACTGATCGCGCAACAGGTTGGCAGCTTCCACCAGCCAGGCCCGCTGTTCAATGCCGTAATACAAGGTGTCGGGATGAAACCAGGCCGCCGTTAAACAGAATTTGCCGGCGCCGCTCCCAATATCGAGCACCTTATTGCCGCTGCCCGATCGCAGAAAATCGGCGGCAATTTTCGCCACTTTCAACGGCGTCCAATGCCGGCGGGCATGTTGGCTAATGGTATCGGGATACAAGCTGTTGAAACTTGCATCCGATTCAAAATAATGGGCGGCTCGTTTCATCGGTGCTGCAATTACTTCGCCGGTTCAACCGCTACTTTTATTGTCGGCGCTGGTTGTATTGCCGGCGTTGGCAAGCTGGTCCAGTCTTTCGCATTTGGCTTCAGCAGTTGCTGTGCCGCCTTAGGCCCATCAGATCCGGGTAAATAAATATGCAAACCCTTTCCTTTTTGTTGTTTCCAGTAATCCAGAATGGGCATCACCGCTTTCCACGCTGCTTCTACCTGGTCGGCCCGCATAAACAGCGTAGCATCGCCTTTCAACACATCGAGCAACAAGGCTTCATAGGCCTCCGGAATCGGATCACCCGAATAGGATTCGTTGTAGGTGAAGTCCATTTCAACAGGCTTCAATTTCATTTGCAGCCCCGGTACCTTGCTTTCAAACAGCAAACTGATTTCAAGCTCGGGTTGAATGCTGATGATTAATCGGTTGGGCTCAATATCGTCTTTGAAAATCTTATTTGGCGAGTCTTTGAATTGAATGGCGATAACGGTTGATTGTTTCTCCATTGATTTTCCGGTGCGCAGTATGAAGGGCACATTTTTCCAGCGCGGATTGTCGATAAACAAGCGGACCGCAAAATAAGTTTCAGTGTTGGAAGAAGAGGAAACATGTTGCTCCAGCCGATAACCTTTGTATTGACCCCGCACAACCTGTTTGCTGATTTGGGTCGGCGTCATTTTGCGAATGTCTTTGATGACCCTGGTCTTGGCATTGCGAATGGTTTCGGCTTCGTATTTCGGCGGACATTCCATCGCCACTATACATAGCAATTGCATCAGGTGGTTTTGCACCATATCGCGCAATGCCCCGGCGCTGTCGTAATAACCGCCGCGGCTGCCAACACTCACTTTTTCAGAAACACTAATCTCAACATGGTCGATAAATGTTTTGTTCCAAAGTGGCTCAAACACATAGTTGGCAAAACGGAAAGCCATGATATTTTGCACGGTTTCTTTACCGAGATAATGATCGATGCGGTACAATTGTTTTTCGGCAAAACGTTTGCGCAAAAACTTGTTCAGTGCCTGCGCCGAAGCAAGATCAGTACCAAAAGGTTTTTCAATCACGATACGATCAGCATTGTCTACATTGGCCAGTTTGTCTTTGTACAAGGCTTCTGAAATCGTTTCAATAAAGCGCGGTGCCACTGCATAATAATAAAGCCGGGCGCCTCTTTTTTTATTGCTTTTTTCGAAAGCAACAATGGCTTCTTTCAGGCGAAGAAAGGTATCGCGCTGCAGGAAATCACCCTGTATATAGTCAATGCGCTCTGCAAATTTTGCCCACTGCGCAGGATCCGGTTTTCCATTACGCGAAAATTCGGTTATGCCCGACAGTAAGGTTGCTTTAAAAGCATTTGGTGCTGTTTGCAGGAAATCAACACAGAAGATGCGAAACAAAGGCGGCAGGTAATTGCCTGTAAACAGGTTATATAGGGCTGGAATGAGTTTGCGGCGGGTCAGGTCGCCGCTGGCACCAAATATCACGATCGATGCCGGCACTTTCAAAGAAGGAACCATGCTTTGTACTTATTGAATAAAGATAGCGCATGATCATCAGTGTTGAACATCCAGGGCTGCTACCTGCTGCCGATAGGCAGGTGGTACCAATAGCCATTGAATCCAGCGGGTGCGATCCCGGTTCCGTAAAAAACGATAACTGGGCAAGAGTAGGGGCAAAACTGCCGGGCGCGAAGAAGAAAGCAAATCGCGAACAGGGGGAGGAATCACCAGCGACTGGGTTTGTAACAGTAGCTGATAACGCAAGGAGCCGAGGTGTTTGCGATACTGTTTAAACAAATCATAGGTGAGCGTTGAGCAGGCCAGGTCATGTTGCAAGTGTTGCTCGTAATCGGGTAACCATTGCTGGTAGTTGGGTGGCAGGGCGGGGATCGACATCAGTGAACCCATCTCCCGAAACACTGCATATACTTCTTCTTTTTCAACGGGGGACAAGGGCTTGTCGAGCAGTTCGGCAGCGGCAATGCTGTAATGAATCAGCATATACAGCACATCGCGGTAAGCCCAAGCGGGAATTTGTTGGGCCCGGGCCTGTTCAACCTGTTGGTGTATTTGAACAATTTGGCAGATGGCTTTTTCAGCCTCGGCTCTTTCGGCGAAAATGATGCGTCGCGCATAGGCCACTGTAGAGAACAAACGACCCAACGGATCGGCGGGCAATCGCCCGGTAAAATAGAGCCAATCGACCGCTTTGTTTAACGCAAACTCGGCTGCTGATCCGGCAAAAATCACCAGGATGGCATCGGCCTTCGACCAGATGCGTCGCAGGGGATTGGTTTCGGGTACAAACCAATTATTGTTTTCCATGGGCGGAAGATTGTATTTTCTGGCGAACCAGCCACAAAGGTAGGGCGCCGATAACGCCAAAGGAAGTATCGATAAGTTGCCAGTACAGTGGGATGCCGCGAACAGCCCCCGCTGAAAATGCCAAAATGGGAATGGCGGCACAGGCAATCAGGCCGAAGTCGATGAGCCAACGATTTCGATAGGGGTCTTTCCAGGCGCCTATAAATAAAATGGTGAATAGAATATGGGCAAAAGCCAGCCAGTCGGTGCCGTAGGCGAGGAAAGGGTATTGTTGATTGGTGGCAGCCACGGCCTTGTAAACTTTCAGCACCCATTCGTAAGGCGCGGATTGCTGCAAACCAAGTGGCCATTGTTGCAGGGTGAAAGCAAGCAGGGTTTCGATGGGAAAAGCGGTGAGTCCGCTGAGCAGCAGGCAGCCCATAAAAAGCAATAACCATCTTCGAATGACAACCAATTGTCGGGATGGAACGGCGCGGGTTGGCTGCTGGGGTAAGCTGATAACTGGGGTCATAAAAAGCACTTTGTAGTGCAAAGTAATAGCAGAAAAAATAGAATGTCAAGTTTTTTTTGCCAGATGGACTGGTATTGAGGTGGGTTGAATTGGCAACAAGTAATGATCCGTTGACCGGGGAACTGTAGAAAAAAATGCCAATAGAGGAAGACTGCTAAGAACAAACGGGGAGAAAAAGTAGCGAGGAGCGGACTTGAACCGCCGACCTTCGGGTTATGAATCCGATGCTCTAACCAGCTGAGCTACCTCGCCAAATGGGTCGCAAAAATAGAAAAATCCTTGTAATTGGCAACCTTTTTTTCCTTCACCTGGTCTGGAATTTGTAAACACCCAATGTGGTTACATATTTAATTTTGGGTTATTAAATCTAAGAAGATGAGAAAAATTTTAGTGGTGGCTGCCCTATTGCTGGCAGTAAGCGTTCAGGCCCAGTCAGACTCCGTGGCGCAGGCTAAACTGCGGGTGAAATACGAGAAAATGAGAACCGATCTGGCCGAGCAGGAGATGCGGTTTACCAAAGACAAAGAAAAACTTACGGCTCTGCAGCAAAGTATACCGGAGATACAAGCGAAAATAGCGGCTGCGCAAGAAAAGGCTTCTAACTCTGAGAGTAACTATTCGTCTGCAGCCAACAAGTTTGAGGAAGATGCCGCTTCCAACAAAGCACACCGGCAGGTGAAGAAAGCAGCGAAACGTGCCCGACGCGATGCGCGCGCTTCAGCGTCGGCGTCTGATGACCTCGCCAGCACGGAAAAAAGCATCAAGAAACTGGAAAAATCGCTCGACAAACAGCAACGCAGTATTGAAAAATTAAAGCTAAAAATTGCTGAATCGCCCGTGCGCGATCCCCTGCCCTAAGGGCCGGATCGTTGCCGGCCTTTTCCAGCAGCGCATTGTTTGTAATATTATTCTTTGTTATATACTGTCAACGCCTGCTCCAGGCAGTCCATCGCAGCATGAATTGCCTCCACATTCAGTACATAGGCCAGTCGCACCTGGTTTTTGCCCAGGCCGGGTGTACCGTAGAAGCCGGTGGCAGGGGCCAGCATAATGGTTTGACCCTTGTAGTCAAATGACTCCAGCAACCATTGGCAGAATGTATCGGCATCATCAATCGGCAGTTGCGCAATGGCGTAAAAAGCACCGCCCGGTAGCGGACAAAAAACGCCGTCCATCGCATTGAGGCGGCTGACCAGCACATCGCGGCGGCGTTCGTACTCTTCGCGGGTGGCATCAAAATAATCGGCCGGAAGGTCGATCGCCGCTTCGGCCGCGATTTGGGCAATGCCCGGCGGACTCAACCGCGCCTGCGCAAATTTCAATACCGTATCCAGCAACAATTGGTTTTTGGTCACTAGCGCGCCAATACGGGCCCCACAGGCACTGTATCTTTTGGAAATGGTATCCATCAATACCACATTCTGCTCGGCACCTGCCAGGTGCATGGCACTCACATGCTCGCCCTCATAACAGAACTCGCGATAAGCTTCATCGGCAAACAAATACAGATCGTGTTTCAGGCAGATCGATTTCAAGGTTTCCATTTCGGCGCGGCTGTATAAATAACCTGTCGGGTTATTCGGGCTGCATACCATGATGGCGCGGGTACGCGGCGTGATCGATTGCTCAAAATCAGCAATGGGGGGGAGGGCAAAACCAGTTTCGATATAACTCGTGATGGGCACCACTTTTACACCGGCCGCCACCGCAAAACCGTTGTAATTCGCGTAAAAAGGTTCGGGTATGATTACTTCATCCCCCGGATCAAGACAGGCCATAAACCCAAAAAGGATGGCCTCCGAGCCACCGGTGGTAACAATGATCTGGTGGTGGTTGACGTCGATGCCGCAGGATCTATAATACTGCACCAACTTGCGCCGGTACGATTCATTGCCCGCAGAATGGCTGTACTCCAATACCTTAAAATCAATGTGGCGAACGGCATCGAGCATGGCGGGCGGCGTTTCAATATCAGGCTGACCGATGTTGAGGTGATACACCCGGATGCCTTTTTTCTTGGC
This sequence comes from Bacteroidota bacterium, assembly GCA_020161535.1. Classification (GTDB taxonomy): domain Bacteria; phylum Bacteroidota; class Bacteroidia; order Chitinophagales; family Chitinophagaceae; genus Flavihumibacter. Next base: position 25,211 of record JAIUNW010000019.1, on the reverse strand, counting down.
GGCTTCCGCATAGGGAACCAATTTGCGAATGGGTGAGGCCGGCATTTCCTGGCCCCGATGACTGATGGCTAACATGCACCAAAGATACTGGCGTGCAAAATTTAAATGTATTTTAAGGGCCAATTATTACGGATGATCTGGATTCAACTCTGTTTTTTACTGGCCATGATCCTGATCGGATCCCAAATGAAAGGCATTGGCCTCGGGGTGATGGGTATGATGGGTATGGTGGTTTTTGTTTTTGTATTTGGCATGCGACCCGCCGATCCACCGATTGATGTGATGCTGATCATCGCGGCAATTGTAACAACAGTGGCTTGTTTGCAAGCGGCTGGCGGACTCGATTACCTGGTGGGCATTGCTGAACGAATCATTCGAAGCAACCCCGCGCGCATCACCTTTATCGCTCCTTTCACGGTGTATTTTTTGTGCCTGTTTGCAGGCACGTCGCACGTAGTGTATTCTTTGTTGCCCATCATCGCCGATGTAGCAGCCAAAAAGAAGATAAGACCCGAGCGACCCATCAGTGTAAGTGTCGTCGCATCTCACGTGGCACTCACTGGTAGTCCCATGAGTGCTGCCACAGCCGCGCTGGCTTCCATATTGGTGTACAATGGCGCTGCTTTCGATATAATGAAGATTTGCATACCCGCTTGCCTGCTGGGTGTGGGCGTGGCGGCGCTATCCGTTTGGAAAATGGGCAAGGAACTCGATGAGGATCCCCTCTTTCAGGAAAAATGCAAAGACCCGGTTTTCAAACAATGGATGGACACACCACTGGCTGCGATGAAAAACAATGCAACACCTGCTGCGCGCAAAGCGGTATTGATTTTCGGCCTCACCATTCTGGCCGTTGTTTTTTGCGGCGCCTTTCCCGAATACTTGCCGCATTTCGAACCAGGCAAGGCCAGCTTTTCAATGAATGCCGATGGCAGCATAAAAATGAATGCGTTGATTAGTATGATCACGCTGAGTGCATCGGGCCTACTGTTGCTGATTACCCGCACCAAAGCAACCGAGGTGTTGAAGCAACCGTTGTTTTCGGCCATGGCGGCGGCTGTGGTGTCGGTATTCGGTGTGGTGTGGATGAGTGCCACTTTTATGCTGCACCATGAAAAAGAAATCACGTCGGCACTCGGCGCATTGGTTACAGATTATCCCTGGCTGTTTGCGATGGCTGTTTTTCTGCTGGGTGTGTTGATGTTTAGCCAGGCGGCAACTACCCGGGCCATTATGCCGCTGGGCATGACGCTGGGGTTGAGTCATCCCGCATTGATTGCCGCTTTTCCTGCGGTGAATGCAGATTTTGTTTTGCCGGGTTATCCGACCTTGTTGGCGGGCATACAATTCGATCGAACCGGTTCCACTAAAATCGGGCGATTCGTCATCAACCACAGTTATATGCGCGCGGGGATGGTGATGTTGACGGTGGCTATTGTAAGCGCTTTTTTTCTCGGGCGATTGTTGCCTACCGGCTGATTAGTCCGCCATTATTTGTTTAGTCTTTTTGTGCCAGTAATTGCGTGCGAATGGCTGCCAGTTTTGCCTTCTCGGCGGGTGCCAGTTCGGGATAGCGACAATTCAGTGTTTTGAATTCCTTGGTAATGATGGCTGCCATACACAAACGGGTAAACCATTTGTCGTCGGCCGGTAACACAAACCAGGGAGCATGCTCTTTGGAAGTGGCCGTCAGCAATTCTTCATAGGCCTTCATGTACTCGTCCCATTTGTCGCGCTCGGCCACATCAGCAGCAGAAAACTTCCAGTTCTTGGTGGGATCGTCTATTCGCTCGAGGAATCTTTTTTTCTGTTCTTTCTTCGACACATAGAGGAAAAATTTCAGGATCATGGTACCGTTCTGTTTCAGGTTTTTTTCAAAACGGTTGATTTGTTTCATGCGTTTCGCCCAAAACTCGGGCGTTATGTCTTCCAGTTTTTCTATGCCCGGAATATTTTCACCCAATACATATTCTGGATGCACCCGTGTTACCAATACATTCTCATAATGCGAACGATTGAAAATACCGATATCGCCACGGGCCGGTAAAGCGATATAGTGACGCCACAAATAATCGTGTTCGAGTTCCAGTTTAGAAGGTGTTTTAAAACTGGTCACCGTTACACCCTGCGGATTCAAACCCGTCATCACATGTTTGATCACCGAATCTTTTCCCGCCGCGTCCATGGCTTGGATTACAATGAGTATGCTGTGTCGGTTTTCTGCATAGAGACAGTCCTGCATTTTCGACAAGTTTTCAATGCCCTCGGCCAGTAACACTTCGCCTTCTTCTTTGGTCATTGACTTGTGGTCATAATCGGTATCAAAGTCTTTTACCAGCGAAACCGTTTTACCCGGTTTTACGCGCAGCGACTCGAGGTATTGCTCAAATTTTTTGTCATCCATGCTGTAATGTTAAAAAAAATCCCCGCAAAAAATGCGGGGATGGCTGTAAAAGAAATAGTAATTATTTTCCGTTTTTCTTGGCAGCATTTTCTGCTTCGAATTTGGCGTATTGTTCGGCAGTGAGTACTTCACCGGTGATCTTCAGTTCAACCGGCAGATCAACACCTGCCACTTTTACAAACACTGTTTTGTCGAAAGGACCAGCAGCGGCGGCGTTAAAACCTGCAGTTACTTTGGCTGATTTTCCTTTGGCGGTAGGCTGTTGCGGCCAGGTAGGCGTGGTGCAACCGCAGCTTGCGTGTGCATTTTCTATCACCAGGGGTTGGCCTGAAATGTTGGTGAACTCAAATACATGGGTTACAGGAACACCTTGTTTGATTTTGCCAAAGCTGTATTTCTGCTCGGCAAACTTAATTACTTCATCTGCTTTTTTGCCGGTGCTGGCGGGTGCTGCTGCCTGAGCGAACAATGCGGTGCTGAACAGTACAGCGAAAAATCCGAGAACGACACTTTTCATAATTATCGATTTTGCGATTGATTGGATTGTTTTAGTAATTGGATAGACGCGTTATAGGCGGCAGAAGGTTGCGCCTTCTCAACCTGCCCTTTGATAAATACAGTTCTTACCTGGCCTTTGTTGTAGGCAATGGTAATGGTTTTTTCAAATTTTCCTTCGGCCGCGGCATTGTAGCCAACGGTGATAATGCTCTTGCCACCCGGCGGAATGGTACCCTTGGTCCATTCGGGCGTGGTGCAGCCGCAACTGGCCGAAACATGTTCCAGTTCCATCGGCTGGCTGCCCGTGTTGGTGAGCACAAAGGCATAGGTGGCGGGCTTTCCTTGCGGAATGCTGCCAAAATCATGACCGGTTTCGATGCTGAGCGTTTGGTCCGCGGTAGCGGTCGATTGCCCGAAACCCGACAAAAAACAAAGCGCGAAGCCAATGCTGAATACGAGATTTTTCATCATGCTGCTAACGTTCAACAAATCTAGGCTATTGTGGAGAAAAAATCTTTCTTTCACCCGACGGGTAAATTTTGCTTCCTTTTATCGGTATACATCCGTACGCGTTTAATTATCAATATTTTAACATTCGATGAACAGCGTTTGCTGAACCGATGAAACAGGAATCACCCGACGGGTAAAAATAAGTAGATTTGTCGCATGGAGAATTTCCTGGAAAACGACCTGCTTGAGTCGGAACAATTGAGTTTCGATCGGTTCCGCGACGAAGTACTGCGCGATTACCAGTTGGCCTGCGAAAGTCGCGAGGCCAGCCTGTTGGGCAGGAAGGAAGTGTTGACCGGGAAGGCCAAGTTTGGCATTTTTGGCGATGGTAAAGAGGTGGCGCAGATCGCCGCCGCTAAATTTTTCCGCCCGGGCGATTACCGCGCCGGGTACTACCGCGACCAAACATTTGCTTTTGCGGGTCGCATGGCTACCATTGAGCAGTTTTTTGCCCAATTATATGCCAACCCTGATATCAAGGAAGATCCCTTTAGTGCCGGCCGGCAGATGAATGCCCATTTTGCCACGCCCAATACCGATGCGGAGGGCAACTGGCTGCCATTGGCCCGCCTGCGCAATTCTACCAGCGATATGGCGCCAACGGCTTCCCAAATGCCGCGGGCAGTGGGCCTGGCCTATGCTTCCAAGCTTTTCCGGCAATTGCCTGAATTGCAATCGTTCAGCGACCTGTCGAACAATGGCAACGAAGTTTGTTTTTGTACCATTGGCGATGCGTCGACCTCCGAAGGTCATTTCTGGGAAGCGGTGAATGCCGCCGGTGTGATGCAGATTCCGCTGGCGATTTTTATCTGGGACGATGGGTATGGCATTTCGGTTCCCAAGAGTTTACAAACCACCAAAGGGTCGGTGTCGGAAGCGTTGGAAGGCTTTCAGCAACAGGAGGGTACCAATGGCCTCGACATCTATCGATTGAAAGGGTGGGACTATGCCAGCCTGATGGAAACCCTGGAGCCCGCTATTCAGAAAATTCGTGATACACATATTCCGGCTGTTTTTCACATAGAAGAGATTACGCAACCCCAGGGACATAGTACTTCGGGTAGCCATGAACGTTATAAAAGCCCCGAGCGCCTCGAATGGGAAAGGAATTTTGATTGCAACCGAAAGTTCAAAGAATGGATTCTGGAAAATGAATTGTGCAGCGAGGAAGAACTGTTCGAGATCGAACTGAAGGCCAAAGAGCTGGTGCGGGCCAGTCGCAATGCAGCCTGGGAAAAATATTTAGCGCCGCTTAAACAACAGGTGGAGCGGGTGGTTGATCTCACCAACGACTTGTTGGCACAATACCCCGATGCACCGCCGGTAATTGAACAGGCCCTGCAGAAACTGAAGGCAGAAAAAGAGCCCTTACGTCGTGATGTGATGCATACGCTGCACCAAATTACGCGTGCGGCCGGAAAAAATGATGCGGCTTATTGGCTCAAAGAATATTACCAAGAACTGAAGAAGTTGAACAATGGACTGTACAATACATTGCTCTACAATGAAGGGCCGAAAAGCGCCCTGAAAGTAGAAGCAGTTGAAGCGGTTTATGGTGAAGAGTCGGGTTTGTTGAACGGCTATGAAATCCTGAATCGGTATTTCGATAAGTTGTTTAGTGCGAATCCGCTGGTGATTGCTTTTGGCGAAGATGTGGGCATGATTGGCGATGTGAACCAGGGCTTTGCCGGCTTACAGGCAAAACATGGCGAGCTGCGTATTTCGGATACAGGTATCCGTGAGTTAACCATCATGGGGCAGGGGATAGGCACCGCATTTCGTGGCTTGCGCCCCATCGCAGAAATTCAATACCTCGATTATTTGTTATATGGCTTGCAGACCCTGAGCGATGACCTGGCGAGTTTGCATTATCGTACGGCCGGCATTCAAAGCTGTCCGATGATCATCCGCACGCGTGGCCATCGGTTGGAAGGCATCTGGCACAGCGGCTCACCGATGTCAATGATTTTGGGTTCGCTTCGTGGCATTTATGTTTGTGTGCCGCGTAATATGGTGCAGGCTGCGGGCATGTACAATACGCTGATGGCGTCGAACGACCCGGGACTGATGATCGAATGCCTCAATGGTTATCGCCTCAAAGAAAGACTGCCGGAGAATTTGCTGGCATTTCGTGTTCCGCTCGGCATACCGGAATTGATCCGCCAAGGCGAAGACATCAGCATTGTGTCTTATGGAGCCACGCTGCGTATTGTGATGGAGGCGGCCAATCAGTTGGCGCAGGAAGGCATCGAATGTGAAGTGATCGATGTGCAAACCCTGCTGCCTTTCGACCGGCACCATGCCATTTTGGACTCGTTGAAAAAGACCAGCCGGATATTGTTTGTCGATGAAGATGTTCCTGGTGGGGCTACGGCCTATATGTACAACGAAGTAATGGAAAAGCAAGGTGGGTATCGCTGGCTTGACGTGGCGCCCCGCACGTTGGCGGCCAAAGCGCATCGCCCGGCGTATGCCAGCGATGGCGACTATTTCTCTAAACCAAATGTGGAAGATGTTATTGATGCGGTGACGGAGATGATGGCTGAGTAGTACATTGAAACGACGGCCTCGTTTACCCTCACGCTAAATTGTGAAATACTTTTTGCACGTCTTCGTCTTGTTCAATTTTATCAACCAGTTTTAGTAAATCCTGCGCTTGTTCTTCGGGCAGTTCTACAGTGTTTTGCGGAATCCATTCCACTTCGGCGCTGATGGGGGTAATGCCTTTGTCTTCGAGGGCTTTTTGCATATTGCCGAAATCAGTGAAACCACAACGAACCACCAAAACCTCTTCGCCGTTTTCACCACTACCTTCGCCCAGTTCTTCGAGGCCGAAATCAATCAGCTCCAACTCCAGGTCATCGGCCGTGAGACCTTCGGGTTTTAATTTGAACACCCCCATTTTTTTGAACTGGAAGCTTACGCTGCCCGAGTTGCCGAGCGCGCCGTTTCCTTTGTTGAAAATTGATTTCACGTTGGCGACGGTACGCACATGGTTATCGGTGGCGGTTTCTACCAGGATGGCCACACCATGCGGGCCATATCCCTCGTAGAGGATTTCTTCGTAGTTCTCCATTTCCTTGCCCTGGGCTCGCTTGATGGCCGCTTCAACGCGGTCTTTCGGCATATTTACCGACTTGGCATTCTGCATGCAGCGACGCAGGGCTGGGTTGGTATTGGGATCTGTGCCGCCGGCCTTTACTGCAATAGCGATTTCCTTTCCGATCCGGGTAAATTGTTTGGCCATCCGGTCCCACCGGGCAAACATGGTGGCTTTTCTAACTTCAAATATGCGACCCATGAAATGATTAATTGTGTTCGGGCGCAAAATTATAGAAAAGGAACGCAAAAACGGCTTTTTGTTCTTCGTTTAGCTGGTCTTGGTTCTTGCATTGGATGTGGCACAGAAAATTAGAAACTCATTGTGAAATGTGGTAGGACCTAAGTTACCCGTCGGGTAACACCCGACGGGTAGATCAGGGAAACCCACCTCGGAGCAATTTTAAACCGATGTCAATAAAAAGGCCCTGTAAAACAGGGCCACTTTTTTAATTGAAATCATCCGCTTTGGGTAGTATCTCCCCGGGCGAATGTCCCGGCTGATGGAGTTTACTTGTTTTGCGACTATATAGGAAATAAATTACCAAACCGACGATCATCCAGATGAACGCAACGGTGAGGGTTCGTTTGTCGAGTGCTACAATCATACCCGCGCAGGTAACAACCCCCAGGATCGGAACAACCGGTACCAGCGGTGTGCGGAACGGGCGCTTAATGGTCGGGTCGGTTCTGCGCATGATGAGTACGCCGGCGCTTACCAGCACAAAAGCGAAGAGGGTGCCAAAGGAAGTAAGATCGCCCGCAACACTGCCTGGTACAAAGGCAGCAAACAATCCCACGAAAACAAACAGGATCCAGTTTGATTTGTAAGGTGTTTTGAATTTCGGGTGCAGGTCGCTGAATACTTTCGGAATCAGGCCATCGCCACTCATGGTATAGAATACCCGGCTCTGGCCCATGAGCATCACCAGGATCACCGACGAGAAGCCGGCCAGGATCGCAATGGTCACAGCCGTCCCCAACCATTTATAATCGACCATATAGGTTTTGATGGCATAGGCAACAGAGGCTTCTTTACCAGCACCTTTGAATTCTGTCCAGTTGGCCACGCCGGTTAATACATGTCCGAATAAAATATATAGAATGGTACAAACCACCAGCGAACCAAGAATACCGATGGGCATATCGCGACTCGGGTTTTTGGCTTCCTGCGCGGCCGTACTTACGGCATCGAAACCAATAAAGGCAAAGAACACAATCGCGGCACCGCCCAACACGCCGCCCCAGCCATGTTTGAAAATACCTTCATGACCCGGTGTGCCTTCGGGAATCAAATAGGGTGAGTAGTTGGCGGGATTGATGTATTTCCATCCGAGGAAAATAAACAGCAATACAATCGCCATTTTAATAAATACAATAATGGAATTAAAGGTGGCTGATTCTTGCGTGCCTTTGATGAGCAGCAGGGTCAGGATCAACAGAATAAGCAGGGCGGGTGCGTTCAGTGTACCTCGGGTAACTTCCACCAGGCTGGTTAAATCAGCCGGCAGCACTTTGAACTGCTCAGGAGTTAATACGAGAGCACCGTCTTTGGCGGCTTTGACGAAATCAGCATTGAAAGCACCGATGCGCTGAATGGCTTCAGCACCCATCACTTTGTGCATCGATTCAAAGGGCGAGTGACACCATTCATAGGGGATGGCCCCGCCCAATAGGTTGTTCAGGTATTCACTCCAGCCGATCGATACAGTAGCGGCACCCAAGGCATATTCCATGATCAGGGCCCAACCAATGATCCAGGCAACCAGTTCGCCCATGGTAACATATGAATAGGCATAAGCACTACCGGCAATGGGAATCATGGAAGCGAATTCAGCGTAACAGAGTCCGGCGAAAGCGCAACCAACAGCCGCTACAATAAAAGAAAGTGTAACCGCGGGACCGGATGCCTCCGCCGCCGCTGCGGCAGTTCGAACAAAAAGACCGGCGCCAATAATAGCGCCTATCCCCAGCGCTACAAGGTTTGTTGCGCCCAATGTTCTTTTCAAGCCCTTTTCAGAATCGGCTGCAGAAGCCAGTAACTGAGTAAGAGACTTCTTACGAAATAAACTCATAACAGTTGTGTGTTTTTAGTTGATGCAGTTAAGAAGCGTAAAATAGCTGATTTCCATTGATTATTTTGGCTGAATCAGTATTTTTTTGAATTTTCGGCCATCGTTTACACGATGTAAACCAACGCATGATGGCAAAACAAAACCGACTGACCCTGTATATCCTCGTAGCCATGATCGCGGGTATCATCGTAGGCTATATTGTACATGTGAATGCCGGACAGGCCTTCATCGATAAGTTTTCGACCAATATCAAGCTGTTGACGTCGATCTTCTTGCGACTGGTGCAGATGATCATCGCGCCCCTGGTATTTTCGACGCTGGTGGTGGGAATCGCCAAACTGGGCGATCTCAAAACCGTGGGTCGGGTGGGGGGCAAGGCCCTGCTCTGGTTTATCAGCGCTTCGCTGGCCAGTTTGCTGATTGGTATGTTGCTGGTAAATTTCTTTAAACCCGGCACGGCCATTGACCTGAGCAATGCCGATGCAAGCGGTGCTTCTGACCTCATCGGCAAAACCAAAGTGTTTTCGCTGGCCAATTTTGTTGAACACGTATTTCCAAAAAGTGTTGTAGAAGCCATGGCCACCAACGAAGTATTGCAACTGGTGGTATTCAGTATATTTTTTGGCATCGCTGCGACGGCAGTGGGTGATTATGCGAAGCCGGTAGTCAAAGCCCTCGATGCGGTGGCGCATATCATATTAAAAATGGTAAACTATGTGATGGCTTTTGCACCGCTGGGGGTGTTTGGGGCCATCGCCTCGGTGATTGCCTTAAAGGGATTGGAAGTATTCAAATTTTACGGACTCTATCTTTTTTATTTCCTGATAGGTATTGCTGTTTTGTGGTTACTGTTGTTGAGCGTGGGCTTCCTGATACTGCGCAACCGCGTGCCTGAATTGTTGCGGCGCATTGCACAACCGTTGCTTATTGCTTTCAGCACCACATCGAGTGAAGCGGTTTTTCCCAAACTCACCGAAGAACTGGAAAGATTTGGCTGCCGCGATAAAATTGTTTCCTTCATTTTACCGTTAGGGTATAGTTTCAACCTCGACGGTAGCATGATGTATATGACTTTTGCCAGCCTAGCCATTGCGCAGGCTTACCAGATTCACCTTGATATCGGTACGCAACTTACCATGTTGCTGGTGCTTATGCTGACCAGTAAAGGGATTGCCGGTGTACCGCGTGCATCGCTGGTGGTGGTCACTGCTACTTGCGCGATGTTCAATATTCCACCCGAAGGAGTTGCCCTGATTTTACCCATCGATCATTTCTGCGATATGTTTAGAAGCATGACCAATGTACTCGGAAACGCGCTTGCTACTACCGTGGTAAGCAAATGGGAAGGTGAACTGGAGGGATAAATATTAATTACCATGATCAGAATGAAGTTTTGTTTTTTGTTGTTGATGGGCATAGTGGGTGTTTTGGTAGCGGGCGCACAATCGACGGTGCCGATCAGGCTCCTCAATCAATATGAAGGTTCTATCGGCGCATTTACACTCAGCACAGCCAGCACCTCAACGGTGTTGGAAGCCAATAAAGAAGGCTATGTTTCACTTCAAATTGACACCACCACTGAATACACCATAACAGCTCCCGCGCACGATACCGTCCGTTTTGTGTACAGCCAATTGCCGGCGGGAAAAAAAGAATTGATTGTTCAAAAGCTCTTCACCTGGAAAGACCTGCTGAACCCGATGTTTTACATCAGCTACGGTGGCTTGTGGCTGTTGTTACTGATTGTATTTGCCGAAACGGGTTTGTTTGCCGGCTTTTTTTTACCGGGCGATAGCCTGCTTTTTGTAGCGGGTATCTACAGCTCTAACCTTGCCCACGAGTTCCTCAAATTATTGGGCATGGGCGGGTTGCAAAATGAATGGTTCGATCTGTTGGTGTTGGTGGGACTCGTAACCCTTGCAGGTGTGATTGGCAATACACTTGGTTATTGGTTTGGCCGTAAAATCGGACCCACCATGTTTCGTTGGAAAGACAATTTCTTTTTCAAGAAACGTTATCTAGATGAAGCCCATGTTTTTTACGAAAAGCATGGCGGTGGTGCTATTGTATTTGCACGTTTCCTGCCAATTGTGCGCACGTTTGCGCCCATCATTGCAGGCATCGTGGGCATGGAGAAAAAGAAGTTCATGTTCTTTAATATTGTGGGATGTTTGGCCTGGGTATTCAGCATGATTTTCGCCGGACATTTTCTCCAAAAATGGGTGAAGACCCAGTTTAATTTTGACCTGCGCGATCACCTGGAAGTGATTGTAATTGGCATTGTGCTGATCACTACTGCGCCGGTGATATGGAAGTTGGTTGCCGGCGGATCGTCCAAAGCCGGGGCGTCGTCAAAAAAATAATTGCCTGCACATGAATGAACCGCTTGCTACCAAAAATCATTATTTCAATATCGCGGTCATCGTTGCTGCGCTGGGTTATTTTGTCGACATCTACGACCTGCTGATGTTCAGCATCATTCGGGTTGAAAGTTTGAAAGACCTGGGCCTGTCGGCGGAAGGAATCAAGAACGAAGGATTGTTTATCATCAATGTACAAATGCTGGGCCTGCTGGTAGGCGGTATTTTATGGGGCGTACTGGCCGACAAAAAGGGTCGGTTAAGTGTATTGTTTGCTTCCATCATTTTATATTCTCTGGGCAATATTGCCAACGGTTTTGTTACTAACACCGATCAGTATGCGCTGGTGCGTTTTATATCGGGCATCGGGCTGGCGGGTGAACTTGGTGCAGGCATTACATTGGTGAGCGAACTGCTGCCCAAAGACAAAAGAGGTGTGGGCACCTCGCTGGTGGCCGGCATCGGCTTGAGCGGTGCTGTGGTCGCTTTTATCATCAAAGAAAATTTTCATTGGCGTACTTGTTATTTTATTGGCGGCGGACTCGGATTTCTGTTGCTGTTCCTGCGCATCAAAGTGGCTGAATCGGGGATGTTTGAATCGGCCAAAAAAGCCAATGTACAGAAGGGTAATTTCTGGATGTTCTTCAACAACAAAAAACGATTTAAGAAATACCTGCTGGCCATATTAATTGGATTACCCACCTGGTTTGTCATTGGGATATTAATTAGTTTCAGCAAAGAATTTGCGGAGAAGATGAATGTGATGGGGGTGGTTGATCCCGGTAAGTCGGTGATGTTTGCCTATGTTGGTTTGTCGCTCGGTGATATCATGAGCGGTTTGGTGAGCCAATGGCTGCGCAGCAGAAAAAAAGCCTTGTATATTTTTTATGGCATTACCATCATTGCCATGATTTGGTTTTTCAATTTGCATGGAGCGAGTGCAACCGAAGTGTACTGGGCCTGTGCCCTGCTTGGATTTGGCATTGGCTTCTGGGCCATATTCGTCACCGTAGCGGCCGAACAATTTGGCACCAATCTTCGAGCAACTTCGGCAACCACGGTACCCAATATGGTGCGGGGTTCACTGAACCCGATTACGATATTGTTCACCGCCTTGCAGGCAAGCCAGGGATATATTGGCAGTGCCATCATTACCGCCATTGTTTGTATGTTGATTGCCATTGTAGCGGCGGCCGCTAGCGACGAAACTTTCGGGAAAGACCTCAATTATATGGAAGCATGAAAAAACTGCTGATCATACGATTTTCGTCGATCGGTGACATTGTGTTAACGACACCCGTTATCCGCGCAGCGAAACAGCAGTTGCCCGATACTGAATTGCATTTCCTGACAAAGAAATCTTTCGCTGCAGTGCTGGAAGCCAATCCTTATATCGACAAACTGCATACCCTCGACAACGATCTCGATGCCATCATAGCAACGCTGAAAAAAGAAAACTTTGATTTTGTTGTCGACCTACACCACAACCTGCGGAGTTTGCGGGTGAAGAAGGCGCTGAAATGCAAATCGGCCAGCTTCAATAAACTGAATATCCAGAAATGGTTGCTGACCAATTTCAAGATCAATTTGCTGCCGAAAGAACATATAGTTGACCGCTATATGGCAACGGTGAAGCCCTTGGGGGTGCAGGCTGATGGCGGCGGACTCGATTATTTTATTCCCGAGAAAGATGTTGTTGGGCAACAGGATATTCCGGCAGCACATCATTTCGGGTATATCGGTATTGTGATTGGTGCCGCGCATGCCACCAAGCGTTTGCCGATGGAGAAGCTGAAAGAGCTGGTGACCCTGATCGATCATCCCCTGGTATTATTGGGTGGTCCCGAAGACAAAGCCAACGGGGAAGAACTGGCCGCGCTTGATCCCATCAAAATTTACAATGCCTGTGGCAAGTTCAATTTGAATGAATCGGCCGACCTGGTGCGACGAGCCAAACTTATTATTACGCACGATACCGGTCTGATGCATATTGCTGCCGCATTCAAAAAGCCCATTATTTCCATTTGGGGAAATACAGTGCCGGCTTTTGGGATGTATCCATATTATGGCCGCACCAGTTTCAACCAGGTGCAACCGTATGAATTGATAGAAGTAAATGGCTTGGGCTGTCGCCCTTGTTCAAAGATTGGCTATGATGCTTGTCCCAAGAAACATTTTAAATGTATGCAGGATATTTCCCTGCAACAGGTGGTAACCAACACCCGGCAATGGTTGCAGTCGAAGTAATCCAAGAATGCGGATGATTTATAATACCAAACGCGGTTGGTTTATTTTGCGTACAGGCCTGTCCACTCTGCTTGTCCGTCGAAGATGTTATAACCCACCATCGAGTCTTCGCAATAGAAACCCTTGGTCCATTCGTCCTGCAGGTTGTAGTACAAATAAGTGTTGGTGCTAGTTTTAACCAGGTAACCTTTCCAGTTTCCTTTTTGGTCAAAGTCCAGTTTGATGAACTGGGTGGCATCCACCAGGTAACCCACCATCTGGCCATCTTTGTTGAAGATGTACTGACCTGTCCACTGGTTATTGCTCAGGGGATGCAGGGTGAAATTGAACATGGGGTTGATGGAATGGTTGGCGATGGGGCTGAACTCCTTGTTGATCTTTGGGTCGAGCAATTTATTTTTGGCCGGATTGATTTTGTCGTTCAACAGCGGATTGATGTTCCAGTTTTGTTTTGGATTGATCCGCAAATTTTTATCGGGGTTGATCCGGTTGTTATCATTTGGGTTAATGGCCAGGTTGCGAAGCGGATCGCGCTGTGCGGGCAATTCGGGCTCCTGGGCTGACAATTGACTACCAAGCAACAAAGTAGCCGCAACGAGCAAGGGCTTGATCATAAAGGAACTGTTTGTATAGGTTTCAGAATAGGCCTTCGCGGGACAGGGAAAGTAGCTGCTTTAAATAGGCCTTGGAGGAGTAGTCACAAATCTAATAGACAAACATTGAAAGTAAAAGCAGCCGGCCTTTTTTTTTGAATTTCTTGTATAAAAGCCGGGGTTAACCCCGGCTTTTAAGACTGTATGTAAAAGAATTACAATGTTTTGAGTACTTCGTTCATGCTTCTAACGGCATCGGCACTCTTGCTAAACAGGGCTTTTTCGTCGGCAGTCAGTTCGAACTCGACAATTTTTTCCCAGCCGTTTTTACCGATTACCACCGGTACACCGATACAAATATCAGATTGACCGTATTCGCCGTTGAGCGGTACGCAGCAGGAGAAGAGTTTTTTCTCATCGCGAACGATGGCTTCTACCATGGCTGCACCGGCGGCACCGGGGGCATACCAGGCCGAGGTACCGATCAGTTTGGTGAGGGTAGCACCGCCTACCATGGTATCGGCAACAACCTGGTCTTGTTCGGCCTTGTTTAGGTAGCGGCTAACGGGACTTGAATTCCAGGTGGCGTGGCGAATGAGGGGGATCATGGTGGTGTCTCCATGTCCGCCGACTACCAGGGCATTCAAATCGCCGGGCGAGCATTGCAGGCGCTGGCTGAGTTGGTATTTGAAGCGGGCGCTATCAAGTGCGCCACCCATACCGATGATGCGGTTTTTAGGCAGTTTGGTAGCGGTATAGGCGAGTTGGGTCATGGTGTCCATCGGATTGCTGATCACAATAATGATGGCTTCGGGCGAATGGGCGAGGATATTTTCGCAAACGCCGCGCACAATACCGGCATTGGTACCGATCAGTTCTTCGCGGGTCATGCCTGGTTTACGGGGAATACCGGAGGTGATGACCACCACCTGGCTGCCGGCCGTTTTGCTGTAGTCGTTGGTAGAGCCAGTGATGCGAGTGTCAAAGCCAAGCAGTGCAGCGGTCTGCATCATATCTTGCGCTTTACCTTCGGCCAAACCTTCTTTGATGTCGAGCAGTACCAATTCCTGGCAAAGTTCTTTCCGGGCAATATTATCGGCACAGGTTGCTCCAACGGCACCGGCGCCAACCACAGTAACTTTCATGAAAGGGATTTTTATTGAGCCACAAATATAAATAATTCGAAAGTTCGCGAGGGGCTCAATGTTTAATGTTTAAAGTCTACAGTTTAAGGTTGCTGCCGCGTGCGAGATTTATTTTGTATGGCAACTAGCAATTATGCAAATACCAATTTTTTCAAATTGCTATTGATTTAAATCGCCCATGCGCCAAATATATACGCTTCAAATCGCCGATGCTTCACCGTGGCTTTGCTCAACTTCGCTTTTGTATCACATTGCGCTGGTATCACATTGGCTTTCCTTCACCCTGTTTTTGCTCCAAATCGCCAATACTTCAAATAACATGCGCTTCACCTCGCCCTTACTTCACTTAGCGGTTGCTCCACTCTGCCAATATAAAAGTGTACTACGCATGCGGTAGCTACTTTAAACAGCTTGTTTACCTACACAAAAGTATACTACACATGCGGTAGCAACCTTAAACTGTAGACTTTAAACCTTAAACAAACGGCTTCTTTGGGCTCATTTAAAACCCTGGAGCACCTTTGCTATTTCTGTGGTGCCTTCAAAGCTCGTGAGCAGGTTGCCGTTTTTGTCGTAGAGCGCCAGGAAGGGGAGGTTATTGATTTTGAAATAGGGGGGCAGGAAGAATTTTTCGTCGCGGCCGATGTAGAGATTTTTCCAGGAAGCCATTTTGTATTTGTCGTAAAAACCTTGCAGTTCTTCCATGGGCTGGTAGGTGGCCAGCACGAGGTTGTATTTGTCGAAGGAAGAGAGTTTTTCTTTGAGCCAATCCATCTGCTGTTGGCAATGGTGACAATCGGGACTAAAATAAATAATCAGGGTACCTGCGCGTTTAGCCAGCGACTCCCGGTTGATCTTTTGGTTATCGAGTCCCAGCAATTCAAAAGGCGGTACGGTGGGGAAACGTTTGAAAGGCGGCGGGGTGCTATCTGTTTTCTGGGCAACAGCGGGGGCGGCCAGCAGCAGGCAGGCACCAGCAAGCGCGAGGCAGGTCAACAAGTGGCGGATCGATTTCATGCATTAAAATTACGCTGCGGGCCTGCTAAATCATAGATTTAATCCCGTTTAACAAAAAAGATTTGGCCACAACTACGATTATTTCGTAGATTTACGAAAAGTTCGTAGATATGGAAAAGCTCAGCGTAGCCGAAGAACAAGCCTTGCAAGCCCTTTGGGATTTGCAGGAAGCCAATGTTAAGTCGATCCTGGAACAATTGCGTGAACCGGTGCCACCTTATACTACCCTGGCTTCGACCGTCAAGAACCTGGAGAAGAAGGGCTATATCAGCAGCCGGTTGTTGGGGAATATGTATTTATACCGGCCATCCATAACCGAAGATGATTACAAGAAGCGCTTCATGGGGCAGTTTATCAAAACCTATTTTGATGATTCTTATAAGGAGCTGGTGAACTTTTTTGTGAGCGAGAAAAAACTCAGCAAAGACGAACTGGAAGAGATCATCCGCCTGATAGAAAAAAAATAGTGATATCTACAAGCTCAAAACCGCGAATATGCCCATCCTATTGCAATACATGATTAAGCTCAGCATCAGCTTGGCATTGGTGTACTTGTTCTACCAGGTATTTCTACGCCGACTGACTTTTCACCAATGGAATCGTTGGTACCTGTTGTTGTATTCATTGATTTGTTTTTTTCTGCCGCTCTTGAATATTTATTGGTGGATGGAGGCAGCGCCCGAGCGACAGGCCATCATACAATATGTACCGCGCATCGTGTTGAGCGGGGAATTGTCCGCGGCCCCTGCTGGTATTTCAACCGAACAGCTTCTACTTTGGATTGCGTTTGCAGGTATAATATGTATGATTGCAAAATTATTGCTGCAATATTTTTCTTATCGGCGGCTGAAGAATCGTTCGCAATTGTTGGTAGCGGCCGATGTAAAATTGTATAGTGTAACACAAAATATCATTCCTTTTTCATTTGGGAATGCGGTGTATGTAAACCCGGATTTGCATCATCCGGAAGAGTTGAAAGACATCATTCGCCATGAAATGGTGCATGTGCGGCAACGGCATAGCATCGATATGTTTTTTGCTGAGTTGCTAGTGGCTTTCAACTGGTACAATCCATTTGCCTGGCTGATACGTCACGCCATCAGGCAGAACCTCGAATTCATTGCAGATAAAGCCGTGTTGAAACACGGTGTCGACCGGAAGACCTATCAATATCTCTTACTGAAAGTTATTGGCCAACAACAATTCAGTTTGGGAACCCATCTCAATTTTTCCGCATTAAAAAACAGAATTAACATGATGAATCGATTACAATCGGCAAAACTGCAGTTGTTGAAATTCAGCTTTGCCATTCCGCTGTTGGTCATATTATTACTGGCCTTCCGTAATGAGCGCGTTCTCGCGCAACAACCCGCTGCCAGTAAGACGGGAACAACTAGTACCGGTCCGTCTTCGCCCGCAACAACGGGTACCGCAGCAACAGATGGTGCAGGCGTTGGTACTTTCACAGGTGCTGCAACAAATGGAGAAGGCAGTACTGTTGCCGGTACCGCAGTAGATCTTGCAAAGGCAGCAAATGCCGGCCTGGCTGTTCAGGCAACGACGCCCAACTTTATGACAACTGGTTTGTCGGTTGGTGCCGTTGGTCAACCTTTTGCCATCGGGTTGGTAGATACCCTGCCTTATGGCATTGTCAATAAGAAAGGATATATCCTGTCGGTTGCCAACAATGATGGCGAATGCATTGTGATTATCAAAGACAAGAACCGGAAACTGGTCAAAGCGATTGAGCTGGAAAAGTGGAATGCGTCGCGCGCGGACTATACGGCCCGTTATGGGGAAATTCCGCCTGCACCACCTGCTCCATCCGCACCGCCTGCACCAGCCGTACCCGGTTTGGCAGCGCCAATACCAACAGCGCCCGCAGCGACAGGGGTGGCCGGTCCGCCACCAACGCCGATACCGGCCCAACCCGCGGGTCCCGCCCCTGTAGCGGAATCCGCCCAACCTGCGGCGCCAGCAATACACCCGCCCGTGCCCCCCGCAGCACCGCGCACTTTTATAAATGTTAGACGCATGGCGATTGGTACGTCTTCGGCGCAGGTAGAAACCATCGATGGTAAAAGAGAGTCCTATGACCTGAAAAACCCCGTTGAAAAAGCAGCTTTCGATAAAAAATACCCCGGGTTTAGGCAGTGGGATAAACAAGTAGAATTTGAGAATGGGGGTGTTAGCATTGCATCCGACACGTTATTGTTTCAACCAAATCTGCAGGATGCGGAGGCGGTAGTCAACCAACCTGCTTTACAAAACGAACCGCCGCCAGTGGTTTTTGTCGACGGAAAAGAAAAGCCCTATGAAGAACTGAAAAAAATGCCCCCTGCCAATATCGAATCCATGGAAGTATGGAAAGGTAAATCAGCCACAGATAAATTCGGCGATAAAGGAAAAAATGGGGTGATCAGCGTGAAGACAAAAAGCAAATAGGCAGACGCAATAAGGTTTAATGTTTAAGGTCTAAAGTTTAAAGTTGCTGCCGCGTGCAAAGGAAGCCTGTTGTTTAATGTTTAATGCCTAAAGTTTAAGGTTGCTGTTGCGAGCAAAGGAAGCCCATTGTTTAATGTTTAATGTCTAAAGTTTAAGGTTGCTGTTGCGAGCAAAGGAAGCCCATTGTTTAATGTTTAATGTCTAAAGTTTAAGGTTGCTGCCGCGTGCAAAGAGAGACCGTTGTTCAAGGTTTATGATGTAAAGTTAAAGGTTGATGCCGCGTGCAATGTTTGCCAGGAATAAATAACTGCGACTTGTAGACCATTTCGACAGGCCTCAAAATTAGTCGATGATTTTGTTTCTCATGCCGTACATGATTAGGCCTGCGATGGTCTTAGCGCCTACTTTCGATTTCATGTTTTGCCGGATGGTTTCGATGGTTCTTGGGCTCAAAAAAACCTCTTTCGAAATTTCCTCCGTGGTTTTGTCTTCTGCCAGCAACTTGAGAATGCGCGTTTCTTTCTCTGAAAATTTGACGGGATTGGGGTAAAACTGCTTTACCGCCTTTTTGGTTTGGAGTTTGCTTAAAACGGCTTTGTTGACAAGGTCGTTGAAATAAAAATCGTCGTTCATACAGGCCAGGATTGCCTGATAGATTTCTTCGGGATCCGAGGTTTTGGTGAGATAGGCATTCGCACCCATTTCCATCATCTTGGTAATCATTTCCTGATCATCGTACATGGTCAGTACAATGATTCTCACATCGTCATATTCCTTCCTTAACATCCCGATGGCGTTCACCCCATCCACTTCTGGCATCCGAATATCCATTAACAGCACATCAGGCTTTTTCAGATGCATTTTGTGCATGAGGTCTCTGCCGTCTTCAGCTTCCCACAAAATTTTAAGGTATTCTTTTCCCTTTAGGGCCATTTTAATCCCGTCTCGGAAAATCTTATGATCGTCGGCCAAACTAACCTTGATGCTTAACTCTGAACTCATAAATAGATATTGGTAATATTGAGTCGATGGTTTTCTTTAAACGTGAACTTCGCAATTATCGTATTTCCACGCGATTTTTATGTTGTTTTTTTCGCATCAAGTAAAATTGCATATAAAGCGCCAAGGCCATTTACGATTAAGCTATTTTACAGGGCTCTTTCAGAAGCCGAAATTTAAAAATTTGTGTTTTCCCAAATCGTTCGCCTAACACATTGAGTCTTTGATCAATGGGGGAATTTAAGCCTACAAGTGACGCGTAAAAATACTAGTTTTATCGCGTATTAATACGCTACCCGTATTAGTACGTTTACGTCAAAATTTTTCGTAAATACACGTCCAGCTTGAATTACAGACAAATTACCCTTTTTCAGATGAAATACCCCAGTTGCCCTAGGTTTTTTTTTAAGGGTATTTCGAATGGTAAACCTCCCTTAGTATTTCTAAAACTTACTACTATGATGCAAACAAAGGCTCTAGCGCCTACCCTAGAAAATGTTGGAGAAGCCATTCCACAGGAGTTAGGTGCAAAAATGATTAAAGACTTTCAAGACAATTTCCCAGAAGAAAATGCGTGGATTTTTGTCGGCAAGAACATTTTGCAACAGATTTTGGATCAGCCGGATTGTGCCGGTATTCGGTATTATCATGCTTTAAACGAAAAGCAAGAAAAGACGTTAGTTTACGTCGGCGTTAATTACGATGGCGAAGTTATTGCTGAATATACTTCTGTCTCTCCAGAAGGAATAATCACAAAGCATCAAGGGATTGTAGCTGATAGGGGTAATAGAACTGACAAACCACCGACTCCCCCGCCCCCCGGTGCAGCGACAACAACAGTTCCTGAGTGGACAACATTGCTTTGAAATTATAACATATTGGATTGCTATCTTTGAATGGTTAGCAATCTCCCATGTTTGACTTAATAGCAAAGACTTCCAATTTTTTACCCTTGCTGATTTTCTTTTGGAAAAGACCAAAACAGAAATCAGCATGGGTTTTTTTGTTTTATCTATGTTATTCAGTTATAAACGAAGAACTCATTAACTATTTTGCTAATAATGGAATATTAGGATCTAACCCAGGGCTGGAAAATATACTTCTCTCAATTTTTACTATTGTTGAATATTTCTGTTTGGCTTTCACGTTAAAAACTTTTCTAAACAAAAAAATTTATTCATTTCTTCTAAATATTGGAACGATACTTTTTTGCATAATCGCAATTAGCTATTCCAGCTACAATTTCTATACAAACAACTTAGTGAATGAAAAATTCGACATTATTCCAATTGCGAGTAGTGCCATAATACTCTTGTCTTTCAGCATTCTTGTGCTATTCGAAGAAATGCAAAGCCAAATTATTGGCTTCGTATACAATACTTACAAGTTTTGGGTCATATCTGGTATCATGATCTACTTTGCGGGTACTTTTTTCTTCTTCCTCTATTATTCAAAAATGGGCAGTGGAGACAAAGATTTTTTCTGGAACGTCAACTGGATAAGTATAATACTAAAAAATATATTCTTCTCTATTGCGTTTCTAATGCCTGAAGAGGCGGACAAAAAGGAAGAACCCGAAGGCTACTTCCCGGAGAATTGACGCATTTTTTTTGAATTAAACCCTAGCTTTTACCCCTAAATGCTTCTTTTACAGGCTAATACACAAAGTGCCAATATCTCGTTCCTGCTCTATTTCGGAACGATCGGTATGCTTGTGCTTACCATCGGCCTGATCGTTTTTATCATTTTTCACCAACGAAAAGTCATCCGCTACCAATTGACTTTGCAGAAAATGGAGAACGAACAGCAAAAATTATTGCTGAACGCCTCGATACGCCTCCAGGAAGAAGAAAGAGCCCGCATCGCTGCCGACCTGCACGATGATGCCGGCCCCCTCCTCGCTACCGCCCGGCTTTACCTCAATGAGAACATGGTGCACCTCGACAAAAGTGCCCAACTCCAAAGCATTTATAGCGCCAAGCAAATCATCGACGATACCATCCAACTCATTAGGAATATCTCGCATAGCCTGATGCCGCCAACCCTCAAAAACTTTGGTCTGGAGTCTGCTGTCAACGATTCCTTTCAAAAACTCAATGGATCAGGCAATATCAACGCTTCTTCTCGTTTTCACGATTATAAAGACCGGCTCGCACCAGAAAATGAATTGATTGTGTACCGCGTTATCCAGGAATTGGTTAACAATATATTGAAACACAGTAATGCCAGCTTCATTCACCTCACCCAAAACGCCAGCGGACAAAAATTCTATATCAGAATGCACCACGACGGTAAAGGCATGACCCAGGCAGATTTTGACCGACTCGCTAAAAGTGCCTCCGGACTTGGTTTGAAAAATATCCAAAGCCGACTCAAAGTGGCACAGGGTAAAATCTTTTTTGAGAAAGACCAATCACAGACCTATTATAAAGTAACCATCGAACTAAATAAAGAACCAGTTAGTTAAAAGAACTTACCACTAAATGTTATAGAAAAACTAAGGCAATTCAGTATTTTCGCGCCAACTTATCCATAAAAATCCAATGAGTATTACAACGACCACCAACACCGTTATTAAGGTTGCTATTGCCGACGACCATAAAATATTCAGGAAAGGTGTAATTCTTTCCCTGCGACCTTTTAATAATATCAAATTTGTACAAGAAGCCGAAAATGGCCAGGAATTGATCGACGGCCTCGGAGATTCTCTTCCCGATGTTATCCTGATGGATTTACGCATGCCTACCAAAGACGGCATCGAAGCCACCAAACTTATTGCAAAGCAATACCCCGCTATTCATATTGTAATTCTCACTATGTTCGAAGACGAACGCTTCGTGAGCCACCTCATGGAAATTGGCGCCAATGGATACCTCTTGAAAAGCGCCGATCCGGTTGAGATAAGAAGAGCAATAATGGAAGTATTCGAAAAGGGATACTACCTCAATAATTTTGTGAATCGCATCCTACTGAAGAAATCGCACGCCAAACAAAAAGTGGTTCCCAACCTCAACAGCGAAATCACTCTCACCGATCGCGAGCGGGATGTGATCAAATATATCTGCATGGAATTCACCGCCCAGGAAATAGCACAAAAAATGGACGTAAGCCCAAGAACGGTCGAAGCCATCAAAGACAAACTGATGGAAAAATTCGGCACGAAGAACACGGCTGGTTTGGTGTTCTATGCGGTTAAAAACAACCTGATCGACTGACACTTCTACGGAAGCATTACAGGTTATATGTTACAACTATCACCAAAGTAATACTATTCTTGCCCAAGCAATTTAACTGGCGGCTTAAGTGTTTGAACTTCGGCAAATTGATACAACCAACGCCCAGCTAATTGATACTACTAAAGCCCAACGAATATAACTGACGCCCAGGCGATAAGATTGGCGCCCAGGGAATACTTGTGGCCCTACTGGAAGCCATTACATTACAAAAGGTGCTCAAGCTTAAGTGTAGGCGTACCGATAATTCGGCAGTTAAAAAGTAGAGTAATCTATTTAATTTTAAACTGTCAGGTATGAAAAAATCAACATTTACAGAGAGTCAGATAGTGGCTGCCATCAAGCGCCAGGAAGCCGGCATATCGGTCAAAGAGATCAGCCGGGAACTTGGCATTAGTGAAGCAACCTTTTACAACTGGAAAGCCAAATTCGGGGGTCTTCAGGTCAGTGAGGTCCGGCAATTGAAGGATATGGAAGCCGAACTGAGTCAATACAAGAAAATCGTGGCGGAACTCACTTTCGAGAACCGGGCCATGAAAAACTTCATTGAAAAAAAGTTGTAACGCCTGCTGACAAACGGGAAGCTGCCGGGTATTTTATTACCGAAGAGCAGTGTAGTGTCAGCAAGGCTTGTCGAATCGTGCAGCTACCACGAAGCAGTTACCAGTACCAACGCAAGAGCAAAGATGACCAGGCCGTTGAACAGGCCCTGGAAGAACTGGTGCATAAACACCCGGCCATTGGACTATGGCAATGCCACTATCGGCTGCGCAACCGGGGTCTCTGCTGGAACCACAAGAAGCTACGGCGTGTATACCGCAACATGCACCTGAACATCCGTCGACGTGTCAAAAAACGGCTCCCGGAGCGCGTCAAACAACCCCTGCTGGCCGCCACAGCCCCCAACCAGATGTGGAGCATCGACTTTATGACAGACCGGCTGGAAGACGGCAGAAGCTTTCGATTGCTCAATGTGCTGGACGATTACAACCGGGAGTCGCTGGCCATCGAAGTGGACACCTCGCTGCCCACCCTGCGGCTGATCCGGGTGCTGAACCGATTGATTGCCGAGCGGGGCAAACCAGCCAATATCCGCACTGACAATGGCCCGGAGTTCATCAGCCACCGATTGGAACAATGGTGTACAAACAACCAAATTTCTTTACAATTCATTCAACCCGGGCGACCCATGCAAAATGCCTTTATTGAACGCAAGAACGGAAGTATTCGACGAGAGCTGCTAAACGCCTACATGTTTTTCACCTTACATGAAGCGCGGGCAATGTGTGAAAACTGGCGCATCGATTATAACCAGGAACGTCCACACAAAGCATTGGGCTATTTATCACCCCTTAATTACGCCCGTCAAATGACTGGCGGCAATCAGCTTTATCCACAAACGGCGAACGAAAATCATCCACAAATTGAAGAGAGCCGTTTTGTGGATAAAGCGGCAAAAAATCAACCAAATCCTCTACATTCGAATTGACCGAAAAAACGGTACGCCTACAGAATGACTTAGAACTGAATACAGAAGACGTGTGGTTTCTTCCTCTTTCAAATGATGAAAATTCTGACTTAGGAATAAGAGTGTTTTTCAAAAATCACGAGTTAATCAAGGACAACGAAACATTGACACCACTCTTATATAAAATGCTTGACACAATTGTTGGAGAAAAATCTTTTGCTTTAGATATTCATTATGTTGACACTGACTTGTTACCAGACGAGCCGGAAGACGAGGGTTTATATCCAATTTTAGAGTTGCCAGAATATATTGAATGGCACAAATCACAAGCTACAAAAAGCAGCCGCTAACAAAAGTATTTGCAATAGCAGGGCTGACGGAAGAACAATCGGCAGCAAATCTTTAATCAGCTGCAGTTTGGGGCTTGACGTTAATAATTAAACGACAAAATGTATCTTCAACAATAAAACAATAATCAACTTTGGTACAGGCGATGGAACACAGAATATCCTGCCATCGCAAATACTCGGACGTTGTGCGCTATTAACGAGACTCAATTTAATCAAGGCAAATTTATGAAAGGGACATGGATTGGATCTTATAAATATGATGAGGGAGAAGCTCAGAAGGCTATTGGGTTTGAAAAAACTTATTTTACAATAATAATTCACACTTTTAACGGAAAGGAATTTGAAGGGTCTGTAACGGACGACAAAGAGAGCGGGGGCATGGAAGGCGAAGGGAAGATTGTTGGTGAAATTAAAAACAACACAGTTTCATTTCAGAAACAAATGCCGATAGCAACATTCGCATTCAAAAATGGCTCAAGAAAAATCATGGATCGTAGACATCCCGCTCTTTATTATTCGGGAACAATTTCGCAAGACGGAAAAGAAATGAAAGGTATTTGGAAGTTCAGGACTCAAATAGCGTTCCTTTTTGGAATAATTCCGTTCCCTTATATTCCGCATAAAGGAACCTGGAACATGAAATTGCAATAAACAGCGCACAACAACTAAGCCTTCGTTGGGTGCGTAGCACCAACAATGAAGGCCAATGTTGAACGGAACCGTAATTTGAGTGGAGTGTGTTTTTGAGAAGGTTTTTTCTCTATGGAG
>JAIUNW010000004.1 GCA_020161535.1 Bacteroidota bacterium | reverse complement strand
AAAAACATGAACTAATTAGCCCCCAATCAGGTGGTCAATTTAGCCCGGCCAAGCATGGTCAATTTGCTTCGGCCAGGGGTGGTCAACTTAAACCGGCCAACGGTGGTCAATTTGACCGGCGTTTGCAAAAAACAGCCTTTCCTGCTTAAAAAGGGGATTTTCCACTGAAACCCAAAAGTCGCATTTGTACTATTCTCCGGGAAATGTTCTACGCAGCTTTGTACCAAAACAACCAGTTATGAAGCAGCCTATTTTAACCAGCATGTTCCTGCTATTTGCTACCGTTCTTTTTGCACAAACCAACAGCGCAGATGAAGCAGCCATCAAGAACATTAAACAACAGATGGAAACGGCCTGGAATAAACACGATTGGGAAAAGTTCAGTAGTTATTTTACCGATGATGGCACGCTAATTAATTTTGTCGGCCAGTTTTGGCAGGGCAGAAAAGAAATCCTTACCCATTTCAACGAATTGGGTGATTGCTGCTTGTCGCCCACTTCGCTGAAATTCGACGTCAAAAATATACGATTTATCACCCCTTCAATAGCCATCGTTTATACGGACGAAACATTGTATGCCGACAAAGACTATGACGTCCCGTTTCGTACATACAAAAAAGGCGAGACAGACTACAAAATGCTAACCGATGTTTTTGTAAAGACAAACAATGCGTGGAAAATCACCGCGGCACAACTGACGCTTATTAACCAGGTTGTATCGCCTCATCAAGCTTCCGGCAAAGAGTAGGAACCCAAACTTCAACATATGCGACACAGTATGTTTCTTCTGTTGGCAGCGCTACTTTTTAGCTGCTCAACAACAAAAAAAGGATCTTCCAGTTCATCATTACTGAATGGCAGTTGGACGCCTATTAAACTGGAGATAACCGGCAAAGCGTCAATACCGGCAAACATTTTACGGCCCTTTACAAGCTGGTCGATCAACAATTGTTCATAATTTACAATTTGAAAGGCGATGGCTATCCAGCCAACTTTGACACCAAATCAGGGCCGGCCTTGTTTCTTTCTGTCTTTAAAAAAGATTAACCATGGCAAAGAATAAAACGGTAGAAACCGAGAAAAGTGTAGCAGACTTTATCGGCGCCCTTACAGACGAAACAAAAAGGAAAGACTGCCAGGCACTCATCAAAATCATCCAGCAGCAAACCAAACTGGAACCAAAAATGTGGGGGCCAAGCATTGTCGGCTTTGGCAGCCATCATTACAAATATGAAAGCGGCCGGGAAGGCGATAGCCCCAATTTTGCGTTCTCACCAAGAGCATCGTCCATTGCACTTTATTTTTCAGGCAACTTCAACGATAGAGAGAAATTGTTATCGCAATTTGGCAAACACAAAACAGACAAGGGTTGCGTACACATTAAAACCCTGGCCGACATTGACCAAACCGTTCTGGTCAAGATGATCGCCAACCAGCTTAACTACATCAAGCAACTATACCCGGCGCAATAAGTTGCAAACTATTCTTCATTGTTTAAAGCGTACTAGCATGTCGAAATCGCAATTGCATTGGGTGATTTTCTGTTTTGGTTTCATTCTCTCGGCCTGTACTGTCAACAAAAAGGAATCCCTTTCCGGCACCTGGCTCATCTACAAGATTGATACCATTGGCGCCGAAAAGGAAGGATTCGACAACGATCGCCGGTTTTCGGCTGACCTGAAAAAAGGCATCGCTCTGTATCTTTTTGACGACCACCTTTTTACTGAAATCAATAGTGATACCGTTTACCGTTTTGGCCATTGGAAAGTGGATAGCAAGGACAACCTGCTGCTTATCGACAACCATCAAAATAGCGACTCCTTGGGCTATTCGATCGGCCGGCGTTTCGACCCAAAACCAATCCTGACCCTTTTTAATGCCAACCAACACAAAACCTATACTTACCTAAAGCAATTTCAGCCGTTGAAAAGTTTCAAAGACGATCCGTTTTATCCGGAGAACAACCACTGGCGATTAAAACCAACAACCGCAGAAGATACATCGCAACTCACCAAACGCCTGCTGAATTACCTAAAGCACCTCGCCTTAATTATGAACGCAGCCAAAGAGCGCAACCTGTCGGTGGTATCATTTCAGTCGTCGATGGGGCCGGTAAAAATTTACAATGGTGGTATTGGAATCGTCCCTTTTGAATTTGTATCCAATGCCTGGAAGGAAACCTATTACGATAGCAGCAATGCACGCATTGCCTACAACCTATTCAAAGACTACCTGGGAAAAAATCGGCACTATGAGGGTGCGATGACGGGCG
Organism: Bacteroidota bacterium; assembly: GCA_020161535.1. Taxonomy (GTDB): domain Bacteria; phylum Bacteroidota; class Bacteroidia; order Chitinophagales; family Chitinophagaceae; genus Flavihumibacter. The sequence continues at coordinate 289,893 of JAIUNW010000004.1, read as the reverse complement.
ATTGGGTGCTCGACGATTACCATATCCTTTTGTCTATTTATACCGATCTTTCAAAACCAAAATAGTACACACCCAAAAGCAGCCAAATGAATAAAAGTAATTCTGTCTTCAACAACATAGATGCGTACCATGCCGCTCAAGATGCTGACAAAATTTCATTGCTTAGTCAGCTTCGATCGGCTATTCTACAGGCTGCGCCTAAGGCGGTTGAAACCATCAGCTATGGCATGCCTGCATTCAAGCAAAACAAAATCCTGGTGTACTATGCTGCCGGCAAAAACCACATTGGCTTCTACCCGACGCCCAAACCCATCGTGCATTTTGCCAAAGAACTGACTGGCTACAAAACTTCGAAAGGCGCTATCCAGTTTCCGCTCGACAAACCATTGCCGCTGGCGCTGATCAAAAAGATAGTTCGTTTTCGCATGGAAGAAGATAGCCTGGTTGCACCTGTCATAAAAAAAACCGCGACAACCAACAAAAAGCCGACAACCAACAAAAAAGAAACAGCAAGGCTATCACCCGATATTATTGCCTATAACAAGGCGTTGTCAAAAGCCGACAAAGACATTGGCGAGCTGCTCGCCACTACCATCAGCGGCCAATTGCCGACAGCCGAAAACAAAATCTGGCACGCACACCCGGTTTGGTTTCTCGATGGCAATCCCATTGTTGGCTATAGCAAATTGAAGGATGGCGTGCGGCTCCTGTTTTGGAGCGGACAAAGTTTTGACGAACCCGGCCTGGAAAAAGAAGGAAAGTTCAAAGCGGCAGAAAAACGATACACCAATAAAAGCGAAGTCAATACAAAAGAACTGGTTCGCTGGTTGAAGAAGTCGGCGAAAATTCAATGGGATTACAAAAATATTGTCAAAAAGAAAGGGCAGTTGGACCGCCTGGTATAGCCACCATCCGACCCTTGAAATACCCTAATTTCGTTGCATGACCATTCCACAGTTGTACGAGCTATTCAAAAAATTTCGCTCCATCCAAACCGATACGCGGAAACTCAAAACCGGCGACTTGTATTTTGCCCTCAAGGGCGAACATTTCAATGGCAATGCCTTTGCAGCCGATGCACTTAAAGCAGGCGCCGCCTATGCCATCATCGACAACCCGAGTTTTGCGCAGGGTGAAAAAACCATCATCGTCGACGATGTACTAAGCACCCTGCAAGCGCTCGCCCTTCACCATCGCCGGCAATTCAATATCCCGGTCATCGCCATCACCGGTAGCAATGGAAAAACCACCACCAAAGAACTGCTGCATGCCGTACTGTCCAGTACCTACCGAACCTATACCACCGAAGGCAACCTGAACAACCATATTGGCATTCCCCTCACCTTGCTCAAAATCGGCGACGATGCCCAAATGGCCGTCATTGAAATGGGTGCCAACCACCAACACGAAATAGAATCCTATTGCCAATACACCGAACCCACACATGGTTTGATCACCAACCTGGGAAAAGCACACCTTGAAGGTTTCGGCGGTGTAGCCGGCGTGCGAAAAGGCAAAGGCGAACTCTTTGCCTACCTGCGCTCAGTAAAGGGCGTAGGATTTCTTTTATACGATGACCCCTGGTTGAAAGCCATGGGCGATGGGCTCAGCGAAGTGATTGCTTACGGTACCGTGGGCAAATCGGCCGAAAAAGAACTGGCCGTTTGTGGCGAAGTGCGCAAGAGTGAACCCTTCCTGGAAATTGGGATTGTAAAAGGTTTAAAAACAACCAGCATCAGCAGCCGACTGGTAGGCGCCTACAACCTGCCGAATTTGCTGGCCGCCATTGCCGTTGGGAAATATTTTTCGGTCGAAGACCGCCGCATCGTCAACGCCATCGAACAATACAAACCCGAGAACAACCGCTCGCAATTGCTCGAGCTAAACTCCAACCATTTTATTCTCGACGCATACAATGCCAACCCCAGCAGCATGCGGGCAGCCATCGAAAATTTCGCCATACTGCCTGCTGATAACAAAGTGCTGGTATTGGGCGCCATGGCCGAATTGGGCCCCGAAAGCCTGGAGGAACACCGGGATATTCTGGCCTTGATCGATGCGCATCCGTGGACAAAAGTGGTGTTGGTGGGTGGCGATTTCGGGAAAATTTCTCACCAGTATACCCAGTTGAACAACAGCGAAGAAGCGCGCGACTGGTTCAAAGCGCAAAACCTGCGCAACACCCATGTACTCATCAAGGGCTCGCGTAGCATGAAAATGGAGAAAGTATTGGGTGACTAAGATTACAACGGCACAAAGGATTATCTGTACCTTTGCAAAAATTGGTACCATGGCTGAAGAAAAAGCGACCCGTTCTTACCTGGCAGCGGCCCTTGGCTGTTATTGTCCGCGTTGCCGCGAAGGAAAGCTGTTCAAAAATCCTAGCCCATATGCATTCGGCGAAATTCTCAAAATGAACGAAACCTGTTCCGTGTGTGCGCAGCCAACGGAACTCGAACCTGGTTTCTATTATGGAACCGCCTATGTAAGCTATGCCCTCACCATCGCATTGTCGGTCGCTACTTTCGTTGCCTGGATCGTACTAATCGGCATGTCTACCAAAGAAGGGGATTACCGCATTTGGTATTGGCTTGTCGCCAATGCAATCCTACTCATCGCCCTGCAACCGGTATTCATGCGCCTATCACGGAGCATCTGGTTGAGCTGGTTTGTAAAATACGACCCCGACTGGAAAACACATCCCATCAACGATGAATCTACCGAAAGGGTAGTCAAAGAGCATATGGGCAACTGGTAATCGTTTCTATTAGATATACCGGTTGATCAGGTTCTCCAAATATTCCTGCCGGCCACTAATGACGGCGGGCTCACCGCTCGCTGCTGCCAAATTGCGCAGGTCTTCCAGGTTTAATTTGCCTTCCTCAAATTCTTTTCCTTTGCCGCTATCGAAAGAAGCATAGCGGTCTTTGCGCAGTTTTTTGTAATCCGATTTCGACAACACATTGTCGGCAATCAGCAGCGCACGCGCAAACGCATCAACACCTCCGATGTGTGCGTGGAAAAGATCTTCCCAATCTGTTGAATTGCGACGCACTTTCGCGTCGAAATTAATGCCGCCGCCTTTGAAGCCACCGGCTTCGAGTATGATCAGCATGGCCTCGGTCAGTTCGTTGAGATTGGTGGGAAACTGATCGGTATCCCAACCATTCTGGTAGTCGCCGCGGTTGGCATCAATCGAACCCAACAAGCCGGCATCGGCTGCCACTTGCAGTTCGTGCGTGAACGTATGCCCCGCAAGCGTAGCGTGATTCACTTCTATGTTCAGGGAAAAATCATCGAGCAGGTTGTGCTGGCGCAAGAAACCAATCACCGTTGCGCAATCATAATCATATTGGTGTTTGGTGGGCTCGCAAGGCTTGGGCTCGATAAAAAACTTGCCCTTGAAACCATGCTGGCGGGCATAATCGCGCGACACCTGTAAGAACCGCGCAAGGTGTTCCTGTTCACGTTTCATATCGGTATTGAGCAGGCTCATATACCCTTCCCGTCCACCCCAAAACACATAGTTTTCTGCACCAAGGGCGATGGCTGCATCGAGTGCGGCTTTCACTTGTGCGGCACCCTGCGTAAGTACGGCGAAATCAGGATTGGTAGCCGCCCCATTCATGTATTTGCGGGCCGAAAAAAGATTGGCGGTTGCCCATAACAGTTTGATGCCCGTGGCTTGCTGCTGCTGTTTGGCATGCGCGGTAATGGCCTGCAGGCGACGCTCATTCTCCACCACATCTGCGCCGTAGTCGACCAGGTCTACATCATGAAAACAGTAATACGGCAGACCAAGTTTGGTCATGAAGTCGAATGCCATATCCATTTTTTCTTTGGCACTGCTCACCGCGTCTTTCGTGTCCAGCCAGGGAAAAAGATGGGTGGCCTCCCCAAAGGGGTCTGCACCACTGCCGCAGAACGAATGCCAGTAAGCCACCGCAAATCGCAGTTGGTCTTTCATCGTTTTGCCCGCAACCATTCTGTTCGCATCGTACCATCGATAGGCCAGCGGATTGTCTGATTCGGGGCCTTCATATTGAATATTCCCTATTCCAGCAAAGATTGATTTGGTCGACATAACGGTTATGTTTAAACGTAATTGGGTAAGTTTTTGTGTAAGAGATCCAGCCAGCGCTGGTAAGCTTCGTCGAGCACCGGCGCTTCATCGGGGGTGTAGGTACAAATGGCCGACTGTTGTTGGAAGGCCTGCTGTGGGTTTGCATAATAGCCTGCGCCGATGCCCGCGCCCAGGGCCGCACCCACACTGCCATCGGTTTGGTACAACGATACCGGTACGCCGGTAGCGCCCACAAATGATTGCAGAAACACATCGCTCTGAAATAGATTGCTATTGCCGGCTTTGATGATAGTGGGCGCCAACCCATTGCTGCGCATGATATCGAGCCCATATCGGAAAGAAAAAGCAATGCCTTCCTGCAAAGCCCTGAACAGATCAGCCTGGTTGTGCTGGTTGAGGTCGATGCCGGCAAACACCACACCGGTTTGTTTGTTCGCCAACATGCGTTCTGCGCCATTGCCAAAGGGCAATACCGATAACCCCCGGCTGCCGGCGGGCGACTGTGCCGCCAACGCATTTAGTTCATGGTAAGAAAGCGTAGTAGCCCACTGGCGCTTCGCCCAACTGTATAAGATACCGGTGCCATTGATACAAAGCAGTATGCCGATGCGCGGATCAGCCGCTGCATGGTTTACGTGGGCAAAACTATTCACGCGCGACAATGGGTCAAAGCCCAGGCCATCGCTCACGGCATAGATGACGCCGGAGGTGCCGGCCGTGGCCGCAATTTCGCCTGGTTCCATAACCCCGAGCGACAATGCATTGTTGGGTTGATCGCCCGCTTTATAACTGACAGGTATACCCGCTTTGCATTGCAGCAGTGCCGCTACGTTTGCGCTGAGGCTTCCGTGGGTGGAGAACACGGGTTGTACGGTTGGCAGCAAAGCCGAATCAAACCCGAAATAGTTCATTAATTTTTCCGCCGGCGAAGAACTGCTGAAATCCCATAACACCCCTTCGGAAAGAGCCGCAGCACTGCTGGTAACGGTGCCGGTCATGCGAAAAGCAATATAATCACCCGGCAAGAGCAGCTTATCTGCCTGCGCATAAATATGCGGTTCGTTTTCTTTTACCCAGGCCAGTTTCGCGGCGGTGAAATTGCCCGGCGCATTCAGGTAATGCGACAAACAATAATCGGGTCCCAATGCCTGGTTCGCCTGATCGCCATAGGCAATCGCGCGACTATCACACCAAATGATGGAGGGCCGCAATACCGCGCCTGCTTTGTCAATCAACACGAGGCCATGCATTTGGTAGGCGATACCGATGGCACCAATCGCCGAAGGATCAAAACTTTTTGTACTTATTATTTGCTGGTAGGCCATTACAAACCGGTCCCACCAATCGGTCGGCTCCTGTTCGGCCCATCCGGGTTGCAAGCGCATAATCGGCGCTTCGGTGTCGGGATAACTGGCACTGGCGACTGGCTGTTGCGTTTCGCCATCCACCACCGATACCTTGACCGACGAAGTGCCAATATCTATTCCTAACAAAAGCATATGGCAGGGTTGAGAGGGTGAAGTTACAGGTCGCGGCTGTTTGGGGGCTCCATTTTATTCTTGTTTTCTGAAACAATTTTATTGCCCACAACCGCCAATTAGCAAAATTTTGCTTAATATAGTTATAGTATGAAGCCCTTCATTGAAAAACTCATTGCCGACGAAAACCAGAGTTTTGTGGCCCGCACTTTTCGTACGCCGCATTTTGAAGTGCCCTGGCACCAGCACCCGGAAATAGAAATTATTTTTTTCCTGGAAGGCGAAGGCAATGCTTTTGTCGGTAACCATGTAGGCAATTTCAGTGCGGGCGATAGCTACCTGCTGGGTGCCAATTTGCCGCACACCTTCCAGAAATCCGACCCGCAACAACAGACCGCTGCCCTGGTGCTACAATTTTTGCCCGATTGCTGGGGCGAACATTTCTTGCAACTGCCCGAAGTGCGCAGCTTGCGAAACCTGATCGATGCCAGTCGACGGGGCTTAAAAATGTCGCCAGCCTGCAGCGAACGACTGGCCCCGCAGTTGCAATCCATTGAAAATGCCACAGGCATAACGCGAATCATTTTGTTGCTGCAATGTTTGCATACCATGGCGGGGGATCAGCACCCGCAACAATTGTCCACCAAAAAAATGGCCGAAACCCCGGGCAAGCAACAGGAAAGAATCGATCGCATTTTTCAGTACACGATCGACCATTATGCCGATAGTATTTCTTTGCCGGCCATTGCTGAATATACCGGACTAAGTGTACCGGCCTTCTGTCAATATTTTAGGAAATCGACCAAGAAAACCTATATCGAATTCTTAAATGAAGTACGTATCGGCAAAGCCTGTCAGCAACTGATCGATACCGGCAAACCCATTACCGATATTGCATACGAGAGCGGGTACAATACCCTGGCCAATTTCAACAAACAGTTTATGAAACTAAAGGCGATGTCGCCCCGGCAATTCAGAACACATTTTTCGGAAAGCCGTAAAATGGCGTCGGTAATGCAGGCTTCAACAAAAAGACTTTTAACCCAATAGCAAGAAAGGCAGACCCCTGTCTGCCGTTTCATGCAAAATAACCAAACCTTCTTTGTCTATACTTTGTACCTAAACCTTGTTATGAGAACCCAAATATCAAATGCCTTTTTTGAATGTAAAAGCAAATGAAATTCCTTAACCACCGATTAACCAACTGAAGCGTCAATTTTACGACATCATTTCACCATGCGATCATCCACTACACGTTTATTGATTGTATTGCTTGCCATCACGGTAGCGGCCATTGTGGGCATCCAGGTGCATTGGATGCAACGCAACTATGCCTATGAAAAAAACGAGTTTAATACATCAGTGGTAAAAAGCATCAGGGGCTTATACGAAGACCTTGACCTCGTACCTTATTCCCTCAGCCACCACGCCAGCCATATCCAACATACCGGCCCCAATAGTTTTTTATTTCGCATCGATACCATACCACCCAAAGACAGTTTGCTGCATTACCTGCAATCGGAGTTCAACGATTTCAATGTACTTACCGATTGCAAAGTGATGGTGTATGATGCATCGAAGCGGGCGCTGGCCTATGAAGGCGATATCAACGCCGCAACAACAACGGGATCTTCGGTATCGAAAGACGATCCGCTGCCGGTGCGCGACTTCTCTTTTGTGCACCTCTATTTTCCCCGCCGCAACCAGTACATCATTACCCAAATGAATGCCTGGATTTACACGAGCGCTTTTCTGTTGTTCCTGCTCATCGGCCTGGCCCTGTCGATCTATTATTTATTTCGGCAAAAATTTCTCAACGAAGTGCAGAAGGATTTTATCAACAATGTGACGCATGAATTCAGTACGCCGCTAACCGTGATTGATTTATCGACCGAAGCGCTGGGCAAAACTTCAGTGGTAACCCATCCGGAAAAAATTGCGAAATACGCCACTACCATCCGTCGGCAGACCGACTACCTGAAAACCCATATCCAGAACCTGATCAAAACCGTGGTATCAGACAATTATAGTTTTTCGTTGCAAAAACAGGAATTGATACCCAATGAACTGATTCGACAGGTCACACAACAACTGGAGCCCCTGCTGCTGGAGAAAAAAGGGGTCTTTGCAGTAACGCTCGAAGAAGGCGATATCGCCATCATGGCCGATCCCGACAACCTGTACCTGGCTTTGTTTAATATCGTCAACAATGCCATCAAGTATGCGGCACAACCCAAAGTGCAGATCGTTACCAGCCTGCACGATCGCTTTTACCAGATCAGTATCCGCGACAATGGTATGGGCATCGAACAGCAGGACCTGAAGAAAATTTTTCGCAAATTTTACCGCGCGCAAAAAGGCAATCTCCACAACACAAAAGGGTTGGGTTTAGGTCTCTATTTTACCAAAAAAATTATAGACTTGCACCATGGAACCATTACTGTGAACAGTGTACCCGGTATTGGCACCGATTTTACGATTGAGCTCCCTTTAAACGGCTAGCAATATGACAGGCAAAGGCAACATTTTACTGGCAGAAGACGACCAGGCACTCAGCGAGTTGATGAAAGAAGCGCTCGAAGAAGAAGGTTATACTGTAGAAGTTTGTGATGACGGCCAACAAGCCATCGACCGCTTTGATAAAAACAAATTTGACATTTGTTTGCTGGATGTCATGATGCCGATCAAAGATGGTTTTATGGTGGCCAAAAAAATCCGCCAACAATCTGATATCATGCCCATCTTGTTCATCAGCACCAAGAATATGGAAGAAGACCGGATCAAGGGCTACGAAACCGGTGCCGATGATTATATCACCAAACCATTCAGCATGAAAGAGCTCCTGCTCAAGCTGGATGTGTTTCTTCGCCGCACGCGCAAACTATCGTACGAGGTTCAACAGGAATACAATATTGGTAAATTGAAATTTTCCTACACCGATCGCAAGCTCAGCGGTCCAGATGGCGAAGTAGACCTCAAACAAAAAGAAGCCGATCTGTTGAAATTCTTATGTGAACACAGCAATCGCATCCTCAAACGCGAAGAAGTGTTGCTGGCCGTATGGGGAAAAGATGATTTTTTCCTGGGCCGCAGCATGGATGTCTACATGACCAAACTCCGCAAGTTTCTGCGGGCTGATCCCGATCTGTTGATTGAAACCATTCATGGTCACGGGTTCAGGTTCACTGTTCCCGCCTAGCGTTAACCGCTGCTTAACCAAGATTAATTGCGGTTAACCAAGCTGTTTAACAATTTTACATTGAATTAAACAGTTCACTGATGCGAAGCCTGATTGCCACAGCAGCAATTCTATTTGCGTGCCTGTGCGGTGTGGCGCAACCCGCCCCGCCTCCTATTGATACCCTTCACCTCTCCGTTCCGGAAGCAGAAAAACTTTTCCTCCAACGCAACCTGGACTTATTGGCCGCCAAATACAATGTGGATGCCAACAAAGCCTTGATACAACAAGCCAAGCTTTGGGACAATCCTGTGTTGAACACCGACCAGAATATCTACGACGGTAAGTTCTTTCGCCACAACAATACCTACGGACAAGTATTTGTACAGGTTCAACAATTGATCAGGACCGCCGGTAAGCGCAGCAAACTGGCGCAACTCGCTACCGACAACACGGCCATTGCACAGGCGCAGTTTGATGACGTGGTTCGCAGCCTGCATTATACCCTGCTGAGCGACATGATCGAAGTCGGTCACTTGGGCAAGATCATTTCCCTCTACAGCAAACAAATTGTTGAAGTAGATAAACTGGTAACGGGCATGGAGCAGGTGTACCAGTTGGGCAATATATCGCTGAAGGACAACCTGCGATTGAAGGCTTTGTTGTTCGGGCTGCAGAATGATTTATTGAATGTACAATCGCAGGTAATTCCCCTCCAGGCCGAACTTCGCTTGTTGTTGCAAACAGGTGATTCAACTTATATCGTTCCGGATTTGCAATATGGCATCGACGCCATGCTGTCGCAACAATTGCCGCCGGTCGATAGTCTGGTTCAAGCCGCTCTCAGCAACCGGCCCGATTTGAAAATCGCTACGCTGAACCGCGACCTGCAAGCACATAATATCATTTACCAGAAAGCACTCGCCAAACCCGATTTGACCATTGGACCCGAATACGACCAGCGAAGCAGTTATATCAACCATTATGTGGGCTTGTCGGTATCCCTGCCCCTGCCCCTGTTCAATCGCAACCAGGGCAATATCAAATCAGCCGAAGCCTCCTTCAAACAAACAGATACCCAAGTCAAACAACAGAACAGCCAGGTGAGCGGCGAAGTGCGGTCGGCCATCGAGCAATTCCTGGTGTTACAAAAAGTAAACAGCAAAGAGCTGTCTGATTTTGCAGAGAAATACGACGGGCTTTTTCAAAACATGCTCAAGTCGTACCAGGCCAGGCAAATCAACCTGCTCGATTTCACCGACTTCCTCGATGCTTATAAAGAAACCCGGCTCAAGCTCACCGAACAACAAATGAATTTCGTAAAAGCGGCCGCCAACCTGGATTTTGTTACCAATCAACCCATCGTACCCCTTCAATAACCTGACAATCGCATTTACATGAAAAATAAACTGACTCTTTCTGTCGCTTCCAGCTTGTTGCTACTCTCACTGGTTGCCTGTCGCGCAAAACAGGAAACAGCCGTTGAAAAAGACGACAAGGTTTGTGTGAGCGACTCACTGGCTAAAATCATTACGATCGACTCTGCCTATACCAGCCAGGTGAATGACCAGGTGAAACTGAGCGGCGAAGTGAGTTTCAATGACAGCAAAGTGGTGCGGGTGTTTCCTTTTAGCGGCGGACAAGTACAAAAAGTAAATGTTTCATTGGGCGATCATGTGCGTCGCGGCCAAATACTTGCCATTATTAAAAGTGCTGATGTGGCCGGCAACTATGCCGACCTCGACGTGGCCAACACCGATGTAGCCATCGCCAAAAAGCAGATGGACAACCAGGAGTCATTGTTTAAAAATGGCATTTCGAGCGAAAGAGAATTCCAGGAAGCCAAAGAAAATTACAACAAGGCCGTATCGACTGCTACCAAGATCAAAAACCAGATTACGATCAACGGCGGCGGGCATACCGATGCCAATGGCCTGTATATGATCAAAAGCCCGATAGACGGATGTGTGGTAGAGAAAAATGCAGAAGCAGGCAGTTTTATCAGGGGCGATAACAGCCAGAATATGTTTACCGTGGGCGATATCAGCCAGGTGTGGATCTGGGCCAATGTGTACGAAGCAGATGTGGCGCGGGTGCGCAAGGGGTACGAGGCCGATGTGACCACCCTTGCCTATCCCGATCGTGTGTTCAAAGGCAAGATCGATGAACAAAACGAAATCCTCGACCCGCAAACCAAAGTGATGCGGGTGCGGATTGCGTTGAAAAACGACAGCCTGTTGTTGAAACCAGAAATGTTTGCTTCGGTGATGATTCGAAGCTCGGAGAAAACATCGATGGTAACCATTCCATCGGTTGCAGTGGTAAAAGACAACGGCAAATCGTATGTAGTTGTTTACCACGACCGCTGTAACCTGGAGCTTCGGCAGATTGAAATAACAAAAACCTTCCAATCGCTTACTTATATCAAGAGTGGCCTTGAAGCGGGCGAGAAAGTGATTTCCCGCAACCAGATACTTCTTTATCGCGCACTCTTAGAAGACTGATCATGAAAAAGTTTATCAAGAATATCATTCATTTTTCCCTCCGGCACCGCTACTTTGTTTTCTTTATGACGGCCGTGCTGGCCGCCCTCGGCATTTGGGCTTATAAGGAAACACCGATTGAAACCTTTCCCGATGTAACGAATACCCAGATCATCATCATCGCGCAATGGCCGGGCCGTAGTGCTGAAGAAGTGGAGAAGTTCGTCACCATCCCGATGGAAACGGTGCTGAACTCGGTGCAGAAAAAAGCCAACCTACGCACCACCTCGGCCTTTGGCTTGTCGTATGTGCGCATCATATTTGATGATGATGTTGATGATGCTTTTGCGCGCCAGCAGGTACAGAGTCGCATTGGCGGCGCTGATTTACCTGATGGCGTTAAACCTGATATTCAACCGCCCTATGGCCCCACAGGCGAGATATTCCGTTATACCCTGAGTAGCAAAACCTACTCGGTACGCGATCTTACCACCATACAGGACTGGGTGCTCGACCGTCAATTCAAATCGGTACCAGGCGTGGCCGACGTAAACAGTTTTGGTGGCGAAGAAAAAGTGTATGAAGTAAGTGTCACCCCTTCGCTGCTGGCCAAATACAACCTGTCGTCGTTGGACGTGTACAATGCCATCTCAAAAAGCAATGTGAATGTAGGCGGTGATGTGATTGAAAGAAACGGGCAATCGTATGTAGTGCGTGGATTGGGTCTGCTCAATAATATTTCAGAAATCGAAGACATTCTTATTACCAAGGTGAATGGTGTGCCTTTGTTGGTGAAGAATGTGGCAACGGTAGTGGAAGCGGGTAAGCCGCGGTTGGGTTGGGTTTCGGTCGACAAAAACGGCCGGCGCCAGGACGATGTGGTGGAAGGCATTGTGGTGATGCGCAAAGGCGAGAACCCGGCACTGGTGTTGACGGCGGTGAAAGCCAAGGTAGAGGAGCTCAACAAAACGATATTGCCCAAGGGTGTTCGGATCAATACTTTTTATGATCGTACAGAACTGATGGATTATGCACAGGAAACGGTGATCCATAACCTGATTGAAGGCATTGTGCTCGTAACCGTGATCGTGTTGATCTTCATGGCCGATTGGCGTACAACCGTTACCGTTAGTTTGATCATCCCGTTGTCGTTGCTTTTCGCTTTTATCTGTATGCGACTGAAGGGCATGTCGGCCAATTTGCTAAGTATGGGTGCGGTCGATTTCGGTATCATCATTGATGGTGCGGTGGTGATGGTAGAGGGACTTTTTGTGGCCCTCGACCACCGGGCCAAAGAAGTGGGCATGGAGAAATTCAACAAGCTGGCCAAGCTGGGCCTGTTTAAATCGACCGGTACCGAAATGGGGAAAGCGATTTTCTTCAGCAAGATCATCATCCTCACTTGTTTGATACCCATATTCGCGTTTCAGAAAGTGGAGGGTAAAATGTTCTCGCCCCTCGCCTATACGTTGGGGTTTGCGTTATTGGGCGCGCTGCTCTTTACCTTGACACTGGTGCCTGCGCTGTCGAGCATTTTATTGCGCAAAAATGTTCGGGAGAAACACAACCCGGTGGTAGGGTTTTTCGAGAAGGGGGTAATGTCGCTGTTGACCATCGTTTATGCCAACCAGAAAAAAAGCGTGCTTGTTGCCTTGCTGATCATGGCGCTTAGTTTTTTCTCTGCCAAGTTCCTGGGCACTGAGTTCCTGCCTGAGTTGAACGAAGGCGCGTTGTGGGTAGAAGCTGAATTGCCCATGAGTGTTTCCTTGTCGGAAGCGAAGCTGGTAAGCGACAAAATGATCAGTATCCTGAGTCAATTTCCGGAAGTGGAGAAAACACTTTCTCAAATTGGTCGTACCAATGACGGTACCGACCCGAAAGGATTTTTTAATGTGCAGATACAAGTTGACCTGCTGCCAAAAAAACAATGGAAACATGGTCTTACCGAAGAACAACTTATCGACGATATGGACCAGCAGTTGCGCAAGCTGCCGGGCATTGTGCTGAATTATTCCCAACCGATTCGCGATAACGTAGAAGAAGCCGTGGCGGGGGTGAATGCAGCCCTGGCAGTAAAAATATTCGGCCCCGATTTTCATGTGTTGGATAGTCTGTCGAAATCAGTGGCCGCACAACTGAAGACAGTGCGCGGCATTGAAGACCTGGGTATTTTGAAAAACCTCGGCCAACCAGAATTCCGGATCCAACTCGATCAGCAGAAAATGGCCATGTACGGCATCAGCACGGCCGATGCCAATGCAGTGATCGAAATGGCGATAGGTGGTAAAGCGGCAACACAATTGTATGAGGGCGAAAGGAAATTTGATATCCGCATCCGGTACAAAAAAGACTTCCGCGAAACGCAGGAAGCCATTGAACAACTCATGGTGCCAACAAACGACGGCGCCAAAGTGCCCTTGAAAGAGATTGCAAACATTGAAACCTTGACGGGGCCGGCCTTTATTTTCCGCGACAACAATACGCGCTATATCGCCGTGAAATTTTCGGTGCGTGAACGTGACCTTGGCAGCACCATTGCCGAAGCCCAACAAAAAGTAAATGCCGCCGTGCATTTCCCCGATGGCTATAAAGCCACCTGGAATGGCGAGTTTGAAAACCAGCAACGCGCCAGCAAGACCCTGGGGCGCGTGGTGCCGATATGTTTGCTCGTCATTTTCCTGATACTCTTTATCACGTTCGGTAATGTAAAAGACGCTTTGCTCACCATCTCGAATGTGCCCTTTGCCTTGATTGGTGGTATTCTCGCATTGCATATCACCGGCGTCAATTTCAGTATTTCAGCAGGCATTGGATTTATTGCGCTGTTTGGGGTATGTATCCAGAACGGTGTTATCCTGATCTCTGTATTCAGAAAAAACCTGGATGAAGGCATGCCGCTCGATGAAGCCATACAACAAGGCGTGCACTCGCGCGTGCGACCGGTAGTGATGACGGCATTGATGGCGATGATCGGCCTGATGCCCGCCGCTGTATCAACCGGCATTGGCAGTGAAACGCAAAAGCCGTTGGCGATTGTGGTGATTGGTGGTTTGGTTACAGCCACCATCCTGACCCTGTTGATCCTACCGGTTTTGTATGCTTTGGCTTTTAAAATGATGCACAACCGCGAGAACCGGAAATTGCTGCGCAAAGCTGGTGTAATCAGTAAAATTGAAAAACCCAATCAATAACTATTCGCATCGGTGAACAGCAAAATGCTGCTGCGCCGAACGGGTCCCGTTTCCACGGGGCCCTTTTTTTACCCGTCGGGTAAAAAGTTATCTTTATAATCTACATATGTCACGGCTGCTGTCAAAAATTCACTGGAAAGAAATGCTGGCCCTGCTGTTCATTTTGCTGGGCATTTATTTCTTTCGGCACGAGCGCGAAGAGCTCAAGGCACTATCGCCCTACCTGCGCGCGGCCGCCCCCCTGTGGATCAGCATCGGCTTATTGGTTACGGGTGTGTATATTTTTTTACAATCCGCCTTGTTCGTATACAGTTTCCAGGCCATCGGCGCCCGCCTGCACTGGCCCGCGGCCCTGTTACTTTTCCTCAAGCGAAATTTCATCAGCACTTTTTTACCTGGCGGCGGCGTTATGGCGCTGGCCTACCTGCCCGCCATGTTGCGCAAAGAGCAACTCGAGCGACATACCATTTTCCAAGGCGCGGGCATGCAGGGTTTTATCGGCATCCTGTCGCTGGTGCTGGTGGGCATTCCCGTAATACTATATAGTTTGGTGAGCAAGGGCTCGGTGAGTGGCGCTGTACCCGCACTCGCTACGGCCATCGGCCTGCTATTGCTGTTGGTATGGGCTTTCCGATCTTTTGCGCAACGCGGCTGGTTGTATCGTACCCTGCTTCGCTATTTCCCGAAATGGGAACAGGATATGGAAGCCTTGTTCACGTTGCAACTCTCCTATCGTGGTTTTGCCCTGGCTACCCTTTCTTCCATCGGCATTGAACTCACGGGCATAGTACACTTGTTCATCGCGATGAAAGCGGCCGGCGAACCTGCCCTGATCGAAGCCGCGCTGATGGGCTATGTAGTATCCACCCTTTTTCTACTGATCTCGCCTTTTCTTAAAGGCCTCGGTGCAGTAGAACTGTCGCTGGCGTATATACTTAACCGTTATGGGTACGACAGTGTGGCTGCGCTGGAGATCACCATACTTTACCGGCTGTTTGAATTTTGGTTGCCCCTGCTTGCCGGATTGATTGCCTGGGGCTGGAAAGGAAAGAATATTTTTCTACGCATACTCCCGCCCACGCTTATTTTTCTGCTGGGCGCGGTGAATATTTTTTCGGTGCTTACGCCACCCATTACAGCACGCTTGCACCTACTGCGCGAATACTTACCGCGGGAGTCGATACATGCATCCAACTGGACCGTCATCCTCATCGGGCTGGTGCTGATCGTCAACGCGGCTTATCTTTTTCGCGGACTGCGCTCGGCCTGGTGGATCGCCGTTGTCTTCACCATCCTGTCGCTGTTCGGCCATATCGCCAAGGGACTCGATTACGAAGAAGCCATCCTCTCCTTTTCTATTCTGGGCGTATTGATTGCCACGCGCCGGCAATATTTACAGCACAGCAGCATCCGCTTTATGCGCCTGGGTTTGATCACGGCCCTGGCCGCCTTTCTGACGGTACTGCTCTTCGGCACCATTGGCTTTTATTCGCTCGATAAAAAAATCTTTGGCATTGATTTCGGCTGGCAGGATTCCATCAAATTCGCGCTGCATCAATTTCTGCTCATCGATGATGGCTTGTTGAAACCAGTGAATCGCTTCGGACAAGATTTCCTGACTTCACTAAAAGTGTTGGCCAGCGGCGCCTGGCTATTTCTTTTTTACAGCATCATCCGGCCTTATTTTTTACAAACCGAAGCCAATAAATCAGACCAGGAAAAAGCATTGTACCTGTTGAACCAATATGGCAGTTCACCGGTCGATTATTTTAAATCGGATATCGACAAACGTTTCTTTTTTCCCGAGGGCATGGATGCCTTTATTGCTTTCAAAACGGCCGGTGGTTTCGCGGTTGTATTAGACGAGCCGGTATGCGAAGAGAAAGACAAGATCCCCGCCATTGAAGCATTCGAAACACAATGCAGAAAATGGGGCTTGAAACCGGCTTATTACCGCATCGATGAAGATGCCTGGTATTATTTTGAAAACCGTAAAAAGAAAAAACTACTGATCGGCCAGGAAGCCATTTTATCGCTCGATCAATTTACACTGGAAGGCAAGCAGAATAAATCTTTGCGCAATGGCCTGAACAGTTTGCAGAAAAAAGGCTACCAGGTATCAACTGTTACGGCGCCCCTGCATCCTGATTTTGTTGCCGCCCTGCAGCTGGTATCAAATGAATGGCTGGCTGCTTTCGATAAAACAGAAATGCGTTTTTCACAAGGTGTATTTGACCCCGAGATCATCAAAACCAACGATATCATTTGCTTGCGCGATGGCGAAGGCAAGCTGCAGGCCTTTCTCAACGTCATTCCCGATTATGCACCCGGCGAATGTACCTACGACCTGATTAGAAAAACGCCGGATGCGCCAGGCGGTGCGATGGATGCCTTGCTGGTGGAACTCATCCGCTACGCCAAAGAAAAAGGGTATGCCTATCTCAACCTGGGCATGGTGCCGATGTCGGGCATCGACCAACCCGATAACACGGCCGAGCGCGTGGTAAAATATGCGTATGAAAAAATCAAACGATTCAGGCATTACCAGGGCTTGCGTGAATTCAAAGAGAAATACGCCGACGAATGGCAGAATAAATACCTGGTGTATGAAAATGATTTTGACCTGGTACAGTTACCGGCCGCGCTCAACAAAGTGATGCAGGACAATACGGCCTGATCATGGCCAGCGACGCAGGTTTTCGCGAAACTGCGCCGGTGTAATGCCGGTGTGTTTTTTGAAGAACACGCCAAATTGCGCCGGATCGCGAAAAGCCATTTTGTACGAAATTTCTTTTACGCTCAGCGACGTGGAACGCAACAGGTTTTTTGCTTCAGCGAGCGACTTCTCCTGTATCAGGTGCAACGCATTGTAGCCACTGAATCTTTTCACCGCTGTGTTCAATGATTGCGAATTCACTTCGAGCGTTTCGGCATAATAAGCGAGGTGCCTGAATTCTTCTTGCGGCGCTTTGAAGTTTAATTTTTCCAACAAAGCCTTGAACCGTATATACAATGATTTATCGGCCTGCTTTACCTGCAATTGCAATTCGGGCTGCTGCCGGCTGTACCGGTTGAACAATCTTTTTACGGCAAGCAGTAGTTCATGCAAAAGTTTCGAAAACACCAGGGTATCGGCATTGGCTTGCTGTTGCGCTATTTCGAGCGTAGCAAAAATATTTTTGACTTCGTTGATGCTGGCTGCATCCAGTGTTAACGGTATTACTTTCGGCACCTGCAAAAAAGGTAGGTCCAATATATCTTTCGCGATGCGCGGATTGGTACGCACAAAATCTTCCGTGAAAATAATTTGCCAGCCCGTGGCGGGTTCAACCTCTTCTGCCTTCCAAGATGCAGGTTGAAACATTGATTTAAATACGAGTTCGGGCTTGTCGCCACCACGGTACTGAACGGCATATAATTTCAATCGAATCGGTTCGGTTCCAGGCAATAAAGTCAAGTCGCCATCGTCCAAACGGCTGACATGTACATGCAGGTCTCCCGAGTATTTTATTCCACAGAGGGTAAAGAGGTCGGCTAAATTGATAAGTTGAAACACTGTGAAAGTATTAGCTGAATTATCGCGCCTAAGATCATTCATTCTATAGCTTTATACATCCGTATTTATACGGGATTTTCAATGGAAGGCTGAAATTCAGCCTGAACTATCTTAAAATTGGCAAGAAATGCCTAAAAAGTGACGGTATTAGAGCCTAAACCTTACTACCCATAATCCATGAATTTAAAAATACCCACTAACCTTAGATTAAGATAGAGCAAAAAACTGATTCAAACAACCACTGGGCAACAGATTCCCAGGAATTTACCAAAACAAAACGCCGGAACTGCGATTTGCAGTTCCGGCGTTTTGGTGCGGAGAGTGCGGGATTCGAACCCGCGATACCCTTTAGAGGTATACACACTTTCCAGGCGTGCTCCTTCAACCACTCGGACAACTCTCCAAAAAATCCGGTGTTTTTACCGGGTCGCAAAGATAGCTGTTATCAGTCATTGGTCAATTCGCCCCGCAAAGAAGTTTCCATCAGCTCGCGCAGGCGCTTTCGCGAATGCTTCTGCGCCAGCAGGAACATCAGTTTTGCCAGCGCCGCTTCAAACGTGAGGTCATGGCCGCTCCAAACGCCGATCTTCAACAATTGTGCGCTGGTTTCATAGCGGCCCAATTCAACCGCGCCGCCATCACACTGGGTGATGTTAACGATGATGAGTCCGCGGGCAATCGCTTTCTGCAACGCCGCAATAAACCAGGCTTCCGTACTCGCATTGCCACTGCCGAAGGTTTCCAGAATCACCGCTTTGCAGCCCGGCGTGGCCAGGATGGCATCCACCGTAGCTGCATTGATGCCCGGAAATATTTTCAGCACCGCTACCTGGTTGTCGAGTTTGCTGTGCAACTTCAACGGGGCTTCGGGTGCTTTCACAATCGCTTCGCGCTGGTACTTGATATTGATGCCCGCTTCTGCCAACGGCGGGTAATTCATAGAATAAAATGCTTCAAACTTTTCGGCATTGTATTTTTTGGATCGATTGCCCCTGAACAACTGGTAGTCAAAATAAATGCACACTTCGGGCACCAGCGCCTTACCACCTTTGCGGGCAGCCGCGATCTCCAGCGCCGTGATGATATTCTCCCGCGCATCGGTGCGAATTTCGCCAATGGGCAATTGAGAACCGGTTAAGATCACCGGCTTGCCCAGGTTTTCCAGCAGAAAACTCAGCGCCGACGCCGTAAACGCCATGGTATCGGAGCCATGCAAAATCACAAATCCATCGTAGCCATCGTATTTCTTGCCAATGATGCCGGCCAGGTCCACCCAAATGGCCGGCTGCATATTCGACGAATCGAGGGGCGGATTAAAAGCATGCACATCCACTTCAAAACCGAGGCGAACGATCTCCGGAATATTGTCGCGGATCTCCCGAAACCCAATGGGCTTCAGGGCACCTGACTGACTATCGACCACCATACCCACGGTGCCACCAGTATATATTATAAGTATGCGGGTGGCTTTGCGGCGATTACTATGCATGAGGGGCTATTTTGAACACATTTTGGGCGTTGGCGCTGGTAATGTCGGCGATTGTTTCCGCCGAACAACCAAAGATATCGCCTAGTTTTTCAACGACCGGCACCAGGTAGGCCGGCTCGTTTCTTTTGCCGCGATAAGGCACCGGACTCAAATAGGGAGCATCCGTTTCCAACACGATCCTACTGGTACCGAGGGTTTTGAGTACTTCTGCCAGGGCCGCGTTTTTGTAGGTAACCACCCCGCCGATGCCCAAGTAAAAGCCGAGGTCCATGATCTTTTGGCCCTGCTCCACACTGCCGCCAAAACAATGAAAAACACCACTCAATCCCCCATCCTGCAAGTCGGCCACCACGGCAATGGCCTCGTCGGTGGCGTTGCGGGAATGGATCGATACCGGTATGTTATATTTTTTCGATAACTGTAACTGCCGGCGGAAAGCCTCGTATTGCTGGTCGGTAAAGCTTTTGTCCCAGTAGAAATCGAGGCCAATCTCCCCCACTGCCACAAAGGGATGCGCCGCCAGCAGGGCTTCCACTTTAGCCAGTTCTTCGGCCACATTTTCCTTCACATAACAAGGGTGTAAGCCCATCATTCCCAAACAATTAGCCGGATATTTGGCCATCAATGCCAGCAGGTTATCGTGTTCCGTAGAGTCGATCGCCGGCAGCAGCATCTGTTGTACCCCCGCTGCCAGGGCCCTGTTTACCGTGGCCGCCAACTGGGGTTTAAACTCGTCGAGGTATAGGTGGGTATGGGTGTCAATCAGCGTCATGCCCGCAAAGTTCCACAAAATTTAAGTCCGTTTTCAACGTTTATAACCATGGCCCGCTTTAATCCAGCCGGCCCCTAAATTAAATACTGTATGAAAACCACCAACCGCGCCTGGCGTTCGCTGGGTATTGCATGCATGGGCAGCAGCCTGCTCTTCGCTGCCTGTTCCAAATCAAATACCAACCAATCAACCGGCACCATTCCGGCACAAAACCAAACCACCGTGTCAGCCGAAATGCAGGCCAATGCCAGCTTTGACGATGTTTTCCTCAATGTAATCGGGGTAGATAAATCGGTGGCAGTGGGTGGCACCGGCGTTTTTTCGGCCAATCGCCAGTCGTCGGCCAACCAGCGCGAAGGCACTTGTTATGCGGTATCCTGGAATTTCGTTAACCAGAACGATAGCTTCCCCGTCAACATCACGGTTGATTTCGGCAGCGGCTGCACCGGCTGGGATGGCCGCGTGCGCAAGGGTAAAATCAACACGGTTTACTCTAAACCCTTGTGGATCAATGGCGCCACCGCTACTTCTACCTTTACCGACTACTCGGTGAACGACGTGAAAGTGGAAGGCACCCACACCCTGACCAACTTAAGCACCAATAGCCAGTTGATCTTCGGCGTGGCCATTAACGAGGGCAAACTCACCGGCACCGATGGATCATCGATCAGTTGGACCGGCACCCGCACTTTCACCCAGAAAGAAGGCTGGAACACCCTTTTCGACGCCACCGACGATTTATATACCATCGTCAGCCAGGGCAATGGATCCATCAGCAAAAACGGCACGGTCTACAATTGGAGTGGCTATAATATTGTACCGCTCGAAAAACGCGCTACCTGCCAATGGATCTCAAAAGGCATTCAGGCCATTGAAGGTTCCACCGGCGCTCAAGCCACCCTCGATTTCGGCAACGGCGATTGTGATAACAAGGCCAGCATCACCGTAAATGGTGCCTCAGTAGAAATAAGTTTGAGATAATTAAAAATTATATACCTTTAAAATAGTTTTCATAGGGTACGGATTAAAAACGGGCCAGGGTTTCTACCCAGGCCCAACTTTTTTTAACCCTTTTTCTTATTAGGCTATTCTATTATTTATTGCATTCTGTATAGCTGGAAACTATCTACTTCATCCGTATCGCTTCAAACACATAACCCTGTTCCGAAAATTTTTGCAACGTGCGCGGCAACGCATACGTGAGTCGGTCATATGCTTTTTCGCTATCGTGAAAAACCACTATTGATCCGGACTTAATCGTATTGTGCAGGTTTTTCCAACACATTTCACCGGTGATAGTATTATCAAAATCACCGCTCAATACCGACCACATCACTATGCTGTACTGTTGGTGGCGCTGTAAAATAGTTGATTGAAAGCTGGTGAGTTTGCCGTACGGCGGACGAAACAATGCGCTGTCCACCCATTGTCTACAAGCAGCAACATCAGCAAAATAAACATCGTTGTCGGTTTTCCATCCATTCAGGTGTTGCATCGTATGATTACCTGTAACATGCCCCTCGCGTAAGATCCGCTCATACACATCCGGATAATCCCGCACATTTTTACCGATGCAAAAAAAACTCGCTTTGGCATTGTATTGTTGCAGCAAGTCAAGCACCCAGGGCGTAATGTGGGGATGCGGACCATCGTCGAAGCTCAGGTAAATCTTCTTTTCCCGCTTGTCCATGCGCCACAACCGCGAAGGATACAGCAAACGCAATAACCAGTTTCCCGTTTTCCAGTACTTCATGGCAACAAACCTAGCATTCTTATTACTTTTGCCGCTATGTCAAAGAAGATTCGCGTTCGATTTGCACCCAGTCCCACGGGCGGCCTGCACCTCGGCGGTGTGCGCACCGTGCTCTACAATTATTTATTTGCCCGCCAACACCTGGGCGATTTCATATTGCGTATTGAAGACACCGATCAATCGCGCTTTGTACCCGGCGCAGAAGAATATATTATGGACTGTTTGCGCTGGTGCGGATTAGAACCCGACGAGAGTCCGCTGACCGGCGGCAACTACGGTCCTTATCGCCAAAGCGAGCGCAAAGCCAATTACCGCGCGTATGCGGAAAAGCTGGTAGCCGATGGCCATGCGTATTATGCCTTCGATACACCCGAAGAACTGGAGAAAATGCGCGAAGATTTCCGCACAACCGAAAACCCGTCGCCCCAATATGATCATCGCCTGCGGCAGCAAATGAAGAATTCACTGCGGTTGAGCAAAGACGAAGTGGCGAAACTGCTGAGCGACGGCGTGCCGCATGTGATCCGCATCAAAATGCCGGCCGACCAAACCCTGCGTTTTACCGACCTGATTCGGGGCGAAGTGGAATTCAATACGGGTCATGTGGACGACAAGGTTTTGCTCAAGCAAGATGGCATGCCCACCTATCACCTCGCGGTGGTGGTAGATGATTACCTGATGCAAATTACCCACGCCTTCAGGGGCGAAGAATGGCTGCCTTCGGCACCCGTACATGTATTATTGTGGGATTATCTTGGCTGGAAAGACAGCATGCCGCAGTGGGCGCACCTGCCGCTGATCCTGAAACCCGATGGCAATGGCAAACTCAGCAAACGCGACGGCGATCGACTGGGCTTTCCGGTATTCGCCATGAACTGGACCGACCCCAAAACCGGCGAAACAACCACCGGCTTCCGCGAACGCGGTTTCTTACCCGAAGCTTTTGTGAATATGCTGGCCATGCTGGGTTGGAACGATGGCACCGGAAAAGAAATCTTCAGCCTCGAAGAATTGGTGCAAGCCTTCAGCCTCGAGCGCGTGCACAAGGGCGGCGCGAAATTCGATTTCGAAAAAGCAAAATGGTTTAACCACGAATGGATCAAAGCGGCTACGCCGGATAGATTGCTGCCCGATGTAAAAGCAGTATTGTCGCAACAGGGTTTCGAGGCTAACGACGACGACTACACGAAGAAAGTCATTGCCCTGGTCAAAGATCGCTGCACCTTCACCACCGATTTTGCCGAACAGGCCGGCTTTTTCTTCAAAACGCCGGCGGCGCCCGATATGCAGGCGGTGGCAGGGAAATGGACAGCCGAAAAAACCCATTTTTTCAACGAGCTGATGAACAAACTGCCTGCGAGCAAAGATGCCGCTGCCGTAGAACAAATTTTCAAAGACCTCGCCACCGCGCACAATATTAAAGTGGGCGAATTGCAACTGCCTTTTCGACTGATGCTGGTGGGGGGAAAATTTGGTCCCGCGGTATTTGAAATTGCGGCCATGCTGGGCGCCGAAGAAACCGGCAAGCGCATTCGGCAAGGCTTGCAGGCATTGGCCTAAGATTCACCCATGGCTTGCTGGCCAAAGCCTATCTTTATCTGGCTATATGACCCAAGAAATCAATCGCCCAATACGGGTACTGGTCGCCAAAGTGGGGCTCGACGGTCACGACCGCGGCGCCAAAATCATTGCCGCCGCCTTGCGCGATGCCGGCATGGAAGTGATTTATACCGGTTTGCGCCAAACACCTGAAATGGTGGTGCAGGCGGCACTGCAGGAAGATGTGGATGCCATCGGCGTGAGCATACTCAGCGGAGCACACATGACGGTGTTTCCGCGTATACTACAGCTCATGCAAGAAGCCGACCTGACTGATGTGTTACTTACCGGCGGTGGTATTATTCCGGAGAAAGATGTGCAGGCCCTCGTTGAAATGGGTGTTGGCAAATTATTTCCGCCTGGTACACCAACTACCGAAACCGCGAACTATATCAAAGATTGGGTGGCCCAACATCGCCCTTTTTAATACCATCTGTTATGTACCAAACGATATTGACCTCGCTGAACAACCGCATCTTGACCATTACCATCAATCGCCCCGACAAACTGAATGCGCTGAACAAAACAGTGATCAGTGAATTGTCTGAAGCGATCGATGAACTAATCAGTAATAAATTAATTGGCGCGGCCATCATTACCGGCGCGGGACCAAAGAGTTTTGTTGCCGGTGCTGATATCAGTGAGTTTGCAGGACTGGATGGCAAAGCGGGTGAAGCATTGGCCCTCCGCGGACAAGCAGCGGTGTTTTCCAAAATTGAAAACTGTCCCAAGCCGGTTGTAGCGGCCATCAATGGTTTCGCCCTCGGTGGCGGTTGCGAACTGG
Source organism: Bacteroidota bacterium (assembly GCA_020161535.1). Lineage (GTDB taxonomy): Bacteria > Bacteroidota > Bacteroidia > Chitinophagales > Chitinophagaceae > Flavihumibacter. The sequence continues at coordinate 265,526 of JAIUNW010000004.1, read as the reverse complement.
CGATGGCCTGTCATTTTAGGCTGGCAGCCGATACCGCGCGATTTGGTCAACCCGAAGTGAACCTCGGCCTGGTGCCCGGCTATGGCGGTACCCAACGATTGACGCAATTGGTAGGCAAGGGCCGGGCGATGGAATGGATGATGACCGGTGGTTTGATTGATGCTGCTACAGCCCTGCAAAGCGGACTGGTAAACCATGTAGTACCGGCAGCCGATTTGATGACCAAAACAACCGAAATCGTTTCAACGATATTGACCAAGGCACCGCGGGCGATCAGCGAAGTGATCAGGCTTACCAACCTCGCCGCACTCGGCGACCCCAATGGCCTTGCCGCTGAAGCGCAAGCTTTTGGCGCACTCTTCGATACGGCAGATGCCAAAGAGGGCGCGGCCGCTTTTTTGGAGAAACGCAAGCCCGCCTTTAAAGGTGAATAGCTAACTTTGCGGCGAACCAATTTTTCCGTTTTATGGAATACAGAATAGAGAAAGACACCATGGGTGAAGTGAAAGTACCCGTGGATGCCTATTATGGTGCCCAGACCCAACGCAGTATCGATAATTTCAAGATTGCCCAGGCTACCAACAAGATGCCTATTGAAGTGATTCGTGCTTTCGCGTACCTGAAAAAAGCCGCTGCCATTACCAACCAGGAAGCAGGTGTGTTGCCGAAAGAAAAAGCAGATATGATCGGCAAAGTGTGTGATGAAATACTAGCTGGCAAACTCGATGATTATTTTCCGCTGGTGGTTTGGCAAACCGGTTCCGGTACGCAAAGCAATATGAACGTGAACGAAGTGGTGGCCTATCGCGGACATGTATTGAACGGTGGCAAACTGGCCGACAAAGAAAAATTTCTGCATCCCAACGATGATGTCAATAAATCACAATCATCGAACGATACTTTCCCCACCGCGATGCATATTGCGGCTTATAAAATGTTGCTGGAAGTAACCATTCCCGGCATCGAAAAACTGCGCGATACCCTGGCGGCGAAAAGCAAAGAATTTATGAAGGTGGTCAAGATTGGCCGCACGCATTTTATGGATGCCACGCCCCTCACCGTGGGCCAGGAATTCAGCGGTTATGTATCACAGTTGAACCATGGCATCAAAGCGATTAAGAATACACTGCCGCATCTTTCCGAACTCGCATTGGGTGGTACAGCCGTCGGTACGGGCATCAATACACCCGATCATTATGCGGTGAACGTAGCCAAACAAATTGCCAAACTCACCGGCATTCCTTTTGTAACCGCCGAAAACAAATTCGAATCATTGGCTGCGCACGATGCCATTGTTGAAACCCATGGTGCGTTGAAAACAATTGCTGTAAGCCTGATGAAAATCGCGAATGATATTCGGATGCTTTCCAGCGGTCCGCGTTCGGGCATCGGCGAATTGTTCATTCCCGACAATGAGCCTGGTTCTTCCATCATGCCGGGCAAAGTGAATCCTACGCAGTGTGAAGCATTGACCATGATTTCAGCCCAGGTATTGGGCAATGATGTGGCCATTAATATTGGTGGTGCTACCGGCCATTTTGAACTCAATGTGTTCAAGCCGATGATGATCTTTAATTTCCTGAACAGCGCCCGACTTATTGGTGAAGGCTGTGTAAGCTTCAACGACAAATGTGCCGTGGGCATCGAACCTATCGAAGCCAATATCAAAAAGCATGTTGACAATTCACTGATGCTGGTAACGGCGCTCAATCCAAAAATCGGTTATTACAAAGCGGCCGAGATTGCCCAAAAAGCGCATAAAGAGCATACCACCCTGAAAGAGATGGCGGTAAAATTGGGCTACCTGACAGCCGAAGAGTTCGATCAATGGGTGGTACCCGCTAAGATGGTAGGGGTTATCGAGTCCTGAAAAGGCTTTATCTAAAAAATCCGCCCATCCGTCTAAAGGGGTTTGCAAAGGCCGGTTTCGTTTTGCATCTTTGATCTACCAATAAATATCCATCCTTATGATTACGTATCGTCCCTTTGTAAAAGCCATGGTAGTATATAGCCTCGCCGTTTCAGCCATCCTGATGGTTGCCTTTACGACCTGGGCCTAGAAAATCTACGATCCGGCATCGAAAAAATACTTCGACCATAGCAACAGGCCTCCGGGCCTGTTTTTTTATTGTTCCAAACATCGAAGGAGCCGGCATTTTGGCAATAAAACGGAACGCTGCCCCGTTTTTCAATACCACTTATACTTAAATGAATGCACGATAGTTAGTCTCATGTTCTGTTTTGGTCCGTTCCTTATTTCAGCTTGACGACCAATATCCAGTGAAAAACCAAAAAAGGCTTGGTTTAAAGGAAATGTTGTCAATTTTGAATATAGGGTTTATTTACCCCGCTTATCGAAGCGGGGTATTCTTTTTAACCAGCTTTGAATCGCTTAACGCAGTCCGCTGAAACTACCGTTGCTGAGCTTGGTTGTACCGCCCGACAAAGAACGGATGCTACCGGTAAAGCTGCCTGTTACCTGCGAACTACTGATGGAATTAATGGTGATGGCAAAACTATCTGCGCCGTTGACAGATTGATAAATGGTGTTGAGGTCTTCGGTATAAACAAAAGAGGCCGACGGACTTTTATATGTTCCTGGTACCAGGTCGGTACCTGTTATGGACAAACTGATACGACCTTTGCCGACAGTATCTACACCGCTAATGGTCATCACGGCCGCACCCGCGACCGAATCAACCTGAATGGATTCAACTGCACCGATATAAGATTGAGTGCCCACTTCGAAGCGCCAGGGATATTGCGGCGTGGGTGGAATGACATCGGGCTCCGCACTTTTCTCTTTGAAACAACCGGTTAGCAACAGCGTTCCTGCCAGCAAAGCAATAAATAGTCGCATACAGTTTCTGTTTACAAATCAGGTGCCAACTGTTTCTTTCTTTTCGCTTTCCGGCAGGTGCATAAATTTTTTCTGGAATACCAACAACGCAATAACGCCCACAGAAATAGAGGCGTCGGCCAGGTTGAACACGGGACTAAAAAATTCAAAATCATCACCGCCTACAAATGGAAACCACGAAGGATAGGTAGACCGAATAATAGGGAAGTAAAACATATCAACCACTTTGCCGTGCAAGAAACCGGCATAGCCTTGCGCGGGAAAAATTTTAGCGACGGTTGTGTAGTTACTTTCTTCGAAGATCAATCCATAAAACATACTGTCGATCAGGTTGCCGAGGGCGCCCGCAAAAATCAATCCCACACAAAGAATAAATCCGGGGTGGTGTTTTTTGCGGAAGATTTCCCTGATATACCAAACACCAAAAATAACCGCCACCATTCTGAAAAGGGTGAGTGCCATTTTACCGATCCCGCCGCCAAACTTCAGTCCCCAGGCCATGCCCTCATTCTCCACAAAATAGATCTGGCACCATTCTGCTTTTTCGCCGAAGGGCCGGATGCCCCGGTCGTACGGCGTAATCAGTTGATGACTCGCATCCCAATGATAACTCAGGGGCATATGTGTCTTCACCCAAATCTTGATCACCTGGTCTACGGCCAGTATCATGATGATCAAAAAAATAATATTTCGCGCTTTTCCCATATCGTCAATAAAGGGGCAAAGATAACCGTTGGACGAACACTAGTCTTGGTAATATATCCTTTTAACACGTTGTGAAATGCCCGTCAAAATTTCGTAGGCGATGGTGCCCGCCCAGCCTGCTACGGTTTCAACAGGAAGCCCTGACCCGAAAACAGTTACCGTTTCATTCTCCGCTATTCCATCAATATCGGTTACATCGATCATGGTCATGTCCATGCAGATAGAGCCGATTACCGGTGCCAGCTTGCCTTTAACCAACATATACCCTTTGCCATTACCCAAACTCCGGGGATAGCCGTCGGCATACCCGATCCGCACCGTTGCAATCACTGAAGGCCGACTGATAATGCCTTTTCGGTTATAGCCCACCGTTTCACCCGGCTGCAATTGTTTGCATTGGGCGATGGTTGTTTTCAGCGTCGATACCGGCTGCAGGCTAAACTGATTGGCCCGTGCCGAAGCCACGCCGTATAAACCAATGCCCAAGCGAACCATGTCAAATTGCCAATTGGGCTGCCGGGCGATGGCCGCTGTATTTTCTATATGGCGTAAAAAAGGATAGGACAATACGGCTGCAATGGCGGCCGCATTTTTTTCAAAGATCGCTACCTGCATGGCCGTGAAAGCATCCATGGCCGGGTCTTCACTGGCTGCCAGGTGACTGAATACAGACTGTACTTTACACACCGAATCGGGCATTACATGCAAAAGCGTTTCCAATTCATGGCCTGAAAACCCAAGCCGGTTCATACCTGTTTCCAATTCAATATGCACCGGTACCTGCGAAAGACCTTCCTGTCGTACAAACCGATCGAACTGGTGATACATGGTCAGTGAATACAAAACCGGTTCAAGGTTGTATTCAAGCAGCGCCGCAAAATCAACGGGCGCTGCATTCATCACCATGATCGGTAAATGAATACCGGCTCTTCGCAAGGCTAGTCCCTCATCGGTATACGCCACTGCGAGGTAATCAACCCCATGGTATTGCAATAGGTTGGCAATTTCGAAACTGCCGGTGCCATATGAAAATGCTTTTACCATCGCCATCAGGCGGGTGCTGGGTTTCAGCAGTTGCTGGTATTGCCGCAGGTTATGCAACAAGGCATTCAGGTCTACTTCTAATACGGTTTGGTGTTCCTGCCTTTCCAACAGCAGTGAGATGGCCTCGAAACCAAAACTGCGCGCGCCTTTTACCAGGATGGTTTCATCGTGGAAGATCAATTCATCAAAGCGGGCGACAAAATTTTCAGTCGATAAAAAATGCTGGTATTCGAGTCGCCGGTTTTTAAACACCGCTTCAAAACGGCCGATCTCGGGGCCGATAGCGATGAGCCTGTTCACCTGGTAATGCGATAGCAAGGCGGCCACGCGTTCGTATAATTCAGCGGGATCGAGACCCGACTGCGGAATATCAGAGAGTATAACGGTCTTGCGTAGGTGCTGTTGCTGGCGATACAAAAAATCAAGTGCGATATCGAGCGAGCTCAGGTCGGCTGAATAACTATCGTTGATCACCGAACAATTGCTGATTCCTTCTTTCAACTCCAGTCGCATGGCAACGGGTCTCAATTGTTTGATGCGGTCGGGCAAGCTTTGTAAATCGATGCCCAGGTAGAGCAGGCAGGCACAGCAATGCAGGAGGTTTTCAATAGAAGCATCATCGGTAAACGCCGGCAGCAACTGCACCGATTGATGCTGGTAGTGCAGTACGAGGTCGTCGCTTACGCGCACAGTCGCTTCTTTGTCGCGGCCCCAACTGAAAAGATTAATGCCTTCATTGGCTTTGATTTGCGCCCATTCATCTACCACCGGGTTACCAGCGCGGTAGATCACTACATCGGCACTGTTGAACAGTTTCCATTTCTCTGCCAGCTTCTGTTCCATCGATACAAATCCCTCGCTGTGCGCAGCACCCAGGTTGGTAAAAATGCCGATGCTGGGCTTGATGATGGCAGCGAGCCGTTCCATTTCGCCAGGTTCAGAAATACCTGCTTCAAAAATGGCGAGGTTATCGCTGGCATTCATTTGCCATACGCTGAGCGGAACGCCGAGTTGCGAATTGTAGCTCCGCGGACTCCTAACAATTTTGTATTCCTGTTCCAGCAATTGGAACAGCCATTCTTTTACAATGGTTTTGCCGTTGCTACCGGTGATGCCGATCACGGGATAATGAAAGCGAAGGCGGTGTTCGGCCGCCATTGCTTGTAAGGCTGCAAGCGTGTTCTCTACCAGTAAAATATTAGCACCGGGTAGCCCGTTCAAATCGGGCAGTTCACTCACCACAAAGGCCCGCACGCCTTTGTCGTACAAACGTTGGATGTACTGGTGGCCATTGCGATTGCTGGTTTTGATCGCAAAAAACAAACTGCTGGCGGGAAACAACAAACGACGGCTATCGGTGAGCAGGTATTCAATTGCGATGGGTTCGCCCTGGTTCAGCCAAGAACCGCCGATAAAAAGGGCAATATCATCGAGGCTATACATGGTCAGTGCAGTTCACGATCGTTACCGGCATCTACCTGTTTATTGTCGTCGCGGTTGGCCACGCTGATGCTGTACACGATAGAAGCGGCAATGCATACCACAATTACCAGTAACGATAAAGCCACGGGCACATGGATGTCGAAATAAGCAACCAGCATTTTCAAGCCGATAAATACCAGCACCACGGCAATGCCCTGTTGCAGGTACACGAATTTGTTCACGGCGCCTTTCAGTAAAAAGAAAAGCGATCGCAGGCCAAGCACGGCAAAAATATTGGAGGTATAAATCACCAGCCGGTTTTGCGAAATAGCAAATACGGCGGGAATGGAGTCGAGTGCAAATACAATATCAGTAGTGGCCAACATGATCACCACCACAAACATATTGGTGAAATATCTTTTACCGTTGGCACGAATGGTAAACTTGCCATCGCCATCAATGGGCATAATGGGCAACACTTTGCGCAAAAACTTGTAAACCTTGTTTTCTTCCAGGTTTGGTTCTTCGTCGGCATTGGCCGTAAACATTTTAATACCGGTAAACAGCAGCAGGGCGCCGAAGATATATAGTAGCCAGGCAAATCTTTCTACCAGCACAATGCCCACCGAAATAAAAATGACCCGGAACACAATGGCCATAAGGATACCGATCAGCAATACACGGGGTATGTATTGTTCTTTGAGGCCGAAGAAGGAAAAAATAAGGATGAAAACAAAAATATTGTCGATACTGAGCGACCATTCCATGAGGTAAGCGCTCAGGTATTCGAGCGCGGGCACCTTGCCATCTTCAATCCACATAAACGCAAAAAAGGCAAGGGCAAGTGATACCCAGAAAATAGTTTGGGTCAGCGCCTTGCGCATGGTGATCTGCGTGGTTTGTTTGCTGAGTAAGCCGAGGTCAAACACAAGCGCCAGCAACAACACGATTCCGAAAACCAGGTAGGTTATTTGTTCAGCATTCATTTTTTAAACTGGTACTTTTTCTTTCGCCACCACTGATACGTATACCCGAAAACCAATATCAGCAATACCGGTGCCACGATATTGATCAACTGCCAGCGCGTTTTATCGTCTTCCAGTTTTTTCTTATCCAACAAGCGAAGGGTATAATCTTTGGCCCTGGTTTCCAGTATGCCTGATTCATCTACCAGGTATTCGATGCTGTTTTGGATAAAATCTTTGTTCGCGTATTGGTACTTGGTGTACGGGTTCATGCCCATGGGCAGAGGGCCTTCTTTTTGGGTTACAGCATTCAGGGCAATATCACCGTCGGAAATCACGATCATTTTGTTGGGTGGCGATTGCGCTTCGAAATGTTGACCGCCGGTATTCAGCATTGCCTGCTGTTCTTCGCTCACGCGGTTGCTGTACAAAGAATGAAAATTCCCTTCCAGCAATACCGCCACGGGAATGGCGCTTTTGTTGAATGTATTAAAGTCTTCTTCGGTTTGCAGGCGCTGCCAACTCACTTTTGCCGGTGAAGGCAATACGCGCGAACGCGAGGAAGTGTGCAGCAGTATGGTCTTTTTAATGCCGGGTGCTGCCACCGTATCGATGGAGTTGGGGAATTGTGCCAGCACATAATCGAGGTTTTTGGCGATCGGGTGTCCATTGCTGTTGGTCAGCAGCGGAAAATACAGCCAGGGCAATAATTCGATCTGCGGGCGACCACCCACCGTGCCCACCACCGATGGGTTGTTATCGGCATTCAGGTCTTGCACCAGGTCGAGGTTGATCCGCACACCATATTTAAAAAGCTGGTCTTCGATATTGAGTCCGCGGTCAAATGCAATGAATTCATTTTGCACCCGCAGCAGGCTATCCATTTCTGCATAGAGATTGTCGACCATCCACAACAATTTACCGCCATGCATCACGTACTGGTCGAGTTTCAGTTTTTGTTCTTCCGAAAACTTGCTGGTGGGTTTGGTAATCACCAGGGCTTTGAACACCGGCGGTATAACAGGTACACTGTCAATGGGCAGAATGCGCGCCACATAATTTTTAGCCAACACCCCTTCTATCAGGTCTTTCACCTGGTCGGTAAGTGGCTCGCCATTGCCCGCGAGGTAACCAACCACCGGCACCGTGTCGATGCTGAGCTGGTGAATGGCGTTGGCAAATTTATACTCGAGCAGGGCCTCGGCTTTGTTCAGCGATTCTAGACCGCCGGTTGAACTCACCCCCTGTAACAAATCAATAGCGGTTGTTCGGCCTTTGTAACGAATCACGGCGCCGGGAAAAACCAGTCGCTCTTCACTGCCCTCGCCTTCTTTCGTTTGTGCCTTGATGTTAGTAGGGTGTAGTCCCAGTCGACTGAGCGAATCGTAGAGTATGGCCTTGGCGGTATCGTTCATGCCTTCGCCCGGTTTGCTGAAGCGGAACTGAAATTTTGTTTTGCCGTATGATTTGAATTCGGTGAGCAGGTCGTTGGTACTGTTGGCGAGTTTGCGGAAGCCGGCCGGCATTTCACCACTCAGCAAAACATCCACTTGCGCGGGTGCTTCCAGTGATCCCAACAATTTTTTGGTGGGGGTCGACAGTGTGTATCTTTTTTCTGCAGTGAGATCAAGGCGCATGGGCCACAGCGCTGCGAGCCAGTTGATCAACACCAACAAAACAAGCAGTAGTATCCAACTATAAGGCGATGACAGCAGTCGTTTCATGAATCAGGGCCGCAAGGCGATTTTACGGTTGGTAATGAGCAGGAAGAAGGCGATGACAGAACCGAAATAAATGATATCGCGACTATCAATCACGCCGCGGCTGATGCTCTTGTAGTGAAAATTAATACCGGTTGATTCGAGCAGGTAATCCAAACTGCCCTGCAACGCAGGAAGTTTACTGAGTGCGTCAAAGCCGGTGTACAACAGGAAGCACATAAATGCACTGAGCAAAAAAGCAATCACCGGGTTGGAGGTTAAACTACTGCACCAGGTGCCGATGGCGGTAAAAACGGCAGCCAATAGAAACAAACCGATATAAGAACCGATGGTGCCACCGGTATCGATGCCTTTGTCGACCGAAAGCGCCTGCACGCTGAAAACATATATAATGGTTGGAAGCAGCGCCACCAGCACAATGGCGAAAGCGCCGAGCCATTTGCCGCCCACCAGTTGTACGGCGGTGAGGGGTCTTGTTTGCAAGATTTCGAACGTGCCCGATTTGAATTCGTCGGCCCAGCTTCGCATGGTCACGGCCGGTACCAGGAACAACAAAATCCAGGGTGCCAGCTCAAAAAATTTATCGAGCGATGCATAACCATAGTCCAAAATACTGCTGTCGGGAAAAACGAAGAGGAACAAGCCGGTCATCAGCAGAAATACCAGCACAGCCACCAACCCTGTCAAACTGCCAAAAAACTGCCGGAATTCCTTTCTACAGATGGACCACATGATGCAAAAATACGAAAGAAAGCCAATGGTTTAATGTTTAAGGTCTAATGTTTAAGGTTGCTGCCGCATGCGAGGTATGCTCCCCAAAACGGAAAATGCACCAGGGGTAACTTGCTTTTATGCAAGTTTGCTACACGTGCGGTAGCAACCTTAAACATTAGACCTTAAACCTTATACCTTAGACAGCCGTCACACGGCAAAGCTTTCCCCGCAAGAACAGGTTCTGCTTGCGTTGGGGTTGTTAAAATAGAATCCTTTGCCATTGAGGCCATCAGAAAACTCAAGCGTGGTATCCAACAAGTAGAGCAGACTTTTCAGGTCGGTCACTATTTTAATACCGTTGTTTTCAAACACCTGGTCGGTCGGTTTGGATGCATTGTCGAAGTCGATTTTATAGCTCAGGCCCGAGCAGCCACCGCCCACTACCGATACGCGCACAAAGTAACCTTTGTCGCCGTCGGCATCCACTTCTTTAATCAATTTGTTTACCCGCTCGCTTGCTTTGTCACTTATATAAATCATACAAAAAGATTTAATGAACGTAAGTTGTTGACGGTTTCAGTTACCGCCTGGATGGTATAGTCAATGTCTTCTTCGGTGGTAAATCGACCCAACGAAAAACGGATCGATGCATGTGCGCGTTCATCAGACAGGCCCATTGCCTTCAATACATACGAAGGTGCCAGCGATGCCGATGTACAAGCCGAGCCTGCAGCCACCGCAATGTTTTTGGTAAAGCCCAGCAGCAATGATTTGCCTTCCACCTGGCCGAACGACAAATTAGATACTTGTGGCAGTCGATCGCTTGTATCACCGTTTACCATTACATCATCGAGTGCCAGGAGCGACTGCTCCAATCGATCGCGCAACTTGCGCAATCGCTGCCCCTCTGCTTCCAGCTCCAGCCGGCAGCAGTCGGCCGCTTTGCCCAGCCCCACAATACCCGGCACGTTGAGCGTGCCCGATCGCATGCCGCGTTCCTGACCACCACCATCCATTTGCGCGATGAGTTTCACGCGCGGATTTCGTCGCCGCACATACAATGCACCAACGCCCTTGGGGCCGTATATTTTATGGGCCGATAAAGCCAGCAAATCGATCTCATCTGGTAGCACCTGCACCGGAATTTTTCCCACGGCCTGGGTGGCATCGGAGAAAAAAATTACGCCGTGTTTTTTGGCGATGGCGCCGATGGCCTGCACCGGAAAAATGGTACCGGTCTCATTGTTAGCGTACATCAATGCGATCAGGATGGTGGTCGGTCTTATCGCGGCTTCGAGGGCGGCGAGGTCAATTTGTCCGCGGTGATCTACACCGAGATAAGTGATTTCCGCCCCTAATTTTTCCAAATGCGCACAAGTATCCAGTACAGCCTTGTGCTCCGTTACACAGGTGATGAGGTGGTTGCCCTTGCCGGCATAGGATTCGAACACGCCCTTGAGGGCCAGGTTATCGCTTTCCGTAGCGCCTGCGGTAAAAATAATTTCAGCGGGGTCGGCGCCGATCAGTTTCGCCACTTGCTCGCGGGCGATTTCGACGCTTTCATTGGCCGTCCAGCCGAAAGCGTGCTGGCGGCTCGCGGCATTGCCGAATTGCTCCCTGAAATAGGGCAACATGGCTTCCAGCACCCCGGGGTCGACCGGCGTGGTGGCGTTGTTGTCAAGATAGATCGGGAGCTGGGGCACTTACGATTTTCTGTTTAAACACGAAATTAACCCAATTGGTTGAGAAGGGTTTTCGCCCGGGGCGGCGAAAGCCCCTATTTTTGTCAAAAACCGGTGAAACTGGAACATGTCGGCATAGCCGTTAAAGACCTCGCAACAGCCGTTCCGTTGTACACGCAATTGCTGAACAGCCCCTGTTACAAAACCGAAGAAGTGGCGGCGGAAAATGTGATTACCGCTTTTTTTCTGTCCGGCGAGTCAAAGATCGAACTCTTACAATCAACTGATCCTGAAGGCGTTATTGCCAAATTCATCGAAAAGCGTGGGGAAGGATTGCACCACCTGGCTTTTGATGTACCCGATATTGTGGCGGAGATGGATCGCCTGCGCGCAGCGGGCTTTCAACTACTGAGCGACACACCACGCCGCGGGGCCGACAACAAACTGGTTTGCTTTCTGCACCCAAAAACAACGGGCGGGGTGCTGATCGAAATCTGTCAGGATACCCATCTCTAGCTATTGCAGCTCCCAACATCGGCGGCTATATTTGTTCTCATGGGCAGGGTGGTTATGGACGAGATACACATTACAGATCAGTTTGCGGATACAGATCAGCGGCAGGTTACCGAACAGATACAGGGTACGGGCCAGATACATATGGACATTGTTGTGCCAAGCTATCGGCTGAATGCCCATTATCTGCAAGGCATTATAGCACTTCCTCACCCCGAATGGTTATCGGTTCATTACTACATTATTGCTGATAATCCCTTGCTGTCGATTCCGCCTTTTATAAAAGCAGCAGCAGAAAACAACAGCATCCATTTGCACCTCAATCAATGCAACAAAGGTGCGTCGGTGAGCCGGAATGAAGGCATTCGCATGAGTCGTTCGCCCTGGATTCTTTTGCTCGACGATGATATTATTCCGGCCGATGATCTCTTGTTTGTGTACGCGGCCGCCATTCGCAAATATGCCGATGTGATTGGCTATGCAGGTACCACACGTTTTCCGCCTGCCAGCAATGCAGCCACGGCCGCCATGCAGGTGAGCGGTTTACTCGACGGTTATAGCGTTGCTGAAAAACAAAAACACCTGGTATGGAGCTCAAGCTCCAATGTGTTGCTGCGGCGCGATCGGATGGACAAACAGTTATTCGACGGAAAATTTGCCGCCGCGGAGGACATTGATTTTCTTACGCGCAACAGCCTGCTATTCGAGCGTCGTTATATTGCAGTTCCCGAAGCAATCGTGTTGCATCCCTGGTGGGACAATGGGGCATTGCAAACCCGCCGTATGTTTCATTATGGCGAAGGGGTGGCACAGCTTGCCCGCAAGAAACCAACGAACTATTATATCTATTATGATCTCCCCAACAGCGCCGAAACCCTGCTAGTCCTAAGCTTATTACTACCGCTGGCCTGGTGGTTCAATTGGTTGCCGCTGTTAGCAACCCTCGCCGCGCTGGTATTGCTCGCAGATTTTTTTGTTTGCTGGAGCAAGACGGTTTCACAAGGCAAGGGCTGGTCGCCCCTGGTGGCCGGCAGCCTGCTCTGGAACAAGAACTGCTACGAGTTCGGCCGGCTCTTTTCGCATATCCATGCCCGTTACTGGCCGGGGTTCGCGCAAAGAATCGATCTACGGTTTGAGAACACTTACCCGCCTGATTTCCCGGTAGATAAATGGAAGTGGGGGAAGATGGGTTTGATTGCGTGGGGGGTGTTGCTCTGGGTTTTGTGAGATCGCTAACGGTCGCCTTTTCTCGCGGAGATTGGTTTCTCGCAGAGACCGTTGTTGTTTCTCGCCGAGCCGGTTGTCTTTTCTCGCAGATTGTTGCATTTTTTCTCGCGGAGATTGGTTTCTCGCAGAGACGGTTGCTGTTTCTCGCAAAGGCCGTTGTTGTTTCTCGCGGAGGCCGTTGCTCTTTCTCGCGGAGATTGGTTGCTCGCAGAGACCACGGAGGAACAGAGATTATTTAGTGGATGGTGCTGTGATTTTTATTGCCGGCAGTAAGTGGCGATGGCAGCCTATTATTGAGGCGATGGCAACTTAGTATTTTGGATACGTTAGTTCTCTGTTCCTCAAAATTGAAAGGTCGTTTCGCGCGGGAGATTTGAGCTCGCGGCGAACGTTGTTGTTTCTCGCAAAGGCCGTTGTTGTTTCTCGCGGAGGCCGTTGCTGTTTCTCGCGGAGACCACGGAGGAACAGGGATAATATTCTTCTGCGCAAAGCCATGAAAGAACAGCGTTAATTTTTATCGCACTGAGCCACAGAGGAACAGAGAATATTTGATAAATGACAGATCGACCCTTGCAACAGCAGCAAGCCGCCATTCCTAAGCAAAATTAAACCACAAAAACCTCTGTTCCTCCGTGGTCTCTGCGAGAAACCAATCTCTGTGCGAAAAAAATCTCTGCGCGAAAAAAATCTCTGCGAGAAAAAAATCTCTGCGAGAAACCAAACAGCTTTGTGTGAAACTACCAGCTAAGCAGTAGTCTGTAAAACCGGAAACAGCTTATTAAAAATGGTCTCTGTAACGAGAAACAACAACGGCCTCCGCGAGAAACAAACAGCGCTCTCCGTCCCCTTCAACTCTCTTCCTTCCCCAGGCCGAGCTTCTCCACCGCCACCTGTGCCGCCACCTGACTGGCATCTTTCTTATTATACGCTTTCCCTTGGGCGATCAACTGGCCGTCGACCATGGCGCCGATGGTGAAGAGGCGGCGGCCGCCTTCAAATTTTTCTTCCAGGGTTTCGAATTCGAGGTTCTTACCGTTTTTGTTGGCCCAGCCGTAGAGTTTGTTCTTGTGGTTGATCTCGAGGTTTTCGAGGTCTTCCATAAACATATAGGGTAGAATGATGCGCTCCAGCACCCAGCGACGCGTTTTCTTGAAGCCTTTGTCAAGGTACACCGCACCCACCACCGCTTCGAGGGTATTGCCGAAGATCTGGCTTACTTTGAGAGAGTTATCGAACTTGTTGAAATAGACGATTTTTTTCAGGCCCATTTTAATGGCCACATCATTCAGGGTAACGCGGTTTACCATCTTGCTGCGCATTTCGGTCAGAAAGCCTTCTTCGCGATAGGGGTATTTTTTGAAAAGGAAATCGGCCACGATGCCGCTGAGGATGGCGTCGCCCAGGTATTCGAGTCGTTCGTTGTTGGCGGCGGCACTGTCTTTAACCGACCGGTGCGTAAGCGCCGTTTTGTACAACTCCGTGTTACCCGGCACAAAGCCAAGCACATTCTTCAGCTGTTTTTTGAAGGTTGCTTTTTCTGAAGACCCGATGATAAAATAGTCAAATAAACCCACAGGATGATTGGTTATCCGCCGTCAAGTTAAGTGATTGCCGGCGAATTGCGGAATTCAACCTTCATATTTCTTCACAATCACGCAGGCATTGTGACCACCGAAGCCAAATGTATTGCTCAGTGCTGCACGCACGGTTCGTTGTTGTGCTTTGTTGAAAGTGAAATTCAGCTTCGGGTCCAATTCGGGATCATCGTTGAAGTGATTGATGGTGGGCGGTATCACATCATGTACCACAGCTTTCACAGCAGCAATGGCTTCGATGACACCGGCAGCGCCGAGGCAATGACCCGTCATTGATTTGGTAGAACTGATATTGAGTTTGTAGGCATGATCGCCAAATACATCCAGGATGGCCTTGGTTTCGGCCACATCACCCAGGGGCGTCGACGTGCCATGGGTGTTGATATAGTCGATATCTGCAGGTTTCAAGCCGGCATCGTTCAATGCGGAGAGCATCACATTGCGCGCGCCCAGGCCTTCGGGATGTGGTGCGGTTATATGGTGCGCATCGGCCGTAGCGCCGGCACCGGCGATTTCGCAATAGATGCGGGCACCGCGGGCTTTGGCATGTTCCAGTTCTTCCAATACGAGAATACCGGCTGCTTCGCCCATCACAAATCCGTCGCGGTCGCGGTCGTAAGGCCGGCTGGCGGTTTTGGGATCGTCGTTGCGTTCGCTCATCGCCTTCATGGCATTGAAACCACCTACGCCGGCTTCGCTGATCACGGCTTCACTGCCACCACTAATAATAATGTCAGATTTGCCGAGGCGGATCAGGTTCACCGCTTCCATGATGGCATTGGTGCTGCTGGCGCAGGCACTGGTCACCGCGAAATTGGGACCGCGCAGGTTGTGGCGCATGGAGATCTGGCCGGCGGCGATATCCAAAATCATCTTGGGAATGAAAAAGGGATTGAACCGGGGGGTTCCGTCGCCTTTGGCAAACTCAATCACTTCGTTCTGGAAAGTGATCAATCCGCCAATACCGCTTCCCATCACCACGCCGATGCGGTCGGGATTGATATTCTCTTTGGTCAGACCGGCATCCGCCATGGCCTCATCGGAAACGACGAGGGCAAACTGGGTGAAACGGTCAATTTTCCGGGCTTCTTTCTTGTCGAGGAAACTGACTGGGTCGAAATTTTTTACTTCGCAGGCAAACCGGGTTTTGAACTTGGACGCATCAAAAAGGGTTATCATATCAGCGCCAGAGACACCGTTGACAAGCCCGTTCCAATATTCCTGGTGGGTATTACCCACCGGCGTCAAAGCACCGATTCCTGTTACTACAACTCTTTTCAGTTCCATGTAGTTAATTGCCGGATTTTAAACGTGATAAATCCGCCTTCTGAGCGGAAATTGCTTTCGAAAGGCGGATTAAATATGCCTGAAACAGATGAATCCGTTTACTTAGCGTGCTCTTCGAGATAAGCAACAGCCTGGCCTACAGTAGTAATTGTTTCTGCTTGCTCATCCGGGATAGAGATATTGAATTCTTTCTCGAATTCCATGATCAGTTCTACTGTATCCAGAGAGTCAGCGCCAAGATCATTGGTGAAAGAAGCTTCGTTGGTTACTTCTGCTTCGTCTACTCCGAGTTTGTCAACAATGATCTTTTTTACTCTTGTTGCGATGTCTGACATTTTCGTAAAGTTTAGTTTCGGCTGCAAAAATATGTTTTTTGGGTAAATAACAATTTTTGCTTTTTTTTTAATTATTTGACCGCCAAAGCCTTGACAGTGTAGGCATTGCCTCGGTTTGACTAACAATTGTAAGCAAGAATTTTGTATTTTAGACAACTAACGATAAATTTTCTTCATGGCACTCAAAATAATCGATCACGGGTCGGTTGAATACAGACAGATGATCCGGTTACGTGATGATATATTGCGTCGCCCCCTCGGGCTCAGTTTCAGCCAGGAAGAATTGGACAAGGAAAAGGAAGAAATCCTCATCGGGGCTTTCGAAGACGATAAAATGCTGGGCTGCTGTATGCTGGTCAAAGAAGACCCCCGCGTGATCCGGCTTCGCCAGATGGCGGTCAGTAATAACTTGCAGGGCAAGGGCGTTGGCCGGGCCCTGATGCAGTTTGCCGAAAACATTGCACGCGACCGCGGATTTTATACCCTGATGATGCATGCCCGCAAAACGGCGGTCGGCTTCTACGAACGGTTGGGTTATGAAATCACCGGATCGGAGTTTGAAGAAGTGACCATCCCCCATTTTGTAATGGAAAAGAAATTGCGCTGACCTATTCTGCCGGCTGGGGTTGCATAACGCCCTTGTGTAAACGCTGCAGGAAACCCAGTATGGTTTTCATGTCTTTCATGCGATCTACCAGCAGCAGGAAATTTTTACCGGTTTGTTTCAGCCGCGCATTGTTGGTATTGTCTTGCAGGTAACGGATAATGCCATGAAACAGGTCCGACTCGAAATAGGGCGAATCGTGCTTGTTCACAAAGAAGCATTTGAGCACCTCATCGCGCAACAACAATTTTTCAAAACCCAACTCTACCGCCAGCCGGCGAACCCGCACGGTATCAAACAAGTCTTCTACCGGGGCGGGCACCGGACCAAAACGGTCGGTCATTTCCTGGAAAAATGCCTGTAATTCTTCTTCGTTTTCGCTGTCGTCCAGGCGCTGGTATAAACTCAATCGCTCGGTGATGCTTTCCACATAATCGTCGGGGATCAGTATCTCGAGGTCGGTGTCGATGGTGCAATCCTGTACATAATCTTCCTGCTGCGAAATTTCTTCCTTAAACAACTCGCGGAACGAACTTCTTTTCAGTTCGCGGATGGCTTCGTCGAGTATCTTCTGGTACATCTCAAAGCCGATCTCGGCCATAAAACCACTTTGCTCCCCACCCAACATATTGCCCGCCCCCCTGATATCAAGGTCGCGCATGGCAATCTGGAACCCGCTGCCCAACTCGCTGTGCTGTTCCAGGGTTTGCAATCTTTTTTTCGAATCGTTGGGCAGGGTGCTCATCGGCGGCGCCAGCAGGTAACAAAATGCTTTTCGATTGCTGCGACCCACGCGGCCCCGCAACTGGTGCAGGTCGCTCAAACCGAACTGGTGGGCATTGTTTACGATAATCGTATTCACATTCGGAATATCAACCCCACTTTCTACAATATTGGTACAAACCAACACATCGTATTTCTTGTCGATGAAATCCATGATGCGGTCTTCCAGCACCTGTCCTTCCATTTGGCCGTGTGCAAAACCCACACTCAAATCCGGGCAATGACTTTGTATCAACGCCGTCATTTCAGCCAGCCCCTGCACGCGGTTTTGGATGAAGAAAACTTGTCCACCGCGCTCGGTCTCAAAATAAATCGCATCCCTGATAAAGTCTTCATTAAATACCTGCACCTCGGTTTGAATTGGTTGCCGGTTGGGTGGCGGCGTATTCATGATACTCAGGTCGCGCGCGCCCATCAGGCTGAATTGCAGGGTTCTTGGGATAGGCGTTGCCGTTAGGGTGAGACAATCTACATTGGTGCGCAGGGTTTTGATCTTTTCCTTATGTGCCACCCCAAATTTCTGCTCTTCGTCGATCACCAGCAAGCCAAGGTCTTTGAACTTCACGTCTTTGCCGAGAATGCTATGGGTACCTACCAAGATCTCCACTTTGCCATCGGATACTTTCTGGTAGGTTTCTTTTTTCTCTTTGGTTGATTTGAACCGGTTCACATAATCGACCGTAACCGGAAAATCTTTCAACCGTTCGCGGAATGTTTTATAGTGCTGGAAGGCCAAGATGGTGGTGGGCACCAATACCGCCACCTGTTTACCGTCGGTCGCTGCTTTGAAAGCCGCGCGTATAGCAATTTCCGTTTTACCGAAACCTACATCACCGCAAACCAGGCGATCCATCGGCGAAGGCGCTTCCATGTCTTTTTTCACGTCGGCACTGGCCTTGCTCTGATCAGGCGTGTCTTCGTAAATAAAAGAAGCTTCTAATTCAGTTTGCAGGTAAGTATCGGGCGTAAACGCAAAGCCCTGTTGTGCTTTCCGCTGTGCGTATAATTTGATCAGGTCGAAAGCGATCTCTTTCACCCGGGTCTTGGTCTTCTCCTTCAGTTTCGCCCAGGCATCGCTGCCCAGTTTATTCACCTTGGGCACCGTACCTTCTTTGCCGGTGTATTTGGATATTTTGTGCAGGCTGCTGATATTGACATAGAGGATATCGCTGTCTTTATAAATAATGCGAACGGCTTCCTGCATTTTACCGCCCACATCAATTTTTTGCAAACCACTGTACACGCCAACGCCATGATCGATATGCGACACATAATCGCCGGGTTGCAATTCGCGCAGGGTGCGCAGGGTAAGTGCTTTGTTCTTGTTATAGGCCTGCTTGACTTTGTATTTGTGGTAGCGCTGAAAAACCTGGTGATCGGTATAACAAACCACTTTCAGGTCTTCGTCTATAAAGCCACCGTGTATGGCCACGGGTATAGGCGTGAAATGGATGGACGCTTTCAGGTCTTCGAAAATGCTGTGCAAGCGTTCCAACTGTTTGGGGTTCTCCGCAAAAAAATAGAGTTCAAATCCTTTCTTCTCCCATTGCTGAAAATCTTTGATCAGCAATTCAAACTGCCGGTTAAACGAGGGCTGGGGTTTGGTATGAAAATCTATTTCAAGGGGCAGCCGGCCAGGAAAACCTGCAGCTCCCTCCATCTCCACCACTGAATACGATTGCAAGAAATCACCGATCTCTGCCGCGGTGAAGAATTCTTCGGCTCGCACGGTCGATCGGTGCAGCTTCTCGCCTTCGTCTTCATCAGTGGCTTTCGCACCTTCATTACGTGCCAGAAAAAGCCCCAGGTCTTCTTCCTGGATTTCCAATCGCTCTTTTACAAATTGCCAGTCGTTCATCCATACCGCGGTTTGTGCCGGCATAAAATCAAAGAGCGATACCGTGGCTTCGGCGGGCATTTCAGCCTGCAAGTTGGGAATGATACTTACTTGTAACAGCTTGCGTTCACTCAACTGGCTCTCGGGGTCAAAAAGCCGAATGCTGTCCACATCATTGCCGAACAGTTCCACCCGATATGGTTTTTCATTGCCAAATGAATAGATATCTACAATGCCACCACGCACGGCAAACTGCCCCGGCTCGTACACAAAATCGGTTCTATGAAAGCCCGCGTCGGTGAGTTGTGCAAACAGTTTCACCGTATCGAGCACATCGTTCACTTTGATGTGGATGATATTTTTGCTGAGGGTGTCGGGTGGCACCAGTTTTTCAAAAAGGGCTTCGGGATAAGTGACCACCAGTTTTTTGTTACCGCCGGTACTCAAACGGGTGAGGGTTTCGGTGCGCAACATCACATGGCTGCTGTTCAGCAGGCTGTAATTTTTCTTATTGCGAAAAGAAGAAGGAAAATAGAACAAGTCGAGCGCGCCGCTGAGGTTTTCCAACGTATTGTGGAAATAAGCAGCTTCTTCGGCATCATTCAGAATAACCAGGTGATTGCTGTTTTGGCTCGCAGCGTGCTTTAACAGGGCGGCTAGAATGCATTCTGCTGCGCTGCCGCTCAGGTGCTTTAAGACGAGGTGCTGGGGTTTGGACAAGCCGAGTTTGTCCGCCAATTGAAAAAGGCGGCCATCATTTACATACCGATCCAACAAATGGTCCAAATTCATACGCACGAAAGATTCACCCGCAGGTGAACCGGGTTGCAAATATACAGAAATCCTTCGCGGCTTAGAACCTTGTTGCAAGTGTTAGCCCAACGGTGCGCGGTGGTGCCAGGTTGACAGCACCAAAATCATACGCATAGCCAATATACCGGGTATCGGTCAGGTTTCGCACCCAGCCCATCAGGCTGAGTTTTCCTTTCTCGACGCCGAAACGCGCATTGAGCACATGATAGGGCGATTGTTCCAGTTGATTGGCCAGGTCAAAATATTGGCGGCCTAAATATTTCCATTCACCGCGCAGCACCAGGGCCCAGTCTTGTTTAAATGCATAACGATATTGCAGCGCCAGCATAGAATTGACATCGGGTGTAAAGATTTGTTTCTTGCCACCCAGGTCTTCTTCACCGCCATTGGAAGCGACTTTCAATTGGTCGTACGCGGCATCGGTATAACCAAAACTATAGCGGATATCAAATCCTTTAACAGGCTTTGCCTGCAACTCGGCTTCAATGCCTTTTGATTGCAATTTGCCGGTATTGCGGGTGATGGTTACCGCATCGGGCAATACCAGGGTGGGTACCTGCACATCGTTCACGATACCATAAAAAGCGGTAATGTTGAACAGCCATTTGTTTTTGGGGTCTTGCCATTTCCAACCGGCTTCGATATTGTGGCTGTATTCGGGTTGATAGGGATAGAGTGCGGGTTGTGAAGGATCGGCGGACAAAGGTGTCAATCCGCCGGTGCGGAATCCTTTGCTATAACCTGCAAAAAGCATTTGCTGGGCATTGAGGTGATAGGCCAGGTTTAACTTCGGACTCAATGCATGAAATTTCACCCTGGCACTGGTATCGCCCTGGTAAGCAAACACTGGATTGGGATCGGGATCAGACAGGTAGTCGCCGCGCACCGACAATTCACGCGATTCAAGATCGAGTCGCAAACCCGCTGTCAATTCCCAGCGTGGCAGGAATCGATAACTGGCCTGGCCATATATGGCTAGTCCGCGGTTGCGCCCGGTAGAGGTATTGAGCAACGAGAAATTTTTGCCGCCGCCGCCTACCAGTTCGCCGTCTTCACCAAAATGGGTGGCTTGCTTATTGGGCGCTTCTTGCAAGAAGAGAAAGCTGCCGGCTGTCCATTTGAATTTGCTGCCAGGGGCATCGGTCGACTGTACCCGGAATTCCTGCGTATATACCTTGACGTTATTCCACCGCCGTCCATAGTTGTTGATAATGGTAATGCCATCCAGCGGCGAGAAATCTGCGTCGATCGGCTTCTCATAAATGCGATAGTTCTGCTGATAAGCTGTTTGCGAACTGAGTTGGAGTTTCGGCGTTGTATAACGGGCCGTGAGAGAAAGGCTCCAGATATCGTCGATTAGTTTGGTGCCGGCATTCTGGTTCAAGTGATAGGGATTTGCAAATGCATCTTCCTTACCCATCACCAGCGGGAAAGCACCCTTGTTCCGGTTGTTCTGCTGTTTGGCATCAAGTGAAAAACGCCAGCGATCGGTTGGTCGATACTCCAGTGAATAATTACCGCTGAAAGCCTGTTGCTTGTCGTAGTGACTGTTGTTGAAATCGTTTGTATAAAAACCGTTCGACTTTTCAAAGAGCCCGCCGGCCTTCAGAAAAAGTTTGTCTTTGATCAGTGGCAACTGTACACCGGCACTGTAACGCTGCAAACCGTAATCGCCCAAACTGATTTCCGCAAAGCCTGTTGTTTTATTAGCGGGTTTGCGGGTGATGATATTGATTACGCCTCCCATGGCATTCCGGCCATACAAAGTACCCTGCGGACCGCGCAGCACTTCTATCCGTTCTACATCAAATAGCTGGGCGATATAGGTATCGAGGCCAAACTGGGCAACACCATCTATATAGGTGATCACGGCGGGATCGTAGGAGCTGGTGGTGATGCCCCTTAACGACACCACATTGCGTTTATCGCCAGGATCGCTGGCAAACAAGTTCGGCACAATGGCGGTCAATTCTTTGCTGTTCCAGAGTCGGAACTGGTTGATCTCGCGTGCATTCAGGCTGGTGACACTGATGGGCAGGTCGCGCAGCCTGGTTTCTTTTTTTTCAGCAACCACTACCGCTTCGTCGAGTTCGGTACTGGTTGTTTTCAACACAATGTGCAATTCGCTGCCCTGTTTATAGGAAACCAGTTTGCTGGCATAACCAACGGCCGACAATTCAAGTACGCCTTCGGCACCGGTACTGGCATTGAGTTGAAATTGACCCTGGGCGTTGCTGGCTGTATACAAATCGGTGTTCAACAAGTGAACGGTTACGCCCGACAGGGGCTGTTTTTTTTCGTTTCGGATATCGCCTTCAATCTTCGTTTGTGCATAGCCGGTATACAGGCCCAGTTGCAATAAAAGGTACAGATAGAATTTCATCATGTTTTTTTTAAGCGCCACCACACCCAGTTGATCGCAAGTGCGATGATTAAGATTAGTAGTCCGCCAAACTCACGCGTCTCTTCAATCCATGGTTTATCGGCCTGCATGGTTCTAACAATGCTTTCAGCATGGTGCTGGTTGATCCAGCTCAACACCCCGAACTTGTCGAAGAAAAGATAGGCCGCATAGCCTCCATATACCAGCCAGCCCGCGATATACAGGCCGGGTTTGAAAATGCCCCTGGCCGATTGGTAACAGATATACGCACCATAGAGATAAATCGGTGCCCAGATATAGGGATCAGGGTCGTTGTACTGCAGGGCGGCAGAAATAACAAACAAAACGACAAATACGATATTCAGGATGCGCATCATGGCGGTGCCAAATTTACCACAATTATAATTCTTACCTTTCTGTAAAATTCATCGTATGCTGCAGCCATGGCAAACAGGTACGGTTATCAGGATCCAAGATGAAGCCGTTGCCACGCGGCGATTCTGGATTCGGGTCGACGAGACAAATCCTTTTGACTTCAAGCCCGGGCAATTCATCACGCTAGATCTTCCCATTCATGAACAACGTAACAAA
This sequence comes from Bacteroidota bacterium, assembly GCA_020161535.1. GTDB lineage: Bacteria > Bacteroidota > Bacteroidia > Chitinophagales > Chitinophagaceae > Flavihumibacter. Next base: position 242,445 of record JAIUNW010000004.1, on the reverse strand, counting down.
CGCTGGCGAAGCTATTCAATCGCTTCCTGGCCCGACAATACCAATGTGATTGAACTGGTGATTGTTCGCCTGGATGGTGGCGCGGGTACACAATATCTTTTCGACGAAATACAGGTGGGTTCTTTGCTCACTCTACGCGGACCGCAAGGCGTTTTTACCCTGCCCGAACCCATTGAGAAGGATGTAGTAATGATATGCACCGGTACGGGTATCGCGCCTTTTCGATCGATGGTGCATCATATACTGAATAATAATATCCCACATGCCGAACTGTACCTAATTTTCGGTTGTCGCTATATCAGCAATGCATTGTACCAGGACGAAATGCGCGAGCTCATGGCCGAAGTGCCTTCCTTTCATTATTTTCCGATTTACAGTCGCGAAACCAGTCATGATCACCTCGTGAGAAGAGGGTATGTACACGCGGTGTACGAAGAATTATGCGCCCAAAAAAAAGCCGGATCAGCTTCGGGAAGCTATCCGGCGAATTTCTTTTTATGCGGTTGGCGCGAAATGATAGACGAAGCCCGAACACGTTTACAAGCGCTCGGCTACGACAAAAAAGACATTCATCTCGAACTCTACGGTTAAGCTTTGGCGATGGCTGCTACAACCTGGTCTGATTTCAGGTTGATGACGGGCACTTTAGCCTGGTTGCCTGATTTATCAGCGTGTATCTTGTGTAATCGGAGAATTTCCGCGTGGTTTTCAACCATCTCGGTCTCCAATTCAAGAATGCGTTTTTTGGCTTTGGCGATTCTTTGGGTACGGAATGCGAAACCAATTAAAGATCCCGATGCAAACGCTGCAATCAACCACTTAAGCATGGCGAGTGTGATATTGGCGAACATCATAGAAAATTTGGTTTGAGTTTATGAATTCAAAGGATACGTTATTGAATCATAAACGAACCAGGTGTCCGATTATTGTAACGAAAACGTCGGTAATTGGCGCTTAATGGGAGGCGAGGCGATTTTTCCCCCCGTCGGGCTGGCCGTTCTCCTTAAGGGCCACTACGGGTGTTGCAGCGGGCGAGCTGGCCTTGTCTTGCTGCTTCTCAGACATCTTCTTTTGTAGTTGAAGAATTTCAGCATGGTCCTGCATCTTTTCGCGCTCCAATTCTAAAACTCGTTCGCGTAATGAATTGATATTCAATGAGCGAAGGAAAAATCCGGCAACAAAAGCCAGAAACAGGAGCAGTGCAAGTATTCCGAAATGGAGATTTATATGTAGCATATGCAGTGGGCCTTACTTCTAGTGGTGAGTGGCAATTCGGTTAGGGGTATTAGACAAATATATTATTAGTCAATTGCTTTTGCAATCAAATTTTTTACCTGATCCAACGGGATTCTTTCCTGCTCCATGCTGTCGCGGTAACGGATGGTTACCGTCCGGTCTTCTTTGGTCTGGTGGTCGATCGTAACACAAAAAGGGGTTCCGATGGCATCCTGCCTGCGATAGCGCTTGCCGATCGCGTCTTTTTCTTCATAAAAACAGCGGAAGGAAGCCCGGCATTCAGCCAGCAATTCGCGGGCAATTTCGGGTAATCCGTCCTTTTTCATGAGGGGTAAAATACCCAGTTTCACGGGTGCCAATTTGGGCGGAAACCGGAGCACGACCCTTGAATCGGGCTTTTCGGGGGTGCCGAGGTCCTGCTCTTCGTAGGCTTCGCTCAATACCATCATAACCGTTCTGTCCAGACCAATCGAGGTCTCAATAACATACGGGATATAATTGCCATAAGGTTTGCCGTCGGGGCCCAATTCAGCGTCGAAATACTGCATCTTCTTTTTGCTGTATTCCTGGTGGTTGCGCAGGTCAAAATCGGTGCGGCTGTGAATGCCCTCTACTTCTTTAAAACCTATGGGGAAATTGTATTCGATATCGCAAGCGGCGTCGGCGTAATGGGCCAGCTTGGCGTGGTCGTGAAACTTGTATTTTTCGGCCGGAATGCCCAGGCTCAGGTGCCACTGCATCCGGGCATTTTTCCAGTACTCGTACCATTCTTTTTGCGTGCCAGGGCGAATGAAAAACTGCATTTCCATCTGCTCAAATTCGCGCATCCGGAAAATGAACTGCCGGGCCACGATTTCATTGCGAAATGCCTTACCAATCTGAGCGATGCCGAAAGGGATCTTCATCCGACCGCTTTTTTGCACATTCAGAAAGTTCACGAAAATGCCCTGGGCGGTTTCGGGCCGCAGGTACACCATATTGTCGTCGGCTTCGCCGCTAACGGCACCGAATTCGGTCTTGAACATGAGGTTAAACTGGCGCACATCGGTCCAGTTGGCCGTGCCACTCACGCTGCATTTCATCTTCCGGGCTTCGATCAGGGATTTGAGTCCGGCGAAATCTTCGGTTTTCAGCAGGGCTTCCATCTCGGCCAGCAGGGCCTCTTTCTCGGCCTCGGGCAGGGTATCGGCAAAGGCTTCGATCAGGTGATCAACCCGATAGCGCTTTTTGCTGTCTTTGTTATCGATCATCGGGTCGCTGAAATTGTCAACGTGGCCGCTGGCCTTCCAGGTAGTGGGGTGCATAAAGATGGCCGCATCGATACCAACGATGTTTTCTTCCTGGAGCTGGGTCATCCATTTCCACCAATAGTCGCGGATATTCTTCTTCAGTTCGCTGCCGTTCTGACCGTAATCATATACAGCGCTAAGGCCATCGTAAATTTCGCTCGAAGGGAAAATGAAGCCGTACTCTTTACAGTGCGAAATGATCGCCTGGAACTTGTTGGTATCGTTTGCCATAAGGGAGGCAAATATATTGGGTTTTACCCAAGTTTGGGGTTTTGCCGGTGGCGGTCGGCGTCGCGGCCAGACTTCTTTTCCATGTTTTTCCGGAAGGCTGTTGCCAGGTCTACGCCGGTTTGGTTGGCCAGGCAAATCAACACCCAGAGCACATCGGCCATTTCATCGGCCAGCGCTTTGTTTTTGTCGCTTTCTTTGAACGATTGCTCGCCGTAGGTGCGCACCAGTAGCCGGGAAAGTTCGCCCACTTCTTCCATTAAAATACCGAGGTTGGTGAGCTCGCCGAAATAGCGCACGCCCACGGTTTTGATCCACTGATCCACTTCGTGTTGCGCCTGTTTTATTGTAAGTTCTTGCATATCAATCATTTACTACCCGACGGGTGGCACCCGTCGGGTAAAAACTACTCCTTGTTTTTGCTGTCGATCCAAATGGTGACTGGTCCGTCGTTTTCGAGGGCCACCAGCATATCGGCGCCGAAAACGCCTGCCGCAACCGGTTTGCCCAGGCTATTGCTCAACTGGGTCAAGAAGTTTTCATACAGGGGGATGGCGATCGGGGGTTTGGATGCCCGGATATACGACGGACGATTGCCTTTTTTCGTACTCGCATGCAGGGTAAACTGGCTCACCAGCAGCACTTCGCCGTTTATATCGGCAACCGACCGGTTCATCACCCCCTGCTCATCATTAAAAATGCGCAACTGGCAGATTTTGCCACATAGCCAGGCCACATCTTCTGTAGAATCGCTGTCTTCAATACCCAGCAACACCAGGAGCCCCGGGCCAATCGACGAATGAATATTTCCGTTGATCGTTACCGATGCCTTCCTGACCCGCTGTATAACCACTCTCATAATTTGTGTAACTTCAAGGTGAACGCCGAAAATAACATGAAATATCCGTTGCTGAGCGTGCTGCTCCTCACCCTTTTTGCCGCCTGTTCCAAAGACAACAGTCGTGAAGACAAAGCCGCCTGGCTCGAGATCCGGCTATCGCCTGAAATGAATAGCAGCGCTTTCCAGGCCAATGCCAACTACAGCAATATTTATGGGGAATTGCTGCGGCCAACCAGTTTCAAGTTCTACCTGGGCCAATTCAAACTCACCAAAACAGATGGCAGTATTGTTTCGCTCGATCAATATAACCTGGTCGATTTCAACGACACCGCTAGTTTTCGCATACGCATGGAGGTTAGTCCGGGGCAATACAGCCACCTGCAATACCAGTTCGGGGTCGACAGTGCCCGCAATGTCAGCGGTGTGCAATCCGGCCCACTCGATCCATTATTGGGCATGTTCTGGACCTGGAACAGTGGCTATATCTTCCTCAAGCTCGAGGGCAATTCAACGGCTTCCAACCAGGCCAACGGAAAATTTGAATACCATATCGGCGGTTTCAGGTCCCCCTACAGCGCCATTCGCACACTCGAAACAGATTTTGCGGCCGATGAAAGCGGGCAATTGGGTTCGGGTCAAACCCTGCGGGTAAACCTATCGGTACAGATGGATAATTTCTTCGCCGGCGCCCATCCCCTACGCATCGCCGATACGGCCACGGTCATGACGCCCGGCGAACGCGCGGCGCAGATTGCCGACAATTTCGCGGCTTGTTTCAGCACCACCAACTACCAGGTACAGTGAGAAACCTGCTCACCTGGATATCGTTTGGGCTTTGTTCAGTGGCCGTTTTCGCGCTCGCCTGCAACAAACAAAAAGACGTCGTCACCGAACCCATCGTTTTCAAGGCACCCGACGGGTGGCCGGCCACGGTGTATGATTTCAATGCCAACCCCATTACCAATGCTGGTTTTGCCCTCGGCAAGAAATTGTTTTACGACGGAAAGCTTTCCAAAGATGGCAACTTTCCCTGCGGCAGTTGCCACCAGCAGTTTGCTGCTTTTTCGAATTACGACCATGATTTCAGTCACGGCTTCAACAACCAATTCACTACCCGCAACGCACCGGCCCTGAACAACCTCGCCTGGCAATCGGCTTTTCACCGCGATGGCGGTATCAGCAACCTGGACCTGCAGCCCCTGGCACCCATCACAGCTCCCAATGAAATGGCTGAAACCATTCCCCATGTGCTGGCAAAACTGGCGGCCGATCCCGACTATCCAGCCCTGTTCAAAGCGGCATTTGCCGACGGTGCCATCAATACCGCCAACATGACAAAGGCCCTGAGCCAGTTCATGCTGATGCTGGTATCGGCCGATGCCAAATACGACCAGGTAAAAGCCGGAACAGCCAGCTTTGATGTAAATGAGGCGGCGGGTTATGCGCTGTTCCAATCAAAGGGCTGTACTAACTGTCATGCAGAACCGCTTTTTACCAACAATGCATATGTGAATGATAATTTACCGGTAGATCCGGTGCGTAATGATGTGGGCAGAATGGCAATCACCGGCGATGCGGCAGATTATGGCAAATTCAAAGTGCCTTCGCTGCGAAACGTGGCCTTCAGTTTTCCTTATATGCACGATGGGCGATTTGGTAGTTTGTCAGAAGTAATGTCGCACTATGCACAAACCATCTCGCTCAATGCGGGAGAACAAGACCTGTTGATTGCTTTCCTCCAAACATTGACCGATAGCAGCCTGACCAAAAATCCGCTGTTCAGTCCCGATGTGGACGTGCCGCAAGTGCATATACACAATTAAGTAGCGTCGATCAGCAACCATCAAGGCATTTTGCGCCTGGCCTTGGTTGCTTCCAACAGGTTTCGCTGTTTCTCTATTTCAGCCACCTGGCTACGGAGGGCGGCACTGTTTTGTTGAATTTTTTCTTCTACCTGCTGTTTTCTTTTCGCCAGGTCGGTGCTATCGCTGAGCAAACCTGCCTGTTTCTTCTCCATTTTCTTCAAGGCCTCATCAACCGCTGCTATTTCCTGGCGAATGGAATAATCTTCGAGGTAAGGGGTAAACTCATTTAGAAAATCGCGGGATTCATCCACCCCATACCGATCATCGGCTGCACGGTTGCTCAACACTTCGTTCGGACGACCTGTTACAAAATAAACGACGGAAGATTCTTTTTCTTTACGGCTCTTGCGTTCTGCCTTTACATATACATCGAACGTGCCGCCCGAATTGCCCATGGGTACGCCCCGGAACAATTGGTAATCGCGCGATTTCACCGCTTTAAACCCTTTGCCCGCAAAATATTCTTCTACGGCTGCTTCAACAGCATCGCTCGAATAAGGCGTTTCCATCACCGCCGCGGGCAGTTTTTTACTCTGGATACTCGCTACCCCTTCCATGGCTTTAGGCTGTGCCAATCCACTGCTTGCATACAAGAAAAAGGCACACAGGTAAAAACAGGCTTTTTTCATACCGTTCGGGTTTGTACAAATGTAAATTACATTTGCGCAAAGATTTCAGTTTGAGTGGTATAAAAAAGCTCGCTTCGCAAACCCTTTGGTATGGCGTACCCACCATCGCTACCCGCTTTATAGGGTATCTGATGAATATGGCCCTGCCCTTCCTGATCGCACAGCCGGCCAAAACGGCCGATCTCTCGCAGGTATATGCCATTATTCCTTTTCTGAACGTGTTGTTTACCTACGGACTGGAAACTGCTTATTTCAAATTCTCGCAAGAAACCGATAACAAGAAATTATACGATACCCTCTCCGTTTCGCTGATGACCAGCAGCCTTGTTTTCATTGGGTTGCTGCTCGCGTGCCGTGGGCCCATTGTTCGGGCCGCCAACCTCGAAGACCATCCTGAATACATTACCTGGATGTGCGGTATTATTTTTCTGGATGCATTGTCCACCTTGGCTTTCGCGCGACTAAGACAAGAAAACCGTCCGCGGCGCTATGCATTTGTCATGATGTCGAGCGTGATGGTTTATTTTCTGGTGGTGTTATTCTTTTTGGGCATCATGCCCGCCTATGTAAAAAAGCATCCTGATAGTCCGCTGCGACTCCTGCAAGCGATGGACATCGGCATCGGCTACTACCTCATCGGTAACCTGCTTGGCAGCCTGGTGAAACTGGCATTGCTACTGCCCGAATGGAAATCGGTGACATGGGAATTTGATTCCAGGCTTTGGAAGAGAATCATGCAATACAGCTACCCACTCGTGATCGTCGGGTTGGGTGGTATGGTCAATGATATGTTGAGCCGGCTGGTGTACCAGCACGTGGTGGATTTGCCGGTAGAACAGGCCAAACACGAGCTCGGCATCTTTGCCAATGTATATCGCCTGTCGGTGATGATCACCATCATGATCCAGGCCTTTCGCATGGCGGCCGAACCTTTTTTCTTTAACCAAAGCAAGGCCGAAGGCGCGCAGAAAATGTATGCGCGGGTGATGAAATTTTTTGTGATCGCCTGTTGCTTTATGTTCTTACTCATTGGCCTTTACCTCGATGTGTTGAAATGGTTTTTCACCCTGAAATCAAAAGCCTGGGCCGAGGGATTTTACATTGTTCCCCTGCTGGCCATGGGCAATATTTTCCTGGGCATTTATTACAACCTGAGCATCTGGTATAAACTGACCAATAAGAATATCTATGGCGCGTACATCACCATTGGCGGCGCCATACTTACCATTGTACTCAATATTGCCCTGGTGCCGCGGCTGCATTATCTCGGTGCCTCCATCGCCACTTTTGTTTGTTACCTGACCATGATGATTGCCAGTTATGTGCTTGGTCAAAAGCATTATCCGGTGCCCTATGCCACGAAAAAACTGATTGCTTATCTCGTCATCGTCAGCCTGCTGGTCATCGTTCACCAGCTTATCGTGCATTTGTATGCGCCCCTTTGGTTCAGCATCACTACTGCGACTATTTTCTTTGCGGCTTTTGCGTTTTTTATTTCGCGCGTAGAAGCAAGAGAACTGTCAAAGTTGCCCTATATCAATCGGCTGGTGAAATCCAATCAATCCTGACCTGCTAAAAAGGGATTGTGTTTGATTTCTTCGCCAATGGTCGTCGTATCCATATGCCCGGGATACACTTTTGTTTCGGGTGGAAGTGTAAATAGTTGTTGGCGGATGCTATTCAATAGTTGCTGGTGGTTTCCGCCGGGCAGGTCGGTGCGGCCAATGCTTCGTCTAAACAATACATCACCGCCGATCAGGAAATGCTGGTCGGGTTTGTAAAAACAGACATGTCCCGGTGAATGACCGGGCGCCTCTATCACGATCAGTTCGTCGCCCGGCAACCCGATCCTGTCGCCTTCCCGTATGTATTGAAAGAGTCCGTCGTATTTTCGAAAAGGCAGGTTCCATCTTTTGCCCGCCTCTTCAGCCCGGTCGTGCACCAATTGTTCATTGGGATGAATATAGGGCACCAGGTTCCACTTTTCGTATACAAAGCGGTTGCCGAACACATGGTCGAGGTGACAATGGGTATTGAGTAAGAATTTGGGCGTCAAGTGCTGTTGTTGCATAAAATCAACCAGTTGCTTCTCTTCCAGTTCGGAATAACAGCCGGGATCGATGATGATGGCATCGCCTGCTTCGTTGTGGAGGAGGTAGGTGTTTTCGGACAACGGATTAAAACAAAATTGGCGAACTGTTAACATAGCTCTATTATTTTAGGGGGATTTCGGGAATAAGGTTGAAACACATAATTTTAGCACACAATCGCTGGATATGCAATTTCAGAAGAATCATCCGTTTATGCGCGTTCTGATCAAGTGTGGCTTTTTCTTGCTCCTGTACCCTTTTCTGCAAATGAATTCGGCATCAGCACAGGTCAATACTGTTGAGTTTGGTAAGAACAGGGTTCAATACCAAAAGTTCAAATGGCAATTCTACCAAACAGGCAATTTTAATACCTATTTCTATCAGCATGGAGAGCCATTGGCCAAGGCCGTGGCACAGGTAGCTGAAAAAGAATTGCCCGACCTGGAATCATTTATGGAATACGGCTTGCAACGCCGCGCCAATATTGTGCTGTACAATAGTTATAATGAGATGCAGCAAACCAATATTGGCCTTACGGCCGATTGGCAAACCAATGGTGGTAATACCAAACTGGTGAACAACAAAATGGTGGTGTATTACAACAGCAACCACGAAAACCTGCGCCTGCAAGTGCGGCAAGGCATTGCGCGCATCTTGTTGGACAATATTCTTTTTGGCGATGACCTGGGTGAGTTTGCCACCAACCAGGCCTTGCTCGACTTGCCGAAATGGCTTACAGATGGTTTTGTTGCATATGCTGCTGAAAACTGGAGCACCGAACTCGACGATCGATTGAAATCGGAAATCATGTCAGGCAAATACAAAGACTTCCGGCAATTCAGCTTTGACCAGCCGCTGCTGGCCGGCCACGCATTCTGGCGTTTTATTGAAGAGAATTATAAAAAAGAAAATACCAAGTATTTCCTGTACCTGGCGCGACTCTATCGCAACCTCAACGGCGCTTCCAATCGCATCTGCAAAAAGAAATTCAAAGATTTGATGGAAGACGTGATGGCTTATTATGAAGACAAGTATGGCAAGGACCTTCGCGGCCGCCGCAACAATCCCAAGGGACAGATGTCGGTGGTTGAAGAAATCAGTAAAAACAAAGACTTCTACAATTTCACGCCGAATCCCACACCACGCAGCCAGTCGTATGCCGTGGTAGAATGGAAAAAAGGATTGCAGTGTGTGATTTACTACGAAGACTATACCACCAAAAAAACATTGCTGCGCAACGATATTCGCAGTGTTGATGCAAAACAAGACCCCCATTATCCACTGCTGGCCTGGAATGGCAAAGGCAATAAATTGCTGGTGATCTACAACCACGAGGGCAAGATTAAAATGTTCACCTACGATATTTTTTCTCGCCTGAAAAAAGACAAGCTGACCCTCGAGTTTGACCAGATACAGGATGTGAAGTATATGAACGACGACAATACCCTGCTGATGAGCGCCGTGAAAAACGGTCAGTCGGATATTTATATTTTCAAGATCAACAACGAAAAAGCTGAGCAGGTAACCAACGATGTATACGACGATGTCGATCCCAGTTTTGTGGCCTTCCCCAATAAAATGGGTATTATCTATTCGTCTAACCGGCCTTCACCTACGGCGCCAACCGGCGATACGGTATTGCCGTCTAATTATCGTTTCAATGTATTCCTGGTCGACAATTTCAACAAAAGCGAATTCAAGCAGATTTCACAACTAAGCAATATGAAGTTTGGCAATGCGCGTTTCCCCACGCAGTACAATGCCAATCACTTCACGTTTATGAGCGACCAAAATGGCATTGGCAACCGCTATGCCGGCTTCTTCTCCACCAGTCGTGCTGGCGTAGACACCATTTACCAGATCGGCGATGAAATACTGCGCAATCCCGAATACAAGGATATCGACTCCTTGCTTCGCTTCTATGGCAAGAACGAACCCGACAGCATTTTCACTTTTTCGGTAACAAACGATTCTACCTATGTATTCCCGATTACCAATTACCAGAGCAGTATGTTGGAATCGAAATCGGCCGGCGATCGTGACTTGGTTAGTGAAGTTAGACAGGAAGGTGAGCTGAAATTTTTGTACAAGCTGAAAGTAGACGAAGCTGCTTTGCGCAAGCGCAGCGTGAACCCGCGACCGACCGACTATCGCAAACGAACCATGGACCAGCAACGGGTAACCATGAGCCAGGCTTTGTTGTATCCGCAAGCGCCTAAAACCGATACCAGTAAAGCTACCCAGTTCGAAACGGAATTTGCAGAAGAAAAACGCGACTCCAGTCTACCACATATTGACCGGGCAGCCGAACAAGCAGAAGAAAATCCCTCGATATTAAACAAGGCAGGGCGCTTTGATTATAAACTAAAATTCTCGGTAGACCAGATCACCGGCTCGCTGTTCAACAACGATGTACTCATCACCCGGTATTCACCTTTTACCGGATCATTGCCAGTTTCCAATACCGCCAACAATGGTTTTAACGGCATGTTGAAAGTGACCGTGTTTGATATCATGGAAGATTTGCGCTTTACCGGTATGGTGCGCACGCCGTTGATCAATACCGCCGGACAAGGATACCCGATTACCATCGGCCAGCCGAATATTTTTATACCTGGCTCTCAATCATTGTTTAATTCTGGTTCGGAATACATGGCCCGTTTCGATTACCTGAAAAAGCGGCTCGACTATTCAGTATTGTATTATCGCAGAACAGATGTTGGTGCTACTGAATATGCAGCGAACTATTATGTGCCTGCAAAGATGTTTACGAACCTCTACCAGGCCGGCGTGAAATATCCACTTGACCGCGTCAGGAGCATTCGTGTAAACGCGGGGGTGCGTTCAGACAATGTGGTGACCAAGGCGGTGTATATTCCGGCCGACAATGGCGAGATTCTCAAAACACCGAATTACAATCGCAAGTATGGCTTGTTGCATGTGGAGTATGTGTATGACAACTCGATCGAGAAGGCAACGAATATCTGGAATGGCCTGCGGTATAAAGTCTATGCCGATTACAATGCGCAAATCGCCAAAGTAAGCGCAGCCGGTCGCAACAGTTTCAACCTGGGTTTTGATGCCCGGTACTATTATCCGATTTACCGGAATTTGATTTGGGCAGGCCGTGTGGCTGGTGATGCTTCTTGGGGCGACCAGAAGATATTGTATTATCTCGGTGGACAAGATGGCTGGTTGTTCCCCAAAGCGAACCAGGAAAATGTGCCTACCTCCGGTGAATATGCTTTCCAGGCATTGGCGGTGAATTTGCGCGGACACAAACAGAATGTTTCCAATGGCAACAATGCCATGGTGATCAATAGTGAATTCCGTTTGCCGGTATTCAGCACTTTGTTGAAACGACCCATCAACAATGCATTTGTTCGAAACTTCCAGTTGGTGCAGTTCATTGACCTGGGCTCGGCCTGGGATGGTTCACCAAAGAGTTTGAAGCGGCCACAAGTGCTGTATACAGAAGGCGATCCCGCCAATGGTCAGGTGAATGTGCGCATCAAAGCTGGCGGTGTTGGCCCCTTTGTGGGCGGCTATGGTTTCGGCGCCCGAAGTACCCTACTTGGGTATTTTATGCGTTTGGATACCGCCTGGGATATGAGTGGCGTATTCAAAGGAAAACCCATCTGGTATTTTGCCCTGGGTGTGGACTTCTAAGGCGCATAGCTTTCTCTGGTAAATCCCTAATTTTGCCCAAATTTTCGATCATGCCCGGATTTGAACGATTTGGCGAAGAAGAAAGAAAGGAAGTCAACGATGTTTTGGAAACAGGTATCCTGATGCGCTATGGCTTCGACGGTCCGCGCAAAGGCATCTGGAAATCCAAGGAACTGGAAGCCGCCATTGCGCAGAAATTATCGGTCAAACATGTGCAACTTGTTTCCAGCGGCACCGCTGCCTTGAGTACGGCAATGGCAGCACTTGGCATAGGTGCGGGCGACGAAGTGATCATGCCCTGCTTCACTTTTGTGGCCAGCTTCGAAGCAGTTTTATTTGCCGGCGCCACACCCGTGATGGTGGAAATCGATGATACGCTTACGCTCGATCCCAAAGCAGTGGAAGCAGCCATCACGCCCAAAACAAAAGCCATTATGCCCGTGCATATGTGCGGTGGCATGGCCGACCTGGATGCACTGCAGGCCATTTGTAAAAAACACCATCTATTGTTGTTGGAAGATGCCTGCCAGGCCATTGGCGCAACTTACAAAGGCAAATACCTGGGCACTATCGGCGATGCCGGTACGTTCTCGTTCGACTTTGTAAAAACGATTACTTGTGCCGAAGGCGGTGCGGTAATGACCAATAACGTTGATGTATATACGAAGGCAGATGGCTTTTCTGACCATGGCCACGACCACCTGGGAGTTGACCGTGGCGCTGACCTGCATCCTTTTATTGGGTATAATTTCCGGATCTCTGAATTGCATGCAGCGGTAGGGCTGGCCCAGTGGCGTAAGCTGGATGAATTTTTAGCCATACAACGCGCTACCAAAAAAATTCTGCACGATGCAATCGCTTCCATACCCGGTGTAAGTTTCAGGCGTTTTCCCGACGCTGCTGGCGACAGCGCTACCTTCCTGGAATTTTTCCTGCCCAGCCTAGAAGCGGCCCAAAAAACAACCGCGGCCATGAAAGCGGCCGGTTTGCCAGCTTTCCATTATTACGACAACAACTGGCATTATATCCGCAAATGGGATCATTTGAAAACCGCTGCCACCCTTGGCGCGCTCACCCCTGATTTGACAAAAAGCCTGGAAGCGTACCAGGACAAAAAATTCCCGCAGTCCGACGACCTGATTGGCCGTTGCATCTGTATGCTTATCAACCTCAATTGGTCGGCAGACGATATCAAAAACAAAGCAGCAGCGATTCGTAAAGCCATTGAAAGCGCGATATGAAAAAAATTGCGCTTATACCTGCCCGTTATGCCGCCAGTCGGTTTCCGGGTAAGATGATGGCCGATCTCGGCGGCAAAACTGTTATCTGGCGTACCTATGAATCGGCCTTGAAAACCGGTTTGTTCGACGAGGTAGCGGTGGTATGCGATCATCCGATTATTTATGATGAGATCAGTGCACATGGCGGAAAAGTGATCATGAGCAAGCGGGAACACGAATGCGGTACCGATCGCATTGCTGAAGCCGCCGAAGAGATGGATGCCGATATCATTGTCAATGTACAGGGCGATGAACCTTTTACCCGCCGAGAACCGCTCGAAAAATTATTGCAGGTGTTTGAAGGCGCGGAAGGAAAAAAAGTACAGGTGGCTTCGTTGATGCAGGTATTAAATGACGCGGCATCGATCGCTGATCCGAACTATGTTAAAGTAGCGGTCGACCTGCATTTCAATGCCTTGTTCTTTTCCCGCTCGCCCATACCCTATCACCGCAACCAAGACTTGCAACCCATTTATTATGAGCACATCGGGGTGTATGCTTTTCGCAAACAAACCCTGATGGATTTCACTAAACTGCCGCCGAGTCCGTTGGAGCGCGCAGAAAAAATCGAGTGCCTGCGTTACCTGGAAAATGGTATTCCGATGAAAATGGTTGTTACCGATTATATGGGTGTTGAAATTGATACACCCGAAGACCTGGTAAAGGCCGCCAAATTATTATAACAAGAAAATGAGCTGAAATGAAATTCAGGAACTTCAAACTGACCGGTTACGTGGTTTATGGAAATGGCTGTTTTGATCAACTCGGAGAGATCATTGCGCCCAAGCGCAAACCAAATGCGCCGATGATCTTTTTTGTGGATGAATATTTCCGCGACAAACCGGCGTTGTTAAACCGCCTGCCTACGGAAGGCAAAGACAAGCTGGTGATCATTGATGTTTCGCGGGAACCGAAAACAAGTTATGTAGATAAGTTGCGCGATGAGCTTACTGCTGAGTTTGGAGAAGTGTCGGGCATTATTGGCATTGGTGGGGGCTCGGTGATGGACATGGCCAAAGCCGTGGCACTGATGATGACCAATCCTGGTTCATCGGTCGATTACCAGGGCTGGGACCTGATCAAATACCCAGCGGTGTACAAAGTGGGTGTTCCTACCATCTCGGGTACCGGTGCAGAAGTAAGCCGCACCTGCGTGCTTACCGGGCCCACCCGCAAACTGGGCATGAACTCTGATTATACCGTTTTTGACCAGATTGTGCTGGATCCTTCCCTCACCAAATCAGTGCCCGTGAACCAGCGCTTCTATACCGCTATGGATTGTTTTATCCATTGCGTGGAGTCGCTAAATGGTACATACCTGAATGCGTTTAGCAAATCGTATGGCGAAAAGGCCCAGGCATTGTGTGAAGAGATTTTTCTGGAAAAGGATACGTGGGACGATGATGCCGATGAAAAACTGATGATGGCTTCTTATGCCGGTGGCATGAGCATCGCTTACTCGCAGGTAGGAGTAGCGCATGCGGTGAGTTATGGTTTATCTTACCTGCTGGGCACGCGTCATGGTATCGGCAACTGTATCGTGTTTGATAAGCTGGAAGAATATTATCCCGAAGGTGTGGCCAAGTTTAAGGAGATGGTGAAGAAACACCATATTGATATTCCCCAACACATCACCAAGGGGCTCACCGACGAACAGTTTGACAAGATGATCAATGTATCGTTGGGCATGGCGCCGCTTTGGGAAAATGCACTCGGCAAAGACTGGAAGGATAAAATTGACGCGAAGAAATTGCGCGCACTGTACGAGCGACTTTAACTACTACGAGCGACACTATCGTAATCGAACGACGCTACCTTTTTCAAGCGACTGTCATCTAATTGATAAAATACGACAGCACATCGGCGAACCGATGTGTGTCGTATTTGTCTTCAGGCAGGGCAGCATACAATTACCGCGCAGTACAGGATGGGTACAGAGAAATGCTATTCGGTGGTTGCCACCGCCGGTTGACCATACCAATTAACCTGTCGGCTGAAATACATGGCCAGGGCCAGGATACAGAACAAGCCAATACTACCAATCAGCAGCGCAGTGTCTTCGAGACGAACCAATACAAAAGTGAACACATAGAGGCAGGTAAGCACAGTACCGAAAATGAAAGCGGTGCGTGTCGATTTGAAATGCGCTTTGGCATACAAACTGATCAATAGAACAACGGCGGTTGCTGCGATGAGGTAGGCATAATCGAACGGAATAAACTCACCGATCGACAATAGCAAGGTATAAAAGATCGAAAGGGCGATACCAACCATTACATACTGAACCGGGTGAAAGGGTTTTTTCTGCAAGAGTTCAATAATAAAGAACAAAGAAAAAGTGAGTCCGATAAAGAGAATTGCATATTTCACACTACGTTCGGTTTTTGCATATTGATCGGCAGGTTGCACCATGGTAACACCGAAGGCAAATTTTTCGGGTTCAAAACCGATGGACTGCAGGTGTGTCGCAAAAGGCAGGTTGGCCTTGTTAAACGACCACTTGGCGAGAAAGCCGCTGTCGTTCACTTCACGCGTTCCGGGCAGGTAGTTGCCATCGAACGAAGGGCTGGGCCAGGTCGACTTCACTTCAAACTGACTATTGCCCGCCAATGGCAGAAAATGCAATTGTTCACTTCCTTTGAGCGCCAAATCTGAACGGAATGCAATCACCGAATCTGTGGGTGCGCCTGTCCAGTTTAATGACGCGGACAAACCAGATTTACCGAGGGCTGTAGTGGGCAGTCCGGGCGATAATTCGAGCGATTGTCCATTCAACTGCGTTGTCAGTTTTTCTTCAATGCCTTTGATGTCGTCAATCGTCATACAGATTTTAGCATCCTGCCAATGCACCAGTGCGGCATCCAATTCTTTGGGCCATTGCAACCGGAATTCACCCGTCAGGTGATTTTTGCTTTTGTACAGCAATACTTTGTAAATAGATCGCGGGCGTACTTCTGGTTGCATGACCGACTGTACGGTGGCTGTTTCGGGCAATATGATCAACTCCCTTTGTTCAGCGCTGATCTTACCGTTTACATCTTTTACGGGAATTTCATAGGGAATGTATAAGAAATAGCCCGACACAGTTTGTGCAGTAGCCCATTTGTTACTTACTTCAGCTACTACTTCCTGCTGACGCGATTTGCGTTCAGAAACAATATTGCTGATGAAAAAAGTGGGGATCATCATTACCAGGATCAGTAGAGCGGTAATAATGCCTTTGGTAAGAGTGGTGGAGGTTTGCATAAAAATGGGAGTTTTCCTGTTTGATATGAGTTGGGTTATGATTTTATTAGGGTGGTTTATCGCTGTGTCAATTGCATTTTCGCTGTCGCTGAAAAAGTTATCAATGTGTTTTTGCTGCAGCAGATAAGACAAGCTGGCTGAAACCGGCACAGCTGCCGACACTAGAAACACCGTGGCCATGGCCTCACCTGCAAGTATCGGTAAAACCAAAAATGGGATGGTACAGGCCAGGGTAAGAAAGGAGAACGCCTGCACGAAACGATTCGATTTTTCTGTGGCGCTGAGTGGACGGTTGTCGATAATGGTGAACATAATCAACAACACGAGTAGTACCGGCAAACCCAATACCAACCCGCCTATTATAAGCGCCAGGAACACCTCGGGTTCGACATTGCTGGTAAGTGCCAGTGCAATCCCAGTGATGATGGCGGTACTGAGCACCGTAACGATCCAAAGTCGAAATGATTCGACCAGGGGTTTGAGAATTGTTTTACTAAAAAGCACTTTGTATTTCAAAGTTTATGGTTAAAAAAAATCAGCTGATTGACTTAATCATTTTTTCCAGTGCTTCAAGGTGCAACTTGAATGCTTTTTCGCCTGCCTTGGTGACTGAATATGTTGTATTCGTTTTTCGACCTACAAATCCTTTTTGCACTTTGATATAATTATTTTCTTCGAGGGTTTTCAGGTGGGTAGCGAGGTTGCCATCGGTTACTTCAATCAATTCTTTCAGCTCATTGAAATTCACTTCGGCATTTATCATGAGTGCACTCATGATACCCAGCCTGATCCGGCTGTCAAAAACTTTATTTAAATGTTCAATCGGATTTTTCATGTAGTTGTTTCGCTCGCTGGTCGTTCGTGTTTCCACCACATCGCTATGCCATATGCCACGTGCAAGATACCAAAACCAAAAGCCCAATAATACAAAGTCGCTTTGGGAAACCAGGCGCTGATCATGCCGGTAACCAGGATGGCTAATCCCAGGTAACGCACTTCACCTAATGTGTACCGCGATCCATTTACCAATGCCAGTCCGTAGAAAATCAGCGACGCCGGTCCAATCAGCGAATACATATGCAGATCGATCATTTTCAAAATCAGTACGCCGCCGGCCAGCATGGGGATCAGGGTATTCCAAAGCAGGCGACGTGCCGATGCGCCCCAAATGGCCACCCCTTCTTTCCGGCTGCGCAGATACGTGAAAACAAAAGCAGTAACCAGGGCCGACACAAAAACCCCAATGGCTATCACAACGAGTTTGTCGCGCAGGCATTCGGGACAAGCATTGGCTGTGCCATAGTTAAGCTGGTAATATTCATCGATTGTATGGTGGGCCAGCGCTGCACCTACCAGGGCGCAAATACCGGCAGCCACGCCACTCCAGCCGCTCAGGCTGATGAACCGGCTGCTCTTTTCCATCATCCGCCGGATGTCTTTGAGCGTTTCAAGACCGCTTAAATCTGTTGGCATAAAAGCACTTTGTAACACAAAGCAATAAAATATTCCGGAATTGCCAAATTTTTTTCGCCGGATGCAACTGTTAAAGTACTCCAGGCGTTAAGGGACTTATGCTAATTTCGTCACAGCTATGGAATTGAGAGCGACTAGTCTTCGCGGCGCCGGTATACTGCTTATTTTGTTGATTACCCAGTTGGCCTTGGGCCAGGGAAAGATCATCAGGGGTTATGTAAAAGACAAACTCAGTGATGAACGCATACCATTCGCTTCTGTTAGCTTCAAACTGGCGACCACCGGCCGGTTGACCGATTCTGCCGGCAGTTTCATTTTACGTGTTGACCATTGGCCTACCGATACCTTGCTGGTCACCTATGTGGGCTACCAGGACCTGCTGGTGCCCCTTAGTCCGGAGTTGGCAGCGAGGCTCTCAACCGACAATGGTCAGTCGATCGACCTGGTATTACAAATGGTTCGCGGCAAGATGACGGCCGAAGTAGTTGTGAAACGAAAAATCGATCGCGGCTACCTGATGTGGAAACGCATCGTCAAAAAGAAACCGATCAACGACCGGTACAAATATGCATCGTTCAAATACGAGCTGTACAACAAGCTGGAGCTCGACCTCAATCGACTGAAAAAAGATAAGCTGCGCGATTTTAGCCTGTTGAAGCCTTTTGGTTTTATTCTCGATAATATGGATACTACCGAAGGCCAACCCTTTCTGCCGGTCTACCTCACCGAAACCATTTCCGATTACTATTACCAGAAATCGCCCTGGCGTACCCGAGAAATCATCAAGGCCGTTAAAACCATCGGCATCAACAATGAAAGCATCAGCAAACTATTGGGCGGTACCGAACAGAACGTCAATGTATATGCGAACTTTATTCCGGTATTTGACAAACAGTTTGTAAGTCCCATCAGCGATAATGGCGATGCCTACTATAATTACAAAGTACTCGACAGCCAGTTTGTGGCCGGAAAGCGACTCATTCACATGGCGTTTACGCCCAAACGAAAAGGTGAAAACACTTTTGAGGGCGATTGTTGGGTGCATGATACCACCTGGGCTGTGCAGAAAATGACCCTGGCCCTGAGTCGCGAAGCCAATATCAACTTTGTCGACAAACTCAGCCTGATACAAGAATACAAACAGATCAACGACAGCACCTGGTTTTTGGTAAAAGATAAATTCGTGGTAGATATAGCACCGATTGGCAAATCGGCCTTTGGTGTGATTGGTCGGAAGACGACGACCTACCGCGATATTGTAGTGGATGACCCGTCGATTCGCGACACGGTGGCGAAAAATAAAATGCAATCGGAAATTCTCTTTGCGCAGGGCGCGATGGCCAAGGCCGATAGCTTTTGGTCGGGTTCGCGGCATGAAGACCTTTCCAAAAATGAAGCAGCCATTTATGCGATGATTGATACGCTGCAAAAAATGCCGCTGTTCAAACGCTATGTTACCACGGTCAATTTCCTGGCCACTGGTTACCGCAATGTGGGGAATTTTGAGATCGGTCCCTGGTACAACTGGTTTACCGGCAATTCCTGGGAAGGTTTCCGGATGCGTTTTGACCTGGGTACCAATCCCGGCTTCAATAAAAACCTCTACCTGCATGGTTACCTGGCTTATGGCTTCGGCGACAAAGCTTTCAAAGGCAAGGTTGAAGCCAAGTACCTGTTTAGCCGGAGTCCGCGTTCGTATATACATGCCAGTTATACCAAAGACCTCGACAACGGGCAAACCTATTACGACGAAATAAGCACCGATAATATCTTCGCCCTGGCCATTCGCAAGAACAAGATACCCCTCAAGTTCATGCAGATCAAAGAAGCCAAGGTGGAGTATTTCAAAGAATGGAGTCCGGGCATTTCAGCCACCCTGATTGCCCAGCATAAAACATTTGACCCGCTGAAAAACCTGCCGCCCAAAGAGATTTTTGAAAATGTAAATGGCAAGGGCGCCGACCTGACCAATTTCGAACTGGGCCTGCGGGTGCGCTTTGCATACAACGAACGATTTTTGGAAACCAATTTCAACCGTTTCAGTCTGGGTTCTTCCTATCCCATTCTTGAATTCATGTATGCGCGCGGCATTCCCAATGTCTTCAACAGCCATTACAGCTATGATAAAATATACGCCAGTGTATCTGACTACATGAAAATAGCGCCATACGGCAGCCTTTATTACAATTTCTTCGGCGGCAAAATTTCTGGCACCCTACCCTATATGCTGCTGAATGTGATGCCCGGCAATGAAATCTACTATTACAACAAATATGCCTTCAACCTGATGGCGCGCTGGGAATACATCGGCGATCGCTATGCGGGCTTTAACGTAGAACACAATTTCGGCAACGGCCTCTTCCGGTTCATTCCCCTTACCCGCAAATTGAAATTCCGCCAATTCTGGAGCGCCAAAGGCATTACCACCGGCATTAGCGAGGCCAACAAAACCCTCAACTTCAACAACCCTTATAACCAGTTCAAAGACCTCAATGGCAAGATGTACCTCGAACTGGGCACGGGCGTAGATAATATCTTCAAAGTGTTTCGCGTTGACCTGGTGTGGCGGGTACTGCCGCAGCCATTGCCCGAGGCGCGCGTGAGTCGGTTTGGGGTGTTTGGGAGTTTTAGGCTGGCCTTCTGATGAGGAAGAGTTCGCGGAGGTTCTTGTTTCGCGCGGAGTGTTTCTTTTTTAGAGATTTTTTTCTTTACACTTTCTACAGAGGCTTTTTTTGCAATTTTATAAGCGTTTGTTGCTTCGTGCATATTTTCTCGCTGAGTTTTGTTTCTAACAGAGTTTTTTTCTCGCAGAGTTTTTTTTCTCGCAGAGTTTTTTTTCTCGCAGAGGGCGCAGAGGGACAGAGGTTTTTTGACTCGATTCGAAGTTGTTGATTTGATAGTGGTTGAACTTTTCAATTGTTGTAAACGGATAGCAAGACGCGAACGGAGGCCTTCACCTAGAGACCGCAGAAGAATAGAGGTTTTTTGACGCGATTCGAAGTTGTTGATTTGGCGAGGGTTGTTGGTGGGTAGTGGTTGAACTTTTCAATTGTTGTTAACGGATAGCAAGACGCGAACGGAGGCCTTCACCTAGAGACCGCAGCGGCATAGAAGTGCAAGTTTGCTGACGTGTGTCGCTTTTTTGTAGAACTTGTTAAGTGTACATACGTTTTATATCGCAAGTACCCGAATGATTTTGTGTATTTGCGAGGGAGAAAATGAATACCCAACGATTTAGCGTGCATCTTAACAGCTAGGTGAATTTCCAACTACTTATTTATTCTCAAAAGACAGATTAGACTTTCAATTGATTTGCGAATACCCAGGGAATGCCCCATTGCCATGGAGATTTGATTGCGGATGGATAGGAAAAATCGCATTCCATGTGAGGTAGCTATTCGCTTTGCTTTTTAAAACTAAAGTTGAATAAATATGGCAACTCAAATTTGCCCTCATTGCAAAAAGACTCTTTTACATGGCTATCGATAAAGAAACGCCTCTTTAACCGAATGGGGATGTTATGAATGTGGATATATCGCTTACGAGGATGAACCTTCTGAGCGAGAATGCGCCAATTGCTTTAAAAAACTGAAACAAAATTGAAAGACAACGTACAGAAATACTAGTGGTGCAGTAGTTGTAATCGAATAATTGCATCCCAAGAACAAAAACCTGCAACAAAAAACTACTTTCTATATATTTCCCTTCCACATCAAAAACCTACACTCTCAACAACTCCGAATCGCGTCAAAAAACCTCTGTTCCTCCGCGCCCTCTGCAAGAAACAAAACTCTGCGAGAAACAAAACTCTGCGAGAAACAAAACTCCTTGATAAAAAAACTCAACAAGAAAAAAATCCGTCAGAAACAACATTCAGTGAGAAAAAAACTACACTCTCAACAACTCCGAATCGCGTCAAAAAACCTCTGTTCCTCTGCGCCCTCTGCGAGAAAAAAAACTCTGCGAGAAACAAAACTCCATGAGAAAAAAACTCAACAAGAAAAAAAATCCGTCAGAAACAACATTCAGTGAGAAAAAAACTGCACTCTCAACAACTCCGAATCGCGTCAAGAAACCTCTGTTCCTCCGCGCCCTCTGCGAGAAAAAAAACTCTGCGAGAAACAAAACTCTGCAAGAAACAAAACTCCGTTAGAAACAAACCTCAGCGAGAAAAAAGCTAGAAGTAACAATTGCCACCAAAACCCATAATAAATGCCGCTGTAGTAGAGAACGCTACTTTAAATACCCCCCCAAAAAAACCATTGTGCTCTCTTCCCACAGTGGCCTCAGAAATTCTCCTTATCTTATACTCCCCAAACGAGATTGCATGTCAGAAAAATACGTTCTTGCCCTCGATCAGGGAACGACCAGTTCCCGGGCCATCCTCTTCGATCGGGATGGACGCATCGCACAGGTTGCCCAGAAAGAATTCACCCAATTGTACCCCCAGCCCGGATGGGTTGAACACGATCCCGAAGAAATTTGGGCTAGCCAATTTTCGGTGATGGCAGAATGTATCGCCAAAGCGGGTGCCACAACAAGTGATATCGCTGCACTAGGCATTACCAACCAGCGCGAAACAACGGTGGTTTGGGAGCGGTCAACGTCCAAGCCCATTTATCCCGCCATTGTTTGGCAGGATCGTCGCACGGCCAGTTTTTGTGATCAACTCAAGGCCGATGGCTATGAAGACATGATCAAAACAAAAACAGGCCTGGTCATCGATGCCTATTTTTCGGCCAGTAAACTAAAATGGATACTCGATAACGTGAGTGGCGCGCGGGCGAAGGCGTTGAAAGGGGAGCTGGCATTCGGCACCATCGACGCCTGGCTGTCGTGGAAACTTACCAATGGCAAAGTGCATGTAACCGATTTATCGAACGCATCGCGCACCATGCTGTTGAATATCCAAACGGGCGAGTGGGATGAAGAACTCCTGCGGCTTTTTGATATCCCGGCGTCTGTGTTGCCTGCATTGATTCCATCGTCGAAAGTGTATGCTGTTTCGGAGTCAATCGTGCGATCGGCCAATATTCCGATGGCCGGCATTGCGGGCGACCAGCAAGCGGCATTATTCGGACAACAATGCACCCAACCGGGTATGGTGAAGAATACCTATGGCACGGGCTGCTTCATGCTCATGCACACGGGCGAACAATTGGTGCATAGCAAGAACAACCTGCTCACCACCATTGCCTGGAAACTGAATAACAAAATTGAATACGCGATGGAAGGCAGCATCTTTATTGGCGGGGCCGTGGTGCAGTGGCTGCGTGATGGATTGGAAATCATCCGCTCATCGGCCGATATCGAAGAACTGGCGACCCGCGTGAAAGATACCGACGGCGTGTACATCGTACCCGCTTTTGCCGGCCTTGGCGCACCGCATTGGAACCAACACGCACGGGGTTCGATTTTCGGCCTCACCCGCGGTAGTACCAAAGCACATATCGCGAGGGCTTCATTAGAAAGCATCGTGTACCAAACCATGGATGTGTTAAGGGCAATGGAGGCAGACGCATCGCTGCCCATCAAAGAATTGCGGGTTGATGGGGGCGCCACCATTAATAATTTGCTGATGCAATTCCAGTGCGACGCGCTGCAAGTGCCGGTGGTTCGTCCCCAGATTGTGGAAACCACGGCCTTGGGTGCAGCTTATCTAGCGGGGTTGGCAGTTGGCTATTGGGAAAGCACCCAAGAGATCCAACAACAATGGCAAACAGACAAAAGATTTCATCCGACGCGCTCGCGGGAAGAGATGCAGCCGTATATTAATGGTTGGGAAAGGGCGGTGCGCGCCAGCATTGCCTGGGCCAATGGGTAACAAATAACGTGGAAGTAGTCAAACAGCGAAGGTAGCAGTCAAACAACGATGGTAGCAGATAGGAGACGGCCAAAGCGACAGTTAGTAAACGATTGTATCGGCATATAGTAAACGCATATAGTAAACGATTGTATCGGCATATAGTAAACGCATATAATAAACGATTTGATATCATTTAGGAAGCGATTGTGCCGACATTTGTCATTTGACCGCTCACCAAGAAAAAAAAGGAATACATAAAACGGGAAAAAGACAGCCCCTACCGGTGAAGAACAACCGAAACAAAACTATTAACCCCTACGATGAATAGAGCCGACATGCTGAACAGGGCCCTGCAGCCCACACAATGGGACCTCTGTATCATCGGCGGTGGTGCCACGGGGTTGGGTATTGCCATCGACGGCGCCAGCCGGGGTTATAAAACCATACTTGTTGAACAATATGATTTTGCCAAAGGCACTTCGTCTCGCTCTACCAAACTCGTGCATGGCGGCGTTCGGTATTTGCAGCAGGGCAATATCAAACTGGTAATGGAAGCGCTTCGCGAACGCGGGTTGTTGCGCAAAAATGCGCCGCACCTGGTGAAGAACCAGTCGTTCGTGATACCAAATTACAAGTGGTGGGAAAGTTCTTATTATACCATCGGTCTGAAAATATATGACTGGATGGCGGGTCGGCTCGGGCTGGGTTCTTCGGTTATGCTTTCCCGTGAGGAAACCCTGGAAAGAATTCCAACGCTCGACAAAGATGACCTGCGCGGCTCGGTGGTGTACCACGACGGGCAATTTGACGATGCACGACTGGCCATCAACCTCGCCCAAACCGCCGCTGAACAAGGCGCTTGTGTACTCAATTACTGCCAGGCATATGCATTTATCAAAGAAGCCGGGAAGGACAAAAGCCTAACGGTGACCGATACCCTAAATAACCAGGACTTCAGCATCAGCGCCCACTGCTTTATCAATGCCACTGGCAGCTTTACTGATACCATCCGGAAAGTAGACGATCCGAATGCAAGCCCTGTTTTATCACTGAGCCAGGGCACGCACCTGGTGGTTGATAAATCATTCCTGCCCGGTGATACCGCTGTTCTCGTGCCGGAAACCTCCGATGGCAGGGTGTTGTTCGCAGTACCCTGGCACGACAAAGTAATCATTGGCACGACCGATATTCCCGTCAGCGAAGCAGCCATCGAACCCAAACCAACCGACGAAGAAATTGATTTCATTCTCGCCAATATCGGCAAGTATCTTTCGCGCGATCCGCAACGCAGCGATATATTATCGGTCTTCTCCGGTTTAAGGCCATTGGTACGCGGCAATGCTGCCAGCACGGCGGCCCTCAGTCGAGATCATTATATTGAAGTGGCGCCGTCTGGCTTGATCAGCATTACCGGCGGCAAATGGACCACCTACCGAAAAATGGCGGAAGATGTGTTGGATGTGGCTATCAGCCAACAACAATTGCCCGAGGCTTCCTGCAAAACCCAGGCGCTGTATATTCATGGTGCCCAATCGGTGGATGATTTCAACAGTGCCGGCTATTATTATGGTACCGACCTGCCCTTGATTAAGGCACTTGAAAAAAACAATCCTGCGCTTCGTGCACGTATCCATCCGCTATTACCCTATACACAGTCGATGATTTTGTGGGCGATAAAAGAAGAGATGTGCATGACCGTAGAAGATGCGCTCTGTCGCAGAACCCGGGCGATATTGTTGCATGCAAAAGCGGCGGTGGAAGCAGCGCCGATGGTAGCCAGCCTGATCGCTAACGTGTATGGATACCCGAAATCATGGGAAACCAACCAGGTGGAACAATTCACTGCATTGGCACGTCAATACCAGGCAACCTAAAACGACTACTTAAAACCGAACGATAAAAACGGCTATATGATGAATCCTTATCTCGCAGAATTTCTGGGCACCACCCTGCTAATCAGTTTTGGCAATGGGGTGGTAGCGAATGTATTGCTCGAAAAATCCAAAGGCAATAACAGTGGTTGGATTGTCATCAGTTTCGGCTGGGCGATCGCTGTATTTGTGGGAGTGTTTACGGTGGCTTCGGCCAGTGGCGCGCATTTGAATCCTGCCGTATCCGTGTGCCTGGCGCTGGCAGGAAAATTTTCCTGGTCGCTCGTGCCAGGATATATAGCAGCACAAGTGGCCGGCGCTTATATGGGATCCATCTTCGTTTGGTTACTCTATTTCCAACATTTCGCTGAAAGCAAAGACCAGGCAGCCAAGCTGGCGGTATTTTGTACAGGGCCCGCCATTCGCTCCCCTTTCTTTAATCTGCTGACAGAAACCATTGCCAGTGCCATATTCCTGCTCGCTATTTTACTTATCATCGCACCTACCAATAGTTTGGGTGCGCTGGATGCACTGCCAGTTGCGTTGTTGGTACTCGGTGTGGGTTTATCGCTCGGCGGCCCAACTGGTTATGCCATCAACCCGGCCCGCGATTTCGGTCCGCGGCTCGCACACGCTACCCTGCCCATTGCTGGCAAGGGTTCCAGCGATTGGGGATATGCCTGGGTGCCGATTATTGGTCCGCTATTGGGCGCCGTGATCGCTGCCTTGGTTTTTAAAATGCTGTAAACTGAACAACTGCTGTAATAGCTTTTTAGGGCAATTGGTTCTGCCATTTTTTGACAATTGTTCTGGCTTTGTAGTGTAACGATTCTTTCCGTTGGGCAACCAGTCTTTTTGTTGTGCCAGCAGTCTTTATGTCGTGTAAATCTTCTCTACATTGTGCGAATATGCTTCAAGCAAATCAACCATTCGTAACCATGAAAGTGGGTGGTTTCAGTGCGGTTGAACGGCTCATTCTACAAAAACGACAGCAACCTGCATCATTTCTGTTGCGCGTTGAAATAAAACCCATTAAAGTTCGTTAAGCGAAAAGCATATGGCTTTTTTCAGCCATACTTTTTAAACGCCGGATCCAATATTATGAATAACCGTCTATTAA
Organism: Bacteroidota bacterium; assembly: GCA_020161535.1. Taxonomy (GTDB): domain Bacteria; phylum Bacteroidota; class Bacteroidia; order Chitinophagales; family Chitinophagaceae; genus Flavihumibacter. Next base: position 215,802 of record JAIUNW010000004.1, on the reverse strand, counting down.
AAATGTTTGCGATAGCCAGTATTAGTGTTATCGTAGTAGCTTGTTCGAAAAGCGAAAGCGCTCCTCCAACCCCACCAGTCACGCCACCTGCGCAAGCACCAGCACTAAATACAGTGACAACGCCAAACGGCTTTGTCGGCGGGCGCAAAAACACCGTTTTGACATTTAAAGGTGCCAATTTCGGTACAGACACTTCGAAAATAGTGGTTACAGTTAATGGCAAGAGATGTGCTTTGTCAAGTGTTGATTCGAGTGTTATTACTGCTATCATTCCGGCCAACTGTGGTACCGGCAATGTTGTGCTTACCGTTGATGGCAAGGTATTTAACGGACCGGTTTTCAATTATGAATATTCCTACACCATTACATCCATTACAAATGGCCTTAGTGGTTTTGAAGACGGGCCGCTTGCTACGGCAAAATGGGATGAGATAATCAACATTGTCACTGACAAAAACAATAATATTTATACCAGCGGCTTCAATCAGCCCTCCATACGTATGATTAAGGCCGATCTGTCAAGTGTAACCAGCTTCGCCGGCGACCGAACCGTTGGAGACCAGAATGGACAGGGCGTCGCCGCCAAATTTGGGCGGGTATACAGTCTTTCTATAGATAATGATAACAATATCTATTTTGCAGATGCGACTGCAAATAAGATCAAAAAAATAGACAAACAGGGAATCGTAACGACTTTTGTCGCCTCACCGATTTCGAACTCGCAAGCTGCCCGGGTTGATAAGTTGGGCAATGTTTATGTGGTTTCGAACCAAGCATTTGCCAAATACAATGCAGCTGGTGTGTTAGAATGGACAATCAAATCACATGGAACTGGTAATAAAGATGGCGATTCCAGTGTTGTTAGTTTCTATTCTATACCTGCCACCAGTGTTATTGTAGATGAAAATGGCGAAAACCTGTATTTCACCACGATCAATTATAATAGCCAGGGCTTCCCTGCGCAGATTAAAAAACTAAACCTGAAAACCCTGACCACAACCACCCTGGCCGGCGTGGAAAACCAGGCCGGCAGTACCGATGGTCCGGCAGCCAATGCAACGTTCAAAGTAACTTGCGGACTTGCATTGGACAAAAACGGTGGCTTATACATCGGTGATTCCTTTAACGATAAGATCAGGTATCTAAAAGATGGAACTGTTAGCACCCTGATTGGTGCTGGCGGTTTGGGTGATGTGGATGGCGATATTTCTGTTGCCAAAATATACAACCCGCAATGCCTGACCGTGAACAGTGCCGGTGACCTGATTATTTCCTGCTATCAATCGAATGAATTCAATCAAAAGTTGAAAAGGTTGGTGATAGATTAGTGTTCTGTTTTCGTGTCATCGTATTTAAGAAAGCCATTTGCACATCGGAGATTTGCCGCACAGCTATAGCCTATTTTCTTTTTCGACACCAAGTCAGTAAAAGTAGTCGGTACATCAACTGTAAACGTGCTTGCTTCTCCCAGCTTAATAGAATCTTTTCAGGCCTGGCTTTGAAAGTCAGTTCAAAAGAATATAAGCGCTAGTAGCTACAATCCCGGCCGCGATAGCATCAAGCATACTTATGCACCTCATCCAGCACCTGCAAAATGAGTTTCGCTGCTTTGCGAACCTGGTTTTTGGTGATGATCAACGGTGGCGCAATACGCATGCATTGCGGGGCAAATAAAAACCAGTCGGTGAACAAACCCTTATCAATACAGGCATCGATGATTTTCTTATTGGTAGCAAAATCGGCAAACTCAACAGCTATCAATAGCCCAGCACTTCGCACTTCTTTGATGGCTGGGTGCTGTAATAACACCCGAAACAGCCGCTCTTTTTCTTTCACCTCCCGATGGTATTTTTCTTTCAGCAACACTTTAAAAGCTGCCAACCCGGCCGCGCAGGAAACAGGATGCCCGCCAAAGGTGGTGATATGCCCCAACACCGGCCCGCTGGCAAACAGTTGCAGCAATTGCCGGTTGGCGACGAGGGCGCCGAGTGGTTGTCCGCCACCCAGGGCCTTGCCCAACAAAATAATATCCGGCACCAGCTTATAATTTGCAAAGCCCCACAATTCGCCCGTGCGGCCAAAACCCGTCTGGATCTCATCCACCACCAATAAAGCGCCTTGTTCCTTACAGCGTTTACGCAAGGCCGTTAGCCATTTCTTTTGCGGTGCTATCACCCCTCTTTCTGCCTGTATCGGTTCAATAAAGACAGCGGCCGTGTGCTGATCAACCAAATCCAGCATGCCAAAATCATTGTAATCGGCATGCAACACGCCAGGTAAGAGCGGACGAAATGCATTTCGCCAGTATTCATCACCCATCAAACTCAAAGCGCCTTGCGTGGTGCCATGGTAGGATTGGTTAAATGCAATGATATTGGTTCGACCGGTGGCGCGCTTCGCCAGTTTCATCGCGGCTTCCGTTGCCTCTGCACCACTATTGGTGAAATAAACACAATTCAAAGACGAGGGCAGTTGGCTGGCGAGCAAACTTGCATATTCCACTTGCGGCGATTGCACCAACTCGCCATACACCATCAGGTGCTGGTACAATCCCGCCTGCCGGCTGATGGCTTTCACCACTTTCGGGTGACAATGCCCGATATTGCAAACACTAATGCCCGCAATCAGGTCGAGGTATTTTTTGCCATTCACATCTTCCATCTGCATACCCTTCGCCTTCACGATTTCCAATGCCAGTGGCGCGTCTGATGTTTGCGCCACATGCCGGAGAAATAGCTGTCGTTGGTTCATTACTGCTGCGCTCATTGGGCAAAGATGGCGATATTTGGCCTATGGCAACAATCTTACCAGTCAAGGGCGTGTATCCGCAATTTGGTGCTGACAATTTCATTGCGCCAAATGCTACCATAGTGGGTGATGTAATAACCGGCGAACAATGCAGCATCTGGTTCAACGCGGTGATCAGGGGTGATGTGAACAGCATTCGACTGGGCAACAAAGTGAATATCCAGGACAATGCCGTATTACACGCTACCTACGAGAAAACAAAAACCATCATCGGCAACAATGTATCGGTAGGCCACCTGGCCTGTGTGCATGGCTGTACGCTGCACGACAATGTACTGGTGGGCATGGGCGCCATTGTGATGGACAATGCCGTGGTGCACAGCAATACCATCATCGCGGCGGGGGCGGTGGTGCTGGAAGGTACTATCTGCGAACCGGCCAGTATCTATGCTGGGGTGCCGGCCAAAAAAGTGAAGGACATTTCTAAAGACTTGATTCAAAACGAAATACAACGCATCGCCAACAATTATATCTTTTATTCCGGCTGGTTTAAAGACCAGAATACCGGGAACCCAGGATAATATTTGGGGTAAAACCACCGTTATTAGGGTAAATGTCCGTATGAGAACGCATCGTTTTGGTTCTTTTCTCTTCCTGGCCCTCACCCTCGTTTTCGTCAGTGCCTGCTCCCTCACCAAGCCCAAAAATGGTTGCTCCAGCAATGGCGCCAATGTAGGTGCTGAAAGAATTCTGGCCGGCGAAAAAGTGCCAAAAGCGAAGAAGTTCAAAGCTTAATCCTGATTGCCGTGTTACGCCGTATAACTAAATCCCTACCCATATGTGCCCAGTTCTACACACCCACGATGGCTTTACCGAAGCCGTTATTGATGAAGATGGCGGACTGAAACGTTTCTATGAAGTCGCTAATCTTTTGTCGGATGGTCTGAAGATCCGCTTCAGCAGTAAACTCGATGATTTCGATTCGCTGATTTGGGACTTCAAATACAAAGGCCAGCCACTCACCCTTCACTACAATATTTACACCGGCATTTGCCTTTATCCAAAACAAGTTCAATTGGCTGCAGAACGCGATAACAAAGCAGTAGCCGAAGTAGCTAATTTTTTGGAAAGTCAATTGTTCATCAATACCGCGCGAAAATTCATTTCGTAAGCGAGTCGAGCAAAGTACAATAGCTGACATACCGGTCCATGTGAATATGGCCATCGGCTACTGCTGCCTTCACCGCACAGCCAGGCTCATTCATGTGCAAACAATTGTTGAACTGACAATCGTTCAATCGCACCCGCATCTCCGGAAAATAATGTGATAGTTCCTGCCGGTCGATATCAACCAGGCCCAACTCCCGAATGCCCGGCGTATCAATGATGCTGCCATCGCCCGGCAGGTCGTACATTTCAGCAAAGGTAGTGGTGTGCAAACCCTTTCCACTCCAATCGCTTACCTCTTGTGTACGCAAGCCCATAGCAGGAAACACACTATTAATAAAGGTTGATTTGCCAACACCCGAATGGCCACTTAACAAAGTTGTTTTACCTGTCAGCAAAGATTTCACTTCGTCCATCCCAATACCCGTTGCAGCGCTGACCAGCAATACGCGATAACCCACCTCGGTGTACATCTCCTCCCATGCAGCAAATTTCTCCAGGTCTTTATCACCATATACATCCGCCTTATTAAAAACAATAATGGCGGGAATATGATAGGCTTCGGCGGAAACCAGGAAACGATCGATGAATCCCTGCGAGGTGCGCGGCTCCCTGATGGTGGCTACCAGCAAGGCCTGGTCGAGGTTCGAAGCGATGATGTGGTGCTGCGCTTTGCGGTGCGGCGAAACACGGGTGATATAATTTCTTCGTTCATGGATGCCCGTTATCATCACGGTTTTCTCCAATTCATTCTCGGGTTCAATATCCACCCAGTCGCCCACGGCCAGCGGATTGGTACTGGTAATATCATCCAGTTTTAAAACACCTTTGATGCGTCCTTGAACAACCTGCTTGTCGCGGGTTTTCAAAGTGTACCAGCTTCCTGTCGATTTGTACACCCTTGCTTCCATCAGGGAAATTTTTTTAACAGGGTCATGCGCAATACCCACTCCAACACCAGGAAGAGGAGGGCAGCGAGTACAAGGGGTAAAAATCTTTCTGTATACCGACGCAAAGCACTCACCTCAAAACTTGTTTTCTCCAGTTTGTCGATATCGGCATAAATATTCTCGAGGCTTTGGTTATCGCGCGCACGAAAATAACGGCCGCCTGTTTCGTTGGCAATTTCAGTAAGCAGCTTCTCGTCAATGGTTACTTTCTGGTCTTGCAATACAATCCTGCCGCTGGCTGATTGAACAGGAATTTTGGCCGTGCCTTCGGTACCAACGCCAATGGTGTATACGCGAACCCCGAGCTTCTTGGCAATCCCCTTGGCGGTAACAGGTGGTATTTGTCCGCCGTTGTTTTCACCATCTGTTAATAATATCACCACCTTACTTTTGGCCTTACTGCCCCGCAACCGGTCTACACTGGTCGCCAGTCCCGAACCAATCGCTGTACCATCTTCCAGCAAGCCGCTTTGGATGCTATAGATCTGGCTCTTTAGTACCGCCTTATCTGTGGTAAGTGGTGTGAGCGTGAAACTCTCGCCCGAAAAAATAACCACTGCTATGCGATCTGTTTTCCGGCTGTCCACAAAATTGGCAGCCACTTCTTTGGCGGCATCCAATCGATTGGGTGTAAAATCTTGCGCCAGCATCGAACCACTGACATCAATGCAGAGCACAATATCTACACCATCGCCGGTAACCTGTTCTTCATCAAATTTTGTTTGCGGGCGAGCAAGTGCAAAAATCAAAGCCGTCAGCGCGAGTAACCGCAACACGAAGGGAAGATGCGCCAGGCGTGCTTTCCAGCCGCGACGGCCGGTTGCAAACGAACTGCTCTCTGACACGATAACGGCTGCGCGGGCAAAACGCCCTTTGCGCCAATACCAGACAGCAAGCAGCGGCACGAGCAGCAGCAACCATAACATCGATGGCCAGGCAAAAAATACGCTATGAAAGTACCTTGTTATCAAGTTCTATTTTTTCGATCGATGACTGTATGGTTTGAAATGTTTCTTCATGGTCGGCGGCGTTGGGCTGGTATTTGGCAAATTTAGCCGCATCGGCCAGCGTTAATGCTTTCGCCAGGTTTTGTTTTTCTGTATTGTCGAGTTTTGTATAAATGGCGAAAAGCAATTCGCGATTGCTGCTGTCGGGTGTGGGTAATATTTTTTTGGCCAACAGGTATTCGCGCAAGATCTCATTCAGGCGGCTGTAATACTGTTTTACCCCCGCACTGGTGGACAGGTTCTCCGTTTTCAGTGCCTTCAAAGCTGTTCTCGCTTGTTCAATGGCTGATATAGGCGGTTGTTTGACTTCTTTGGCAACGGTGGTTTTCTTTTTACGGAAAAGAAAATACAGGGCCAGTAGCAGGGCCAACAAGCCGGCAATTCCGACTATATATAGGAGATAATTGTTTTCAATAACCGGCACTTCAATAATATCCCGGATACCATGGTAGGGCTTATTGGGATCGGCAGGGGTATAACCAACTTCAATCTGGATAGAATCGGTCAGGTAATGGTTGTCGCCTACTTTGAGCGACATCATAGGAATGGTCCAGGTGCCACTGTCAAACGACGTGATGCGTAATACCTGCTTCAGGAATTGTTCGGTGCCCTGGTGCGCCGTATCAATGGCCGTACGTTCAATGATGTCGAAATGATTGATGCTGTCGGTACTAAACCAATTGTGCGCCTGGTCGGCCGGAAACTCGCCTTCCAGCGTTAGCAGGATGGGCTCGCCGATTAAGATATTGTTTTTGTCGACCGAAGCCTTGAGTTGAATATGCTGCGCAGATACCCCGGTACAAACCAGGGTTAAAAATGAAATAACAGTTATGCACAAACGAAAATATCTCATGTTGGCTCAGCTCCTTCCAATAAAAAATTTCTGCAATACTTTAACGTAGTCTTCTTTGGTGGAAATATGCAACAGGTCGCAGCCCGCGCGGGTAAACATTTGCTTACACCATTCTGTATGCTGAAAGAATTGATCCTGGTGCGCTTTCCTGACAGCAAAATTGTTACTGTCTACCAATACCAGTTGGCCCGTTTCGGCATCCTGCAATTCCAGCAATCCGGCTTCTGGCAGGTGAATATCCATCGGGTCATATATTTTAATACCAATCACATCGTGTTTTTTACCGGCCACCCGGAGGCCATCAGAAAAAGCCGGGTCTAAAAAATCACTCAGCACAAAAACAATACAACGTTGCCGCGTGGTATTGTTCAGGTAGCGCAGGGCTGCACCAATATCGGTTCCTTTGTGTGCCGCTTCTTTGGTCAACAGTTCGCGAGTGATATACAAACCATGGTCACGGCCTTTTTTTGCCGGGATGTATTTTTCAATTATGTCGCTGAACAAGATGGCGCCGGCTTTGTCATTGTTGCTAATAGCCGAAAAAGAAAGCACGGCACCGATTTCGGTTACCAGGTCTTTTTTCCGGGCGTGAACAGAACCGAAATCGGAGCTGGCACTGATATCCACCAGCAGCATCATGGTAAGTTCACGCTCTTCTTCAAACAACTTGCTATATGGGTGATTGAAGCGAGCCGATACATTCCAGTCGATAAAACGAATGTCGTCGCCAGGATTGTATTCACGCACTTCTTTGAACGACATACCACGACCTTTAAACGCGCTGTGGTATTCGCCTGTAAAAAGATGCCGGGTGAGTTTCTTGCTCTTGATCTCCAGCTCTTTTACCTTCTTCAATATATCGGCCGTGGTCATTGCCATCAGGGCACTGCAATTGTTTTAAGAATTTCTTCCACCACCTGCTCTACGTTTACATTCTCCGCTTCCGCTTCATACGTGAGGCCGAGGCGATGGCGCAACACATCGCGCGCAATGGCTTTCACATCGTCGGGAATTACAAACGCACGCTGCGACAAATAGGCGTGTGCTTTTGCGGCGAGGGCCAGGTTGATGCTGGCGCGCGGTGAACCACCATACGAGAGCAAGGGTTTGAGTTTCGACAACCCGTAGTTGTCGGGCTGGCGTGTGGCGAATACAATATCAAGAATGTATTTCTCCACTTTCTCATCCATATAGATTTTTCGCGTCAGGTTTTTAGCATCGATCAGGTCTTGCATACTCACCACCGGCGAAACCGTTTCAGGCGAAGCACCCTGCACATTTTGCCGGATGATCATTTGCTCTTCTTCTTTGGTTGGATAACCCACGATCACTTTCATGATAAAGCGGTCTACCTGCGCTTCGGGCAGCGGGTAGGTGCCTTCTTGTTCGAGTGGGTTTTGGGTGGCCAGTACCAGGAACGGTTCTTCCAGTTTATAGGTGCTATCGCCAATGGTCACCTGCCTTTCTTGCATCGCTTCCAACAAGGCGCTTTGCACTTTTGCAGGCGCGCGGTTGATCTCATCGGCCAATACAAAATTGGCGAAAATCGGTCCCTTGCGCACCACAAATTCGTTTCGCTGCTGTTGGTAGATCATGGTGCCGATTACATCGGCTGGCAGCAGGTCGGGCGTAAACTGGATGCGGCTGAACTTGGCCTGCACCGCCTGGGCCAGCGACTTAATGGTAAGGGTTTTCGCCAGACCGGGCACGCCTTCCAGCAATACGTGGCCATTGCTCAAGAGCCCGATCAGGAGGCGATCGAGCATTTGGTGTTGGCCAACAATTACCCGGCCTACTTCTTCCCGCAGGCGGTTGATGAAAACGCCCTGGTATTGGATCTTTTCGTTCAACTGGCGGATGTCTTCCGAAGTGGGCAACATATTTTAATTTTATTTATACAAAATAGAAACTAGGTCATGCAATTCTTCTGCCAAAATGCTTTATCGAAAGGCTTGGCTCAAATTTTCACAAAGCACAATAAAAACCCTGAATTTATGTTTTAATATGCAAAATCCACCCTTATGATGAAAAGCATTCACAAAGCTTTTCTAATACTAATCTGCCCGCTGTTTGTTGTCGGGTTAGCTTCCTGCTCAAAGGAAGAGGATGAGGTTACTATTTCCACCACCAATTTGTTAACCAAGGCTGCCTGGAAACTCGATGCTGCCGGTATTGATCTGGACAAAGATGGAGAGATCGACCAGCACTATGAGATTGAAGCATGCAGTGCCGATAACAATCTGTTGTTTGATAAAGATGGTTCCGGTGTTTTCACTTCAGGCGAACTGCCATGTGAAAATGAAGAAGCCGGTGAACAATCTTTCGACTGGGTGATGAAAGAAAACAATACGATCATCAGTTTGGTCGTTCCTGCTGTGATTCACGGCGACGCTGTGATCAAGGTCTTGAATGAAAATAAATTGTCGATCTACCAGGTGTTGCAAATAAGTGCCGGTGTCACCGTTCATCAATACCTTGTCTTGAAACACTAATCCTTCGATATACCTTTTTTTATCTGCTGATTTCATAAACAGAGCCCCTGTATGTCTATGCGGGGGCTACTTTTTTTAGGTCAGGTACTTACCTACAATCGGCATACGACGACCCACGCCAAATGCTTTTGCACTGACGCGGATGATGGGACAAAACTGGTTTCGCTTGTATTCATTTGTATTGACCAACTTCAGTATGCGGCGCACGAGCGGTTCGTCAATGCCCATATCGATGATCTCTTGCGGCCCCTGGTGTCTTTCTATATATTGATACAAAACTTTGTCGAGCAATTCATAAGGTGGCAGGCTGTCGCTGTCTTTCTGGTTGGGTCGCAGTTCGGCCGATGGCGCTTTGTCAATGATGTTTTGCGGAATGATTTCATTCTTTCGATTGATGTATCGCGCCAACGCATAGACTTGCATTTTGTACACATCACCCAGCACACCTAGTCCGCCGGCCATATCACCATACAGCGTACCATACCCGGTCGACAATTCACTCTTATTAGACGTATTCAATAATATATACCCGAATTTATTGGCAATGGCCATGAGCAGGTTACCGCGACTACGGCTTTGAATATTTTCTTCGGCGATGCCAAAGGGTGCGTCGGCAAACACGGGCGCCAGGGTTTCCAGAAAAGCATCGTACACCGTTTTGATCGGAATGATATCATAGGGATTGCCCAGGTTTTTGCTGAGCGCCACGGCATCGTCTACCGAATGTGAACTGGAGAAACTAGAGGGCATCAACACGGCACGAACCTGGTCGGCACCCAATGCTTCGCAGGCAATAGCCAGGGTTACAGCACTGTCAATGCCGCCACTGCTGCCAAGAATCGCTTTGCTGAAACCCATCTTGCTGAAATAATCTTTGATGCCCAATACCAATGCGCGATAGATCTGTTCAATATTGTTACCAGCGGTTAGAAAATCGATGATCTTTTCGGGGTCATTGATTTTGGAAACACGCATTTCTTTGTCCATCGTACGCAGCGTAACATCCGCACCACCGGTTCGATACATTTCATCGTTCATGGTCACCACCGCAAAATCTTCTTCGAAATATTTCAGCTCTTTCACCAGGTAACCGGCCGCATTGTACACCAGGCTACCGCCGTCAAAAACAATTTCGGTTTGTGAGCCCGTGGCATTGCAATAAATCATGGGCAACTTGTAACGCAACACATTGGCGCGAACCACTTCTTTGCGGTCTTCATCGTGGTCGTAGTCGAACGGAGAGGCAGAGATATTGATCATCAGGTCGGGTGAAAGCTTGACCAGCTCGTCCATCGGGGCAATGCGATACAGCGGATTATCGCCCAGGGCCCAAATATCTTCACAAATGGTCAGTGCAATTTTTTTGCCCTTGAAGGGAATGACCGACCATTCGTAGGCCGGTTCGAAATACCGGTATTCATCAAAAACATCATAGGTAGGCAAACAGGTTTTCTGGGCCACGCCTTTCACTTCCCCTTCGTGCAGCAGCCAGGCAGCATTGAACAAATCCTTGCCTTCTTTTTGCCGGTTGCGTTGTGGCGCCCCTACAATGATGCCGACGCGGGCGGTTTCTTTTTTCAATTGCTCAATGCCCGCATAGCACTGTTGAATAAAATCCTCGAATTCCAGAAAATCGCGTGGCGGATATCCACAGATGCTAAGTTCAGAAAACACCAACAGATCAACACCGGCTTCTTCTGCCTGCCTGATGGCCTGGATCATTTTCGCCGTGTTGGCAGCGAAATTGCCGATATGATAATTCTGTTGCGACAACGCAATTTTCAACATATTAGGGTAATTTAGATTTCCGAATGTACGAACCTGTACAACAACAAATTAAATGAAGAATCGTTTCAGTGGGATGAAATTCAGTTGGCCTTACATTCTATTGTTCAGTGTACTGGCGGCCTGTGGTGGCGGCAACGATAAAAATCCCGAGATCAGCAAAATACAGGTGAATACCAGTATCAACCGGTTCGACAAAGCGTATTTTGCCATCGACTCCAACCAACTCTATCCCGGGCTGGTACAAATGAAAGCAGCCTTCCCTTATTTTATCAATGATTTTACCGCCAATATTTTGGGTGCCGGCATCATCGGCGATTCCAATAAAATTCTACCCATCGCCAACCAGCAATTCTATCGCAGCTATGCGCCGGTATATGCGCAGATAAAAGACAAGTTCAACGATCTTTCTGCCACCGAAAAAGAATTGAATACCGCCTTCCGGTATATCAAGGCCTATTTTCCGGCCTACCAGGTGCCGAAATTTGTGAGTTATTTCGGGCCCTTTGATGCACCGGGTGCCGCCATCACCGAAAATGCCATCGCCATTGGCCTGCATTTGTATGCGGACGCCGATTTCCCCTATTATACGTCGGTTGAAGGGCAACAAATGTACCCCACGTATTTATCGCGCCGGTTCAGCAAAGAATATATTCCGGTTAATTGTGTGCGGGTGGTGGTCGAAGATCTTTTCCCGGAGAAAAATGCCACTGGTCCGCTGGTAGAGCAGATGATTGAAAAAGGCAAGTATTGGTGGTTGTTGAAGAAACTGATGCCCGATACCCCCGATACCCTCATCAATGGTTTCAAAAAAGGACAGTATGAGTGGTGCAAGGCCAACGAGGGCATTATCTGGAACCTGGTGTTACAAAATGACCAGATCTATAGTACTGATCCCGGCATCATTCGCAATTTTATTGGAGAGGCACCCACTACCCAAAATTTTCCATCGGCTGCACCGGGTAATATCGGTCAGTGGATCGGCCAACAAATTGTCAATGCATATATGGAGAAGAATCCGCAGACAGCTGCCGGGCAAATCATGCAAATGAAACCGCGCACTATTCTGGATGGGTCAAAATACAAACCGCGTTAATCGCCGGTTCAGGCCAGTTTTGTAACGCCGATATGGTTTTTAAGAGTCTCCCGAAAATCGTGCTCCAGGTCTTTGTCGCGAAATGCATCTTTGGGCACCAGGAAAAAGGAGTTGGCGGTAAAATACAAGTGAAAGAAAAAAGGCGTCTCCAGGTATTTGCTAAAGCGATCCCAGTTCCAATATTGGTTACCCCGGCTGGTTTCCAGTACAATGCCATTGCCGTCGGTGTTCAATTGAAACGAGTCTTGAAAGGTTTGTGATTTTTTATAAATGCTATTGGGCAGCAACTGCCATACCACCAACAATACCAGCATCCAGAGTACAGAGAAGATCAAAAAAGTTGCGGGCGTTACGCGTTTGAAATAAAGCAGTACGGCGGCTACGATGGTAAAGAGGTTGATGCCAATCAGCAGGAGCCGGATTTCCCTTTTGGAGAAAAAATGATAGCGGAGCGCTTGAATGACCTGTTTGCGGTCGTAGCCAAAAGATATATGCATACCCAAAGCTAAAACAAAGCACCCCGGTTTCCTTGCGGCAACCGGGGCAATTTGTCAATTCATTTACTAATCATTTAACGAACAGGCCGGCAGTGTTTGTATTTGCCGGTAGCCGCTTCACCTGGGGTAACTGCCCTGCTACAGGAAGCAAACAGCAATCCCAGAACTACGATAGCCAGAAGTTTTTGCATACGGTCGGTATTTAATGTTGGTGTTGCTCTAACGCAAAACCAACTGTTAAGGTATAAAAAAGCCGAGGAAACCGGAAGAATTACAGAAAATACGGAAGAAATGAGGGGAATTGCTTCCCGGTTTTCGCCCGGCTTCCAGGCAATTTTTGGCTTGGTGACCAATAACCGCTGCTTTGTGCTGATAACGTTTACCCACAAACGAAACAGCCCTCAGCCGTTAACCCGGCTAACCAAAGCTTTTTCCGCAAACGATTGATCGACCGAATGGTATTGTCACATGCCAATAAACAAGAAGAATACGCGAATAAGGAATCTATCAGCAGCTCTTTTGTACCCTAGTTTTAGTGCCTGAGAAAGATTAACGATTGACAAACTATGTTGCCATGCATCACACCACTTTGACTATTTCCCCAATTCAAACCCTGTTTACATGACCGCCAAAACCAAACTTATTCCATTGTTTTTCGCCCTGTTGTTTTTTACTGTCCTCCAGGCACAGCAACAGTTTACAGTATTACAGCAGGAACGAAACAGCACCCCCGTCAGCAGCGACTTGTGGGGCAGTTTTTATGAGCTCGGATTTGGACGAAGTGATTTGCTCTGGGGTGAATTGCTGTTCAACCGCGATTTCGAAAACAGCAAACCCATCAGCGAATCAAACTCCTGGTACCAGTCTTTCAGTGGCGATGCCCGCCGTGCCAATTGGTGGCATTCCGGTTACCAGGAGCCCAAGTGGCAGGTATTAACCGGCAACCAACAAAAGCTACCAGCGCCGATTGTCAATGCTGAATACTGGCCCACGGGACATGGAAAATATTTTGTACAAATCGACAACAAGCAGCCCGACAAGCCGATCTACCTGTTGCAAGACAGTATTTATCTCAACAAAGGGGTTGGATATGCCTTCGAGGGATTGTTCTCCAATGGGGTGCTGATCAGTGAAGAAAAATTCAGCGCAAACCCCTACCCGATTGTTGTGGGTCTGTATCCGATGGGCGACTTTAATAAGGCCGCTGCCGCTGTTGTCATCAATGTGAATACCAACCAGCTGGTGCAATACAAAGCGCAGATTCCAGCTGTGGCGCAAGATGGCTGGTACAGTTTTGCGATTGAGGTGCCGGCAGGGTTTAACATCGCCATCGATCAACTTTCATTGATGCCCGACGACAATGTAAACGGTTGGAAACGGGCGCCGGTGGAGCGCATCAAAAATGAACTCCGGCCCAAAACCATGCGCATGCCCGGCGGTTGTTTTACTTCTTTGTACAATTGGCGCGATGGCGTTGGTCCGCGTGCATTGCGCCCGGTTAGTTATGATACCTGGTGGAATTGCGAACTGGTCAATGATGTCGGCAGCTTTGAACTGGTTGACCTTTGCCGGGCGATTGGTGCCGCGCCTTTCTTTTGCATACCGGTTATGTTTAACAATGAATTCAACGCCGCCGACTGGGTCGATTTTTGTAACAACCCCAACAACCAACAACGCATTGCTTACGGCCGCAAAGAGCCGCTCCATATTCAATACTGGGAATTGGAGAATGAGCCCTACCGCCGTTACGATGCCATCACTTATGCTGAGCAATGTGCCAAGTTTGCCAAAGCCATGAAAGCAAAAGACCCCAGCATTCAAATAGCTGCCGGCAATTATTGGTTGTTCAACAAGAAGTTCAAAGAAATGCTCGATATCTATGGCCCATATGTTGACCTGGTTACCAATAGAGGCGGCACGCCGGAAGAGATGCGCAATGACCTTGTGATTCTCGATAATTATAACAAAAGCCACCAACGGAATATCCGGCTTTGTCATACGGAGTTTCGAGCGCCGCAGAAACGCCATAAAAATGATGTAGACGGACTCAATAAAACGGAGAACGGTGGTGAGGAAACCTTGTTCAGCCAGGCAGCCAGTTGGGAATATGCGATGAATACCGTTGATCAGTACATCCAATTCCAAAACATGGGCGGTTCGTTCTTTACCGCCAATTTCACCAACCTGACCGACGGTTGGGGAGAGAACCTCCTTAACAATCCCCGCGAGGGCAACTATTTGAGTGCCGCTGGCGTTGCTTATGCCCTGGTGCAACAACTCGACATCGTGTATCCATTGAACATAAACAGCACCAAGGCCAATCCTGATCTGGTGCTGCAGGCAGCCTGGAACAAAGAGCGCAACAAGCTAACGCTGTTGCTGTTAAACTTTGCTGCCAACGCACAAACAGTTCAAATTGATTTGAAACAACTGGGCCGGGCATTCACCGCAATGGGTAGGGGGTATAAAATTGCACCCCCAACCGGCAAAAGTTTCAATTCGATGAAGAACCCAACAGCGATAAAGCCGGAAACTTTTTCGCTGCCAACAAAAAATCGGTTATCGGTAGCCTTGCCGTCGATGTCATTATACGCCATTGAACTGGATACCAAAAAATAAAAACAACCCTGGCGACCATGAAAAAAGCCCCTGCTTTTCTGTACTTGTTATTTATTGCATTGACGGGTCAAGCCCAATGGAGCGTGTTGGCCGATGATCCCCGTTTAGCCCAAAACAAAGCTGAATTTAATCTTTGGCAACCGTTTAGTGCCGCCGAATGGGCCGCCGCCGATTTTGCGTCGCCCGCTGACATGAAATGGTTTAAAGAAGCCCGGTACGGCATGTTTATACACTTTGGTTTGAGTTCTTATGCGAACAAAGACCTCAGCTGGCCCATTGTGTACAGTCGAAAGCTACCCGACAATGGCCATGGCGACTACCCCGATAGCGCCTGGCAAAAAACCTGGCCTTCGCTGTGGCGCCTGGAGAAATTCAATGCCGACGAATGGGTGCAGATCGCCCGCGACGCCGGCATGAAATACATTGTCGTGATTGCAAAACACCACGATGGCTTTCATATGTGGAACACGCAATATTCTGATTTCAATATCACCCATACGCCTTTCCAGAGAGATTATCTGAAAGAACTGGTGCAAGCCTGTCACAAAGCGCAGATGCCAATTGGCCTGTATTATTCGCAACGCGACTGGTACCATCCATTTTATGCGCCCGTAGATAGCAATAAAGTTACACCACTCGACTACCCTCCTTTTTACAAAGCAAAACCGGGCGTGAAAAATGTGGCTGGCGCTAACCACCAAAAATACATCGACTACCAATTCAATGTTGTTCGCGAGCTGCTGACCAATTATGGCAAAATTGATGTGTTTTGGTTTGATGCTGCCTGGTGGGGCGGAATGTTTACGGCCGACATGTGGCAAGCGGATCGGCTCAGCAAAATGATCCGGGCATTGCAACCACATATTATCATCAATAATAGAGCCGGGCTTCCGGGCGACTTCGACACGCCTGAACAAAGGATTGGTTTGTACCAAAAACGCGCCTGGGAAAGCGCGATGACCCTGAATGGCAGTTGGGCGTTTGATCCAGCCACGCCCATCAAGCCGGTAAAACAATTGATCAGAGAAATGTTGACTGCTGGTGCCGGCAATGGCAATGTGTTATTGAGCTGGGGTGCGAAATTTGATGGCTCATTTGATCAGGCGCAGAAAGACAGCTTGTTGAAAATTGGTCACTGGTTGCATCAGTACGGCTTTACATATTATGGTACCCAGGGAGGCCCCTGGATGCCAAATGCGCACATGGGTGCTGTGCACAAAGACAATAAAATTTACCTCTATATTTTCGATTGGAAACCCGAAGGCATTCTATTGCCTGCGCTGCCGCAAAACAGGGTCGTGGCTGCCCGGTTCATCAATCTAAAGGAAAATCTACAATGGCAACAAGAAGGCAGTAACCTGCGTTTATCTACCCCTCAACAACCCGATTTAGTGGTAAGCCTGGTAGAGCTTACCATGCAGCAACCCATCAACGAGGTGTTGGCAGCCAGCGCTACCAGCATTTTTGATGATCCTACTTTCGGTGAAAAGATCAGTAGCAGTCGATATGCGGCAGGCCATTGGAAAAACAAGGACATCATTAAAGACCTCGGTGCCGTCAAAAACATCACGGGCGTACAAATTGTGGGTAATAGTCGCCCGGTTACAATCGCCACATCGGTTGATGGTAAAACCTGGCTTGCCGTCGGTGAAACCGAAGGCGCTGCTACCGATATGCCCTTGTTCCGGTTTATGACGGGTGCGTATGTGCCCGGAAAATCAGTCAGGTATATCCGGCTCCGATCAACTCATCCCCAGACAGTACAAATGAATGTATATGCAAAATAGATAGGCGCGTAATCGCTGCACGTCCTTTACCCATTGCTATTGTCTGGTTCTGTGTAAAAGACCGTTCCATTTACAACCCTTGCAGCGGATGTGTAGCGGTGTTCTTCTGCCTTCCCCACGGCCATAATATGTAATACCGTCCAGCCTTTGGCTTTCAGGTAATCAGAAATCATGGAACGGTGACAGCGCCACCACAATACCTCGGCGCACATATAAGCCGTTGGCTGCTGTCGGGCGATGTCTTCCAAGACTATCATGGCATGCCTGAACGCCTCTGTCTCCATATAATCTGCGTAGCCCCGAAAAGCCTCATTGCGCCAGCGGGTATTAGGGGAGTTTTTTTGCGGGCGTCGCCTGCCGCCCAATTCAACCATATGTCGGTATTGTATCCCATTTTCGGGCAGTACAACGGCCAAATTCTCTTTGTCAAACTGGGGAAATTTGCGCGAACCTGGCAATCCGCGAATGTCTAACAACAGCTTTATGCCGAATGATTGCAGCATGGCCAGTAATTGCGCCATCGAGTGTGTAGAGTGGCCGATGCTGTATATTATTTTGGGGTCATCATGCATGACTAGTGAAATGTCTTTTCGGACAAGACGTCAAAAACGAAACGCAAAGCCCTATGCCAAAGCATTACCAATTACAAAAAGATTTCCTCTGCTTCTCGTACGCTCTCCGGCTTGCCCACATCTACAAACCGGTCGCCGCTATGGTCCAGGGCCATAATGCGGTGGTCGGCAGCCAAATCCAGGTATACATCCACCAACGAAAATTTACCCCGCTGCCGGATCAAATCAAAAACTGCCGGTTCATAGGCTACCACGCAACTATAGGCTTTCTGCACAAGGTTGGGTTTGTTGATGCTGATGCGACGCTCGCCGGTTTTGGTATTCTCCCATCCACACAGTCGATTGTCTTCATCAAACAAAAAATATCGGGAGGTTTTACGATCAGTCACCGCAAAACTGATCAGCGCATGTTGCTCGCGATGAAACTGCTGCAGCCGATTCAAATTTAAGTCGGTCAGCACATCGGCATTGATGCTCATAAATGGACCATCGCCATCTAAAAAGGGGCGTGCTTTCATGAGTCCGCCGCCCGTTTCCAACACCTCGTTCCGCTCATCGCTGATAACAACCCGACTTCCCCAGCCATTCGCCGATGCCACCGCCGCTTCAATCTGATCGGCAAAATGATGTACGTTTACCGCCACTTCGGTTATGCCATACCGTTGGAAGTATTCCACGTTGCGTTGTAACAACGACTTGCCGTTTACTGGTGCCAGTGCTTTTGGATGCACATCTGTCCAGGGTTTAAAGCGTGTGCCAAGGCCGGCAGCAAAAATGATTGCTTTCAAAGTCAACAGTAAATAATAAAAAAATGGATTCGTGGTGTAATATACTAATCAAATGGCAGCAGTGGCCCCGATGGGTATGCTTCGTTACAATTGCGGTTGCTCATAATGTACAATCGCTGTTTTTACCCCGAACTTATTGCGTAAATGCCGTGCCGTTTGTTCAGCCGCATACACGCTGCGGTGCTGGCCGCCCGTGCAACCAAAACTGATTTGCAGGCTGCTGAACCCACGTTTGATATAATCCGTTACCGTGATATCAACCAGGTCAAACACACTGTTCAAAAAAATTGGCATATCGGTTTGCTGTTCCAAATAATCGATCACCGGTTTGTCTTTGCCGGTGAGGGTTTTGTATTGATCGATGCGTCCGGGGTTCAGGATGCCGCGACAATCGAACACAAAACCGCCGCCATTGCCGCTATCATCGGTTGGTATGCCATGCTTTTTATAACTGAAACTGGAAATTTTTATCTGCAGCGGCGATTCAGGCGCTGCACGCAATGGCTCAAAACGGTTGATCACTTCATCACTGCTGCAAAAATGAATGCACTTGTCAAACTCCGGTACGGCAATGCCCATACGACGGTTGCCGGCAAATTGGCGCAGGTTGCGCAACGCCAGCGGAATGCTGGTCAGGAACTGGGCCTTTCGTTGAAAGAAGCCCCTGAAACCATAGGCACCCAATACCTGCAACAACCGGATCAACACATAGCCATTGTACTGCAAAGTGAATTGCGCCGCATCAAGTGGTTGCGGAAGCAGTTTGTCGGCTTCTTCAATATAATACGCGAGCAGGTCGTCTTTCCATTGCTCAGGCAAGTCGGCCCGCGCCTGCCACAACATACTGGCCACATCATATTGCAGCGCGCCCAACATACCGCCCTGGTAGTCGATGAAATGAACCTGCCCGTCTTGCACCATAATATTCCTGCTCTGAAAATCGCGGAACATAAAATGCTTGTTCTCGGTACGAGTGAGATAGGTACTCAGCGCATCAAAATCGTCGAGCAGGGCCTGCTTGTCGTACGGAAACTTCAGGGTATCCAGAAAATAATACTTGAAATAAAGCAGGTCGCTCATGATGGCCTGTTTGCCAAATTCAAAAGCGGTCAAACACTGGCTATAATCGATGGCTTCGCCGCCAACAATCTGCAAATGCGCCAGCTTTCGCAGACTCTGTTGAAAAAGCGCATATACCTCACTGTTATAGCCCTTCGCCTCTAGCTCATGCAACAAACTGGTATCACCGAAATCGGATTGCAGGTACACATCTCCGGTTGCATTCATCGCGTATAGCTCGGGCACCGGGCAATCTTTCGAGCGCAGCGATCGACTGAAACTCGCAAAGGTTGCGTTCTCTTTCAGGTTATTGTTCCAGGTGGCGATGCCGGTAATGCCATCTGCGCCCCAAACACGGTAGTAAAGACGGTCGCTTCCACTCTGGGGCAGTTTGCTAATGTTGGAAGGGGCTGCGCCAAATGTGTCGGCCCATAGTGTTGCAATCGACTGGTTGATATTTTCCATAGATATATCGGGCGAAAATAGCAATTATTCGGTGTAAGATACTTTCATTATCGCGCACCATTGGGCTGATGGCAAGAAAGCGCAGTTCGCATGGGCAATGCCACCGATGGCCCTTTTTGCACAGATGCCGGACTGCATCACGGCGCAATGTTTCCGGGCAACCGCTGAAAACCCGGTAACCGCTTTGAAGTCAAATTAGCCGGCGGCCGTTCGCTATCAACCGGTCAGCGTTCGAAAACGGACAGTTGAGCGATTCAGTCATTTGCTTAGTTGATTGGTAATTAATCAATTATTATTATGGCATTGGGTTGGCTGTTTGTAGGACTAGACAATCAACTAAAGCCTATGTTTATCAGTAATACCAAGATCGCCTGGCGAAACCTGAACAAAAACAAGGTTTACTCTTTCATCAATATCGTTGGCCTTGCCACCGGTATGGCCGTTGCCATGATCATCAGCCTTTGGATATACGATGAGCTGTCTGCCAATCGCCATTTTACAAACTATCACTCGGTGTACCAGGTAATGATGCACCAAACTTTTGATGGACGCCGCGGCTCACAGCAATCGCTGCCCTACCCCATGGGTGAAGAACTGAAAGCAAAGTTTCCCGACTTGCAAGCAGTGGTGATGAGCGACTATGGTGGCAAACACTCGTTGTTAGTGGGTGATAAAAAGGTCAGCAAAAACGGGCACTTCATCGGCTCGGAAGCTGTTGATATGTTCTCACTACAGGTAGTGCAGGGCGCACGCGATCCTTTGCAGGATCCCTATTCGATCGTGTTGACAGAAGAAACCGCAGACGCTTTATTTGGAAAGGAAAATCCCATTGGCCAACTGATAAAGTTCGACAATAAAACCAGCTTGAAAGTAACGGCGGTAGTTAAACAGCAGCCTAAGAACAGTTGGCTTTCATTTGATTTCCTCGTTCCTTTTTCATTAGAGGAAAAACTAAATACGTACATAGAAAAGTATCACAAAAACAATTGGGGAAACAACTCCTGGCAGGTATTTGTACAATTGAAACCCGGCAGCAGCGAAAAAGCCTTCAATGCCAGCGTCAAAGACTTGGTGCTTTCGCACCTTAACGATGAGAATGTGTTGCACAATGTAAAACCAGAAGTGTTTATTCATCCTATGTCTAAATGGCGCCTTTACAGCGATTTTAAGGATGGAAAGAATGTTGGCGGCTTTATCAAGTACGTACGGATGTTTGGCATACTGGGGTTGATTGTACTGATTATCGCCTGTATCAATTTTATGAACCTCAGCACAGCAAGATCAGAAAAGCGAGCCAAAGAAGTAGGTGTTCGCAAGGCAATAGGTTCCAGCCGAAAGGAATTGATCTATCAGTTTTTAGGCGAGTCTATGTTGATGGCATTCATTTCACTACTGTTGGCGCTACTTCTGGTAGCGATGGCCCTGCCGTTCTTCAATACCCTGACCGACAAACAAATGAACCTGCAAATTGAAACCCCCTGGTTCTGGGTGCTATTGTTGGTTTTTACCCTCCTAACCGGTCTGCTTGCAGGAAGTTATCCTGCTTTTTATCTCTCCTCTTTCAATCCAGTGCGGGTATTGAAAGGCAACCTGAAGGCGGGAAACGGAGCCGTGTTGCCTCGTAAGATACTGGTGGTGATGCAGTTTGCCTGCTCGGTGATACTAATGATTGGTACCGTGGTGGTGTATCGGCAAATTCAATTTGGCAAGAACCAACCGATTGGTTTTAATAACCACGGACTGATTACGGTAGAGGCCACCGAAGATTTGCTGAAGAGTTATACAGTATTCGAACAGGAAGCCTTGCAATCAGGTGCTGTTACTTCAATTTGCAAAAGCAATTCACCCCCATCACAGATTTACAGCGATAACAACGGATGGGAATGGCCTGGTGCAAAACCGGTTGACAAAACAGTTTCTTTTTCTACTATAACTTCTGAATACGACTATACCAAAACACTGGGCATCAAATTGCTGCAAGGCAGGGATTTTTCACGTTCATTCGCTGATTCAAATGCAGTTATCCTGAACCAGGCTGCGGTAAAAAGAATGGGTCTAAAAAATCCGTTAGGAGAAACATTGAAATGGAATGGCCAGCAGTTGACGATAGTTGGCGTTATACCTGATATACAAATGGAATCGCCTTTCCGACCGATTTCACCATTGACTCTGATTTTCAGGCCCGACTGGGTGGGCTATATCAATTTGCGGCTCAATCCCAATATGCCGGTGTCGAAATCAATGGCACTGCTGAAACCCATTTTCGAAAAATTTAATCCGGCCTTCCCATTCGAGTACCAGTTTGCCGATGAAGAATATGCAAAGAAGTTCAATTACGAAGAATTGGTCGGTAACCTCGCCGCCATTATAGCCGTGCTGGCAATCTTTATTTCTTGCCTCGGACTATTTGGCCTTGCCTCTTTCACTGCCGAACAACGGGTAAAAGAGATTGGCGTGCGAAAAGTATTAGGTGCCGGTATCTTCCATGTATGGCAATTGTTGTCAAAAGAATTTCTGTGGTTGACGCTTATCTCCTGTTTGATCGCTATCCCCATCGCTTATTTTTCAATGAAGGAATGGCTCAACAACTATGAAAATAAGATCAACATTGGCATAGGTGTTTTCTTACTCGTGATAGCAACCGCTTTGCTTACAACCGTCTTGACCGTTAGTTTCCAGGCCATCAAAGCGGCCCTGGCAAATCCTGTTAAATCGTTGCGAACGGAGTAACCATATTTGCATTTATACCGGGCCTGCCTTTTTGGTGCGCCCGGTTTTTTTATAAAACAACAAGCCGGCCACAGTAATAATGCTGCCCAATATCGAATTGATGACCGGTACTTTGCCGGCATGGTAAGAAACGATGTCCTGGTATAATGTCATCCCCAGAAAAAACATAGTAAACAATACAAAGATGCCGGGTAGTATTGGATACCCCGGCACTTTATAGGGCCTCGGGTGATCTGGATATTTTTTGCGCAATACAAAAATGCCCAACGCACTCATGCCATAAAAAAACCAGCTTACAAACACCAGCATATCGGTGAGCATATCGAAAGAACCGGAGATCACCAGCACGGCCGACCAGGCAGCATTGAGCCAGAGTGCATTGCCGGGTGTATGAAATCTTTCGTGCGTTTTTCCAGCCCAGGCAAACGAGCGATTGTCCTGGCCCATCGCATAAGTTACCCGGGCGGCTGTCAACGAATTGGAATTGGCAGCACCGAATGTGCACAACATCACCAGCCCCGCAATCAGGGCCCCACCGATGGAACCCCATACGGCGCTCGCTGCATCGGCAGCTACTACTTTGGAGGCGGCCATGTCGGCGGGCGACAGGGCATAGATATACGCCACATTCGACAACACATACAATACAAAACAAACCAACAAACCAATGATCAGGCTGGCGGGTAGGTTGCGCTGCGGCTCTTTGATTTCACCAGCTATAAAGGTCACGTTGTTCCAGCCGTCATAACCCCAGAAAGCGCCCGACATGGCGGCGACGATCGCACCAATTAAACCAAGGTCGCTGCGGCGCGGAATGCTTTCGGAATAATGCGACCAATCGCCCCGACCACTAAAAAGTATACTGACGATCAGTAAAAAGATGGCTGCGTTTTTTGCATCGGTCAATACACGTTGTAAGAGTCCGCCGGTATGCACACTGCGGTAATTCACCAAGGTCAGAAAAAGAATGGTCAACACGGTGAGTGACTTCACACCGATATTGGCCAACGGAAAAATATCACCCACCAGCGGAATATGCAGTTTGACTGCCAACTCCGTGGCCGCATCAAAACGCGGCAGGGCGATAAAATAATCGGCATACTGCGAAAAAATATACGCGATGGAAGCGGCTGATGCCGAATTGAACACCGCAAAAGCAGCCCAGCCATAGAGAAACGCAAAGCGGTCGCCAAACATTTTTTGAAAGAATACATATTGGCCACCGGTTTCGGGATACATAGCCGCCACTTCTGAATTACTCAGCGCACCTATCAAGGTTACCAATCCCGCAATGGCCCAAATGCCCAACAAAAACCAGGGCGAACCCAATTGCTGCATCATCAGCGAGGGTTTCATAAAAATGCCGGACCCGATGATATTTCCAATTACGATAGCAATAGCCGTCCGCCTGCTGAAAGTGCGATGCAGTCCGCTCATGAAGGGGTTTTGCTAAAGATAGACCTAAAACAACTTCATCTGTTGCGAAGGCGCTGCAAACAAACTGGTATCATGTTCCCAGCGCGCAGCACCCAATCCGTATAAAGCGCTCAACTTCTTAAACTGCTGCCGAACCATTTCGGCCATTGGTCCCTGGCCCCGCATGCGTTCACCAAAACGATTGTCGTTCACTTTTCCCTCATGCCCTTGTTCAATGCTATGCCAAACTTTGTCCGCCCGATCGGGAAAACTTTTATACAACCAGTCGTGAAACAGCAACTTGACAGCCCCATTCAATCGCACAAATGTATAGGCCGAAAACCGGGCACCCGCCTCGGCGGCGGCTTGCAAGATGGCAGGTAACTCGTGGTCGGTAAGTCCGGGTATCACCGGACCAATCATCACGCCCGTATTCACCCCTGCTTCGCTCAATTCGCGAATGGTGCGCAATCTTTGCTGGGCCGTGGTGGTGCGCGGTTCCATTACCCGTCGGGTAGACTCAGTCAAACTAGTTATCGTGACCACAACCGAAGCCAGTTTTTTAGCGGCCATGTCGGCAAGCATTTCCCGGTCGCGCAGAATCAGCGCATTCTTGGTGATGATGCCCACCGGCTGGTTGAATTCCTGGCATACTTCCAGCAACCGGCGCGTCAACTGATATTTTTTTTCAGCAGGCTGGTAACAATCTGTATTTCCGCTGATGGAAATCGGCTTGCATTCCCAGGATTTGCGCAACAGGAATTGCCGCAACAATTCGGGTGCATTTTTTTTGACAATAATGCGACTTTCAAAATCGAGTCCGGCACTATAGCCCCAATACTCGTGCGAGTTACGCGCGTAGCAATAGATACAACCATGTTCACAACCCTGGTAAGGATTCATGCTGTAGAACATGTTCACATCCGGGCTATCCACTTTATTAACCAGGCTCTTTGACACCTGTTCCAGGTATTGGGTCTTTCGCTCGCCTTCGGGAATCTCCCATTCCTGCTGCTGTTTCTCAAACCGGTTGGCAGTATTGAATTGTGCGCCCCGGCCATAGATCTTTTCCATCAGGCAAATAAACTTGCCTGCTGCACGCCGATGGGCAGGTTGCGCCATTCCAACCGTTGCAGTATCTGCCAATGCGAATCGCCGGCACTTCGTTTCAATAATAAACAGGCTTCTGCTTTGAACTGTGCGGTAAACTGCCGATGTGCATATTGTTGCCAGGCTTTGTCGTAGATACCGGGCGCCAATCGCGAAGCAAGCGTGAACACCGGTTCGCTGACGAAAAATGGTTGCTGCTCTTTATCGGGCCGCAACATATACTGCAGGCTTTTCAGGTCGCGCAACAATGGCTGCCAGTTCTGGCGACTAATCATCGGTATAAAAATCGAATGGGTCGGCTGGCTGCTAAAGTCTTTGTAGTGTAACTGCAAAGGCTTCCAGCCCGATACCATTTTCTGTAAACTGTTTCGCATGCGCTCTTCCAACAATTGGCGCTGTTTGAATTTTACCAGGGGCAACATCACTACGGTATTGCCACCAGGCAACTGGTATTGCGCATGAAACTGCTGTCGTGCCCGGCGCAATTTTTCCCGCAAGGCTTCGGGTAAAGCAATGACCAACTGGTATTCATGGAGCTGGTAGCCCGGCATGGCCGACAATGCACCCATTCCTCCTTTTGCTAGTGTTTCGATGGTAGCTGCCATATACGATTGTTTTATTCTTTTGTTTGTATTCTCGCCGGCGATAAAGGCAGGCGACTCACCAACTGCCCTTCGCTTTTTTCGAGTATCAGTTCTTCTACTTTCACCACGGCATGTAATGACCGCGCCGAAAAATCCAGCAAAAAAGACAGTGCCTCTTCACTGTTCAGCCGATGCACCAGCGGCAATCGCAACGCAGCACTGATACGCACCGCCTGCATGCCATTCGCTTTCAACCAGCCATCAAGCAAATGAAAATTTCCCGCCAACGTTTGCAACAGGGTTCCATCAGCTACGCGGAGGTAAAGCGCAGTGCCCGGTTGACTGCCATAATTATTAAAGGCCAGGTCAAAGGCCGCAAACTGACCACAGATGCGCCGCATCCAGCGCAGCAAAGTATCTTCCATGTCTTTGCGGGCTTCAAACCGAACCAGCTCGAGTACCGGTTTGGCCGACCATGCCAGCGCTGCACCATACTGCGCGGTTGCATAAGCTGATTCAACGGCCAGCGCCTGTTGTAATCCGCCGTCAGGCGCCAATACGAGCCGGTAGGTTGCTACCGCACGTTCTTCGTTCACCGTCCTTCTGCCCACTGTCTCCACCTGCATATTTTAAATTTTACCTGCCAACCAATTTAGTATAAATTTACTAATAATTTTAGTATAATCAAAAAATAATTTATGGACTTTGACACGATACGGATGGCGCGGGTGGGTTCTACCACCCCAAAAACCAGCCGGCAAACGCCAGTGCCCGGCTTTTCTACGGGCGATGATTCGTCGGCCTGCTCACTCGACCTCAACGAAGAACTGCTGACCAACCCTGCAGCCAGTTTTTTTCTGCGCGTACGCGGCGAAGCCATGATAGGCGCCGGCATCTTCGACGGCGACCTGGTAATTGTTGATCGCTCACTGAAACCACAATCCGGCAAAGTGGTGATAGCCGTGCTGCATGGCGAAATGTTGATCAGGCGCTTTGAAAAAAGCTTTCATAAAATGCGGCTGTTGCCGGAAACAAACCGACTCGCGCCCATCGATATTGATCCTACCAACGAAGCATTTAGTATCTGGGGCGTGGTGACCTGTGTTATTCATCGGTTGTGAGCCGCGTGATTTATTGGAGAAGCGCTATTTTCACGGTTCCCATAACCAAGACCCATGCGCGCTTTTTTTCTGTCGATTCTCAATGTCATCAGGAGAGTATGTAAATTCTTTTTGCGTAAACCCGTTATGTGGCTGGCCGATCGTTTTGGCTCGGCACCCAAGCAGGACAACGTAAATGCAGCTTTGACCGAACTCTATCATTCCATTGCGCAGGAGCCGGGAAAAAAAGGCCCGCTCTTCGCGTTTCGACCCGATGAACATCCTGTTATCATTTTCACCGACCTGCACAAAGGCACCCGCGATGGCGCCGATGATTTTGCGATCTGCGAAGAAAACTACCTGGCTGCACTGGCTTATTACAACGACCGTGGATTCTATTACCTGAACATGGGCGACAGTGAAGAGCTATGGGAGAACAGCTTACTGAACGTGGTTAAATACAATAAAAAAACCTTTGCTGCTGAAAGAAGTTTTGTTGAACGAAATGCTTTTGTAAAATTATTCGGCAACCACGATTTGTATTGGGGCAACGATCCGTTGGCACCGGCGGTGCTGAAAACCATTTATGATCGTCCGCTGAAAGCCGATACCGGCGCGATTTTGCGCGCGCAACTGCCCGACAATGAAATTGATATTTTCTGTACGCATGGCCACCAGGGCGATGCGCAAAGTGATGGCAATGCTTTTAGTAAATGGTTTGTGAGTTATATCTGGGGACCGGCACAAGCCTTTCTGGAAATCAGCACCAATTCGCCTTCTTGTAACGATAACCTAAAGACCTTGCACAACGAATTCATGTACGAATGGAGTGCAAAACAAAACAACCTGGTATTGATCACCGGGCATACACACCAACCGGTTTTTAATTCGCTCACGCACCTGGAAAGATTGTACCTCGACCTGGGTGAAGCCCGGGCCCATAACGACAAAGCCCTGGAGGAAAAAATACTGGCTGAAATTCCCCGCCGCCGGCGCGAATACGATTATGTGAATGTCAGTTACCGTGATATGAAGCCCAGTTATTTCAATGCGGGTTGTTGCTGTTTTGAAGACGGCAATATTACCGGTATCGAAATCTCAGAAGGGTTTATCCGGCTCGTAAAATGGACAAAAAAAGACAGCGGACTGCCCAGGCGCGAAGTGGCCGAAGAAATTCATCTCGTTGAACTAAGCAAGCGATTGAACAATTGGCAACCGAAATAAAGCAACTTATTTCGCCAGCAATACACCATACAGCACTTTGCGGGCCGCATCATTCATGCCAGGTGTACTGTCTTGCAACCAATGTCGTTTAAACGCATTGATCGCGGCCAGGCTATCGCGCACATCGTACCCAATCAACTTCAACGCCAGGGTATCATTGTATACCGGTACCAACCCGGTGGTATCTACATACCATTTGCCATAACCACTATCGGCCAGCAACTTCCAATTAAATCGCCAATTGGGATCGTTCTTGCGCGTGGGCGCGATATCACCGTGACCAATAAAATTCGCCACAGGAATATTGTACCGGTGTTTGAGCGTATCGAGTAGTATCAGCAAACTATGCATCTGCAGTGGCGAAAATTCTTCGAAGCCATTGTTATCAAGTTCAATACCGATGCTCGATGAATTCAAATCGGTATTTCCGCCCCATTGCGCCACACCCGCATGGTGTGCACGCAGGTAGTCGTTCAGCATTTGGTGAATGGTACCGTCTTTACAAATCACATAATGGGCGCTTACCTGCGTTTTGGGCATCGTGAAGGTGCGCAGGGTTTGTTCACAACTGTTTTGCGCGGTATGGTGTATTACTACATAGTTGGGTTTGCGAATGCCGAAATTGGTAGTGCCTACCCAATACGGGGCTGTTTCAATGCTGTTGGCCGGCGGATAGGTGCGCAACATTTTTGTAATCGCTTTCACCTGCTGTTTGTGCATTTTGTTGGTTGTCCTATACGGATTCGGGCTACAGGCAGCCTGCGCCAACAACAAAACAACTATAACAGCTATGCATACACGAAAACGAAACATATTATTCCACTGGTGGTATTTCACTGGCAGGTTGAGCGGCCTCATGTAACGGCTTCGACTCGCCAGTTGCCGGTTTGTCGCCCTGGTTCTGTACCCGCGGGCCACCGTTCTGCTGCGGCCTGTCGCCCGCTGGCCGGTTGCGCTGGCCTTTCGGTTGACTTGCACCATGTGCATGCCCGTCGCGACGTTGCCCACCCTGGCCGGGCTTGTGCTGCCCTTTGCCACGGTGTCCGTTACCGGGATGGTGATGACCCTGTGCCCGACCCCCGCCACGCTGACGCGGTTGGTAAGCAGGCGCCTCGCCCAATTCAGCCGGCACCGGTGCTTTTTCCACTTCTTTGCCAATCAACTGTTCGATCCGCGCAAAGCGGCCAATCTCCCGGTCACTGACCAGCGTAAACGCTTTTCCATCACGCTCGGCACGGGCCGTACGACCAATGCGGTGCACATAATCTTCGGCATCATTGGGCACATCGTAGTTGATCACCACGTCGATGGTGTCGATATCAATTCCGCGCGATAAAACATCGGTAGCTACTATCACTGGAATGCGTCCGCTTCTAAAACCTTGCAACAAATCTTCGCGTTCACTCTGTTCAAGATCAGAATGAATTTCAGCCACATTGAATTTGGCGCGTTTAAGGGTCTGCGTTAGTTGCTTTACCGTTTGCTTGCGCGAACAGAAAACAATCAGGCTGCGGTGTACTGTTTCGCGGATGATGAGCTGGATCAGTGGGTTCTTCTGCGGCTCATACACTACATAGGCTTTCTGCACCACTTTCTCCGGCGGCTTCGAGATCGCG
Organism: Bacteroidota bacterium; assembly: GCA_020161535.1. Classification (GTDB taxonomy): domain Bacteria; phylum Bacteroidota; class Bacteroidia; order Chitinophagales; family Chitinophagaceae; genus Flavihumibacter. Next base: position 186,137 of record JAIUNW010000004.1, on the reverse strand, counting down.
ATATTGACTTCAACGGGATTTTTCAGAATACGGCGGGCCAATTGCCTGATTTTATCGGGCATGGTGGCCGAAAACAACAGGCTCTGGCGTTTCTCGGGCAGGTACTTGATGATGCGCATGATGTCATCGCTAAAACCCATATCGAGCATACGATCGGCCTCATCGAGCACCAGGTATTGCAATTGTCCAAAATCTACATAACCCATGTTCAGGTGGGCAATCAATTTGCCGGGCGTGGCAATCACCAGGTCAACGCCTTTTCGAAGCGCCTGTTTCTCCTGCACAAAAGCATTGCCGTCGCCCCCACCATAAATAGCAATACTGCTGATGGGCGTGAAATAAGCCAGCCCTTCCACATGCTGTGCAATCTGGATGGCGAGTTCACGCGTGGGCACGATGATCACACCACTGGTATGCCCTTCGTGGCGATGTTCGATCAGCTTACTTAGAATGGGTAATAAAAAAGCAGCGGTTTTTCCGGTTCCGGTCTGCGCCGAAGCGATGATATCCCGACCTTCGAGAATGGGTGGCATCACTTGCTCCTGCACTGGCGTCAGCGTGATATAACCAGAAGCATCAATGCCTTCCATGAGTCCCGGATCGAGGGGTAGTTCACTAAAATTCACAAATAAAAATCATTTCTAATTTGGTAAAGATAGTCATTCAGTCGCGGTTTTCAGGTTGGTACAGCCTGCTGGTAGCCTTATTTCTGGCCTTTTCCGCACAGGCACAGTCGGGCGCCCTGGTTTTTCAAACGGATTTCGGCCTGAAAGACGGCGCGGTAGCCGCAATGAAGGGCGTTGCTTTCGGCGTGTCGCCGCAGCTCAAACAATTTGACCTAACGCACGAAATCCCCGCTTATAATATCTGGGAAGCGGCCTATCGCCTGGAACAAACCTATGCCTATTGGCCGGCGGGCACCGTGTTTGTGTCGGTGGTTGACCCCGGCGTTGGCTCAGACCGCCGTTCTGTAGTGGCGAAATTAAAAACCGGTCAGTTCGTGGTTACGCCCGACAATGGCACCCTTAGCTTGCTGGAAGAGAATCCGGGCATTGAAGCCATCTGCCTGATTGATGAACAACGCAACCGGCTGCCGGGCTCGGGCGACTCCTATACCTTTCACGGCCGCGATGTGTACGCCTACACCGGCGCGAGGTTGGCTTCGGGTACTATCCAATTTGAAGAGGTTGGTCCGCCGCAGCGTACCGACATCGTTCGCATACCTTATACGAAAGCAGCCGTTAGCCAGGGTGTGTTTAGTGGTACCATTCCGGTGCTGGATATTCAATATGGAAACCTGTGGACGAATATTCCTTTTTCGCAGTTACAGCAGGCGGGTATCAGGTACAATGATCGGCTGGTTGTAGACATTTACGACAATCAAAAGAAAATATTCAGCGGCAGCATGCCGTTTGTCACTACTTTTTCTGCGGTGAAAGAAGGCCAACCATTGGCTTATATCAACAGCCTCTTACAATTGTCGTTCGCGTTGAACCAGGCAAGTTTTGCGACGAAACACCATATTGGTAGCGGCGGTAATTGGCGGGTGCAGGTTCAGAAACAACGCACCGACCATTCCCGTACAAAAGACTCACCGGCGGCCAGAGATTGAATGCCCTCTTTTAGCGTGATGTCCTGGTTGTGTTGCACTTTGTCGGCCACGCCGCACCAGGGCTCCAGGCAAATAAACGGTGCCCCTGCCGGTTGCCAAATGCCGAAGAAGGGAAAGTCTTTCCAATCGAATTCAATGCCATAAGGATGCAAATCGGCGCGCAGGGTTATGCGGGTATCAGGAATATTCTTCAACACCAACGCGTCTTCTGCAAACAAAGTCGGTTTGATATACAGCCGGTGATTGCGCAGCGTGATCTCTTCGGTTTGCGAGCTCACCAATCCTTCCTGCAGCTTATAGCGCTGTAAATGGTTCGATACATTGAATTCAAGATAATGGTCGCTGAAGGCCTGTGGCGCTTCTACGCCACCCGGCGGGATGGCAAAAGCCGGATGCGCACCGATCGAAAACCACGAACGATCATTGCCGGTATTCTGCACGGTATAGCGCAAGCGAAGCCGATCACCGATCAACTGATAATAAAGGTCAAGGGAAAAAGAAAATGGATACACTTTACGGGTATCTGCATTGTCGCGCAGGTTGAAATTAGCCGTTGCCGCACTGGTTCTATCGGCCACAAAAAAACGATCGCGCGCAAAGCCATGGCGCGGCAGCGTATATGCCTGCCCGTTATAATAGTACGTGTTGTTTTTCAGCGAACCCACAATCGGGAAAAGCACGGGCGAAAACTTACCCCACCAGGCAGCATCGCCTTTCCACAGATACGACTTGCCTGTTTTTTTACTCTCCAGCAACTGCAATTCAGCGCCCCTGGGATGGATGCCCACGCGCAAGAAATTATTCTCCAGAAAAACAAGCTCAGACATCGTTCCGCTTTTTACAAAAATAGCGAAACGCCCAGTTCTTTTAACTCCGCCTCCGTGAACAGCCGGCTCTTGGTGATGAATCGAACACCCAACGGAATTTCCAGGCTGAAACTACTGCCCCGGCCCGGACTTACGTCAATGATCAATTGGGTATGCTTCCAGTATTCGTACTGGTCTTTGCTCATGTAAAATTTGGCACCACCCACTTCGCCCAGGCAAATATCACTGTCGCCCGTTTTAAATTCGCCCTCCCCAAAACACATCGGTTGCGACCCATCACAACATCCACCGCTTTGGTGAAACATCAGTGGCCCATGCAGTTGGGTTAGCTTATCCACCAGCGTTAGCGCTGCATCCGTTGCAAGTACTCTCGGCGGCATTTGATTGATTTAAAAAACCAGATAAGCAATTTGGAAGATCTCCCATATGGACATGGGCAAATCAACCGAATCACTTATCATTTGTTTGTTTTTAGAAGAATCCAAGTTTCTCTTTGCTGTAGCTCACCAGCATATTCTTTGTTTGCCGATAATGCGCCAGCATCATTTTATGTGTTTCCCGACCAAATCCTGATTTCTTATAACCGCCAAAAGGTGCATGTGCCGGATAGGCATGGTAACAGTTTACCCAAACTCGTCCGGCCTGGATGGCCCGCGGTACCTGGTACAACTCGTGTGCATCACGGGTCCAAACACCGGCACCTAAACCATACAAGGTATCATTGGCGATGGCAATGGCTTCTTCCGTTGTTTTGAACGTGGTAACTGCCACCACGGGTCCAAAAATTTCTTCCTGGAATATGCGCATTTTGTTATTGCCTTTGAAAACCGTTGGCTGGATATAATAACCGTGTTCCAGCCCGCTGTTAATATGAAAAGGCGCACCACCACACAATACCTGTGCGCCTTCCTGCTTCCCGATGTCTATATAGTTGAGCACCTTGTTATACTGGTCTTCAGAAGCCTGTGCACCCATCATCACATCCCCATCGAGCGGGTTGCCCATTTTAATGGCACGGGTGCGCTGCACCACACGATCAATAAACTTGTCGGCAATGTCTTCGTGCACCAAAATACGCGAGGGACAGGTACAAACTTCGCCCTGGTTCAATGCAAACAACACAGCGCCTTCAATCGCTTTGTCGAAGAAATTATCGTCGGCATCGGCCACTGATTTGAAAAATATATTCGGGCTCTTGCCACCCAACTCCATGGTTACCGGAATCAGGTTTTCTGAGGCGTATTGCATAATCAATCTGCCGGTAGTGGTTTCACCGGTAAAAGCTACTTTGCTCAAACGAGGTGATGTAGCAAGGGGTTTGCCTGCTTCGGGACCGAATCCACTAACCACATTCAACACACCGGCTGGCAACAGATCGCCAATCAATTCCATCAACACCATAATACTGGTAGGTGTTTGTTCAGCCGGCTTCACAATTACACAACAACCCGCAGCCAGGGCAGGTGCAATTTTCCAGGCCGCCATCAGCAGCGGAAAATTCCACGGTATGATTTGGCCCACTACCCCAATTGGTTCGTGCAGGTTAATGCTCACCGTAGTTTCATCGTGCTCACTGATAGTACCTTCTTCACTTCTGATCACACCAGCGAAATAGCGAAAATGATCAATCACCAACGGGATATCTGCTGCGCGGGTTTCGCGTATGGCCTTTCCGTTATCGATGGTTTCTACGCGCGCCAGGTATTCCAGGTTGTCTTCAATGACCTGCGCAATCTTCAACAGGGTATTGCTGCGAGCAGCCGCCGGCGTTTTGCTCCAGGTGGCAAATGCTTTCCAGGCGGCATCCAGGGCCTTTTCGATATCGGGTGCGGTGCCCCGGGCAGCCCGGGTAAATACTTTTCCGTCGATGGGTGAGATATTGTCAAAATATTCGCCATTGGCGGGTGCTACCCAGCGACCACCAATATAATGATCGTATTTGTCTTTAAAACTAGGGCGTGGCGCCACATTGCTGGCGGGCGCGGAAGCCGTTGCAGTACTCATATGGAAGCATTTTTTCGTTAATGAATACCCCAATTTTTCAATTTAACCTGGGCTCTCGTGTGACTTTCGTATTTTTCAATAGCACGATTGTACTTTCTCTTTTCGGCTTGGTGGGTTATCCCGTTAAATTTATTGCAGATGCCTGCGGCGAAAAAACTCCATAAGATTGATCTCACACAACCGAAATACCTGCAAACGCTGGTAGAAAACCGCCGTGTGTTCAACCTGCAGCATTGCGAATTAAATGTTTTCGAAAGCTACCAGGAAGCGTATCGCGTGCCACTCACCTTTCCGGATTTTGTGATCACCTCGATGGTGCGCGGTAAAAAAGTAATGCACTTGCATGGCAAGCCTTCGTTCGATTATATTCCCGGTGAAACGGTTATTGTAGCGGCGGATGAGACCATGGTGATCGACTTCCCCGAGGCCAATACGGGCAACCCCACCCAGTGCATCGCCCTGGCGGTCGACGCCCACTATGTCAATTCAACCCTACAGTACCTCGATAATTTTTACAACAACGACCCCGATGATTTTCACAACTGGCGACTCCAATTCAACCAGTACCATTTTGAGAACGACAATGAAGTAAGTGATATCATCAATAAGCTGATGCGCATTTGCAGCAGTGGCGACAAGGCCAAGAATATCTACGCCGACCTCAATATGAAAGAGTTGTTGATTCGACTGATGCAGAGTCAACACCTGATGCAGGTACAGATGGAGAGCGGTGGCCAACAAAACCAAACCCGTTTGCACTATGTTTTGCACTATATCACCGAACACCTGACCGATCCCATTCCCATGGATACGCTTTGCCGGAAAGCTTATCTCAGCCGCAATGCCTTCTTTAAATGGTTTAAGGAACAATTTGGTTTGAGTCCGCTCGAATTCATCAACCGAGAGCGTATCAAATTGGCCAAACAATTGCTCACCAACCACAACTTGTCCATCACCACCGTAGCCCAACAATGTGGCTTCAGTGATGTAAATTATTTTGTGCGTCGCTTTCGACAAACAGAGGGCATTACGCCTGGTGCATACCAACAAATCCAACAGAGGTACTGATTACATGTTGCGGCGGTATTGTCCGCCAACTTCATACAACGCATGGGTGATCTGTCCCAGCGAGCAATACTTCACCGCTTCCATCAATGCAGTAAAAATATTCCCGTTCTCCAATGCCACTTGTTTCAACATCGCCAAAGCGCGCGGCGCTTCGTCGGCATGGCGCCGGTGAAAAGCGTCGAGGTTGGCAATCTGCGCTTCTTTTTCTTCGCGCGTGGCTCGGATGACTTCGCCCGGCAAAACCGTTGGTGAGCCTTTCTTGTTTAAAAAACTATTGACGCCGATAATCGGCAATTCACCACTGTGTTTCTGTGTTTCGTACTGCAGGCTTTCTTCTTGAATCTTATTGCGCTGGTACATTCTTTCCATCGCACCCAATACGCCACCACGTTCGTTGATGCGTTCAAATTCCTGTAACACGGCTTCTTCTACCAGGTCGGTCAGTGATTCAATAACAAAAGATCCCTGGATAAAATTTTCGGTTTTAACCGTGCCGAGTTCGTGATTGATGATCAGTTGAATGGCCATGGCGCGGCGCACACTGTCTTCGGTGGGCGTGGTGATGGCCTCATCATAGGCATTTGTGTGAAGTGAATTGCAATTGTCATAAATGGCATATAGTGCCTGCAGGGAGGTTCTGATATCATTGAAATCAATTTCCTGCGCATGCAGTGATCGTCCCGATGTTTGGATATGGTATTTCAGTTTCTGGCTGCGTTCGTTCGCCTTGTATTTGTATTTCATCGCCTTGGCCCAGATGCGCCGCGCTACCCGGCCAATCACACTGTATTCGGGATCCATGCCATTGCTGAAGAAAAAGCTGAGATTGGGTGCAAACGCATCGATATGCATACCGCGGCTCAGAAAATATTCCACATACGTAAAACCATTGGCCAGCGTAAAGGCCAATTGTGTAATGGGATTGGCGCCGGCTTCGGCAATATGATAACCGCTGATCGAGATGCTGTAAAAATTCCTGATCTCCTGTTCGATAAAATATTCCTGTACATCACCCATGAGCTTGAGCGCAAACTCCGTAGAAAAAATGCAGGTGTTCTGGGCCTGGTCTTCTTTTAAAATATCGGCCTGTACCGTGCCACGCACTTGCTGCAGGGCTTCTGCTTTCAATTTCTGGTAAACATCGGGTGGCAGCAACGCATCGCCCGAAACACCCAGCAGTTCCAGTCCCAAGCCGTGGTGCGTTGCCGGTAAATCACCGATATAAACCGGGCGGTCTTTTTTCGCTGCCCAGTCTTTAGCAGGCAGTTTGTTTTTCTGCATCCATTTTTCACATTGCTGGTCGATGGCTGCATGTAAAAAGAAGGCTAGGATAATGGGCGCCGGGCCGTTGATCGTCATACTCACCGAGGTGAATGGATCACAAAGATCAAAACCACTGTAAAGTTTTTTTGCATCGTCCACCGTGGCAATGCTCACCCCGCTATTGCCCACCTTGCCATAGATATCGGGCCGCAACCCAGGGTTCTCTCCATACAAGGTAACTGAGTCAAATGCGGTGCTCAGGCGCTTGGCCGGCTGGTCGCTGCTCAGGTAATGAAATCGTTTGTTGGTACGTTCCGGGCCGCCTTCACCGGCAAACATGCGCGTGGGGTCTTCGCCCTGCCGCTTCAAGGCAAAAGCGCCGGCCGTGAAAGGGAATTCACCGGGCACATTTTCCTGTAATGTCCACCGTAGAATATCGCCCCAATCGCTGTAAGTGGGCAACATGATCTTTTGCAAAATGGTACCACTAAGCGTTTTGAATTGTAACGGCAGGCGGATGGTTTTGTCGCGCACGCTGTATTCAAAATAAGGCGCACGATACTTTTGCTGCAGCGCCGGCCAGTTGTCGATGGTTGTTTTATTGGCTGGATCGAGCTGCTCCAGGATGGTTTGTTGTTCGGCGAGCAGGGTTTCTTTCATTCGGTTATTGCTGCCCGTTAGTACGCTGTTTAAGCAATACCATTTTGAAGCCAGCGCCGCTTGTTCCTCCACCCATCTATCATATTGCTGGCTGTTCTCTACGATTTCTGCGAGGTAACGATTACGGCCCGAAGGAATGATGGTAGTGCTGCTTTTGCCGGACAGTACCTGCAGCGAGCCTGCTGCAAAACCGGTTTTCTGCTGTAACAATTCCATCATCCGCACAAACAATTGGTTCATGCCGCTGTCGTTGAATTGCGCGGCAATGGTGCCAAAAACAGGCAGGTCTTCGTTGCGCGCGTCAAACAACTGGTGGTTGCGCTTGTATTGTTTGCACACATCGGCCCTGGCATCGAGTGCGCCATTTTTATCAAACTTGTTGATGGCGATCAGGTCGGCATAATCAAGCATATTGATTTTTTCCAATTGCGATGCAGCCCCGTATTCAGGCGTCATCACGTAGAGGCTCAGGTCGCACTGGTCGATGATGGACGTATCGCTTTGTCCCGCGCCGGCTGTTTCCAATATCACCAGGTCATAACCCGCTCTTTTGCAAGCAGCCACTGCATCGCGCATCGCTGCACTGATGGCCGAATTGTCGTTGCGCGTGGCCAGCGATCGCATGTACACCCGATCGGAATGAATGCTGTTCATTCTGATGCGATCACCCAGCAAGGCGCCGCCTGATTTTTTTCGGGAGGGATCCACCGAAATCACGGCCAGGCTGCGTTCGGGATATTGCGCCAGAAAACGGCGCACCAATTCATCGGTCACCGACGATTTTCCTGCGCCGCCCGTGCCAGTGATGCCGATCACAGGTATGTTCGGTAGTGTCGCGGCGTTTGTTACCGCATGCCCGTTTTCGGCCAACGTGATGGCTCGCGCCAACCCCCGAATATCTTTCCATTCACCCAGGGTCATGGGCCCCGATGCCGGCGCCAATGCTTCTACGCTAAAATCGCAGTGCCGCAGCAGGTCTTCAATCATGCCTTCCAGCCCCATCTGCCGGCCATCGTCGGGCGAATAAATTCTTGTGATACCGTAGGCATGCAGCTCCTCGATTTCTGCGGGCAATATGGTACCGCCGCCGCCGCCAACAATTTTAATATGACCGCAACCGTTTTGGTCCAGTAGCTCTTTCATGTATTTGAAGAACTCAATATGACCGCCCTGGTAACTGGTGATTGCGATGCCCTGCACATCTTCTTCGATGGCCGCTTCTACGATCTCCAGCACCGAGCGATTGTGCCCGAGGTGAATGATCTCCGCGCCCTTCGACTGCAAAATGCGCCGCATGATATTGATCGATGCATCGTGCCCATCGAACAGCGAAGCCGCCGTGACGATCCTTATTTTGTTGACCGGAATATATGTACCCATGGTCGTCAAAAATAAGCCATTTGACTAACAATCGTTAGCATCCACCCGACGGGTAGGAATGATAAATTTGAAAACCATGTCTAAAGACCTTTTCGACGCCCTGCGCGACCGTGGATTTATCACCGATGAAAAATGCGATGCCATCCACCGTTGGTACGATCACCCCAAAGTCAACCTATACCTTGAACTGAGATCTTTGCTCTACCTCGGGGTGATTTTATTTGCCGGCGGACTCAGCCTCTTTATCTACACCCATATCGAACAACTGGGTCACTTAACCATCATCAGCGCGCTGATCGCTTTGTACCTGGGTTGCCTGGTTTGGTCGGCCAAAGTGGCCAAACCCTTTTCCTGGCAAAAAGTGGAAAGCCCGAATACTGCCTACGACTATGTGTTATTGCTCGCTGCCTTACTCGTTCCGATAATAATCGCTTACCTGCAAAGCCAGTTCAATTTCTTCGGCAATCGTTGGTCGCTGGCCAGTTTCATTCCCATGCTGATTCTCTTCGGCATGGCGTATTTTTTTGACCACCAGGGCGTGCTGTCGCTCGCCATCAGTAGTCTCGCCGCCTGGCTGGGCATCACCATCAAACCCAGCCTGCTGCTCGATTTCGATTTGTTCAATCACCACGAACTCATCATTACTTGCTTTGCGCTCGGCGTAGCATTGCTGGCATTTGCGACATTCATTAAAACCACCCGCTTCAAACCACATTTCAACGACACCTACCAGCAGTTTGGTACACACCTCGCCTTTCTCGGCGCACTGGCTGCCCTGATCGAATTCGATCGCAGCTGGGCCCTCTGGTGGTTGGTGCTTTTCGCGCTAGGTGCCTGGCATCTCTACCAGGCCTTCCACCGAAAAAACAGCTACCTGATGATGGTGGCCATTCTTTATATGTATATCGGCACCTGTTATGTTGTTTCCGGTAAAATATTAGCGCATCTCGACGGTGAGAACGAAATATACGCGAACCTTTTCTATTACCTGTTCTCCGGCATCGGCGTGGGTATGCTCATCAATCGGCTTCACAAGAAATTCAAAACCCTATGATTGCCTACAACAAAACATCGCTCGACCGTCGGCAGTTGCAAACTATCATCGACCAGCTCAGCGCCAACAAACTGCTCTCGCCTGAAGAAGTGAAGAATATCAAAGCTGCTTATCCATCAGATTTGTACAGTCCGTCGATCTTTGTACGCATCGGCTACGGCATCCTAACCCTGATTGCCAATGGCGCCGCATTCGGTATCGTGCTATTGATGTCGGGCGGAAGTGGTATACGATCCATCTGTTTTTTCATGGCATTGCTTTCCATCGGTGCCCTGGAATTTTTTATTCGCGAAAAGAAACACTACCGGTCAGGGGTAGACGATGTTTTGTTTCACCTGGCTGTCATTTACCTCATAGCCGGATTCACTTTCGACTTCAGCAATGATAGCAACATGCTTATTACGGGTTGCTTAATTGCCATCGGCTGTTATATAGTGGGTACCATTCGATACCTGAACCGATTGGCAGCCGCCCTTATTCCGGTTGCAGCCTGGTGTTTCATTTTTTCCCTATTTCGTAGCGGCATACCCATTCCGGTTTATTTCATCGCGGCCGCAGCAATGGCCGCATTGTTGTTGTTTTTTAACATGCTCGAAAAACAAAACCGATGGCCTTATCACCGCGATTGCCTGCACTGGGCCACGTTCGCCAGCGCCATCGCCTGTTATGCTTCCCTGCATTACCATTGCTACCAAACCTTACGCTATATTGGTTATTATGGTTCGCCCGAACCAGGCGCTACCAACCTGTGGACCATCTTTTTGTGGTGCTGGACCATTGTCGTTCCTTTTGTTTTTCTGGGCTACGGCATTCGCAAAGCGTCCATATCCTGGATTTGGCTGGGCATGGTGGCCGTCCTTTCACTCGGCTATTTTTATCACCATTACCTGAGTATTCTTTCGCCTGAAGTAGGTGCCATTTTAGTGGGGTTGATAATCACTTGCCTGGCCGGTTATATCATCTTGTACCTGCAACAAAAAAAGTCGAAGCGCTTTGAATATGAACCCGGTATAAACAGCGACGACCTGCTCATACCCGCCTCGCTGGTGGGCATGATTCGCATTCATACGCCTGCGGCGGATGGGTCTACCAGCTTCGGCGGTGGCTCCTTTGGTGGTGGTGGCGCCGGGGGAGATTTTTAGGTTTTAGCAAAAAATCATTACTTTTCAGGCCTTGAAGAAACTGGCCGCTATATTACTGACTGCATTATTGCTCTTCAACTGGTTGGGCTATCGCCTTTTCTTTGGTTATATGGAGCAACAAAGCAGCCACGCCATGAACCTCCGCCTCGACAGCAACGATTACGACGAAGCCAGTCTTATCAGCATCAAGATTCCCGTTACCAATCTGCCTTATTATACCAACTCGCCCATTTTCGAACGGGTGAAGGGTAATATTAATATCGACGGTCGTGAATACCAGTATGTAGAAAAACGGATCTACAATGATTCGTTTGAAATGCGCTGCATTCCCAACCAGCAGATCACGCACATCAGCAATGCGCGCGATGCCTTTTTTCAATTGGTGAACGACCTGCAAAAAGCCGATAGCAAACCCAGCCCCGCCAAACCGGCGATCAGCCTGAAAAATATTCTCCCTGATTTTATTTCGACAGAAACCCGGTACACTTATATACCGGTGTTTACTGCTTCAATGCATTCCTATCTTGATTTTTCCGACAGGCTTCCTGTCTGCTTCCTGAGCACACCGCATCGCCCTCCGCTGGCAGCGGCTTTCTCGTGATTTTACGTTTATAAAAAGTGTATGTGCCGTTCCGGGAAGCTCGACTGCAGCAATCCGGGCTTCCCGGACGCGGGCATACATCGATGTTAACCTTCTAACCGCTTTTCATGCTTTTAAAATATTCGCCCACCTGCCTGTTGGTAGGTGCGTTGCTGGCATCTACCTGCCAGTTGCATGCCCAAACTGAAACGGATGCCATTATGATGAACAGAACCCAGTTTTGTGCAGGCTTTTTGTACAACCACTCTTCCTGGAACGAATACTGGGAAGGAACTCGCAAACGAAACAACCTCAACCTGGGCACCGTAACCAACCAGTCGGTGATGTTTATGGCCAACTATGGTATCACCGACAACTTAAATGTAATGGTAGGGGCACCCTATGTGTGGACCAATGCTTCTGCCGGCACCCTCAAAGGAATGAAAGGCGTACAGGACCTTTCATTGAATGTAAAATGGCGCGGACTCAACTACGCCATCAATAAAAAAAGTAAACTGGCCCTGTATGCCATCGGCGGTTTCTCCACACCGCTCCAAAACTATGTCATCGACTATCTGCCATTGTCGGTCGGCCTGGGCAGTACCAATTTCACCGGCCGGCTCATGGTAGATTATAAATACAACCGATGGTTTGCCACCCTATGGGGTGCATATACCTATCGGAACAATATCAAGCTCGATCGCGCCGACTATTATGACACCGAAGGGCACAATGGCAATGAAGTGCGCATGCCCGATCAGTCGACCTTTCAATTGCGTGCGGGCTATCGCGGCAAATACCTGATTGCCGAAGCTACCCTTACCCGACTGCATACCATCGGCGGCTTTGACATCACCCGCAACAATATGCCCTTTCCAAGCAACCAGATGAATAGCAGCGTGGCCGGTGCCGGTTTTAAATACACACTGAAACAACATACCAACCTGAGCTTCCTGGGCAGTTTCGGTTATACGTTCCGCGGGCTCGATGTGAATGGAAATTATTTCCTCGACAGTCGCAATGTGGGCAAGTCAACCAGCTTCAGCGGTGGCATCTTCTATGCGATCTACACCAAGAAGTCGGCCCGCAAAACAGCTAACAATAACACCAACCAACCATAATCAACAACCATGAAAAAAATCTCCAAACAGCATTTGATAGCTGCCTGCCTGGGCGCCTGGTTGTTCAGCGGTTGTTCAAAAGATATTTATGACCGTACGGCAAGTTTGCCGGCGCTGATACCAGCCGTGGCCGATGGCAATGCCGGCGAATGGAAGCCTTATTTACTGGCGACCAACGAAGACGTAGCCGTTGCTGCACCCATCGCCACCAACAACCCTGATTATATTGCGCAGATCAACGAAATCAAAGCGGCGCAAGCGGATTATACGCCCGAAGAAAAATCGCGGGTAGATTACTGGAGTGCCGGAGCTGTGCTTCGCTGGAATGAAATCATGCGCGAGCTGGTGGCCAAAAGAAACCTGCCACCTTACCAAAACGATGATGGCACGTATCCGTTGCCCAATGCCAACAATCCGCTGGCCTATCCCATTTTTCCATTCGCCAATCCCCCTTATGCCGCGCGCGCCTATGCCTACGTAGCTGCTGCGCAATACGACGCCCTGGTGGCGGCCTATCACTACAAAGCTGTGTACAATCGCAAAGCACCTTATGCGGTGGATAGCACACTAAGGGTCATGATTCCCAAAAATGCATTGCCTTCTTATCCATCAGAAGATGCCGTGGTAGCAGGTGCCGCTGTAGAAATGCTCAAACTTCTTTTTCCGGCCGACCAGGATTATATCAACCAACGCGCGCAAGAACATATGCAGGCGCGCATACTCAGCGGCGCCAATGTGCGCAGCGATTTGGAAGCGGGACAAGCACTTGGTCGCGCAGTTGCACAAAAATTCGCGGCAAGGGCACGCACAGATCGCGCTGGCGCTTCTGCAGGCAATGCAGCTTCCTGGCAAGCGCTGGTAGATGTTACGCTGGCACGTGGCGAAGTGCCCTGGTATAGTTTCGAACTGCCCGTGCGGCCACCCATGTTGCCCGCATTCGGAAAAGTGAAATCTTTCCTTATCGATTCAATGGGTGTGATCGCCCTTCGTCCTGGTCCGCCGCCCCTGGTAGAAAGCGAAAAAATGAAACAGGAAACAATGGAAGTATATGATTTCGTGAAGAATCCCACCCGCGAAAGAATCCGGATTGTACATTTTTGGGCCGATGGTGTTGGCACTTATACACCACCCGGGCACTGGAATGCCATTGCGGCCGATGATTTCATCAAACAAAACATCAGTGAAGTGCGCTGGGCCCGGAACCTGGCATTGTTAAACATGGCCATGTTCGACGCAGCCATTGTTTGTTGGGACACCAAGTTTTTTTATTTCAACCCCAGACCAACGCAATTGAATCCATCCATCAAAACGCTCACCGGCATTCCGAACTTCCCCGCCTATATCAGTGGGCATTCTACTTTCAGTGGTGCTGCTGCTACCATACTCGGACATCTTTCGCCTGCCAATGCACAGAAATACAAGGATATGGCAAACGAAGCTTCTATGTCGCGGGTATATGGCGGCATTCACTACCGCTCCGATTGTGAAGTGGGTTTGGAAACAGGTATCAAACTGGCAGCTTATGCCGTCAACAAAGCAAAAACCGATGGCGCAGAATAAAAATGCAATTGAATAACCAGGAGATGAAACAGCTACTCTTTACTTTTTTAATTGTATCGCTGTTCGCTAACGGTCACCTATATGCGCAAACACAGGAAGATTCTGTTAAACTGCTCGACAGTGTAACCATCACTTCATTTCTGCGGCAGGGTTTACAGGAAAGCCTGCCCGACGAGCAGGGCAGTTATATTTTCGGTGGAAAAAAATCCGAGACGGTGCGTTTCCGTGACATCCCGGCCGACCTCACCAACAAGATTGGCCGGCAGCTCTTCGCCAAGATTCCCGGCATCTTTGTCTATGACATGGATGGTGCCGGCAACCAGGTCAATATTGCTGCCCGCGGCCTCGATCCGCACCGCGGTTGGGAGTTCAACCTGCGCCGCGATGGTATCATCACCGCCTCTGATATGTATGGCTATCCGGCCAGCCATTTCAGTATGCCCATGGAAAGCATCGAACGAGTGGAGTTGGTGCGCGGCACGGGTTCTTTGCAATATGGTGCCCAGTTCGGGGGCATGCTCAATTATGTGACCAAGCGGGGTGACAGCAGCCGGCCTTTTAGTGTTGAATCCATCAACAGTGCAGGTTCTTACAAACTCTTGAGTTCCTACAATGCCATCGGTGGCAGCATCGGTAAACTGCGTTACTATGCTTATTTCCAGCGCAAATCGCGCGATGGCTACCGCAGCGTCGAGCATACCGATGCCGAAGCCGAAGGCATCTCGCTGACCTATACCCCGTCAGACAAATTCAACATCAAACTCGATTGGGCCCGCTCGGCTTATACCTATCGCATACCCGGTATGTTGAACGATTCCATGTTCCATGCCGACCCGCGACAAAGCACCCGCTCCCGCAATTACTTCAACCCCGATATCCAGGTGCCGTCGATCAACCTGAACTGGCAACTGGCCGCACAAACCCAGTTGCAACTGATCAGCTCAGCGGTGCTGGGTCGCCGCAACAGTGTGCAATTTGACAAGCCGGTAAACATACAGGACTCCATCAACAGCAACACCCATGCTTATAACAACCGCCAGGTCGATATCGATCGCTTCAACTCCTATACCACCGAACTGCGGGTGCTGCAGCATTATTTCCTGGGCAAGCGGATGAACAGCCTGACGGCCGGCCTGCAATACATGCACAACGACCTGCACCGAACCCAACTCGGCGTTGGTACCACGGGTAGTGATTTTGACCTCCGCCTCGTACAACCCGGCTGGGGGCGGGACATGCACTTCAACACCAGGAACCTCGCTGTTTTTGCTGAAAACCGTTTCCAGGTGCTCCGCAACCTGTTTGTCAACCTGGGTGCTCGGCTGGAGATGGGAGAGACCAGGATGACCGGTGTATTGAGTTATTACCCCGAAGACCAGTTTCCGGTGAACATCCGCCACCACTTTCCGTTGTTTGGCGCCAATATCTCCTATAAGCTCCGAAACCAGGCAGAAGTCTATGGCGGCATGGCCCAGGCCTATCGGCCGATGCTGTTCAAAGACCTGGTACCGTCTTCGGTCTATGAAAAAGTAGACCCGGCTATCAAAGACGCCAAAGGGTACAATGCAGAGGTAGGCTTCCGGGGGCACAGCGGCGCGCTCACCTGGGATGTGTCGGGCTTCTTGCTGTCGTACCAAAACAAGTTCGGCACCCTGGTCTACACCGCCGCAAACGGTGATATCATTACCTATCGCACCAATATCGGGGATGCCCTCACCAAGGGGGCAGAAATATATGTCCAGTACGATTGGCGCCTCGGTGCTTACGCTGCCTTCTCGGCCTTCACTTCTACTTCGGTTATGCAAGCCCGTTATACCCATGCATCGGTAAAATCGGGCAACAATCTGGTAAACATCCGGGGCAACCGGGTGGAGTCAGCGCCCGATTTGATCAGCCGCAATGGGGTGAGTATTCGGTACAAGAAAGCAAGCCTTTCAGCAAGCTATCATTATACTTCCAAAACCTATGCCGACCCGCTGAATACCGAAAAGCCCAATGCCACCGGTACCGTGGGACTGGTGCCTTCTTATGGCCTGGTTGATGTGAATGCGGGCTATCGCTTCAACAACCACCTGCAAGTGCGGGTGCAGGTCAACAACCTGGGAAACAAACAATATTTTACCAAACGCCCGAGCTTCTATCCCGGTCCCGGTATCTGGCCGTCTGATGGCAGGAATATGACGGTTACCGCAGAAATCAGGCTTTAAATTTTAGTGTTCGTCTTTATCGTTTCGGTTTATCATGAATGGCAAAGGTCGTCGCTGGCAGTGCGGCGGCCTTTTTTTATCTTGTATGCGCAAATACATCTATGCAGCTACTGTCTTTTTTTGCCATCTCTTTACTATTGTTTTTTAACGCGGGCCCCTACCCTGCGCCAGTGAGCACAGTAAAACAATTTGATACGTCGCCGGAAACATTTCAGCAATCGGGTTTTCCCACAGCCTGGTTCGGCAAGTGGAAAGGCGAGATGGTATGGTACCAGGGCAAACAAAAAAGACAAACCGTTCCCATGCAATTGTTGATCAATAAAACAGATAGCATCGATCAATATTCCTGGCACTTGGTTTACGGCGAAGGCAGCAAAGACACCCGGCCTTATACCATCAAACCCTTCGACAAAAAAAAGGGCCACTGGTTGGTGGACGAACACAACAGCATTGTATTGGACCTGTTTGAAATAGGCCCGCGGCTTACCGGCAGTTTCACCGTTGAAGGCAATACCATTTTCAATACCTACTCGCTCGAGGGTGATAGCCTGGTGGTTGAATTCTATAATATCCAGGAAAAAGCCATTGCTGTTACCGGTGCTGCTGATTCTACCATTCCCAAAGTGAGGTCCTACGGCGTACGCAGTTACCAGCGAGCCGTACTACGGCGATAAATATTTAATCGGCAAGCGCAGCCGACGGTGTTTCCATCCAGGCACCATTGTCTTTCAATAATTCGATGAGCTCTTGCACCGCTACAGCGCTATCAACATTGCGCTTCACTACTTCTTTGCCTTTGTACAACGTGATCTTGCCGGGACCCGAACCCACATAGCCAAAATCGGCATCGGCCATTTCGCCCGGGCCATTCACAATGCAGCCCATAATGGCAATTTTTACGCCTTTGAGGTGGTTGGTCACCGATCGTATACGGGCTGTGGTTTCCTGCAAATCGAACAGTGTTCTGCCGCAACTGGGGCAGGAAATATATTCTGTTTTGGAGATGCGCGTACGCGTTGCCTGTAAAATGGAAAAGGCAGTATTGTTGGCAAACTCAAATTGGTTGCGCACGGGCAAATAAGTTCGGCCGCTCGTTTGCACATTTTCCATGGGCTGGCTGCCGGCAAATCCCAGGCAAATGCCATCACCCATACCATCCAGTAACAAAGCCCCGGTTTCAGTGGCAAAATGAATCAGGTGTTCATCAGGCGTGCGCCAAAGACTATCGGTGATCAGCACAACCGGGTTTTGGATGGATTTTTCCTGCAAAGCCATAAAAAGCCGACGTACACTTTGCATCGCATTTTGGTTGGTACTACTCAAACAAAGCACCACCGTGGGGTCATTGGCCCAGGCTTGTGCATAAGCAAAGGGGCCGGGTTCATCGGCATTGTAGGCATCGACCATCACAAAATTCAAGACGGTAGATTTGCTGGTCGCCGACGCATACCCGCTATCGTGAAAAAGGGGAAACACACCGGTATTTTCGCCGCCGGCTGCATCCCAGGCAGCGGGATACAGCACCTGTTTGAGTGTACCTGGCAATGGAAAATCCAATAACTGATGCCCGGTAAACACATAATCAGCCGACGCATCGGCTATATGCCATTTGTCGAGCGCTTCATCATAACGGTAACCAATAGCCGCTAAATCGGCTGGCTGAATTTTCTCCACCTGACTTAGATCAGCAATCACCACCGGCACCTGCTTGCCACCAATATTACCCACGGGAAAACTATGCCTGCGCTGATATTGGAAGGGCGAATAGCCGGTAGTATCACCCACAATGGGTGGTAGCTTGCCCTTCGTGTACTTGTTATTATTTGCTTGTGTGTACCGCGCCCGCAGGTCTTTACATACCGGTATTTCAAATTCGGGGTCTTCGGTCAATGATACGCGAATGGTATCGCCAATACCATCTTCCAATAAGCTGCCAATACCAATCGCCGATTTGATTCTACCATCTTCGCCATCGCCCGCCTCCGTTACCCCCAGATGGAGTGGATACAATTCACCAAACTCCTGCTGCATTTGCTGGATCAACAGCCGATAAGCCTGCACCATCACCTGCGGATTGGAGGCCTTCATGCTGAGTACAATCTGGTGGTAGGATTCGTCGCGGCAAATTCGCAAAAACTCCATCGCACTCTCTACCATACCCATCGGTGTATCGCCATAGCGACTCATAATACGATCACTGAGGGATCCGTGGTTGGTACCGATGCGCATGGCGGTGCCATATTCTTTACAGATTTTCACCAGTGGATTAAAGCGCTCCCTAATCCGTTCAATTTCTTCAGCATATTCAGCATCGGTGTATTCTATCTGTTCGAATTTTTTCTTGTCTACATAATTGCCTGGGTTCACACGCACTTTCTCCACAATACGCGCCGCCAGTTCGGCCGCATTGGGCGTGAAGTGAATATCTGCTACTAACGGGGTAGTATAACCGAGCGATCGCAGGCGGTCGCGAATCACCCGCAGGTTCTCCGCTTCTTTTTTGCTGGGTGCGGTGATTCGAACCAATTCGGCACCGGCTTCAATACAACGGATCGATTGCGCTACCGTTGCATCAGTATCCATCGTATCGGTAGTGGTCATGGTCTGTATCAGCAACGGATGCCCATTGCCTAATAACAGATCACCAATCTTCACTTCGCGGGTTATCAGTCTTTTATATTGGGTCAGCGATGCGCTGTACAATTCCATGAATGCGTTTTACTACCAGCAAATTTAAGGTTTACCAGTCTTTATCCGGTTTGTTGGCCCCGCTGCTGCGTTGCTGCAATTTTTTCTGCACTTCCTTTTCCTTCTGTTCCAGTGCTTTAAGCAGTTGCTCCACCTGTTTCTGGTTCAGTTTGCTTTGTGGTGGCGGTGGTTGTTTCTGGTCTTTTTTATCTTTCTGCTGCGGCTGCTTTTGTGGTTGCTGCTGCTGTTTCTGTTCGTCTTGTTTCTTTTTTTCCCGGAGCGCTTTCTGCAGGTTTTCGCGCGCCAATGTATCTGTCCCGTCCAGCTTCAGGGCCTCTTTCCACGACTTAATACTTTCTTCCAACTGCTTGTCCTGCTGCTCCAGTACCCCGCGGTCATACAGCGCACGTTCGCGCGTGCCGGTATTTTCTTTCGCGCTACCGGCCGTCTCCAGCAACTTGGTATACGCTTCGCGCGCAGCGGTTTTATCGCCTTTTTTTGCCAACGCATTTGCGCGGTTATAGCTGGCCGTTAGATCATCCGGGTTCGCCACGATGGCTTCATCATATTTCTTGATCGCCTCGTCAAATTTACCCGCCCGGTACAGTTGGTTTCCTTCCCGCACAGCGTTTGTCTGCGCCTGCAACATGCCGCCACAAACCAAACAAATTATGCCAATGACCAGTCGCCTCATGCTGCCAGGTTTTTGGTGTTTGCACGCGCAGCCTTCGCAGGCTTTCCTTTGGTTTTCTTTCGCTCTGAAACAAATAGCTCAAATATCAACAGAAACAGTGCGGCACCCACCAGGTAATAGTAATACGTGATATAATCAATATTCGAATCGTCTTCCAAATCTTTTTTCTCAATTGTTGCCAACTGGTTGCGCAAACTGGTTGCCGCCGCACCGGCATCTTGCAGGTAAACATAGATGCCATTGCCCGCCGTGGCCAGGTCGCGCAATTCAGTCTCATTCAATTTACTGATGACCGTATTACCCTGCGCATCGCGTTTGGTATCATTTGTTTCCGGGTCAAAAATCGTCGCACCTTCAGGTGATCCAACACCCACGGTATTGATCATCACGCCGGTAGATGCCAGTTGCTGCGCCACTTTCAAGGCTTCCGGATCGTGGTCTTCGCCATCAGAGATCAGGATCACCGCCTTGTATTTTTTCTCTTTGTTGTTGAAACCCGCACCCGCCAGTCGAAGGGCTTCTGCGGTTACCGTGCCCTGGGTGGGCACTGCATCGGGGCCGGCATTCTGCAGGTACATTTTTGCTGCACCTAAATCGGTGGTCAGCGGCATCTGCATATAGGCGCGGCCTGCAAACCAAATCAGGCCGATCCGGTTGTCTGACAGTTCATCAATCAGCGTATTCACCAGGTATTTGGCGCGCTCCAGCCGATTGGGTTTCACATCCTGCGCCAGCATACTCTTGCTCACATCCAACAGTATCATCACATCCAGTCCCTTCTTGCTTTGTGGCGGTGTTTTACCCCGCATTTGCGGATTGGCCGCGGCCAATGCCAACAGTCCGATCGACAGTGCCACCAGTATAAACTTCCACAAAAATTTAACAGGTGAAAAATAACGGGTCAACTGTGCCACCAACTTTTCATCCCCCATTTTCGCGCGCACTTTCTTTTTCCACCGTAGCAAAAAAGCAAACAGCAGCACGCCCACCGGAACGATGACCAGTAAAAGCAGGAGCCAATTATTTTCAAATCTGTACAAGAAACGGAGTTTTGGAGTCACTCATCAAAAAGAACGCCAGCCTAGCGCTTGCCTTCCAAAAACCCGAGCGATGACAGGTTCTTTTTCAGCAATGCCAGCCTGACCGCCGGAATATCGAGCTTCGGATCGGTGCTGGTGAATTGCTGAACGAAAAAATAGGGGTGTTTATTCTCTTCTACCCATCCAATGATCCAGGCAATCGACGACCCGTTCTCCGCGCGGCCCCAGCCTGTTTTATACGCCAGTTTATAATTCGCATTGTCTTCCATCAGCATCATATCACACACAATCTCCTGTGTACGGTGCTGGAAAGGCAGTTGGCTGAAATAGAGTCTTTTTACCAGCCCCAGTTGCTCATCGGGACTTACTTTAAAACTATTATCCAGCCAAAACGTATCGATCTTATCGATCTTGGTTTTACCATACCCTTTGCCATAACCCAACGTATCGATCCAATGCTGCATAACGGGCTGGCCTATACGCCGCGCCAGTTCCTGGTACCAGGGAACGGCCGACAACCGGAATGCGCGGTACATGCTCAGGTCCTGGTTCCATTCGGCCATCGGTCGCACCACCCCATCCCATTTAATCACCGTGCTATCGTCTTTCACCGTGCCGGTTTCAAGCCCAATCAGCGAATTAACAATTTTAAAAGTGGATGCCGGCAGCCAGGCACTATCCCGGAATCGATGTTTATCGCTCACAATAAAGCTACCCTGCCCATTATCAAAAAGACCAAAAACACCTACAACCTGCTGGTCTGTAAAAAACTTGTTCAGGTCGGTCCGTTCTTCCACATTATTCAAACTGCAGGAAGCCAGACAACAGATCAAACCGAAAGACAACAATACCAGGCGCATGAAATTTATTTGCGCGTAAAGTTAGGTAGTTTTGTTCCATGAGTTTTCGCATAAGCGCCGGAACACATGCCGGCATACCACTCGTGTACCTGCACGACGATACCACACGCACTGAGATTGCCATTGCGCCGACCCATGGTGCTTTGTTACATGGCTTTTCCTTTCCACTTCAGGGCATTACACATAATATCATCGATAGCTATCTGGATGAAGCCGACCTGGAGCGCAACCTGTCCACCAGTTTTAAAAGCAGTAAACTGTCGCCCTTCCCCTGCCGTATTCCCGAGGGCCGCTACCATTTCAACAACAAAGACTACCAGTTTGAAAAGCTATTCCCCGATGGCACGGCTATCCACGGGCTGCTCTTCAACAAATCATTCACCGAAACCAGCAAAACGGTTACTGATTTTATGGCATCGGCGCAGTTCGACTATGCATACCGGGCCGACGACGGCGGTTACCCCTTTCACTACGACTGTCGCATCGACTACACCCTCTTCAGCGACCAGTTGTTACAAATAAAAACCAGCCTCACCAACCAGGGCAACGAAGCCATACCGATGGCGGATGGCTGGCATCCCTATTTTAGCCTCGGCGGAAAAGTAGATGGCTACAACCTGCAGTTTGCCGCCGAAGGCATGCTTGAATTCAGCGACAAACTCATCCCCACGGGCAATCTTTTGCCGATTGATGATTTCAGAACCGGCAGTCCGTTGAACGATCGCCAGCTCGACAACTGTTTTGTGCTCGACCGCAATACCGGCAACCCGGTTTGCACGCTTCATAATCCGGAGAATGGCATTACGGTGTCGTTTGAAACCGACGGACAATACCCCTATCTCCAACTGTATATTCCGCCGCAGCGGCGCAGTATCGCCATCGAAAACCTAACGTCGGCGCCAGATGCTTTTAACAATAAAATGGGACTCATCACGCTCGCCCCGGGTGAAAGCCGTGCATTTACCGTGTACTACCGGGTAAATACCGATGAAAGGGCTTAATTTGTCAATCTATACCTCACCGAATAATATGAATAAGCTAAAATTACTCGCCGCCGCATTGCTGGCGCTTTGCTTTACCGCCTGTATCACCATCAACGAAGAAGTCAGTATCAACAACAATGGTACCGGCAACATGCGCATCCACTCAGACATGGGCAAGATGTTTGAAATGCTGAAAAGTTTTGCCGGCGAAGAAGAGATCAAAAAAGAAGGGATGGACAAAAAAATGGACACCACCATTTTTATGAAAGACATTGTTGACACCGCCAAAAATATGTCGGCCGAAGACAAAGCCCTGCTGCGCGATGGCGCCCTCAAACTCAAAATGAACATGCAGGAAAATCTCTTCGATGTGGATATGAACTACCCATTCAAAAACCTCAATGACGCGAACAAACTGTATGCAGCCATGAACAAAGGCGGCGGACTCGCCAGCCTCATGAAAGGCTTCAACCAGGGCGACCAGGGCGGCGATAACAGCGCTGGTGGTATCGATAAGATTGGCACTTTGTATGATATCCGCATCAAAGACGGTGAATACAGCCGCACCCTCAACCAGGCTCGCTATGATAGCCTGATGACCGATCCGCGTATGCAAGAATCGAAAGGCATGATGGGCATGATGGGTGATATGGGCATGAACCTTTTGGTAAAATTGCCGCGCGCCGCAAAATCGGTGAGCAATCCCAAAGCTGTTTTGTCTGACGATAAAAAATCAGTTACCCTTCCGGGTGATATCATGATTGCACTCGATTCGCCCAAAACACTTGAAATTGTAATACGCTACTGATGCGATTGCCGGGCTGGCTCAGCGGATACCTTGTTTGTGTGCTCCTGCACCTAGTCTCCCTGTTGGCTGGTTGGGAATGGCTTCGTTTCGCCAGCAAACCACTGCTCATGCTGATCTTGCTTTTTGCGGGTTCAGCCCCCTGGGTAAATGCCGCCCTTTTCTTTTCGTGGCTGGGCGATATTTTCCTGATGGGCGAAGCGGAGCATTTTTTCATGGCAGGCTTATCGGCTTTTTTAGTAGCCCATATTTGTTATATCATTTTCTTTTATCGGCAGCGTAAACAACGACCACCCAGGCCAGGCTGGCAACGCTATGGTATTATCGGCATGGGCCTCTATATAGGGTTGTTTTATTTTTTCCTCGCGCCACACCTCGCCGACATGCTCAAAGCACCCGTTTTCGTGTATGCATGCGTGATAGCCACCATGTTTGTATTTTCCTGGCACATGGGCCTGTATTGCATTATTGGTGCAGCGCTTTTTCTGGTATCAGACAGCCTGCTGGCAGTGAATAGTTTCATCAGGCCGATGGCCGCTGCCCCTTTTCTCATCATGGCAACTTATGCGGCTGCACAATTGTTGATTGTGTGGGGCTGTTTACCGAAAAATATTCCGCGGCAACCTGTTCCGCGACAAAACATAGACTATGGTACAAACTGATTTTTTAGTGATTGGTTCAGGCATCGCCGGACTCACCTACGCCGTCAAAATGGCCCAACGTTTTCCCGATCGCCGAATCATGGTGGTCACCAAGGCGGCGGCTGATGAAACCAATACCAAGTATGCACAGGGCGGCGTGGCCGGTGTTACCGATTTTGAGAACGACAGTTTTGAAAAACACATCAACGATACCCTGATTGCCGGCGACGGCCTTTGCAACCCAAAAGTGGTGGAAATTGTGGTGAAGGAAGGCGTTGACCGCATCCGTGAACTGATAAAATGGGGCGCTGAATTCGATAAAGATGCTGATGGTGATTATGCGTTAGGGCGCGAAGGTGGTCATAGCGAGTTTCGCATTCTGCACCACAAAGACGTGACCGGTCGCGAAATGGAACGCGCCCTGTTGGCGCAGGTAAAACTGCTGCCCAATATCGAAGTGATGAAGCATTGGTTCGTGATAGAAATCATCACCCAGCACCACCTCGGTTACCTGGTTACCAAGAGCACCCCCGATGTTGAATGTTATGGTGTTTATGCACTAGACACCAATACCAAAAAAGTAGAAACCATTCTTGCAGGTGTTACCTTGTTGGCCACAGGTGGCAACGGACAAGTGTACCGCACTACCACCAATCCTTCGGTGGCAACGGGCGATGGTGTTGCCATGGTGTATCGGGCCAAAGGCCGGGTAGAGAATATGGAGTTTATTCAATTTCATCCCACGGCTTTGTATGAGCCGGCTGTCGGCGGACAAGCATTCCTGATCACCGAAGCGGTTCGGGGCGATGGTGGTATACTTCGCAACAAAAATGGCGAAGCGTTCATGGAACGATACGACAAACGCAAAGACCTGGCACCGCGCGATATCGTGGCCCGTGCCATCGATAGTGAAATGAAAATAACGGGTACTGAACATGTATGGCTCGACTGCCGGCACATGGACCAGGAAAAATTTCTGCACCATTTTCCGAATATTCACGAAAAGTGTTTGTCGATCGGAATCGATGTAAGCCAACAAATGATTCCCGTGGCACCCGCTGCCCATTACAGTTGCGGCGGCATCAAAACAGATGAATGGGGGCGCACGTCCATCAATCATTTGTATGCGGCGGGCGAATGTGCTTCTACCGGATTGCATGGTGCCAACCGCCTGGCGAGCAATTCGCTGTTGGAAGCCATGGTGTTCGGCCATCGCGCGTACGAACATGCTGCGAGCACCATTCCGCAACAGATCTCACCCAACAGAATACCCGATTGGGATACAGCCGGCACAACCGATCCAAAAGAAATGATCCTCATCACCCAAAGCCTGAAAGAACTGCAATTGCTGATGAGTGATTATGTGGGCATTGTTCGCACCGATGTGCGTTTGGAGCGGGCCATGAAACGACTCGACCTGTTGTGGGCAGAAACCGAACAACTTTATCAATCCACCACGGTATCGCCCCAGTTGGGCGAACTTCGCAACATGATCACCGTTGCCTACCTGATTGTAAAGGGTGCCCAGTTCAGGAAAGAAAGCAGGGGATTGCATTTCAATACCGATTACCCCGATAAGAGTGTATTACTACAAAATATCGTGTTATAAAACAGTGTTTCCAGCAGCCGAATTAGGGTGTTTTTCTCCCTTGTTCGACGCGCAAATATGTTGATTGCACTATTACATTTGTCAACCAGGCTACTATGTACTATCTCGTTTATGGTTCGCTATACCTGCTTTCATTGTTGCCCATGTGGATGCTCTATGGCCTCAGTGATTTTGTCAAATGGCTGCTGTTTACGGTTTTCGGCTATCGCCGGAAAGTAATCATGGGCAACCTGGAAAAAGCCTTCCCCGAGAAAACCGAACAAGAACGAAACGATATCCGAAAACGATTTGAAAGAAATTTCACTGACACCTTTATCGAAACAGTGAAATATTTTTCGGCATCTGAATCTTACCTCCGAAAACATTTACAGGGCAACTTTGAACTGTTCAACGAGCTCTATGAACGGGGCTTAAGTTG
This sequence comes from Bacteroidota bacterium, assembly GCA_020161535.1. Taxonomy (GTDB): domain Bacteria; phylum Bacteroidota; class Bacteroidia; order Chitinophagales; family Chitinophagaceae; genus Flavihumibacter. The sequence goes on along the minus strand of JAIUNW010000004.1, from coordinate 159,921 downwards.
CCAGGTACACACAGGTCACAATTTCAATTGGGAGCTGCTAAATCTGTCTTACGGCGTTAACAACAAAGACCTGCCCCTGCTGGGCGTATATATGCCCTTGCATAATCGGGTAATGGATCGTATATTCAGGAAGTTGCGCAGTAAAACCGGTACCATCTTATTACCCGCTACCGATATGCGAAACGCCATGTTGCCGTACCGCAACAAACAATACCTGCTCGGGCTCATTGCCGACCAGGTGCCGGGCAAAATGCATACTGCCTGGTGGTTGTATTTTTTTGGCATCCCTACCCCCTTTGCGCCCGGGCCTGAAAAAGGCGCGCGGGCAGGAAACATACCCGTTGTTTTTATTCACAATACCCGAGTCAAACGTGGTTATTATAGAATGAACGCTACCCTGGTTACCGAAACCCCGAATGCCCTTGAACCCGGAGAACTGACCCGGATTTACCGCGATTTCCTGGAAAAGGTTATGCGGCAAAACCCGGATATGTGGCTCTGGAGTCACCGTCGCTGGAAACATGCCTGGAATTCTTCCTATGCCGACCAATGGATCGATACAGCCCCCGTACCCGAGACCGTGCCTTGAGATATCGATTTTAGTAACCTAAACTTGTGACAATCATGGAAGATTTTAACGTGGTGTTGGTCGAAGACCACACCCTGATGCGGAAGGGGCTCGTCAAAACTGTACAAGGATTTGATGCATACACGGTGCAGTTCGAAGCGGCAAACGGAAAAGAGTTGATTAACAAGCTGGATCCCACGCACCTGCCTGACCTGGTGCTGATGGATATCAATATGCCAGAAATGGATGGGTATAGCACAACCAGTTGGTTGAAACGAACCTTTCCCGATATAAGAACCCTGGCTTTGTCGGCCTATGACACCGAAAACGCCATTGTGCGTATGTTCAAGGCCGGCGCCCGCGGTTATATCATGAAGTACTGTGACCCGACCGACCTCAAAAAGGCCATGGACGCGCTCATCCAAAAAGGATATTATTATTCGGAAATCATTACGGGCCGGCTGATACATACCATCAATCATTTCGATGGCATGCAAGCTTCGGGGGCCGGCAATCCATTGTCGGTGCTAAACGAACGCGAACTGGAGTTTCTACAACTCGCCTGCACCGAAATGACCTATAAGGAAATTGCGAGTAAGATGTATTTGAGTCCGCGAACGATAGATGGCTACCGCGATTCGCTATTCGACAAATTGCAACTCAGAACCCGCGTGGGACTGGTCACTTTTGCCATTCGCAATGGGCTGGTGAATGTGTGAGGATGCATTTAACGCGAAAATGCGGCTGATTTTGCCCGGCTCAATTCAACACACTGGGCTCCTTTTCAATGGGGATGCCCTCTTGTTCCTTGATTGATTTCCATCCGCCAGTTACATTGCGCAGGTTATGAATGCCCTGGCGTTTGAGCAGGCTGGCAGCAATCACACTCCGGTATCCCCCGGCGCAATGCACGTAAAGGTTGTGGTGGTCTTCAATATTGGCCATGCTGGCAGGGTCATGGAGATCGTTCAATGGAATATTCAAGGCACCGGCAATATGCCCTTCACCGTATTCGGCGGGCTTGCGTACATCCAATACCAGGAGATGGGGATCATGCGGTAAGTCCATGGCCAGCTCATCGGCCTCCACATCAATGATCAGGTCGATCGGTTTTTCAGCCGCTTGCCAGGCAGCGAAGCCGCCGGCCAGGTACCCTTCCATTTTGTCGAAACCAACACGGGCCAATCGAATCACCGACTCTTCTTCTTTGCCGGGGTCGGTAACCAGTAAAATGGGTTGGTCGAATGGCAATAAGCTGCCGGCCCATTCTGCAAAACGACCATCGAGCCCAATACTGATGGCGCCGGGAACAAAACCCGACACAAATTCGGCAGATGGCCGCGTGTCGATCAGCAGCACATCGCTCGTTTTCAACCTAACCTGCAATTCATCAGGGGTCAGTGCCTGCATACCTTTTTCAAGAACCGCATCCAGCGCGTGATACCCTTCTTTATTGATCCGGGCATTGATGGGAAAATATTGCGGCGGCGCTTCGAGTCCGGCGTTTACTTCTTCAATAAATTGTTCGCGGCTACCGGCCTGCAAAGCATAGTTGCTGCGTTTTTGCTGACCGATGGTGCTTTGGGTTTCGGCCCCCAATTGTTTTCCGCAAGCACTGCCTGGCCCGTGTGCCGGATAAACAATCACCTCATCGGGCAGGGGGATGATTTTGTTTTGCAAACTATCGTATAAGAGGCCGGCGAGTTCTTCTTTGCTCAGTTGACCGCTGCTCAAATCCGGGCGACCTACATCACCCACAAAAAGCGTATCGCCAGTGAAAACTGCATAGGGTAAATCCTGTTCATCGCGCAATAAATAACACGACGATTCAATGGTATGTCCGGGTGTATGCAACACTTCAATCGAGACCTTGCCGATGGTAAAACGTTCAGCATCTTTAGCGAGGTGAATCGGGTACTTGGTTACCGTACCGGGTCCGTATACGATGGGTGCACCAGTGGCCTTGCTTAAGTCGAGATGACCACTGATAAAATCAGCGTGAAAATGGGTTTCGAAAATATACTTTATCGATGCGCCCCGGCTTTTGGCCAGTTCAACATAACTATCGATATCACGCAGTGGGTCGATCACTGCTGCTTGCCCCTCACTTTCGATGTAGTAAGCAGCTTCAGACAAACAGGAAGTATAGAGTTGTTGGATATACAATTTGAAACGTTTTACAAAGCGAAAAATCAAAAGTCAAAAACAGGTCGCTGTTGGTTGAAAAACCTACACAGTGATCGACCTGGTTTTGACTTTTTGAATTTTACGCTTGACTTAATTAATAATCTCTTCTACGCAACGGCTGATCTCTACAATGCGCGGCTCATTCAGCCGGTAGTAGATGAATTTGCCGTCTCTTTCAGTTTTCACAATTCCCGCCCTCCGTAGAATGGCAAGATGCTGAGAGGCGACCGATTGCTCGAGACGCAACCGCACATAAATCTCCGTTACAGTCAATTTATCATTCTCCTCCAACAGTTTCATGATCTGTTGACGGAGCTTGTGATTCATTGCCCGAAGGGTGAGCGCGGCCTTCTTAACATGTAAAAAGTCAACTTTCATTTCAGGACCTTCTGCTTCATTAACCACCAGAAAATTTCCAGATGCTACTGTACTCATAATCGAGATTGGATTAAAAATTCATTGTTTACCTTAACCTTAACACCGCAAATTTACATAACAATTTTTTAAGATGCTTCAGGAATTTGCTTTTGCGGGTGTGTAAAAAGCTTTCACGTAAAACGGTTCGGCCGTTACCAAATTGGCAAATGCCTGGCTGGCAAAGCTTTCGGCTGCCAGGGCCAACGATGCGGACAAGGTAGCTGGCAGCGGTACATATAAAGCGTTTTCATATTTTAACAAGCTTTTACATTTCACTGCACCTGATCCCGTGAAAATAACCGGGTAATCGGTGAGCCATCGGGCATAACTATTTTCTGTTAATATGAGCGCCTGCGGGGGCTCGAGTTCGGTCAATTGCCTGTTGTACACGGCAGTGAAAACCTCGAGACGGCGGGCGTCGATCTGCGGACAAATAATAGCCTCGTCCGGGCTGACGGGTACCGTTGCCGCCGCCATGATTTTTAGGGTATCTAGGGCGATAAGCGGCTTGTTGAGCGCAAAGCAAATCCCCTTGGCGCTGGCCATTCCAATGCGCAAGCCGGTATAAGACCCCGGTCCGGCCGATACAGCTACCGCATCTATTGCCGCCATGCGTAGGCCCGCCGTTTCAAACAAGCGCCCGATGGCGGGTTGAAGCCAGGGCGCCTGGTCTTGCTGGGCCAGGCATTGGTCGCTCGCCAGCACCTGGTTGCCTGCTGCCAGGGCTATTTGCGATGAACCGCTGGTGGTATCAATAAAAAGCAGCAATGGAGAAGAAACCATCGCCAAAAATACAAACCAATTATTTTTGTGTCATGGAAAAAAAGATCATCAATACCAACGCCGCCCCGGCGCCCATTGGCCCCTATAGCCAGGCCGTTCGGGCCGGTAACCTACTATTTGTTTCCGGCCAGGTTGCTTTCGAACCCAGTACCGGCAACCTGGTTACCAGCGATATTCCCAGCGAAACAAAACAGGTGATGGAAAACCTGAAAGCTGTATTGTCCGCCGCTGGTGCCGATTTCACCCACATCGTCAAAACCAGCATTTTTTTGTCGGATATGTCGCACTTTGCGCAGGTCAACGAAGTGTATGGCAGCTATTTCAGCAGCGACTTTCCTGCCCGCGAAACCGTTGCCGTGAAAGGCCTGCCCCGCGGCGTAAACGTCGAAATTTCCGTTATCGCCTTTTTGGGTTGATTCTACCCGTCGGGTCGCACCCGACGGGTAAAAAACTACAGCCCCAGTTTCGCTTTTACCTTGCTGAAAGCGGCAATCGCTTTGTCGAGGTGCTCGCGGGTATGCGCGGCGCTGAGCTGCACGCGAATCCGCGCCTTGCCCTTAGCCACCACCGGAAAGAAAAAGCCAATCACATAAATGCCTTCTTCCAATAGCGCGGCGGCAAATTGCTGCGCCACCACCGCATCGTACAACATGATCGGCACAATGGGATGATCGCCCGGTTTGATGTCGAACCCCGCGGCTGTCATCTTCTCCCGGAAATATTTTGTGTTGGCTTCGAGTTGATCGCGCAAATCGGTGGTACTGCTCAACATATCCAATACCGCAATCGAAGCACCCACAATGGCGGGTGCCACGGTATTGCTGAACAGGTAGGGCCGGCTGCGCTGCCGCAACATTTCGATGATCTCTTTGCGGCCACTGGTGAACCCGCCCGAAGCACCGCCCAGGGCCTTACCCAGGGTACCTGTAATGATATCAATCTTGCCCATCACGCCGCGGTATTCGTGGGTACCGCGACCGGTTTTACCCAAGAAACCCGACGAGTGGCACTCATCAATCATTACAATCGCATCGTATTGTTCGGCCAATGCCACAATTTTATCGAGCTGCGCGATGGTACCATCCATGCTGAAAGAGCCATCGGTCACAATGATGCGACTCCGGCAAGCAGCCGCGGCTTTCAGTTGCGTTTCCAAATCGGCCATATCATTGTGCTTGTAGCGGAACCGTTGCGCCTTGCACAAACGAACGCCATCAATAATCGACGCATGGTTCAGTTCATCGGAAATGATGGCATCCTGCTCGCCGAAAAGCGGTTCAAACACCCCGCCATTGGCGTCGAATGCCGCGGCATAGAGAATGGTATCTTCTGTACCTAAAAAGCGAGAGATTTTTTGTTCCAGTTCTTTATGAATGTCTTGCGTACCGCAAATAAAACGGACACTGCTCATTCCATACCCATGGGTCTTGATGGCTTCGTGTGCCGCTTCAATTACTTTCGGATGCGACGACAAACCCAGGTAATTGTTGGCGCAGAAATTCAACACCTTCTTGCCATTCACCATGATTTCCGCACCCTGCTCACTGGTGATGATACGCTCTTTTTTGGTGAGCCCCGCAGCATCTATTTCTTTTAGTTCAGTCCCTATCCGTTGTACGAAAGCCTCATTCATATCATTTGATTTCCGGCAAAAATAATCCCTCGATGCAAGCGCTTCGGCAGATTTTAACTTTTTTTAGCCACAACCTGTAACTATTGCCAGTAGATTCGCGTCTAACGGGAAAAAGCTGCATGAAAAAGCCTTCCACCAAACAATTGCTGGCCTTGATGATTGCACTGGCCCTTGTTATTACCGGTTACCAGGCAGTCAGCAAACAGATGGCTCGCAATAAAATGAAGCAGGCTTGCAACGAAAACGGCGGCAGCAGTTGCCCAACAACCCCGAAAGAAGTGGACCCGGGTGTTTCGGTGATTTTCGACTCCATGACCCGAAACTTATTATATATAGCTTTCTGAATCAGTAGATTACACGTTTAGTTTTTAGTAAGCCTGTGGATTTCCACGGGCTTTTTTTTCATCCTGTAACTTTATCGGCCGCTGGTGCGTATTATGTATACAAACCAGCCTCGGGAATTCAACAGCAACTGCCTCATGACTGAAAGGGAATACAACGAATGTGTAAGGCTTTACGCAGATAATGTGTATCGCTTTATAGTAAAAAACCTCAAGCAAGACGACGATGCGAAAGACATTGTACAATCGGCTTTTGAGAAAATGTGGCAGCACCGCGAAGAGGTTAGCTACGACAAATGCAAGAGTTATCTTTTTACGGTGGCCTATCACCAAATGATCGACCACTTGCGTAAATCGAAGCGGATGGTTTTGAAAGAAGAATTCAGCGAGCAGGCCAAAGTCGTGCATCGGCCCGTGAACAACCTGAAGAAGATTTTGGAAGAAGCACTACAGCGCCTCAGCGAAACCCAGCGCAGCCTGGTATTGCTGAAAGACTATGAAGGCTATAGCTATGAAGAAATAGGGCGGATCACTTCCCTGAGTGAAAGTCAGGTGAAAGTGTACCTGCACCGCGCCCGCATCCAATTGAAAAACTACCTGGTGAAACCGGAAAACGTATTGTAAACATGAACATCAATAGAAATAATTACGAGGAATTTTTCCTGCTTTATGCCGACAATGAGTTGACGGCGGCAGAGAAAGAGGCCGTTGGTGTTTTTGTAGCTCAACACCCCGACCTGAAAGAAGAATTGGACATGCTGTTGCAGGCCGTGTTGCCGGCAAATGAGCTGGTATTCCCCGATAAAGAAGCATTGTACCGTACAACAGATACCAGCCTGGTGAACATGACCAATTTCGAGTCGTTTTTCGTACGCTATTGCGACGATGAATTGACCAACGAAGAAAAGGCAGCCACCGAATTGTTCGTGTACAACCATCCTGAATTCCAGGTTGATTTTGAACTGATACAACAGGCCCGGTTACAGCCGGATGCGGCGATTGTTTTTCCAGATAAGCATTCGTTGTATCGACAGCAGCAGGCCGAACGCAAACCGGTTATCGGTCTTTGGTTTTCAATGGCAGCGGCGGCGATCGTTTTATTGATAGCAGGATTGTTCTGGCTGCGCGGCGACCGGCAGCCATCGCAACCTGAAAAGGCAGGCCTTGCCCAAAAAGAAGCAGCCAATCCACCACAAAAAGCAACTGCCGTTGAACCTGATTCAATGAAAAACGCCGCTGCCAGCCCCGAAGCACCGAAACAATTGCCCGGGCAAGCAGCGTCTAACGGTAAGGAACAACCGATATTGGTCAACAATGACTCGCCCTCGCCCCAACGCAGTAACAAAAACCTGGTTACACCCGTATTACCGGAAAGCGCTGAGAAACCAGCTTCGATACAACCGCTGGTTAGTCAGCCCTCCTTACCCCAACTGGCTGTAAATGAAACCGGCTCACAAAAACCAGCCGTTGCTGCATCGATTCCGCTGCACAACGCGAAGGAAGAAGTAACGCCACTTGCAGCGGCCATTGGTAATAAACCAGCAGAACCAGAATATATCTATGTAAAAACCGACAAATCGCCTTCCCGGGAAGATTATATATACGTTGATGGTACAAGCGAGAACAAAAAAACACCGCTTCGCGGCTTGTTCCGAAAAGCCACCCGCGTACTCGAACAAAACAACCCATTGGGTGCAGAGAAAAAAAGAACCGGTGTATTCACCGCTTCTTCAGAACAGTGATCAACAACCTAATTATCGAAAAAGAAAAGTCATGCTAAAGAAGATCAGCCTCTTGGCCCTGATGGGAATTGCCCTGGTGCAGGTACAGGCACAAACCGACACAACAAAAGCACCTGAAACCGCTGCCGATACCATGCAGATTGGTAATATCATTATCCTGAAAAACGGCAGCAGCACAGGCAGCGGTCGCGATGAACTGACCATCAATATACACCGCCGGCATTGGGACTATCCGTCGAATGTAACCACCAATTGGTTGTCGCTCGACCTTGGCTTTAACGGCTTTAGCGACCAAACGAATTACAGCGGCTTGACCAGCGGTTATGGCGCCGGCACCAACAAAGAACTGTTTGACCTGCGCAATGGCAAGTCGGTGAATGTAAACATCTGGTTTGTCATGCAACGCCTGAACCTGATCAAGCACGTGGTGAACCTGAAATATGGTCTCGGTTTGGAATTGAACAATTACCGGTACGACAGCGATGTGAAATTTGATCACAAGCCCGCCACCGTGTACGACGACCTCACCCACGATTATACCAAGAACAAACTGGCAGCCGATTACCTGACCATTCCGGTGATGATTAATTTCAACTTTACCCCCCGCCGAAATCCGCTGCGTTCCATTGGCTTCAGTGCCGGTATTGCCGGAAGTTATCTATACAGCAGTCGCCATAAATTCATCACCCGCGAAGATGGCAAGGAGAAAACCAAGGGTAACCTGGGCCTCAATGCACTTAAATACGCCTGGGTGGGTGAAGTAAAACTGGGCCCGATCAGCGTGTACGGCAATTATTCGCCAGAGTCGATGTTCAAAAACGGACTTGATCACCGTCCCTGGGCGGTAGGCCTGCGTCTGCCCCTCGATATGGACGGCGTCAGTTATTGATCGGCTTTGTTGATTTTTATTTTTGACTGTTGATTTTCCCCTAATTTGTTGCCCAAAACCACCAAATGGGCTATCCGGTAATCGATATTGAAGGCATTGGCGAAACCTATGCAGCCAAGCTTCAGGAAATGGGCATTCATACAACAGGCGACTTATTAGAAAAAGCTGGCACCAAGATCGGTCGCGAAAAGCTGGCTGCCGCTACTAAAATTCCCGAGACTTTAATCCTCACCTGGGTGAATCATGCCGATTTGTTTCGCCTGAGTGGTGTTGCCGGACAAACAGCCGAATTGCTCGAAGCGGCGGGGGTTGACACGGTTAGGGAACTTTCTACCCGAAATGCTGCCAACCTGCATGCAAAAATGCTGGAAGTGAACGGCCAATATGGTCTTTCGGGCAAAGTACCTTCAGAAGAAACCCTGCAGGGTATGATCCTTGCAGCAAAAGAACTCGATAAGAAAGTTTTTCATTGATTAAATACCAACACAAATCAACAAGTATGAAAAAACAAATCGGAAGGGGTCTTGCTATGCTCGCACTGATCGTCGCCATGACTTTTACTGCCTGCAAGCCCAAAGACGCCGACGTTGAAAAGGGCGTGACTACGGCCATTGCCGCTTATCCGGGTGTAACTGCCAGCGTTAAAGACGGTGTCGCCACCCTGAGTGGAGAAGTGTCTGATGATGCCGCCAAAGCTGCGGCTGAAACGGCCGCCAAAGCCGTAAAAGGGGTAAAATCTGTGGTAAATGGCCTGACGGTAACACCACCACCGCCGCCACCTGCACCAGTTGTCATCAATCCCGATGAAACCCTGCAAAAAAGCGCTGCAGATGTAATTGCAGCCATCCCTGCCGCTAAATCAGTAACAGCCGCCGTAAAAGATGGCGTAGTTACCCTGACCGGCACCATCAAAAAGGCTGACCTCCCTGCACTCATCCAGAAACTGAATGAGATCAAGCCTAAAAAAGTAGAAAACAAACTGGTTATCAAGTAAAAACGAAAAATTATGGCATTACAGGAAACCAAATACAAAGCCCTGGTAGACGCGGCCCAGGCCGAAGGGGTTGCCGACCTGCAGGTACGTGAACAGGATGGTGTGCTCTATATAGATGGTACCGCCAGCAGCAGCAGTTCCAAACAAAAGCTTTGGGATACCTACGAAGCGCTCAACCCCGACTTCCGGGATGCTGACCTGGTGTTGAACCTGGCGGTGGCAGAAGGGGCTGATGAAACCTATACGGTGAAGAGCGGCGATAACCTTAGTAAAATTGCGAAGAAATATCCCGGTCTTAGCTGGAAAGACATCTACGAGGCCAACAAAGAAAGAATCAAAAACCCGGATATTATCCAACCGGGATGGGAACTGAAGATTCCTCGTAAATAATTGATTAACAATCAACTGTTCAAGGTTTAATGTTTAAAGTTTAAGGATGGGTCCTTTTAAACTTTAAACATTAAACCTTGCACTTTTTAAGCCTTTTTCGATTTGTTATCATTCACCGAAAGTTTATCCACAACCGAAATATTGAAGGCTTCGGCAGCGTTTTTGATGCTGTACCCAAAACGACAGAAAACTTAAATCCGAAATACATGCTGTCACGCCTATCCGTATCCCTGGGCCTAGTTTGTACCGTTGGCCTATTTTCCTTTTCGGGCGATCACTATCGGTCGATCCGTTTTAACCACAATCGCGTGCTGGGTGGAGAATTGACCGGTGCTGCCCACATTATTATCGACAAATCAGACTACGAACTGAGCATTTACGACGATGAGGGCTGGTATGCCACTTATCCCGTGGTTTTTGGTGAAAAAACAGGGGGCGACAAGATGATCCAGGGCGACCGGAAAACACCGGAGGGTGAGTACAAAATCGCCATCAAACGACCCGACAAGAAATGGGGGAAGATGATGTTGATTGACTACCCGACGCCGGTGGATATTGCCAAGTTCAACGAGCGGAAGGCCAAGGGACTCATCCCCAAAAACGCCAAAATGGGCGATGGTATTGGGATTCATGGTACCTGGGAGCGCGATGATATGGCGGTGGACTATTTCCAGAACTGGACCAATGGTTGCATCAGCCTGAAGCGCATCGAAATGGACGAAATATACAGCCTGATTCCGATCGGAACCAAGGTGACTATTCGCAAATAATTCCCGTAAGTAGGTAGTTAACCAACAAATTATCAATATTTTTGTAGCCATATCATTTGATATGGCTATTTTCGTATATCAATATCGCTAGTAGTCTGAGTATCCTCGGTGAATAAACCATAGTTTCCGCACCCTCTTTATCGTAGAAGCAAGCCAAGCCGTGCCTGTTGGCAACGGTTTACTGTGTCTTTAAACGTGTTAAAAACTATTGTTTATGAATCAAACCTCCATCAAATACGCTACCATGAGAAGACTGCTACACTTATCTCTTTTATTATTGTTTTTACCGTTTGCCGGACGTGCCGCTGATTTTTACTGGGCGGCTTTGGGGATTGGAAACTGGAGTGATCCAGCAAGTTGGTCAACAACGGCACCAGCATATACTGCGGCCACTTCGTTACCGGGAACTGGTGACCGGGTAATATTCAGGTCAATGAGTGGAGGACGAGGCACCGGCGCATCTTCTGTAGACATCCCTTTTACTGTTGACAAGATTGAAATTCTTGCAAGTGCTGCCATAGTGTTGCTCATAGAATCTGACCTGACCCTGAACAGTACAATTGACGGTGAGGGTTTCAATATGGCATCGGCTAACTCCACTGTAATAACCAGCGCAACATTTACTGACCTGGGGTCATTTAGACAAAGCAGGGGGCAATTTATTCTGGGCGGAAATACTACCCATATTATTGATGGGGACTTCTATATGAGTGGGTTAATGGGAACTTCCACCGCCTTTATTCTAAACTTTGGCAACACATTGGTATTTCGCAGCAACTTCCGACTGGAAGATCCTTCTACTTTCGCTGCGTCTAACAATACATTTGTACGTTTTGAGAAACTAGCATCTCACACAACGCCAACAGTTATTCGGGTTGACCAAGTGTCAACGACCAACCTTAGTTTTTATGACGTAACGCTTAATTCTGCAAGTACCACAAACGACATTGTTAACTTTTTTCAAAATACGGTAATAGATATCCGTCGCAATTTGCAATTAGTTACCGGTCGCTTTAACAAAGGGGCAGCTTTCAGCGGTGGTATTCGCCTTTTTGGCAATTTATCATCTGCCGGTGGCGGATTGGCCGGACAGTCTACTGCAGCAATCACTTTTGCTGGTTCTAATGCGCAAACGATCAATCTGGTGGGTTCAGATAATGACAAATGGAATGGCCCCATCACTTTTAACAAGACCGGCGGTGCTGTAACTTTAACAAACACACTTATTGCAAATGGAGCAGCTCAGTTGATCACTTTCACCAGTGGCATTTTAAATACGACCAGCAGCGCCATTTTACAAATGGGACCTACGGCGCTAGCTACTGGATTCTCTAATGCAAGCCATGTTAACGGCCCGGTGCAAAAAGCGGGACCTGCTAATTTTACATTCCCCATTGGAAACGGCACAGTAGCTGCACCCTTATTAATTAGTGGTGCGGGTACTTCCACTGACCCGTTGGCTGCTACAGGAACCTACATCGCACAGTATTTCTCTGTTGACCCCGCTACTGTTGGCATGCCTGGAACAAGTGTAACTGCTCCGTTAACCAACGCCAGTCAATGTGAATATTGGACGCTTTCAAAAATTGCAGGCGGCGCTGGTGGAAATGCTCGCGTATGGTTATCGTATGAAAATACACGCAGTTGCGGTGTTACGGATGCTACAGCCCTTCGTGTTGCCAACTGGCCAGTAGCCGGTAGTGCCTGGGTTAACCGCAGCAATTCGCCTTCTGATCAATATTCGGCCGGTGGATTTACTTTTGTTGGTACCGCCACTACGCAAACCAGCTATCCGAATTTCACGCTTGCTTCAATAGATGCAACCCTCAACCCCCTCCCTGTTAACTGGCTGAACTTTACTGGCCGCTACTTCGAAGGCAAGGTTGACCTGAATTGGGAAACTGCTGTTGAAAAAGACAACGACGTATATTCCGTTGAACGTTCTGCTACCGGTCACGGCTTTGATGCCATCGGCACTGTTCCAGGCCGCGGAACAACTTCACTGCGCAGCAGCTACGCCTTCACCGATAACAACCCGCTGGATGGTGAGAACTACTACCGCATCAAACAAACTGACTTTGATGGTAAGTTCACTTATTCTTCCGTGATTCGTGTGATCGCCACCAACGGTACCGCAACTGGTCTGCGCCTGTTCCCGAACCCAGCCATTTCCAGCCAGCAGGTAACCCTGGAAAACACTACCCTGCGGAACAAGAAAGTGGCGCTTACCATTGTTTCTTCCAATGGCGTTGTTGTTCGCCAGGAGCAAGTGACTTTTGGTAACGACAGCCGACTGAAAGTGAATATCAGCAACCTGAAAAAAGGCAGCTACTTTATCCGCATCAGCGACGGTGACAAGAAACTGGTTAGCCCGGTTGTAGTTCAATAAAACAATCATCTTCTTCTATAAAAGGTGTCTCCGACGAGACACCTTTTTTTTTGACCAACCGCCGCATTTGATGGTCGCCATCTTTCTTATGCTTACATTCATTTACCCGACGGGTGGCACCCGTCGGGTGCTACCCGTCGGGTAGAAAATTTGCCCCAAAACCAACAACACATGAAACAACTGCTCTGCGTCTTTGGCCTGCTGCTGGCCATCGCTGCCCAGGCGCAAACCACCGTTATCAAAGCAGGAAAACTAATTGATACCGAAACCGGTACCGTGCTCGAGAACCAACTCATCGTCATCGAAGCAGATACCATCAAAGCCGTTGGCGCCAATATCGCTGTTCCGAAAAATGCTGAGATCATCGATCTGTCTAAAGCCACGGTACTCCCGGGACTAATCGACTGCCATACCCATGTAACCAGCCAGCCTGGCAGCGACTACTACGCTGAAATCTTTCGCAAAACTGCCGTCGACTTCGCTATCCTCGCGCCGATTTATGCCAAACGCACCCTCGAAGCCGGCTTCACCAGCATTCGGGATGTAGGCTCAGCCGCTTTTCTCGACGTCGCATTGCGCAACGCCATCAACCATGGTGATATTCCTGGCCCACGCATGGTTTGCGCCGGACTCTTCATTGGTTCCACTGGTAGCCATGGTGACTTAAATGGCTATTCGCCCTACCTGCAATTCAATTATCCCGAAGGCATGAGCGGTATTGCCAACGGCGTAGACGAAGTACGCAAGCAGGTACGCTATAATGTGAAATACGGTGCCGACGTCATCAAGTTCGGTGCCAGCGCCGGTGTACTTACCGAAGAAGAAAGTGTAGGTGCCCCGCAATACAGCCAGGAAGAAATGAATGCCTTAGTAGCTGAAGCGAACATGTGGGACCGCAAAACCTGCGCCCATGCCCATGGTACCGAAGCCATCAAGATGGCCGTAAAAGCCGGCGTGGCTTCCATTGAACACGGCAGCTTTATCGACGACGAAGGCATTGAACTCATGAAACAACATGGCACGTACCTGGTGGCCGATATCTACAACGACGACTATATCATGAGCGAATACAAGAAACTGGGTTTTCCGCAAAAGATCCTCGACAAAGAAAAACTGGTTGGCCAAACACAAAGAAACAATTTCGCGAAAGCCGTAAAAGCGGGCGTTAAAATCGCCTACGGAACCGATGCCGGCGTTTATCCCCATGGTTGGAACGGAAAACAATTCTTCTATATGGTTAAGTATGGTCTGAGCCCTATGCAGGCAATTCAATCGGCCACCATCAATGCTGCCGACCTCATCGGCCTAAAAAAAGCCGGCTCTATCAAAGCCGGCAAATATGCAGATATCATTGCTGTAACAGAAAACCCACTCACCAATATCACCAGCCTCGAAAAAGTTGGCTTCGTGATGAAAGGCGGTGAAGTGTATAAAAACGACTATCGGAACAACAGCGAAACGAAGCCGGCGGCCCGTCGCTAAACCTAAATCCGGCCGTCTTTAATATCATCCACCACACCCGGATCCAACAAGGTACTGGTATCGCCCAGTTTGTCCATCTCGCCTTCGGCAATCTTGCGTAGAATGCGACGCATGATCTTGCCGCTGCGGGTCTTGGGCAAGGCGTTTACAAACTGGATCTTATCCGGCTTGGCAATAGGACCAATAATTCGGCTAACCGTCAACGTTATATCCTGGCGATTCAGTTTCTCATCGCCATGCGAGCCCTGGAAAATCACAAATGCATAAATGCCCTGGCCCTTGATATCGTGCGGATAACCCACTACTGCACTCTCTACCACCCCCGCGTGCATGTTGATGGCATTCTCCACTTCGGCCGTGCCAATGCGGTGCCCGCTCACATTCAATACATCATCCACTCGACCAGTGATGCGATAATTTCCTTCCGCATCGCGATAGCAGCCATCGCCCGTGAAATACATGTCATCATAGGTAGCAAAATAGGTAGTGCGGCAACGTTCATGATCGCCATAGGTAGTGCGAATGATCGATGGCCAGGGAAACTTGATACATAGGTTACCACTCACATCATTGCCCTCAATCTCCACGCCCCGGTCATCCACCAGTATCGGCTGCACGCCCGGCAACGGCAGGGTTGCATACGAAGGTATGCCCGGCGTAATGCCCGCCATATTGCTGATCATGATGCCACCAGTTTCCGTTTGCCACCAGGTATCTACAATGGGTGATTTTTTCTTACCGATATGCTCATCATACCAATGCCAGGCTTCTTCGTTGATGGGCTCACCCACCGTACCCAGCACGGTTAATGAATCCAGTTTGCGGCCTTGTAAAGGTCCCAGGCCAAAGCCCATCAGCGATCGAATCGCCGTTGGCGCGGTGTACAAAATATTGACACGGTACTTGTCTACAATTTCCCAGAAACGACCCGCATCGGGCCAGGTTGGCACCCCTTCAAAAATCATCGTGGTGGCACCGGCGCCCAGCGGACCGTACACAATATAACTATGCCCCGTAATCCAGCCAATATCGGCCGTACAGAAATGGATATCGCCGGGTTTGTACTGAAACACATTCACAAAAGAATAGGTCGTGTACACCATATAACCGGCCACGGTATGTACAACGCCCTTGGGCTTACCAGTAGAGCCGGAGGTGTACAAAATAAACAGCGGGTCTTCTGCATCCATTTCCACCGCCGGGCAATCGGGGTTGCCCTGGGTTTCCACTTTGCGCACCTCATCTTCCCACCACACATCGCGGCCCTTGATCATCGAAACCGGCGTGCGCGTACGCGTTAGCACAATCACTTTTTTCACAAATCGGCACTGCACCAGCGCATCGTCAATCACCGATTTCAGGGCTATCTCCTTATTGCCCCGATAAGCACCATCGCAGGTAATCACAAACTCGGCATTGGCATCAATCAATCGATCGGCAATACTCTGCGCACTAAACCCGCCAAAAATGACCGAATGAATGGCACCGATCCGCGCACAGGCCAGCACGGCCACCGCCAGTTCCGGCACCATGCCCATATAGATACAAACCCGATCCCCCTTTTTTACGTTGTTGTTTTTCAGCACATTGGCAAACTGAACTACTTTGTTATACAGTTCGCGATAGGTCAGCACGCGGTGATCGTCTTCGGGACTATTGGGCTCCCAAATGATCGCCGGCTTATTGCCCAGGGTACCCAAGTGCCGGTCGAGGCAGTTCTCGGTAATATTCAACTTTCCACCTTTGAACCATTCAATCTTTGGCTCTTTGAAATTCCACTCCAACACCTTGTCCCACCGCTTTCGCCAGAAAAAGTGCGAGGCAATATCTGCCCAGAAACCTTCGGGGTCGGTAACACTTCGTTGGTAGGCCTGTTGGTACGCTTCTTTAGAACTAATCTGGTAGGGATATGACATATGGCTGCACTTATAGCCTGCTAATTTAGTATGTTTAAGGATGAATCAAACCATCTCCACCCGGGGAATCTGGCGCGTTATTGGCGCCTCCTCGGCCGGTACGCTGATTGAATGGTATGACTTTTACATTTTCGGCAGCCTTGCCACGGTTATTGCCAATCAATTTTTCCCAAAAACCAATCCGACGGCAGCCCTGCTCAGCACCCTGGCCACGTTTGCCGCCGGCTTCATTGTTCGCCCCTTCGGCGCGCTGGTATTCGGCAGGCTGGGCGACCTGATGGGCCGCAAAAACACCTTCCTCCTCACCCTCGTGCTGATGGGCGGTTCCACATTCGCTATTGGCCTGGTGCCGGGTTATGAACAAATTGGCTTCGCAGCACCGCTCCTGGTGTTGTTATTAAGACTGGTTCAAGGCCTGGCCCTCGGTGGCGAATACGGCGGCGCAGCAACCTATGTGGCCGAACATGCCCCACCCAACCGACGCGGTTACTTCACCTCCTGGATTCAAACCACTGCCACCCTTGGTCTCTTTCTTTCCCTCGGCGTGATCCTCATCACCCGCCACGCCCTCGACAGCAATGCGGAAGCCTCCATCAAAAAATTCAACGACTGGGGATGGCGCATCCCCTTCCTGGTGTCGATCCTGCTCGTGATCGTGTCGATCTATATCCGCATGAAGATGGAAGAATCGCCGCTCTTTAAAAAACTGAAAGCATCGGGTAATACGTCCAAAAATCCGTTGAAAGAAAGTTTCGGACACAAAGCCAACCTGAAAATGGTATTGCTTGCTTTGTTCGGTGCCGCCATGGGCCAGGGGGTGGTTTGGTACACCGGACAATTCTACGCGCAGTCGTTCATGGAAAATGTATGCAAGATCAATTTCGACCAAAGCCGCACCATCCTGATCTGGGCCATCTTGTTCGCAACCCCCTTCTTCATTGTGTTTGGCGCCCTCAGTGATCGATTGGGTCGAAAACGAATCATGCTCGCCGGCATGTTGCTCGCCATTTGCCTTTATCGACCCGTGTACCGACAAATGCTGCACAGCGCCGACATCCCCGCTGTAGCGCAGGTCAGCAGCACCGCTATTGATAGCAGCAGCCGCCAGATTCTGTTGCAGAACGGTTTCCAATACACCGAGAAAACCAGTGCGGGCAACACCATCGCCCTCGACAAAAAACTCGAATCCGGCAGCTATTGGTCGCTCGTTGGCCTGGTGTTTATCCAGGTACTACTGGTTACGATGGTTTACGGACCGATCGCCGCTTTTTTGGTGGAATTATTCCCTACCAGGATCAGGTACACCAGTATGTCGCTGCCGTATCATATTGGGAATGGGGTCTTCGGCGGACTAACCCCTTTTATTGCAACCTTGCTTACCACCACCTATACCAACGATAAATTGATTGGCTTGTGGTACCCGATTGTAGTGGCTGGTTTCTGTTTTGTTATTGGCTTGCTTTACCTGAGCAACCGCATCGACCCCGATGTAACCGATTAAACCCTATTCATTCTTTTAAAAACAAGCACATGTCACAAATAAAAAGATGGTTTGGTGTTTTGTGGATACTGGCAGGTCTGGCGTTGGCCATATTGCTGTTTCGCATTGCCATTCATGAAATGACCAGCAAACCACAAATCGATACACAGATACAATGGATCGTGTTTTTAATCGTTTTTCTGCCGATCATCGCCGGACTCGTCATTTTCGGTTACTATGCAATGAAAGGCGAATACGATCATATATGACTGTTAAATGAATTAACATTTTCCGGTTTTGTGGTATTAATCGAATAATTTTGCCATCCATGCGGCGACCCAGTGTATATAATGGCCCAAAACTATTCCGCCTTCGCTGGTTGATCAGCGCCATGGCAGTGGTTTTTATACTGGCCCTGGGTAGCAGTTTGGTGGCACTTCCTTTCTCCAACAAACTCAATAGAGGTGCCTTACTGACCGCGCAGGAAGAAGAAGCCGGCGCCGGTAATAGCAATAATTTCAACGAAGAACATAAGTGCGGCAAAAGCTTGCACCACCATTTTCTCGAATTCAGCGACTGGCTGGCCACCCAGCGTCGCATGACCGCGGTATTTGAAATTCCCCAAAGCGTAGATATTCTCTCTTCGCTGCACATCCGCCGCATTATCCAGCCTCCCGAGTGTTGAGCCTGCTCTGCTGATTTCTATTTTTTACCCACATTTAATTTTTTATGGCTCAACGTACAAACAGCCCGTTGGCCAGTCTGTCCGCAGACTTGCCTGCTTCTCTCGTCGTGTTTCTGGTGGCCCTGCCCCTTTGTTTAGGTATTGCGCTTGGTTCAGGTGCCCCGCTTTTTTCCGGATTGATTGCCGGTATTGCCGGTGGCATTGTGATTGGCATTGTCAGCGGATCCAACCTCAGTGTTAGTGGTCCCGCCGCCGGACTGACCACCATTGTGGCAGCCGCCCTTTTAAAAATTCCAACTTTCGACGCGTTCTTGCTGGCCGTGGTATTGGCCGGTGCCTTTCAGTTGGCCTTTGGCTTCCTGAAATTCGGCATACTTGGCGACTATGTACCAAGCGCCGTTATCAAGGCCATGTTGGCCGCCATTGGTATCATCCTGATCTTGAAACAATTGCCCCACCTGGTGGGATACAATGCCGATTACGAGGGCGATGAAACCTTTCTGCAGCCCGACGGCAGCAATACGTTTTCCGGTTTATTCGATAGATTGAATCACATCGTTCCCACGGCCGCCCTGATCGGTTTGATCGCCCTCGGCATACAGATTCTTTGGGAAAAGGTATTGGTGAAGAAATCGAAGATCTTCAAACTGATTCCGGCCCCCTTGGTGGTGGTTGTATCGGCCATCCTGATCAATCAATGGCTGATCAAAAGCGGCAATGGCAGTATGCCACCGCATGCCCTGGTGAGCATTCCCGTGGCCAGTTCGATTGGCGAATTCAGTTCCTTTTTTACACACCCCGATTTTAGCGCCATCACCAACTACCAGGTATGGTTAACCGCTGCTACCATTGCCATCGTAGCCAGTTTGGAAACCTTGCTGAATATTGAAGCGGCCGATGAACTGGATCCCTACCAGCGCGTCACGCCGACCAACCGCGAATTGAAAGCACAGGGTGCGGGCAACCTGGTGAGCGGATTACTTGGCGGACTGCCGGTTACATCGGTCATTGTGCGTACCTCTGCCAACGTAAATGCGGGTGCAAAAACAAAAATGTCGACCATTATCCATGGCATGTTGCTCCTGCTCTGCGTAGCTTTTATTCCGAAAATCCTCAACCTGATTCCCCTGCCGGCCCTGGCCGCTGTACTGATTTTTACCGGCTACAAACTGGCCAAGCCCTCCATCTTCAAAGAGCTCTACAAAAAAGGCTGGGATCAGTTTATTCCCTTCGTGGTTACAATACTCGCCATCCTGCTAACTGATTTGTTGAAAGGCATTTTTATCGGTTGTTTGGTGGGACTGTTTTTTGTATTGAGGAGCAATTTCAGGTCGGCCGTTTTCATCGTAAACGACAACCACCAATACCTCTTCCGTTTGCGGAAAGATGTGTCGTTCCTCAACAAACCAATCGTGAAAGCCAAACTGGAGCAGGTGCCTGAAAACGCCACCGTCATCATCGACACAACCCGCGCTGATTTCCTAGATCGCGATGTAGTGGAAGTGATCGAAGATTTTTTGAAACACGCGCCGCTAAAAAATATCCGGGTAGAATTGAAACAAAGTCCATATAACAGTCACGGCTTCAGCAAAGAACTGACGGCCTAAAAAAATAAAAAATGAAATCTTACGAAAAGTTATTACTCGAGAACAAAGCCTGGGCCGCCGAAAAATTGCTGGATGATCCGAAATTCTTTCAGCGGATGGCTTCTGACCAAACGCCTGAATTTCTGTGGATTGGTTGCAGCGACAGCCGGGTACCTGCCGAAGACATTACCGGTGTGCAACCTGGTGAAATCTTTGTACACCGCAACATCGCCAACATGGTGGTGCACACCGATCTAAACCTGTTGTCGGTACTCGAATACGCTGTCAACGTGTTGAAAGTAAAACACATCATCGTTTGCGGCCACTACGGTTGCGGCGGTGTAAAAGCGGCCATGACCCGGCACAGCCTAGGCATCATCAACAAATGGTTGCGCAATATCAAAGACGTGTATCGCATTCACCGCTCCGAGATCAACGAAATTGATGATAATGAACAACGCACCAATCGACTCGTAGAGCTCAACGTGATGGAGCAGGTCATGAACCTGGCCAAAACATCCATTGTCCAATCAGCCTGGTCCAAAAACCAGCGCCCCCATTTGCATGGATGGGTGTATGGGCTCAAAGACGGCATTCTCAACCCTATTATGAGCATGCCTCCCGGTACGCATATCGATGAGATTTATGAGTATGATGACCTGTGAAGTGAGTGAACGGCGGTCAACGTGGCGAAGAGATCGCTGTGGTTGTTTTTTAAGAGATCGCAATAACGCCCCAGGTTCGTTTCACGCAGAATGTAGTTATTAGGTTCGCTTGATAAAGAGGCTGGCGGAGGTTTTCTCCGTCAGCCTTTTTTCTCGCGGAGAGTTTTTCGCACAAAGGCTGTTTCTCACGGAGGCTTTTTCACACAAAGTTTGTTTCTCGCAGAGAGTTTTTCGCACAATGGTTGTTTCTCACAGAGGCTTTTTCGCACAAAGTTTGTTTCTCGCAGAGATCGCAGAGGAACAGAGATTTTTTTTATTTTTTGCTGCAGGTGTTTTGATAGTGGTTGGTGAATGGACGATGGCTATTGCATATACAATGACCATTGCGCCGATACAATGATCGTTGCGCCGACGACAGCAACATCTTCGCAAATGGTGGTAGCAACATGCAGATGATGATAGCTGCAACATTGACCTCGCAAATTCAAACAGCCACCACTCCATTATAAACTAACATTTCATTCCATCTCTGTTCCTCTGCGATCTCTGCGAGAAACCCCTCTGCGTGAAACCAAAAAAAGCTACCTGCCAAGAATCCAAATAAGTAACTCAACCACCCAAAAAACTCACTTCAACACCCCTCCTCCACCAGAAACCGCCGCGATCTACTGTTCCCGAAAACTATCTGTACTTTCGCTACATGTCAATCCAGGTCTCTTCTCTCCAAAAGAACTACGGTGAGCAAAAAGCAGTAAACAATATCTCCTTCACGGTAGAGAAGGGCCAGATTGTGGGCTTCCTGGGGCCCAATGGCGCCGGTAAGTCCACCACCATGAAGATATTGACCGGTTACCTGCAGGCCGATGGCGGCAGGGCCGAGGTTTGTGGACGTGATGTGAGCGTGGATCCGTTGTTTACCAAAGCGAATATTGGCTACCTACCCGAATCAAACCCCTTGTACTATGATATGTTTGTGCGCGAGTACCTGCATTTCATGGCATCGGTACACCGCATCAACAATGCTGATGCGCGCGTGGAGGAAGTCATCAGCCTCGTTGGCCTGCAACCGGAAAGTGATAAGAAAATTGGGCAGTTATCGAAGGGGTATAAACAGCGTGTAGGATTGGCGGCGGCACTCATACACAACCCCGAAGTGTTGATTCTGGACGAACCCACCACGGGGCTGGATCCCAACCAGATTGTGGAAATCAGGGAAGTGATCCGCCGGCTGGGTCAAGAAAAAACCATTCTTTTTTCCACGCATATTCTGCAGGAAGTGGAAGCCATTTGCGACCGCGTTATCATCATCAACAAGGGGCAATTGATCGCCGACAATAGCCTCGCTGACTTGCAAAGCAAACACAGCAAGCCACTGATCAAAGTACAATTCAAGCAAAACATCGAACCCGAATGGCTGCGCCGCACCATCCCCTCATTAACCTCGCTCAATAGCACGGCGCCCGGAAACTTTGAGATCAGCGCGCCTGATTTGAACGAAGCAAAAAAACAATTGCTGGAATTGTCCATGCGCGAAAATCTTGATATCATGTCGCTGACTTCGGGCGAGCAGACCCTGGAAGATTTATTCAGGCGTTTAACAACGTAATCAGGCAAGCGTTTAACGCCTTACAACGACTCCAGGAATTTCACCAGCGAGGCCCGTTCAGCAGCACTCATCGCCCGCACTTTTTCCTTTGCAGAAGCCGCTTCGCCGCCGTGCCACAACACCGCTTCGAGCAAACTACGCGCGCGACCATCGTGTAAGAAATTGCTGTGCCCATTCACTTTTTGGGTGAGACCAATGCCCCACAGTGGGGCCGTACGCCATTCGGAACCAGTGGCTTTGAAATCGGGGCGACCATCGGCGAGTTCAGGACCCATATCGTGCAGCAATAAATCGGTATACGGATGGATTAACTGATTGGATATAGCGGGGAAAGCCATATCGGCGGCGGTGCGCTGGTCGGGTATATGGCATTTAACACAGCCACTGCTATTGAAGAGTGCCTTGCCCGCTTGCACTTGTGGGTCATCCAGATTGCGGCGTGCCGGCACTGCCAGGGTACGCACATAAAATTCGTTGGCGTATAACAGGCTGTCTGACAATTCGGGGTCATCTGCACGGTGATCATCCTGCGGTTGGCCCACACAATTTTCGACCGGAAAAATAGAACTGGTAACCCCCATATCGCCATTGTAAGCAGCGGCAATTTGTTGTAGCAGGCTGGGCTGATTGGCCTTCCAGCCAAAGCGACCCAAAGTGCTGCTTTTTTTCTGCACATCCCACACCCAGTTGGGTCTTCCGCTAATGCCATCGCCATCGGCATCATTCTCGTCGGCCCGCGCCAGCACATCGGCCTCGCTGATGCCCGCAATAAGTCCTAGTCCAAATACGGGGGTGGCTACCCGCGCCGAAAGCAGGATATCCGCCGGTAAGGCGGTATAGGCATTGGTTACCTGGTAGCTGGGAAAGCGCAGGCTATAGCTGCTGCCATCGCCAAAGCTGAAGGTTTTTTCTTCGTAGTGCACCAACACATCGGCTTCCTTCACGGTATTGTAATTGGCGCGGTTTTGTATCTGGTCGCCAAAGCCCGGAACAGGCATGGGCCCGCCAACGGCATTGACACCGGCCATACTGATGCGGAACAACGTTGAAATGGAACTATCGCCCGCACCGGGCACCTTGCCCCGGCCATCGGAAATATGACAGGCTGCACAGGATACATTGTTGAAGATGGGGCCTCGACCGGCGTTTAAAACGGCCGGCGGACTCACAAAAGTTGCCCCAAACTGGGCGTCGCCCACTTCATGTACCCGTTCGAGGTTTTCAGCCAACACGGGGAACACATGGCTGTAGGCATTACTGCCTTCGTCGTACACGGTTTGCTGGCCACCGCTCAGCCATTCTTCGGAGGCAGAATGATAGTCTGCATCGGGCTTGGTGCACGCAAAAGGAGCAAGTACCAAACCAGTGGCTACCAACGCAAATATTCTATAGAGTAAGGGTATGCGCTTCATTATTTCGCGTACTGTTGTACGAAGGGTTGCAACTGGTTTTGGAGAACAACATGCAACGCGTTGATTTTTGCCATGGCCGTTTGCACCTGCGATTGTTGTGAAGTGATCGCCTGACCAAAAGGAACGGTAATGGCATTCAGCGCAGCAATGGCTGCTGCATGCGCTGCTTTCAAGTCGCTATCGAGCGACAAATTATAATTGCGCACCAGGTCTTCGAGTCCCACGCCGCTTTGGTTATAATCGCCCTGGTACATTTTCAAAATGCCCTGGATATTATTGGTGAAATCGGTGATCGAGTTTTTGGCAAAGGGGCTTTCTTCCTGGTTGGTATCCTGCGCATCAAACGGATCTTTCATTTTGCCATTCGCAACCTCTTCGCAGATATCGGCCATACCGGCTACCATTTCCAGGTAGGCCGATTGCAAGCTGGTATACGTGCTATTGCCTGTTTGTCCCGCGGTAGCAAAGGTGGTAGAATAACCTGTTTTCCAGGCATCATCCACTTGCTTGCTCAACGCTACCAGGTTATCGGTAAGCGCTTGCAAGTAAGATTTTTCGCGGGCGGTAAATGCAGCCGCAGTTTTGCTTCCGTCCTTACCCCAAAGCAGGTATTCGATGGGATGGAAACCCTTCAGGTCTTCGGGCAGTGCATCGATATAGGCCGCTGTGAACTGGGCGCTGCCTGCCAGTTGCGCATCGAGCGCATTGAAATCAACCGGCCAGGTATCAATACGGGGATCAATGTCTTCACTGCTCACGGGGCCATATAACCAGGCTTCGGTTTGTTCCCATACCACACGCATGTCTTTCCAGGCCTGGCGTGCAGCACTGAGGTTGGCATCGTTGGTGGTTGATTCCAGCGCGGTAACTGCATTGGCCAGTGCCGTTGCCTTGTTGTTCATATCGGTATAGCTGGCCGTAATGACATTGGTTGATACATTCACGAGAATGTCTTTTTTCAACGCGGTTACATCGGTTGTTTTGTCGTCGTCTTTTTGACAGCTACTGAAAGCGGCGGCTGCCAGCAACAGCAAGGTCGAAACACGTGTATTCATACTGATTGATTATGCAATTTGAATGATAAGGTTGTTGTCGGTACTGCGCACCGGAAATTGTTTTAAGGGAAGCAGAGCCGGTTCTTTCAGCACATTTCCGTCGAAGTCGAATGCACTGCCATGCAGGGCACAAACGATTTTTGTTTTGGTAGGGGTTAGTCCGCTGTACTCATGTGTACACTCCATATACAGCGCTTTCACCTGGTCATTGCGCCGCACCAGCAAAATTTGATTGGCGAGTGCCGGCGTGCTGATCAACAACTGCTGCTGCGTAACAGGAAATTTATCAGCAGGTATGACCAGTTCGTTGCCGGTCGCATTGGCTTTGAAGGCCGGCATAGCGGTGCCGCAGGCCGATAACAACCACGAAGCCCCCGCCAAACCGAGACAGGCCGAACAGCTTTTTTGTAAAAATTGTCTTCTTTCCATGGTTAAAAATTATAGGCGATGCCCAGGTTGAGAAAACCATTGCTGGTATAATAAGGAACCCGTTGTGGAAAGGGCGTGATGATCAGATCAGGATTGGGTTCGCCGGTGATGCGTTGCACCCAGTCGGCTTTCACCGCGATGCCGCGGATGGGTTTGAACGTGATACCACCCACAATGTATTGCTGGCGGTTCGCCGGATTTTGCAAACCGATCGAGGGCATTTTGGCGCTGAGGTCCAGGTATTCGTATCGACCGAAAAGCCAGAAACTTTTAGCGCCCTGGTGTTTGGCCCACATCAGGTCATAAGCTGCTTCGGCATAAGCGCCATAGGCGGATTTAG
The DNA here is from genome assembly GCA_020161535.1 of Bacteroidota bacterium. Taxonomy (GTDB): domain Bacteria; phylum Bacteroidota; class Bacteroidia; order Chitinophagales; family Chitinophagaceae; genus Flavihumibacter. Next base: position 134,162 of record JAIUNW010000004.1, on the reverse strand, counting down.
GCGTATTGTTCGCGTAGGCTTTATTGATATTGTACGCATCGGGAATGGAAACGGCCGTCGCAATGGCGCGGATGTTCCAGGCCTGGTGCGAATATTGGCCATTGATTTCAGCCAGCATCACCGGGTTGCCAAATGCACCATGGTTGAGCTGCAGGCTGTCGGCCACCCGCTTACTGGTTGCGGTTGATCCGCCCACCCAGCCCGAGGTTTGCAGGCGGAAATGCCCAAAATAATACAGCAGGGAGCCCGATAAGCCGAGTCCCATGCCAGTTGCCGCTGATCCCAGTTGCCGGCCGTTGCGGAACACCGAGCCATTGCTAAAAAGCGACGAATTGAGGCCATTGGTAAGGCTAACACTATAATTAAGGCCGGGCAGTTTGGCAATGCCGCCATACAGCCCCACGCCTACTTCGCGCCAGGTAGAAGGAATAATCAACTGCTCCAAAAAGGGCCGGTCGACCCCATTGAACGTGGTGGGCAGGTGGTTTTCGTTGATGATGCCCAGTCGGGGTATAAATAAGCCCGCAACCAGGTAGGTGGTTGGTGTCAGGTTAAACTTCACAAAGGCCTGCTCCATGCTGATTCCACCCTTGCCCGACTCGTCTTCGTCGCCCGCCTGGCCTACCACCAGGGCATCTTCTACTTCCAGTTCGGTAAAAAGGGAAATTTTGTTGTTGAACTTGTGTCCCACGAAGAGAACAACCCTTGAAAGTGATGCCGTGGCATTTTTCTGCTTGGTATCTAGGCTGTAGCGCGCTTCGCCGTAACCAGACAACACGGTGCTCTGCGACCTCGCTACCAGCCCCGCCGCCAGCGAATCTTCAGCCGTAAGCACCTGGGCCTTGAGGGTCAACGAACACATAATCAACAGTAAAACAGACAGCACCAAGCGCATAAGAGGTAGTTTAGGGTCGCAAAGCTCCCTGAATTCGTTTTTAATCATTTTCGATTTTGGGAAATGTTGGCGATGCACGGCCGCCCGTCCTGGTATCCTTTAGCGGAAAATCATCTTTTTCAGCCCAAGTTCGCTGTAACTTCGCGCGATGATTCGCAAAGATGAAATCCTCCCCGAGGTAGTGATCAAGTTCGCCGGCGATAGCGGCGATGGCATGCAACTGACTGGAACCCAGTTTACTAACAATACTGCCCTGATGGGCATAGACCTGTCGACCTTCCCCGATTTCCCCGCCGAGATCCGGGCACCGCAGGGAACCATTCCTGGGGTAAGCGGTTTTCAGCTTCGTTTTTCCAGCGCCCCGATCTATACGCCAGGAGATGAATGTGATGTGCTGGTGGCGATGAATGCAGCGGCGTTGAAGACCAATCTCAAAGCCTTAAAAAAAGGCGGCAAGATCATTGTCAACACCGACGGTTTTGATGCGAAGAACCTGCGGCTCGCGAATTATCCAGAGGGCGTTAACCCCATCGCCGATGATAGCCTGGCCGGTTATGAGGTCATCAAAATGGATGTGACCAAGATGACCCGCGAAGCCCTGAAAGAATTTACCCTGGGCACCAAAGAAAAAGACCGCGCGAAAAACATGTTTGTACTGGGCTTTCTTTATTGGATGTTCAACCGTGACATGGACAGTTCTATTGCTTTTCTGACGGAAAAATTCAGCAAGAAACCGGAGCTGCTCGATAGTAATATCAAGGCCCTGAAAGCCGGTTACAACTATGGCGATACCACCGAAACCTTTACCACCCGTTACAAGGTGGAAAAAGCACGGATTGAGCCAGGCAAATACCGGAATATCATGGGCAACCAGGCCCTGGCCCTCGGCCTCATCGCCGCTGCACAGAAAAGCAAACTGCCGCTATTCTTAGGTACGTATCCGATTACACCCGCTTCTGATATATTACATGAACTGAGTCGCTATAAAAGTTTTGGCATCAAAACCTTCCAGGCCGAAGATGAAATCGCCGGCATTGGTTCGGCCATCGGCGCGGCCTATGGGGGCAGCCTGGGCGTAACAACAACCTCTGGGCCTGGTATGGCACTGAAAACAGAAGCCATGGGCCTGGCCGTGATGCTGGAAATTCCGCTGCTGATCATCAATATCCAGCGCGGTGGTCCTTCTACCGGTCTACCTACCAAAACAGAGCAAAGTGATTTGTTGCAGGCCTATTATGGCCGCAATGGCGAATGCCCCATGCCCGTTATTTCGGCTTCCACGCCAAGCGATTGCTTTGAGGCAGTATATGAAGCCGTACGCATTGCGGTGCAACACATGACGCCCGTGATTTTTTTAAGCGATGGCTATATTGCCAATGGCGCCGAGCCCTGGAAATTTCCGACCAGCGCCGCACTGTCGCCCATTCAGGTCAGTTTTAAAACTGAACTGGCTGAAAACGAACCGGTATTCCAGCCCTACTTGCGTGATGAGAAACTGGTAAGGCCCTGGGCCGTGCCAGGTACAGCCGGATTGGAGCATCGCATCGGCGGATTGGAAAAACAAAATATAACCGGTGCGGTGAGTTACGACCCCGACAACCACCAACTCATGGTGAAGATCAGGCAAGAAAAAGTGGATAGGATCGCCGATTATATTCCCGCGCAAACACTCGATAGCGGCGCCGACGAAGGCGATGTGCTGGTATTGGGCTGGGGCTCTACTTATGGCGCCATCAAGAGTGCGGTAGCTGAATTACAGGCACAAGGATATGCCGTAAGCCATGCACACCTGCGCCACCTGCGGCCTTTTCCGCGCAACCTGGGTGAGCTCCTGCAGAAATTCAAACAAGTATTGATTCCTGAAATCAACAATGGTCAGTTGATCAAGATCATTCGCGAACAGTTCCTGGTTGATGCGAAGGGTTACAATAAGATCATGGGCGTGCCGATTACAAAAGGCGAACTGATCAACAAGCTAAAAGAATTATTGGGCAGCGCTTAATCACGGAAAGAAAGCACATAACCACTGCAAGCAACCGCCCAGCCACCTCAAGTAAGCAACTTCACCGATCTCTTTTCGATATCGGTGCTGATCTTATTGATGTACTCAAACTGATCTACAATGGTGGTCAGTTCAGAATATTTCTTGCGGGTAAGGGTATCAAGCGAGCCGATGGCCAGCTCTTGCAAGCGCAACTGCAACAGGCTTTGCAATTCATCGCGCACCTGAAAATTTTCATCGCTTTGCAAAACATGGTGCTGCGGATTGGCCGTTGCCAAAATTTCGGCGGCACCATCGAGGTGACGCAAACTGGAATCAATGATCGGCCTGAAATTTTCAGAGGCATAGTCCGCCGCAAAATTCCGGTAACTGCTCAACGTCGCTATATGAGAAGCCAGCATATGATTGGATACCACCATCTGGTGCACCAACTGACCCTTTTTCTGCTGTCGCTTTGGTTCATTCAACATACGCTGAAACGCATCTGACAGGTTGGCGAGCCGCACGAATACCTCTTTTCTTGTCAGCTTATAATCGAGGTTGGTGAGTGGCTCTTTCAAAAAAGGTTTGGTGATGGCTTTCAGGTAAGCAGCATTTGCCCGAATGGTTTCCATCAACAATTCCTGAATGTGCTCGTGCTCCCATTTCGGTGGTATCGCGATCAAGGCCACAAAGGCAATCGCGGATCCAACAAAAGTGTCTATCAACCGGTCGCGTAATACCAGGGTAAAATCGCCGGGTTTTAAAAAATGAAAAGCGATCAAGATATAAATGGTCATGGCCACCACCGCTGGCAGGTATTTAACGCGCAGCATGCTATAGGTAAAGACCATGCAAAAAATCATCAACAGCAACAGCACATGCTGGTCTCTCACAAACCATAGCAGTGCCCCGCCAATAACGGCGCCACCCAATGTGCCCAATAAGCGCTCCACATTGCGTTGCTTGGTCAAACTATAGGCTGGTTTTAAAATCACGATGATGGTAAGCAATACCCAATAGCCGTGGCCGAAAGGCAGAATATGACTGATGAAAAATCCTGCCAGCAAAGCAAGTGATACGCGAATGGAATGCCGGAAAATATTGGAGTGAATGCTGATATTGTTGGTCAGTAGTTTGAGGTTGAATTCAGACGGACTCACAAATTTTGAATATTCCACCTGCCTTTTGAATTCATCACTCAATCCTGAATCGAAACTGGTGTATCGGTTTAGGGTTTGCAACCGATGGTGAATGTCTTTTATGCTCTCCAGGATATGTCGAAGTGTGATAAAGGCCTCAATATTATTGTCGTTCATGATGGCCGCCCGCTTAGCCGTAAACTGTTGGTCGAGGGCGGCCAATTGTTCGGCCAGTGCTTTGTTGGGCACCGATGGTTTTCCCTGTTGCAACGACAAGCCAATGTTTTCTGCTTCAGCAGCCAGCGAAAGAATCATCTGCCGAAAGGCGGGTAAGAGGTCAATATCATCGGTGAGTGCATGCAATTTTTTATAGTCCTGTTGTGAAGTCATGATTCGTTCAAACAAATCGACCGAATCAAGAAAGATCATCATCAGTATGCGGCTGGTATGCGTCGACTCGCGAACAATATCACGGGTCTTGAACAGCATTTCGCGCACCAGGTTTTGTTTGTTGTGTACCTGCACCTGCTCTTCCAGCAATTGTTTATAGGTGGCGTCGTAGTCGACGTTTTCCTCATAAAAGCGGGCGCGGGTTTGCATGTAATTGCCCGTACTGATCAAGGCATCGCCCAATGCCTGTTGAATGAGTTTATAAGGTCGGAGCCGGTAGATCAGCAGGCTCATCATCAAATAAAACAAGCCACCGCCTGAAATCAACAACGCATTGTGAATCGTTTCCCAAATAGTCTGCCGCTCGTCGATGCTCAATACCATAATCAGCAAACCTGCCGAACCAACCGAACTCGCCCGCGTGCCAAACACGCCGATAAACGCGCAACAGAAACCCACTATCGCAATCCAGGCCGCCAGTAGAACATGAGAATGAATACAGAAACCCGTTAGTAAAGAAATGATAAACACCAGCAGAATGGTAGAGACCATGCCGTTCACCCGGTGGTGGATGGGTCCGGTGTTATCGGTGAGGCCTACACACATGGCGCCGAGCGCAATCGAAACACCGATCTGCAATTCGCCAAAATAGCTCGCCACCAATATAGGAATCATCACACCCGCTGTAGTGCGAATGCCCTCTGATACATAATAACTGGTACTATACTTTTTATATGCCTTTATATAGTCGATCATGTACTATTTCGTGCCAACGATGCCGGCAACGCCATAAGCAATGATTGCAAGCACCAGTCCGAACATAAATATGTTATAGGAAATGCGAAGGAAACGATATTTTCTGGCCAACACCTGCCCCAATGAATGAATGTCTTTGATCATGCTGCCATACAAGTAATCCTGGTCGTTCATCATCGCTTTCATCGCCCACTCATAATCGGGCAGGTCCATTTTAAAAAAGTTTCCAAAAAACAAGAGGTTGACTTTCTTCTGCCGGATGTCTTCAGCCGTAAAAACGCCCTTCGTAATATTCGGGCGCGTTGCCAAAATAGCAAATACAACGGCCAACAAACAGCCCACCACCAGTATCACGGTCGGAATAATAAACTGCGGATAGTACTGCAGCTTACCAAAAAACACCGATACCAAAATCGACAACACGATGGTGTTGACCGATATCATGATATTGGCCTTGCTGTCGGCCATCTGGCTCAGGTTTATATGGTTTTCACTCATGATCCGGAACATGGTGGTGATGCCGCGTTCGGTGCGTGCCTGTTTTTCTTTTTGCGACCGCAATTGTTCTTTGTCAACTTCTTCGCGGGGCGGCACTTTTAAATCTGGTGCAGGCGACGACGGCTCAGTAATTTTTTTATAAAACGCTTCTTTCAGTTTGCTTTTTTCTTCTTCCTTTTCACGCGCTTCGCTTTTTCCCTCCATCAGTCGTTTCCGGTGTTCCTGTTTTACCGGTTCCATGTGTTCGCGTGCATAGGAAGTAAAGAACCGATGCTGGCCAATAAAGGCCAGGTTCATCTTCTTCCACTCTTTTTTACCGATGTCTTTATTGAACACGGTGTTCAATTCCTTTCGCAGCAATTTGTTTTCCGTATCAAAAGCGGCCGACCCCAGGTGGTACATATCGGCATCACAAAGAACTTCGCTCACCAGGTTTTTGGGCGATTGCGGCACATGTGTTGCCATGATGGCCTCCCGCACTTGCACCACCAGGTCGTCGCTCGCTTGCCGCGCGCGCAGAAAATCGGTAGCGATCTGCGCACTGGCCTCTTCATGCTCCTGGTAGGTTCGACTATAACCGGTATCATGAAACCAGGCTGCCAGGCGGAGGGCCAGCTTGTCTTCTTCGGTCAACGGATAGGCAGCAGCAATCGTATCCACTGCCGCCACTACCGACAAAGTATGGTGCAGATCGTGGTAATAATACACGGCCGGCACCTGCTCTTCAAAAATCTGCCGCACAAAGGCTTCGGCTTCGTTTAACAATGCAACATTTGTATCCATCTGCCTGTTTAAAAATCTAAATTAAGCCATTTAACTTGCAGCCATGAAGCTTTCTCTCCGCTGTTTTGTGTTTATACTGGCGCTGCCCTTTGTACCGGCCTGTAGTCGGGTGCATTCGCTGTCTTTTGCGCCCCGTATTCCCGGTTATGCAGAAGAGTCGGCGCGGTATATCATCCTGCCAAAACCATTGCGGGAAATTTCCGGACTGGCTTATTACAACGACCATGAACTGTTGGCCATTAATGATGAACAGGGAAAAATATTCTTTGTAAACAGCGAAACCGGCAAAACGCGCGAACGTCCATTTGGAAACAAAGGCGATTATGAAGACATTGCCATTGGTCCGCAAAGCTGGTACGTATTGAAAAGCAATGGTCATATCTCGCAGGTAGATACCAGCGGAAAAGAAACAGCCGTTTTCAGCAATGATTTCGGCAAAGGCTATGAATTTGAAAGCCTTTGTTATGATGTTGCCAGCAACAAATTACTGTTGGTATGCAAAACCTGCGGCCGCGATGCCGACGCTGTCATTGGCTGGTGGGTGGACCCGGGCACCGGCGTTTTATCGCCCGAACCCGCTTTCCAACTACCGTTAACGGCTATCCGAAAACTAGCAAAAGACGATACCATCGAATTTGAACCTTCGGCCATTGCCTTCCATCCCATCAGTAAAGAACTATTTATCATCGCCTCGGTTGGAAAAATTTTACTCATCTGTGACAAAAACGGAAAACCTTTGTCGCTGCACCGGCTCAACCCCAATCAGTTTCAACAACCCGAGGGACTTTGCTTTACGCCGCAGGGGGATATGTTCATTTCGAATGAGGGTCGAAAGGGTCGCGCCACACTTATTTATTATCCCTACGGGCAACCATGAAAAAAATTTTACCAACCTTTCTCTTATTCGGTTGCTTGTTCAATATAGAAACGGCGATGGCGCAATCGGGCGACAGCCTGCAGGCGCGCATCATTGTTGTAGGTGATGCCGGTGAATTTGACGCCGGCAATAATCAACAACACCCCGTACTGGCCGATATACGCGAAAAGGCCAACCACACCGCGCAAAAAGCAAATGCTATTATTTACCTGGGCGATAATATTTATCCCATCGGTATGCGACGCGAAGGCAGTAGCGCCTTTAGCAAAGACAAAGCCATCATCGATTCGCAATGGATAGTAGGCTCGGCAGCAGCAAAAGATGTTTATTTCATTCCGGGTAACCACGATTGGGCAAGGGGGCGTGCTTATGGCCTGCAACAACTGAACCGGCAAGCCGACTATATCAACGGATTGAACAACCCACATATTCGCTTCTTACCCGAGAATGGTTGTCCCGGGCCCGAAGAAATTAAATTGACAGAGGAGATCACGTTGGTTTTGTTCGACAGCCAATGGTGGCTGCAACAGGAAGGAAAACCCGGCCCCGAAACAGCCTGCGCCTGCCACAGTTACGACGAAGTGTTGATCAAACTAAAAGAAATCGTTTACCGCAATCGAAATAAACTTTTGCTCTTTGCGGCGCATCACCCCTTTTATTCTGATGGCATTCACGGTGGTTATTTTACCTGGCAACAACATGTTTTTCCTTTGACAGAGTTCGGCCCTTACTGGATACCGCTGCCGGGTATTGGCTCCTTGTATCCGTTGGTGCGGGGCGGCTTCGGCAATATCCAGGACCTGAAACATCCTTTGTACAAAGCGTTTACCAAAGGCGTGGATGATATATTGAAATCCCATCCGTATTGCATCCGGTTGGCGGGACATGAACATGGATTGCAATACCTGGTCAAAGACAGCCAGCAATATGTAATCAGCGGTGCCGGTGCTAAAAAAACACGACTGCGAAAAGGTCCCTGGTCCCAATTCAATGCGGTTGAAACAGGTTATGTTACCATTGAACAATTCAACAGCGGCCGCATCCGCTTGCAATACGAAGGCGTGGAAGGCGGCAAAAAAGGCCTGCTATACAGCAAGGAATTGCCAACATTTAGCATGCCGGTTGCAGAAACAATGGTTGTCCCAGAGACTAATTTTCCAGATTCAATCACGGTAGTCGCCGCGCCTTATTACAAAGCTGGCCCTTTTAAGAAATGGCTGCTGGGCAGCAACTATCGCCAGGAATGGACCGCGCCTGTCAGACTACCGGTAATGGACATACGAAAAGAGCAAGGCGGACTCACCCCTACCCAACGTGGCGGCGGTATGCAGTCGCGCTCGCTTCGTTTGGAAGACAGTGCGGGGCGCGAATATGCCTTGCGCAGCATTGAAAAATATCCCGACAAAACCCTGCCCGAAGCGCTTCGCGAAACCTTTGTAAAAGATGTAATTGTAGACGGTATCTCTGCCTCCTATCCTTTCGGCGCGGTATCGGTGCCGCCCTTGGCCACGGCAGCCAATGTGCCCTACCTGCCAGGCAAACTGGTTTACCTGCCCGATGACCCCGCCCTTGGTCAATATCGCAGCGATTTCAAGAACGGCATTTATCTTTTTGAAATGCGTGAACCGGCCAACGTGGAGAAGTCGTACAGTTCCACCAAAATGGAAGCGGCTTTGCGCAAAGACAACGACAATGAAGTAAACCAGCAGGAAGTATTAAAGGCAAGGCTGCTCGATATGTTTATCATGGACTTCGACCGGCATGAAGACCAGTGGCGCTGGAAAGCCAAAGAAACAAAAGACGGTAAAACATATGCACCGATTCCACGCGATCGCGACCAGGCTTTCTTTATCAGTACCGGCGTATTGCCTCGTATCATCAGCCAGCCCTGGCTGCAACCAAAATTCCAGGGCTTTCGCGTAAAGGCGCGTAATATCAACCGCTTTAATTACAATGCGCGTTGGTTCGATCGACTCTTTCTAACCGAACCCGATGCAGGCAGTTGGCAACAGGCCACAGAAACATTTCTGCGCTCCATGAGCGACAGTGTTATTGAAACAGCACTGCAACAACAACCCGTCGCTGTTCAATCGGAAAAAGCAAGTTGGATTGTGGCCACCCTAAAAGCCAGGCGGCAGTTTTTTACCGATGAGGTCATGGAATATTATCGTTTTTTGTCGAAGACCATCGATATAACGGGCTCGGACAAACGAGAATTGTTTTCGCTCGATTACCTCGATTCGGGTGCTATGCGCGTACGGGTGTACAAGATTAACAAGCGCGGCGAACGCAGCGATAAGAAATACGATCGCCTGCTCGACCCGGCTGTTACCAAAGAAATCCGGTTGTATGGCCTGGGGGGAGATGATGTGTTTCGCACTGTCGGCGGCGGACAAAGCCCCATACGTGTTCGCATCATCGGCGGCACGGGCACCGATAGCCTCCAGCTCACCACATCAACAAAGAAACCCGGTCGAATTTTATTTTACGACCAGAAGACCGAAAACAATGTGGTTAGTGGCGACCAATCATGGCAACGCCGGTTTTCGAAACACCCGGCAGTAAATGATTATGACCCGCATGCGTTTAAATACAATATAACCGCGCCCTTGCTCTCGGTTGCTTACAATCCCGACGATGGTGTTTTTCTGGGTGCGGGCATCAAAAACACGAGACAGGGATTTCGCAAATCGCCCTTTGCCATCCAGCAAAGATTCACCGGCAACAAAGCGCTCGCCACGGGTGCATACAATTTTCAATACCGGCTTGAAGCCATCGGTATATTGCCCTTGCCCTGGTCTGCTACGCGGCGACTCGATCTTCTCGCCTCAGCCAATGCCAAAGCGCCCGATCATATCCAAAACTATTTTGGCTTCGGCAACGAAACTGAATTTCCCAACAAGGCAAATCGTAAGATCGATTATTACCGAAGTGGCTTCAATATTGTAGAAGCGGCCCTGTTATTGCGCGCGCCAATTACACAACATGTTTCCTTTCTGACGGGCCCGCTTTTGCAACGCTATACGATGGACGATGATTACAATATCGGCCGTTTCATTACCAGTGCAGAAAGCGGATTGGATCAAGCTACCTTGTACGATCAGAAATCTTATTTCGGCTGGCAGTTTCAATTGATCGCCGACAACCGCAACAATAACCTGATGCCGTCGCGGGGTGTTTACTGGAACAGCTTCGCCAGGCTGGCAACCGGCATCAACCAGGCAGCACATGCGTTTCAACAGTATCGGTCAGATTTTTCTTTCTTTACCAGCTTCAGTGCGCGGGCCAATATTGTATTTGCCGCCAGGATTGGGGCCGGTGGCAACCACGGTCGCTATGAATTTTTCCAGGCACAATACCTCAGTGGACCTGATAATTTGCGCGGCTTTAGAAAGTACCGTTTTGCCGGTCAGCAAATGGCGTATAATAACCTTGACCTACGCATTCGAATGGGTGAAATCAAAGGTTATATTTTTCCTGCAACCATTGGTGCTGTCTTCTTTCACGATATCGGCCGGGTTTGGCAGCCCGGTGAACAATCAGGCCGCTGGCACAACGGCTATGGGGCCGGCATTTGGCTGGCGCCTGCCGGCATGTATGTGTTCACCGTTAACTATGCGCTCTCAAAGGATGGAGGCCTGCCGAGTCTCTCCCTCGGTTTCCAGTTCTGAGCCGGGCAATACGCGGTTCATGTTGATACCAACACGCAAGGCCTTTAGACCGGTAACCCCTTGCAGTTCTTCCAACTCAAGTTGCTCCACTTCAGTGGTCAATATCTGTTGGTTTTGCAGGTATTCGATATAGCCCATGTATTCAGCCGCTTCTTTCGCCTGGCTATAAACAATGGCCAGTTTGCCGGGTTGGGTGAGCCGCTCGTTGCTGTCCTTCAGATGTACTTTATCAATTCGCTTCTTCACAATCTCATAGCGAATATTATACGCACCCTCCACATCGAACTTGCGTTCGGCCGTTCGAAAGCTAATAGAAATCGGCAAGCTATGGGCAAGGATCAGTTGCGTGGTTTGCAAAGGCAGCGACAGTTTCTCCTGCAGCCTGGCTACCATTACGGCCGCACCGGCGAGGGCTGAAAGCTGCCACATCTTCAGGTTTCGGAGATAAAATACATCAAACGGTTTATCAGGTGTGATCGATTGACCGATATACATATTGAAGTCAACACCATCGGTGACGAATCTCTCAAAATAATGCGGAAATATTTTCTGCGCCTGCTCTTGTTCCTGGTCGATATACCGCGCCAATTCCTGGTTGATCAAGGTGATGCTGTCTTCAAATTCATGGCGATGTGTAACCTGCAATTTTACCCGCGGGTCGATGCTGTTGAAATACTGGTCGATATCAGCTTGCAGCGACGGAACAATAATACGCAGGTGCTCGAACAGCTCCACCAACTCTTCTTTCAAAAACTGATCGATCAATATCTCATCGCCCGAAAAAAGAATATTGGAAACATTGTATTGGAACTTTTCAATGCGGTAAGCAATTTCTTTGAGCAGCGGGGTCTGGGTGGCAGACAGTGCTTTTTCTACAATGGCAGCGGCCGATTTCAACTGCTCCAGCAAATCGAGTTGGATGGCGTTGTTTCGCACCACCGTTGAATTGCGTACATCAATGGCGCCGTATAACGGGAATACATGATCGAAAGTGATGGGCGCCATTTTCGCTTTCACACCGAGGTGTTTCTGCAAAACATATTGAAGCGCTGCATCGGTGAATTTCCATTCTACCGACGATTGCACAGCCGTAAAATGTTTTTTGATGACATTGTCTACTTCCAAATCGAGGGCTTCGGCTGCTTTTTCAAGTGCCAGTGAAAACAGCGGCAACGTGGGCGTGGCCACCGCAATATGGTGGGTATTGATCAAGCCGGGTGCAGGATGCGCGGCTAACATAATGCCCAGTAATTTCCCTTCACTGCGAAGCGGAAAAAAAGCCGCACTGAAAAGACCTTTATCGGCCAATACTTGCAGGAAAGAATATTTTTTGATCGCGACATTATCGATCACCGGCAGCAATAGCGGCTCTTGTCGCTCGTCGAAAACCGCCAGGAACTGATCGAACACCGCCTGGCCAAGGTTCTCATTGTAAATCGATCGCAGCAACTGGCTTTTCTGCTCGGCATCAGCAGCTTTCCGGGCGGCGCCTGTCAGGTTCATCAAAGGGGTTACATGTAGTTTCAGTTGTGGGATACCGAACAGCGACCGCATTTCATTTTCCAGTCCGTTGTAAATCTGCTCATCTTCCAGCAATTTCTTTTCTAACAAGATGTTTTTGATATTGCTGATCACCTCCCGGGGCGTCACATCTTTGATGCGAATAATAGTAAGGCCTTCAAAGCTGAACAGGTCGAGTGGCAACCAGTCCTGCAATTGATTGGTTTTACGCAAATCGGTCAGGTCGCAGGGTTGGAAAGCGCTTTGCCATGCCGGAAGCGCACCGTGGGTCTTCACTTCCATAAAGCTGGTATCCACTTCCATTTCGAAGTGCTGGGTGAGGCCGGTAAGCGGGTTGTTAAAACGCATCACCGTATTTAAATTGCCCGTTAGGTTGCGGCCATAGGCTTTGTCGAGGACGAGTTTATACGCGGTATAACATTTCTCTTCGGCCATCGGCACATCGTTCACCAGTTCATCCATAAACCGGAAACAGCCTTCTTCGTTCAGGAATTGGTGCCGGAAACGGTCGCTGGTATAAATGAAATCGAATTTAAAAGGAACACAAACGGCAAAAAGGTCTTTGTCGTCAGATGCCGTTATGGGAAAAAGGGTGGTCATGAGCAAGTCGATCCAATCCTTGTGTTTCACCAGAATTTCTTTATCCTCAATGGGTTGTGCCAGTTCAGGATATAGTTCAACCTTTTCCATCAAGGCCTGGTAAAGCCGACGTGCGCCGGGACGGTCTTCTTCAGCCCGTTTTTTCCAGGCGGCCAGTAAGGGGGCGAAAGACAGTCTGCTTCGGCTGCCGAGTATGTCTGGAATTGAATTGCCCATAACAGTGTAGTTGTTCAAATAACAACAGAGCAGAAGGAATGTTTATTTACCGGCTTGCACAAAAAAGTCCCGCAACTGTTTTCAGTTGCGGGACCAGTCTATTAAACGATTTAATCAATGTTCTTGGCCACCGGCAGCATACACTAAAACCTGCCCGGATCTATAGCTGCCTGGCGCCTGCTTAGCGGCCCATCGCAATGGACGAAGCGCTTTTGCCAGACTCGCTCAGGTAGGTGTCATCATACATCCACAACAACACTGGTTTCTTACTGGCGTCGATTTTTGCACCGAGGGCCTCCAGTACAGAAGGAGAAACCGAGGGACAACCTTCGCTCTGCCAGATAGGGAAATTTGTTTCCCGGTTTGGAATGGTACCCATGGCATGCAATACGATAGCACGTGCATAGGCATTTTTGTTGCTGGCATCCATACCATACAGTTTGTAAGATCGGCCGAAGTCGCCTTCGTACGGCTTACCTACTTTATAAACACCCAGGGAACTGCAATTGCTGCCTGGGCGGTTAGAGTAATCCTTGTCGAGGTTTAAGCGTTCAGAACCACGGCCCTGGGCTACCAGCGCACTCATTTCGATGGTAAAGGTCTTCAGGTTTACCACAAAGAAGCGATTCTTGTTCGACTTCACACTCATATCGACCAGAAAGGCAAACTCCGTGTTGTAGCCATTCTTTCTAGCCATCGCGGCAATTTTCTGGGCTTTTCTCAGCAGTTCAGCACGATCGGCCCGGTCGAGACCGGTCTCTTCTGAAAAGCCATCCCAGAACGGCGGAATATATTTGAACAGGCTCGACTTTACCGAAGTCTTTCCGCGGAAAGAATAAGACTTCTCTGCTTTTTCAGCAGCGGCGAACTTGTTGGCAGATTCATCTTTTATGGCCAGTTCCGTTTCCTGGTTTTCGTGCGGGAAACGATTGGAAGTGTGTTCAACGATTTCAGCACCGGCCGAATAGTTGATCACGGTACGGCCTGCATTCTTGGTTGAACCTGGCTTGGGGGCATTGACAATCACATTGTCGTTGGAAGCTATATAAGGCGCTACATCATTGTCGCGCTCATCTTCTTCAGCGGCGTTTTTGTCAAATCGTGAAACCGGCTGGTAAGCCGACGACAGTTCACGGGCTTCGCGCGCTTTACCGGCGCGTGATTCGGCCACTTCAACTGTTTTTTCAGTCGATTCTTCAGGCGAAGGGATGGCTTTTTTCGGCACCACCTTCTTCATTTTCGCTACTGCCAGTTTGTTAACAACAGCGATTTTGGCCGGGGTTTTTATTTCCAGTCCCGGGATGCTGGATTTTTCATAATTCAACAACTGCTTTGAAGCCATGAGGTTCTGGGCAGATTGCTCGGTTGGGTCGGGTGAAAACTTAACGTAGGGCTTAAAGTAAGCCAATGACACTAACAGCAGGCAGCTGCCAATGCCCACCACGTAGGGCTTTGTTTTCATGGTACGGGTTTTAGTTTTTACAGAGTTCGGATCGGGCTATAACTAAAACGAAAATTAGAATCGTTTATGCTTAGATTCAAAGTAGAAAGCCCATGAAAAAGCCCTATAGTAAGATTCCGAGCACCCTAAAACGCTGACAATCAACAAAACGTTAAAAAGCGTTTCGACGAACAGACCCGTTTTGACGGTAGAAAGTTGGAGAATTAGAAGTGGATTTATCAGTTTGCCTACCTACTTACCACGAGTGGAAACGCTTGTAGCTTTTGCTTCCTGGCGGTTGTAAAAGCGGCAAACGGCGCGTAGACCGCATCGGTCGCAATGGGGTGTTCTTGCGGTGCAAACATACCTGCCGTGTAAAATCAGCCAGTGATGCGCCTTGTGAATCAATTCTTTAGGAATGTTTTTGATCAGTTGCCGCTCGGCGGCGAGGGGCGTTTTGGCGCGGGTGGTAAGCCCGATGCGGGCCGACACCCTAAAAACATGGGTATCAACCGCCATATTGGGCTGGGCATCAATCACCGAAGTGATGACATTGGCGGTTTTGCGACCCACTCCCGGCAACCTGACCAATTCATCAACGGTCATGGGTATTTCGCCGTTGAAATCGGCCATGATCATCCGGCCCAGTCCCGCGAGGTGCTTTGCTTTGTTATTGGGGTAAGAGATGCTTTTGATAAGGGGGAAGATGTCTTCCGGTTCTGCTTTGGCCAGCGCTTTGGGGTTGGGAAACTGTTTGAAAAGGTCGGGCGTGGTCAAATTCACCCGCTTGTCGGTGCACTGGGCTGAAAGCACAACCGCCACCAAAAGCTGGTACGGGCTGTCGTAAAACAGCTCAGTGGCAGCATCGGGGGCCTGTTGTTGGAAATAATCTATGACCTGCTGATAACGCTCCTTAGTGGTCATGCGTTGCTTCCACAGCTTCGCGTGCATAATTCAACACGCTCATAATCACCTCAGTACGAGGGGCTTCGAGGGGTTGATTCAGGGGTTGCATCATTTCAAGCAGCGACTCATATTCTTCACGAAGGGAGAAATCAGTCAGCAATGCTGATTCGATTGCGGCGTTTTGTTCAACAGAAGTTTCTTTGTAAAAATAGAGCAGGAGGTCTTCCTGAGTAAAGAGTGACATGAGCAAACCATTTATTGTCCAGTAAATTCACCCGGGGTCCAATCCGGGCGGTGTCCGTTTCCATAAACGACCGTGAAGATTACATTATTGTGACGACATCAAAAAAAAATCAAAAAGGCCGGATAATATATAAATCCTCGTTGTCTTTCTTCATGCGATACTGTTCGCGCGCGTATTTCTCCAAAGAAGCCGGATCTGATTTCAGCTTGCTGAGCTCGGCCCGGGTAGCTGCAATCTGCTTTTCATAATACTGCTTGCTGTCTTCCAGGCTATTGAGCTCTTTCTTGTACCGGAAATGGGTGGTGATGATATCGCGGTCATCGAAAAAAACAATCCAGACCACGAAAACCAAGGCGCAGAGTACGTACTTGTTCCTGAGCCAGGACGGAATTTTTTCGATGAACGCGCTTATCATAGCACTTATATTAGTTAGTGACCAAAATTCTTGCCCCCCTTACTTACCAAATTTAATGCCTTTCGGGAAGATTGCATTGCTGCCCAGCTCTTCTTCGATGCGGATCAACTGGTTGTATTTCGCAATCCGGTCGGTACGGCTGGCGGATCCGGTTTTGATTTGTCCGCAGTTCAGCGCCACTGCCAAATCAGCAATCGTCACATCTTCCGTTTCGCCGCTCCGATGGCTCATAATCGTATTATAACCATTGTGTTGTGCCAGGGTAACAGCATTAATGGTTTCCGTTACCGAACCGATCTGGTTCACTTTCACCAACAGACCATTGGCAATGTGTTTGTCGATTCCCTGTTGCAGGCGGGTTACATTCGTTACAAACAGGTCATCACCCACCAACTGGCATTTGCTGCCGATGGCCTGGGTCAGCGCTTTCCAGCCTTCCCAGTCGTCTTCGGCCATACCGTCTTCGATCGATTTGATCGGGTATTGCTTCACCCAGCTCTCCCAGTATTTCACCAGTTGATCGGGACTCAGTTTTTTGCCATCGCTTTTGTGGAACACATATTTTTTGCTTTTCGCGTCCCACAGCTCGCTGTTGGCTGCATCCATGGCGATTACGATCTGGCTACCGGTTTTGTATCCGGCGGCGGTGATCGCTTCCAACACAGTTTCAATGGCTTCTTCGTTGCTCTGGATATTGGGGGCAAATCCGCCTTCATCACCCACATTGGTGCTGTAGCCTTTTTTCTTCAACACCCCTTTCAGCGTGTGGAAGATTTCGGTACCCCAGCGCAGCGCTTCTGAGAAATTAGGCGCGCCCACAGGCATGATCATGAATTCCTGGAAATCGATCTTATTGTCGGCATGCGCACCGCCGTTTAAGATATTCATCATCGGCAGGGGCAGGGTGCGGGCATTGGTACCACCAATATACCGATAGAGCGGCAGGTTGGCTTCCTGGGCAGCGGCTTTGGCAGCGGCCATGCTCACGGCGAGGATGGCGTTGGCACCGAGTTTCGCTTTATTGGGTGTACCATCCAGGTCGATCATCACCTGGTCGAGACCAGCCTGGTCGGCCACTTCAAAACCGAGCAATTTTTCGGAGATCAGGGTGTTGACATTCTTCACCGCTTTCAATACACCTTTGCCCACATATTTTTTCTTGTCGCCATCACGCAGTTCCACGGCTTCATGCACCCCGGTACTGGCACCGCTTGGAACAGCGGCACGGCCCAATGCACCTTCGTCGGTGATCACATCAACTTCAACTGTAGGGTTCCCGCGACTATCGAGAATCTGCCGGGCGTGTACTTCGGTAATGTAACTCATGATTTTTTTACTTGTTTGAATGCCCGAAAATAGGTCAAAATCAAAAGTCAAAAATCAAAAGTCAAAATTAGTTCAGCCTGTGCCGCCACCTCATCAGGGTTGTAGTGCGCGATAAATCGTTTCCTGTACATTGGGTCGCACATTCATGCGGCCGAATTTACCCGCATCACCATTGTTATTGACCCGGTTGCTCAGGAAAATATAGGTGAGGTTATTAACCGGATCCATCCAAATGCAAGTGCCCG
The DNA here is from genome assembly GCA_020161535.1 of Bacteroidota bacterium. Classification (GTDB taxonomy): domain Bacteria; phylum Bacteroidota; class Bacteroidia; order Chitinophagales; family Chitinophagaceae; genus Flavihumibacter. The sequence goes on along the minus strand of JAIUNW010000004.1, from coordinate 116,255 downwards.
TGAAACCGGTATGCCCGAAGGTCTGCGCCGGTGCTGATTTCGAGGGATAAGGCTCCGCGCGGGTAGCATTGTCTTTTTCCGGCTTGTCAAAACCAAGTCCCCGGCGACTCGCAGGATTATTACTACCGTATGCCGTAAACAAATCAATGGTAGACGGTTTATAAAATTGGATGCCATTGAATGTTCCCTTGTTCAACAGCATTTGCGCCAGCACCGATAGTTCATACACATTGCTGAACAAGCCCGCGTGCCCGGCTACACCACCAAACATGGCCGCACCCGGATCGTGTACATCCCCCTGTAGCAACTGCCGACGAAAAACCGGTTCGTTCTCTGTGGGTGCTGCATAGTTAGCGGGAAATCTTTCGCGGGGTTTAAAACCGGTTTGGGTCAGCATCAAGGGTTCGTAAAAAGTTTCACGCACATATTGATCCAGCGGCTTGCCACTGATGGCTTCCACTACTTTTCCCAGAAAAATAAAATCGTTGTCGCTGTAAATGTATTTACCGGCAGGGCCCAGCGGACTTTTCAAAATGGTTTGATACAAAGTATCAGTATAGCCCTTGCGCAAAAAGAGGTTTTGTGCCACACGTATCGGGAACGACGAGTCTTTTTTATTACTGTAAATGGTGCTGAGCGGAATGCCATCGGCATCGATGGTGTTTTTATAAAACGGAATAAAGGCCACCAATCCCGCTTCGTGCAGCAACACGTTTTTAATAACGAGCCCGGCTTTATCACTGCCCCTGGTCCAAGGCAAATAATCGCCCAGCGTCTTATCGAGCGAAAGTTTGCCTTCGTCATACAATTTCATAACGCTGAGCGTGGTGGCCATGATCTTGGTTACCGAAGCGAGGTCATAAAGCGTTTCTACCCGCACTGCCGTAGAATCCGTATAAGCATAAGTGCCGAAAGCCTTTTCGTAAGCGATCTTTCCATCGCGGGCAACCAGCACCACACAACCGGGAATGGCTTTTTGTTTGATGGCATCGAGACAAATAGAATCAATGCGTGTTAGCACCGTCGCTTTCAAGCCCACACTCGCAGGATCTGTTTCCTGCAACAAACGCATAGATACCAGGCCGGCACCGAAGGCCAGGTTCTCACATACCGATACCGGTAGCTTGCCCCGGGCGGTAAATTTTCCGTTGATAAAATCGGCAACGGTTTCTTGCGTAATGGCATCGTCTTCATAAGCCGCAATCAAGGTCTTGTTGAAACAACTATTGCGAATGGCATAGGGATTGCCGAAATACACGGTGACCAGGTGCTGTTCTTGTTCCAGCTTCGATGCCAGGTACAGGGCAGCACTGCTCAGCCCGAAATTGCGCGCAGGTTTTCTTTCATAACTGTGCATACCCAGTACCACAAGGTCATAACGGTTACGCATCAACGCCAGCAGCGCATCGGCCTTGGCACTGTCGATCGTATAGTCGAAATAATACACGTGCGCATTGTAATCGCTGCGAAGTCTTTCTGCAAAGCGGTTGTCTTTATTGCTGCCGATGCCCACATAGGCCACCCGTCGGTTCGATGCGCCTGACGGCGGATAAGGCAGTAATTTTTCGTCGTTGCGCAGCAGGGTCACCGCCTCTTCGGCCACGCGACGGCGCATGGCAGGAAGGTCTTTGTTGAGGTCTTCCGTCAGGTTGCGCAGGTCGATGCTGCTGCGTGTGGCAAGCCCATATTTGTATTTGGCGTAGAGCAATTTTTTAACCTTTAAGTCAATGTCCTGCCAATACAATTGTTTTTTGCGGATGGCTTTTTTAATGGCTTTGATACTACCCGGAATATCGCCGGGCAGGCAGAGCAGGTCGTTACCGGCAATGAGTGATTGTGCAGAAATTTCGCCATCGGGATAATATTTGGCCACGCCCTGCATTTCGAGCGCGTCGGTGAAGCTGAGTCCTTTGAAATGTAAGTCTTCACGTAACAATCCGTTTACGGCTTTCGGTGAAATAGACGTAGCGCGATTCGGGCTGTTGTCGATCACCGGAATGGATAAATGTGCAATCATAACCGCATCTACCCCTGCTTTGAAAATTTCTTTAAAGGGATACAACTCCAGTGAATCCAGTTGCCGCCTTGTTTTGTTGATAACCGGCAGGTCATAGTGACTATCAACCGACACATCACCATGCCCCGGAAAATGTTTGGCCGTTGCCATCACGCCGTTCTCTTGCAAACCGCGCATGTATTGAATGCCAAGTTGGGCCACTTTATTTCTGTCTTCGCCAAACGAGCGATCATTGATAACAGGGTTGTCGGGGTTGTTATTGACATCCACCACCGGTGCGTAATTGACCTGAATGCCCATGCGGCGGCACTGGTCGGCCACGATCTTCCCATAGTCATACATGATATTGGGATCGCTGGTGGCACCCAGCATCATTTGTTTGGGCAGGGCCTGCACACTGTCGAATCGCATGCCCAGCCCCCATTCCCCATCGATGGTAACGAGCAGCGGTGTTTTAGCCATCGATTGAAACTGGTTAACGCGTTGTGCCTGCTGTATGGGTCCGCCCTGGAAAAGGCACAATCCGCCGATATTGTATTTTCGGATGGCTTCCTGTACTTCTGCATCATAAAAATAGGGCTGCCCATTTTTCAGGGTCGATACGCGCACAATCATCAGTTGTGCAATCTTCTCCTGCTCCGATAAAGTTTTAAAAACACTATCCACCCAGGCAGTGGCGCGGGGGTCTTGTGCAAAAACAAAAGAGGTGAGAATAAAAGAGGTCAGCGCCAATGCCAGTTTCTTCATGCTACCGAATTATTGGTTGAAGATAAAATCTTCGGCGCAACGAATGCCCAGTTCTTTCTTTTTGACTACAGAAAAGAAAAATATTGAGAGAAAAACTGGCAAAAAATTGAACTACCGCCCCTCAAACAACCGACTCAAATAATCTTGTGTGAACTCAATAAAGGTGGGTTTGCCCGTTACGGTTAAGTTTGGTGTTTGGCAGGCCAGCAAATCTTCAACGAGTTGTTGCATTTCCGTTTGTGTAAGTGAGGTGCCGGCTTTAATGGCATGTTGCTGTGATAGCGTACGCAATAATTTCTCTCGTCGGGAAAATTTAATATCGCTGCTGAAATGTTTTACCTGGTCGAGCAATTGTTCAATCGTCGCTTTTTCATTGCCTTGTAGTAAGTCGGCCGGTGTTCCCTGCACCACGAAACTATTGTTGCCGAAAGGTTCGATGGCATAGCCCAGTGGCACCATATCAGGACGAATTTCTTCCAGCAGCACGGCATCGGCCGGGCTCAGGTTGATGGTTACCGGAAAAAGACTTTGCTGCGTAGCAACTGGTCGACCAGAAAAAGCAGCCGCATATTTTTCGTACAACACGCGCTCATGCGCCAATTGTTGTTGCACGAGCAAGAACCCGGTGATCAATGGCGCAATAATATATCGGCCTTCATATTGCTGGTACACCGCCGGCGATAATAGGTTCCATTTTTTGGCCGGCTGCTCCCATTCAAAAACCGCTTTGGAAACATCTTCTTCTGGCAGGGCCCATTGCTGCCAGTTTACCGTGTTCAATTGGCTATCGCCGCCGGCACCATTGTCGGCACCGGCGCCCGAATTGCTATCGCGCGGAATAAAATGGGCCTGGTGTTTTTCAGTAAAGCCCTGGTACAGACCCGAGTGCCGCGCCGCCGTTTGTTGCTGTTCGGTAAAAGGCTTGCTCACCGCATCCAGTTGCTGGATGCCCGCATCGAGGTCAAACTCGAGGGTGGGCATGATGCTGAACTGTGCCAGCGCATGTTTCACCGCGGCCTGCACAAATGCATACACGATTTTTTCATCTTCAAACTTGATCTCCTGTTTAGTGGGATGCACATTCACGTCGATCTGTGTAGGGTCAAGGTCGATGAACAACACAAACAAGGGAAAACTATCGGCGGGAATCAGGTCGCGGAATGCTTGCATCACCGCATGCTGCAGATAACCACTTCTGATAAACCGGTTGTTGACAAAAAAATATTGGTCGCCCCGCGTCTTCTTCGCCGTTTCAGGCTTGCCGATAAAACCCTGTATGTTCAGGTAATCGGTTTTCTCCTGCACGGGAACCATTTTCGCATTGTAATGATTGCCGAGCAATTGCACAATGCGTTGTTTCAGTGAACCCCGCTCCAGGTGAAACAGTTCCTGGCCGTTGTGTACCAGCGAGAAAAAAAGTTGCGGAAACGCCATCGCCACCCGCATAAATTCATCGATGACATGCCGCATTTCAGCAGCATTGCTTTTCAAAAAATTTCGACGCGCCGGCACATTGAAGAAAAGGTTCTTCATGGCAATGCTGGTGCCCGACTGCCAGGCCGAAGGCTCCTGCTTTACTACCTGGCTGTTTTCTACTTCAATATAAGTGCCTACTTCGTCGTCAGCGCGACGGGTTTTCAGTTCTACCTGGCTCACCGCAGCCACCGAGGCCAGGGCCTCGCCCCGAAAACCCATGGTATGTATATGAAAAAGATCGTTGATGTCCCTGATCTTGGAAGTAGCATGTCGCTCAAAACACAACCTTGCATCGGCCGCACTCATCCCCTTGCCATTGTCGACCACCTGGATCAACGATTTACCCGCTTCGCCCACAATCAACCGGATCTCAGTGGCACCTGCATCGACCGCATTTTCCAGCAGTTCTTTCACCGCACTGGCGGGCCGCTGGATCACTTCTCCGGCGGCAATCTGGTTCGCTATATGATCGGGTAATAATTGTATGCTGTCGCCCACGCTTCCAAAAAGGTTGAACGACAAAAGTACGAAGCGGCTTCCAGACTAATATTCCCGGTAGAATTTCAACAGAAATTTTTCCAACTGTCGACGAACAGCCGAAGCGGGGCCGCTGTGGTTATTGACCATCACTGAAAACAGCAGGTGATGGCCTTTTTGGGTTGTCAAATACCCGCTGAGTGCCAATTGCCCATTGAGTGTGCCGGTTTTGGCATGGAGATTGGCCCCCGCTTCTTTGTAGAGCCCTGCTAAAGTGCCTTCATTGCCCGCCGGCAGAATATTGTACAAGCGTTGTTCCGGGAACTCGGCTTTCATTTTTTGCAGCAACCATACCAGGTCCTGCGGACTCACCAGGTTATACCTGCTCAATCCACTGCCATCGGCCCAGCGCAGCTTCTGCGGCATGCCGGTAAAGAACATTTTCGCCAGCGTATCAATGGTTTTTTCTGTGTCCATTGCACCCAACAACTGGTTGCCGATCATCAATATGGTTTGTTCGGCAAAAAAATTATCGCTCTCGTGCATCATGATCGCGAACATGGAATCAGCGGGTTGCGAACGGACCAGGTGATCGGCTTTTCGTACCGATGCTGCCGGCACATACAAGGGCGCCTTCCCGATACTTTCGCGTAATAAATCGAGCGCTGATAAAATGCCATTGGTAACAAAAGGAACTTCAACTGATTTCAGGATTTCTTTGCCCTCACTGACATAGAAAATATTTTCATTACGGTCGCGGCTAACCGAAAAACGGCCGTTGTTGGCAGGCGTAAATTTTACTTTCCACGAAATCTCAGGTTCTGAATACACGAAGGCCTCCGTTTGTGCCGAATCATCGTCGGTTTTTTCAATCACCTGGGTCCATTTAACCAGGTTGCCATACACGGGCAAGGCACTTTTTTCAGGCGCATAATCAGCAGTAAAATCATCCCAGGGCCAGCCACTGCCATATATTTTCCCACCCCAATTCTCATCGCTGATCACCATATCTTTGTTGCTGTTGCGCAAAAAATCAATCACCGGTTGGTGCCTGAATTTTGGGTGTAGTAATGTTGGATCGCCTGTTGGTTGCAGGTAAATACTATCGTTGGTTTCTGTATAAGCGATGCCCGGCAAAGAATCGCCCAAGAGTTTCAAACCGGCGTAAAGACTGAGCAGCTTGGTATTGCTGGCGGGAATGAATAATTTTTCCGACTGGTAATCGCAAATGGTTTTGTTCTTATCGGCATCCACCACCAGCACACCCAGGTGGGCGGTTTGCAGTCCGTCTTTTCCCGCGAGGTTGTTTTTGGCCAGCCGGGCCCAGGGAGAACAGGATGCCAGTAGACCGAAGCCGGCCACGAGAAAACAATGGAGCAATTTAGTTAATGGCATAATCAGGCATTTCTTTCCATGGCGCGTAACCATCTTTCGGGCAGATCGTTATTGGTAGCCTGGATATAATCTTTATATGAGCAGGGAATAAACTGCTCGTTTGGCAATTGCATCCACCAGCGATCCGTTTTTTTACTCTGCAGAAAAACAGTTTCCAGTTCAGCAAACGCAATATTGTATTCGTAAAATGCATTGCGGTCGCTGAAATTCGCTTCACGCCGGCCCCGCTGGCGGCCATCGATAAAATACCAGGTCATTTGTGCCACTTGTTTTGCGGTTAACCCATCATTGTCTTTGGCCGGTTGGTACCCGTAAATGCCAAAGCTGTTGACGGTTGCACTCATGCCGGCATAACGGGCAAGTGTACACGCTTCTTCGCCATTTAGTCCGTTGGGCGAAATAGCAGATCCCGGTGCAAATGCATGTGCCAGGGCCGACAAATCGAAGCTCACCATCTTACAATTGCGGATCACCGGTTCCATTTCATCAATATGGCTTTTCACCTGCCCCACCCGAATACAATCGAAGCGCAATTTGTCCATATTCTCCAACATATAGGGATGCACATAATAACTCTGGAAAGCAATATGACTGTAGTGCCTGATGAAATTGGGTTCGCTGGTGAGCATCTCCATCAGAAAATGATCGGCCTGCGACAAGGCTTCCATATCCAGGTCAATTTTGGCATCAATGCAGGCTGCTTCGATGATCTGTCGCCGATCGGCATAGGCATGGTATTGCGGCAGCGTGAGGTCATGCGCGCCACCAAAAATAACCACGGTTTTTCCTGCATCGGTGAGTTCTTTGATCAGCAGTTTCAACGCTGCATAAGTATCACTGAGCGACGATCCGGTTTTTACATTGCCCAGATCGGCTATCTGCATATCTGCATGCCAATAATATGTTTTGTAGAACTCCGCCCGAATGGCATCGGGCGCCACACTCACGGGTCTGCCCATGCCCAGGCCCCTTTCTTCACCACAGCCAATGATGACCAGTTGTACATCGTTCAGTGCAGGAAATTCATCCTCGGTATGGATAGCCAGGTGGCGGGCCATTTGCCCGGGGCGGTAGGCTTCGTCGCCACTAATCGCCGCCATAGGAACAGGCGATAAAAAATCGGTCAGGTGCTGCCAATCACTCATGACCGCAATATACTGATTGGCCCTTACTTTTGCAGTTCAATAAAAGAACATGACCATTCACAAAGAGGGCTATAAAACGATTGCCATTGCGACCCTTGTTTTTACCGTTCTCAACCTGCTCTCGTTTTTCTTCATCAGCGCCGCTGCGCCCTGGCTGAGTTGGCTGCTGCTGATAGCGCTTTTTGGTCTGTTGCTTTTCATCATCTCTTTCTTTCGCATTCCCAATCGGGTAATGACGGTTTCCGACAAGCAGGTGATTTGCCCGGCCGATGGCAAAGTGGTGGTTATTGAAGAAATCACCGATGTAGAATATTTCAAAGACCGCCGGCTGCAGGTGAGCATTTTTATGAGTCCCGCCAATGTGCATGTAAACCGCAATCCAATGTCGGGCGAAGTGATTTACAGCCAATACCACAAAGGCAAGTACCTGGTTGCCTGGGATCCCAAATCATCGACCGAAAATGAACGCTACAGCGTGGTGATCAAAAAAGGCAATACAGAAATCCTGGTGAAACAAATCGCCGGCGCCCTGGCCAAACGCATTGTCAATTACCTGCGTCCCGGCATGAAAGTGACCCAGAACGAAGAACTTGGTTTTATCAAATTCGGTAGCCGGGTAGACGTACTCTTACCGGTTGGCACGCACATCAATGTGACGCTGAACGAACACGTGAAAGGCGGTGTTACGGTGTTGGCAACGCTCTAATCATTCAGAAAATCGTTTCCAGTTCTTTCAGCGAATACACCGTATAAGTGGGTTTAAAATCGGTGATGGCATTGGTGTGATTTACAAATATCTGGTCCATGCCTGCATTGGCGGCGCCGATGATATCGGCCTCAATACTGTCGCCAATCATCACACTATTGGCGGCATTGGCACCGGTTAGTTTAAACGCGTAGTCAAAGATTTCTTTGTGCGGTTTGAGGCTATTGCTGCCTTCTGACGTGATGACCTGGCCGAAATAATCCGACAAGCCAGCATTTTTTATTTTCTCGTGCTGCGTTTTTTCAAACCCATTGGTGATGAGGTGCATTTCATAACCTTTGTTACGCAGGTAATTCAACAATTCCATCGTGTGCGGAAATACCAACCGGCGCGAGGGCAACATCCGCAGAAACTCATCCGCCATATTACGCGCCAGTTTATCATCGCCAATCTTGAAATCGAGCAGGGTATGCCACATCCGTTTCCAACGAAGCTCGTCGACTTTGATAAAACCCTTCCGATACCGGTCCCACAGCTTCTCGTTGTGCAAAAGGTATGTTCTATAAAAGCGGTCGAAGTCTGTAATTCCACGGTCATAAAGCGAAAGATTACGATGTAGTTCTTCCAGCGTTTGCTTCGCATTACTGTCAAAATCCCACAAAGTATGATCCAGATCAAAAAAAAGATAGCGATATGCCTTCATAATCAGGGCAAAGATATTGCACGGTCCAACATGAATTTCTATCTTGACCCCAGATCGCAATACCCTAAACCGAAAACCCATGCGAACCCTACTCATTACCGGCCTTGCTGTGCTCTGTATGTATAGCGCAGCCGCCAACCCCGAACACAGTTCACCTACGGAAGAAGAAAACAGCCTCATTGCTTCCCTGAACAAACAGCTCGACTCGATCGACAAAAAGCTCATTTTCAAAAAAGGCCATGTTTCATTGGCCAATGGGCACATTGAATTAACGGTTCCCGAAGGATTTCTTTTTATTGATGCCGAGCAGGCTCGTTTTATCCTGGAAGAAGGCTGGGGCAATATGCCTGATATGGATGTTGCCGGCATGCTGGTGCGCAAAGGCTTCCGCGCTACCAACCTCGAGAACGACCATAGTTTTGTGATTAGCTATGGCGCCTTCGGCCATGTTGATGACAACAAAAATACCGAACTCGATCACGATGCCCTGCTTTCTGTATTGCAACACAATATGGAAAGAAGCAATGAGATGCGCATTGAAGCCGGCTATAATACCCTGCAGGTAACCGGCTGGGTAATGGTGCCCTACTATGACAATTTTAAAAAAGCATTGTACTGGGCCAGCCGCGTCAAAGTAAATGGCAGCGATGAGGAAATCCTGAACTACAATCTTCGCCTGCTGGGCAATACCGGCGTCATCAAGATCAACGCGGTAGCGACGATGGACCAATTGTCGGCGATAAAAAATGCATTACCGGCCATCATTGCGCAAACCAAATTTGCCAAAGGCGATACCTATGCCGATTACCGGGAAGGCACACATGCTAAAAGCGATTGGCTGCTGACCGATATGGTTGCCGGCGAAAAAAAGCCGAATATTTTGGTAGCTACTTTTAAATGGGCCGGTATATTTCTGCTGGCTGGCGCGATGAGCACCGCTTATTTTAAGTATTCTAAAAGGAAATTGGAGAAGGCGGTGGCCTGAGATACAGTACCTTTACACGCATGATGATTGTTGTTACAGGCGCCAGTAAAGGAATTGGTAAATCCATCGCCCGAATTTTCGCTGCCGACAATGCGACCGTATTACTCGGCAGTCGTGGTGAAACGGCTCTCTACAATACTTTGCAGGAAATGCAAACAGCTTATCCGCAGGCAACCGTTAAGGCGATGCCTGCGGATTTTTCGTTAAAAAGCGATGTAGACAACTGGTGTGAATGGGTGCTGAAGCAGGGAACCCCTGATATACTCATCAACAATGCCGGTCGATTTATACCCGGCTCAATTCACGACGAGCCGGCAGATGCGCTGGAAACCATGCTGCAACAGAACCTGTTCAGCGCCTATTATGTTACCCGGCAATTATTACCGGCGATGATGGCGTGCAAAAGCGGACATATTTTTACGATCTGTTCCATCGCTTCTTTACAGGCCTATCCCAACGGCGGGGCCTATAGCATCAGCAAACACGCGCTGCTGGGTTTCAGCCGCAACCTGCGCGAAGAAATGAAACCATATAATATCAAAGTGACGGCGGTGATGCCGGGTGCTGCTTATACCGATTCCTGGTCCGGCTCGGGCGTTGACCCGCAGCGCATCATGGAAGCCGACGATATTGCGCGTATGGTTTTTGCCGCAGCTACGCTGAGTAACAGCGCTTGTGTAGAAGACATCGTTTTACGCCCGCAGTTAGGCGATCTTTAATTGTTATGTTATCAATTTTACGTCGATACCTGTTTTTATTGTTGCTATGGTTACCCGCCGTGCTGTTTGCCCAGGTAAAATTCAGCACCGTGCCCGGCAGCCTGCAACTTCACCAGAACGAGGTGTTACAGGTGACCTATGTGATTGAAAATGCAAAATCGATCGAACAATTCAAGCCGCCGGCTTTCCGCGATTTTAAAATATTGCAGGGACCGATTCAGTCGGAAGGCACCACCATCTCCAATGGTGAATACAGCCAGTATTCGGGCATCACCTATGTATTACAACCGCTAAAAAAAGGAAACCTGGTTTTAGCTGGTGCAGTGGCGACCATCAACGGCCAGAAGATGCAGTCGAACAAAGTAGTGATTGAAGTGGGCGATAAAGTGGCCAAAACACCCAACCCCTATCCGCGCAACCCCGGAGCCGGTATGTATCGGGATACCCCCGAAGAGGAATATGTACTGAAGCCAGCGGAGAATGCGGCCGATAAAATCAAAAATAACCTGAAAGTGGTGTTGGAGCTCGACAAGAAAACGGCCTATGTGGGCGAGCCGATTGTTTCTACCTACAAACTTTACACCCGGCTGCGATCAGAATCGCGCGTTACTCAACGACCCTCGCTGAATGGATTCAGTGTATATGATATGGTAGAGCCCGATCGATTGTCGCCGCAGGTAGAAACCATCGACGGCAACAAATTCATGTCGCATATCATCCGCAAAACACAGCTTATTCCTTTGCAGGAAGGTGATTTTGTGCTGGAGCCGACCGTGCTCGATAACAAGATTCATTTCTTGCGCAGTGATGATGCTGGTAAGAACCGCAGCGATCAATCTGCATTCGAAAGAATGTTTGAAGGTTTCTTCGACCGGCCCAGCGGTGTGCCAGAAGAGCACCAGGTAAGTGTGGGCAGTGAACCGCAAACAGTGCATATCAAACCGCTGCCCGAAGGCGCACCCGAAAGTTTTAATGGGGCCGTTGGTAAGTTTACCATCAGTGCCAGGTTGCTCGACAGCAGCACCAAGGCCGGCGAGCCGGTGTTATACGATTTGCAGGTAGATGGTGCCGGTAACCTGCCCTTGGTAACCGCACCCGAATGGCAACTGCCCGCGGGTGTGCATATGATGGATCCCAACGTAACTGATACCATCGATAAATCGGTGGCGCCGATGACAGGCAGAAAAACATTTCACTATTCAATTATTCCCGACGTGGCCGGCAGGATACTGTTGCCAGCCATCGAATTCAGTTATTTTGACCCCAGCACGGCGAACTATAAAACCCTGCATACCGACAGCATTCCCTTGCTGGTGGAAGCCAATATCCGGCCGAAAAACATCCCCAGAATTAGCAGCATCGAGCCCCGCAACCATAAAACCTGGTTGATCAGCCTGGTGGCTTGCATACCAATCGCACTGGGTCTGCTCTTGCTGCTGGTCAAAAAACGATCGGCAAAAAAAGTGCCGGCACCAATTGTTGAAAATCCTGTTGAAGAACCGATGCTAAAACCCGATCCATTAGCAGCGGCTAAAACAGCCTTGCAAAACAACGATGCCACGGCTTATTTCCATGGCATTCAAATGGGCCTATGGAGCGAAATAACAACCGTTCTGGCACTGCCGGGTTCGGCCCAGCAACAGCCTCAGGTATTGCTGGAGCTGGCCGCCCGCGGTTTGGACGATGATGCCCTGCGCGACCTAAAAGAAATATGGCAAACCTGTGATTGGATTCTCTACCTGCCGGCCGCCAGTCACCAGTTACAACCCGAACTGTTGCCGCGCGCCGAAGCCCTGATTTACAAGATCAGCAAACTCTAAACATCGGTGTATTTATAGCCCACGCCACGTACCGAATGAAAATATTTCGGGTTGCGGCTGTCGGCTTCAAAATACTTGCGAAAATTAAGGATGAAATTATCGATGGTACGCGTAGTCGGATAGACGTTATAGCCCCATACCGTTTGCAAAATTTTTTCGCGGGTAACCACTTCATTTTTATTCTCCACCAACAGTTTCAGCAGCATGGCTTCCTTCTTACTCAACTGAATCTTCTCACCCTTACCGGTAGTGGCTTCCTGTGCCGCAAAATCTACTTTGTTATCGCCGAACGAATACAAATCACCCACCGTGTCTTTGTCTTGCAGGCGCATGTTTTTGTCGATCAGTTTTTTCACCCGCAGCAACAACTCTTCGAGTTCAAAAGGTTTGGTGAGGTAATCGTCGGCGCCTTTTTTGAGTCCGGTGATGCGATCAGCACTGGTATTTCGTGCACTCAATATCAATATCGGCACCTGGTTGTTTTGAATGCGGATGCTTTCCATCACCGAAAGGCCATCCATTTCAGGCAGCATGATATCTAGAATCAGGAGGTCAAAATATTCCTGCTGCACCGCTTTGAGGGCGGCCATGCCATCAAAAGCGCCGGTCACCTCGTACCCTTCCAATTCGAGGTTGAGCTTTAATGATTCATGCAGGTTCTCTTCGTCTTCTACCAGTAATATTGATCTTTTGTCAGACATTTTGCAAAGGCAGGTTAATGGTAAAAATGGTGCCTAAAGGCTGGTTATCGGTAACCGTTATCGTGCCATGGTGGTCGTCCGCAATTTTTTTACAAAGGTACAGGCCCAGCCCCGTGCCCTTTGTTTTACGTACGGCCTCGTTGCCAATCCGGTAAAACCGCTGAAAGATCCTTGTTTTTTCTTCTTTCGGAATACCTGTTCCCTGATCTGACACTTTTATGACGGCTTCACCCGTTGCCTGTTTCAGTTCGAGCACAATCGGCTCGTTTTTGGGTGCATATTTCACCGCATTGTCGAGCAGGTTGCTGATCAGGATCTGGATCAGCAACTCATCGACCTGTGCTTTTACGCCCGCTTCAATATCGGGCATAAACTGGTGGTCGGGATAGCGGTTTTGCATCAATTGCAACTGCGTTAAACAGAGCTGCGACAGATCCGTTTCTTCAAAAACTTTTTTATAACCCCCGGCTTCGAGTTGCGATGAGATCAGGATATTATTGGTGAGGTCGTTCAGGCGATTGGTTTCCTGCAGGGTCATGCGGATCAACTTCTGTTGCCGGCTTTCTTCCAGCTTGTGTTTCTGCAGGGTTTCCAGGTTGAGCTTGGCCACCGCAATGGGCGTTTTCAATTCGTGTGTAATGGCCATCATAAAATTCTGCTGCTGCATGGCCGTACGAAACTGGCTTCGAACCGCCCGAAAAACAAAAACGGCGCACACAAATATCAGCAGTAAAAAAGTAGCGCCTTCGCCGCGGTATTGGTAGGCTTTCCGCTCGGCGGCGGTATTGATCTCCGCCACTTTTTTCAGGTAGCTGGGATCGTCGGCAACGAGTTCGAGTAATTTATAATTGGCCATCTGCTCGTTTTGCTGCTGCAAGCGCAGGTACCAGAAAGCCAGGGCCGCCACAATATATAAAAGCAGGAACCAATAAATGGCAGTAGCCAATGCCAGTTGCTGGCGGGGAAGGATCCTGATTTTTTTCATCAGTTCAATGCCTTTTCCACGCGCAAGCCCACATTGTACACGGCCGGCAGCGGGTCATCGCGCATGATCTGTTCCAGTTGAAAACGATAGCGGCCTTTTTTCAGCGGTATCGGTGTTTGCGAAATCCGGATTCTGTGTTCGTAGATATCATCCATGCCGGTACCCAGCCAGCCCTTTTCGTTGTTGGCCAGGGTCAGGTCGAGCGATTGTACTTTCGCCGTCGAATCGCCTGGCGCCTGGGTATGAATATTCATCCACAGGTTATTGTACCGGTAATCATCGCCATGGCGGATGACCACATACAGGTTGTAGCGGGCGCTGGTGTCGGTAATATCAAATTCGATGACGGGTTTGTTCCCGGCCGACCATTCGTGGTTATCGAGTACCACATTCTTTTCGAACAGGTCTACGGTAGAACAGGCGGTGCACAACAGTGCCGCTATTGACAGTATAGATACAAAACGAAGCATGCAGGCGAAATTATAAAACGTTCAGTACTTGTTCTTTTGCTTTCTCCAATTCATCTTTCATGGCCACCACCGACTGCTGAATAACCGCGTCATAAGCCTTGGCACCGGTGGTATTGATCTCGCGACCTATTTCCTGCAATAGGAAAGACAGCTTCTTACCCACTTCATTCGAGTTCTCCTGCAACAAAACGCGGAAATAATCGCAGTGGTTTCGCAGGCGTACCTGCTCTTCCGAAATATCGATCTTTTCTATATAATAGATAATCTCCTGCTCCAGGCGGTTTTTGTCGTAGCTCTCGGGACCAACATTTTCTTCCAGCGCTTTGATCAGTCCCTCGCGAATCTTCTGCTGCCGCAATGGCTCTTTTTCTTCGATGGTGGTCTGGTGTTTTTCTATATTACTGATCCGCTGCAGCAGGTCTGCTTCCAACACTTTACCCTCTTCCAGGCGATGCACATTCAGGTCGTCGGCCGCTTCATCAACCACGGCCTTAAAAGCCTTCCATTCTTCGTCGGTCAGCGTATCGCTGGTGGGCGTAATCACTTCCGGCAGTTTGAGAATATTACCCAGTATATGGCTGTCGTCGAGGCCCAACTCGCGCGATAATGCGGCGATGGGTTCAAAATAAGCTTTGGCCAAAGAGATATTTACCGTAACCGGTTTGGCCGTGCCGGTGTTCTTCAGGCTGATCATACAATCAATCGTGCCTCGCTGCAATTTCTCCGACAACCTTTTGCGGATATCGAATTCAAAGGGTTTCAGAAAAGCCGGCATTTTCAGCGAACACTCAAACTGTTTTCCGTTCAGCGATTTGATATCGATTAGGAATGTTTTGTCGCCCACGTTCCGTTCAGCGCGTCCAAAGCCGGTCATTGATTTTAGCATGAATCGTTCTTATTTTAGGCAAGGTAACGAATAAGCTCGGCCCTTCCGAATTTACGGCATTCACCGGGCTGCCAGCCATCGATGATCAGTGTACCCATCGCGTATCGAACCAGTCGCAAGGTTGGATAACCCAATGCCGCTGTCATGCGCCGCACCTGTCTGTTTTTGCCCTCCGTTAAAACCAGTGCCATCCACGAGGTGGGGATGGATTGCCTGAATCGTATCGGGGGATGACGTGCTGGTAAGGCCGGCTCGCTGGCGAGTGGCCAGGCATCGGCGCGTTTCGTGTGGTGTATTTTTCCGTCGACCGAAATATCGATGCCACGTTTCCATTTGTCAAAATCTGCGCTGCCGGGAATACCTTCTACCTGTACGTAGTACGTGCGTGCATGGGCGTTTGCGGGCGACAAAAGCAAATTATTCATCGACGGATCATTGGTTAATACCAACAACCCTTCACTGTCATAATCCAATCTGCCCACAGGATAAACATCGCTGCCCACCGACACAATATCTTTCAAGGTGCGCTTGTTTTCAGCGGCGCTGAACTGACACAATACCTGGTAAGGTTTGTATAAAACGTAGTACGTGAACATGCATAAAAAAAGCCCGGGAGTAAACCGAGCTTTAATATTGAGATGGGTTAGTAAGTAGGGAACAGAATTTCCCTACACAATATTAAAAAGAATTTTCACTAATGAAAAAAATATTTCAATGTTTTTTATGCACATTTTTTTAAGCCATGTGGAAATACCTTTGCACAAATACATGTTATGCGATTCCCTTCTCCTGTTTCTCTTTCCTGGCTGGCCGAATTTCTGGATGCTGAACTCATCGGAAACAAAGATGCGATGGCAACCGGTATCAACGAACTGCATCGCGTTGAAGTTGGTGATCTTGTGTTTGTTGATCATCCGAAATACTATAATACCTGTTTGCAATCGGCCGCCAGTTTCATCATCATCAATACCCGGGAAGTATCGATTCCCGAGGGAAAATCACTGTTGGTGGTGAATAATCCGTTTGATGCATACACACAGATCGTAACACATTTTCGTCCCTTTGTGCGGGCAACGAATGCCATCAGCGTTACCGCGAACATTGGTGAAGGAACCTATATCGCACCCCATGTATTTATCGGTGAAGAAGTGCAGATTGGCAGCAATTGCCGCATCATGCCGAACGTCAGCATCCTCGGTCATTGTGTGATCGGCAACGATGTGGTGATCCAGGCCGGAACGGTTATCGGCTCCGACGCTTTTTACTACAACACGAAAAAAGACCGGGAAATCTGGTACCGGCAGATGGTGAGCGGTGGTCGCGTTGTGATCGAAGACGCGGTGGAAATTGGCGCCGGCTGCACCATCGACCGGGGCGTGAGTCATGATACTGTCATCGGAAAAGGCACCAAGATCGATAACATGGTGCATATTGGTCATGATACCATCATCGGAAAAAACTGTTTGTTGGCGGCGCAGGTCGGTATTGCCGGCGCAACCACTTTAGAAGACGGTGTGGTGCTTTGGGGACAAGTGGGCGTTAGCAAAACACTCACCATCGGAAAGAATACAGTGGTGTACGCGCAATCGGGTGTAGGTACTACACTGGAACCCAACAAAGTTTATTTCGGCTCGCCGGTAGAAGAAGCTTCGGTCAAAAAAAAGGAACTCGTTTGGGTGAAACGAATTCCTTTGTTATGGGAAAAAGTGATGAGGGGCTGATCAGTTCGGTTCAGGAATATAATCGTAGGGAACGGCTTCGGCCATCTTTTCAAAACTCCAGTAACCATTATTGATGATATCGCTTTGTTCGTACCAGTAGCCGTTCGATTCAATCAGAAATTCATCGAGTATATCGACCACGCTCAACTGCACGCGGATATGTGAAGGCAGTTTATAGTAGGCCACAAATTTCGGATCAGGCAACTCTTTGCGATACACCACGCGGTACTTGCCGGTGAGGTTAATCACCACCGTGCCACTATCTAACTGATAAAAGGAACTATCGTAATAATCGGGCAACTGGGTAGCGTCAAAACCCTTGCCTTCACCGATTACTTTCTCCAGCGCAAATCCTTCTTCAGCAATTGTTTTCTTGTACCAACTGCGCATAAAATGCAATTTGCTGCCCCGGTAGGCGGTAGCGCGGTTCTGTTTCCATTTGGCTTCCTGTTCGGCTGTGCCAGTCATCATCTCGAAAAATGGGAAGCCCGAGAAGGTGCTGATCGCGTTGCCATATTCATAACTCAACGAATCGAGCTGGTAGCGAATGCGATAACCCAGCGCCTGGTTTTCGATGTAGAGGTCTTCTTTCGCCAACACTTTTAACCGGTTTCTTTTTTTACTGTAAAAGAAACGAAGCACTTCAGGATTAACGATGCTGCAAGCAGCCGCATTGGCCGTGCTGCCTAAAAATTGTTCCTTGAAAAAAGCACCGTATTTGGCAAGGCCATCGGGCACTTCATTACTGCCCACCACTGCCACCGACTCCATGCTCTTGTCTTTTGTTTTCAGCTCAATCACGAGGTCTTCTGCGGCACCCGTGATGCGTTGCTGCTCTGACTGGTAGCCCGTAAACGAAGCCACCAGGTCATAACCGCCATTGGGCAAACGCAAACTAAATTCGCCCGCTGCATTTGTTACCACACCAAAAGTGGTGTTCTGGCAAAATACAGAAGCACCCGCCAGCGGTGCCTTGCTGGCTGCATCGATTACTTTTCCTTTCACCGAAAACTGATCCTGCGCCCTCAACAGCGAAACAGGTAGCAGTGCGGCAAAAAGCAATACCAATAATTTTTGCATGAGATGATTTTACTGAAAGTCAAACGTTGATTTTCCGCTTGTGGTATACCCAAAAAGCAAAAAAGAGGCCATTTAACGGCTTATTGATTGTTGATACGCAGCAACGCTGTCGCGGATGGCTTTTTCGAGCGTAGTAAACCGCCGTTCCGGCAACAATTCGGCTATTTTTTTAGCAGAAAAATAAGTTTTGCTGCGCGCGATACGGGCGGTTTCGCGGTTGAGCAATGGCTTTTTTCCGGAAAACAACGATCGTATTTTTTCCAGTCGCCAGGCGATGGCGGCCATCCAGGCACTTGCTTTTCGGTGTGGCGGTTTTTTGCCAAATGCCAGCGCCATCTCTGTAAACAGTTTTCTGAACGACCAATTGTCGCCGTTTACGATATAGCGTTCGAGCGTTGTTTCTGTTTGCAGCATATCAACAGCCGTTCCTGCCAGGTCTTCAACCGCAACAAATCCATTCACGCCTTCGGTGTACCAGGGAAATTCATCATAGGCCTGTCGAAAGATGGCGCAACTGCTGCTGTTCCAATCACCATATCCAATCACGGTGCTCGGGTTTAACACCACGGCATTCAATCCTTCGGCCATGGCCCGCCATACTTCCATTTCGCCCATTTGCTTACTGATGGAATAATGGGTGTGCAGGCGGCTGTCGGTCCATTGCTTTTTTTCGTCGACCGATTCACCACTGGCCGTTCTACCCAGCGCCGCTACCGAACTAAGGTGTACCACCCGGCCGATCGAATGGTCAAGGGCCAGGTTCATAACATTGGCCGTGCCGCGCACATTAACGGCATACAGTTGCCGGCGTTGATCGGCATCAAACGACACCACCGCCGCCGCGTGAATAATGGCATCCATGCCTGCCATCGCATCATTGAGCTGCACCAGGTCAAGCACATCGGCCTCCATCCATTCTACGGCATCGAGGTATTGTTGATCGATAAAGGAAGGCAATTTGGAACCTGCGCGACGAATCGCCCGAACGGTATAACCACGTTGCACCAATTCACGAATGATATAGGCGCCAACAAAACCGGTACCGCCGGTAACGAGTACTTTCTTGTATTTGATATCGTTAGAAACTTGCACTGAATTGTTCCAGGAAGCGCACGTCGTTCTCGCTGAAGAGGCGCAGGTCATTGATCTGGTACTTCAGCATAGTGATTCTTTCGATGCCCATGCCAAATGCATACCCGGTATATTTATTGGGGTCGATGCCGCAGTTCTCCAGTACATTTGGATGCACCATGCCACAGCCCAAAATTTCTACCCAACCGGTATGCTTGCACACATTACAACCCTTGCCATGACAAAGCAGGCAACTGATATCCATTTCGGCACTGGGTTCGGTGAAGGGGAAGTACGACGGACGAAAGCGAATCTTCACATCGTGCCCGAATAATTCCTGCACAAAGAAATACAGGGTCTGTTTCAAATCGGCGAACGAAACCTGTTCATCAATATACAGGCCTTCCACTTGGTGAAAGAAACAATGCGCCCGGGCAGAGATGGTTTCATTGCGGTAAACGCGCCCGGGGCAAATCACCCGAATCGGCAGCTTGCCTTTTTCCATTTCGCGTACCTGCACATTGCTGGTATGCGTGCGCAACAACCAATCGGGGTTTTGGTGCAGGTAAAAAGTATCCTGCATATCGCGCGCGGGATGGTGCTCGGGCAAATTGAGCGCTGTAAAATTGTGGAAGTCGTCTTCTATCTCCGGGCCTTCGGCCACGGCAAAACCAAGTCGTCTGAAAATGGAAACAATTTCGTTGCGCACCAAACTGATGGGGTGGCGCGAACCCAGCGGGTCAACCGCGCCCGGCAGGGTGAAATCATAGCCCGGCGCCGAATCTGTAACCGTTGCCGAAACAGCCGATTTCCATTCTTCGTATTTGCCTTCAGCCAGTTGTTTAAATTCATTCAGCACAGCACCGAAAGATTTCTTGCTTTCATTCGGCACCTGTTTCATTTCGCCGAACAGCGACTTTACAATACCCTTGCTACCCAAAAAGCGGATCCGGTATTCTTCCAGTGCAGCCGCATCAGCCGGTGCCAGCGATTCGATCTCGGTGCGGTAGTCCTTGATCTGCTCCAACAATTGTTCCATCGTGCAAAAGTAATACAAAGTCAACTCACTCCCTTGAAAGAAGAGATCCCGGAGGGGGTTCCCGCCAAGACCCATTTGGGGAGAGGTTTCTCGCCAAGACCAAGTTGGGTAACTGTTTCTCGCAGAGACTTATTTGACGAGGGTTTCACGCAGAGATAAACCAAGGAACAGAGGGTGGGTTTAGGATTGGCCATCCTGACCGATAGCAACCAGGCCTAAATGCCAGCCCATACGCCACTTCATCATATAAGCTACTTCACTAAAAAATCTCTGTTCCTCCGTGTTTCTCTGTGAGAAACAGACACGCTTCTCTGTGAGAATAGAGCGCAGAGGGTTCTCGCAGAGACTTTTGTGCCGAGGGTTTCTCGCAGAGATAAACTAAGGAACAGAGGGTGGGTTTGGGGTGGGCCATCCTGACCTATAAGCAACCAGGCTTAAATGACAGCCCTTACGCCATTTCACCATATAGGCCACTTCACCAAAAAATCTCTGTTCCTCCGTGTTTCTCTGTGAGAAAAGAGCGCAGCGGTTTCGCGCAGAGACTTTTGTGCCGAGGGGTTCTCGCAGAGATAAACTAAGGAACAGAGGGTGGGTTTAGGGTTGGCCATCCTGACCGATAGCAACCAGGCCTAAACGCCAGCCCATCAGCCATTTCACCACATAAGCCACTTCACCAAAAAAATCTCTGTTCCTCCGTATATCTCTGCGAGAAACAAAAAACAAGCATCTCCGTGAGAAACAAAAACAAGCATCTCTGTAAGAAAAAAACAGACTTCTCTGTGAGAAAAAAAACTCCTCAGTAAGAAAAAACATATTGTCCCCGTAAGAAATAATAGTAAAAAGTCTCTGCGAGAAACAAAAACTAGCATCTCTGCAAGAAATAATAGCAGAATCTCTCTGCGAGCTCTCACCGCGGTCTCACAAGCGCGCTACAACAACGTACACCCAAACCGCCGTGGTCGCCACCAACAGCGAATCAAACCGGTCGAGAAAACCTCCGTGCCCGGGCATGATTTGCCCGCTGTCTTTCACTCCCGCCATGCGTTTGAGCTTACTTTCCAGCAGGTCGCCGTAAGTGCCGGTTATTGCCGCAATCGCTGCAATGGCGGCCGTGTGCAGCACCGGATAATGCAACCAGTATGCGAGACCGGTCATGGCGCCGATGGCAATGAGCATACCGCCGATGGTGCCCTCCCAGGTTTTTTTGGGCGAGATGGCAGAGAAGGGCGTTCGGCCGATCAGCGAGCCCACGATATAGGCCATGGTATCGTTGATCCAGATCGTAAAAATGATGGCCAGGGGCAGTACAAAACCATAGGTAGGGTGACTGCGCAAGAGGAGCATCAATCCCCAGCTTAAAGAAATATAGAGCAGGCCGAAGAAAGAATGCATGATCTGTTTGAGTTCGATCTGTCGGGCGAAAAGCAATTCGATGATTGGCAATAAGAAAATACAGAGCAGGCAGAGCCACCAACCCAGGGCATGAAATGGCAACTGGCTGCAATAGATCATAAAGAACCAGCCGGCAGCAATCACCGCATAGCGATGCACGATATTGATATTCGCGTATTCGGGATCAATCGCGGTAATGAGTCGCTGGTATTCAAGCCAACAACCCAAATGGATGATAGAAAACAGGATGAAAAAACTGAGTTGGTTCCAGAGCAATCCCACCATCATCACGGCCACAAAAATCAGGGCGGTGGTGGCGCGGGTCCAGAATGTTTTCCAGTTAAAAGCCATAGGTTATGATTGCGGTTACCGGTTGGAAGGGCCGTCTTTTTTTGCAGGCAATACCAGGTCGTCGTCGGTATCGTACCATTCGCCATAATGGGTTACAGAAATCCGCTTCATGTACCAACAGATACCCAGCACAGCAAGCAGACTGAACACCACCAACAGCGGCGAAATAGTTAGCTTCTCCAGTTTATCTTCCCCCCACACATAATAACCCGTAATCTGGAGCGCGTTGTGAACAAAATGCGCGACGATTGCCGGCCAAAGACTTCCACTGTACCAATACAGCATGCCGAGTAATACGCCCAACATTGCGCGGGGCAAGAAGCCCAACAGCAAGCCATGAAAAAGTGAAAAAAGACAACCAGTGATCAGGATACCAAGCCAGGGTCTTGTGCTGATTTGAATGAAGATGCGTTGTAGCACCGCGCGAAAAAAAATCTCTTCGCAAAATGCAGGCAATATGGCCGACATGAATAACACCACGAAGTATTCTTTCAGGCTGTCCATTTTGAGCATGGCAAGCGTGGCTGCTTCCAGTTTATCGTTGGTATCGCGCATGCTTTGCTCTATCGCTTTCATCGACGCCGGCAGGTGCATTTGCTGGTTCATGTCGGCCAGCCAGGCTGCCAGCGGAAATGCAGCCAGTACCAAAATGATTGCGATAAAAGTAAAATAAGCCGGCTGCGGTTTTTTGAAGCCCAAAAAACGCCAGGGTCGCTGGTCGCTTTTGTACGCGAAAAAAAATCCCGATACAAAAAACAATGAAATAGTTAACAGGCCTTGTTTCCAGCGAAGCGCATTCAACACCCTGGGGTTGTTGAAATCGGGCTGCACAAAATCCTCCGTTTTCAATTGATAAAACCAATTGATGGTCCAGTCAACAATTGTTCCCAGTATGATGGTGGTACCAATGGTTATCAAACCAAAAACCAGTAACTGCAGCCAGGCCGGTTTGTATTTCAGGTAGGTGATCACTGCTGCAAGATGCATTATCTTTGCGCATGATCAAAATTGGCCCCGTTTCCTTACCTGATTTTCCGCTACTTCTGGCGCCGATGGAAGATGTAAGTGATCCGCCATTTCGGGCAGTTTGCAAAGACAATGGGGCCGATCTGATGTTTACGGAGTTCATTTCGAGCGAGGGACTCATTCGCGATGCCATCAAAAGCCGGCAGAAGCTCGATATCTATGAAGAAGAACGACCCATCGGCATCCAGATCTTCGGCGGCGACGAAGAAGCGATGGCCCTGAGCGCGCAAATTATTGACACCGTTCAACCCGATCTTCTCGATATCAATTTTGGCTGCCCGGTAAAAAAAGTAGTGACCAAGGGCGCCGGCGCGGCGGTGTTAAAAGACATCGACCTGATGGTGCGATTGACTGCCGCTTGCGTGCGATCTACCAAATTGCCGGTAACGGTAAAAACAAGGCTGGGCTGGGACCAGAATAGCATCAATATTATGGAAGTGGCTGAAAGATTACAGGATGTTGGCATCCAGGCACTGTCCATTCATGGCCGCACCCGCGCGCAATTGTACAAAGGCGAGGCCGACTGGGAACCGATTGCCCGCGTGAAAGAAAACCCACACATCCATATTCCCATTTTTGGTAATGGTGATATCGACACTCCCGAAAAAGCCCTGTTATATAAAAACAGGTATGGGGTGGATGGTATCATGATTGGTCGCGCGGCGATCGGTTATCCCTGGATTTTCCGTGAGATCAAACATTATCTCGCTACGGGCGAACACCTACCCGCGCCTTCAATCTCAGACCGGGTGGAAGTGATCCGCAAACATCTGTATCGCTCTATTGATTGGAAAGGATTGGTTCCGGGCATCAATGAAATGCGCCGGCATTACAATAATTATTTAAAGGGATTGCCGAATATTCGCGACTACCGACAGCAACTGGTGATGGCAAAATCACGCGAGGAAATTGATGGTATTTTGTCTCAGATAGAAGCGCAATACCAGGGCTATGTTTTTGAAAGGCCCAAACCCGATGCCAGTTGGACTTGTGAGCTTAAACCGCAGGACTAACCCTTTATCCCATAATTTTTTTCAGCAGCGATAGTTTTCCGGTGAAAGGCGGATACCGCATCGACGGATCAAACCAGGTAGGCGATTTCAAGATCGATTTGTGGTGACTGAACGTATCGAAACTGTATTTACCATGGGCCGAACCGATGCCCGACGCACCTCGTCCACCGAAAGGCAGGTGACTATTCGTAAACTGCAGGCTCGCATTGTTGATGCAGCCACCGCCAAAAGGAATTTTTGCTGTCCAGTACGCTTGCTCGGCGGTGTCCTGGCTGAAAATATAAAAGGCCAATGGATCTGGATGCCGTTGTATGATCTGCCAGGTTTCTTCCGGACTGTTCACAGTAATAATGGGTAGTACGGGGCCGAATATTTCTTCGCTCATCACTGCCGCATCAAGTGAAGGTTGATCAAGGAGGGTGGGCTCGATGTATTTTTCACTGGCATCTGTTTTCGCGCCGTGTATGATCTTTCCTTCCTGCAAATAGCCTACCAACCGTTTGTATTGTGCTTCGTTGATGATTCTACCATATGCGGATGATTGCTTAGGATCATCGCCGAAAAATTGCTGGATCGCTTTGATCATTTGCATCACCAGTGCTTCTTTCACCGAGGCATCAACCAATACATAATCAGGTGCAATACACATTTGCCCGGCATTCGAAAATTTCGCCATGGCAATTCTTTTCGCGGCTACAGTTATGTCTGCTTTGGCAGTAACCAGGCACGGACTTTTGCCACCCAATTCCAATGTCAGCGGCACCAACTGTTCGGCTGCTGCGGCAAAAATTTTCGCAGCTACTTTCTTACCGCCGGTGAAAAAAATATGATCAAAGCGGAAAGCCGACATCATTTCCGGCACCACCACGGCGCCATCGCCCTCCACATACAACACTTCGTTGGGTGCAAATGCCGCATTGATTATTTTTCGCATAACCGTGGCCGTTGCAGGTGCGTATTCACTGGGTTTCAGCACCACGGTATTGCCTGCGGCGATGGCCCCCACCAAGGGACCTAATAATAACATCAACGGATAATTCCAGGGGCCGATGATCAGCACCGTGCCCTTGGGCTCTTTAATGATATAACTCGAAGAAGGAAAATTCAGCAGGTTTGTTTTCACCCGCTCGGGACGCATCCACCATGTCAATTTTGACAAGGCCAGCTTGATCTCTTCCAACACAATAGCTAGTTCGGTGGCATATGCTTCTTCACTGGGTTTGTGCAGATCTGCATATAGTGCCTGGTATATTTCGTCTTCGTGCGCCAGCAAAGCTGTACGCAGCGCTTGTAGTTTTTTGGTGCGCCATTTCGACGGACGGGTTATTCCTGCGTTAAAACATTGCCGGAGCGCGGGCAAGGCGGTTGATATCGAAACCATACCGATCAAATTACAAATATTTATTTTAGCGGTTCGATGAACGACGAACAATTTATGAAACAAGCCCTGCGGGAGGCTGAAAAAGCCTTTGCCGCCGGCGAGGTGCCGGTGGGCGCGGTGCTTGTTATCAACGATCGCGTCATATCGCGCGGTTACAACCAGGTAGAATTACTCAACGACCCCACGGCCCATGCGGAGATGATTGCACTCACCGCCGGTTTCAATTTTCTCGGCGCCAAATACCTGACCGACGCCACGCTCTATGTAACGGTTGAACCCTGCCTGATGTGTGCCGGTGCCATTTACTGGAGCAAATTGCAACGAATAGTTTGGGGCGCTGCCGATCCGAAAAATGGGCATGCGCGAATGACGGGTGCGCATAACCCCTTTCACCCTAAGGCGACCATCAGCACCGGCGTATTGGCCGATGAAGCCGCCGCTTTGTTAAAATCTTTTTTCCAGTCGCGGCGATAGTTGCCCACCGGATGCTGGTCAACATGGCCAACCATCTATACAAACAATCGTTAGTATTAACAAGGCTTTATTAATCCCCGGGGTTGTTTTATCGTCACATGCGTACAAACAACCCAACATGAAAAAAATTCTACTCTTTGTACTTCCTGCTGTATTGCTCTTGGCTTCTTGTCGCCGGGTAGTCTATGCGCCTACTGAACAGTTCGATGAAAGCTATTGGCTCAACCGCGAACGAGGTGTGGTGAATTACAGCGATGGCTATTGCCCTTATTTTGTGGTAGAAACCTACAATGGTTTTTCCATTCTCAAAGCCAATGGCTATGCACCTTTGACCAATGAGGTCCTATATGGCGATTTGAGCGGCAGCGGATTCAAAACCTTTTACAACCGCACGCAGGGTTATCTCTTGCAAGCCGAAGTGAAGGAATACTGGCTGAGCTATTGGGATGCGATCGACGGAATTAATTGGTTTTGCGGTAAGTAATTAGCAAACTTTAATGCCGTAACGTTGTTTTAATCCTGTTGGCATACTTTTATTGCCATTAGTTTTGCTGGCCAGGCCAGATTTCTAACCAATTAAACAACTTATTATGGCATTTACACTTCCTGCGCTCCCCTATGCATTTGATGCCCTGGAGCCGCACATCGACGCAGAAACGATGAAAATTCACCACGACAAGCACCACCAGGCTTATGTAGACAACCTGAATAAGGCCATTGCCGGCACGCCGAACGAAAATAAATCGCTCGAAGAACTGGTAGCCGCTGCCGGTACTTTTTCACCGGCTGTTCGCAACAATGGTGGCGGACACTGGAACCATAGTTTTTTCTGGGAGAGTATGAGTCCTAAAGGCGGCGGACAACCAACTGGTGCGCTCGCCGAGGCGATCAACAGTGCTTTTGGTTCTTTCGATGCATTTAAAGAAAAATTTGCCAATGCCGGCATGACCCGTTTTGGTAGTGGCTGGGCCTGGCTGATCAAAAAAGACGGCAAGCTCGAAATCAGTTCAACGCCCAACCAGGACAATCCGCTGATGGATGTGGCCGAAGTAAAGGGCACGCCGCTGTTAGGTGTTGACGTATGGGAACACGCTTATTACCTGAAATACCAGAACAAGCGCGCCGATTACCTGGCTGCGTTCTGGAATGTGGTTGATTGGAACAAAGTACAAGCAAGAGTTTAAGGTGTAAGGGTTTAAGGTTTAAGGTTGCTACCGCGTGCGGGGTTTGTTGCAGAATGGTTAGCTTGCTGGATGTATGCGTTTGGGCGGCTGGTTTTACTGGCTTGCTCTTGGTGTAAGTAGTCTTTTGTGGGGCTTATTTCACGGGCGGCAGCAACTTTAAACCTTAAACAATTAAACCTTAAACAGTAGTCACCTCTGGTGACTTTTCAAACCTAAAACTTATTTGCATGAAACATATTTTCATTTTGTTTGGCGTTGCTTTTTTGTTTGCTTGTTCGTCGCAGCATACTCCTGCTAAGAAAGTGGTGGTGATGTCGAGCGGGAAGTTGACGGTGGTGGGAGATGTGGTGACTTTAGAGCCAGGTACACAGCACAATGAAACACCGGTAAAACTTACCGGATCGACGTTGACCGTTAAGAACGGAGCTAGTTCGAAAGAGTATGCGGTTCCCGAAGCCGGCACCTGGTTGTTGAACTTGAAAAACGATACATTGATTGGTAGTTACCAGAATTACGGCGATGCCAGCGGTCGCGAAAGCAGTATCTCGCAAGAAGTAATGATGGAGCGGATGGATAGCCTGAAGGCGCTGATGCAAGGCAGCAATGTAACTGCCGCCAAAAAGAACCATTTCGCGGCGCCCAATCAGTTGATAAAAATCAATGGTGAAGACAATACCATTATTGTAGGGCCTTACAAAGGAATTCCTGGTTCATTAACGCCGGGCGATGATGGCAAAGTGCCGGAAGTGTACAAGTTCATCACCAACAGAGACGCCCGCGAAACCCTCGATAAGCTGGAAAAATTATTGAAACAGTAATACGGACGAGCGTCAGCGCTCAATCAAGGTACAGGATCATGGCCGCTGCCGCCCCAGGGATGGCAGCGGCTTATTCTTTTGATGGCCAGCCAACTGCCTTTGAACACGCCATGTCGACGCAAAGCTTCGAGCGCATAATGAGAGCAAGTAGGCGTGTAACGACATTTCGGTCCTAGCAATGGCGAAATGCCCCACTGGTAAATCCGTATCAGGGCGATAAAAGGCAGGGCCAACCATTGCAGGATCTTTTTCATGGAGCTATGCGATCGGTTTCCGGCTTGAAGCTACACCATCCATTTTCACATCGAATCTATGCTTTTGGTTTCTAGGTAGAGAAAAAGTCGGATAAAGTCTGACCTCAGGTTCAGATAAAGTCTGTTCTTGAATGATGCGTTTCATTTTTCAAGTGGCTTTGTAAATCCAATTGCGTTACAAGTGCTTGTTGCTATACTATTTCGGTTTGCAGCGCAAATGGATGTTGTATTGCAAATTCATGTTGTATTACAAATTCATGTTGCGGTGCAATAGCTGTTGGCGCTTGCATGTCAAAGGCGCTGCAGGTCAGGTGTCGCTGCCACCTGCAGGCTTTGATCCCCTTTTATTCAATGCATTTTTCGCCAACGTGCTTTTCTCTACTACCGACCGGTTCAACTTGGCTTTGATCTTCTCCAGGGCCTGGCCAACGGCCGCGTGGCAGCTTTCAAATGGCAGGTGTTCATGGCCGGTATATATAAAGAACAGCATCAGTTGCCAATTGTTCTCGCGTACAAATTGTTGGAGGGGCTGTTGCTGCTGTCGGTAGGCTTCCCGGCAGTGCCGCTTTATCAGGTTACGGTCTACCGCGCGCGCGAATTTTTTCTTGCTGACGCCGGTACCAAACAATACAGCACCTGCAGATAGCTGCTGCCCGGTCGAACGCAATGTACTGGTTGGCTGCAACTGGCGGGCTGGTTGCACACTGAAATATACCCGGTAGGGCCCGGCAGAAAATTTCTGCCCCTCGCTGAACAACGCATCGATCAGCTTTCGGTGTTTCAAGCGCCCACGGGCGGGTAGCCGGTTATTTGTTTGCATGTTTTTCCAACAGATTTGACCCTTGTGCCAACTGACCCTAGTGCCAACAAAAATAGCTCCTGCCTGCTGGCGGGAGCTATTGATTATTTGCAAGACGGGATTTTCTCCCGGATTCTTTACTTCAATTTGCTTTCAGAAGAAACACTCAGTTTCTTGCGGCCCTTTGCACGGCGGCTGGCCAGTACCTTGCGGCCATTGGCGGTTTGCATACGCTTACGGAAACCGTGAACGGTTTTGCGGCGGCGGCGGTGCGGTTGAAATGTCCTTTTCATTTTAGTTCGTTTTATAAACCCTCTTAAAAATGTACAACCGTGGAGAACCGGCTGTTGAAATTTCACACCGGGGTACCATACCCGGCAGTGTCGTGAAAGGGAACGCGAAGGTACTGCAAAATGTAAAAACTAAAAAGTAAAAATCAGGCCAGTTCTACTTTTCTGGCCGAAACGGGCTGACCGAAGAATATGGCCGAACGGCGTTGAAAATCAAGGGGATCGTCGGTTGTAAAGAAGCATTGGCTGCCATTTTTACTGATGCGGCCGTCCATTTCAGGGTGCCGGTACAGGTAATCGGCCAAGCTGGTCGCCACCAGGGGACCCTGTGAAATCAACCGGATGCCCTTGGGCAGAAAAGACATGATCTTCTCTTCCAGCAGCGGATAATGGGTGCAGGCCAGCAAAATGGTGTCGATTTTGGGTTGCTTTTCCAGCAGGCGGTTGATGTGCTGCCTGATAAAATAATCCGCGCCCGGCTTTAGGTGCTCGTTGTTTTCTACCAGGGGCACCCACATGGGGCAGGCTTCCTGGTAAAGTTTCACTTCAGGGAAAAATTTCGCCAGCTCGATGGCATAAGAATCGGAAGCCACGGTACCGGCAGTGGCCAGGAGACCGAGCTCAGCGCTCAGCGAATAGTTGCCCACTATTTCGGTCGTCGGGCGAATCACCCCCAAAACCCGCTTGTCGGGCGCTATCTTCGGCAGGTCTTGCTGCTGGATGGTGCGGAGGGCTTTGGCCGAAGCGGTGTTACAGGCCAGCACTACTAACGGACATCCCTGGTCGAAGAACCATTGCACCGCCTGTAGGGTGTACCGATACACCGTGTCAAAGCTCCGGTTCCCGTAAGGCGCGCGGGCATTGTCGCCCAGATACACAAAATCATAGGCAGGCAGTCGCTCCACAATATCTTTCATCACAGTGAGGCCACCGTATCCGGAGTCGAAAATGCCTATCGGCGCAAATGATTCTGCCATACTCAATGCACTGGTTAAGTCTGCAACTTACAACTGAAATCGCGAACGGACGAATGCAAGCCGCCTAACCAAACCACTTAAAACAACAAACGCCGGGATGCTATCCCGGCGTTCATGTTGAGCCTTAATAAGTGATATGAATGATGTCAATTGAAAGGCATTATTTCAACCCCAATTTCTTTTTCACCAGCGGCAGAAGGTCGTCGGCAGGCGGAGAAACAATCAGGTATTCTTTGGGCATCACATACGTATAGCCCGCTTCTTTGGCCACTGCAGTTACCGCATCCATTGCTTTTTTCTGAATGGGTCCGCTGAGTTCTTCCTGCTTTTTTTGCAACTCCTGTTGAATGCGTTGCTCTTCGCCCTGCAATTCCTGCAGCTTAGCCTGAAGGTCTTTACGCTTCACGTCTTTCACGGCAGCAGCCATGGTAACTGAGTCTTTATTGAACTTCTGAATCGCTTCGTTCAGCGCTGTTTCTTTGTCTTGTGCAGATGCAATCAGCGCATCGCGAAATTGATTCAATGTAGAATCAGCTTTTTTTGCTTCGGGCATCAAGCTAACAATCTCATTGAAGCTGATATAACCGATTTTGGTCTGTGCTTTAACACCGCTGCTAACCGACACCAGGCCAATAGCTACCATCAAAATTGATAAAACCTTTTTCATGCTTTTGTTTGTTACTTAAAGTTGTTTTTGTAGGGGTTGACGTTGTCTCCTTACGAGGTTTGGGTTTTACTTAACACCGAGTTCCCGAAGTACATCTTCGCTCTTATCGAGTTTAGGGTCGGCAAATATAACGGTAATTCCTTCACTTTTGTCCAAAATAAAGTCGTACATACGGGCCGCCGCAATTTTCTGGATGGCCGTGTAAACCTTGTCCTGCACGGGTTTCACGAGTTCCTGGCGTTGCTTAAACAGGTCACCTTCAAAGCCAAATCGCTTGCGTTGCAGGTCGCGAACTTCTTTCTCCCGCACAAAAATTTCATCTTCTCTTTTCTTCCGCAACTCCTCACTCAACATAACCTGCTCGGCCTCATAATCTTTATACATTTTATCCAATGCAGCTTGTTTGCCGTCGATCTCTTTCTGCCAGTCTTGGCTGATCTTGTCAAGTTTGGTTTGCGCCTCCTTGTATTCAGGCATTTTATCCAGTATATACCTGGTATCTACAATCGCATACCGTTGTGCATCAGCCGATAACACAGCCAGCAAAACGAATGACAGTAAGGTTATTAATTTTTTCATATTGCAATATTTGATGACAGTTTTTTATTCCGGTTCAAAGCCAAGCATAAAGGTGAACTTGGCCGCGCTGCTCAATTTACCACCTGGCGTCATACGATCAAATCCGATACCATAATCAAATCCCAACAGACCAAACATGGGCAGGAAGAAACGCATACCCAAACCGGCACTGCGCCGCAGACGGAAGGGATTGTAGTCCTTATACGTGTACCAACCGTTGGCTGCTTCAAAAAAGGCAAGTCCGTAGATGGTGCTGCTTGGGTTGGTCGAAAACGGATAGCGCAATTCCATCGTGTACTTGTTAAATATCGTAAAGAACTGGCTGGCCGATGACTTATCAGGGTTTATCGAGGGATCTGAATTATCATATACGGGGTAGCCGCGGTGTGCGATGATATCATAGCCCAGCAAGCCAAAGTTGTTGGTCAAACCGGCGTCGCCCACCTGGAATCTTTCAAATGGCGAGAAGCCCAGTTTCGAATTGTACCGGCCCATAAAGCCGTATTTAGCGGCTGCCTTGAATACAAATTGCTTGCTCCGATCAGCACCCATCGGTCGGCCAATGGGCACATACCATTCGCCGGTGATGCGCCACTTATGAAACTCGGGCAATTCATAGGGGTTCTTTGAATTGACGCGGCTGGGGTCGATCAGCGAATAAGGCGGCGTGGCCTGCAAGCTCATCAGGAGGTTAGACCCGCTTCGGGGGTAGATCGGCTGGTCGACCGAGTTGCGGTTCAAGGCCAGTTTCAAACTGATATTATGTGCCGTGGTATTGTTCAATCCCGGGAACAGGTTGGGATAGTTGCGAAGTTTATACTGGGTCAGGTTAAGCGAGTATACCAACGTGAAATAGTCGTCGGGCCAGTGCAGTTGTTTGCCGAGGGCAATCGACACGCCGAGTGTTCGTAAAAACGATGTATCCCCTGCCTTACGGTCGTAATAACCGGTGTAAGGGTTGTAGGCATTCGCAAAACGGGTGCTGTAAAAACTCACCGTGAACGAGTTGCGTCGCTTACCGCCCAGCCAGGGTTCGGTGAAAGAAAAGTTATAAGAACGGAACTGGCGACCGTTACTCTGCACGCGCACACTCAGCTTTTGTCCGTCGCCCGTTGGCAGCGGATCCCAGGTTTCTTTGTTGAAAATATTCCGGATCGAGAAGTTGTTGAAGGTCACCCCCAGGGTGCCGGTCAAACCAATATTACCACCCCAGCCTGCCGATAGTTCCAACTGGTCGTTTGATTTTTCTTCTACTTTATAGTTAATGTCGACCGTTCCATCGTCGGGGTTGGGAACCGGGTTGATATCAATTTTCTCCTGGTTGAAATAACCGAGGTTGGAGATTTCGCGTTGAGAACGAATCAGGTCGGTGCGACTGAATTTCTCTCCGGGTATGGTGCGCAGTTCGCGCCTGATCACATATTCCTTGGTTTTGTCGTTACCGGAAATATTGATGTTTTTGATGGTCGCCTGCGGTCCTTCGCGCATCCTGATTTCGAAGTCGATCGTATCGTTGTAAACCCTGGTTTCAATGGGTTCAACGCTGAAGAAAAGATAACCATCGTCCATATAGTAACCACTGATGTCACCGCCTTCCTGCGACATCCGCAATTTTTTATTCAGCGTTTCCTGGTTGTAGATATCGCCCTTCTTAATGCCCAGCATCAAGCTAAGAACAGAGTCGCTGTATTTGGTGTTTCCTTTCCAGGTGATGTCACCAAAAAAATACTGGCGGCCTTCATCTACCTTGATATCGATATTGAGGTTGCCTTTGGGATTATAATACAGAGAGTCTTTTACAATGCCTGCATCGCGATAACCCACCGAGTTGTAGTAGTCAACCACTTTGTCTTTGTCTTCACCATATTTTTTTTCGTTGAACTTGGCTGAACTAAACAAGCGGAAACGAAACCAGGGATCGAGGTAAGCCAGTGTTTTGGTGGGCGACAAGTACCCATAGTCGTGAATGTACTCCGTAAAATCTGGTCTTTTAATGACGCCGAAAGTGCTTGAATCTTTATCGGCATACAGTGTTGCGCGCGAAGTTTCTTTGGTGCCCTTCATCTGCTTCTTCAACTTGGCAGTCGATACTTTTTCGTTGCCGAAAAAGTTGACATTGTTGATGCGCACCTTATTGCCCTTGGAAACGTTGAAGATGAGTTGCTGGGTATTCACGAAAGCGGGGTCGGGCCGTTCTATGATATCGACCGAAGCGCCCCTGAATCCTTTTTCACTGTAATATTTTTCGATGTTCATCACCGCATTCCGCTTCATGTTTTCGGTGATCACCCGGCCTTTCACCAGGCCCGTCTTTTTTTCGAGGTCTTCCTGTTCTGATTTGCGGATGCCTTTAAAAGAATAGCTCGACAAACTGGGTCGTTCTACTACTTGAATTTCGAGGTAAAGATCGGTGCCATCCAGTTTGGTAAAAAAGATCTGGATATCAGAGAACAAATTCTGTTTCCAGAGGTTAAGTATTGCTTTGCTGACATTGTCGCCGCCGGGTAAAACAATTTTTTCACCAACAGTTAATCCTGAAATTGACAGCAGTAAAGATTCATCGCGGTACTTTGTACCTGTCACTTTTATGCCCGCAATGGTAAATTCTTTGGGGGTCTTGGCATTCATCACGGCCTGCAATTCCGGATCAACGATTTGGGGTATTGTATCAGGTTGTTGCGCAGTGGCTTTCAGTCCGATCATAAGCAGCAGTAAGGCAACAACGGGTAATCTTCGGAGCATCAGGCGGTTTTATAAAGTAGGCAAATTAAGCGGATAGTTTAAAAAGCTTTGTTAAAGGGCTGTGTTTTGCACTTGCGCGCTGGTTTTGCCGAACCGTCTTTCTCTTTTCTGGAAGTCAAGAATAGCCTCATAAAGATTGTTTTTCCGGAAATCTGGCCAGCGTACACTGGTAAAATACAATTCGGCATAGGCAAGCTGGTACAACAAAAAGTTGCTGATCCTGAATTCGCCGCTGGTGCGGATCATCAGTTCCGGATCAGGAAAATCACTGGTGCAGAGGTATTGCTGAAGGGTATCTTGCGTAATACCGGCGGGATCAAGTTTGCCCGCTTTTACGTCCTGGCCAATTTGCTTCACGGCTTCCACCAATTCCCAGCGACTGCTATAACTGAGTGCCAGCACCAGGTTGAGGCCGGTATTATGGCCAGTCAGGTCAATCGCTTCTTTCAGGGCGTGCTGGGCGGTAGCAGGCAACATGGTTCTGTCGCCAATCACATGAAGCCGAATATTGTTTTTGTTCAGGGTAGGCACTTCTTCTCGAATGGTATTAACCAGCAACTCCATCAGGCCATTTACTTCCTGCTCCGGCCGGTCCCAATTCTCGGTGCTGAAGGCATATAAGGTCAGGTAACCAACGCCCAATTCGGCACA
This sequence comes from Bacteroidota bacterium, assembly GCA_020161535.1. Lineage (GTDB taxonomy): Bacteria > Bacteroidota > Bacteroidia > Chitinophagales > Chitinophagaceae > Flavihumibacter. The sequence continues at coordinate 81,514 of JAIUNW010000004.1, read as the reverse complement.
ACCTTCAACCACTTCCCGCACACTCTGTACAGCATGGTAGTGGCCGAAAAGACGATCCTGCCCCTTTTCCTGCGCCCAACGACCATTCCCATCCATGATGATGGCAATATGCCGGGGCAATCTATTCAAGTCTATTTCCGCCTTCAAGGCCGACATGCGTGCTTTTTTTCAGGGGGCAAAACTAATGAAAGTTTAAGGTTTAATGTTTAAAGTTTAAGGTTGGGCCCCGAACGGGCTTGAGACGCTACGAAATAGCTGTTTTTGGAGACCAAATTGCCCATTTTTGCCCAGCAAGCGGTGAATTTGGGGATGGCGGGCACATTTTTTCATGGTTCAGCCCGGGCGCAACCATAGAAACCGTGCGCACCATTGCTATCTGCACTCACCTATTAAAAAGTGGCTAATCGCTAACCCATCCTTTTTGCACGCAACCATGCAGGGCCGATGTTGTTGGCGGCCGGTTATATATCAATCAACCGATGATACATTTTCGACATCGGCCGACCAAAAAAGGTTGCAAGAGTACAAATGAATAGCGGGATCAATGTTGGCAACACTATTTGGGTATACGGGTCTCTATATACATCTTTCCATCTCTGTTTTCCATAGATCAACGATACCATCAAAGCCATTTGACCTAAAAACAAAACAGCCCAACAACCGCCAAGTGATTCCTTTCGCCGTTAAACGACAGCGTAAAATCTGTATCGGTCACCATGTCCTGCGCCAGCTACAATAAACCCATAACCAGCAATTGTCCATATTTTCAACTTGGCTGTTCGTATCATGCCCACACCCGCGGTAGCAACTTAAACCTTAAACCTTAAACCCTAAACAACCTATCACAGTTTTGCGCTCGGACAACGATAGCTCGTCAGGTTAAAGCTCACTGTCACCTGCGCTGTGGTAAACTGGTCTTTTTGTTTGGCATAGCCACGCTGGCGGCCTTCGATGCCAATAGGCGTGGTGGTTACTTCATAGCTGCGGTCTTGCAACAGGCCGGCAACCGACGTAGAGCCATCGGGCAGCAGGGGGAATTTATCGGCACCAACATAGGTGGTGCTGACATCATCCAGGTAATCGGTGGTAGTGAACCGATGAAGCACTTCAAAACCAATATTGATCTTCTGGTTGATGGCGTATTTGATGCCCACCCCAAATGGCACAGCAAAGGCCATACTGCCATAAGGTTTGCGATCTGGATAAGCAGCTGTGCCCTGGCCTTCGGTACCCAGCGGACGCAAATAATATTTTGTGCCGTTCAGGTAGGCATACGGATCATAGCTAAAAATACTGGCGCCGATGGTCACATAGGGCGTAAACCGATATTCTTCTGTTCCCGGAATGAATTTGAAAAAGTTGAAATCACCCTGCAGTCCCAGTTCCCAAATGCTTGAATTGAAGCTAAGGTTACGCAGATGTTGAAATTCATTGTCGTCGTAGTACTTATCGGCATACCCCACTTGCGAAAACTGGCCCTGTACCCGAACCGCGATATAATTACCAAACTGCTTGCGAAAAAAAGCGCCAACAGCCAGCTTCGGCCGGTTGAAATGCGCCCGTGGATTGAGGTCGCCAAAATAGTGCGCCGCACCCAGTGAAAAACCGAATTCGCCCGAAAAAACGACCGATTCCATTTGGGCGTTTACCGAGGTATGGATAATGGTAACGAGGCAGAGCAGCCCGATAAGCTTCTTCATGGTTGCAATATAGTTCTAAAATCGGGGGATTGAAAAGGTAACACCCGGGTTAACATATATAAAGTATTGCTAATTACGTGTATCCAGGCCCCAGGAAAGTTTCTTTCGCAAGGTGGTCAGGAAATTGTTTTCATTCAACCGAAGGATGTTAACATCGAATGATTCACGGCGCACCGCCAGTTGGATGCTTTTGGGAACCAATTCCCGGCGACTATCAAGCGCACAGATGAAATGATCGGCCCGGCCCTCCACTTCAAACGAAATAATATTGTTATCGGGCACCACAATGGGACGCACATTCAGGTTATGCGGCGCTACCGGGGTGATCACAAAACTGCCCGAATCGGGAAATACTATCGGGCCACCGCAACTCAGCGAATAACCCGTTGAACCGGTGGGCGTGCTTACTATCAGGCCATCCGCCCAATAGGTATTCAAAAACTCACCATTTAAATAGGTGTGTATTTTGATCATGGGCGAAGTGTCTGTTTTGTGAATCGCAAACTCGTTCAGCGCATAGGGCGTGTCAAACAGCGTGCGGTCGGCATCGAGGTGAATCAACGATCGACTGTCGACCACAAAATTCCGGCCCTTCAAACTGGCCACCGCTGTTTTCATTTCCTCTTTGCTGATGCTGGCCAGAAAACCCAATCGCCCGAAATTGATACCGAGGATCGCAATCTTTTTGTCGCGCACCAGGGTAACCGTATCAAGTAGGGTGCCATCGCCGCCAAGGCTGATGATAAATTCGATGGACTCTTCCAGGTCATCACTGTTTCGAAAGGTTTTGGTGCCATTCAACTGCTGACGGATAGAATCATGCAACTGTTCAAAAAACGGTTGATAGATAACCGGTTCAATATTGTTTTCAGCAAGGGCCGAGATAAGGGAATGTATCTCTGTATGATAATCCTGATCGATGACCCGGCTGTATATAGCCACTCTCATTTACTGCAAAATTAAAAATCATTCTTAAAGTGGAAAAAGAGTCCCTGCTGCCCCAACATATTAAAGCTGTATTCGAACCGCATCACCACATCGTACAAGGTTACGATGTCTACCCCGGCACCAGCGGTATACAGCATTCGGTTTACGAGTGAATTGTCGGGGTAGTTCTTATTATAAGAATAGCCGGCGTCGCCATAAGTTTTTCCATAAATGCGAAACGGAATCCGGTCGTGGCTCCGGCTGCGCACCGGCAGGCCGATCGTGAAATTGGCAAATTCGCGACGCAGGGTACTGCGAACCAGCAAGGCCGCCACCCCGTCAACCACATATTTTTCCATCCCCCGCAGGTAAAAATCGCCATAGCCAAAAATGCGGTGCTGGGTATAAGGCTGGTCGAAGGGCAGTTTAATGGTACCATTTGCCTGCAGGGTATAAGAGAATTTCTTGTGCAGGTCCCAGGATTGGCTGCCGCGGGCGGTCAGGGCCCACACACCCAGGTCCTGGCCAAAACCCATGCGCGATATCGTTAGGTCGCCCATTTTCCCGCGAAGCGGATAAGGCGCATAATCGGTATTGATATAGCTGACCGAATAGGAGATTTCGGGATACACGCTTTTGAGTTTCTGGTTCACCGTCAGGTAGCTGGGGTTGGCATGCCAAACCGCACTATCAATGCGCACGGTGGTAAAGCCCAATCGCACCACATGGCGGGTACGCAGGTGGGGCCGGTACGAATAACTGAGGCTGGCACTGTTCACTTCTTCCAAAAACTTATTGGCATGCGGAATGGAATCGGCCCGCAGAAAAAACTGCTTGTTGCCCACGGTCATGGGGTTCACTTCTTTCTGGGCATTGTAGTTGAAATTGATGCCATAACCGTGTTTGAGCGATTTATCACTGAAAGCGAAAGGCTGGTCGTAGCTCAGTTGCAGGGCCCGCGAATAACCGGTGATCAGCCAAAGACGCAGGCGATCATTCCGGCCGGTTGTATTATAATAGGTGAACTTGGCGCCGAGGTTGATGCGGCTGAGGCTATAGCCTTTATCGGCCCAGGTTTGCAGGTTCCGGTCAACCGGTTTGAAATAGGGAATCGGGAAAATATACCAGCGCTCTTTTACATCGATCTGTATATCAATGGTATAGCCGCGAAAACTTTTGAGCGAAATGACCACATCATTGAAAAGACGGGTATTCACCAATTGCTGGCGACCTACTTTGAATTTCTCCACCAGCTCATCGAGCCGAACCGAATCGCCCGCAGCAAAAGGCAATTCGCGCTTGATGATAAAGTCCTTGGTTTTCTTGTTGCCTGTAATCAGGATCTCGCCGATCTGGAATTCCCGGCGGGCGGCGCTGTCGTGCGCCGGTGGCGGAACAGCCCCCGCCAGTAGCAGTGGCATCAGGTCGGGCCGATCGCCGGGGGAAAGGGTCGCCTGGCTAAATGACTTTGACCCTACAGCAAAGCAGGCTGCAATCAGTACAACTATGGACTTCCAGTTTCGCATTCACTCCAGGGGTAGCATTGAAAATACAGGTTTAACAATAAGAATACCAACCCCGACACGATTAATTTTAGAGATTCAGGTAATTCATCAGGTGGTCGTAGTTATTGCGCAACTCGTTTTCGTACTGTTCTTCCCCAAAAAAGTAACGCACCTGGTACTCGTAACGCTGGAAAGTGGCGATGATATCTGACAATTCCATCTTGTTGATCTTGAGGGTTACGAAGAACACGCCCTGGCTATTGTCAAAATAAGTATTGAGTTGAGTGATTTGGGCATCATTGGTTTCCACCAATTTATATATTTCAGAAAATGCAAAATGCTGTTTTTCCATTTCCAGTACAATGATTCCGCCGGGTTCATCTGCCCCGATCATATGTGCGGTGTAGCGCAGCAGGTCGCTGCTGGCAATGGCGCCTACCCAGTTCCCTTCGGCATCGGCCACAGGTACCAGGTCGAGCCCATATTCGTTGGCCATTTGCACGGCTTCAGTGAAATGGCTATTGGGTGCTACGCGAATTTTACTGCTGTGTTCGGCCAGGGTTTCGATCAATTGGTTGTCGTCGGCCGCATTAAGAAGGTCGTTCTCCGCCACCAGGCCCAGGTATTTGTCTTCGTCGACCACCGGCAACTGGCTTTTATGGGTATCATCCATCAATTGAAGGGCTCTGTAAACAGGGTCTTTCGGCGACAGGACAGGCAGGGACGCAGATATGAGTTCCTTGTTGATCAAAACGAAGCATTTGGTATATAGACGTTCAAAATCAAGCGACCGCTGCGGGCTCGCTCAGTTTTGTCAGAAATTTATGAAGTATCCGGTTGAACTCATCGGGTACTTCCATCATGGGTGCATGGCCGCAATGGTCGATAAAATGCAATTCACTGTTCGGGATCAGCTTATTGAATTCCCTGCCCACAAAAGGCGGGGTAACGGTGTCATTATTGCCCCAAACCAACAGGGTGGGCTGTTTGATCTGGTTCAGTTCTTCCCCCAAATTATTCCGGATCGCACTTTTGGCGAGGGCGATGATTTTAATCACTTTCAAACGGCTGGTGGTGATCTCATACACTTCGTCGACCAGCTCTTTGGTAGCCATCTTCGGGTCGTAAAAGGTCAGTTCCGTTTTATTCTTGATATACTCGTAATCGCCTCTTTTGGGATAGGTATCGCCCATGCCGTTTTCAAAAAGGCCGGAACTACCGGTCAGGATCAGGCTGCGAATGCGTTCGGGGTGTTTGAGTACGTGTACCAGGGCCACATGACCACCCAGCGAATTACCCAACAGGTGAACATTGCGCAGGTCTTTGGCCTCAATGAATTTGTGAACATATTTCTCCAGCCCGCTCACCGAAGTGTGTAGAATATCCAGGTCAAACAGCGGCAGCATCGGCACCACTACTTTATAGTGCTTCCGAAAGTATTCAATCAGGTCACTAAAATTACTCAGGGCACCAAACAGGCCATGTAATAATACCAACGGCTCACCTTCCCCTTCTTCGATGTACCTGAATTTATCAAACTGTTTGATCTCGTACTGCATCTGTTTTCAAAAAAATAAAGGCCAATTATAAGCTAAAATAGTCCAAAAAATCGACTGAGATCGGCAAACATGTCTTTCAACGCCGGTATCCAGTTCCCTATTGTTTCAACGACGCGTGGCCCCCAGGGTGATATGATCGCATAACTGAATGAATTGTGCAGGGTTTCTGCTTTCACCAGGTTTGTCTTGCCGATATAAAACAAGAGTATGCTCCAGCAGATCATATAGCCCAAACTATATAATAAAATGCCGCCCAGTTTGTTCAATCCGCCGAGCATCAACATCTCGGCTGTGTGCTCCAACATTTTTGCAATCAAATTCACGACCACCACTACCACGATAAACACCAGCAAAAAAGCCAGTACCGGCATCCACTTGGCCGACACATTTACCGATCCTTCCAACCACTTGGCGGTAACCGCACTGAACTTTAACGCAGCTATCACCCCCAACACCAGGGCCAGGAATGACAAAATAGCGACGATCAGTCCGCGACGCCAGCCTTTGTACAAGGCCATGATTAACAACACAACGGTAATAATGTCTATCAGCATCAGTTGCCTAATAAAGTTTTCACCTGGGCGCTGATGGCTTTGCCATCGGCCTGGCCGGCGAGTTTTTTACTGGCCGCGCCCATTACCTTACCCAGGTCGGCCGGGCCTTTGGCACCGAGTTCTGCAATGATGGCTTCCAGGGCTGTTTTCAGGCTGGCTTCATCAAGCTGTTTGGGTAGAAATTTTTCTATCACCGCAATCTCTTCTTCTTCTTTCGCAGCGAGGTCGGCGCGGTTTTGCTGTTTGAAAATATCGAGCGAATCACGGCGCTGCTTCACCATTTTCTGGAGCAACTTGCCTTCGGTTTCAGCCGTTACCTGGCCATTGGCGCCTGGTTCTGTTTTCGCTTTGATGATTTCTGCTTTGATAGCGCGAAGGCCTCTTAATAGCGGTTCGTTCTTGGCCTTCATGGCGTCTTTCATCTCCGCCATTACTTTTTCTTCGAGTGACATAGTTTTCGTTTTATTTGGCAGCGTTCTCTTTGCGTTGCTGCTCCCTGAATTTGGCGTAAAATCCTTTTGCAAAATCTTTCATTTCTTTCACCAGTTCTTCGTTGCGGGTGGCGCGTAAAAAAGTATCGGCCATGGTCATCAGGGTCTGGTAATAGAAATCGGCCATCTCGTCTACCATCATGTCTTTGGTCCACAGGTCGATGCGAAGCGCCGTTTTTTCTGCATTGTCCCAGAAAGCCAACAACATCGCCTTGGCTTTTTGGGCCTCCTCGGCTGTGCTGCTACTGGCTTGCCAACTGATCTGGGCGGGTACTTTATCGGGATCAAGTTGAACGTCGATCGTGATGCGCGATTCCTGCATATAGGGTTATTGTGCGGCAAAATTAACCATTCTCGGGCAGAAGCTGCTGAATAACAGCCGCATAGGCTGCCAGTGTGTTGTAACGCGACAGTTTTTCGGCTTGTTCGCGCCCTTTTTCTACCAGGCGGCTCCGGGTTTCTTCGTCTTTGTACAGCACCATCATGCTATTGGCCAGCAGGTTGATATCGGCCGCATCCACACCTTCCACCGCCGAACCCGTCCATTCACGTACACGCAGGTCGTTCACCGCTACCACGGCCGTTCCGGCACTGAAAGCCCATTCGATGGGGTGCTGGTATCCCGTGGCCTTGGGATATACCAGCATGTAAGCGCCTGCTACCAGGTCTTGCTGGTCGATCGTATCGGCTTCGGGATAAAGCAATACATCGTTTTTATATTTATACGTGGCGATCAGTTTTTCCAGGTGGGGGCTGTCTTCGGTGGGATAACCCGTCAACACCAGGGGCATTCCGGTCAGCAGCCAGCTCTTGAACAGCGAATAGGCCTTCATCAGGTGAACAATACCCGCCTCTTCGCTCAGTGGGCCTACATATAAGAGGTAATCGCGGCCGCCGGAATACTTGAGTTTAACCTGCTCCTGGCCCGCCCAACCCAGTGATTCCACTTTTTCTTCCAGGGCCGGAAAAACAACCGTTACCTGGTTCACCAGTGCCGGCATTTTTTCGAGCAGGACGAGGCGGTCTTGCTCATAGGGTACAATGAGGGCGCTGGCGGCGGTCCAGCCTGTTTTCCGCGCAGCGGCCGACAGAATTTCATCGGCCGAACTGATCAGCAAGGTTCGGATCCCTGCAGTCTCCAGCCAGTCGGCCGCCGAAAACTGCACCAGCAATACATCCCGCCGGCTCCCCAGCCATTCGGCAAAGGCACGGGCTTTGTTGCGGGCCGGGTTGCGGATCGAGAATTTGGGCACGGTGAGCCGCAGCAATTGCAGGTGTTCATCGGCTGTTATTTCCAATTGCGGAAAAAAGCTTAATATGTAGTGTTCATAACCGGGAAGGCTGGCCGCCAGGTCGCCCAGGGCATTGGACAACCTTTCCTGCTCATGGGTAAGGTGATCGGCCAGAAATGGATCGATATAGTAAACAATAGCGGGCATAGTATTCAAGACAGGTTGCAAATTGCTTCTTTTTCCTGAATGCCTGCTGTACATTTGCAAAGACGCAAAGCCTACGAATGGAATATAATACATCGAGAAACCACCTCATCATGCGGGAGTATGGCCGCCATATCCAGCGGATGATTGAACATACCCTGACGGTCGACGATAAAGACAAACGCCAGAAGAATGCAAGGACCGTTATTGAACTGATGGGTTTTTTGAACCCGCACCTCAAGAATGTAGAAGATTTCAGGCATATGTTGTGGGATCACCTGTTTTTGATTTCTGATTTTCAATTGGAAGTCGATTCGCCCTATCCCATTCCCACCGCCGAAACACTGAAAGCCAAACCGGCGCCCCTGCCCTATCCCAAGGGTTATCCGCGGTTTTCGCACCTGGGCCGCAACCTGGAATCGGTGATCAACAAAGCGTTGAAAGAAGAAAATCCCGAGAAAAAACAAGGCCTCGCCAATGCGGTGGCTTATTATATGAAACTCGCTTATAGCAACTGGCACAAGGAGATTGTGCACGATGATGCGATCCAGGGTGAGTTGAGTAATATGACCCGCGGACAACTGGAATTTACCAATACGCCATACGTGAAGGCTTTCCGCCAGAACGACAACCAGCGCGATTACCGCGGTGGTGGCAACAACAATGGCAAACGCCAGCAGAAATTCCAGCAGCGGAACAACAATAACAACGGCGGTAACCGCAACAATGATAACCGCAACAACGACAACCGGAACAACAACGGCGGTAACCGCAACAACAAGTTCAACAAGAAACGTTTCAAGTGAATAGTTTCGAAGTAAGGGGCGGCAAGAAACTGTCGGGCACCATTGTTCCGCAGGGCGCCAAAAACGAGGCGCTGCAGATTCTCAGCGCTGTACTATTGACCCCCGAAGAAGTGACGATCGGCAATATTCCCGATATCGTTGATGTAAACCTACTGATCGAATTACTGGCCGATATCGGTGTTTCGGTAACAAGGGTCGACCGGCATACGGCCATTTTCAAGGCCGACCACGTGAATATCGATTACCTGCACTCGGCCGAATTCAGGAAAAAAAGTGGCCGTTTGCGCGGATCGGTGATGCTGGCCGGTCCCTTGCTGGCCCGGTTCAAAATGGCCTATATTCCCAAACCCGGTGGCGACAAGATTGGACGCCGACGGCTTGATACGCATATCATCGGTTTTGAAAAACTGGGCGCACGCTTCGACTACAATCCCGAAGACGGATTTTTCCGGCTCGATGCCAGCAACCTGCGCGGTGCATATATGTTGTTGGATGAACCTTCGGTGACCGGCACCGCCAATATCGTGATGGCTGCGGTGATGGCCAAAGGCACAACCACCCTTTACAATGCCGCCTGCGAACCCTACCTGCAACAGCTCTGTAAAATGCTGAATCGGATGGGTGCGAAGATCAGCGGTGTGGGCAGTAATATGCTGGTTATTGAAGGGGTGGACAGCCTGGGTGGTACGCGTCATGAGATGTTGCCCGATATGATTGAAGTAGGGTCGTTCATTGGCCTGGCCGCCATGACCCAAAGTAATATCCGGATCAAGGGTGCCGGCATAGACCACCTGGGTATTATCCCCGACAAATTCAAACAACTCGGCATCGCGATGGTTTTTGAAGGCGATGACATTGTGATACCTGAGCAGGAAGTATACGAGATCCAGACCTTTCTCGATGGATCGGTGTTAACCATTTCCGATCATCCCTGGCCGGGTTTTACACCCGACTTGCTGAGCATTGTGTTGGTCACGGCTACGCAGGCGCGGGGTTCGGTATTGATTCACCAAAAAATGTTTGAGAGCCGGTTGTTTTTTGTAGACAAACTGATCGATATGGGTGCCCAGATCATTTTGTGCGATCCGCACCGTGCGGCTGTTATTGGACTGGCGCGCGACCAGCGATTGCGCGGCATTACCATGTCGAGCCCCGATATCCGGGCGGGGGTGTCACTACTGATTGCGGCCTTGAGTGCAGAAGGAAAAAGTACGATCCAGAATATCGAACAGATCGACCGTGGCTACCAGTATATCGACGAGCGATTGCTGGCCCTGGGTGCCGATATTAAACGCATCTGATGTTTTATACCCACAAAAAGATCATCATTATTACCGCGCCATCCGGTGCCGGTAAAACGTCTATTACCCGCTACCTGATAGAGAAATATCCGCAGTTGTCTTTTTCTATTTCAGCAGCCACGCGTGCGCCGCGGGGCGCAGAAAAAAACGGAACGGATTATTATTTCATTTCGGAGGCAGAGTTTCGCGAGCATATTCGCAACAACGACTTTATGGAATGGGAGATGGTGTATGAGGGCAAGTATTATGGCACCCTGAAATCGGAAATGGAGCGCATCTGGTCGCACAAACAAGTGCCTATTCTTGATATAGATGTGAAGGGCGCCATCCACGTGCAGAAACAGTATCCGCACAATACGATGTCGATCTTTATTCAACCACCCAGTGTGGATGAATTGAAACGACGGCTGGCAGGTCGGGGCACGGAAACCGACCAAAGCCTGGCAGCGCGTGTGAGCAAGGCGAGTTATGAAATTTCATTTAAAGATCACTTTGATCATGTGATTGTAAACGACGACCTGAACAAGGCGTGTACCGAGGCAGAGAAGCTGGTTTTCGAGTTTCTTTCCCGTCCGGCTTAACCCGTCAGCTACCTAAAATCAGTTATATTCGTACCTATGTCGCAAAACCTCAATTCCTTTGGGTTGATCATTATTTTTCTGTTGCTCACCGGCTTTTTTGCGGGCATACAGGCGGCATTTTCTACCATCAATCGATTGTCGGTCGAGTTGCGTAAGAAGCAGGGAAAAACCGGCGGATTACTCGTTAGTCAATTTCTCGACAAGCCCTCGAATTTCATCGGGGTGGTACTGATTGGTTTCAATATTTTTCTGGTGGTGTATGGGTTGATGATCGGCAGTTTTCTGGAGCCGGTGTGGTTGTGGGTAGAACGCCAGGGGGTACCCCAGGCTTATGCCAACCTGATTCACCTGATTGTGGAGATTGGGCTGGCGTCGATTATTTTTCTGGTGTTTGGCGAGTTTGTTCCCAAAGCCATTTTCCGCGCGCGAAATGAATGGTTGCTCAGTGGTTTTGTGGCGGGCACCATGAATTTTTTCTACCAGTTATTTCTGCCGATCGCATTGGCTTTTGTTTCGATTGCCGAATGGATCTTGAAGTACCTGTTTAATATTCGACTGAACGAACGCCGCGAAGCCTTTGTTCGTGCCGATCTCGAAGCGTTTCACCAGCAAAATGGCAGCGATAAAGACTCGGAGGGTACTGATAACAATCCCAATCTTTTTGAAAATGCGCTCTCGCTGTCGGCCGTAAAAGTGCGTCAGTGCCTGATACCCCGCAAAGAAATTGAGGGCGTGGACATCGATACACCCGTTGCCACCCTGCTCGCCAAATTTGCCGAAACCAAACTCAGCCGATTGGTGGTATACGAAGGCAATATCGATCATATTCTCGGCTATGTTCACCAATTGGATATGTTCAAGCAGCCTTCGGATATTCGTTCGGTGATGCTGCCCATTCCTGCTGTACCGGAAAGCATGAATGCCACCGACCTGATCAATAAATTCAGCCGCGAACGCAAGAGCATGGCCTGGGTGGTAGATGAATTTGGCGGCACTTCGGGCATTATTACGATGGAGGACCTGCTGGAAGAAATCTTTGGTGAAATTGAAGACGAACACGATACGGCCGACCTGGAGGAAAAGAAGATCAGCAGTACGGAGTATGTTTTTTCCGGGCGACTTGAACTCGATTACCTGCGCAACAAATACGACCTGCATTTTGAGCAGGATGAACGCGAAACATTGTCGGGCTATATTATTCAGCATTACGAAACCATTCCGAAAATCAGGGAGCGCATCATCATCGGCGATTATGAGTTTGAAGTGATGGCCGTGTCGGATACCCGCATTGAAACGGTGCGGCTGAAAATATTGAAGTTCTAAAATTTCAGTTCACGTTTTTGAGCGGGCCTGTTTTTCCATTCTTCCACTTTGTACAAACCCCGGGTAATAAAATGGCCGAAGGCCGCACCCACCCATACATCACTCGCCCAATGCCGGTCTTGGTATAAACGGGAAACTGCGGTAAGGCTGGCGATCGAATAGGCCACTATCGGCACCCATTTTTTGTTTTTGTACTCCATGGCCAGGGCTGTTGCCAGGGCAAACACCGTGTTGGTATGTCCGGAAGGAAAAGACGTGAACGGTTTACCACCGTAGAAAGGCGCGCGGAAGTCGAGGTTATTATCGGTATAGGTAGGCCGCTGCCGGCGAATCAGTTTCTTGGTAGTTGCATAGATCACCGTTGAAAACAGCATCGACTTAGCAGCCATTAATGAAGCATGTTCCAGGCGCCGGTCTTTGGCAATGAGGCCGGCTGCATACATGCCGGCAATGATCATGGGTGGATAGCTATTTCCGAAGGGCTGAACCACGTTGGCCGCCGAATTGAGAAAGGCGGTATGGTGCTGGTCCATAAAGCGGTGAATGGGCTTGTCGGCCAACAACAATAAGCCGGCACCGGCCGCACTAACACCCACTGTTATCCAATCGCGCCGGTCATACCTGGCGGGCGCAGTCACCACTTTGGGAAAATCACTGACATAAGAAGCCAGGTAGGCTTTGTTGATCCGATACCCTTTTGTTTGGTACCATTCGGAACTGCGATAGGCCGGGATGCTATCCGCCGAAGGCGAAATAAGTGTGTCACGCGAAGGCGGAGTAACGGTATCACACGAAAGCGAAATAAGGGTATCAGGTAAGGGGACAATGAGGGTATCGTTTATCGCCAATGCCTTATTGGCCAGGCTGCAAAAAAACACCATCACTGCCCACTGCCGGGTTCTGCAAAAAAACATCCCGCAAAGCTACATTAGCTGGCCTGCATCTCTTTGATCTTCTCCCGGATCTTTGTTTCGATCTCGGCCTGCAATTCGGGGTTATCGCGCAACAATTGTTTGACCGCATCACGACCCTGGCCAAGTTTGTCGCTGTTATAGCTGAACCAGGATCCGCTTTTCTGTACAATGCCCAGGTCAACACCCATGTCGATGATCTCGCCTACTTTGGAAATGCCTTCGCCAAAAATGATGTCAAATTCTGCGGTACGGAAAGGCGGCGCTACTTTGTTCTTTACCACTTTCACTTTTACGCGGTTGCCCACGGCTTCGTCGCCGTCTTTGATTTGCGTCATCCGGCGAATGTCCAGTCGCACCGAAGAATAGAATTTCAAGGCATTACCACCGGTAGTGGTTTCGGGGTTACCGAACATCACGCCAATCTTTTCACGCAATTGGTTGATGAAAATGCAAATCGTATTGGTTTTATTAATGGTAGCGGTAAGCTTCCGCAGGGCCTGGCTCATGAGGCGGGCCTGCAAGCCCATTTTGCTGTCGCCCATTTCACCTTCCAACTCCCCTTTGGGCACCAGGGCGGCTACTGAGTCGATCACCACTACATCAACCGCGCCGGATAAAATCAGGCGATCGGCAATCTCCAGGCCCTGTTCGCCATAATCCGGCTGCGAAATCAGCAGGCTGTCTACATCCACGCCCAGGCGTTGGGCATAGTTGCTATCGAAAGCATGTTCAGCGTCAATGATGGCGCAGATACCGCCTTTCTTTTGTGCTTCGGCGATGGCATGAATGGCAACCGTTGTTTTACCAGATGCTTCCGGTCCATATATCTCGATGATCCTTCCCTTCGGAAAACCGCCGATACCGAGGGCTACGTCCAGACCCAGCGATCCGGTGGAAATCACTTCCTGCGCTTCGGTTGACCGCTCATTCATCATCATCACAGACCCTTTGCCAAAGTCTTTATCGATTTTGTCAATGGTCAGTTTCAGCGCTTTTAATTTCTCTACGTTCGACATATTGGTTGTTTTATCGTTATTGGGTTCAAATATATTTCCGGAACAAAGATAGGTGGCAAATTGATATCAACACTAAACATTTTAGCATTTTTTCACTAAATATTTTACCGTTAAAAAACGGGTTGAAAATCCAAAAACAGTTCTCAACCACCGAAAAACCGATCAATTAGGTTAGAATCGGGTTAAAACCAATTGAAAACCGGCAACAATCAAGACCTTTGGTCAAATAACAAACCTTCAACAGTATTACCATGAGACTTCTTGCCACTTTCGTATTGGTTGCAGCCATTTCCGGTTCAGCCCTTGCCCAGGATCCTGTTTCAGCCACCAAGGGTGTTACCTATGGCGCGGGCACAACGGCCGACGGTGCCATCGCCGTAACTGAACTGCCCAACAACCTGAACAATGGCCAGTACACGGGAAAGATTACGGGTAAGGTGACCGATGTATGCCAGAAAATGGGTTGCTGGATGAAACTCGAAAACAGCCAGGGTGAAACCCTGATGGTCAAGTTCAAAGACTACGGTTTCTTTATGCCCAAAGATATTGTGGGTAAGGAAGTAGTATTGGATGGCGAAGCTACGGTGACCGAAACATCGGTGAAGCAATTGAAGCATTATGCCAAAGACGCCGGCAAGAGCAAGAAAGAAATCGCCCAAATCAAATCGCCCAAAAAGGAAACTGTTTTTGTCGCCAACGGGGTGTTGGTGTTATAAAGATTTTGTCGACGTGGTTGAATGATTTCATTTTTAGATTAGACCATGAATAAACCATTGGGCATACTGGGTCTTATCCTATTGCTGGCGGCCTGTGGAAATCCCACACCAGACAAGAAACCGGAAAACGATCACACTGTCGATAGCAGCCAGCATTCGTTGACTGGTCACCCTAACAGTGATGCCAACAATGGCTCCGCGGCAACCGGTGCCAATAACCAAACAACCCGGCTACCCGCTTATTTTTACACTGGCCGGCTGCCTTGCGCCGACTGTCCCGGCATTACCGTTTACCTGCTGTTGGGAAAAAGCAGCTACTCCCTGCAACGCCAATACGACGACCGGCCGAATGTATTTGACGAAAAAGGCTATTATTCTTTTTCAGATAGTTTATTGGTGCTAACAGATACGGCTAATAGAAATCAAAAAGCGTTTTTCCGGCTGCAAGGCGATCGATTGCTGGTAGTAGACAGCAACAAACAAATCATCACGGCACTGCACAACCAGCCCATGGTGCTTCATCCCGCAACCCTTGCACGAAATAGTCGTTGGGAACAAAAAGTACATGCCGGCATCCGATTCATTGCGATGGGAAACGAGCCGTCTTGGTCGGCCGAAATCAGCGATGGCGATAGTCTTCAATTCAACTCAATTAATGACAGCAGCGGAAAAAAAATCGCCCTGCAACTGGTTTCAGCAAAAAACAGGAGCATCCGGTATGAAGGAAAAACGGGCAAACAAAAACTCGTGCTAACAATTGTTGAAAAATTTACAGGTGATGGCATGAGTGATATCATCTATCCGTTTCAAACAACCCTTTTGTACAAGGGGAGTCGTTACAATGGCACCGGCGTCAATTTGATAGTGGATTCGCCCGTTGATTAACCACTGAACCCAATCGTATGAATACAAACAAAATGCCTCTTCAGTTAACGGTTAACCGCTACATTTGCACAAACAACCATCTAAAATACCAATCATGAAAGTTTCTTACTTAGTAGCAGTGACTTTCGCAAGTCTTTCGCTGGTGTCTTGCGTGAGTTCCAAAAAATTCAAAGCAGAACAAGCGAAAGTGGCTGACCTGACCGGCAAGAACAGTCAATTGACCACCGACCTCGGTTCCTGCAATGATGCTAAAGCAGAAGAAGCCCGGAAAAGAGCCAATCTCGAAAACGATGTTGCCAACCTGAACAAGCAAATCGATCTGCTGAAAGAAAACAATACCTCGGCCATCAGGCAGTTGCAAGACCTGTCGGTGATCAGCTCACAGCAGGCAGAAAGCATTAAAAAATCGATGGACAATCTCGGTTTGAAAGATGCATATATCCAGGACCTGCAAACACAGATGGCCAAGAAAGATTCGCTCAACATGGCCCTGGTGATGAACCTGAAAGGCGCCATCGGTAACCTCGACGACCAGGACATCAATATCAAGGTTGACAAAGGGGTTGTTTTTGTTGACATCTCTGACAAACTGCTTTTCAAAAGTGGCAGCTATACTGTAACACCGCGTGCCAAAGAAGTGCTGGGTAAAGTAGCTACCGTACTGAAGAACCAACCTGATATCGAATTCATGGTTGAAGGTCATACAGACAATGCTGAACTGCGCGGCAATATCGGACCCATGAAAGACAATTGGGACCTCAGCGTTTTCCGCGCCACCGCCGTTGTAAAAATTCTGCAAAAAAGCTACGGACTGGACCCAGCTAAAATGGCTGCCGCCGGTCGTGGTGAATACAAACCCATTGCCGACAATAGCACCGCCGAAGGTCGCGCCGCCAACCGCCGCACCCGCATCGTGATTCTGCCGCAACTGGACCAGTTCTACAAATTGCTTGAAAAGAAAAACTGAGCTGTTAGTTTAAGGTTTAAAAGTTTAAGGTTGCTACCGCAGGTGTAGCGGTACAAATGTTTTAAACTGAATTTATATGGAGGCTGTTTCGTTTATCGATGCAGCCTCTTTTTTTGTTTTTGTTTTTCAACTACGTCATTTTTTTTCTTTGAAGCCAGTTTTCATCGACGTCCGTTTTTTCGTTGAAGACTATTTTTTGTCGACTTCACTTTTTGACTCCTGTTTTTAACGACCTCATTTTTCATCGAAGCCTATTTCTCTATTTGCCGACGCGTTTTATTCATCTCTTACTGTCGACAGTTGACTTATATTTATTAAGAACACCCTAGTATTTATGTATTGTTGAAGGCCTTGGTGCGCCGGCCATTTGATCATTTGCAAATTCAGGTTAAGAACAAATATCTGTTGTATCGATTTTATTTCCTGGTTTCTACAGTTGAGCATTATTACACGCACTTGAACATGCAGAAACACAAAGTCATGTATACAAGCTGGCACACACGACCATGTACAAATGCTACCCCGCACGCGGCAGCAACCTTACACCTTAAACCCTTAAACCTTAAACAACAAGGTTCGCTTGCAATTGCTTTATGTATCGTCCAAACTTTCGTTTGAACAAATGGCGCGCAAGAAAATAACCGGCGATCGACAAGCCAAGCACAATGATGGGTAGGCCCCAGGCGAACAAGGGTTGTTGCAGGAGGTAGTGGATGGGAAGCCCGGTGGCCATCGTGCCGCCAAAGAGGTAACCCGCCGCAATCGCGAGGGGATATACCCATACTGCCAGCCGGTATTGCAGTTGTTCCCAACGCCGGCAATTGTCCAGGAACTGTTGCAGCAACGGCAGGAGGGCAGTATCGGCCAGCGTGATTTTTTGCAGGCCGCGATAGAGTTTGATGCCTTTCCAGATAACAACGGAATTGAAGCCAATCGCCGCAAGTAAGCCGAGCCAAACCTGCCAATAGTCGCTTCCCAGTAACAACAGCATGTAGCCAACTGTGATAAAGCTGCTCCATACCAGGTGCTGAAAAAGGGCCGACTGCAATTTCGCTATCGGATGAATGCTCAGGCGCGGGCGACCGGCGGCGAGCACCTGCTCCAGCAAATCGTCGACCGGCTGCCATTGCTTCCAGGTTTTTACTTCACTCATGTTGTTTGGAATGGATGATTTTAGCCAGCCGTTGTTTGATTCTGTACATGCGCACGCTGGTGTGCGCAGCACTGATACCCATGATAGCAGCCATCTCGCTGATCTCATAACCGTCGAGAAATAAAAGCGCCATCGCCTTATCGGTTTCCGATAAAAGACGGATGGCTGCCTGCAATTGCCAGCGATCTTCCTGGTCAAAAACAGCCGGCGGTTCGAAACCCGCATCGGGCAATAGTTCGTTGAACTGGAGGATATTTTTTTTACGACGCAGGGTCAACACGGTATTGATGGCAATCCGGTACAGCCAGGTGCTGAATTTCGCATCGCCCCTGAACCCGCCAATGCCTTTCCAGCATTGCAGCACAATTTCCTGGTAGAAATCTTTTTTCTCTTCGTCGTTTGTCGCGTACATACTCACCACCTTGTAAATAATGCCCTGGTGCGCGCGCAATTCGGTCAGAAATTCTTTCTCGTCCAAGTATCCTTTACTGATTAGACGTTTACAACCCCCTGATCTTACAGGCAGGTGAAATGAGACCGGGACTAACCCGTATGGTCACTGGTAATCACCCACTCGCCGTTGATGCGCCTGAAGGTGAGGGTGAATATGCCACTGAGATCGCCCACCGTTCTTGTCAGGTAAAATTTTCCCACCACCAGGTAGGCATTCTCATCGAGGCGATTGATGTGCAAAATATCAAACCTGAGTTTGCCCATCTGCTCCAGCGAACTATAACTGGTTTGGTATCGCTTCAGGGTATTGTCATACCCATATACAATGCCCTTGCTGCCAATAAACATCAGGGAATCCGATTGCCAATAGCCTTTCATGAAAGCGACGAGGTCGCCCCGGTTCCAGGCATCCTGCTGGTTGGCCATTAGGTTTCTGATGGCCGTTGGTGGATCAGTTTGGGCTACGGCCCCTATCGAAAGGAATAGTATAGAAATGAATAGCAGTATTCGCATGGTTGTATTTTTGCGTGGACGAACAATTTATGAAAAAGATCTATCACTTGTCTACCTGCGATACTACCCAACAAATCCTGAAAGAAGTAAAGGCGGTCGAAAAAAAAGCTGACCTGCAAGACATCAAAACGGAAAAGATCACCCCTGCACAACTCGATGCCATGAAGAAACTGGCGGGCAGCTACGAAGCGCTGTTCAGCCGACGGGCACTCAAGTATACATCGATGGGCCTGAAAGACAAACAACTCACCGAAAAAGACTATCGCCAATTGATTCTCGATGAATATACTTTCCTGAAAAGACCGGTTGCCATCGTTGGCGACCAAATCTTCATCGGCAATAGCAAAGCGGTCGTTGGCGCGTTAAAAGAAGCACTGTCTAAAAAATAACCAAAAGTTTGCCCCTGCAAAAAGTTCTGCTTTAGGAGGTATTGCCGAGGCTTGAACATCGCAGGCATAAACCACCTACCCTAAAACGACGCATCGTCCATATTGTATAACCGCGCCACGAACAAACTCAGGTTGCGATAGGGCGGTACATATTCTGCCCACAATCCCTGGGTAGTTGCATTTGCGCTAAATTCGGTTGCCATCTGTGTCCAGAAATCGGGCCAGCGGATATCTTCCTTGCGACTGATGCGACTGATGATCTGCTGCAATAAGGGATCATTGATGGCTTTTGAACCAACCTGTTTGGTGGCGATGATCTGGGCCGTCGGACTCTTACCCGCAACGGTCAACAGGTTTTTATACCCGCCGCAAGAACCCAAAATTGCCAGTTTCATATAGGGTTGCAGGTATTCAAGGGTGGTAGGCAGGTGATAGCTGTGCCCGCGATGTACAATCACGCCTGGTTTAATCTGCGCGCCATTCAAATAAGCCAACAAGGCTTTCTGCGCCATTTCATCCTGCCTCGTGCCATGGTCCAGGGGCTGGTTGGCATAAATGCGAACCGGTTGAACAGCGGTGAGTGAACTGATTTCCGTCCACTGCGGTTGCTGCAGCACCGACCAGTCGGTCTTGTTTTTAAACAGGCTCATAAAACTTTGGTAAGATGATTTCCCATCATCATCGCCATAGAACAATACCAATTGGTTAACAATATTGTCTTTATCGCGAATGGAATCGACCGACAACAATTCATAATTCCCCAATTTTTTGAAGATCGATTGTTGCGCCACGGGATCGGTTACCATCAGGAACACTTCTTTCAAAATACCATACAAACGAACGCCATAAAATGAATTGGCGGCGCGGCAGCGGTTGAGGTTTTTGTCAATGAGTCCGCCGACCATGCTTCGGTATATCGGCTCATTCGCCAATCCGATAAATGCATCGGCCACATCCATCGCATCTTCCAGTCCGCTGGCCCGGTTGGCATCAATATTCGACACAAAATCTTTCAGCAGGTTCCAGCGCGATTCATCGGGCATGCTACCCAAATAATCGCTCAATACATTGTAGTGCGAACAGGCGCGGAGAAATTTCCTGAACTGGTCGTACTGTACCATGGTCATCAGTTGATCTGAATGACCATAGGGCAAGGAATCTTTCAACCGGTAATAAATGCCCAAAAAACTGGAAGTATACAATTCATCTTCATCGGCCACCAACAAGTAATAGAGATCGATGGGCCGCAGGCGATTCAGGCTGGCGAACCGTAGTTCGTCTTTGGCTTCGTGCAATTCGTTGATGTGGTTGACAAAAAAGATCACGCCTTTTTGGTGCAGGGCTGTACGCAAGGCAGGCAACATACCGGTTGGGCCGCCAGCCAGTCGATCGTGCCGGTTGGCCTGGATCGTATTCACCAACTGCTGGTAGTACGCAGGCACATCATTGATGCGTAAACTCAATACAGAATCGCGCGTGAGCCGGCCGGCCGCTATCTCGGCAGCAAATGGCGCAATTTCAGCCGCATTTCGATCACCCGCCAGCGATACGAGTTGTTTCAACACCGGTCGTTCCGATGCCTTTAAAGAATCGGTGATGCGATTGTTTTTAACACCGAGGTAATCAACCAGGGCCATGGGATTGCGTTCGGCAACAAAGGTCAGTGCCGTATCAACAAATGGAAAATCAGCTCGTCGTTCCAGGAAGGGAAGAATATTATTTGCATTCACTGCCACGCGCCTGATATCAGCCAATTGCTGAAATGTTTTTCCGGCTGGATATTGCCTGAATACATCGGCCACCAACTGGGTGCGGTTCACACCCCAGCCGGCTACGATTTGCACCGGGTTCTTGTTTTCAAAAACGGCATCGGCTACCTCCGGAAAATCAGCCAGCACCACCGGTAACTCAAACAATTGAAACTGGTTAAAGTCAAGCGAGGCACGAATGGTTTGCAGAAAATAGCGATTGGCATTTAGTATATACAAGATCGACGAATCTGAAGCGCCGGGCTTGTTGTTGAAAGCGGCCTGCAAACTATCGGTAACCGTTGACGCAAATCGCTCTAATTGCGATTTGTAAACGGGATCGATGGTACTTGTTTCGAGGAATTTTTTATACTGCATCTGCTCGGCATCAAGTAGCAGGTTGGCTTCGCGCGCATTCGACTGGGCCAGGCTCAACACCGGCCAAACAAAGAGACCAACCACAACCGCTACTACCCTGATCATATTATTCAACGATACGGAGCTTTGCATAATTCAACATAATTTTTTTCTCGCCATTTTGCTCAAACAAGACCGTTGCCACCGGATTGTGGCTGCTTCCTTCCATTTTGCTCACCGTGCCGAAGCCAAATTTCTGGTGCTCCACTTTTTGACCTGCCTGCAGGTTGCTGGTATCGCTGGGCACAAAATCAGCGGCGGGTTTGTGCTCCACTATTTTCGGTGCTGTTTTTGGCGGAAGATAGGCCGGTGCCGCGTCTTTGCGGCGCGATGGTGGGGCACCATACATTTTCTCGGCCTGTTCGGCCGCGCCGAAACCCCGCAT
The DNA here is from genome assembly GCA_020161535.1 of Bacteroidota bacterium. Taxonomy (GTDB): domain Bacteria; phylum Bacteroidota; class Bacteroidia; order Chitinophagales; family Chitinophagaceae; genus Flavihumibacter. The sequence continues at coordinate 59,775 of JAIUNW010000004.1, read as the reverse complement.
CCGATCGAAGGCCGAGCCCTGGCTGAAAGAAGCGCCCTGGTTACGCAATCCGCCACCGGCGAAACTTTTATCAAGGTATTCCTGCGGAATTTCCTGGATAAAACGACTCGGTTCATTCTGCACCAACTGGCCAAACTTATACCGGGTATTGGCGTAACTGATCCACAGTTTTTTCTTGGCACGGGTGATCACCACATAAAACAATCGCCGCTCTTCTTCCAATTCTTCGCGGGTATTAATGCTCATGGCATTGGGGAAAAGCATTTCTTCGAGTCCCGCGGCAAATACCACCGGAAACTCGAGCCCCTTGGCCGCGTGTATGGTCATCAGTTTCACCGTATCGGCATGGGGGTCTTTTTCATCGGCGTCGGTTAACAACGTAATCTGTTGCAGGTAGGCACCCAAGCCTTTATCGCCCACTTCCCCTTCGTCGTTACTCGGGGTTTCTGTAAACTCTTTGATGCTGTTCAACAATTCCTGCACGTTTTCGTAACGCTGCAATCCTTCGGTCGTTTTATCGTTGAAGAGTTCTTTGACCAGGTTGGTTTGTTTGCCCACATGAAATGCTACTTCATAAGCATTCTTCGCCTGCAGCATGGCCTGGCAACTCTTGATGAAGGTCACGAAATTGTCGATCGCTTCCAAGGTGCCGGCTTTGATACCCGCGCGACCGGCCTGCTCCAGCACTTCCCACATCGAGATATTTTGGGTATTGGCGACCAGTAATAATTTATCGATGGTTGTTTTGCCGATGCCACGAACGGGATAGTTGATGATTCGCTTCAACGCTTCTTCATCGCGCGTATTCACTATCACCCGCAGGTAGGCAACAAAATCTTTGATCTCTTTGCGCGCATAAAAGGATACGCCTCCATACATGGTATACGCAATGCCCATGCGACGCAGGCTTTCTTCAAAGGCCCGGCTTTGGGCATTGGTGCGATACAGAATAGCGAAATCACGATTGGAGAAATGATTTCGCAATTTCTGTTCCTGGATGGTATCGGCCACAAATTTTCCCTCCTCGTTGTCGGAGAGGGTGCGAATCAGCCGGATCTTTTCGCCCTCACTGTTTTCCGTCCACAGTTCTTTGGGTATCTGGTTCTTATTATTGCTGATGACTTCATTGGCTACCTTCAGGATGTTTTGGGTGCTGCGGTAGTTCTGTTCCAGCTTGATCACTTTCACATCTTCATAGTCTTTCTGGAACTGCAGGATATTTTGAATGGTAGCGCCGCGAAAGGAATAAATGCTCTGCGCATCATCGCCTACCACACATACATTTTCGTGGGCCGCTCCCAGCAATTTGATGATTTCGTACTGGGCCGGGTTGGTATCCTGGTACTCGTCGATGAGTATGTATTTGAACTTGTGCTGGAATTTGTGCAGGGCCTCGGGAAAATGTTTCAGCAATTCATACATTTTGATAAGGAGGTCATCAAAATCCATTGCACCATTTTTAAAACAGCGTTTTGCATACGCATCATAAACCTGTGCGATGGCGGGTCGGTTGGCGCGCGCATCTTCTTGCTGGATATAATAATCCTGTGCGTACTCGGCAGGGGTTACCAGGGCATTTTTAGCGCTGGAAATGCGGTTGTACACCACATTGGGTTTGTATAATTTATCGTCGAGATGCAGTTCGTTGATCACAGTTTTGATTACGCCTTTTGCATCGTCGGTATCGTAAATGGTAAACGAACTCGGGTAGCCCAGGCGATGGGCTTCGCCCCGCAGGATCCGCGCAAAAACGCTGTGAAAAGTGCCTACATATAAACTGCGCGCTTCCGAATTGCCCAGGATCTTTTCGATTCGCTCCTTCATTTCGTGGGCGGCCTTGTTGGTGAAAGTAAGTGCGAGTATATTGAACGCATCTACTTCATGCTTGGCCATTAGGTGCGCGATACGGGTGGTGAGTACTTTTGTTTTTCCACTGCCGGCTCCGGCTACGATCATGATCGGTCCATCCTTATGCAATACTGCGTCTTTCTGCTGTTCATTCAATCCCTGTAAATAATCTACCATAGCCGCAAAATACACAATCTAAACGCCTAAATATTAAGCCGCCCTGTTCTTCGGGCTTACGCCTGCCACAACTGGTACAAATTTTTAAGTAAGCCTTAACGGCGGTATACCCGCACCAAAAAAATTTGGCTTACACTTGCCCTATTCATCCTTCACTTGACCAACATATATGCCTAATCAACCAGAAATCGATATCGCCACACCCGCCACCAATAGCGCCGCCGATAAAACCTGGGCCATCATTGGCTTCTTGTTATTCGGCTTTGTTATTTTTGTAAATTGGCAGGCTAATGCATTACCAATCAATGGATTAACCACAGCCCAGGTAAGTGATCGCTATCCGAACCTGTTTGTGCCAGCGGGATTCATCTTTGCCATCTGGGGATTGATTTACCTATTACTTACACTTTTCAGCATCACCAGTCTGGTGAACGCCTTTCAGTTGAGGCCGCGGATCAAACCAAGCGATGCCCTGCGCCGGGTGCGGGTATTATTTGCCATCAGTTGTGTGTTGAACGCCGGTTGGATCCTGGCTTGGCATCATCTGCAGATCGGCTTATCGGTGGTAATCATGCTTTGTTTGCTGGTTTGTTTGTCGCTTATTTTCCAACGATTACTGCCGTTTCGAAATAACCTGACCGGCACAGATGCTTTTTTATTAAGAATGCCGTTCACTGTGTACCTGGGCTGGATCAGCGTGGCAACCATCGCCAATATCAGTGCTTACCTGGTGTCGGTGAACTGGACCGGCGCTGCACTCGCCCCTGAAACCTGGGCTAAGACCATGATCATCACGGCGGCCGTACTGGGCTTGGTCATGCTGGCCGCGTACCGGCAATCGGCTTTTGCCCTGGTGCTGGTTTGGGCATTTTACGGCATTCATGAAAAGCAGGAACTAACCGCAGTTGCGGTGGGCGATATGGCACTCTATTGCGCAGTGGTACTGCTGGTGGGTGCGCTGGTCAGCGCGATCAGGCAAACCAGTGTTATGCGGAAAATCAAGACCCGCGTTGGGAGCCTCCGGTAAGTTTGGTTTGTCTTGTCGCCGCCTTGGTATTGGCCTTGCCTTTCAGGTTACCGGCCGCACCGGGCTTGTTGGTGGGCGCATTCTTCTTTTTGTCTTTGCTATTCTTGTTGTTATTCAGGAGGGACATACTGCTCTTTTTTGAAAGATAACTATAATTCGTTGGGGAATAAAAGGGAAGTTGTTAAAGACCAGCGCTTTAGGCCCCTAAAGAAAAGATGTTAAAAAATTATGAAAGAATTTGGCTAATTGAATAACAAACAATTATCTTCACAGCCGTCTACAAAAAAAGGAAGGTCCACTGTAGACACAGTCGACCTCTAACGATTGCTTGCCATATAAAAAAAATCTTAACGCTTTGCCGAACCCTTTTACGGGTTTTACGTTCAGTTTCTAGACCTCTTCGATTCTTTGCCTCTTAACGATTGCTTGCTGTATGCTTTATCGTTGAACGCTGATGTAAAATTATAACGCGGTAAAAAAACGGTCAAATCATATTTGACCGTTTTTAATTACTCCAAAACGGATACCTTTGCCATTAAACCCTTATCCAGCAAGGGTTTCCGGATAAAAACCACATGATGTCCAAAAGATCTGCGGATGCTTTATTTCAGTTAATTAAATCGTTACAGAAGTCAGAAAAGCGACATTTCAAGCTCTATATCAAAAGAAGTTCGGCCAAAGAAGACCTAAAAGTGGTCGCTTTGTTCGATGCCATTGATAAGCTGGACGATTACGACGAGAAGATCGTGCTGAAGAAACTGCCTTCCATTCAAAAGCCGCAGCTCAATAACCTCAAAACACATTTATACAAGCAGGTACTGGCCAGTTTGCGCGACCTGAAAAGCACCGATACCCTTGAATTACAGCTTTCTGAGCAACTCGACAATGCCCGCATTCTTTACCACAAAGGCTTGAAGCACCAGGCACTGAAAATTCTCGAAAGGGCCCGTGAACTGGCCAAATCGAACGGTAAGTTCAATTACCTGGCCCAGGTGATCTCGCTGGAAAAGAAGATAGAAACCCTGCACATTACCCGTACCATCCAGGAAAAGACCGAACGGCTTACCCAGGAAGCCATGGAAATCAGCGAACATATTGAACGGGTAACCCGTTTGTCGAATATGGCCCTCCGGCTCTATGGCTGGTACGTGAAAAACGGCCATGCGCGCAATGAAAAAGACGAAGAAGGCATCAAAGAGTTTTTTTACGAACTGCTGCCGCACGATGCTTTTGAGCTGACCGATTTCTACGAACGCCTCTACCTCTACCAGAGTTATACCTGGTACGCATTCATTCGCCAGGATTTCCTGATGTATTATCGCTATGCCCAGAAATGGGTGGACATATTCGACGGCAACGAAGTGATGAAAAAAGTGGAGATCGGCCACTATATCAAGGGCCTGCACAATTTATTAAATGCGCATTTCGATCTCCGCAATTTCAGGCAGTTTGAAAAAACCCTGAAGACCTTCCAGGACTTTGCCGAAACCGATATCGCCGCACAGCACGATAATTTTCGCATCCACACCGATATCTATATCAATAGTGCCCGCTTAAACTGGCACCTGATGACCGGCACGTTCAAAGAAGGCCTGGGGCTGGTGAACATCATTGCTTCCAAGCTCGAAGAATATGCCGTGTATGTTGATCCGCACCGCATCGTGGTCTTCAATTACAAATTCGCCACCCTCTATTTTGGTAGTGGCGATTACAATACCTGTATCGACTACCTGCAAAAGATCATCTACGACACCTCGGCCGATCTGCGCATCGACCTGCAATGTTATGCGCGGCTCATGCACATGCTGGCCCACTATGAACTGGGCAACGATGAAATCATCGAATCCCTCATCAAGTCGGTATACCGCTTTATGGCGAAGATGAAAAACCTGACCGTGGTGGAAGAAGAAATGTTCAAATTCATCCGCCATTCTTTCGGCACGTCTACCCGCCAAATGAAGCCGGAGCTGGAGAAGTTTTTACAGAAGATCAAACACCTGGAAAGCAGTCGCTTTGAAACTCGGGCCTTTGCTTATCTCGATATCATCTCGTGGGTTGAAAGCAAAGTGTATGAGAAGCCGATGAGTCAGGTCATCCACGAAAAATATTTGCAACAAAGAGGCCGCCGCAAACTGAGCACGGCTAACGGGTGATCAGTTGCTAATGGTTGATCAACAGGTCGCGGAAATCAGACGAATCGCCGTTGAATACATTGAAATCCACCCGGGTGCTGATGCCGTTTACTGAGCCGCTTTCGCTGTGCTGCCAGAAAGCCCAGTTGCGGGCAATCCGCGGACGGTCTTTACGCAGGTAATGCGCCACCCACAAGGGATATTCATCAAAATAGTCTTTCAGGTAACGATTGTAGAAATCGACATTGGTATAAATGATCGGTCGCACACCATAGTGGGTTTCAAGCCGGTCGAGAAAGGATTTCACTTCTGCACGCAGTTTGTCGCCACTTACCCCATAGGCCTGCTCCACATCCAATACCGGCGGCAGGTCGCCCGACTGCAGATCCACCCGCTTGATAAAATTTTCGGCCTGGTCGGCGCCACTCTTGGGAGCAAGAAAAAAATGATATGCGCCGCGGGGCAATCCCGCTTCGCCCGATTTCTCCCAGTTGCGTTTGAAATAAGCGTCCATATTGCCCAGTCCTTCGGTGGCCTTGATGAAAACAAAGCCAATGCGAACCCCTTCCACTTCCATTTGTTGTACAGCTTCCCAGTTGATTCGTTGCTGGTACTTCGAAACATCAATACCATGAATAGAAAAATCGGTTGGAATATCAATGCCAAATGCATCATATCGCTCAAAATCGGGCAGGGTGGATTTATACCAAAACCAGCCGCCTACGCCAAGGATGATGACCACCAATACAGCCAACAGGGATTTGGGGCCAGGCAGGGTGCGCCTATTCTTTTTCGCCATCAGGGCCCAAAATTAGACTAACTATATTTGTTCCATGCCGCAATTTTCCGACAGTATCAACCTGCTACGAAAACTGACATTCAGGCGAGCCTGGAATGCCGGAAAAGTGTTGAGCAGTTATTATATCAGCAAGTTCAGCAAAAAGCCGGTACAGTGGGGGTTGCCCATTTCGGTGGCTTTTGAACCCACGACCTCCTGCAACCTGCGATGCCCCGAGTGCCCCAGCGGCCTAAGGGCCTTCACCCGACCAACGGGCATGTTGCAGCAAGATTTTTTTCGGTCTACCGTCGACCAGTTGTACCGCGATATCTTTTACCTCATCTTTTATTTTCAGGGCGAGCCCTATTTGAACCCTTCATTTCTTGACATGGTAAAATATGCCAGCGAGAAAAAAATCTATACCGCCACCTCTACCAATGCCCATTACCTGACCGATGCGAATGCAAAAAGAACGGTAGAAAGCGGACTCGATCGATTGATTATTTCGATTGATGGCACCACGCAAGACGTGTATGAGCAATACCGGGTAGGCGGACAACTGGAAAAAGTACTGGCCGGTGCCCGCAACATGGTGAAATGGAAAAAAGAATGCAAGAGTCGCACACCTTATATCATATTCCAGTTCCTGGTGGTGAAACCCAACGAGCACCAGATTGAAGCCGCTCGCGCCCTGGCCACCGAGATTGGCGTAGACGATATCTGGTACAAGACTGCACAGGTCTATGATTATGAAAACGATCCGCACCAGTTGATACCATCTATCGACAAATTCAGCCGGTACAAGCGCGACAAAAAAGGGGCGATGCGTCCCAAAAACAGCCTGAATAACCACTGCTGGCGGGCCTGGCATGCGCCGGTCATTACCTGGGATGGATTGGTGGTGCCCTGCTGCTTTGACAAAGATGCGCAGCACCGATTGGGCGACCTGAAACAACGGTCGTTTAAAGAAGTGTGGAATGAACCCGCTTATCGTGATTTTCGCGCAAACCTGCTCCAGAGTCGCGCGAATATTGATATCTGCGCCAACTGCTCGGAGGGCACAAAAGTATGGGGCTGACAGATTAACAGATTCACTATAGTGGTTTTACGTAAGTTTGCGTCGAACCTTGCATATGAGTCTCAGCAAAGACATTAACCAGACAAAATTCAGGAGCGAATACAGTAAAGCGATGTTAAACATCCTTTTCACCAACAACTGGTTGACGGAAAAGACCCGAAATCACCTCGACCGATTTGACCTTACCACGCAGCAATTCAATATTTTACGCATTTTGCGCGGGGCTGGTTCGCCACTTAGTACGTTGCAAATCCGCCAGCGGATGCTCGATAAAATGAGCGATACTTCCCGCATCGTTGACCGGCTGGTGAAAAAAAAGCTGGCGGAAAAAGTGGTTTGTCCGTCGGACCGCCGACTGGTCGACGTTACCATTTCCGACAAAGGCCACAGCTTGCTGGCCGAGATCGATGTGCTTGAACCTGAATGGGAAACCCTGTTTTTTAACTTAACCGAAGAAGAAGCCAGCGAATTAAACCGGCTGCTGGATAAATTGCGCAATTCGACCGATTGAAAACATGTCAGTAAAAAAAGGATGGCTCACCCTGGTGGCCGCATTATCGTTGGCGGCAAGTTTCGCCCAAACCAAAGACAGCCTGCCCGTTGAATTCCGCGCGGCATGGATCGCTACGGTCGACAATATCGACTGGCCCGACAAAGGCACCACCGATCCGGCAACCCAAAAAGCGCAGTACCTAAAAATACTCGACATGCACGTGCGAAACGGCCTCAATGCCGTGATCGTGCAGATCAGGCCGGCGGCCGATGCCTTTTATCCATCGCCCTACGAACCCTGGAGCGAATGGCTGACGGGTCGGCAAGGCCGCGCACCCGTGCCTTATTATGATCCCCTCCAATTCATGATCGCTGCTGCGCACGAGAGAAAGCTGGAATTTCATGCCTGGCTCAACCCCTACCGGGCTATTTTCAGCCTAGGCAAAACCATCACTACCCGCGATCATATCACCCGTGAACACCCCGAATGGTTCCTGAATTATGGCGATAAGAAATATTTCGATCCGGGTAACAAATCTGCCCAGGAATTTGTGGTGAAAGTGGTGCGTGATGTGGTAAAACGTTACGACCTGGATGGGGTGCATTTCGACGACTATTTCTACCCCTACCGCATCACCGGCAAAGAGTTCCCTGATAACAAAACCTTTGCCCAGTACGGCAGCGGCATGCGTCGCGACGACTGGCGCCGCAGCAATACCGATTCCATCATTGTTCAATTGAGCCGAGCCATTAAACAAGAAAAACCCTGGGTTAAATTTGGCATTTCGCCGTTTGGCATTTGGCGCAACAGCGATAAAGATTCGTTGGGCAGTGAAACCAAAGGCGGACAAACCAATTACGACGACCTCTATGCCGATATCCTCCTCTGGTTGAAAAAAGGCTGGATCGATTATGTGGCACCGCAGATTTATTTTGAATTCGGCCACCGTGCCGCCGCCTACGAAACCCTATTGAAATGGTGGTCGGAGAACAGCTATGGTCGCCATTGTTATATTGGCATCGGTTTATACAAAGCCAATTCAAATGCGCCCTGGCGCGATAAAACCCTGATTCCGCGCCAAATCAGAGAAGCGCGGGCCACGCCTGGTGTGCAGGGTGAAATCTTTTTCAGCAGCCGAAGCTTTGTCAACAATCCCAATGGTTGGAGCGACAGCCTGCGGCTCGATTTGTACCGACAACCTGCAGCCATTCCCCCCATGCCCTGGCTGCCGGCAAAACCCGTTTTGCCCATTGCTAAACCCTAGTGCAGCGACTGATTACCGCATACTGCTGAAAAAAATTCATACTCGGCCGTTTTGCTTCGTAATTAATTGATTGTTAGAGCGGTATTGGCAAGTTATGCAACGAAAACCGGGGCATTACCAATATTTTAAGAAATCGCTCCCCCGCTGTAAGGACTGTTTTAGTAAATTACGGCCTGATTTTTGTGGAACGGGCGCCTTTTCTTCGGAAAAGTGGCCATAAACCCTAAAAAATGGCACTCAGTCAAGGTTTACAACAGAAGTTACTGCAGAAGCTGTCTCCGCAGCAGATACAACTGATGAAGTTGTTGCAGGTGCCGACGGCGAACCTGGAAGAGCGCATCAAGGAGGAGTTGGAAGAAAACCCGGCATTGGAGCAGAGCGATGAAGATGCCGACGAAAATTTTGATGAGCACGATGAGTTTGACTCGGCCGAAGACGATTACGAGAATGAAGGCAGCGAAGAAGATTATGACAATATAGACATCAGCGATTATGTACACGATGGCGACGACGAAATTGCCGATTACAAAATGCGCGATGAGAATTACCCGGAGATGGACGACAAACAAACCATGCCATTTCGGGTTGAATCTACCCTGCACGATATGCTGGCCGATCAGTTGGGCATGCTCACGCTCGATGATAAGAGTCGCAAGATAGCAGAACAGGTAGTAGGCAGCATCGACGACGATGGGTACCTGCGGCGCGAAACCACTTCCATTCAAGACGACCTCGCCTTCCGACAAAACATTGAGGCCAGTGAAGAAGAGATCGAAAATGTGATTCACCTGATTCAGCAGTTTGATCCGCCAGGTGTGGCCGCGCGCGATTTACAGGAATGTCTTTTACTGCAACTGGAACGTCGGCGCGTAGAAGGCCATACCGTTGAACAGGCCATTGAAATACTGACCCGCTATTTCGACGAATTCACCAAGAAGCACTACGACAAGATCCAGCGCGGCCTCAATATCAACGACGAAGAACTGCGTGATATCATCCAGCAAATTATTCGGCTCAATCCCAAACCCGGCGGCAATGTGGGCGAAGTGAACAAGGCCGAGAGTTATGTGATTCCCGATTTTTTCATCTTCAACAACGCAGGCAAACTGGAGCTGACCCTCAACAGCAAGAATGCACCCGACCTGCGCATCAGCGAAGGCTATCGCGATATGCTGCGGGAGTATGATCGCGGCAGCAAAAAAGACAAGCGACAGAAAGAAGCCGTGTTGTTCATCAAACAGAAAATTGATGCGGCCAAATGGTTTATTGATGCCATCAAGCAGCGGCAACAAACCCTGATGATGACCATGCAAACCATCATGGATTACCAGCGTGAATTTTTTCTGACAGGCGATGAAACCACCATGCGACCAATGATTCTCAAAGACATTGCTGAACGCACGGGGCTCGATATATCGACCGTGAGCCGGGTGGCCAATAGCAAATTTGTGCAAACGGAATTCGGCACCTATCGCCTCAAATTCTTTTTCAGCGAAAGCCTAAGCACCGAAAGCGGCGAAGAAGTATCCACGCGTGAAGTGAAGAAAATATTAAGCGATATGGTGGGCGGCGAAAACAAAAGAAAACCGCTGAGCGACGAGCGACTGACGGAGTTATTGCAGGAAAAAGGTTATAATATTGCCCGGCGCACGGTGGCCAAATACAGGGAACAGCTCAATATACCGGTGGCGCGATTAAGAAAGGAATTATGACGACCGACACTGCTATCAAACCACTGCCCCGTTTCTTTGGCGAATTGGTTTCTGTTATTTTTCATCCGCTGTTCATTCCCACTTATATCACGCTCTTTCTGTTGTATATCCACCCCTTTGCTTTCATGGGTGAATCCAGTTATTATAAGCTGATCAAACTGGTTTCAATCGTCGTCAATACTTGTTTTTTTCCGGCCGTCACCACTTTGTTGTTAAAGCGGCTTGGTTTTATCAGTAGCATTCACTTGCCGACAAGGCAGGATCGTATCATTCCGATCATTGCATCGATGATCTTTTATTTCTCCATTTTTTATGTAGCGCGTAACCAGGTCGACAATCCACCCGAGTTGGTCATCATGTTGTGTGCGGTATTTATTTCCAGCATCCTCGCGCTTACGCTCAATAATTTTATGAAGGTCAGTTTACATGCCATGGCCATGGGTGTACTCGTTGGTTTTTTTGCCCTGCTGGCCTGGCAGAGTCTTATACCGATGGGGATGCCTTTGTCGGTGGCGGTGATCATCGCCGGACTAACCGGAACGGCTCGCTTACTGCTCAATGCGCATGCGCCGAAAGAGTTGGCGGTGGGATTTTTTGCCGGCATCTTTTCGTTGTGTATTGCCAGCCTGGTGGCGCTGCCCTAACTTGTTTTGCTGTTCAGGATCCTGGACCCCTTGATGTATTTCTGGGTGGGATGGTAGATGAACAAACAAGAACCATTTTTGATGGCATCAATTACTTCTTCTGATTCGATATCAGGCACCGCAGGGCAACCATAGCTGCGACCGCACACCTTGTTGTTTTCCATAAAATCTTCGGCTGCATAGTGCGCGCCATGCACCACGATATTGCGCTTCAGCGCACGATCGTTGAAGCCGGGTTCCATGCCAACAATGCGAAGTGATAAACCATGCTCGCCTACATAGGTGGTTTTCGTCACATAAAAACCGAGGCTGCTCTGGTGCGATTCGGGGCGGTTGGAAAAACGGTTGGCATATTCTTTTCCGCTGTTGCGGCCATGCGCTACATAGGTGCGCAACAATAACATGCCCTGCTGCAAGTCGATGATATACATCCGCTTGTTCTTAGAGCTTTGGCTGAAATCACAAATTGTCAATACGTCGGGGTTTTCGAGTTGCCGGCGATTGAGCAGAATGCAGTATCCTTTCCAGGCAAATTGGAAAGCGCGTTTCGACAGCCCTTCCTGTTGCAGGTCGAGTGCATTGTAAATGGAATCGCCTTTCAGGGCAAGGGCCCGGTTCCAGGCTATGTTTTTATTGGCGGGGGAATTCGATTTTACGGGTCTGGCCAACAGGCCAAACGGTAAAGACATAAAGATGGCTATCCAGCCGTACTTGCGCACAGTTTTCATAGAAACGGACGTTGGGTAACCCGTAAAACGAATGGCCAGCCAGTTTAGTGCCCGATCATCAAATTTTTATTTCTTTCCACCGGCCCCGTTTGAAAATTACCCAGGCCGCTATGGCCATGGCGGTTTCTGCTACCGGGATGGCAATAAAAACACCTAATGGACCCATTTTCAAGACCTTAGCGAGCAGGTACGCGAAGGGCACCTGGAACAGCCAGAACCCCACCAGGTTGATCCAGGTGGGCGTTTTGGTATCGCCGGCGCCATTAAAAGCGTTGGCCAGCACCATACCGATGCCATAGAAAATATAGCCCGAGCACATGACCCGCAGGGCCAGGCTGGCGGTTTCGCGCACTTCGGCGACGGGCGTAAACCAACCCACCACCCAGGGGGCGCCCAGCAAGAAAATAAACATCACCGAACCCATGAAAATCGCGTTGTAGCGGGCGGTCACCCAAACAGAAGCCTCGGCCCGGTCGGGTTGTTTGGCACCGAGGTTTTGCCCTACGAGGGTTGCTGCTGCATTCGACATACCCCAGGCCGGCAGAATGAAAAAGACAAGGATGCGAATGGCGGTTTGGTAACCGGCACTCGCTGTGGCCTGGCCGGTTTCGGCCACCAGCCTTGCCAAGAATATCCAACTGCAAGAACCAATGATAAACTGTCCGGTGACCGGCAGGGCCAGTTTCACCAGGTTGCCAATCACCGGAAAATCGGGCTTCCAATCGGTTCTCCACGGAAGCTTTACTTGTGATCGGCCAGCCAACAATTGGTACAATTGATAACAAACCCCGATACTCCTACCAATAATGGTGGCCAGGGCTGCACCGTTTAGTCCGAAGGCCGGTATCGGCCCGAGGCCATTGATCAACAGCGGACATAAAATGATATTACAGATATTGGCGAGCATCAGGCTGCGCATGGCCATCGACGCATCGCCCGCGCCCCTGAAAATGCCATTGATCATAAAAAGCAGCATAATCACCAGGCTGCTGGCCAGTTCGAGCCGCGCGAACACCGCACCGTGGCGAACAGTTGCCGGTTCAGCACCCATCCACTGCAAAACAACTGGCGCGGTAATATACCCGATGATACTCAACACAATCCCCATCAGGGCGGTGAGCCAAATTGATTGCAGGGCAGCATGGGAGGCGGCTTTCGGGTCTTTCTCACCCACCCGGCGGGCGATCAGGGCGGTTGCCGCCATACTAAATCCAAAACCGAGTGAGTACACCAGCGATAAAACCGATTCGGTGAGCCCAACGGTTTGAATATTGTGCTCGCTGTCGGGCAGTTGGCCTACAAAATAAAGATCAACCAGGGCAAACACACTTTCCATACCCATTTCAATGATCATGGGAATGGCCAGGAGCACCACGGCTCTTTTGATATTGACCTTGGTATAGTCTTGTTCTTCGCCGCGGAGCGCAGCGAGTATAGTATGGATAAATCCCTTCTCCTTTATGGGAGCGGGCAATTCAGGTAATGGCATGGTAACAAAATTCTACAATAGGAAAACCCGGCCAGTATTGACCGGTGAATACAATTTCAATTTGAATCGGCAGCCGATAGAACTGCCCCGTTTAGACAATCATATGCAGGAGTGAAAACACAAATATAGCTGGATTCTAATACAAACTGGGGTTGCTGTTCACGAAATTCACGAGCGCCGCTGAATTCCGAAGCTGGAGTTTTTTGAGAATATTGTGGCGATGAACTTCCACCGTTTTTAAGGAGATATCCAATTGCCGGGCGATTTCTTTGGAAGAGTTGCCGTCTTTGATCAGGTGTATAATTTGTATCTCTCTTTCGGTAAGGCTTTTTACATCGGGCGCTTCACCGGCCATTTCATTGCTCTGTTCTGAAATGATATGTCGTATTTCATCGCAGATATAGCGGTTGCCTTTGTTTACTTCGAGGATGGCCCGCACCATCTCATCCTTGCTGCTGTTTTTGGTAACATACCCATGTGCGCCTACCTGTAACATCTTACGTGCGTAAGCTGGTTGTGAATGCATGGAAACGCCAATGACGCGGGTATTGGGCGATAACCGGCGAATTTGTTCGGTGGCATCAAAGCCGGTGATGGGCGTCATATTAATATCCATCAATACAATATTCGGCGCCAGCTTTTTGGTCATCTCGATGGCTTTTTCCGGATCGCCATAATCGCCTAAAACCTCAAAACGGGCGTCGTTGCCCAGCACAAAACTCCAGGTTTCACGGATTAATTTATGATCATCCACAATGATGATCGTCACTTTGTCGCTACTGCTCATTTTTCTGCAGGGTATGGGGTACAGTGATAATCAGTTGGCATCCTTTTCCTTGTGATGTAGTAATGTGTACATCACCGTTAAACAACGCCGCCCGGCTGTAAATATTTGACAAACCTACACCATTCTTTCTTTTTGCCGAGGACAAATCAAACCCCATTCCATCATCGGTAATTTCCAGTCGAATGTATTTTGGGTGATAAGAAATATCTATCAGAAGTTTCCGGGCCTTGGCATGTTTCAGGATATTGTTTACCTGTTCCTGGATAATCCGGAACAACATGAGCTTTTGTGGCGGCGGCAGCAACAAATCAAGATTATTATCATAAGTAAACCGGGCAGCAAGTTGCCGCGTGAGGTTAAGATTCTGCACCAGATCGCTTACCGAAGAAACCAGCCCCAGGTCGCCGATGCTGGCCGGCATCAGCGAGCGGCTGATTTCACGAATGGCGTTGATGGCACTCATGATGGCATCTGAACTTTTTTGCAACATCTGTGGGCGCCTGTCGTGATCGTTTTGTGCCACTTCCAGAAAAAGTTTGGCGGTACTCAACAACTGGTTTACGTTGTCGTGCAGTTCTTTACCAATTTCGGCCCGTTCAGATTCCTGCACATCCACTACGGCTTGTGCAATCTGCTGTTGTTTATGGATTTCCTGTTGCAGTAACTGTTGTTGCAGCCTCCTGGTTTCAGTAATGTCTTCGCAGGAGCCGATCATACGAATCACTTTGCCTTCGTCGTTGTACAGACAATAGGCTTTGTCGCGCACATACGCATAGTTTCCATCTGCCTTTAAAAACTGGTATTCTTCCACAAACAAGCCCTTTCGTTCACCCGAGGTGAAACTGGCAATTCGGTTGATCACCCGCTCGCGGTCATCGGGGTGTATTTTATTTTCCCAAATCATCGATAGGCCTGGGTAAAACGCCGATGCATACCCGAAAATGGTTTTGAATCCATCGCCCCAATAAGTCACTTGTTCTTCTGCGTCCCAGTCCCAGATAGCTTCGTTGGCCGCACGGGTGGCCAGGATATATCGCTCATTACTGATATGCAATTTTTCAGCAGCCTGCCGGTTTTCCATAATCATCGCAAAAATGCGAAGGTTGCGGTGCACTACTGTCAGCTCCTGCTGACTGGGTTCCCGGTTTGTTTCAAAATAAAACGTAAATACACCCAGTACTTCGTGGATGGAACTAAACAAGGGGGTTGACCAGGTAGATTTGATGCCACAGGCGCGGGCTGCAGCCTTGGTTTCGGGCGACAAATCACTTTGCTCAATATCCAACACACCCATTGCTTTTTTCTCGATAACGGCGCGTGCGGCTACACTATGCGCCGCCTGGTCAAATAAAGATTCATTGACATTGGCTGCACAGTCTTCATCAAAACCATAAGAAGCCAGCAACATCACTTCACCGGTTCGATTTTTTATTTGCCGGATAGAGGTATGGGTACGCCGTAATAAATGCTCCAGTCTTTCCAGCAATACTTTCGCCATGGAAAAAATGGTAACGGTCGATGCCGCATTCATTTCCAGTAATTCTTTTTCCAGTTGCAGCAGGCTTTCGTGGTATTTCTTTTCGGTGGCGTCTTTAAAATAAATAAACAAGCCGTCTTCAAACGGGAAGGCACTTACTTCAAACCAACGATTCAGTGTTTCTACCCATTGTTCATAGCGGATTGTTCGGTTTTCGCGAATGGCCTGGTTCAGAAATAAATAGCTGTCTGATTGACGTGCCTGCGGAAAAAGATCCCAAATACTTTCGCCCAGCGCCAGTTGCTGGTTGTCTTTCAGTGCATCTGCCGCCACAGTATTGAACATGGCGATGCGCAGGTCGCGATCTGTAGAGATAAAGCCATCGGTGATGCTGTGCAATACACCGGTGATCCGGTCGCTGTACTGCTTGAGGGTATTCTCAATTTCGATGTATTCGCTCACATCGCGCAGGCTTAGTAAAATGCCATTGATGTTTGGGTCGCGCAACTGGCTTTGGCCCTTCATTTCCATCCAGCACCAATGGCCTTCTGCATGTTTTACACGCAGTTGCAATACCTGCTCCTGTTCTGCATCAGTTGCCAGTTTATAAATCAGGTGATTGAAGGCATTGATATCGTCGGGATGCACAAAATTGCTGCAATATTCACCCAGTAGATCTAATTGGTTATAGCCTAAAATGGTTTCAAGGCTCGGGGTTACATAACCCAGTCTTCCCCTGGCATCAACTACAAAAACAATATCGAGCGAATTGCGGAACAAAGTGCGAAACCATTCTTCGCTTTGGCGCAATTGCTTTTCGCGAAGATGGTTTTCGAGCATGCTGCTGATGGAGGCGGCAAAAGTGATAAAACTATTCCGCAGGTTTTCATTCCAATGCCGGCCGCTGGTATGTTGGGCGCAACCGATAACGCCCCAAAAACCATCACTGGTAAATACGGGTACCAGCAATATCGACTGGCATTGGTATCGGTGCATCCAGGCCAGCCTTTGCTCGTTGGTTTCCTGTTCAATGGTGTATTCTGCCAATTGTGTAGCCACAAATATTTCAGCGCCATTTAAAGAAGGATGGTCTTGCGTAAATTCTTTGGTCGATTCATTCCACAACAAAGTGTCAATGGCTTTTCCATCTTCCAATCTAAACACAAACATGCGATCGGCCTGCAAGGCGTTGCAGAAAAGCGGTATACATTGGAAAAATGTTTGCTCTATCGACTGATCCAACAACAATACACGGCTGGTATGCGCCAGGGCCGATGAAAGCCTGTCTTTCTCCACCAATTGCTGCTCGGCCGTTTTTCGTTCGGTGATATCGCGGTTGATCGTTTGCACATAGATCATTTCACCCTGTTCAATGATGGGTTGGGGCACGGTTTCCAACCAGATATAATGCCCTTCTTTGTGGCGAAATCGATACCGCAAAAAAGCCGGGCTTTGGCGATCTTCGAAGGAAGCAGCCACTTTGTTGTTAACCGAATAAACATCGTCGGGGTGGTAAAACTCATGCGGATAATGTCCCACCAGTTCTTCCGGTTCATAACCGAGCATTGGCTCGATCGACGATGAAACATATATGTACTTCGTATCGGGCAGGTGAAGGCAGATCACATCACGCGCATGCTCCGACAAAAAGCGGTACATGGCTTCGTTCTTGGCGAGGGCAAGTTGTGCTTGTCGTTGTTGGCTGATGTCGCGCGATGTAACATGGGTGCCGGTTACCCGCCCTTCGCGATAAATCAATCGGGAACTGATTTCAACCGGCAATCGTTTCCCCTCCTTACTAATGTATTCAGATTCATACACCGTGATCTTTGCCTGTCCGTTTCTCTTTAGTTCTTCCTGCACAATTACTTCCGGCAATTTTTCGGGCGCAAAAAGCAGGTGGGAAGATTTACCCAGCAGGTCCTGGTCGCTGTAACCCAACAGCTCTTCCATTCTCCGGTTCATCGACACAATGGCGCCCTCCAGGTCAACGATGTAAATGATATCAATGGCGTTTTCAAACAGATCGCGATAGCGCTCTTCGCTTTCCTGCAAACTGGTTTCCAGTTTGTGTTTGTCGTCTAACATGGCCGAGTGTGTGCGCATCAGTTACCAATTTACACAAAATAAAAAGCCCTTCCGGTTTCTGGAAGGGCTTTCGTTTCTATTCCAAAGGAGATTGTATTACTGGTTCTTCGTAATGTTTGCCATCCAAAGTTTTAGCTGGTCGCACTTGTTAAACGCCTCATCAATTTGCAGGTAAAACGTGGGGATTTTTGTGGTAAACCATTTTTCAACGGCTTCCTGTTGCTTTATTTCCAGCGCCCTTGCGGCAATTTTGTTGTAGTCGTCTTTCATGTTCTCGCGGTGCGGCTCCGATCTTGACTTCAGGTAGATGATGCGAACCGCTTTTTTTCCCCGCTCATCGGTATAGGCCAGGGGTTGGGAATAGGTACCCGGTTGAATGTTTTTCAATGCGGTCACCAGGTCTTTGTCCAACTGGTCGATGGTGCAATAGGTGCCATTGGCGCATTGTTTCATACCGGCGGTGAACTTGGATTCTTCGGCATCGCTGTAGCGGCCAACGGCTTCGCCAAAGCTGATGCTGCCGTTTACCAGGCGGGTGCGAATGGAGTCCAGTTTGCTCGTAACCGAAGCAATTTCGGCTTCGGTGATCGCCGGGATTTTAAGAATATGTCGAACAGTGGCATCGTCGCCGGCGCGGCTAACCATCTGGATGATATGGTAGCCGAATTTGGATTTAAAAACGGGTGAAATCTGTCCTTCTTTCAGGCGGAAAGCATTGGCGATAAAAGTCGGGTCCCAGTTTTTTTCGGTGCGATTGATATTGTACATACCACCGGTGCCCTTGCTGCCGGGATCATCGGTGTACAAACTGGCCAGGGTCTCAAATTTCTTGGAACCGCTTTCCACTTCTTTTTTGTATTCGGTCAGTTCTTCAATGGCATAGAGTTCGAGGTCGCGGCTGGCCTTGGGATAAGCAACCAGTTCGCCGACTTCGATTTCCGTTTCATAATAAGGTAGTTTGTCGACCGGAATTTTATCGAAATACTCTTTTACTTCTGTAGGGGTGATTTTAACGCCAGAAACGATTTTCTTGCGCATTTCTTCGGCCTGCTTGCGTTCGCGAAACGATTGGCGGAAGTCTTCTTTGATCTGGTAAACGGTTCGGCCGGCGATTTGTTCCAGCGCGTCTTTGGTACCAAAACGCTGGATAAAGCCGCGCACCTGGTTGTCGAGCATGCCTTCAATTTCTTCCTCACTGATGGGCAGCGAATCGCGCTCCGATTGCACCACCAATGCTTTTTGTGCCAGGGCCTGCTCCATCACTTCACATTCAGTGGGCAGGCGAACATCCTGCTGGCCTTCAGCCTGCCGCTGAATATCCAGAATCGCATTCTTGATATCAGACTGCAGAATAATTTTATCGCCTACCACGCCCACAATTTTATCAGCAACTACCCGCTTCACTTTCGGGGTATTGTTGGCCGCTGTTGCCTGGTTAGAAGCAACTGAGGCGGGCGTTTGCGCTTGGGCTGCAGCAGCCGCGAAAAGGGTCAAAAAAAGGAATGAATACTTCATATCAGCCAACAAATTACGGAACAGATGGGAGGCAAGGGATGCCCCGCTGAGATTTAAGGAAATGTTAGAATATAAAACCGGAAAACTGCTGCCAGCTTTCCGGTTTTTTGGTTACAAAGTGCGTTTTACTTCTTCCTCTTCGATGGCCACGATGGTATCACCCACCTGGATATCAGCGAAGTTCTTAATCGTAAGACCGCACTCGTAGTTATTGTTCACTTCTTTTACGTCGTCTTTGAAACGTTTCAGGCTGCCCAGTTCACCAAATGCACCCTCGGTACGCGGGTAGATGAGTACACCGTCGCGGAAGAGGCGGATCTTGCTGTCGCGCTTGATCTTGCCATCGGTCACAAAACATCCAGCCACGGTGGCCTTGTCGAATTTGTACACTTCGCGTACTTCCACCTGCGCCACTTCTTTCTCCTGCACCTTGGGTTCCAACATACCTTCCATCGCACTGCGGATCTCTTCGATGGCATTGTAGATGATGGAATAGGTCTTGATCTCCACGCCTTCGTTTTCGGCCAGTCGGGCGGCCTGGTTAGAAGCCCGCACGTTAAAGCCAATCACGATGGCATCGGAAGCAGTGGCCAGCAGTACATCACTCTCGGTGATGGCACCCACGGCCTTGTGTACTACCGATACGGCGATCTCTTCGGTGCTTTGTTTGATGAGTGAATCAGACAATGCTTCAACCGATCCATCCACGTCGCCCTTGATAATGAGGTTGAGCTGTTTGAAATTGCCCAGGGCCAGGCGGCGACCGATTTCATCGAGGGTAATGTGTTTCTTGGTGCGGATGCCCTGTTCGCGCAGGATCTGTGCCCGGCGACCGGCCACTTCTTTCGCTTCAGATTCATCTTCGTACACCCGGAAGGTTTCACCTGCCTGTGGCGCACCGTTCAAGCCGAGTATCAATACCGGCGTAGAAGGTGGCGCCTCTTCGAGTTTCTTGTTGCGCTCGTTGAACATCGCTTTGACGCGACCATAATACTGGCCCGATACCACGATATCCCCTTGCTGCAAGGTGCCGTTTTGTACCAGCACCGTGGCCACATAACCGCGGCCCTTATCGAGCGAAGCTTCAATAATACTACCATTGGCCTCCCGGTCGGGGTTGGCTTTCAGGTCGAGCAGTTCGGCTTCGAGCAGGATTTTTTCCAGCAGCAGGTCTACATTCAGGCCTTTTTTTGCGCTCAGTTCCTGGCTTTGGAATTTACCACCCCACTCTTCTACCAGGATATTCATCTGGGAGAGCTGTTCGTATATTTTCTGCGGATTCGCCCCGTCTTTATCGATCTTGTTGATGGCGAAGATCATGGGTACATTGGCTGCCTGCGCGTGGCTGATGGCCTCCTTGGTTTGGGGCATCACCGCATCGTCGGCCGCAATCACGATCACCGCGATATCGGTCACTTTCGCACCGCGGGCACGCATCGCGGTAAAGGCTTCGTGACCCGGGGTATCGAGGAAGGTGATTTTTTTGTCTTCGGCTACATCAACCGTGTAAGCACCAATGTGCTGGGTGATACCGCCGGCCTCACCTGCCACTACGTTGGCACTGCGGATATAGTCGAGCAGGGAAGTTTTACCATGGTCAACGTGACCCATGATGGTAACGATGGGCGAACGCGGCTGCAGGTCTTCGGGATCGTCCTGCACATCTTCTTCGTCCATATCTTCCATATCATCGAGGCCGATGAATTCCACATTGAAGCCAAATTCGCCGGCTACCAGTTCGATCACCTCGGCGTCGAGACGCTGGTTGATCGACACCATCATACCGAGGCCCATACACTTGCCGATCACATCAGCATAACTCACATCCATCAGGTTGGCCAGTTCGCTCACGCTGATGAACTCGGTAACCTGGATGGTAGTATCCTGCGCTTCGTGGCCTTCCTGTTCGGCCATGCCCTGGCGTTTTTCGCGCAGGCGGCGTGATTTCATGCCACGGCCGCCCTTGGTATTGCTACCCCCGGCCATCTTGGCCTGGGTCTGGCGGATTTTTTCCTGGATTTCTTTCTGGTCGATTTCCTTCACCTCGCGCGGGTTCTGGCGCGGACCGCCACCGGGGCGATTACCACCGCGACCACCGGCACCTTGCTGGCCGGGACGTTGGAAGCGATTGCCGCCCTGGCCCTGTTGACCGGGGCCACGGAAACCGCCACCCTGGCCTTGCTGGCCGGGACCGCGGAAACCACCCTGCTGGCCACTGGCCTGCTGGCGGGTGATGTTTTCGCCTTTTTTGTCGATCGGAATCCGCTTGCGGATCCGCTTGGTATCGCCACCGGCACCGGCCGCGGGACCAGCACCTTGTTTGGGGCGGGTATCACTGTCGACCGGCAGGTCGATTTTGCCCATGATCTTCGGACCAGTGAGGCGTTCGGCCTGGATATTTTCGATTACCGGGGGTTCATTTGATTCCTCTTCGGCGGGGGTTGGCTTGGCTTCGGGCTCGGTAACGGTTTTGGCTACCGGTTCCTTGGTCTTTTTTTCAGCAGCGGGGGCTTTTTCGGCCGACGCGGTCTGTTTTTTAACCACTTTCTTCGGGCGGGTGCTCGAATCGATCGCCGAAAGGTCGATCTTATCAACGATTTTAGGCCCTTCGATGGTGGCCGGCTCCGTTTTGGCGGGTTCCGGCTCAACGGCTTCGGGCGCTGCTTTTGTTTCTTTGGCGGTCGGCACTTCCGCGATCACATCCGCCGCAGGCGCTTTTTTCTCGGGCGCTACGGGCTGTTCGGGCTCAACTGGTTTTGTTTCAGCAGCCGGCTTCTCAACAGGCGCGGCTTCGGTCTTTTTGCTGTCTTTGCGGAAAATGACCTCCTCGTCTTCCTTCTTCTTCTTCTCCTGGGTGCTGCCTTTGGGCAAGTCGATCTGGTCGCTCTTGCTCTTGGCCAGTTTGTCGCTCTGAAACTCCCGCTGAAGCGCATTGTACA
Source organism: Bacteroidota bacterium (assembly GCA_020161535.1). Classification (GTDB taxonomy): domain Bacteria; phylum Bacteroidota; class Bacteroidia; order Chitinophagales; family Chitinophagaceae; genus Flavihumibacter. The sequence continues at coordinate 37,599 of JAIUNW010000004.1, read as the reverse complement.
TGTCTTCCGAGAGTTTCGAGGTTGGCTTCAGCTCCTCGCGGTCAAAACCTTTGGACGCCAAAAACTCCACCAGCGTGTCTTTGCCGATGTTGAATTCTTTGGCGGCCGCCATTAATCTGGGTGTTGTTATTTCTGCCATTTATTCTTTTTCGAACTCAGCTTTTACGATTTTTCGAACTTCTTCGATGGATTCGCGCTCGAGATCGGTTCTTCTTTCTAATTCGTCAACTGTAAGGTCCAAAACGCTGCGTGCGGTATCGCAACCAATGCGTTTTAATTCATCAATGATCCAGGTATCGATCTCGTCTGCAAATTCGTCGAGGTCGATATCATATTCTTCTTCGTCGCCCTCATTATCGCGGAATACGTCGATCGTGAGCCCGGTCAATTCCTGGGCCAGCTTGATATTGACGCCTTTCCGGCCGATGGCAAGGGAAACCTGGTCTGGTTTAAGGAACACATTTACATGGTGCCTCTCATTATCGATCTCCATACTGGTGATCTTGGCGGGGGTAAGAGAGCGCTGGATCAGCAGTTGCTGGTTGTTGGTCCAGTTGATCACGTCGATGTTCTCGTTTTTCAGTTCGCGAACAATGCCGTGGATCCGGCTACCTTTCATACCCACACAGGCACCTACGGGGTCAATGCGGTCATCATAAGATTCTACAGCCACTTTCGCTCTTTCGCCCGGTTCGCGAACGATTTTCTTGATGACGATGAGGCCGTCGAAGATTTCAGGTACTTCAATCTCCAGCAATTTAGCCAAGAAAAGCGGACTGGTACGGGATAAAATGATAACGGGCGAATTATTTTTCAGCTCCACTTTCTTTACTACCGCGCGAATAGACTCGCCTTTTTTGAAATAATCTTGCGGAATTTGTTCGCTTTTGGGGAGGATCAGTTCATTGCCTTCTTCGTCGAGCAGCAGGATTTCTTTTTTCCAAACCTGGTACACTTCGGCATTGATGATATCACCTACGCGGTCGCCGTATTTTTTGACAAGCACATTCTTTTTCAGGTCGCTGATGCGGCTGGCCAGGGTTTGTTTGGCGGCCAGGATGGCGCGGCGGCCGAAATCGAGGATTTCCACTTCTTCGTAGAGGTCTTCACCTACTTCATAGTCGGGTTCGATTTTGCGGGCATCGCTGTAGGCGATCTGGGCCAGCGGATCTTCCACTTCACCGTCTTCTACGATGGTGCGGCGACGCATGATTTCAAGGTCACCCTTTTCGGCGTTTACGATGACGTCGAAATTATCGTCGGCCCCGTATTTCTTGCGCAGCAGGGTTTTGAACACGTCTTCCACCACTTTCATCATGGTGGGGCGGTCGATGTTTTCGGCATCTTTGAAGTCCTGGAATGCTTCGATCAAATTGATACTTGCCATGGCGCTGTTATTTAAAAAACTACCTGAATTTTTGTTTGTTTGATGTTATCGAATAATAATGAATGCGCGATTACTTCTTTTTTCTTGTTCTTGCCCTTGGTTTCTTCCAGCACAATGCCGTCTTCGGTTACTGATAGGAGGATACCGGCAATTTTGCTGTTGTCGAGCAAGGTCACTTCTGCATGGCGGCCGATGTTCTTCTGGTACTGGCGCCACATTTTAAGCGGTTCGTCGAGCCCGGGGGATGACACTTCGAGCGAAAAATCGCCCTCAGGAAACCAGGCGGCCTCTTCCAGCTTTTTGTAGAGCGCCCGGTTGTACTGGGCGCAACCGGCAATACTCACCCCCTGGTCGGCATCGAGAAAAACCTTTATATTATTAGTTGGTTTAATACGAACATCCACCAGGAAATAGGTCGGGTCGGCGCTGAGCAGTTCGGCCAGCATACCGCGAACGCCTTGTATAATTTCTTCGTTTGTCATGCAAAAATGGAAGAAGGGAACGCTTCCGTTCCCTTCTTTTGAATCACTTCTGCTGCAAATGTAAGGAAAAAACCGGAGTCAGCCAGCAAAAATTAAATGGGCTGGCCTGCCAAAGTGGGAACTACCAGTTAACGGCTGGAATGAAGTAACAGATTGTTCCTACTGGTTAACTTTACCCTGTAGGGATGCCCAGATTCTATTCCAAAAAAACCATAACCTTTGAAAATCACGACGATCATTGTAGGAGGATATCCCTGTAATGATAAGTCCGAATGTATAATTATGTTATTTTGCCTTATGCATTATCGGTATTCTTTTATTAACCAAATCGCTTAACAACGAGTCTTTCAAAAATTTATAAAACTCTTCATATTGTACGGAAGTATTGAAGTTACTTTTCCTAACTCATGAATTTAAAATCAGCGCATAGTGACTTTCATCCCTGACTAATGGATTGCTTTTGAGACTTGTATCAGTGGGTAAAAGCTTTTCCGATCTAATTATTATTTTTTCCCACATTGCCGAGTCAAAAATGAAACTGTAGCCTTCGAAAAATAAGATCTGCATTTCAGATGATCTGACATCTTTAAGAAATCTATGGTACTCGGGTAGTACTTCGAAGTACGTGCCATTAACTTTGTCAATATCCTTCTTTATGTGCAATAAGAAGCTTGTATCGAATGGCCTTTCGCCATAGAATATTAAGGAATTGCTGTCAGCGCTTCTATCTCCCGAGTATGTGGGATAAAAATTTTTATGATGGAATACACTGCACTATCCGTAGTTGCGGCAGCTCTATTTGCATGAGCCTTTGGCTTGCATGACACAAAGGAAGCCGCACCAATCATAAGGAGTATTGACAGAATATTTTTCACTGTCATTATTTTAAATTTTTATACAGCAAATAACTGTTATTAGGAGCACTATATGGAACCAAAGAGTTGGTTGTCCCATATACTGTAACGCCCCATTGTGTTAGAATTAATGAAGGATCGTCGCCTTTTTTATCTCCCCTATTTAGCGCTGGTTCATAGTCATCGTGATTGGTACCTGGTGTGGGCTCCGAAACCAACCTACTGTTGAGCCCGGAAGCTGTGGATAACCGGTATTGTTACTTGGAATATACTCAACTTAAAATCAGATTATAAAATATTTTTGAATTTTTTAATGTAATTAAACCAATCAATTACAATTGTTATTTATTCTTGCTTCCAATTTATCCTATGAACGCGTTAGTTAACTAGCGTAAGCGGACTTCGTTTTAGCCACTGTTTTTTCACTTTCCTAAACATTCTTCCTGATCGGCTGTTTGTATCTTTGCACGATGGTAAAGATTATTTTTTGGGCATTACTTGCCTATATAGCTTACCGGTTTTTATTTGGTTTTGTATTGCCGGTATCGAAAGCGACGCAGCAGGTGCGCCGGCAGTTTAAAGCAGCGCAAGAAGACATGGAGAGCCGCATGCGCGAACAACAGGGTTATCGCACGGGCGATACCATTGTAGAGGAACCGACAGCCACGCACCAAACGGCATCGGCACAGAAGGATATCCGCAAAGAATACATCGACTTCGAAGAAGTCAAGGAATAACCCCCTTATACATACAGGTCAAGTACCGTCATTCCTGGTTCCAGGTGAACGGCTTGTAAGCCGGCTTCAAGCGCACCTTGGATATTGGGATAGGTATCATCGATGAAAAGCGTTTCGCCGGCCTGCAAACCAGCATCCTGCAGCAAAGCTGTGTAGGAACTGGCATAGGGTTTTCGCAAACCCAGCGTATGCGAATAATAAGCTTTCTCAAAATAGTGGTCGAATGGTTTCTGCGGATATGCCTGGAGAAAAGTTTCCTGAAAGGCATCGTGGTGAAAAGCATTCGTATTACTGTACAGGAAAACGCGGTACTTGTCGGCCAGTTGATCGAGCCAGGCTACCCGTTCGGCGGGAAAGTCGAGCAGCATCGCATTCCAGGCAGCCACAATGTCTTTATCGGCAGCCTGCAAGCCGGTTTCTTTTTTGAAATGTTGCAGAAACGCTTCCTTACTTACCTTACCGGTTTCCAATTCTTCGAACAAAGGCGAGGCTTTGAATTGTGAAAAATGGTTGTTGAAATCAGGCAAACCGAGCGCCGCAAAGGCCTGCTCTGTTTTCGGAAAGCTAAGGTTGAGCAATACACCACCGAGGTCGAGAAGTATGTTTTTGGTCATGAATGGGTGTTATTTCCAATGCGAAACAGCAGTTTAATGCGACGGCACTGGCAACTCTTTAATGGCCACCCGTTTAAAATCAATGGGCTGCCCTTCGCTTTGAAGCGCGATAAAACCACTGCTGAGTAATTTACCGTCTTGCTTTTGGGCCGGATCAAAATTGTGCACCACGCCTCCACCAATCTGGGGCTTGTAATAACGCAATACAGTATCGCCATTGATGATATGCGTGATCATTGAATCACCCAACACAATGGCTTCTGCATGCACCCATTCGTTGAGTTTATAGGTTTTGGCAGATGAGGTGATACAGTGCCGTGGATCGATCTTGCCGTTGTAAACCACATCGGTACCGGGCGAACACATGCAACCGGTGGGGCGCGGTTGGCCATCGTCTTCGGCAGCAAGAAATTGCAACTCCACCGAAATGGGCCAATCCTGGTCTTTGCGCATGGTACGCGGATCTTGCGAATGCAGCATCACACCACTGTTTCGAAAAGCATAGTCCGGCGCTGATGTATGGAACTCACCCGTGATGCGGTAATCAACTTTGAGGTGATAATAGGAATAAGGTTTCTTATAGTAAAGATGTCCAAACTGGTCGTTGAAATCGCCATAGCCATCATAACGCACTTTTATCAAGCCATCTTCCACCCGGAATGTATTGCCGAAATTATCGCCCACCTCGTGGTGATTGATCTTTACCATCCAGTCGTTGATGTCTTTGCCATTGAAGAGCTCCACCCAGCCGTCTTTTTCTTCGGCATTGGGTTCATGGTGATCCGCAAACGACACCAGGAACAAAAGCAATGCAATCGGGAGCAATCGTTTTTTGACCGGACTTATCATAGACCATCCTGTTTAAGCACCAAAAGTACTACAATATCCCAGTTGCAGCATGAAGCGCTTATTTTAAAGACCCCCCTATCTATTTCTGCCAGTTCACTGTAACTCCTTTTGCATCGCGCGAATTGGGTCCGATGAAAATCACAAAATCACCCGAATCCCAATCGAAGTTCAACTCGCTGTTGTAGAACTTCAGGTCTTCCGGATGAAGAGTAAACTGTACACGTTGCGATGCCCCAGGTGCCAATTGAATTTTCTGGAAGCCTTTGAGTTCTTTCACCGGCCGCGTAATGGAAGCCACTACATCGCGGATGTACAACTGCACGGTTTCTTCGCCTGCGTATTTTCCGGTATTGGTGACCGTTATACTGGCCGTGAGGCTATCATCGGCACCCAGGTTTTTACTGCTGAGTTGGAGATCGCCATAATTGAAAGCACTGTACCCCAGTCCGTAGCCGAAAGGATACAAAGGCTCATTGGGAATATCGAGGTAATTGGACCTGAATTTTTGAAAGCCCTCGCCGTTCTTCGGGCGACCGGTGGTTTTGATGGCATAATAAATAGGCACCTGTCCCACATGATACGGAAAGCTGGCAGTCAGTCGACCGGAAGGATTCACGTCGCCAAACACCACGTCGGTAATCGCGGCGCCGGCCTCTGATCCGCCAAACCAAACAGTGAGAAGCGCATCACAATCGTTGATCATATCGGTAAGTACCAATGGCCGACCGGTAAACAATACCACTACCACCGGCTTACCGGTTTTTTTCAACGCTTTCAATAAATCTTTCTGGCTTTGCGGTATGTCAATGATGCCACGCGACGACGACTCGCCGGTCATTTCTGCTACTTCACCCAGGGCGGCAACAATCACATCGGCTTTGGCCGCCGCTTTCAAGGCTTCGTCGATCAATACCGCCGGTGCGCGATTGTCTCTTTCCATCTTTTTACCAAATATGCTCACCCTGGCTTCGTACGCAGAATCTTCATGCACGTTGGCGCCTTTGGCATAGATAATATTGGCCTGGCTGCCCAACAAGTCTTTCATCGAACTGAACAAGGAAGCAGGTGGGTGGGCATAATCAGCCGATACCGACCAGGTGCCTACCAGGTTTTCACGGGTGTTGGCCAGCGGACCGACCAGTGCGATGGTTCCTTTTTTCGCCAACGGCAATACATTCTTTTCATTCTTGAGTAACACGAACGATTTGGCGGCAATGTCACGAGCTGCCTGGCGGTTGGCTGCTGAGAATATTTCTGTCTTGGCCCGATTCACATCACAATGGCGATAGGGATCAGCAAACAAGCCGAGGTCATATTTGAATTCCAGCACCCGGCGGCAGGCGGTTTCTATTGTTGCTTCGGTAGTCTTTCTTTCATCGAGTGATTTCTGCAAGGTGGTCAAAAAACCTTCACCCACCATATCCATATCAACGCCGGCATTCAATGCTTTGGCCGATACTGTTTGCAGATCGCCGAGCCCATGATCGATCATTTCATTCACCGCCGTGTAGTCTGTAACCACCATGCCTTGAAAGCCCCATTGTTGGCGAAGGACATCGGTGATCAGCCATTTGTTGGCGGTCGCGGGCACAGCTTCAATATCATTGAACGAAGTCATGACGGTTGCCACACCTGCATCAACGGCCGCTTTGTACGGTGGCATATAGTCGTTGAACATACGCACCCGACTCATCTCCACACTGTTGTAATCGCGACCGGCTTCGGCGGCGCCATACAAGGCATAATGTTTTACACAGGCGGCAAGTGCATCGGTTGCGCTGATATCATGGCCCTGGTATCCTCTTACCATGGCGCGGGCGATGGCTGAGCCTAAGTAAGGGTCTTCCCCATTTCCTTCTGAAATGCGGCCCCAGCGCGGATCGCGCGAGATATCGACCATGGGTGAAAAAGTCCAGTTGAGGCCATCGGCCGATGCTTCGCGCGCAGCAATCTGCGCCACCGTTTCAACGGCTTTCATATCCCAGGTGCTGGACAAGCCGAGGGGAATCGGAAAGATGGTTTTATACCCGTGAATGACATCGAGACCGAACACCAGCGGAATTTTAAGCCGCGAATTAGTAACAGCAATTTCCTGCGCCTGGCGCACGCGATCGGGACTGGTAACACTGAAAATGCCACCCACATTTCCTTTTTTAATTTTCTCTTCCACGCCGCTGCTCACCACACTGCCGGTGGTGGCTTCACCACCTACAACCAGGTTGAGTTGACCGATCTTTTCGGCGAGGCTCATTTTTTTCAACAGCGCGTCGATAAAGATTTTTCTGTCGGATTTCAGCAATACCGGTTCAATGGCTTTCTGCCATATTGCATAACCTTTGCTGTTCATGTGCAGCGAGTCGGCCAGGAATATGTCCGATTTCGGTTGTGCCTTACCGGTAAGCATCAGCGAATACACGTCGATAAAAGACGTATTGGCCTGTGTTTTCAGAAAGGCGCTGATGGCCTTGTTGGCGGCTACCATTTTCGGCCAGTATTTTCTTCTGCTGGGGCTCGGCTTGATGGATACAAAACTGATTTGTACTTGCGGTAGTTTCTGTCGGATAATAGTATACAAGGTCAAAAAACGACCCACCACGGTTTTGGTTTGCACGGTATCGGCTGCAGCAAAATCATTTTCGCCGCAATAGATCAGCACCTGGCGCGGTGCATAAGGATCGATGAGTTGATTGGCGTAACGAATCAGATCCGGTAGTTGTGATCCGCCGAAGGCGCGATTCGTTATTTCATAGCCAGGGAACCAGTCGCGCACATCCGACCAATTGGTAAACGAAGAACTGCCAATAAAGAGGATGCCGCCTTTTTGCGGCGTTCTTTCCCGGTCGCGTTGTTGGAACGATTGTATGTCGTTGTAAAAAGGTGGGTGTTGTGCATACAGCGCGGTTAAGCTGCCCAGCGCGAAAAGGAGCAGCAGGCCAAATTGTTTCATCTTATTGAATTGTAAGTGTTTTATAGCGGGGCGAAATACCATTTTCATTGATGGATTCGATCGTGAAATAATAGGTTTTCTGGCTGTCCATGCCTTTGAAATAATAATCGTTCGCATCGTGTACCATGATGCAGTTATAAAGTTTGTCGGGCGCGGTGCCATAATAAATATTGTAGGCATAGGCCTGGTCGTCGGGTTGCCATTTGAGCATGGCACTGCGTTTGTCGCGTTCCGTTCTCAACACGATAAACTCTTTTACACCGGAAGGTGCAGCGCCATTGCCCTTGCCGAAAATGCGCAGGCCACTGATGGCGAATTTGCCGGTGGGCATGTGGATGTTCTCAAGTTTTACATAACGTGCTTTAACGGGTTGGTCAAACACGATGTAATCGTGCGGTACATCTTTTTGGTTATTGCTTTTGTCGGTGATGAGTGTCCATTTTTTCCCATCGTTGGAAGCATAAATTTTATACTGGTGATAGATGCCGCTTTGTTTGCCCATGAATGCAGCATCCTGGTCGGCATAATTTACCTGGATGGCGTGAATGCTGCTGCTTTCGCCCAGGTCAGATTGTATCCATTCGCCTTTGTTGGCGGTTTTGGCACTCCACCAGGTTTTGATCGATTCATCTACGGCATTGTTGGCATTGTAATCGCCCAGGGTGGAAGAAACAGTTACCGGCTTTTTGTAGTTGAGCAACATCCATCCGGTAAACTGGCTTTGCAAATGATCCGCTTCGCCGCTGGGAAGATAATGCGGATAATCACCGAAAGCAGTATTGCAATACATCACGCCATCTTTGTCAAAGCCGGCAGGCCACATGCCATTTCTTCTTTCGAAAGTGTTTTTAACCGTGATGTTCATGGTGCTTACATGCCAGTAATTTTTCCAGTTGTCCTGAAAGGTGGCGCCATGCCCCGCGCCGCGAATAAAGCCGCCGGGTTTGAAGCTCAGGGGATCGGACTGAGGTTGAAAGGGGCCAAGTGGCGTTTCGCCCACGATCACCCCATCGGCATAGCCACTCATTTCGGTACCGGGTGCACCATATTGCAAATAATATTTTCCATCGTATTTGGTCACCCAGGCGCCTTCGATAAAGGGTTCCAGAAAAGTATTGTCCATGTATTCACCAAAGCGTTGCCAGCCATAGCGCCATTGCTCGAGGAAATACATTTCTTTGCGTGTGCCCTTGGGCTGAAAAGTTTTGCGATCCAGTTCCACACCATATAATGGATAGGTATTGGAGCTGCCATTGTACATATAGAGTTTCCCATCGTCGTCGGTGAAGAAAGCGGGATCCCAGCCACCAATTTCGAGCGAATCGATGGCTTCTTTCCAATCGTCGGTTTTGGGATTGGTACTCATCCAGATGGGAAAATTGCGGCTATAGGTAGAGCCGAAGACAATCATGGTATCGCCGATGATGCCTACTGCCGGTGCACAGAGTTCATCGTAAACCTGGTGCCAGGGTTTCAAAAATTTGCGCGGTACAAAATTCCAGTTGGAGAGATCAGGGCTCCACCAATAACCCCATTGGTTGGTGCTGAATAAAAAATAATCGCCTTTGAAGTTGACGATCACCGGATCGGCTGTTGCGCGGTGTTTGCCCCAGGTGGTGAAATTGGGAATGGGGCAATAGCCATAGTCGAGGTTAAGTGGATTGCAATAGGTTAATGCTTTGCTATTCGATGCAGACGCTGGCATAGCTGCATTTTTGCTTTGCGCTAGTAGGCTGGTATTGTTGCTGAAAAACAAAAAGGCTATTATGATGACCCGGTTGAGGATCTTATGAACAATGTTCATTGAACTAGTTTCGGTTATAGGTAAACGATAGTGAATCATAGGTTTCCTTTTTTCATTTCCGCAACAGCATGGTTAACGGCGCGGGCGGTAAGGGCCATGTAGAGTATCGACGGACTCTGGTTACCGGTACTCGTCATGCAGGCGCCATCGGTCACAAATACATTTTTGCAATGGTGTAGTTGGTTGAAAGCATTCAGCAGCGAGGTTTTGGGATCGTGCCCCATGCGAACGCCGCCCATTTCGTGGATATCAAGACCCGGTGCCTGGTGGGTATCTGTGGTGTGGATGTCTTTGACGCCGGCTTTTTCGAGCATCAGTTGGCCCTGTTCCAGAAAATCTTTAACCATTTTGTCGTCGTTGTCGTCGTAGCCCACATTCATGGTCAACAGTGGAATGCCCCATTGGTCTTTCTGGCTGGCATGCAGGTACACCTGGTTGGTTTCTTTGGGGATGGTTTCGCCCTGCATGTACATATAGGCTGTCCACGGACCGGCCGCCTGCTGTTGCTCTTTCAATGACTGGCCAATTTCGCTGGTATCGGGATCAGGTTTGCTGCGGCCAGCACCACTGAAGATGACATATCCGCCTAAAAAGTCGGTCTCCTGTTTGCCGAGGTTGCGAAAATTAGGGATAACACATTCCACCGGCTTGCGCACTTTGTAATAACTGTCTTCGAAGCCAGGCATGGTGCCCCACATGCTACCACGATAATTGTGGAAGCAAATATATTTGCCGAGCAAACCACTGTCGTTGCCAAGGCCGTTGGGAAAGCGGTTCGATTTGGAATTGAGTAAGATGAGGTTGCTGTTCAAAGCCGATGCATTCACAAAGATGATGCGTGCTTCAAACTCCACGGGTTGCTTACTAACGGTGTCGATCACCCGAACGCCTTTTGCTTTGCCCGTTTTTTCGTCGTAAAGAATGGATTCCACCACTGAGAAAGGTCGCACCACCAGGTTGCCTGTTTTTTTGGCCCAGGGCAGGGTGGCAGCGTTGGAACTGAAGTAGCCACCATAGGGGCAGCCACGCCGGCAAAGGTTTCGGTTTTGGCACTGGCCGCGGCCGGTACTGTTTTGGTCTTTGGTGGGTTCGGTCAGGTGTGCCCAGCGGCCCGGAATATAGTAGCGACCAAATTCTTTGTGCAGCACTTCTTTGAGGTGTTTCTCTACACAATTGAGTTCATAAGGTGGTTGGAATTCACCATCGGGCATGGCGGGAATATTTTCTTTGCTGCCGGTGATGCCGGTGAAAATTTCGGCATGGCTGTACCAGGGGGCAATGTCTTTGTAGCGAATGGGCCAGTCGACCGCAAAGCCGTGCCGCTTCGGCGCTTCAAATTCAAAATCGCTCCAACGTTGGCAGCTTCGTCCCCAGATCAGCGACTTACCTCCTACCTGGTAACCGCGTACCCAATCGAAGGGCTTCTCCTGCACGTAGGGATGGTCGGCATCTTTCACGAAAAAATGCTGTGAGTCTTCGGCATAATCGGCCGCGCGGCTGATCAGCGGATTGGCTTTCAGGGTTTGCTGGGTGGGTTGGCCGCGGTGCGGTAGTTCCCAGGGATCGCGGGCATAGCCGGGATAGTCTTTAATATGTTCAACATCGCGACCGCGTTCGAGCACCAGGGTTTTCAGGCCGTGGTCGCAGAGTTCTTTGGCGGCCCATCCGCCGCTGATTCCGCTTCCAATAACAATGGCATCGTATTTCATGATCATCGTTTTATTTTACCCGACGGGTAGAAGAAACCGAGGCGTTGCAGGCCGCGCTGCACGTCGGGGTTTTGCATAAAAAGTTTCCAGAGCAGGCCGCTGCGGTAGTTTTCAATCATCACAATGATCGGCCCCTGGTCGATGGCCAGGTGACTATCGGCATACCAGTTTTGGCTTTCGTTAAAGGCATCTGCAAAACCATATTCGGTCCAGATTTTATCGCCCAGGTCATCGTAAAAATGGCGCAGTGCCTGCATCGAGTATTCGGGTGTATAAGGGAAAGCACTCAACGCAGCCGTCGGGGTAATAGTACCATGATCATTGGTAGGCGAATGAGCATCGTAGCCATTGTAGGTATCGCTGGCGGTGAGTCCCCAGCAATTGGGGCCATACCCTTTGAAATGGCCCGGGTTGCGCACACAATGTTCGCGGTTGATCAGGGTCTGGTTGCGGTTCTGTTCCCAGTAGTCGGCATATCTGTCTTTAAGCCCGCGGGGATCGAGGCCAAGAAAAGAGTAGTGTGAAAAAAACAGGGGACCGCCATAATCGAAACCCAGTGGCAATGGGATACCATAAAAATCTTTGCCGTTTTTAAAAAAATCGCTTTGTGCCCAGCCGCCATGGTACACGGTTGGCGACACGCCATAACGGTCACCCGCAGCCGCAGCCAGCACATAGGTAATCAAACATTCGTTGTAACCACGAATTGGGTGATTCATCGCCCAACCATTGTTCGGGCTCCAATGCCAATACAATACGTCCTGCCCATCACGTGTGAACCAGTTCCATTCAATCTCGTTCCATAACCAGCCGATGCGGTTACGCAGCGAAGTCTCCGTGTCATTGTCGGCATCAAAATATTGCGCCGCGCACAACAAGCCCTGAAATAGATAGGAGGTTTCAACCAAATCGGCACCATCGTCCTTGCGACTAAAAGGGATGGTTTTGCCGGTCGCACCATTGAGCCAATGGGGAAAGACACCGTGGTAACTATCGGCCTTACTCAGAAACTTCACCATCTTCAGTAGGAAGCGCGCAGCCGAATCGCGGGTGATCCATTTGCGTTCACTTGCCACGATCACCGCCATCACACCGAAACCGGTGCCACCGGTGGTGACTACTTCATCGCCATAGGAAAAGCTGTTATTGCTGCGTTCGCGCGCGAGGCCTGATACCGGGTGGGCGAAATCCCAGAAATAACGGAAGGTTTGTTTTTGCACCAGGTCCAACAGCGCTGAATCAGACAGGTTACGCGGGCGCGTAGCGGCAGAAAATCCGCTGCCGGTTGTTCTTTTTTTCTGTGCAGTAGCCTGCTCACCCGCCAGTATTGCCAGGAAGAAAATGCCGGCTGCAAGCCATGTCGTGGTCTGTTTCATAATGCGAGGGGGTGACTAAAGATAGGGCGCCGTGAACCCTAATTTACGCATACCTGCTTTCACTTCGGGCGCATTGGTAAACAATCGCCATAACAATCCCGTTCGATGGTTTTCTATCATCACTATAATCGGTCCCTGGTCGATAGCGAGGTAGGAATCGGCAAACCAGGCATCCTGCAATTTGAATGCATCAACAAAGCCCTGCTCGGTAAACAATTTGTCGCCGAGTTTATAATAAAAGAATTTAAGCGCTGCCATCGATTTTTCGGGTGTGAACGGAAACGAAGAAAGGGCTGCTGTGGGAGCGATCACACCCAGGTCGTTGGTGGGTGAGCTGGCACTGTAGCCACCGGCGATATCGCTGGCAGTGAGGCCCCAGCAATCGGCGCTGTACCCATACAATTTTTGTGGATTGGCCGCACAGTAGGCATGGTTGATGTTGGCATGGGCCGTTACCTGGTCTTTGTAATTCGCATAGGCATCGCTGAGGCCATTGGGGTTGATACCCAAAAAGGAATAGTGCGAGAAGAACAACGGTCCGCCATAGTCGGGACCTAACGGCAAGGTATAACCGTAAAATTGCTTCCCGTTAACATAGTTGCTACCCGCCCAACCCTGGGTATACACTTCGGCCGGAATGCTGTGTGTGGTAGACGATGCGGCCATCACATAAGTTATCAGGCATTCGTTCCAGCCCACAATGGGCATATTCATGTCCCAGTTGTAGGTATTGCTATAGTGCCAGTACAAGGTATTGCTGTTGTTGCGGCGAAAGAAATCCCATTCCACGCGGTCGGCAATGGCATTTACTTTTTGGCGGAAGCTGGTTTCAGCGGCCGATGAGCCGTTGAAATATTCACGCGCCGTTATCAAACCCATTACCGCGTAGGATGTTTCTACAATATCCGCCCCATCGTCTTTTTGGCTGAAAGGAATAATGGCGCCGGTGGTGCCATCGAGCCAGTGCGAGAAAGCGCCTTTTACGGTGCCGGCTTTGTTGAGCAGGAAATCGGCTGCACTCGTTAACGAGGTGAGCGCCTGGCTGCGCGTGATGAACCCCCGCTCAGCGGCCACCAGGGTGGCCATGAATCCGAAACCCGAACCACCGGAAGTAACGGTATTACCTGAGCTATTTCTTTCGCGGGCCATGCCATTGAGCGAAGCGGCCTGGTTCCAGAAATAATTAAAGGTTTTTTTCTGCACCAGGGTCAGCAATGAATCTTCACTGATTGCCGGGAACTTATCTGTTGAATCTATACTTGTCAAAAACCGTTTGCTCACCGTACTCGTGAAGTTGCCGCCGGCGGCTGATTTCAGTGCATTGCTCACCACGAGTTTATAATTGGTGAGTGGATTTAGTTCCGCATTCGGACTGATCAACAAAGTGGCATCACTCGATTGCAATGTATTGGTGACGGCTACTGTTTGTCCGCCGCTGGTACTAAGTTGCACAGCACCTGCTACAGTCGATGGCAGCACCGCGCCACTAAACTGCAGTTCGATCACCGGCTTACGCGCCGTACCATAGGTTTGATCAGCCATGGCAACCCCATTCAGTTTGATCGATGCCAAACTGATCGTTGCGAGTGGTTCGGGATCGGGCGAGGGCGACTCTTTTTTGGAACAAGCCACCAATAAGAGCAACACCAGTAGACCAGGCAAACACTTTTTCATGGGTTTGTTTTTTACCAGATATAAGTAGCAACCGAGCCGGCTTTCAGTTGAGAGAAAGCCGATTTTCCTTTGAACTGGATATTAAAACCAAGATCACCGCTGCTATCGTTTAGAACGATCAGTACTTTTTTTCCATCGGGTCGCAAAAAGGCGACATTGGGTAAGGTGGATGGGCCGTTGCTATTGATGTGTACCGAGCCGGGTGTCACAAACTTGGATGCATGTGCAATGATATAGTAGCTGACATTGCGGGTGTAATCGGCGCCGGTGATGGTCAAGGCTCCTTTGCATTGCGTGCAACCGCCATCGGTATGCGGACCAAAAGTTGCGTTGTTGCCCAGGTTCCATTCCAGTGCCACGCGGCTCCAGTTACGCATGGAACCGATAATCACATTCTTGGTATGCCATTGCAGGTCGCCGGCAAACTGGCCTTCAGAAGATGTCCACTGTTCTGTGAAATAAACAGCTTTATCCGGAAAGGCATTGTGTACATCGGTTAAAGCGCTGATATCACCGGCGTACAAATGAAATGCAGATCCATTGATGTATTTGTAGGCACCGGCATCAGCGAGCACGGTTTTGGGGTAACCGGGGTTATCGCAGTTATGGTCCCAGACAATGATTTTGCTGTTGAGTGTGGCGGACTGAAAGGCAGGGCCCAGGTTGTTTTTAATGAATTCAGCTTGTTGCGTGGCCGACATGACCATACTGGGGTTGTTGCCGCCATGTTGTGGTTCATTCTGTATGGTTACCGCATCAATGGTAATGCCTTCTGCCTTCATGGCCTGGATGTATTTCACAAAATAATTGGCGTAGACGCTGTAGTATTCTGTTTTGAGGCTGCCACCGATGGAACTATTATTGTCTTTCATCCATACCGGCGCACTCCAGGGTGAACCAAGAATTTTGATAGATGGGTTGATGGCCAGGATCTTTTTCAACACGGGGATGAGTGCCTCCCGGTCTTTGCCAAGATCGAATTTTGAAAGGGTGGGATCTGTTTGCCCCGCAGGCAGGTCGTCGTAACTAAACACCGTGGCATCGAGGTCTGAGGCACCGATACTGATGCGAATATAACTGACAGCAATAGACGATTCTGCGCTGCCAAACATTTCTTGCAACAAAGCCGACTGTTTGGCTTCGGGCAGGGCGTTGATCAGTTGTGCGCTACCGCCGGTGAGGGTATAGCCAAAACCATCGATTGATTGGAAGCCGATGGTTGAGTCGAGACTCACCGTTCCGAAACTTGCATTGGCAGTACCAAATCCAAGCAGACTGCTTTGTTTTTGCAATAAACTCGATTGGTCAGCATTTGTCAGCCACATGGTAACCGTTTTTACCGGAGTTGTATCTACCGGCGGTTCGTTGCCAGTGCCATTACCACCATTGCTTTTCTTTGAGCAGGCGGCGAGAGCAACAGCCATCCAAACCAGGTGCAATAATTTCTTTCTCATGTTCATCGGGTTTTATTGTCTGAAAAAATAAAGCGGGCCATTGTTACTGGCCAGTACGAGTAATTGTTTATTGCCTGCTGTGCGTATCCACTTGATATCCCTGATCTCGATTCCCGCCAGTGACAGTTGTTGATTAGCTTCTGCCACTCGCAAGGGTTTTCTCCTTGAAAACAAGGTAGGCAATTGGGCATCATATCTTCCTTCGTAGGGTATCACGCCGAAAAAATTTCCTGCTGCAAGTACCTGCTCATTCCCCGCACTGTTGAAAGCAAAGAGAGGCGCTAGTTGCAGTGCTTCTGGCAGTTGCTCAGTGGTAAATGTTTTATTTCCCTGGTTTAGAAACAGGGTCGAAGCAAGCATATCAGCACGCTCTTCTTTAAAATTCGTAAATAAGTCATAGAACATATACTGCACATCTTTTCCAGCCACTTCACTGTATTGCAGGTATGCTTTTTTCAATACGGGTAGCGCCCGTTCCAGTTCGTCTTTTGCCAGAAATGTATATTCTTTTTTATCAGGCAAGGTATATGCCATGATCTGTTCGGTAGAACCATTTTTATCAAAATCTTTGATATACAATTTCAGTGGTGGAATTTTTCCTGCAGCAAGTTTGGAATTTAATCCCCAGTTGCCGCCGTAAACATCTTGCTTGCCATCGCCGTTGGCATCATTGATCCAAATTGATTGCCAAAGGCCGGTTGATCCAGGAATATCTGTGGCAGTAAATCGCCCTTTGTTATTGTAGAAAATTTTTATCGGCATCCACTCGCCCGCCACTACCAGGTCTGTCCAGCCATCACCATTCATATCAGCAAACGAAGAAGCGTGTACCATGCCGATGCTATCCAGTTGAATGTTTGCGGCAGGCGCGGGCGCATAGCGGCCTTTGCCATCATTGAGCAAGAGATAGGAAGTTTGCCTGATCCCATATTTTGCAGCGTCGGCCAGCACACCCAGAAAAAGATCCGTGTCGCCGTCTTTGTCAATATCGGCAACAGCCACCGTGCTCTTGTTGCGCAGAATAGCCGGAAGCGCACCGATCGATTCACTGAAATGCCCTTTGCCATCGTTTATATACAGGTGATCTGCCAAGAGGCTATCG
This sequence comes from Bacteroidota bacterium, assembly GCA_020161535.1. Taxonomy (GTDB): domain Bacteria; phylum Bacteroidota; class Bacteroidia; order Chitinophagales; family Chitinophagaceae; genus Flavihumibacter. Next base: position 20,610 of record JAIUNW010000004.1, on the reverse strand, counting down.
CCGTCGGTCTTTTCATTGCCACCCGTCACTACTACCAGATCGGGATATCCATCGCCATTGGCATCAAAAAAGCTGGCATCATTTTCTTCTGCTGCTGCGTGGCGGTTGAATGCAGTGCTATCGCCTTTAACGAACCCATTACCTCTTTGTAATAACAATTGACCAGATTGACCCGCCGCGCCGCATACATATATATCATCCAATCCATCACCATCTACATCCGTCACAGCCATTTTAGGACCGAGGGTCGACAAAGCATGTGGGATCAGGTATTGTTTGTTGTAATCGACAAAATTGTTTTCCATGTGTTTCCAGGGGCTGCTCCATTGACCGGTCATATTTTCCAGCAAAGGGGCTTTTGGCGGAAACTGTCGGTCATAATCGAACCCGGCTATTGCTTCTTGCTGGTTAACGGTGATGAGGCCCTTGGCTGGAACCGTCTTCAAAACCTGGAAATGTTGATCAGGCCATACAATGAGCAGGCTATCGGCAACTGCCATAGAGTCAAGTCCGAAATGCAAGCGATGATCTGATGATGATTGAAAGCCACGCACTGGTTGCAACTCCTGGTATTGGGTTTTGCCAGCAGCGAATACCCAAATTTTGGTGCCGATACCGAAGGGATTAGCACCTGTGCCCTTGCAGTTGATTGTAATTGAATGTTTGAGGGTTGCATTGTTTTGTAACAAGATGGCCGGTGCTAATAAATTGTTGATGACGATGTCAAGATCGCCATCGTTGTCGAAATCCGCATAGGCGGCACCGTTATGATAGCCTGTCAACGCAGCGGTGCCCCAGTTTTCGCTTACATCATTGAAATCGGCGTTGCCATTGCCGCGAAACAGAAAGGGATGCGAAGCGCCATCGGGCATTTTATCGATGGCTATTTTATCGAGTTTGCCTGCATCGCGTTCTTCGGTTTTCATGACCAGGTCAGAAACAAACTTGATATAATCCAGGTCAACGGGGCGTTTCACAATTCCGCTGGTGATGAGCAGGTCTTTGTTTCCATCGTTATCGAGGTCGGCAAGTAAAGGCGACCAACTCCAATCGGTGGCAGCCATATTACTTAGCAAGGCACGATCACTGAAACTGCTGCCTTTCCCATTGTTGCGTTGCAGACAATTGCGCGACACCTGTTGCTGATAGCCATGGCGGGTCAATTTATACTCGTAGGTATCAGCATTCTCATCACTGCCGTAAGTCTTCAATATTTTTTCATCGGGGGGCAACATGTCTACAGTAACCAGATCGGGCTGACCATCATTGTCAATGTCGGCAACATCATTCCCCATGCTGAAGCGACTATAATGCATAAAATGTTTCGACCCCGACTCAGTGAAGCTGCCATTTCCATTGTTTATATAGTAATAATCATTCTCGTGAAAATCGTTGCCGATATAGATATCATCCCAACCATCTTGGTTGAGGTCGGCAATAGCGATGCCCAGTCCATAGCACAGTGCGCTCTGGTAAATACCTGCGGCGGCTGATATGTCGGTAAACTTACCGGCGGTCGACACATCATTTCTATAGAGACGATTGCCAGATACTTCACTATACACGCGTCGCGCACTGGTATCAGCAATATTGGCATGTGGACGTTGCGAGTGATTAAGCAGGTAACAATCCAGATCACCGTCGCGATCGAAATCAAAAAATGCAGCCTGTGTGCCGAAGCCCGCAAAATCAAGCCCATAAGCAGCGGCCGATTCTGTGAAGCTGCCATTTTTGTTGTTGATAAAGAGTTGGTTCTTACCACGAAGACCGTGGTGGCCGGTGCTAGCACAAACATAGATATCCAGAAAGCCATCGCCATTTACATCGGCCATGCTGGCACCTGTGCTCCAGTCGGCAGTACCGGCTACGCCGGCTTTAGCCGTGACGTCTTCAAATTGAAAATTGCCTTTGTTGAGATAAAGCTTGTTGCCCGCCGGGCTATTGGCGCTGAAATAAATGTCGGGCAACCCATCGTTGTTGATATCGCCGGTTGCCACGCCCCCCCCATTGTAATAGTAGAGATAGTACAGAATATTCAGGCCGGCATTTTCCAGCGGCTTATTGATAAAGTTGATACCCGTTTTTTCGGCAGGAAGGCTTTGGAACAGGGTTGCTTTTTTTTGTTTACAAGACAGTAATCCTGTTAACAGCAAAAGAATCCAAACCTGTTTTATATAGCCCTGCATACAATGGTGTTTTGAAAAAAGGGCTGAACCGAGAAGTTCAGCCCTTGTCTATCTGGCGATCTTACTAACTACTTTTTAGCATCGTACAAAGCCTTCACTTCGGCATCTGTCAGCAGGGTTCCATACAACCGAAACTGATCAATGGCACCTGTGTAGGATTTGATCCAATCGTCGCCCGCACCTGTTTGTCCCACGTGTTGGTTATTACCAGCAACGATCAGGCCTTTTGCCCCTGACAAATCAATTGGTCCGAGCGGATTGGCTCCGTTTTTAACATCTGTCACTGCAGCAACAGCGTTGGTCATCGCCGCGCCATCAAAATACCAGGTGAGTTTAGATGTGGCTTCGTTGTAACTGATGGCAAGGTGGTGCCATTGTCCATCGGCCAGAGGTTTTTTGAATTTGTGATCACCTTCCCAGGCCAGCCATTGACCGCGCACATAAAACTTCAAGGCAGTAGAATCGGCATTACCTGCCTCTTCCATCAAGAACAGTGAATTATGCACCCAGGTGTCGCGATCGTCGATCAAGCTGAAAATAAACTCAGCGCGCGTGTTACCTACTTTCTTCAGCCACATGGAAATGGTAAAACTGGTTGAGGCGCCGAAGTCATTGGCCGATGGATACAGGATCGCCGTTTTATCGGCACCCTGAACCGCTTTGCCACTGATACCATCTACAGAAGATCCGCCATTTTGTGAAGGGAACAATGCCCGAATACTATCAACTGCATTGCGTAGCATATCAGTAGTGGTTCCATCCATGGCAGCATAAAACTTCAGCGGACCGCCTGGAGCGTTGGCATCTTTCGGATAATCACCCAATGCTGGGTGGTTCATTTTCTGGCAACTCCCCAGGGCAATAACGGCGAGGGTCAGAACAGCAAATGATTTTATGTTGGTTCGCATGATACTCTTTTTGAAGGTTATTCCCAATCGGGGTTTTGCACCAGTTTAGGGTTCGCTGTAATAGCCGATGTAGGAATCGGATAGTATTTATTTCTCGGTAGGTAACCAGGAAGTTTACTTTGTGCATCGCCCCAGCGTACCAGATCGAAAAAGCGTTCAAACTCCATCGCAAATTCCACGCGTCGTTCGTGTTTTATGATATTGCGCATGGCAGCCTGGGTAGTGAATGTAACCGGCCCCAGGTCAGCCCGATCGCGTACCATATTTACCCAGGTAGTTGCATCAGCCTGGTTGGCAGCTCCACCAATTTCATTGGCGGCTTCGGCAGCCATCAACAATATATCAGCATAACGAAATACACGGTGGTTCACCCAGGTGTTCTGGGCTTCATTGTTGGGTGTACCCTGACCCGCAGCCAGGTAATCGCTATACTGGTTATATACTTTTTTGTTCCAGTATTTTGCACTGGCAGAAGCCGGTACGGTAAGACCATAACCGCCGGTTTCGCTGCCACCGTCAGACTGGCCAGAATACAGGATGGTTGCCGCTTTACGGGCATCGCCCGCTTCATAACTGGCCACCAGTGAATCGGTAGGTGTGTTCCAACCCCAACCCAGGTCCCAAGTACCTGATCCGCGATAGCCTTGTGTTTGGCCCAAACGACTCCAATAGGTATTACCATCTCCGGCAGCTTTATAAGCCTGGATTTCAAAAATTGATTCTGAACAAAGTTCGCCGGCTGTTTTAAAGATTTTGTAATATGGTTTGTACAAAGCGTATTGAGCAGAAGCGATCACATCTTTGCTTAGTGCAAGCGAGGCTTCCCATTGCTGTTGGTACAACATTACTTTAGCAAGGAAGGTTTTTGCAGCACCAGAGGTAAGGCGACCTGCATACTTTGGTTCCCACACTAAGGGCAAAGCACCCGCCGCCTCAGTAAGGTCTTTTTGGATCAAGGCCCAAATGTCGGCTGCCGGGCTTTTAGCCACTTGACCGTCTTTGGGGTCATTGATCTTAAAATCAATCTTCGGTACATCGCCGAATGTTCTTACCAAATCAAAATAAGCATAGGCACGAAAGAACTTTGCTTCTGCAATATTGATGATAGATGCCGCATCAGTGTAGTTATTCTTTGCGGCTTCATCTAATGCATCATTACAAAGACCTGCAAACACATAGTGCTTATCCCAATAGAGGCCAGCGCCCCAATCGTCTTTGGTGTATTGAAAATTATCGTAGGTCTGGTGCCAGGCAGAAGCGCCGGGGTCAGCCACGATTTCTGCATCATCTGAGCGGAAGCCATTCATACCGATCCAGGGAATGTTCTCAAAACCATCCCCACAATATGGGTCATTGGCCGAGTTGCGGATGGCACCATACAGGCCCAGCACTTTTCCTTCCAAAGCACCTACCTGGATATCATCAACAGTGGCCGCAAGCGGTTGTCGATCCAGGAATTTTTTACAGCCGCCGGTGAGCATGACAGCAGCCATGAGTGCCAGGGCGAGTTTTCCGTTATATATACGCTTTGTCATGAGACAATTTGTTTAATGGATTAAAAATTCGCGTTAATACCAATGGTCCAAATACGTGGCAGTGCACTGGCAGCATTACCATAGTCAACGCCAAAGAAAGTCGCAGCCGATTCTTTACTACCGGCGAATTCAGGCGAATAACCCATGTTGTGTTTCCATGTTTTCAGGTTCTGCACGTTGCCGTAAATTTTTAGGCTTTTGAAAGTGCGACCTATGCGACCGAAATTGTATGCCAGGTTCAGGTTTCTAACACGGAAATAGCTACCATCTTCAATACCATAGGTACTGGGAGCGCGGTTGATCAGGTGAAACTGGTTTACAATCGGCACCCAGTTGCTGGTACCAGCGGCAGTCCATCCTTCGGTATAATAAGCAGGGTAGTTATACAATGAGTTCTTTTGTTCTGAAGTACCCCATACACGATAGATCTCACCACCATAGCTTCCGGCCAGGTCAATACCCAGCGAGAACCGTTTGTAGTTGGCGCCCACGTTAATACCATAGGTAAAATCAGGCGTTGGGTTACCAATGTTCTTGCGGTCTTTTTCATCTACTACATTATCACCATTCAGGTCTTTGTATTTCAGGTCGCCAGGTTTGGCACCACCACCGTTGATCTTACTAACAGGCGATTTCAGGATGTCGGCATAAGACTGATAAATACCTTCCACTACCAGGCCGTAGAAATAACCAATTGGCTGGCCGGCTTCTGCCTGGCTGGCAGTTTGTTCACTCGACGAAATAGTGGTGTTCAGCGGATACTCCATTTCCAGGATCTTGTTCTTGTATGTAGTGAGGTTACCGCCGATCATCAGTGTCAGGTCTTTGCTAACCGGGTGTGTATAGTTTGCGGTGAACTCAAGACCTTTGTTTTCAATAGAACCGGCATTGGTCAAAGTGGGCAGGATACCTGAAGGGCGGAGCATTACCAAGAGGTCTTTTGTTTTCTTGTAGTAATAGTCGGCTTCGAAAGTCAGGCGATTATTAAGGAATGCAGCTTCAACGCCAATCTCGGTAGAAGCAACTGTTTCCCAATGCAGGTTTGGATCATAGAGGTAGTCAGGCGTATACACCGGCACCAAAGAGCTTCCGAATACGGCTGAAGCAGTTGTTGATACCGTGGGGTAAGCGGGATAGGCTTTGCCCAAGGGGTTAAAGTTACCCAGCACACCATGCGAAGCTTTCAATTTCAGGAAGTCGACAACGTCTTGGTTCTGCATGAAGTTTTCCCGGGAGATTTCCCAGGCAGCACCAACTGCCCAAAAATTCTGCCCTTTTTTACTATAATCCTGGTTGATCTGCGAAGCATAATCGCGACGGAAGCTTCCGTTCAAGTAATATTTATTTTGGTAATTGTACAATACACGGGCAAGACCTGAAACAGTGGTATACACGTTTTGGGTGGTTGGAATTATACTTTTCTTATCACCAAAACCAGTATTTAAATACCAAAAACGTTTGTTATCAGGAATGATGTTAACACCTGCAGCTGACTGACTCACCGTACCGGCCACTTCTGAAAACTCCGAATAATAAGTGGTGGCGCCGGCTGTAGCCGTAATGCTATGGTCGCCGAAACGTTTTTTATACGTGGCGATATAATCCTGCTGGAATGTTTTTGTATTCAACAAGTTTTCCTGTACGGCTGTCAACTGGTTTTTTGGAATAACCTGTTCATTGGTCGCTTTGGTTGGGTCATACAAATTGTACAGCGGTGTGTACACACGTTTGTCGCGCCAGCTCATATCCGCATACCAAGTGCTACGGAAATTCAGGTCTTTAGTAAGGTTGATATCCACAAAGGCACTACCCACCATGCGATAGCGATCATCGATCAACTTGTTCCAGTTGGCTTCAAGTGAAGCCAGGGGATTGGTTTCCGAGTTCTGGATGATGGGCACATTAGAATAGATATTGTAATTGCCTGAATCAACACCATAAGGGTTCTTGGTATAGAAACTTTTTGGTTGAGAGGAAACAATGGGCAGGGTTCTGCGTGCCTGTTCCAAAGCGCTGCTTTCGTAAGGCAGGCGTTCTTTGGTGCCTACGAAATTGAATCCAACCTTGAATGTTTTGTTGATCTTGTATTCATCGTTTATGTTAAGCGAAAAACGATCGTAACGAACATGTTTCACCAGGCCTTCGTCGTAGGTATACCCCAGGCCCATATGAAACCGGTTGCGATCATTGCCACCATCTACGGCGAGGTTGGTGGTACTGAAGCGGGCGTTGCGGGTTACTGCATCAATCCAGTCGGTATTGCCGGTGAAAGCACTCATACCGGTTACACCAATATCATTTACGAAATTCAATAAGGTGGTCGCTGTAGGATCATCTGCAATCCGGTTGTTGGCTTCGGCAGTAATCAATTGGCGAAACTGATTGCCGTCGGCCAGCTTGATCTTGTCCACCAATTGTTTCGACCCATAGGTTGTGCTGAAGGAAACATTGGTGGTACCAGATTTGGCTTTTTTGGTAGTAACTATGATGGCACCAGCCGCACCCTTCACCCCAAATACCGCCAACGAAGAAGGATCTTTCAACACTTCTACGCTTTCAATTTCATTGGGGTTGACGAAATCCATATTGTCGGCGAAAATGCCATCGACAATGTAAACGGGTTTAACCGTACCGATACTGATGGTACCGCGAATCCGCACATCAGGGGTAGAACCCGGCTCGGCATTGTTTACAATCGACAGACCTGCTACTTTGGCTTGCAGCGAAGCCAGGGGGTTGGTATTGGGTTGCGAAGCGATCTGGTCGCCTTTTACTTTGGCTACTGAACCGGTGAGGTCGCGTTTGTTAGCAGTACCATAGCCGATTACTACCACTTCGTCCTGCACTTTGGTAGAGGGACGAAGTTGGGCCGTTACGCTGGTGCGGCCGGCTACAGCTACTTCCATGTCATCGTAGCCGATGCTGGAAATAACCAGTACGGCATTGTCGGGAACGGTGATTTCAAAATTACCCTGGGCATCGGCTGAAGTGCCGATCGACATCCCTTTAACTTTAACCGAAGCACCTGGTAAGGCATTCCCGGCAGTATCTGTGATGCGTCCCGACACTTTGATTGGGTCAGGCGCTTCTACGCCTTTTTTCTTGATAACAACTAAGTAGTTGTCGAGCACTTCATAGCTAAGCGTTGTGTTGTTCAGGATGCGATCGAGAATGGTGGTCACTTCCTCATTCACGGCATTCAATTCAACATGGGCGTTTTCACTTACCAAGGCGAGGTTGTAGAGAAAACGATAGCTAGATTTTTTTTCGATGCTGGTGAATGCCTTTTTCAGGTTGACATTGTCAAGTTTAAGGCTGATCCGGGTTTGGGAATAGACCCCGGCGGAAACCTGAAGGCAAGCTACCAGTAAACAGAGCGCAGTCAGTTTCATGATTCTGGCAAACTTTAACCATCCGTGGTGCAGCCGGATGGCTCCACCAAGTGAAGTTTTTTTCATATTTTGAGCAATTAGAGTTACGAAAACGGTCCATCTGTTTTTCGGGCGGGAAATGTTAGCGCATTTCCCGTTTTTGTTTTTGTCAGGTGCTGTCGAATTTCATTTTTATATATGTTTTGTCGTTAGGTCTGTTTGCTATAGTGGTATCTGTAATGCCTGGTGGTTATCGGTAAATCGTCACCTCATTCTCGCTGATCCGGTAATTAAAACTGGCCGTTATGGTCAGGGCACGCAGGGCCTGCTGCAGGGTTTCATGCTCAAACGTGCCGGTGAACCTGATTTTTTCCAGCCGCTGGTTGTCGAACTTAATTTTTACGCCATACCAACGTTCCATGCGATAGGCGAGGTCGCGGAAGGATTCATCCATAAAACTCAGCTTGTTTTCCAACCAGGAGGTTTCCACCACCAGGCTGTCGACCGGTTGGTAATGAATATTGCCCAATACCAGTTTCGGCTCACCGTCAACCAGCATTTTCGGCTGGCCCTGCTGGCGGGTGGGCAACCGCAGCGAATCATCGGCGGCTACCACGAGTTTTTCACTGGGTTTTAGAATGAATTTTTCTTTCGGGCGATTGTGAACATTCACTTCAATAATGCCCCTGATCAGGCTGGTTTCTACCGTTTTATCTTCCGGGTAAGAGCGCACATTAAAGGCCGTTCCTACCACCCTGATATCTATGTTGCGGGCATGGATCACGAAGGGGTGCGCTGTGTCTTTCACCACATCAAAAAATGCTTCCCCGGTCAGGTGCACTTCCCGAAGGGTCGTGTTGAAATCCTTGCCATAGGTAATCTTTGAACCACTGTTGAGCCAAACCTGGCTGCCATCGGGCAAGAGCACTTTAGAGCGCGAGCCATCGCGGGTAGATATCTCACTTTGTACAGCGGGTTGCGTATGGTCGGCCAGTTGATGGTTGCGCACCGATGGTTGTGCCAGCCACCAGATCCCCGCCAGTGTAACCCCCAGTAAGGTCAGGACCAGGGCTGTTCGGAAATGCGGGCGCCGACGAACGGTTGGTTCTTCCACTATAGGCTCGTTGTCAATGGTTGGTTCTTCGGCCATTGGTTCGGCGGCCGATGGCAACGACAATCCCATTTTGTCCATTCTTTGTAAATGACGACCAAAAGCAGCTTCGGCATCTTCGGCTTGTGGTGACTGCTGGAACCAGAGATCGGTAATGGTTTGTAGCGGATAATGCAGGTCGGGGGATTGCCGCAACAACTGCTGCAACTCATCCAGCTCGGGCCGGGTGGCCTCGCCAGCAAGTTTTTTAGACAATAATTCCCATAAGCGGTCCTGCATGGTTCACCAAGGTTGTAGACCATATAGACAGGAAAAAATACCCGATACCCCTAAGAAATGTTAAAATTTATTTTTCAAGGGTGGCGGGATGCTGCGCTGCTGGTCGAACCGAACCGCCTCGCCAATGCGTCTGAGGGCGATGGTCATTTGGGCTTCTACGGTTTTAACGGAGATCTTCAATAGCTCTGCCACTTCGCGGTATTTGAGTTCATCCTCCTTAACCAGTTTAAAAATCAGCCGGCAGCGGTTGGGCAATTGGTTCACCGCTTCATGGATCATTTTCTTCATTTCGGCGGTGATCAGCAGCCCTTCGGGATTCATCGGCAGCATGCCCAATTCAACGGGCAATTCTGCCAGGTCGATGGTTTGTGTCGGGTTTTCTCTTTCTCTATAATTGAGGGCGGTATTGCGGGTGGCCGTGTAGAGATACAATTTGAGGTTGCTGATGTGTTCGAGGCGGGAGCGCTTTTGCCAGATATTAATAAATACGTCGGAAACGATTTCTTCGGCCGATTGGCGCGACTTAATGATACTCACCGCGAGGGGCATGAGCCGGGGGTAAAAAGCTGTAAACAACTCTTTATACGCCGCTTGATCGTTGTAACGGGTCAACCGATCTTTCAAAAACACTATTCTGGCTTCAGCAATCATGAGCACCCCTTCTAGTCTGAACTAAAGTTACAGATTATCAAATCATTATCAAGATTAATTCGGGCGTAGTGTAGCATGATTGTACCTATCTGCCTATTTGCTGCAAGCGTTGTTTTCCCTATTTTTGCGCTCCAATGTGCCTTTGGCACGGGCCCTTAGCTCAGTCGGTTAGAGCAGCTGACTCATAATCAGCGGGTCGCTGGTTCGATCCCGGCAGGGCCCACAGAAGCGGGAAAATTGACTTAGCAGTTGGTTTTCCCGCTTTCATTTTACCTCTCCTCTATTGGTTGACCTTTATTCCCAAAAGTTTTATAGATGAGCCCCTGCAGAAGCGGTATATACAACTTGTTCAACAAAGGGCGCGTATGCTTGCCTTCTAGCATGTGCCTATGCGCCAGATTACTGCATTATATACAAAGCCTTAGGTTGGCGAACTTCGATATCGTCAATAGGCACTAAAGCTGCTTCAAATTGCTTGTTCTCTTCTCGCATCCATTCTCAAGGTGCCAGCCTTTCGATTTTCCATTCACCATTTTCTGTAAGGCTATATTGCAGGCGATCGTGCAGGCGACTGGCGCGACCCTGCCAAAATTCGACGATGGCGGGCTTTACCCGGAAGCCGCCCCAGTGGGGTGGGCGCGGAATCGGCCGGGTGTTGAACTCGGCGGACAATGATTTCACTTTTTCCTCTAACATTTCCCTACCGGGGATGACCTGGCTTTGCGGCGAGGCCCAGGCGCCGATGCGGCTGCCTTCAGGTCGGCTGTTAAAATAATCATCGCTTTCGGCCGGGGTTACTTTTTCCACCAGGCCGGTGATGCGCACCTGGCGTTCGAGTTCCTTCCAGAAAAAAACCAAACAGGCGCGCGGGTTTTCCAGTAATTGCCGGCCTTTGAAACTTTCATAGTTGCTGTAAAAAACAAAGCCGTTTTTATCGTAGTCTTTCAACAACACGATGCGCGCCGAGGGTACGCCTTCGGCCGAAGCCGTAGCGAGGGTCATGGCATTCACTTCATAAATCTCGCTGTTGATCGCTTCCTGCCACCAGACACCAAATTGATCGATGGCATTGGCAGCCGCTTCTTTCTCGCCAAAGGTTTTCTGGCTGTACTCATTTCTAATATCGGCAATACTGGATGACATGGCTCGAAATTTCCGCAAAGTTAACGGGTTTGGTTGCATTGCTATCAACGATTCGGCACTACCCATCAAATCCGTTTCCACGCGATAAAATAGTAAACCAAAAAATAACGCGTTAAAACCAGCAGTGACATGACACGAAAACCAGCAGTGACATGACACTAAAACAAGGAGAGACATTAAAACCAAAACCGACCTGTTAAAACAAAAACTAACGTAACAGTAAAACAAGCAAGACTTGCTAAAAAAAGCAACGACTTGCATCATCTGCAAGTCGCCCTATCATTCCGTTTACTACACCAGCGGCAGCAACCTTAAACATTAAACCTTAAACCTTAAACATCAGGCTTGTCTTGATTCCCCCAACTGTCCCGCCTTCGAGAGCAATTGCTCAATCTCCGAAAGCCGGCGCATTTGCGTGTGCAACTTATTGTGTTGCTCGGCCACTTCCTGCAAATCGCGATTCAGTTCTTCGAGATAAGTAACTTTTTTCTGCAGTTGTGAACGCTGGAAATTTGCTTCGCGGTGATCGTCTTCGAGCTCGGCCAATTTGCGTGCGTTGCGCTGGCTTTCGTCGAGCAACGACAAATATTTCATTTTGAAATCATCGAGTTCCTTGGTCACTTTAAAATAAGAATCCTGCAACTCAGCATAAGAACTACCCTCTTTCTGGTTGCTGGCCACATGCGATTCCAGCTTCTGCATTTTGTCGAGCAATTCATTGTAATCGCCATACACCCTTTCCAAACGGGTTTGCATTTCGGAAGCCAGCCGACCCTGCTGGCGCAGGTTGCGGATTTCATTGTCTTTCTCCAGCAACTGGATGCGCATATCACCCATTTGACGGGTCAGCAATTCATTCGACTGCATTAATTCAGCGTGCTTCTGCTCCACCGCCTTCATGCTTTCAATCTGCCCCAACAACTGCTGCATACGCTGGTTGTGCTGGAGCATATTGTTCTGCGCTTCCTGCAATTGTTCGAGGTAATCGCCCGCGGGTCTGCCCGCTATCGGCACAGCCGTCAGCGCTTCTGCCTGCGCATCTAGTAACTCCTGTCGCTCAGCACGCACCGAATCGATCTCCAAGGCCAGGAACTGCTCATTTTCGCGCGCCAGTTTCAGCTCATGCTGCAGCCGGGCTATCTTCTTTTCGAGATCTTCGGTATCGTTGAAATATTTGAGTTTCCACTCATCGGCTTCCTGACTGGAAACGCCTTCTTCACCCTGCTGCAATTGCAGGCGGGTATTGCGACGGGAGGTAATAAACAGGCTTAGGGCAAAACCGAGCACGATGGCTCCAACTTGAAAAATGATGATTTCTGCTAGCCCCACGGAGATCCTGATTACCAATAAATTCATTAGCGTAGTCATAAAGGTCGGGATTAGAAAGTATTCCTTTCGCCGGCTTTCATGGGATTCTAGACAGGATCTGCTAAAATAATCAGAGATGTGGATAAATGCAAGGTAACTCGTCGTATTGAGTAAAAATACGCAATTACCCCTTTACCAAGGTGCCGACGGCTTCGCCGGAAACCACCCGCATCAGGTTGCCAGGTTTGTTCATATCGAACACGATAATGGGGAGATTGTTCTCCATACAGAGGGTGAATGCGGTCATATCCATCACTTTCAGGTTTCGGTTGATGCACTCGCGGAAAGTAATCGTCTCAAACTTAGTGGCCGATGGGTCTTTCTCCGGATCAGCCGTATAAATGCCATCTACCCTTGTGCCTTTCAGGATTACATCGGCCTTGATCTCAATGGCCCGCAGCGAACCGGCTGTATCTGTGGTGAAATAGGGGTTACCGGTACCGGCGCCAAAAATCACCACCCGATGTTTCTCCAGGTGCCTGATGGCGCGGCGGCGGATATAGGGTTCTGCAATCTGTTCCATCTTGATGGCGCTCTGTAAGCGCGTAAATACGCCTGCTTTTTCGAGGCCCGCTTGCAAAGCCATGCCATTGATCACCGTGGCCAACATGCCCATATAATCGCCATGTGCACGCTCAATGCCACTATCGGCCTCGTTCATGCCCCGGTAAATATTACCGCCGCCAATCACGATGGCCACTTCCACACCCTGGTCAACCACCGTCTTGATTTCCTTTGCATACTGGCTGATAATGGCTGCACTCATCGGCTCATAGCCGTTAGCGCCACCCTCGCCCATCAAGGCTTCGCCGGACAGTTTCAACAAGATGCGATTGTATTTCGATGCCATGGCTTTGTTTTTCAATTCGCTGCAAAGAAAGGAAAATTTTTATCTTTCTGAAATATGGAACCTGTTATCCAACTGGAAGGCTTGTGTAAATCCTATGGCGAGCACCGGGTATTGAACGACATCAATCTAACTGTTTACCCCGGCGAAGTGATCGGGTATATCGGGCCCAATGGCGCGGGCAAGAGCACTACGGTTAAAATTCTCTGCGGACTCATACCCGATTTTGAAGGCCGTGTTACCGTGAAAGGCCTCGATCTGCGCAAAGATACCCTGGCCGTGAAAAAGATCATCGGCTATGTACCCGAACTGGCCGAACTCTATGAAAGTCTTACCGCCAACGAGTTTCTTGACCTTATCGCCGGCCTCTATGAAATTCCGGCCGATATAGCCGACCAGCGCATCACTTCTATGTTAGCCGCGTTTGACCTGGCAGCCGTGGCCAATGACCGCATCGACACTTACAGCAAGGGCATGCGGCAGAAAGTACTGCTGATTTCCGGCCTGCTCAACAACCCTGATATATTGATTCTGGATGAACCGCTCAGCGGGCTCGATGCCAACAGTGTGATCATCGTGAAAGAACTGATCAGCCGACTGGCTGCCGAAGGCAAAACTATTTTTTACAGCAGCCACATGATGGACGTGGTAGAAAAAGTAAGCCATCGCATCATTTTATTAAACGGGGGAAAACTGATTGCCGATGGCAGCTTTGCCGAGTTACAGGGGCAGATCGGCAAGGAAAGTCTCGAAACGATATTCGCCTCACTCACGGCCAATACCGGCCTGCACGATGCAGCCGCAGCACTGGCAGGCGCACTGAACCAATCACCCACGAATGGAACAGAATAAATCGGTACCCACCGGCCTGGAACCCATCACCCGCAGCCTGCTTCGGATGGTATTGTGGTTCAAACCGATGTACCAGCAATGGGGCGTCGACAGCCATCAACTGGCACTGATGCTGCATTACAAGCTTCTCATGGACCAACGCCGGCCAACGGGTTTTCAGCAAATGAGCCGAAACAAAGCAAGCAAGCCGACGAACTTCGGTTATGCATGGCTGTTAATTGGTTTGGTCACCGGGGTGATGTTGATTTTTGCGCTGATGGTAGGCGCAGACCCTGTTACGAGAATCAGCTTCTTTTTTTCCGGCTTGGTTTTTTTGCTATCTGCCATGCTGATCAGCGATTTTACCAGTGTATTGATCGATGTACGCGACAACAGCATCCTGTTGCCGAGGCCGGTGAACGACCGCACGCTGTTGCTGGCCAAACTACTGCATATACTGGTTCATATCAGCAAGCTGCTGTTGCCCATGCTTATCGCACCGTTGATTTATATCGGCAGTGAATGGGGCTGGCGGGCTGTATTCGCCCTGTTACCCGTGGTACCCATCGCCATCTGTTTTTCCATCTTGCTGGTCAACAGTGTCTATTTGTTGGTATTGCGCGTAACCAGTGCCGAGAAATTCAAAAATTTTATAGCCTGGTTCCAGATCATTTTTGCCGTGGCTGTATATGGTGCGTACCAGTTCCTGCCACGATTTACCGATGAAGAAGAGATGAAAAGTTTTGTCATCGGTAACCGGGGATATGCGCCCTACCTGCCACCCTATTGGTTTGCCCGTAGCTGGGATTTTTTCAGGGGTGAAAATTGGTTGTCGAATGCGCCCTGGCTTTTTTTATCGCTTGTCAGTTGCGCCCTCAGCCTGTTTATCGTGATCCGTTTTTTGGCACCGGCTTTTGCGCGAAAAATTGCCGGCCTCTCGGGCAGCAGTGCCGCGGCGGGTATTGCCGCATCTCACCGACTAACGGCAAGGGACAACCGCCCGCGAACCAAATTTTCGCCAGCCATTTGGATCAGCAAATGGGTCTGTCGCAACCCCATTGAACAACATTCATTTCTGTTCACCTGGCGGTTCACTGGGCGTTCGCGCGAATTCAAGATGAAAGTATATCCCGGCTTTGGCTATATGCTGGTCATCTTCTTCATGCAGTTTTACCGCAACTTCAAACAGTTGTCGACCGACGGACCTGGCTTTATTCTTTATGGCAGCATCTATCTGTCGGGCTTCATCCTCATTTCCGCGATTGAACAGGTGGGTCATAGTGAACAGTACAAAGCAGCCTGGATTTTCTGGCGCGCACCCCCGGCGAAACCCGGTGATATATTAATCGGCAGCACAAAAGCGGTATTGATCAAATTTTCATTGCTATTGGCATTGCTGCTCTTGATGGTAAGTACCTGGTTGCTGGGCCCCGCCGCCTTACCCAATGCCTTACTCGCCATTGGCAACCAGTGGCTGGTTACCCTGCTGCTGCAGCGCCGTGCCCAACAGCAATTGCCCGCCAGCCTGCCACCCATCAGCGAGGGCAAGGGCAGCGCTATGCTGAAAACTTTCTTCGTCATGATGCTACTCGGCGTGTTTGTTGTTATCCATTACCTGCTTTACAATATACCCTGGGCGATCGGCCTCCTCACCTTATTGGTCTGGATCGCCGTATGGCTCTTGCTGTCATCCATACGCAACACCCCATGGCGTGAAGTAGATGGATAATGAGCCTGCCACTACCCTTCAATACAAACCAAAAAAATGCAACCTGCAGAACCTGCAAGTTGCCTATCATAAATTACACCCGCACGCGGCAGCAACCTTAAACCCTTACACCTAAAACCCTTAAACAAAAAAGCCGCCCGAAGGCGGCTTTTCATATCATCCCAGCGCTACACGCTTGAATTCAGTTACTTTGAGGTCTTTGTTCACCCCTTTCAGGTAGTCACCCACACTTTCGCCTGAACCTTTTACAAAGGCCTGGGCCATCAGGGTGTTTTCTTTGAAGAAGGCATTCAGTTTACCCAGCGCGATCTTTTCGATCATTTCGGCGGGTTTACCAGCCATTTTGGGGTCGGCAGCAACCTGGTCGGTAATGATCGACTTTTCACGGGCAACCACATCGGCCGATACAGCGTCGGCATCAACTGCTACGGGATTCATGGCTGCGATCTGCATGGCCACGTCTTTACCGGCTTCTTCCGCAACAGCGCTGAGGCCTACAAGCACACCCATACGGTTGGCACCGTGGATATAAGAAGCTACATACGGTGCATCCACCCGCTCAAACTTGGAGATACCGATCTTTTCACCAATCGACGCCAGTTTGTCGTTCACGAGATCAGCGATTTTTTGTCCGCCGATGGCTACTGCATTCAGCTCATCTGCCGTCTTCACGTTATTGGCAATGGCTGCATCCATGATGCTTTGTGCAAAAGCTACGAAGTCGGCATTCTTGCTCACGAAATCAGTTTCGCAGCTAACACAAAGTGCAATACCAGATTTATTATCAGCCGTTGTCTTGGCCAGCACTACGCCTTCTTTCGCTTCACGATCACTG
The DNA here is from genome assembly GCA_020161535.1 of Bacteroidota bacterium. Lineage (GTDB taxonomy): Bacteria > Bacteroidota > Bacteroidia > Chitinophagales > Chitinophagaceae > Flavihumibacter. Next base: position 3,816 of record JAIUNW010000004.1, on the reverse strand, counting down.
CGCAGGGCGGCTACTTTGGCGCCTTTCTTCCGCAACCAGTCGATGGCTGCTTCGAAATCACCATTGGTTTCTGTCAACGCTTTGCGACAATCCATCATACCGGCACCAGTTGCCTGGCGAAGTTTGTTGATGTCTGCGGCGGTTATTGTTGCTGTGGACATAATATTGAGTTGTTTAAATGTTTGAATTTCTGATCGACCATAAAAAGTCATAATTGGGAAACTTCCGGGAGTGGTATTCTTTGCTGTTGTATAACAGGGAGATAACACCACTGCCGGAAGTAATAGACTTTATACGATGTTCTGTTCGTCGATGTTCATCGTCCTACCGGAACCGGGCTCGCTTAGCGGGCACCAGTACGCTTGGGACTGCTGGCAACGCGACGTTTGGTACCACCGGGACCGCTTGGGCCACGACCAGTACCGGCGCCTGCGCCACGGCTACCGCGACCACCTTCTTCCTGGGCCTCGGCTTCCATGCGCGCTGCGCGACGTTCGTTCTCATCGTTGTTATCTTCTGCGTCATCGTCTTTGGCAGCCTGGCGTTCAGACAGGCCTTCAGCGATGGCAGCGGTGATATATTCAACAATGATGGCGATGCTCTTGGTTGCGTCGTCGTTGGCAGGAATCGGGAAATCAACCTTGTTCGGATCGCAGTTGGTGTCAACCATGCCGAAGGTGGTGATGCCGAGACGTTTTGCTTCTGCCAGCGCGATGTGCTCATGACCAATGTCGATGATGAACAGGGCTGCAGGGATACGACCCAGTTGCGCGATACCACCCAACACTTTTTCCATCTTCTCTTTGTCGCGGGTCAGCGTGAGGCGTTCTTTTTTGGTGATGCTGTCGAGCGTACCGTCGTTCAACATTTTTTCGATGCTCTGCATTTTCTTCACGCTCTTACGAACGGTGTTGAAGTTGGTGAGCATACCACCCAGCCAGCGTTCTGTAACAAAAGGCATGTTGACACGCTGGGCACACTGCGTAGCGATTTCTTTCGCTTGCTTTTTGGTACCAACGAACATTACCTTTTTGCCGCTGCGGGCAATCTGCTTCAGGGCTGCTGAAGCTTCTTGCAAGCTTTCAGTGGTCTTGTTCAGATCGATGATATGAATACCCTTCTTCTCTGCGAAGATATAAGGCAACATTTTGGGGTTCCACTTCTTCTTCAGGTGACCGAAGTGTACGCCGGCTTCCAACAATTGTTGCTGTAGGGAAGTATTATTTTCCATGTTACAATAGGTTGTTTACTGTTAGATTAGCGTTTGCTGAATTGGTAGCTTCTTCTCGCTTTCTTGCGACCTGGTTTCTTACGTTCAACACCACGGCCATCGCGGGTGAGGAAGCCAGCTGCTTTCAGCACAGGGCGGAATTCAGCATTCACTTCGAGCAGTGCCCGGGCAATACCCAGCTTGGCAGCTTCTGCCTGGCCCTTCACACCACCACCGGTTGCGTTGATGATGACATTGAATTTGTCGGCAGCATCAATCGCTTTCAGCGGCGCCTCCACCTGGTTTTGCAGGTACACCAACGGGAAGTACACTTTATAGTCTTTATCGTTTACCGTGATCTTGCCTTCGCCTTTGCTGAGGAAAACGCGTGTTACCGCTTCCTTGCGACGACCTAATCCGTTTTTTTGCTTTTCCATTTATTACAATGATTGCTGTTAGAATTAGAATTTCAGTTCTTTGGGTTGCTGTGCAGTATGCGGATGCGCTGCACCAACGTACACAAACAGTTTCTTGTACATTTTGCGACCCAGGCGGTTTTTCGGCAGCATGCCTTTTACAGCGCGCTCGATGATTACTTCCGGGCGACGTTTCAGCAGGTCTTTGGCCACTTCTTCTTTACGGCCACCAGGATAACCACTGAAATTCTCGTACACTTTTTGTTCCAGTTTGTTTCCTGTAAACTGAACTTTGTCGGCATTGATAACGATGATGAAATCACCGCAATCTACATGCGGGGTAAAATACGCTTTGTTCTTCCCACGCAATACGGCCGCGATTTTGGCACACATACGACCTACGGTTTGATTGGTACCGTCAACAACGTACCATGTACGCTGCACAGTAGCCTCGTTCGCATGTTTGGTGGTGAAATGTAATTTGCTCATTTAGCTTAATTTAGTCCGCCGCCGCCATCCCGGCAGTCGGAATGAAAAAATAAATCGAGGCGCAAAGGTAAGGAACCACTACTATCCGTTCCAAGCATTTTGAGGGCTATTTTTTCAGACCACCTTCATAATACGCTGATTCTCAATAAAATTTTTTACTGAAATATTTTGACATGGCAAATTTACAGCTCAACAGAACGGAATTTGGCGATCCATCAAATGCCGGCAATGTGCCCACAGAAGCCGAAACCCTGGCCTTGTTAAACGAATGGGTGCCCAATGAGCGCCTCCGGCTGCATATGTTGCAGGTAGGCACCGTCATGAAAGCCTGGGCCCTTGAAAAAGAAGAATTACCCGAAAAAGAGGCCTATAAATGGTGGGTGGCCGGCGTACTGCACGATGCCGATTGGGAGAAATTTCCCGACCGCCACTGCGCCGTAATCATCGAAGAGCTGGAGAAACGGCAGGTTGATCCAGCCATTATTCGCAGCATCGCCAGCCATGGTCCCAAGTACTTCGGCGTGGAGCCGCATGCTAAAATGGAACTGATGATTTATGTGTTTGACGAACTTTCTGGTTTTATTCATGCAGCCGCGCTGATCCGTCCCGAACGATACAATGGATTGGAAACAAAATCAATTCTCAAAAAACTCAAAACAGCTTCTTTCGCCGCGCAAGTGGACAGGGCTGATATTGAAGATGCGTTGACAAGAGCGGGACTGGACCTGGAAACGATCATTCCGTTTGTGATTAAAGTGCAGCGAGAGGTGACCACTGTTTAAGGTTTAAGGTTTAATGGTTTAAGGTTGCTGCCGCGGGCGAAGTGGTTTATTGGAATTGGAAATGGGTTTTTGCGAAAGGATTTTTAGCTCTTTTGATGGGATATTATTTACAAGTGATAGTAGGAATGCAAGGGGCGAACGCAAACGGTTGACAGTTGTTTGCACGTTGGTTGTGTTTTGGGGGCTTGAGCGGCTGGAATCATTTGAAGCTGATGATTAATGGCATATGGTCGCTGTAGGCCGACCAGGTTTCGAATTCGCCCACTTCGACCTTGGTTAAGCGTTTTAGGAAATCGTTGGAGGCAAAACAGTAGTCGAGGTGATAGGGCCGCTCTTTTTTTCTGTATAGATACAACGTGGGGTGCAATTCGCTGCCCTGCACCTGGTTGAAATAGTAGTGGTACAGGCTATGAACGCCTTTCGCCGCCAGCTTTTTCACCACAGCCGAGTGATTGCCTTCCCGCCTCGGCCGATCCCAGATGGTATTGCTGTTGAAATCGCCTATCAGGATGGTGCGCTTGTTTTTGATCAGTGCATCGTAGCGCTGCAATGCTTTCCAAACCTGCTCTACATACTGGCCATCGGGGTCGTTCGGGTTGTTTGCCCAAATGGCAAAAAGGGTGAACGAAAATCGGCTGTTGGACACGGCAATGGGCACAATCATTTTCAATTGATCATCGTATACGTCCAACACCTGAAACCGAAAATCGGAATAAGAAAATACGCCCAACCCTTTGTTCAAATTATGACCAAACCACAAGCTGTCTGTTGGCTTTGGCACTGAGGCACTCGCTCTTGCTTTCGTCGTGGCGCTTGCCGGTGCATTTGCTGGCGTTTTTGCTGGTGCATTTGCTGATGTATTTGCTGATGCACTTGCTGATGCATTTGCTGGTGCACTTGTTGGTGCTTTTGTTGATGC
>JAIUNW010000018.1 GCA_020161535.1 Bacteroidota bacterium | reverse complement strand
CCAGAGTATTGGTTTTAGCTGGGCGGATGCGGGCGATACCCTGGGTATTATTGAAAACGAATCGATGCGCACCGTGGGCAAAGCGGTGGTGACTTCTTTTCAACCACAGGATCCACGCGAGTTTGACATCGATATAGCAGCGCCCTTGCCGGCGGGCATTGGCGAAGGCGACGCGCTGGAAAACCTTCACTGGACACCCCATGTCTGGATCAAACGCAGTTTTTTCGGCAGCAACCGCGCACGAGGCATCCTCGTATCTACACCGGGCAGCGTGCTAATTGAAAACAATGTGTTTACCTCGAGTGGTTCTGCCATCCTGATTGCCGGTGACGCCAATGGCTGGTACGAGTCGGGCGCGGTCAACGATGTACTCATCCGCAACAACCTGTTTCAGGATCCTTGCCTGACTTCTCTCTACCAGTTCTGTGAAGGCATTATTAGCATCTATCCGGAGATTCCACATCCAGATAGCCGATATCCTTTCCACCGCAATATCCGAATAGAATATAATGCGTTTAATCCGTTTGATTATCCGGTATTATACGCCAAATCGGTACAGGGACTAACGTTCAGCCACAACACTATTGCTCGCTCCACGCGCTATCAACCCTTTCACCATCGTCGCGCTATGTTGAGTTTCGACTGGTGTCGACAAGTGGAGATAAAAGACAACAAGCTGGAAGGCGAGGTATTGGGCAAGAATATCCTACTCAAGGAAACACCTCGCAAGGAAATCAAGTTCAACAAACAGCAAGGGCTACAGATAACCTTACAATAACTTCAAGATATCTTTCTCTATGGCTGCAGGGGTAGTGGTGGGCGCATATCTTTTGTACGGCTTCCCGTCTTTGGTCACCAGGAACTTGGTGAAATTCCATTTAATACGACGCACCAAAAAACCAGGTAATTTTTTCTTCAGGTATTTGAAGACCGGATCGGTATCCGGCCCGTTCACATTGGCTTTAGCAGTCAGTTGAAAATGCACTCCATGATTTATTTGGCAAATTTCTTCCACCGTTTCGTTCGATTCAGGTTCTTGTCCGGCAAACTGGTCACAAGGAAATCCCAATACCACCAAGCCCCTGTCTTTATACCGTTGGTGCAAGGCTTCCAGGCCCTCAAATTGTGGCGCTAGTCCGCATTTGGTGGCTGTATTCACAATCAGCACCAGCTTCCCTTTAAAGGCTGAAAAAGGAATTGTTTTACCTGCCGGTGTTTTGGCACTTAAATCATAGAAATGTTCGCTCATCGTTGTAAGGTAGCATTTTGTCTGTTTCGCCCCTCGGACCGCCTGATGCAAATCATGTTTTGCTTTCAAACAAGCTGATTCTTGTCAGCGCAATGGCCTTGTGTAACAACGGTCACTGTAAGCCCCTATATAGAAAGGAACTTTGTATGGTCAATTAAAACAACCAACAAAACAAGGTTATGAAAGTAGTTGTTGTGGGCGGAAATTTTGCCGGTTCTACCGCCGCCATGGAGATCAAACGCAAACTGAAAGACAAAGTTGAAGTGACATTGATCGACCGCAGTGAAGATTTTTTGTATGTGCCCTCTTTGATTTGGGTGCCCATTAAAAGAAGAGAATTAAGTGAGATCACCGTTTCCCGGCGCGCGGTGCTGGAGAAGCGTTCGGTTAATTTCGTATGTGCTACCGCGTTAGATGTAGATCCCGACGCGCAGGTTGTAAGAACCGATAAGGGTGAATTCTGGTACGATGAATTGATTATTGCCACCGGCCCGAAAGTAAATTACGACATCGCACCGGGTGTGCGGGAACACAGTTGCTATATCGGAACACCGCCGGGTGCAATGAAGGCCCGCGAAAAGTTGGAAGAATTTAAAAAGAACCCGGGACCAATTGTCATCGGTGCTACCCAAAATGCGGGTTGTATGGGTGCCGCCTATGAATTCTTGTTCAATATTGAAAAATGGTTGCGCGACCAGAAGATCCGCGACAAGGTAGACCTGTATTGGGTAACCCCCGAGGACTTTCTGGGCCATTTCGGGATCGAAGGCATGCCCGGCGGTGAAGGCATGCTGAAGTTGTTTATGAAAATGTTCAATATCCACTACCGTACACAGGTGGGCATTGAAAGCGTGGGTGCCGACGAGGTGAAACTCAGCAATGGTGAAACCATTCAATCGAGGTTTGTGATGTTGATGCCTCCTTTTGTAGGTGTTGATTTTATTATGAACTCACCGAAGCTGGAGGCCATGGCCAACGGATTCCTCGACGTGGATGGCACCTACCAACACAAGAAATACCCGAATGTATGGGGAGCAGGCCTCACTGTTAACGTAGCAGCACCGTTCACGGCAAAAAAAGTGAACTATGCCGTTCCCAAAACCGGTTACCCCAGTGATGTTACCGGTAAGATGGTGGCCGAGAATATTATTCGCAAAATGAAAGGCGAAGCGCTGAAGTCGAAGAAATGGGGTGAAATACCCGGCCTTTGTGTGATGGACGCGGGTAAGAAAGAAGTATTGCTGGTCAGCAATCACCTGTTTAAGCCAAGGGTATTTGCCATCATGCTGCCGAATGTGTTTTATGATATCAACAAGGTATTGCTCGAGAAGTATTTCATGTGGAAACTACGTAATGGGTATTCTCAATTGCCCTAACGAGTGTTGGTTTTTGTTTGATGACAGGCCGGCTTGTTGAGAGCCGGCCTTTTCATGGGGCTCCGGCAACGTTTTTTGCCAGTTGGTTGTCAGACCTTGTAAACGGGCTATATGCGCATGTCTCTTATTTTTCTGGTGCTGGTAGTGGTTACTTCATCCTGCCGCAAAGAAGACCATAATACGGAAGTAACACCGGCATGTATTAAAGAGAAAATTACTTTGTTTACCAACTCGTCTTTCTTATGTGATGATGCTACTGTAGATGAATACCGCTTTCAAGGCCGTGCGGTGTATTTATTTTCTGATGGTTTATGCATAGCAGATGGCGGCACCGCGGTGTTTGATAATAATTGTAAGTCCCTCGGTTACCTCGGCGGATTTGCCGGTAATAGAAAAATAAACGGCGTTCTTTTTTACGAGAATGCCGTATTGGTAAAAAATATCTGGAAAAAATAAGCTTTCTTATTGGGGTCTTTCGATGAAATGATCAAATCGTTTGTCCCATTTGGTGGGCACCACTTCCATAACCGAATAAGTGGCCAGCGACAGTTGTTGAAACGGGTCTTCGGCAAGCATTTGATTGATTTCCGTTTCGGTGGTCTGGTGTGCGAGTATAACGCCACCGGTGCGGGGCTGTTGTTTACCGGAAAAAATGATCTTACCCGCTTTGTAGTATTTGTCGAGAAAGGCAATATGACCGCTCATGTGCTGGTCTATCTCGGCCAGTGGTCGTGCATAGGTAACGGTGATAATAAACATAGTAGGCTGTTTTCGGCAAAAATAATTGATCAGCGTTGGGTCATCACCCAACAAAAGTCAAAAGGCCGGCTGATTTTTATCGCCGGCCTTTTGAAGAAAAAAGATAGTAGACAAATCACTTACCCCAGGCAGCCCATTTGGCGGTCCAGTCGGAACTGCCGTCCAGCGCCCCTTTAAAAGTTACTTTATCAAAGAACCCATCTGTCAATGCACCAAAATCAAACAAAGCACCTGTCAGTACCGGCGAACCGGCTTTGGGAGCCAGGCCGGGCGCTGCATTGTTGAACGGATCGTTCAGCATTACATCGACACCCAAACTGCTTTTGTATGGGCCGGTTGTTAACTCGGTGATGAACTGCGTGTCGTAAGACGAAACGCCATTGATGGTTTTGCCTTGCTCTACATCAATTATTTTTCCTGGCGTACCAGCAGCCGTAGACAGATAGCTATTGTAAAAGGCGCTGCTGCCTTTGATATAATAGCTGATGGTAGAGTCTTCCTGCAAACGGAGTCCGCCTTTCTGGCTACCGATCACAATGGAGTTTGCCAGCACAAATTTGGTGCCCCTGCGCCAACGCATACCCCAGCCATAGTCGGCCGAAGTGCCGGCTGCATTGTTCGGCCCGATCGCCGTGAAGTTTGACAAAACAGGATAGCTAATAGGCGCGCGCGACAACAGAAAGCCATTGCTCGGATTCACGTTGTCAACTTCGAAATTGTTTGATACATCGCCGGTAGTGCCTTTCGCATCGGTGAAAGCAGGATCTTTTACAGAAATGGCATACTGTATTTTACCTCGGTAACCATCGTCGATATCAAAATCATCGTCGGCACAATTGTAGGCAATCAGGTGTTTGCAATTAACCGTACCACCGAAAAATTCAAATGCATCATCAAGACCCCGTATCACCTGTACATAATCGATGGTAGTACCTGATCCCACACCGTAAAGACTCAACCCGTTAACCTCATCGCCGGGGTTTACGGCTTTACCGCCATATTCAATGCGTACGTATTTCAGTGTACCTGAATTGTCTGCATCATTGCTGCCACCAAAAGCACTGTAGGCTGCGTCAACACCACCTTCTATAACACTGTGGTTGCCATTGCCCGTAGCTTGACCCACCAGGATAACACCACCCAGGTCACCTGGTTTGGGGCTGGTTTCGGCCGATGTAAATACAACCGGCGCATCGGCGGTGCCATTGGCCATAATTTTCGCGCCGCGATAAATCACCAGCACGCCTGCAGAGTCTTTGTTGGAAACGATCTTGGTACCTGCATCAATGGTGAGGGTAGCGCCGTTGGTAACGTACACGTAGCCACGAAGCCGATACACTTTGTCTGCCGTCCAGTGTTGATCGGCGTTGATCACGCCACGAACATCAGGCGCCTTGTTGACAACCGTATCGCCACCGCCCGGATTGACGGGGTCTGGCTTGTCGCCACTTTTCGAACAACTGTTGAATGTTAGTCCTGCGGCCAGGCATAACATGCCCAGTGAAAAGACTTTTTTCATAAAAAATAATTGTATTAGTTAAAAGATTATCTGCCGAAATTGTATTTAATAGACAATGTTGCTGTAGTACCGAACCGCACTTTGTTGATGATTTTATCGGTGTCGGCTTTGTAGTTGGTATTTGAGGGATCTACCTCATATTTATAGTACCAGGAATAAGGCTGTGCGAGCAGGTCGCTAATGGTCAGCTTTAATTCCAATTTTTTATCGAGGAAGGATTTGCCGATCTGCAAGTCAACCACATCACGCGGCTTCTCAAAAATGTTCAATGCACCGCCACCGATGGCCCTGAATTTCAAACGGGGCCCGATGCGGTTATACAGAAGGTTGACCGAGAAAAGGCTGCTGGTATAGTTGAGCCCGCCGTTTACCAGGTAGGGTGATTGGCCTTGCAGCGGACTATTAAAACTTTGTTCACCAAATTTTACCGCTCCTTTGATATAGGCTGCATTGGCATAAAAAATCAGGTTGCTGAAGAACGCGCCTTCGTTGATGAAATCAAGTTTCTTACGCAGCTCTACTTCAGCGCCATAAGAAGTAGCATGGTCGGCGTTTTCATAACTCAACACATCATTGCCTTTGTTGACCTGCTCAATGGGGTTGGTAAAATACTTGTAGAACATACTGGCTGAAATGATTTCACCGGCCGAAGGAAACCATTCGTAACGCAGGTCGGCATTATTGGTTTTGGCGCGCACTAGGTCGGGGTTGCCGCGCACCACTACATAGTTGTCGTAGTCGAATACGCTGTAGTCTGCCAATTCCCGAAACTCGGGTCGGTTAACGGTTTGGGAGCCACCGAGGCGCAGGTTGGTTTTGTTATTTAATGAATAGGTCAACAGCAGCGACGGCAGGATATCGGTATTGTCGTAGGTTTTGTCGGCCCGGCCCTTGGCACTCAATTGCTGGTTGTATTTTTCAATGCGGGCACCCCAGGTAAGTTTGAGTTGCTCGCTGAACTGGTTATCAAGCAACAGATAGCCGGCATTCAACATTGCTGTGCCGTGGTAATTGGCCGAGTTGGTTTCGATATTGGCAATGGTCAGTTTATACCTGTCGATATTGTCTGCCGAAAACAAAGTGCCAAAGCTGGTTTCTTTTGTTTCCTGAATGGTTACACCCGTAAATTGAAGCGAGGCATAGCCCAGGGCATCTACTTCCACGTTGCGATCGCGGTAGTAATTCATGGTGCCCAGTTTTAGTTTTTGTGCCTGACCAAATAGGTTGAAACGTTTAGTAGCGTTGACCGATGCACCATAGATAGACTCACCCAAAAATGAATATACACGACCGGCATTGCGAATCTCCGGCGAGTTCTCATTGCTGAGTTTCAGGTAATAATCTGTATGGCTGTTTTCAGGGCTCCGATAGCTGAGTATTTTCTGGTCAGGCTGGTTCTTGTAAGTATAGCCGTAAGACGCATTCCAATCGAGCGAAAGACTGCTATTCAATTGATGCAACCCTTCTACCACCGAATTCAGCAAGCCGTTCTGCGTTACCTCGGTATTGCTACTCTTGATTAGGAACAACTGGTCTTCGCCATTCTCATAGTTATTTCCACTGCGCAACCCAAGCGTTTTCACAAAGCTGTTGTTAAACAGGTTCTTCAACGAAATCTTGCTCTTGCGATAAGAATACGTGAGGTTTAACAACGCAGTCAGGTTGTTTTTTTCGTCGTAGTTATTGGTATGGTAGTCGTAGAGATTGCGTTGCACAATATCATATTCACTTCGGTTGCGCTCGCCCACGGCACGGCCGGTAGAATAACCCAGGTTGTACACATAACCAAGCTTATTACCATTGTTGTAAATGCGGGTATTGCCGCCAGTGTAGGACACGCTGATATTCGGCAGGCTTTTCACTGCGGGGTTGGAACCAAAACTGTTGGAAAACATTTTGGTGGTTGCGGTTTTGAAGGCATCTGACTGAGAAATAAAACCGCTTCTGTGTCGGTAGTAGGGGCCAGGAATCAATCGCGAATTGTCGAGAAACCCAAGCTGGTCGAGCCCACCATTCGGGTAGCCTTTGTAAAAATTCTTTCCGGTAGTGAGGGTATTGTAACCGATAGAAACATTCAGTTCGCTAATGGGCCGATTCGGATAGTCTTTGGTAAATATCTTGATCGCGCCACCGGCAAAATCACCCGGCAAATCGGGCGATGCTGATTTGTTGATGACGATATTGTCCACAATAGAAGAAGGCAGGATATCGAAGGCGAACGCTTTTTTATCCGCTTCCGTACTGGGAAGCACCGAATTGTTGAGCAGGGATACATTGTAGCGTTCACTGAGCCCGCGGATGATCACAAACTTATTGTCCTGTATACTCGCACCACTCACTCTTTTCAATACTTCACCCGTATTGCGATCAGGTGATTTGCGAATCATTTCTGCCGAGATGCCATCGGAGATGGCCGAAGCATTTTTCTGTGCATTATAAAGCGTGGCCACTGCTTCGCGGCGCGCACTGCCGGTTACTACCACGGCACCCAGTTCTTTGCCAGCCTTTTCCATCTGGAACTGCTGTGGAGCAATGTCATTTGATCCAGTTGAAACAGTTTGCATTTTATCTGCAAATCCGATATTGCTGATGTTGATGGTAAACTTTTTTCCTTGCGGCAGCTCGAAGAAGAACTGACCTTCTACATCGGTTTTGGTAGCGGCAGCGAAATTGCTTTCACCCCGGGCGACTACCGTAGCACCCACGAGCGGCGCGCCGTTTTTGCCATCAAGCACTTTTCCGGAAACCTTGGTTGTTTTTACCTGCGCTACAACAGGCAGTACAGCCAGGGCCAGGAGAAGAGTAAAAAATGCATGGTAAAATTCCTTTTTCACGCGGCGTTTATTTGCCGGCAAAGCTATCTGGCCACTGTTACGGAAATGTTACCAGTTCATTACCTATGTATTAAATGATCTTTATACCATTGGCACCCAGTAACTTTAGGCGGGGCCTAAGCTGCCCCTGTACACTTTAACAGTCTGAATGGGAAATAAACGAAGGCTTTTATTATTTTAACAGCCAATCAAAAGGCCCCATATGCCCAAACAGATATTAATGACCTGCCTGTTGCTTGCAGTTCTTGCCACCGCCTGTCAAAAAACGGGCACTGATAACAATACAACCAACAATCAGTACAATGCTGATTCTTCGTATTCGCTGCAAAACATCGCCTACGGCACCGATGGCAAACAAGTGATGGATATCTACCTGCCCGCGCACCGCGCAGCCGCCACTACCAAAGTCTTTGTACTGGTGCACGGCGGTGGCTGGTCGGAGGGCGACAAAAGCGAGTTCAACGATACCTATAATACACTAAAGACATTGTACCCCAACTATGCCATCGCGAACCTGAACTACCGCTTGGGAACAGCCACCAGTCCGGGTTATCCCAAGCAAATAGATGATATCAAGGCCGCCATCGCGAAATTGAAATCGGGCCAATTTGGGGTATCAAACCAATATTTCATGGTAGGTGCTTCGGCAGGCGCACACTTGTCGATGCTGTACAGTTATGGATTTGATGATAACAAAGAAGTGAAAGCAGTATGCAATGTGATTGGTCCGGCAGACCTGACCGACCCCGCCTATGCGTACAATATTTTATACGCCGCTATTTATGTAAACCTCGTGGGGCAGGTAACCTATGACCAGAACCCGAGTTTGTATGCAGAGGTGAGTCCGGCGATGCGAGTAACTACCAGCTCTCCAGCCACCATCTCTTTTTATGGCGACCAAGACCCGGTGGTGCCGGTTTCGCAGATGCCCCGACTCCACAATGCGTTGTCGGCCAAAGGCGTGTACAATGAGTTCACCATGTACGCAGGCGAAGGCCATGGCGGTTGGAACCAGGCGCATACCACCGATATGATCAATAAGTTGAAGGCGTTTATCGCGGCGCACTTTAATTAGATCCTGCCCGGTTTTTGGACCGTTTAACAAAAAATCAGGGGTCATCCCGACACTGCACCTTAGATTTGCTCCTCACAAGTTAAACACGCATGAAAAAAATCTATCTGATTGCCTGCGGGCTGTTGCTGGCCGCTGTTCCCTTTTCGGTAATGGCGCAAACAAAAGACAGCATCGGTTTCGATCCGCACCAGGCTTTTGCGCCTGATTTCTATCCTTATCTCGGTGATAATATCCGCGCCGCCGATGGCACGCCGGGACCAGATTACTGGCAGAACCGCGCCGACTACAATATTGCTGTTACGCTCGATGACCAGCAACACCGGGTAACAGGAAAAGTAACGGTGACTTACACGAATAATAGTCCGCAGAACCTTAGCTTTCTCTGGTTGCAACTCGACCAAAACATCTACGCACAATCATCTCGCGGTGTGGCTACTACTACCTTAAGCGGTGGACGTTGGGCCAATGCCAAAGATTTTGATGGTGGCTATACTATCAAAGACGTTTTACTGGAAGGTGGTAAAGCACTTTCGCACAGCATCACCGACAGCCGGATGCGCGTGAACCTGCCTACGACCTTGAAAGCAAAAGGCGGAAAAGTAAGTTTCTCGATCGATTTCGCCTATACAGTTCCGGAATATGGCACCGATCGCACTGGTCGCTTGAATACAAAGAATGGCTGGATCTATGAAATCGCCCAATGGTATCCACGCATGTGTGTGTATGATAATGTAGAAGGTTGGAACACCCTGCCTTACCTGGGCCAGGGCGAATTCTACCTGGAGTATGGCGATATCACGTATGCAGTTACGGTACCGGCCAGTCATATTGTGGTGGGAAGTGGTGAACTGTTGAATCCGCAAGACGTATTAACTGCCGAACAACAAAAGCATTGGAAAGCCGCTACCGCCAGCGATAAAACTGTTATGCTGCGCAGTGCCGCTGAAGTTACCCAAGCATCTAGCCGTCCCTCGGGCAAAACACAACTGACCTGGAAATTCAAATGCATTAACACGCGCGATGTTGCTTTCGCCAGTTCAAAAGCCTTTGTTTGGGATGCGGCAAAAATGAACCTGCCCGGCGGAAAAACAGCCCTGGCGATGTCGGCCTATCCGGCAGAAGTGGCCAATGATTCGGCCTGGGGACGTTCAACTGAATATGTAAAAGGAGCGATTGAATATTATTCAAAATACCTCTATCCATTTAGCTATCCGGTGGCTACCAATGTGGCGGGAAATATTGCTGGTATGGAATATCCCGGTATTGTTTTTTGCGGATGGAAAGCAACCAAGGGCGGGCTCTGGGGCGTTACATCGCATGAGTTCGGACACAACTGGTTTCCCATGATTGTGGGTTCGAACGAAAGAAAATATCCCTGGATGGATGAAGGCTTCAATACATTTATCAATTCCATGGCCGACAAGGCATTCAACAATGGCGAATACGACGGCGGGCACATGAATGCGGATATGCTTGGCCGTTATTTCTTCGGCGATAAAATGGAGAATATCTACAATGTGCCTGATGTTATCCAGCCGCAGAACCTCGGCATCCTTGCCTACCTGAAACCTGGTTATGGTTTGCAGTTGCTGCGCGAAAATATATTGGGCCCCGAGCGTTTTGATTCAGCCTTCAGTTATTATGTACACGAATGGGCATTCAAACACCCTACGCCATATGACTTTTTCCGTTGCATCGAAAACTATTCGGGCGAAACCCTCGATTGGTTCTGGCGGGGTTGGTACCTGAACAAATGGAGCATTGACCAGGGCATTAAGAGTGTTGCATATGTTGACAATGATCCCGCGAAAGGCGCCATCATCACGGTAAACAATTTTGGCAAACTGCCCATGCCGGTTACCATGGAAATTAAAGAAGCGAATGGTAAAACAGGTCGCACTACCCTGCCGGTAGAAGTTTGGCAGAAAGGGGGCGAATGGAAATTTATTTACAAGTCAACTTCCAAATTGCAGGAAGTAAAACTTGATCCTGACAAACGCGTGCCCGATGTGAATGCATCTAACAATAGCTGGTCAGATAAAGCAGGATTTTAAAACTGTTTATGGCCGGAGAATATTATAAGTCAAAAAAATTTGAAGGCCGGGATTTCACGAAAGATAATTTGGCATCGGATGAATTCGATCAATGCGAATTCATCCGATGCCATTTTTCGAATATGGACCCGGGGGCAGTGGAGTTTACCCAATGTGTTTTTCGCGACTGTGACCTGAGCGCCCTAAAGCCGACAAAAACCACTTTCAGCGATGTGCAATTTCTGGGTTGTAAATGCATTGGTATCTCGTTTGAATTAGTGAATCCTTATTTGTTTACGGTACAGTTTGATCATTGCAACCTACAGTTCGCTTCCTTCTTTCAACGCAAAATGCCGAACACAAAATTTTTACACTGTCAATTGCAGGAAGTTGATTTTACAGAAGCCGATGTTGAAGCGGCTGATTTCACTGGTAGTGACCTTACGGGGGCGAAGTTTGACAACAGCCGGCTCGACAAAGCAGATTTCCGACAAGCACTTCGATTCAATATTGATCCTACCAAGAACTCACTGAAGAAAGCAAAGTTTTCGCGCGAGGCGCTTTCGGGCTTGCTGCTTACATTTGGAATAGTCATCGAATAGTACCATGAAAGAAATTATTACAGCCGTGGCTGTTGGGGCATTGTTTGCCTGTGGCACGGGCGTGCAAAAAGAAGCAACTGTTTCTGCGAAAAAAGACAGCGTATATGTATCAGGTTTTATTTCGGGTATGGATACCGGTTATATTGTATTGCGCACAGCCAGAGACAGCAAACTGACATTCCGTGATTCGCTGCCCGTTAAGGCCGGCAAATTTTATGGCGTGATGCCGATCAAAGGCGTAGCACCTATTGTTATTGAACTGCACGACCAACAACTGGTTGTGAATGCAATGGCCGGTGAACTGGCCGTGAATGGCAAGAAAGACAGCATCTTTGCTGCTGCTACCACGGGCTCGGCCATACCTGCTGATGAGGCGACTTACAATGCCTTGACCAAACTTTTAAAAGACAGCCTGCCGAATTATTATTATCCCATCGCCGATAAAATCACCAAAAAAACGCCGGCCGATAGTGTAAAAGCATTTCAGGCAAAGTGGACGGCCTTGTCGAAAAACATCGCTTTAAACGACAGCAGCTTTATTGCTCAAAATCCGCAATCGTATATCTCGGCCAACCTGCTTTTACAACAGCATGAATATGATCCCCAACTGGCTAAACTGGAAAAAGACTATAATAACCTGACCGACTCGGTGAAGGCTGGTTATTTCGGTGAAAAATTATACAAGTTGTTGCTGTTGGCACGCAAGCTGAACATTGGCCAACCTGCTATTGATTTCACCTTACCAGACACAGAAGGAAAACCAGTGAGCCTCGCTTCTTTTAAAGGCAATGTTACCCTGGTTGATTTCTGGGCCAGTTGGTGCGGCCCCTGCCGCGCTGAAAACCCTTTTGTAGTAATGACCTATGCGAAGTATCACCCCAAAGGCTTCCAAGTGCTGGGCGTTTCATTAGACGACTCGAAAGAAGACTGGCTGAAAGC
Organism: Bacteroidota bacterium; assembly: GCA_020161535.1. Lineage (GTDB taxonomy): Bacteria > Bacteroidota > Bacteroidia > Chitinophagales > Chitinophagaceae > Flavihumibacter. Next base: position 36,446 of record JAIUNW010000018.1, on the reverse strand, counting down.
GATCAGGAAAGACAAGCTGCCCTGGACGCATGTGTCTGACCTGAAAGGATGGAAGTCTGAAGTTTGTGAGAGCTATGGTATTCGGGGAATTCCGTATAATTTTTTGCTCGACAAAGACGGAAAAATCGTTGCCAAGGGTCTTCGCGGTGAAGCACTTATGCAAAAACTGGCCGAGCTGTACAAATAGGTGCCTGTCACCCCGCTTGCAGAAAACAGGGGCTTTTTTATCTTTGCGCCATGCTAAAGTGTCTGGTTTCATTGTGTGTAGTCGGACTTTTTACAGCCTGCGGAAATTCGTCTCAAAAAAACGCAGCACCAACGGGTAATAACGACAGCTTGTTTGTGTCGGGTTCCTTCGCCGGCCTGGATTCAGGATCGGTTTTGTTGAGCACCTCAAAAGACAACGATATACAAGTGGCTGATACCATGTTTGTACATGGTGGTCGTTTCGAAGGAAAAATTCCCTTGTCATCTGTTAGTTTGATCCTGGTAGCAACAAATGGCCAGCAACTCAGTTTTGCCGCCAAAGCAGGTGAACTGGTTATATCCGGAAAGGTTGACAGCATAAACGATGCCCATATCACCGGCACCGCCATCCCCCACGACCTGGAAGAATACGATTCGAAATCGCGCGTGTTGAACGACAGCATCGCGGCACACCAACAAGTGGCCGCCACGTTTAACCGTGAAACTACAGCCGCCACCAAGGCTGAATGGTTGAATAAAATGCAATTCCTATTGGCCCAGTTATGGACCGTGGATAGCATCTTTATCGAAGAAAATCCAGAGTCGTATATGTCGGCCGAAAGACTCTACCAATCCAATCTCGAAAGATTCGACCTCGCCCGATTTGAGAAGGGGTACAATAGCTTAAGCGATTCGGTTAAAGCAGGCTATTATGGAAAGAGAGCGTTCAAATTATTAGAAACACTTCGCAAGCCCTTTCCTGATATCCAACTCAACGATGTAAAAGGAACGCCGGTCAGTTTACTGTCGTTGAAAGGCGAATATACCCTGGTCGATTTTTGGGCAAGTTGGTGTGTGCCCTGCCGGGAAGAAATACCCAATCTAATGGCTGCGTATCAAACCTACAAAGACCGTGGCCTGCGCGTGGTCGGCGTTTCGCTCGACACCGATAAGAAAGCCTGGCTGGCTGCCATCAAAAAAGACGCGATGTCCTGGCCGCAGTTGTCTGATCTCAAAGGCTGGGACGCGGCGTCGGTAAAACTATATGATATCAAAGCCATCCCCGATAATTTTCTGCTCGATAAAGACGGTCGGGTAATTGCAAGAGCGCTGACGGGTCAACACCTGCAACAAAAACTCGCTGAAATCTTTCCCTGAGTGCTGCATGGCCCGGTACGGTTGTTTGATGCCGTTCGTTATCTTTAAGCCATGCATGCTATCTTAGGCGTAATATTCCATTTTATCGGTGGATTTGCCTCCGGAAGTTTTTACATCCCATTTAAAAAAGTAAGGGGCTGGTCGTGGGAAACCTATTGGCTGGTCGGCGGACTCTTCTCCTGGCTCATCGTGCCACCCATTGCTGCCGCTTTGACCATTCCGGGATTTTGGGCGATCATTCGGCAGACCGATGGCGCTACACTTGGTTTGGTGTATTTGTTTGGATTGCTTTGGGGCATTGGCGGACTCACCTATGGCCTCGGTGTACGTTGGCTCGGTGTTGCGCTCGGTAGTTCGATTATACTCGGTCTCTGCATGGTATTCGGGGCCTTGATTCCTTCTTTGTATTACCAGTTTTTTCCCACCGCCGGCAAAGATGTTTTCAGCTTGTTTTTCAGCAGCACCTGGGGACGTACGGTTTTGAGCGGATTACTGCTTTGTATTGTCGGTATCATACTCTGTGGCAAGGCCGGTATGTTGAAAGAGAAAGAAGGAAATGTTTCGGGCGAGTTCCGTTTTGGTGCCGGTATCACCGTGGCCATCGTATCAGGCATACTCAGCGCCTGTTTTAATTTTGGGCTCGAAGCGGGTAGCAGCATGGCCATGAAAGCAAACGAAATTTGGAAGGCAGCGCATCCGAACCAGGGTGAATTTCTTTTTAGGAACAATGTGGTATATGTTGTTTTGTTATGGGGCGGATTAACCACCAACCTGGTATGGTGTCTGCTGTTGAATGCACGAAACAAAACATTCAGTGATTATAGCAATCGAGCATTTCCGCTGCGCAACAACCTCTTGTTCTCGGCCCTGGCTGGTACCACCTGGTTTTTGCAGTTCTTCTTTTATGGCATGGGCGAAAGTAAATTGGGCAATGGCGCCAGCTCCTGGATATTACACATGGCCTTTATTATCCTGATCGCCAATTGCTGGGGACTGCTGCTCAAAGAATGGAAGGGGGTGAGCCAAGGCACATTGCGCTGGCTGCAACTAGGCATTGCCGTAATCATTATTTCAATACTGGTAGTGGGTTATGGCAACTCGATCCACAACAACTAAAAGCAAATGAACAGTACTTCGTTTATACATGTCAGTTATCTATGGGATGAGCAGAAGGCCGCTACCCTGGCGGGCGATGAAGTAGCACTCCTGGTATATCGTTCCAACCTGCTGGGCGCTGATTTGCGCTTAACCAACTATGGCGGTGGCAATACATCCTGTAAAGCAATGGCTGCTGATCCCTTAACCGGCGAGCAGCAGGAAATCATGTGGGTAAAGGGTTCAGGAGGTGATATTGGCACCCTCACAAAAAGCGGACTGGCTGCACTTTATGTAAACCGGCTTCGTGCCTTGCGATCTGTGTACCAAGGCATTCAGCAGGAAGATGAAATGGTCGATTTGTTTAACCATTGTATGTATGACCTGGCCAGTAAAGCGCCATCGATCGATACGCCCCTGCATGCAATGCTGCCTTTCAAGCACATCGACCACCTGCATCCCGATGCAGCCATTGCCATCGCGGCCGCCAAAGACGGAAAAAAAATCACTGCTGAATTGTTCAATGGCAGCATCGGTTGGGTCGATTGGCAACGACCCGGCTTTGATCTCGGCCTTCAACTCAAGGCCTGTCTGGATGCCAATCCCGGCATCAAAGGCATCATGTTGGGTTCACATGGTTTGTTCACCTGGGCTGATACTGCCTATGCATGTTACCTCAACACCCTGGAAGTGGTGGAGAAATGTGCGGCTTATATTGAATCGCAACAAGGGAAAAAAGGCCCGGTATTCGGCGGCGAAAAAGTGCCGGCGTTAACGGCTGAAGGGCGCAGGAAACAGGCTTCGTTGCTGGCACCGGTATTACGCGGCTTTTGCAGCAGCCAGCAACACATGATCGGTCATTTCACCGACAATGCTAATGTGATGCAGTTCATCAATTCGGTTGACCTTGACCGTTTGGCGCCGATGGGCACCAGTTGTCCCGATCATTTTTTGCGTACCAAAATTGCACCGCTAATATTGCCTTTATCACCCACTGCCGATTTGAACAACCTTGTTGAATTGCGCGCTGCGCTGGAACCGGCATTTGCTTCGTACCGACAATCGTACGCGGCGTACTATGAATCGTGTAAACGGCCGGAGAGTCCACCGATGCGCGACCCCAACCCCGTCATCCTGCTATACCCCGGCGTTGGCTTGTTCAGTTTTGCGAAAGACAAACAAACCGCCCGCGTTGCGGCTGAATTTTATACCAATGCCATCAACGTGATGCGGGGCGCCGAAGCCATCAGTGAATACCAATCCCTGCCAAGACAGGAAGCCTTTAACATCGAGTACTGGTTACTGGAAGAAGCGAAACTGCAACGCATGCCCAAGCCCAAACCATTGAGTGGACGCATTGCATTGATCACCGGTAGTGCCGGTGGCATTGGCAAAGCCATTGCAAAAAAATTAGTAGAAGAAGGGGCCTGTGTTTTGTTGAATGATGTCAATGAAGAAAGATTAAAGGCGGCGCTAGCCGAATTTCAGCAGCGATCAGGCAAAGATGTTTCGGCGGCGGTGCAAATGAATGTCACCGACGAAAGCAGTGTGCAGGCGGCATTTGCGGCGGCTGCACTGGCCTTTGGTGGCATTGACATAGTGGTGAACAATGCCGGTATCAGCATTTCGAAATCCATTGCTGACCATAGTCTCGAAGAATGGGATCGCCTGTATGATATACTCGTGAAAGGACAGTTCATTGTATCGAAGGAAGCGGTACTACAGTTTCGAAAGCAGTCGATGGGGGGCGATATCGTTAACATCGTTTCTAAGAATGCGGTAGTGGCCGGACCCAATAACCCCGGGTATGGATCAGCGAAAGCGGCACAGGCACATTTGACCAGGTTAATGGCAGCCGAACTGGGTGCAGATAAAATTCGGGTGAATGCCATTAACCCCGATGCGGTGATTGCCGATAGCAATATCTGGGCGGGTGGTTGGGCCGAAGGTCGTGCGAAAGCCTATGGTGTTACAGTAGAAGAACTGCCCGCCTATTATGCGAAGCGAACCCTACTCAACGAAATCATTTTGCCCGAAGATATTGCCAATGCCTGCTTTGCACTAGTAGGCGGATTGCTTAATAAATCAACCGGAAATTTCATCAACGTCGACGGTGGCGTGGCGATGGGATTCTACCGATAAAACGATGGCCATGATAGATCAATCACACATCACCAAACACAACGAAGAAAGAGCGCACCAGCACGAATTGCGGGTAGCGCCTTTTCGGGATAACATCATTGTGTTTGAGAAATTGATTCAGTTGCTGCGCGATTTTCAGGTGGCGATTCCCAGCTGGGCGCTCGGTACCGGCGGTACGCGCTTCGGTCGCTTTTCAGGAAAAGGCGAACCCGGCAACCTGGAAGAGAAGATGGAAGATGTAGCGCTGTTGCACCAGTTGAATCGCAGCAGTGGTGCTATATCCCTGCACATACCCTGGGATATTCCCGAAGATCCGGCAGCCACCCGCGCGCTGGCCGAGCGTTATGGGTTGCGTTTCGATGCCATGAACAGCAATACTTTTCAAGACCAGCCTGGCCAGGAACACAGTTATAAATTCGGATCCCTGCAGCATACGAGCAAAGCCATCCGCCGACAGGCGATCAACCATAACCTCGACGTGATCAGGCAGGGCGTGGCACTTGGCAGCAAGTCGCTTACCGTTTGGTTGTCTGATGGCTCCTGCTTTCCCGGGCAATTGAATTTCAGGGAAGCTTTTCAAAGAACCCTGGCAGGCTTGCAGGAAATCTATGCAGCGCTGCCGCCAGATTGGAAACTTTTTGTAGAGTACAAAGCGTTTGAGCCAAATTTTTATTCGATGACGGTGGGTGACTGGGGACAATCATTGTTATTTGCGCAGAAACTGGGGCCACAGGCTTACACGTTGGTTGATTTGGGACACCATCTTGCCAATGCAAATATTGAACAAATCGTTGCGCTCTTGTTGATGGAAGGAAAATTAGGCGGCTTTCATTTCAACGATTCCAAATATGGCGATGATGATTTAACCGTAGGAAGTATCAATCCTTACCAATTGTTTTTGATTTTTAATGAATTGGTAGAAGGTATGGATGAACGCGGTATGAACCATGCGCGCGACCTGGGTTGGATGATCGATGCGTCTCACAATGTAAAAGATCCGTTGGAAGATTTGTTGCAATCGGTTGAAGCCATCATGATTGCCTATGCACAAGCGTTGCTGATTGACCAGGTGGCGCTGAAAGAAGCCCAGCAGAGCAATGATGTAACCCGTGCACAAGAGATTTTACAGGATGCATTTAGAACCGATGTGCGGCCGCTGGTAGCGGAAGCACGCCTGCGGGGGGGTGGGGCACTGGATCCCATTGCCCTGTTTAGAAGCGCAGCCGTCAGGGAAGGAAAAATCAATCATCGCAAGCGCGGCGTGGTCGCTACCGGTCTTTAGTAAACGAAAAAATTGTATGTCAGCCGTTCCCGTTATTGCCATTTTTGACGTTGGCAAAACCAACAAAAAACTCATCCTCTTTGATGAGTCGTATAATATCATCGAAGAACACCATGCACGGTTCAATGAGACCCTCGATGAAGAAGGTTTTCCCTGCGAGAACCTGAAAAATTTTCGGGTATCGATCATCGAGCGACTTGAGCAGTTTGCAAAACGAACCGATATCGATATCAAGGCGGTTAATTTTTCTGCCTATGGAGCCAGCTTTGTGTACCTCGATGAAGATGCGGCACCGCTAACAGCGATGTATAATTACCTGAAGCCTTATCCCACAAAACTGGCCGATCAATTGTACCAGCAATATGGTGGTGCTACCGCTTTTGCACGACAAACAGCCTCACCGTCGATGGGAAGTTTGAATGCAGGCCTGCAACTGTGGCGCCTGATGAAAGAGCGACCCTCTTTGTATGATCGAATGGAAGTGGCCCTGCACCTGCCACAATATGTGAGCAGCCTGGTAACGCGAAAAGCATTTACCGATTGCACCAGTGTGGGTTGTCATACCGCTTTGTGGGATTTTGAAAAGAACAACTACCACGCATGGGTAACCGAAAAAGGACTCAACTATAAGTTTGCACCGATCAAGTTGACAGATACAACCGTTGAAGTAAAAATTGCCGGCAAGAAGATGTTGGCAGGCATCGGCATGCACGATAGCTCAGCGGCGTTGATTCCTTACCTGAAAGGCATTGAAGGGCCATTTGCTTTATTATCGACCGGTACCTGGGGTATCAGTTTAAACCCATTCAATACATCGCCGCTAACCGATGAAGAATTGGCGAATGATTGTTTGTTCTTCCTGGGTTATGATGGCAGACCAGTAAAAGCGGCACGTTATTTCGCGGGCCGCGAACTCGAAAAGAAAGTAGCTGCCATCAGTGAGAAATATGGCATCCATGCTGCTTTGTTACACGAAATGCCGTACCAACCCGATGGTACCGGCAATGGCGAGTCATATGTCAATGATTATCATCGTATGATGGAAGACATTGTGGAGAAACAGGTTCAATCGTTGAAACTGGTGTTAACACCTACAATAAAGCGATTGTATGTGGACGGCGGATTTAGTAAGAACGAAGTGTTTTTGGGACTGCTGTGCCGCCACCTGCCGACTATGCAAGTGTATGCGGCCACCACGGCGCAAGCCAGTGCCCTGGGCGCAGCCATGGTACTACATGATAAGTGGAATAGCCAACCGCTGAACCCTGCCCAGTTTCTGTCAACAAGCTTGTACAGCAAAAAGGGGTAACTTGGGGAAAATCCCCTCATATGCGTAATCCTTTCATCTGGCTACCAGCCATCGTATTGCTATGGGCATCTTGTAAGGAAGCAGCCAAGCCGGTAAAAGAGCCGACATTGTATTCTGCGGCTGCTTTGCGCGAAAATATTTCAGTGGGCGCTGCAGGCTTCAATAAAGACGAGACAGCGGTGATGATTGAGGACAATTCTACCGGCATTTTCAATGTATATGCGCTGAGCCTGGCTGATTCCAGTAAGAAAACGCTAACGCATTCGGTAAAGGAATCGTTTTATGCGGTCGACTACCTGCCGGGGAAAGAAGACTTTTTGTTCACGCACGACCAGGGTGGTGATGAAAACGCCCATATTTATTTGCAAAGGGCTGGCGATACCACGGCGCGCGACCTGACACCCTGGGCCGGCAGTGCCAATCGGTTTTTTAACTGGAACAAAAAGAAAGACGGTTTTTACTTTACCAGCAATAAGCGCAATCCGAAATATTTTGACCTGTATTTCATAGATACGATTGGCTGGAAACCAACTCTATTATTCCAAAACGACAGCGCTTACAATATTGGCGCATTGAGCAATAACGAAAGATATATTGGTCTCGAGAAAGCCATTACCACCGATAAAGATGACTTGTACATCTACGATCGCGAGTTGAAAAAATTAAAGGCCATAAGTCAGGGTGAAGAGGCAAGCTGGTCGTCGCAAACATTTTCCTTGAATGATAGCTTGTTGTACCTGACCACCAATAAAGACGCCGAATTCACCTACCTGGCTGCCTATGATGTAAACAACGGTACCTGGAAGAAAGTATTCGAAGACAAATGGGACGTGGTTGGTATGAACATAAGCGAAAATGGAAAATTTCGTCGTGTATTCATCAACGAAGATGGGAAGAATAAAGTGTTGTTATTTGACAATGCCAGCGGCGCGATGATTGATTTCCCTGCGATACCCGATGGCGATATACAAGGCATGATTATTTCGCCGTCTGAGAAAAATTGTATCCTGATCATTGGCAGTAGCAAGAGCCCGAGCAATGTTTATGTTTACAATTTTGAGAACAAGGCGTTGAAGCGATTAACGAATTCGTTGAACAAAGAAGTGAACGAGGCCGACTTGGTAAAGGCGGAAGTGGTGCGCTTTAAGTCTTTTGATGGCAAAGAGGTGCCGGCTATTTTTTACAAGCCCCTTACCGCCACTGCAGCGCATAAAGTTCCGGCCTTGGTATGGGTGCATGGTGGTCCCGGCGGACAAAGCCGGGTCGGTTTCAGCAATGGTATTCAATTCCTGGTGAACCATGGTTATGCCGTGTTGGCGGTAAATAACCGCGGCAGCAGCGGATATGGAAAAACATTTTATAAACTGGATAACAAAGACCATGGTTACGGCGATTTAAAAGACTGTATTTGGGGCAAAAAATGGCTGGCTTCGCAAGAATATATTGACAGCACGGCCATTGGTATTTATGGCGGTAGTTATGGCGGCAATATGGTGTTGAATGCCATGACCATGCACCCGGATGCGTTTAGGGTAGGCGTTGATTTATTTGGCGTAACCAACTGGATGCGCACACTGAAGAGTATTCCGCCTTATTGGGAAAGTTTCCGAAAAGCCTTGTATGAAGAGATGGGTGATCCGTTTACGGGTGATAGTATACTGTTGAAAGCCACTTCACCCTTGTTTCATTATGAAAAAATCCGCCAGCCCTTATTGGTATTCCAGGGCTCGAACGACGTGCGGGTATTGCCCGTGGAAAGTGAGGAGATTGTAGCTGGCGTTAAGAAAAACGGTGTACCGGTAGAATATATCGTGTACCCCGACGAAGGGCATGGTTTTGCGAAAAAAGCGAACCAGATTACCACCGATGAAAAAACGCTGACCTTTTTAGATAAATATTTGAAGTCAAAGCCAAAAGAGAAATTGCAATAGGGGGGTATCAAGTTTCTTTTTTACCGGGATCTTGTTTGAAGATTTGCTCTAACATTTTATATAGCTCCGGGTGCTTTCTTTCCAGCAAGGCAGGCCGCTCAAAAAAGTATTCGCTGGCCACCGCAAAAAATTCTGCCTGGTTGGTGGAGCCGTAGGGATTGATATCTGATTTATCGGATTGAATCTCTTTGATCTGTTGGTGAATCATGTGCAGCCAGGGAATAACAAAGGGTTTGTCGAGCAGGGCTTCGGGAAGTCCGTCGGCAACACCATCCGCCTTGTCGAGCAGGTGCACAAACTCGTGTATACCGGTATTCTCTTTATCTGTTTTATTCGAGAAGCCATCGCGCAAAGCGGTTTTACTCAATAGCATTTTGCCGTTCATATAGCCACTGCCCACCATGCCCATCAGGTTTCGGTTGTCGCCCGTACTTTGGAAATTCTCGTTGAACTGGTCATCGTAGATCAACACATCGGTGAGATTGCTGTAATGCCATTCTTTAAAGCCAAATACAGGAATCACCGCGCTGGCGGCCACTAATATTTTATCGGTGTCGGTGATGGTGGTATTGATGGGATCAATGCGGGTAGCGCGTAGAAAATCATTGACTTCCTGTACAAAACGCAGCTTATCAGCAGGCGGCAATTCCCGGTAATATTTTACTTCCGTCTCCAGAATCTGATCCGGGTTGGGGGGAATCGGACGGTTCTCAATTTCCTTTCTATTTTGCCGGCGCCAAATATAGATACCGGCAAGAAGAACCACAAAGAACAGCAATCCGATCATACCCCAAATATAGTGGCTTATTTAACCTGGTAGGCAACCACTGTATTGGAGAAGAAAGTAGGCACGTACAGGATATTGTTTACCGGATCAAAGTCGATATCGGCTGAAGTCAATTTTCGCTCCATCGTATTTAAGAGCTCTGTTTTACTGCCGTCTTTTTTAATATAATAAACTACGCCTACCCAGGATGACACAATGAAATCGCCCGATTTGGTTTGCACAACGCCATCTGTGCTTGGCTCCATACCTTCCGCCAATTTGATGTGCTCACCGGCATTGGCCTTGTACAAAGCGCCTTTCGCCACAAAATAGAAACCATCGGCCGTACTCAATACCCCATTGATGCCGTTGAGGCCAGATAGATATTTTGACAGCACGCCATTACGCAGTAAATGAATTTCGCCTGTTTTGGAATCAGACACATATACATCGCCCGTTGGCGAAACAGTGACGTCGTTTAAGTTAACGGAACCCGCTACCGGAATCCGCTGCGCAATTTTCGCCGCCTTTACATCGATGACAACAATCTCATCTACATCGGCCACATATAGTTTGTCCTTGTAAAGCCCCATACCCTTCGGCGCCTGCAGCCCTTTTACCCAATCAACTACCAGGTTCTTGCCATCAGCACCAATTTTGCCGATGGAACCCTTGCCGTCTTTGCCCCAGGGCTCGCCGTCGATATTGGATATATAGATGGTTTTGGTATACGGATCCAGCAAAACACTTTCGGGTGTTTTCAACACAGAATCTGTCTTCCATAATTCCACCACGGTTTTTTCTTGCGCGTGCAAGCGGTAGCCCGCTAAAACCATAACGACGGTGAGAAAAATAATTCGTTTCATATGCAAATGATTGAATCGGTTCTTAAAAGACTGTGCCAGCACCCAAAAGATTTTGCCAGCACGGACTAAAATACCAATAATTCTGTTGGGAGCTGGTAAGCCCTTATATTTTTAATCACGGGTCGCCCATCGGCCTCGGTTACCCGCAGTTTGATGGACTTCAATGTCTTACCCGGAAAACAAAGAATGCGTTTATGCCCAATGGTACTGCCTTTTACCAGTTCAATGCTGCCATCGGCTTTTTCCAACTGCAATGTAAAACCGGCGACCATCTGCCCCAAATGCAGGTCTTCTTCCAATACCACGGTATTTACCTCGGCTGGTGTGGAGAACCGAACGGTCCATCGACCGCGGTTGAATTTTCCCAGTGGTGATGCAAAAGCGTGCTGTAACAATTGCTGAAAACCAACCAGCGCCACAGAGTCATTTTCATGAATACGCCCGCGGGTATCAGGCGGCACATTCAATAAAAAATTCGCGCCTCGTCCCACCGACTTTAAGTAGAGTTGAAACAATTCAACGGCTGATTTCACTTTACTGTCTTCTTCTGCATGCCAGAACCAGCCTGGCCGGATGCTTACATCACATTCAGCCGGTATCCAGTTTTTGCCAAAACGATTGCCCTGGTTCAGTGTGTCTTGTTTGGGGCCGCCTGCACCGCGACTAAAGCCTGCTGTATCAAGGCGGTTCCAATTGGTAGTGCCCGCAATGCCATTTTCATTGCCTACCCAACGGATATCAGGTCCGATATCACTGAAAATAACGGTCGATGGACTAATGGTTCGAATCGTTTTTTCAAACAAAGGAAAATCATACACCATCTTCTTACCATTCGGGCCTTCGCCATTGGCGCCATCCCACCACAGTTCCCAAATGGGACCGTAGGCGGCGAAAATCTCTTTCATGGTATTAATATACACTTCATTGTAAGCCGGTGTACCATAAGCAGGATGATTGCGATCCCACGGTGAAATATAAACGCCGAATTTAATGCCGCCGCGTTTGCAGGCATCAGCGAGCGATCGCAAGATATCGCCCTTCCCATTTTCGAATGGACTCTGTGCAATGGTATGGGTGGAGTACTTGCTGGGCCACAAACAAAACCCATCGTGGTGCTTGGCGGTAAGGATGATGCCTTTGGCGCCCGACTGTTTGGCGATGCGCACCCACTGGTCGCAGTCGAGCGCACTGGGATTGAAAATCTCTTCTTTCTCATCGCCATGGCCCCATTCTTTTCCGGTAAAAGTGTTTGGACCGAAATGGATAAACCAATAGAACTCCATATCGTGCCAGGCCATTTGCTCTTTGGTGGGCGTAGGAAAGGGCTGGGCTTTCACGCCAATGGCGCTAAGCAGAAATAACAGAAACAATAAATGTCGCATGGCAGTTTATTTTTTGATGGCGCGTAACATTTCTCTTTTACCTGGCGGGCCAGGGATTTTTTCCACCTGGTAACCGGCTGCCAACATCGCCCTGCGCACATCGCCTTTGCTGCAATAAGTAACCAGGATGCCGCCAGCCGATTGGGCTTGGTACAGCTTGTTAAAGATAGGGCTTGTCCACAGCTCGGGCTGCGTATTCGGCGCAAAAGCATCGAAATAAACCAGGTCGATCAATGATGACGGTTGGTAGTCTTCCAGTTTCTCCCGCCGCTTGCACAAATGAAATTGCCGGCCGATGTTGACAACTCGACCCCACTCACAGGCATGCATAGCCGAAAACGTAGTGCCCAGGGTTTTGTCCGACAAATTGTCGGCATAACCCAATTGTTGGGTGATGGTTTCTGGCAAAGGAAATTGTTCCAGGGTTTCGTAATAGACTTCCTTTTCATTGGCTAGTTGATAGGTAAGCAGTGCATTGAGTCCGGTGCCGAAACCCATCTCCAATAGATGGATTGTTTGTTTGGCCGGTTGCTGTTGCAAAAGGAATTGCCAGCCCGCGGCAATGAATACATGCATCGATTCCTGGATGGCACCATGGGTAGAGTGATAGGTCACTGCCATCGATGGGATGGCAATGGTTGCTGAGCCGTCGGCCGTGTGCTGAATCACTCGTTCCATTTGACAAAGTTATCTATCTTCCCGTTTATGAGTTACTTCGAACATTTGTCGAAAGACAAAAAACTGGCCTCGATTTTACCCGAAACGCCACTGAAGCTCCGGCAACGCAAAAAAGTGTACCTGCACCTTTGTGGTTCAATCATGAGCCAGCAGTTGTCAACCAAGGTCGCAGACGTTTTGTGGAATCGTTTCCTGGCTTTGTTTGAAGAAGGCGAACCCACGCCCGAACAAATTGTGGCGCTGAACCCAACTGTTTTACGCGGCATTGGTTTATCGAATGCCAAAGTAGCGTATGTACAAAATGTAGCCCGCTTTGCGATTGAGCAGGGCATGGAGTGGAAGCAACTAAAGAATATGAGCGATGAAGAAGTGATCGCGCACCTGACTCAAATTAAAGGCGTTGGTCGGTGGACGACCGAGATGTTGCTCATGTTTGCACTGGGCCGGGAAGATGTTTTTGCCATCGATGATTTTGGCATTCAACAAGCCATGATCCGCTTGTATAAACTCGACAACAGTGATCGTAAAGCTTTCCGGGCGAAAATGCTGCAAATTTCTGCGAAATGGTCGCCCTACCGAACCTATGCCTGTTTGCATTTGTGGCGTTGGAAAGACGCCTGATCAGCGCTGCAATAATTGCTGCAGCCGGGGCTGCGTGAGCAGTCGCCGGTCCATCTGGTTGCGCACACTGTCGCTGATGTACCAGTCCATCACATAGGGCCCTTTGGAACTGGTATCCGTTTTTATGGCTGGATCATTGTACAAGTGAATGGGAATGTATTCAGCACGCTGGAACCCTTCGGTACTTGATCGCCTGTTCACATCTTCGATATAAGTAATGAAACGCTGGTCGTTAATAGTGGTTTGCATGTCGTAAGCACCGGTAATGGTTAAGAGCGGCGCGAGGGCATCGTTTACAAAAGGACCGATCGGTTGGAGGGGCGTAGCCGACTGCGGACTATTCGTTATATGCAACACCTTCAAGGCGAGCTTGCGCCCACGGGAATGGATAACCGAATCGGGACTGTTGTTGATACTGATCAATAAAGCGCGTATCATTTCCTGTACCACACCGGCACCACTGTTATCGAAATAACCACCGTCAACAAAATAGTTGGCAACCAGGGTATCATTGGGAATACCGGGCGTGAGATAGGAGTCGATGCGACCCGCGGGACTAATAAAAGGAAACCGGGCGCCGAGAATGGACGCTGTGCTAAGGCGGATGGTTTTGTCTTGCTGTAAGAGTGCCAGCAGGTCGACCCGTTTGTTGTAGAAATCACTATCCAGCCGAATGGTTGACAATACCGCCGGGTTGCCATCGCGCACACGCGTACTATTGATAAACAGGATGGGCAGGTGATGGTCAACGCCCGTTTGTGTAACACATTGATCAAACCAGGTTGAATCAAAGCCGATGCGATAATAATTTTTATCAGCTGCTTTTTCGAAAGCTTTCTCGAGCGCGTCTGCACGATCATCGTCGGGAATCAGCAGGTTGATGCCTGGAATATAATTGAAGAAGTCGGGCCCCAACATGCGGGCAAGGGTAAAGGTTAGAAAATCCTGCCGCAGGTAATCACGCGCTGCTGTTTCAAAACCTTTGATCGGCGCCTTGTTTTTTTGTTGCAACAGCATGGCGTAAAAAGTAGCGATGCCTACACCGCCGCCCGAGCTGCCCGACAGCGAAAACAGTTCTCGCGAGAAGCGCGCAGTGGGCTGGTTGATCGATGCATCTTCGAGGCGCCCCAACACCGAAGCAACCCAATAGGCAGACCGCGAAGCGCCTCCATTGGCCAGCACCATATACATAGGGTATTGCGACATCGTATCGATTTCTGGTCGCGCGCTCAACCAACGGCTGAAATATTCTTGGATGCTTTGTCGCTGTTGGTAAATATTGACGGGTTGATGACGGGCTTGCAACGAAGCGGTGCGCACACGGTGGTGATCTGGTGTAGGCAGGAAGGCGGCGAATACAAAGATGAAAAAGTGCAGACTGATTCCTGCCCGGCACGACATGGCAGTGATGATATTGCCAAAACCCAGCAACACGGCGAAAGCCAGCAACACAAAGGGAAAAGGACCCATCAGCGTGCTGGCCGATAAAATAAATATCCCGGCCGCATAGGCCAGGAGTCCGACGGCACATATAATATTGAAGGCCACAAAATAACTCGCTTCTTCGGTGGGCAGGCGTAGAAATCGCATGCTGCGGTAGGCGATTTTTTCCCAGCCGCGGGTGGGTGTTACCTGGGTAACGCGTTGCGCTCTTTTTTCCAGCACTTCCATGCGATGCCTTCTCAAATTGATATACAACATGTAAGCGATGAGCAGTATAAAAACGAAGGCAAGCAGAAAGCCGACTTTTTTAAACCAGCCAAAGGCAGTATAACTGACCACCATAACCGGAATCAGCACGGCTATAACGGTGAGCAATACACGCAGAAAGCGCCCCTCGCGCGCATAACTGCTGAGGCGGATGAGTTGTTTATCGATCTGCCATAGCAGCAAAACGCCGCAAATGAGAAAGAGAAAGGGTTGGCGGGTGAGCCAGGAGTTGTAAAACGGCAGGGTAGAGAGCGACAGCAGTAGAACTAACAGGCACCCGTAACCGATAATCCGCGGAAAGCGGTGTAAAAATCTTTTCTCTAATTCATCGGCCTGCGGCCCGCGCTGGTATTCTTTGATATAGGCCACGATACGGCTGGAATACCAGCTTACATATACCCAAAACACGATGGCCACCAGAAAAATCCCTTTCGACAGTAAAAGGCTGCTGAAGGGGCCGTCGGTTTCAGTGAAAGAAATGAGCAGATCTTTTCCCTGCGGCAACTGCGTGAAGCAAAGCAGGGCAAGCACAATGAAAACCAAGGAAGGAAAGAATATCCAGAAACAGCGCAGCAAGTTTGCCAGGAACCGTATCAGATAGGGTCTGTTCATCTACACCATGGCTTTCTGTAGGGTATGCCAAAGCAGGTCTTTGAGCGCTGTCAAACCTTGTTGGGTCATGGATGAAAAAAATACGTGCGGAATAGCGGCGGGCAGTTCTTTGGCGATGGCTGCTTTTAGTTCGTCGTCGAGCATATCTGATTTGCTGATGCCAATCACAAAATCCTTTTGCAGCATTTCTTCGTTGTACTCTTTGAGTTCGTTGTACAGAATTTGAAATTCTGCTGCGTGGTTCTTGCTGTCGGCCGGAATCACAAACAAGAGAATCGAATTCCTTTCAATGTGGCGAAGGAAACGATGACCGAGTCCGCGGCCTTCGGCAGCACCTTCTATAATACCCGGCAGGTCGGCGATACAAAAAGATCGGCCGTCGCGGTACTCTACCATGCCCAGCTGCGGATTAATCGTCGTAAAAGCGTAATCAGCGATTTTTGGTTTGGCGGCGGTAAGCACACTCAGCAGGGTTGATTTACCGGCATTGGGAAAACCTACCAGGCCTACATCGGCTAAGACTTTCAGTTCGAGGATCATGAACGCTTCTTCGCCGGGTTCACCGGGTTGCGCGTGTTCAGGCGCCTGGTTGGTAGGCGTAGCAAAATGGGCATTGCCCAATCCCCCGCGACCACCACGCATGAGCACCACTTCTTCCCCATCGGCCAGGATTTCGGCTACTTTCTCACCGGTTTCTTCGTTGTACGCGATGGTGCCCAGTGGTACATCGATGATGATGTCTTTGCCGCTGCGGCCGGTCGAATTGTTGCCACTGCCATTTTCACCGTTCTCGGCCAGCACATTTTTGTGGTAGCGGAGGTGCAGGAGGGTCCACAGGTTTTTGTTTCCACGCAGCATAATATGTGCACCCCGGCCGCCGTCGCCGCCATCGGGACCCGCTTTCGGGTTAAACTTCGTGCGCATAAAATGCCGGCTGCCGGCGCCGCCGTGTCCACTGCGACAAAATATCTTTATCTGGTCAACAAAATTTGATCTTTCTGCCATCTGGCCGCGAAGATAGCTGTTATTCACCTGACTAGTTGAACAAGCGAGCCGCCTCCGGGCAGGATCTAAAAGCGAACGCCAACTGTTCGGTTTCGGACAGTAGCTACGATCCGGTTTTTTATTGCTTGCAGAAAATCAGTTAGTTATGGAATGGCACAAGCGTTGGAGTAAAAGGAACATGATCAGGAACTACCTAAAAATTGCACTAAGGCAATTGCGCCAGCAGAAAATGTATGCAGCCATCAAAATCGGCGGCTTCGCGTTGAGCATCGCAGCCTGTATTTTGATAACGCTGTATATAAACAATGAGCTAAGCTATGATCGCGACAACCCCGATGGCGAACGCGTGTACCGGGTGGTTGGTAATTTGCGGCAAGATGGAAATATCAATCGTGGACCTTCCATGCCCGCGCCTTTTGCAAAAGCAGTAAAAAACGATTTTCCGGAAGTGGAAAAAGCAGGCCGCCTGATGTCGAACAAATTGTTTAATGGTGCCGGTAGTAACCAGATACGATCGGTTGATCAAAAAGAAAACAGTTACCAGGAAGGGTTTTGTTTCGCCGACCAGGAAGCCATTGATATCTTACATATCCCGGTTGTGCAGGGTAATCCCGCGACGGTACTCGCTGAACCGTTTAGCATACTGATCTCCGCCCGCAAGGCGAAACAGTTTTTCCCTGGACAAAATCCTGTTGGGAAAACAATGATCTTCAACGACCAGGAAAACAGGCCGCTAAAGATTGGGGGTGTTATGGCTGATCCGGCCGAAAACAGTCACCTGCAATACGATTATTATATCAGTTTGGCCGGTAATAGTTTCTGGAACGGCGAACAGGAAGAATGGCTGGCGAGTAATTACGACATCTACCTACAACTGAAGCCGGGAACCGATGCAAAAGCTTTTGAGAAAAAATTGACCAAGGGCATTTTGGGCGACTATATGATTCCGCGCATGAAAGCGGCCAATGTGCACTTCGCCAACGACCTGGAAAAAAATGCCTGGCTTGAATTGCAGCCGCTGCGCAGCATTCACCTCGATGCGCGAAATATGCACGACAGTATTTCGCACGGTGATATCCGCTTCGTGTGGCTCTTCGGTGCGGTTGCATTGTTCATCCTGTTGTTGGCCTGTGTAAATTTTATCAACCTATCCACTGCAAAATCGGCTAACCGTGCCCGTGAGGTCGGTTTGCGAAAAGTGATCGGCTCTCTTCGATCCAGCCTTATCGGCCAGTTCCTGACAGAATCTGTATTGATGAGTGTGTTCTCCTTTGTTGTGGCGATCTTGCTGGCCTGGCTATTCCTGCCATTTTTCAACCAGGTAGCAGAGAAGAATTTGGAGATGCCCTGGACCTCGGCCTGGTTTCTTCCGGTATTGTTGATAGCTGCCCTGTTGGTGGGATTGCTGGCGGGTATTTATCCCTCGTTATATCTTTCTTCGTTTAAGCCGGTGCAGGTATTAAAAGGAGATATCAGCCGGGGTGCGCGCAGTTCCCTGTTGCGCAATGTGCTGGTGGTGTTTCAGTTTACTTGTAGCATCGCCCTGATCATTGCAACGGTGGTGGTGTACACGCAAACAAAATATATGTTGAACCGCAATGTCGGTTTCGATAAAGACCAGGTGCTGGTGATACAGGGCACCAATACGCTGAATGAAAAAGTGCGACCGTTTCGGGATGAATTGTTGAAGCAGTCCGCCATTCAGTCGGCTTCTATCGGCGATTACCTGCCGGTGAACAACACGAAAAGAAACGGCAATGCTTTTTGGTTGGCTTCAAAAAGACAAACGGATGCCGCTATCAACGGACAGTTTTGGGTGATAGACCCCGCCTACCTGCAAACCATCGGCATCAAATTGGTGCAGGGAAGAAACTTTGATCCGAAAATGGCAACCGATTCACAATCGGTGATCATCAACCAGGCGATGGCCAATAAACTGGGATTGAAAGCAGCACCCGGTCAGCAAATTACCAACGGCAATGTATATACGATTATCGGCGTGGTGCAGGATTTCAATTATGAATCTATGCAGCAAGAGATCAAGCCACTTGTGCTCGCACTGGGTGAGAGCAATTCAATGATCAGCGTGAAGACCAGGGGCGGAGACGCCAAAACAGCGATCGCACAGATTGAAAAAGTATGGCATTCTTTTATGCCCAACCAACAGATCCGATATAATTTCCTCGACAATAGTTTTGCGCAGATGTACAAAGACGTGCAGCGCATGCAGCAGATCTTTAGCAGTTTTGCGGTGTTGGCCATTTTGATCGCCTGCCTAGGTTTGTTTGCGTTGTCGGCTTTTATGGTGGAACAGCGCAACAAAGAAATGAGCATCCGCAAAGTGCTGGGCGCTTCGGCCTTGCAAATCAATCACCTATTGTCGAAGGATTTTCTGCTGCTGGTATTGATTGCTTTTGCGATAGCGGCGCCCCTGGCCTGGTATGGCATGCGGCTTTGGTTGCAGGACTATGTGTACCGGATTGGGATAAGTTGGTGGATGTTTGCGCTGGCGGCATTGTTGGTAACCGTCATAGCCATGCTCACCATCAGCCTGCAGTCGGTTAAAGCGTCGCGCTCCAACCCGGTGGATGGACTGAGGAATTAATTCCACCCGACGGGTAGCACCCGACGGGTGCAACCCGTCGGGTAAAAAAGGATTAAGACCGGAGGCCGTCGATCAGTATCAGCACCATATTTTCTTCCAGTTGGCGCGCCCCGATTTTTTCTTTGCTGCGGTGCCAACTTTCGATGCCATTCACCGCATGGAGCATGATCAATACGATCGTGGGCGCATCCACATCTTTTACTTCGCCGTTGTCGATACCGCGTTCAATAATCCCCGCCAGGCGTTTGCGGTAAGCACGGCGTTGCTCGTGGTAATTGGACAAGAACGGATCGGAGAGGTGTTTCCAGTCGCGGTCGGCAACCATAACCATATCAAAATGATCGAACATCATGCGAATATGAAAGCGCAACATCGATTCGATTTTACCGATGCTCGACAGCTCGCTGGCTTCTACTTTATCGCATTGTTCGTTAAACGCATTGGCCACTTTAAAACAGATCTCTTGTAAGATTTCTTCCTTCGACTGTATGTGGTTGTATAAACTCGCGGCTTCCACCCCAACGGCTTCGGCCAGGTCGCGCATCGAAGCGGCTTTGAATCCACGCTCCCGGAACAGCCGGGTAGCCGCTTCCACGATCACCTCTTTTTTAGTCGCGTTGTGCTTATTCTTGATCTTGGCCATGCTTCGTCAAATATACAAACGAACAGCTGTTAGGCGAAGCAGGGTCAAAAATCCCTATTTTCGCGCCACAACGAAGAAAATATGTCAGTGATTGTAGTGGGTACCATGGCTTTTGATGCCATTGAAACGCCTTTTGGGAAAAGCGGACAAATTGTTGGTGGATCAGCCACCTACCTGGCCTGGGCCGCCACTAATTTTGTACACAACCTGAAACAGGTGTCGGTAATTGGCAATGATTTTCCGCAAGAAGAACTCGACGCCCTCGCCAAAAGAGGCGTGATGCTCGACGGCGTGGAAAGAAAAAAAGACGAGAAATCATTCTTCTGGGCCGGCCGGTATCACCTCGACATGAATACCCGCGACACCCTCGATACCCAACTCAATGTGCTGGCGAATTTCGATCCGAAAATCCCCGACAGCTACCAGGGCGCTGAATTCCTTATGCTCGGTAACCTCATGCCGAAGCTGCAAATGAGTGTGATCAACCAACTGAAAACGCGGCCCAAACTGATCGTGCTCGATACCATGAATTTCTGGATGGATACTGCCATGAGCGACCTGGAAAAAGTACTGCAACAAGTGGATGTACTGATGGTGAACGATAGCGAAGCGCGGCAGCTCAGCGGACAATTTTCTCTGGTAAAAGCGGCCAAAGAGATCCAAAAAATGGGTCCGAAATTCCTGGTTATCAAAAAAGGCGAACACGGTGCCCTGCTCTTCCACGAAAACAAAGTATTCTATGCCCCGGCGCTTCCGCTCGAAGACGTGTTTGATCCTACCGGTGCGGGCGACACATTTGCCGGCGGCTTTATCGGACACCTGGCCGCCACCAAAGACATTTCTTTCGAGAACATGAAAACGGCCATCATCAAAGGGTCAGCCCTTGCTTCCTTTTGCGTGGAAAAATTCGGCACCAGCCGCATGAAAGAGATCACGCAAAATGACATCGAAGATAGAATGCGCCAGTTTGTGGACCTCGTCAACTTTGATATCGAGTTGGCCAATAGCGCTGTTACCAGTTAACCCCTACCGCTCGTCGTACCCTGAGGGTTTTACCCGACAGGTTGAATGCTTCGGCTACCAACACATAGGGGCCGGGTGGCAATACCCGCCCATTTTCGGCATGCCCATTCCAGGTAAAACGCCCTTCTAGCGCACAAATACCATTGCGCACCAGTTGCCTGATTTCCCGACCCGAAAAATCGTACACGGTAACAGATAATGCATACCCCCGTTCGGGAAAGCGATAATGCAGTATTACCTCCCGGAACCCCATTTCCGTTTGGAAAAATTTTGCTTCAGCGGCAGCCGGCACAGCGCCAGCGCCCTGCGAATTGGGCCGTCCCGGCGTACCATAACGTGCATGCATAGCCGAAGATGTCCAGTTACTGGACAGATTGCCTGCTGCCGAAGGATCAATTCGCTCCAAAGCCACCGATTCAGGATCGCGCACCAACGGATGGTGCCAACCCACCTCATAATCGACTGCCTCTATCAACGCACCATCGCTACGCGCCAGCAGCACCGCGCCCGATTCATTGGGATAGGAAGCCATCGACGGCAACTCAACCAGGTTACCAGCGCCATACCGTTGCCGCACCCAGGCAGTATCGGTCGAAAAAGCCAGCCATTCGCCGGGTAGAATGCAGCGGCCATCAACCGCCAATGCGCGCAAGCCTGCCGGCTTTCCCTGTTTATCGCGGTTACCCAACAACAAAGAGGCCAACGGGATGGCATAAACGCCGTTGTTGAACAACTCTATATAGTCGGCCCCTTCGGGCGGTGGGTCAAATAAAATTTCATTGAGTACCAGGCCTGCAAAGCTGGTATCTGGTAACATGCAGTTGGTGACCATGCCAGTGTATACCGTGTCACAAACAAAAAACTGTTGCACAGACAAGGTATAGACTGTGCCCGGCTGCAATGGCTCGTGTAGATACAGGCGCCAGGCGTTGTGCATGATGCCCAACGGCGCCATAGAGTCAACGGTAAGCGCTGAACCCGGAGGACCACCGGCCGCAGCAGCCTTTATTGACAGCAACGGCGCTCTTGCCGCACGTTCATTAAAAACCAATTGTACCCAAGATTCGTTTTCAGCAAATGCATACACCGAAACCGCCGGCCTGTTTTCGGTTATGCGTTGCCGTAAGACACCGGGGTTGCCACCACTACTATCTGTTGATGGGCGCCAGTTGCCGAGCAGGCGACAAGGCTGTGCCCGGTCTGCCAGTTCCAGGCTTCGCCCATCAACGGCAACGCCGCCATAACTGCGCGCATTGTAGCCCACTGCATGTACCACGATGCCATGGGCATTCTCAAGCCAAACGGTATCGCCTTCATTCGACAAAGCAGGAAAGCCGGATAACCCGAGCACGCGTCCATATACAGCAAAAGCATCCGCCACCGACAACTTGCACAATAGCAATAAACTATCGGGCAACAATTGCGATCCTGCCGGAAACTTTGCGCGGCTGCGCCCATTGGTCAACACCCAGCCCCCCAGGTTGATCGTGTCGCTACTGTTGTTCCAGACCTCGACAAATTCTTCGGCCGGCAACCCACGCGATGGACTGGGATCGGGCATTAACTCGGTAATAGCCACCGGGAATCCTTGTCCGCGGCAACACAATAGCATTAACAACACCATTACACACAAAATCATTCGCCTCATGAAACAAAGCTACACCGCAACCAAAACCAAAACAGCGCAAAGAAATTTTTGGGTGAAAAAACGGTGTGCACTAAATTCGTGCCCCATGACAACCATGAAACATACAACAATGACCAAGAAACAGTTTCCGCTGCAGGAAGGTGTCTGATCGTTTGTCGTTGTTTCAACAAAATAAACAGGCCTTCCAAGTTGGAAGGCTTTTTTTGTAACTAAAATGAAAAATAGTCAATGAAAGTTGCCGTTGTAGGTGCCACCGGTCTTGTCGGTACCAAAATGTTGCAGGTGCTGGCCGAGCGAAATTTCCCGGTTACTGAACTCCTGCCTGTTGCCTCTGAAAAATCAGTTGGAAAAGAAGTGGAATTCAAGGGAAAGAAATACAAGGTGGTTGGTATGGCCGATGCCATCAAGGCCAAACCGGCCGTGGCTATTTTTTCTGCCGGCGGCGGCACGTCGCTGGAGTGGGCGCCCAAGTTTGCCGAAGCCGGTATCACGGTGATCGATAATTCTTCTGCCTGGCGGATGGACCCCGGCAAACCCCTGGTGGTGCCCGAAATCAATGCTGATATCCTAACGGCCAACCACAAGATCATTGCCAATCCCAACTGTTCAACCATTCAAATGGTGGTGGCCTTGAATCCCCTGCACAAAAAATATGGCATCAAACGCGTAGTGGTATCCACCTATCAAAGCGTGACCGGTACGGGTGTGAAAGCAGTCACCCAATTGCAAAATGAACGCAAGGGCATTCAGGGGGAGATGGCGTATAAATACCCGATCGACCTAAACGTGATTCCGCAGATTGATGTGTTCCTCGACAATGGCTATACCAAGGAGGAAATGAAGATGGTGAACGAGACCAAAAAAATCATGCGCGATGACAGCATCCGTGTAACGGCTACCACGGTGCGTATACCCGTTATGGGCGGACACAGTGAATCGGTGAACATCGAATTCGACAAAGATTTTGACTTACATGAAGTGAAAGATTTGTTGTCGCACGCACCAGGACTGGTATTGGTAGATGATCCCGCCAATGCGAAATACCCCATGCCGATGGATGCCCATGAAAAAGACGAGGTATTTGTGGGCCGGCTTCGGCGCGACGAATCCAATCCGAATACGCTGAACTGCTGGATTGTGAGCGATAACCTGCGCAAAGGCGCGGCTACCAACGCGGTGCAGATCGCAGAATATCTAAGCAGCAAAGGGTTGTTGGGCTGATTTGAATTTTCTATAAACGCTTTTTGCGATAGATTGCTGGAGATGAAATCTTCGCACATGAAAAACGCGTTTACGATTGCTTTTGTATTGATGACGTATTGGTTGCCGGCGCAGCAACTACGGTGGACGATGACCAAAGATGGCGGCATTGAACGATCCTGGATAAAGGGTTCGTTCAACGACCACCTGGAAATGAGTGGCAAACAAATTTCGGCCATCATTTATTATGGTGTTGATAGCAGCGGACAATTACTGCTGCGCAGACGATTGGTTTTTCCCCTGTTGAGAACCATTCCCAACGACACGCATGCCAGCCTCATCCAGGATTTTGCAGGCAACCCGCTGGCAAGGGCAACCATAAACGGTGAACCCCTGCATGAAACGCCGCTGCGCTTTTATATTCAACAGGGTTTGCGAGTGGTTACGAAGGCAGGTAAGCTAATCATCGAACGACAGATTTTTCCTACGGTAGATAAAGCGGCTTTGCTGGAGCAGTACCAGATCAGGAACGATGCTGACCAGCCGGTAAGCCTCACCATACCAACACTCGACAGCGCATATACTACCGAAGCAGCCAAGGGGGTGGATGGTGCATATACCTTGCAACAGAAATTATACAACAGTGCCGACATCCGGTTGATGCCCGGACAAACCCATACTTGCTGGCTGGTCATCAGCGGTCGCAAAAACGCGCAACTGCCTTACTATTACTCCGCGCCTTATGAATGGGAAAGGAGAAAAGAAAAATTAGCCGGCCTGCAACAGAAATTGATATTGCAAACGCCAAACGATACCATCAACCGCATGTTTGCGTTTGCCAAAGTTCGTGCTGTCGAAAGCATTTATGATACGCGCGAGGGATTGATGCATGGCCCGGGGGGTGAGCGCTATTATGCAGCCATCTGGGCAAACGACCAGGCCGAATATGTGAATCCTTTTTTTGCGTACCTCGGTGATGCGACCGGTGTTGAATCAGCACGAAATAGTTTTCGGCTTTTTGCCAAGTTTATGAATCCCGATTTCAAACCCATCCCGAGTTCTATCATCGCCGAAGGGCAGGACATTTGGAATGGTGCGGGCGATCGCGGCGACCAGGCCATGATTGGTTATGGGGCTTCATTTTTTGCCTTGACGCTCGGCGATAAATCGACCGCTACCAATTTATGGCCCCTGGTATCCTGGTGCAACCGTTACTTGTTGAAACAGCAAACGGCAGAAGGGGTCATCGCTTCTGCCTCCGATGAACTGGAAGGTCGTTTTCCCTCCGGTAAAGTGAACCTCTCTACCAATACACTTGCCTATGGTTCTTTTGTATACAGTGCCCGCCTGGCCGCCTGGCTGGGTATGGCGGACAGTGCACGATATTGGCAGCAGCAGGCAAACGCACTGGAACAACATATCGAAACTTATTTCGGTGCTACCGTAGAAGGATTCAACAGCTACCGGTACTACGATGGTAATGATAAACTCCGTTCCTGGATTTGTTTGCCATTAACGATGGGCATCAACCGCCGGCGTGATGAAACCACCAAGGCCTTGTTGTCGCCCCAAATGTGGACGAAAAACGGCATCCTCACCCAATCTGGTTCAACCACGTTTTGGGATCGCGCCACCTTATATGCTTTCCGGGGACTATTCAAAGCCGGTATAACGGATACGGCTATGCGCTATTTTGCCTATTATTCTGCCCACCGGCTTCTCGGTGATCATGTGCCTTATGCAGTAGAAGCCTGGCCGGAAGGCAACCAGCGGCATCTATCGGCCGAAAGTGGGTTGTATTGCCGTACCCTGGTAGAAGGACTCTTCGGTTTTGACCCGGTAGGCCCCAAGGCGTTTACGCTGTCGCCGACAATGCCCCAGGGCTGGCCGGTCATGTCACTGTCTAAAGTGCATGCTTTTGCCACGGTGTTCAATATCATCGTTCAACGCAACCCAAAAGACTATACCATAACCGTGCACGAACAGGGTCAGCAACCGCAAACGAAACATTGGAACGGACAAGCTCCCTTGCGATTTGCCTTAAAGCCCTGAACTACCAAGGCAGGGCCAACAAACGCAGGTATCGGCAAAAAAAATTTGGCGAATTCAAAATTAATCGTAATAGTGCGATATATGGGTGTTACCAAAGCAGAACTTTTTACCAAACAGCAAAATGAACTGGCAGCCATGGCCAAAGCCATCGCTCACCCGGCAAGGATTGCCATTTTGCAATACCTGATCAAAACGAATGCCTGTATCTGCGGCGATATTGTTGATGAATTGGGCCTGGCGCAGGCCACCACCTCGCAGCATTTGCGGGAGCTTAAGTCGGCCGGAATCATCCAAGGCAATATCGAAGGCGTAAGTGTGTGTTATTGCATAGACCCAAAGGTTTGGAAGAAGTACAATAGCCTGTTCAGTTCTTTTTTTAAATCGTATGATTGCAGTGGCAATTGCGGCTGATTTTTTTTGATTCAATTGATCGTAATATTACAATTAAACAAACATACATTTTATGCAAAACGAAAACGAAATTAAAGACATGGTTCGCCAGAAATACAGCGAAATCGCCCAACAGGACAAAGCACAAAATCAATCTTCCTGTTGTGGTTCCGGCGGATGCAGCACCGAAGTATACAATATTATGACTGATGACTACACATCGGTGGAGGGCTATCATGCCGAAGCAGATTTAAACCTGGGCTGCGGACTACCTACTCAATTTGCGAAAATAAAACCAGGGGATACGGTTATTGACCTCGGCAGTGGCGCAGGCAACGACTGTTTTATTGCCCGAAAGGAAGTGGGTGAAGCAGGCACGGTAATCGGTATCGATTTTACGCCGGCGATGATCAGCCTGGCGCGCAAAAATGCAGCGAAGCTGGGGTTTGAGAATGTCGAGTTCCGCCAGGGTGATATTGAAAATATGCCGGTGGCGGCCAATAGCGCCGACGTCATAGTGAGCAACTGTGTACTCAATCTTGTTCCCAACAAAGACGCGGTGTTGAAAGAGATCTATCGCGTCCTCAAACCAGGTGGACATTTTAGCATTGCTGACATCGTGCGAATAGGTGATCTGCCGGAAAAAATTAGCCAGGCTGCCGAAATGTATGCTGGCTGTGTGGCGGGTTCCATCCAAAAAGAGTTGTATTTGCAGTTGATAAAAGCGAATGGTTTTGAAAATAGTACCATTCAAAAAGAAAAGCCCATTATTATACCCGACGATATTCTTTCCAACTACCTGCAAGCAGACGAAATTGCCCAATATAAAAACAACGGCATGGGGATATACAGTCTTACCGTATTTGCCAGTAAGCCTTTGACAGGTGCTGGCTGTTGCGGACCTTCCTGTTGTAGCTAGACGGAAACAAAATTTTTCAGGCAGGAGAATAGTTGCTGTACACAGAAAAATTGCCGGTAGTCAGGTATACAACCAAAAGGACAATTGCTTTATTTTGATGAACTAACTGTGTAAGATGCACCATAATCTCTTATTAATCCTTTCTCTGCTGTTCCTTGTGTTCCTGCTGGTGATGCTGGCCAATAGAGTGAAACTGGCCTATCCAATCTTCCTGGTAATCGCCGGGCTCGGCATTAGTTTTATACCTGGTATGCCCCGCCTGAGTTTGGATCCGGATATCGTGTTCATGATTTTTCTGCCCCCGCTGCTGTATGAAGCCGCCTGGTACACGTCGTGGACCGATTTCTGGAAATGGCGACGGCCAATTTCTATGCTGGCCTTTGGTCTGGTGTTTTTCACCTCATTGGTCGTAGCCTATGTATCGCAGTCAATGATACCTGGCTTTACCCTGGCGCTGGGCTTTTTGTTGGGTGGCATAGTTTCGCCACCCGATGCCGTAGCAGCGGCGACGGTACTCAAAGGTTTGCCGGCACCAAAACGTGCCATCACAATTCTTGAAGGCGAAAGCCTGGTCAACGATGCTTCTTCGCTGATCGTTTTTCGGTTTGCTTTGGCTGCCATCCTCACCAGTAGTTTTTCGTTGCAGGTAGCCATTGGACAGTTTTTTCTGGTAGCGGGTATGGGTATCGCGATTGGTATTATTGGTGCCAATATCATGTACATGATTCATCGTTTTCTACCCACCACCGCTCCCATCGATGCGGCGCTGACGGTCATGACACCCTACCTGCTTTTTTTAGCCGCAGAACAGTTTCATTTTTCCGGCGTTATGGCCGTGGTTTCCGGTGGCCTATTTATCTCCTGGCGCTCGCATGAAATTTTTCAAACCGGCAACACCCGGTTGAACATGCTCGGCGTGTGGACCACCATGATTTTTGTGATGAATGCCCTGGTGTTTATCCTTATCGGGCTTCAACTGCCCCATATTATCGAAAACCTGGAAAGAGGAAGTTTGTGGGAGGGCATTAAATACGGATTGATGATCAGTTTGATTGCCATCGTTGTGCGCATGATCTGGGTATTTCCGGCCACCTTCATTCCCCGCTGGCTTTTTCCGTCTATCCGCCGCCGGGAAACTTCACCCACCTGGAAAGGTCCGCTGTTGATTGGCTGGGCTGGTATGCGCGGCGTGGTATCGCTCGCAACAGCACTGTCCATACCTTTGTTTATGAACGACGGTGTTACGCCTTTTCCCAAGCGGAACCTGATCATCTTCATCACGTTCGTAGTGATTTTTGTGACCCTGGTAATCCAGGGACTCACCCTGCCACTGGTCATCAAATTTTTCCGAATACGCGAAATTGACCCCTTCGTACCCGAAGAAGAACAGGCAGCAAATATCCAGTTGGATCTTGACCGCCTTGCACTCAATATCATTCGCACCGATTTTACAGAACAGCTCAGCATAAATAACCTGCTGTCTTTTTACAAATCTGCCATTGAATACGATGTTGAAAACAATGAACAGCGACTCAGCTCTTTAGAACGCTGCTCGCACGACCGGAGCGATATCCATGAATACAATGAAGCGCTCTTGTCGATCTACCGACAGCAGCGCAAAGAACTATTCCGTTTCAGAAAGGAAAAGTTATACGCCGATAGCGTCATCCGCAAAGCGGAACTGCAACTTGACCTGAATGAGTTAAAAGTAACCGGTACTTCGCACTAAGGCGCATGCCTGTCGCCAAAACTAGTATCGCCAGCTTTTCAGGTCGGCACCGGCTGGTGCGCGCGATTCAACCTCTTTCGTCCACATAGGTATGAATCGCTGGTGATACCGCAAACGACTCAGGTAATTAGGAATGGTATGATCACCGTTCCAGCAATGTTCAGCCCTTGGCTCGTAGTCTACTTCGCAGTTACATGCAGGGTTGCTGAGACCCTTTAACATGTCTTCTGCTGTGTACACAGCGAGGTTCAGGAAATAGTTGTCCATCTCGCCCACATAGATATGTATCCGGCCGGCGAGTTTATTACCAATCTTATGCCAGTCGCGGCGGATGATATGGGTCAGGTCGTAATGTTCTTTCCAATAGGCAGCAACCGACGAGTCGATCACCCCTGTTTTACGGTCCCAGATTCTTTTCGGATAGCCCTGCTCGTTAGTAGGAGAGAAAGTCGCTTCCCAGATATCCCATTGGTCGCCGCTGCGACCGTTGTCGCCCAACGCCAACTCCCGTTGGCAGGTGCCCTTAAGTGTACTGGTGGCGATGCCCAGGCCATTGCGCATACCCGGCTGCAATTGCGGGTTCCAGCTTTTGGTGGAAGAATAATAAGCATTCTTGTCTTTGTAGATATCTGCCACCGTGTACCGGCTGAAATCAATGGGATCGGGGCAGGCTGCATAACAACCATTGTATTCATCGGGGTAAAAAACCTGTGCGGCCAATACTTCCCAACCGCCGGTAGAGCCGCCGTACATGAAACGTGCCCAACCCTGCCCGATGCCGCGAAATCTTTTTTCAATTTCTGGAATGAGTTCATAGGTGATGGCATCGCCATAGGGCCCCATATTGGCGGTGTTCACGGCATATGAATCATCATAGTAGGGTGTGGCGTGTTGAATTTCGATGGCCAACACACGTGGAAAATCGGGACCCGTCCACAGTTTGTAAAAATCGTAGGCTTCCTGCTGCACAATGCGGTTGTAGCCTTTTATGCGAAACCGCGCACTGCTGTCGGGTTTCAGGTTCGGGTCGGGTGGGGTGCTGCTGAAGCCACTGAAATCATCGGGGAAATGGCCGTGGAAAATGGCCAGCGGATACTTTACATCAGGATGTGTATCCCAGCCTTCGGGTAACAACACATGCGCCCCCAGGTACATGGGCCGCCCCCAGAAAGCGGTGAGCAGCTTGCTTTGAATTTTGATGTGTTTGATGTATTTCGTGTCTTCCGGCTCTTTGATGGGCGGAATCAGGTTGTCGAGTTTCACCGACAGCACCGCGCCCTTTTTCAACCGCATTTTCACCGGCGTCGAATACAAATTGCCAGGGGCTGATTGCCAGTGATGGCCCTCGCCCTGGTCCATATGCAGTTTAACCGTGTGGCCGTCGCTGCGTTTGAAGGTTTCATAAACATGAAGCACCGCCTGCACATAATACTCGCCATCGGGCACCTGCGACAGGCTTTCTAACGGATACCCATATGCGCTACTGGTAACCGATCGTGTGCCGCTATGCCAGTCGTCTACGTTGACGCCAAACACCAGTTGCGTGCCGTCGCCATCACTGATCTGAAAGCGGGGCTCGGTAGCGCCATTGCTCGACAACAATAACAAGAGTCGCCCGTCGTATTTTTTGCTATTGCCCGCAGGCAGCGAAACTTTGAATTCTTGTGAGAAGGCACTGTAAGTAAAACCCAGTACCCAAGCGAACAGCAGAATTTGTTTCAGTATGCGCATATACATGGTAGTTAGTAGGTTATTCTTTAACTAGATTGGTACGCAAGAATTCGAGCAGCGGATGCAGGGCCGCGAAGGCGTCTACAATCGTGCTTTTGGCTTTTTTGCCGGT
Organism: Bacteroidota bacterium; assembly: GCA_020161535.1. Taxonomy (GTDB): domain Bacteria; phylum Bacteroidota; class Bacteroidia; order Chitinophagales; family Chitinophagaceae; genus Flavihumibacter. The sequence continues at coordinate 5,651 of JAIUNW010000018.1, read as the reverse complement.
TAACAACTCGTCGGGCACAAACTGCATGGCCACATAACTTTTGTATTGCAGGTAAGGCGCGGCGGGCGAATCTTTGTCAAATCCCTGCGGCACCCGGCTGAGTTTCCATTCAGGTTCATTCGACAAGCCACCAAAGATTTTTATAAATGGTTTCGCTTCGATGATTTTTTTGAAAGCCGGCAGGTTATACTCTATTTCCTGCCGAACAGCTTTTAGGTCGGCCGGTGAAGGCATATACAATCCACCACCCACAAAACTTTTTCCCGGCTCAATATGCATATAATAACCCGGCGTCATTGCCTTGCGGCCATCGGAATTGATGAAGGCGCCAAAATTTGTTTTGTAAGGCGATTTGTCTTTCGCGAACCGAACATCGCGGTTGATGCGAAACAAGGTTTCTTTCGCTTTTATGGCGGCGATGCTGCTGTCGGTTTTGGACTGGGCGTCAATCACCGATTGCACAAATTGTTCTACCTCTTTTTTGGCCGTTTCGTAGGCTGGGCGATGCGCGTCAAACCAAGCCTTATCGTTGTTCTTCTTCAATGATTTCAGGAAACTGAAGCTGGCAGTAGATAACATAACTACAATTTGAATTAAAAAAACCGGAACAGGGTCCGGTTTAAATCGTTTTCATAGCGGCAATCATTTGATCTTTCCCCAGTTCTCCCCGCTTTTGATGCGGTAGAGGGTCATCTCGCTAACGCCGTATTTATCGGCGAGCTGGCGAATGGTTTGGGTTCTGTTCTTCGCACCGAGTGTCTTCTTGATCGACTTTACTTGCGATGCGTTTAATTTCAATCCGGTGGAACGACTGGCCTGTACTTTTTTGTAAGCCCTTTTCGCCGGACTCTCTTGCTGGTGCTTAATCATTTCATCCAGCGTGGCCCATTTCAGGTTTTTAACAGCATTGTCGGTTTTGTCGTGATTAACATGAATCACGTAACGGTGTTTGGGGGATGGCTTCTTCAGGAAAAGCCGCGCGATTTCGCGGTGCACATACAAGGTTCCATTGTTACCCGGTCGGTGCAGGTTCAGGGTTTTGTAACCGGTAGTCAGCGATCCGCTTAACAATTTTCCATCTTCGCTCACCGTTTCGGTAAAGCTGGCCACGCGGCCATGAGATGATAACGCATATTGTTTACGGAGTTCTTTCCAACCGGGAAATTGCAGGGGCTTCCAGCTTTCACCTGTGAGTGATTTGATCATATGGCCCTTTTTTTGAAAGTTACTGATTCCCGATCATTTTAATGAACTGTTCTTCTGTCAGGATATTTATCTGGGGAATCTTCTTTGCCTTTTCGAGTTTCGACCCGGCGTCTTCACCCACCACCAGGTAGTTCAGTTTGCTGCTCACCCCGCTGAGCAATTTGCCGCCCTGCGCCTCTACCATGGCCTCGGCTTCAGATCGTTTCAGCTTCGACAAAGTACCGGTGAACAGAAAAGTCTGTTCGTGGAGGCTGCCACCCGCCTGCGTCGCTTGCTGGCCGCGTTGCAGGTTGAGTCCCAGGGTCTCCAGTTCATCGATCAGTTTCAAATTCGCGTTGTTGGCGAAAAACTGGTGAATGCTGCTGGCCACTTTAACGCCCACATCTTCAATCGACTGTAATTGTTCCAGGCTTAAGCCTGCAAGGTCGCGCAGGTGGCTCACCTGCTGCGCCAGGGTCTTGGCCGTTGTTTCACCCACAAACCGGATGCCCAGGGCAAAAATCAGTCGATGCAGGGGTTGTTGTTTCGATGTTTCGATGGCGGCGGACAAGTTGGTGATTGATTTTTCGCCAAAACCTTCCATCTGCCTGATCTTATCAAAAGGGAGTCGATACACCGAAGGGATGTCGGGCAGAAAACCCAGTTCGTGGAATTTTCGCACATTGGCTTCCCCAAAACTGCGAATGTCCATCGCATCTTTCGACACAAAATGAATAATCCGCTCCACTACCTGTGCGGGGCAGTCTATATTGACGCAACGCCATACGGCTTCGCCGGGTTCTTTAAAGAGTTTGCTTTTGCACTGCGGACAATCGGTTGGGAATACAATCGGTTGTTCAAGACCGTTACGTGTTTCGGGCAGCGACTTAACAATATAGGGAATTACATCGCCCGCGCGTTCAACCAGCACGCTATCGCCTATCATCAGGTCTTTTTCGCGAATCACGTCTTCGTTAAACAAGCTGATAGAGCCCACCGTTACTCCACCAATGGGCACAGGATCTATCTTGGCCACCGGTGTGATGGCGCCGGTGCGACCTACCTGAAATTCTACGGCCCGCAGTTTACTGGTGGCCTGGCGTGCTTTGAATTTATAGGCGATGGCCCAGCGTGGGTGGTGGGTGGTCATGCCCAGTTTGTCTTGCAACTCGAGCGAATTCACTTTAACCACCATGCCATCGATTTCATAGGGCAGGTCGTCGCGCCCCGCTTCAAAAGTTTGACAATAGTCGATGACGCCCTTAATGCCGCGGATTACTTTTTTTTCTTTTTCCGGGCTGCGGAAACCCAGGTCCCACAACATTTTCAGCGTGCCTGCATGTGTTTCGAGCACTTTGTTCGGAACACCGGCATCCACATGGTAACTCACATTGTATAGAAAAGCTTCGAGGTTGCGGCGGCGCACTTCTTCCGGGTCTTTGATGCGCAGTGAGCCCGAAGCGGCATTGCGCGGATTGGCCAACGGTGGCAGGTTTTGTTCGGCCAGTTTATCGTTGAAGGCTTTGAAATGTTTTTTGGTGAGCAGCACTTCGCCCCGAATCTCAATCTGCTGGATGCCATAGTCTGAAAACCGCGCTGAGAGTGGCACGGAACGAATCTGCCGGATATTGGTCGTGATATCATCGCCCTGCACCCCATCGCCGCGTGTTGCACCCCGGGTGAGCAGGTCATCCTCATAAATCAGGGAGATGGAAGCGCCATCGAATTTGGGTTCAACGCAGTAATCGACTTCGCTTTGGCCCGCGCCTTCCCGCACCCGGCGATCCCAATCGACCAGGTCGTCGGCATTGTAACTGTTATCGAGCGAAAGCATCGGCACCAGGTGGCTTACCGTGGGGAACGCTGTGTTCAGCGCACCGGCCACTCGTTGCGTGGGCGAATCTTTTGTCACCAGTTCCGGGTGCTGCTTTTCCATAGCCGCCAACGCTTTATAGAGCCGGTCGTATTCTTCATCGGCGATCAACGGTTCGTCGAGCACATAGTAACGATACTCATGAAAGCGAAGCACATCACGTAGTTTTTCGATTTGGGCGACGTCGATCGCGGGCAGGGCCTTTAAAAATGAGCTGCCTGCCGACTGTAATTCTTTGGTGGAAGTTGCGTTATACATGGTGCCGTTTCAAACTATAAAGCTAAAGGTCTATTTTTGAATCGATATAACCACAGATTGCCGCATGAAGCCATATTCGAGGTTTAGCCATTACGGGGAGTTGAGTGACAAAGATTATTTTCGGATAGCCCTTTCCGTTGACCTGGTAATTTTTGGCTTTGCGGATGGTGAACTAAAGGTGCTGGTCATCAATTGTAATATTGCTGAATACAAGGGCAAACTGTCGCTTTTGGGCGACCTGGTGAAGCCGGATGAAGACCTCGATGCGGCGTCTTACCGGATTCTACGCGAACGTGCCGGTTTGTCTGACGTGTACCTGGAACAGGTCCATACTTTCGGCAAGGTGGATCGTCACCCTGCAGGCCGGGTGATCACCACCACCTATATATCGCTGGTGAATTGCAAGGACCTGACCATACAATTGTCGGAAAACGATTTGCACTGGCATCCGGTGCATGCCATCAAGGAGATGGCCTTTGACCATTTCGCTATTCTGCAAAGCTGCTTGCAGCGCCTGCGTGAAAAAGTGGAAGACCATCCCGTGGCCTTCAACCTGCTGCCGAAAAAGTTTTCGCTGCGCGAAATGCAAGCCCTCTACGAAGCGATTTTCGATACTGCTTTTGACCGCCGCAATTTCCGCAAGAAGTTTTTCATCAAAGACTGGCTGGAAGATTTGAATGAGCTGGAAGTGGATGTGCCGCATAGGCCGGGGAAATTATATGCTTTCAAAAAAGGAGAAGAAGCCCTAAGAGTTTAAGGTTTCAAGTTTAAGAGTTTAAGGTTGCTGCCGCGTGCGAGGTGGTTTAGGGGTTATTGACAATCCGGTGGCGGGTTTTAGCGCGTCGTTACCATCGTTGTTATGCGACCATGACAGCAATAGGCGAGTGAGAATGTGATATGCTGTAGAAGCGCTGATAGATGATTGGGCCCATGAAGTACTAACGAAGCTATTTGATGTGACTTATAGGATAATAGACTTTAGCAGTCGTGATAGGTAGCTTTGACAAGGAGATGCGGTAGCAACAATTTGACATAACGCGCTAGACTTTTATCGGGTTGGGCAATATGAAGATTATTACCTGGAATTGCAATATGGCTTTTCGAAAGAAAGCAGACCTGATGCTGGCACAGCAACCTGATATACTGGTAGTGCCTGAATGTGAACACCTTGACAAACACGTGTTTGGCGGAAAAGCGGTCGCAACAACGAATGCACCATCAAATGCATCTACAAAAGCACCAACAAGTGCAGCAGCAAATACACCAGTAAATGCATCAGCAAGTTCAGCAGCAAAAACGCCAGCAAATGCATCAGCAAGTGCAGCAGCAAATGCACCAGCAAAAACGTCAGCAAATGCACCGGCAAGCGCTACGACGAATGCAAGGGCGGGCGCCTCGGTGCCAAAGCCAACGGACAGCTTGTGGTTTGGTCATAATTTGAACAAAGGGTTGGGCGTATTTTCTTATTCCGATTTTCGGTTTCAGGTGTTGGATGTATACGACGATCAATTGAAAATGATTGTACCCATTGCCGTGTCCAACGGCCGATTTTCGTTCACCCTTTTTGCCATTTGGGCAAACAACCCGAACGACCCCGATGGCCAGTATGTGGAGCAGGTTTGGAAAGCATTGCAGCGCTACGATGCACTGATTAAAAACACGCGCACCATCCTGATAGGCGATTTCAACAGCAATACCATCTGGGATCGGCCAAGGCGGGAAGGCAATCACTCGGCCGTGGTGAAAAAGCTGGCGGCGAAAGGCGTTCACAGCCTGTACCACCACTATTTCAACCTGGTGCAAGGCAGCGAACTACACCCCACTTTGTATCTATACAGAAAAAAAGAGCGGCCCTATCACCTCGACTACTGTTTTGCTTCCAACGATTTCCTAAAACGTTTAACCAAGGTCGAAGTGGGCGAATTCCAAACCTGGTCGGCCTACAGCGACCACATGCCATTAATCATCAGCTTTAAATGATTCCAGCCGCTCAAGCCCCAAAAACACAACCAACCTGCAAACAACTGCCAACCGTTTGCGTTCCCCCTTGCATTCCTACTATCACTTGTAAACAATATCCCATCAAATGAGCTAAAATCCCTTCGCAAAAACCCATTTCCCATGTCAATAAACCACTTCGCCCGCGGCAGCAACCTTAAACCATTAAACCATAAACCTTAAACAGTGGTCACCTCTCGCTGCACTTTAATCACAAACGGTATGATCGTTTCCAGGTCCAGTCCCGCTCTTGTCAACGCATCTTCAATATCAGCCCTGTCCACTTGCGCGGCGAAAGAAGCTGTTTTGAGTTTTTTGAGAATTGATTTTGTTTCCA
>JAIUNW010000003.1 GCA_020161535.1 Bacteroidota bacterium | reverse complement strand
CTCTGAGTATTTTCTTGGCAATTACTCTCAACTTTATTGTTTTGTCAAAAGTAATAAAAAGTTACCATTTTGGGAATTTGTTTTTTTCTGGCTATTGAAGATTGTCGGGTGCGTATTTCTGCCAACGTCTAGGGCTTTGTGCAGGTTGGGCCATTGCATTCCGTATGACCAGAGCCGCTATTGATTAGATAATTTACAGTTGAAAACGAGTACAAAAGGTCAGCAAAGAACAAAAAGCTAGATCAAAAGCCGAATTGAGTTATAACGCTCATTGTCATCACGCAAAGCCCAACTTGCGCAAAACCCCTTGTTGTGTGCCGTTTAATCATTTTTTAAGTATTGATTTCAATTTTATTGAATCAAGCTCTGCATCAATTTTTTTATGATAAATGTTATACCATTCTGTTTTTTTGTCAGGACAACTAATTATTACAGTCAAACTTGATAAAGCCTTTTCTAATGCGGAAAATACCTTGATTAATTCCTGGATTGAATTAGCGTCAAAATTTCTAAAGTTTAAGTCTAAACCATCCTTTTTTAGTTTAGGATGTCGTAAAGCAATGGTCCCTTCTTTGGTTTCATCAATAAAATCATATTGCCCTATAAAAGCTGTTCCGTGAGCAAATGAATTTCTAAGTTCAGTCAAGTCTGAAAATATCGAGCTAATTTTATTTGCCGCTTTATAAATATCAGAGTTTTTTGAATATTTCTCAATTGACAGAGCCACCATTTTTCGTCTTAACGGGTCAGCAGTTAAACCTTCGGTCATTATTTCAACAAAGTTTCGATGAGTCGTGTCATAATTAGGGTATAAAATATGAAGAATTACAAAACGAATTCTTGAACATACAAATTCAAATTTTACTAAAAATTCCCCGTAGAGTCTTGTCAACTCTTTGTCAATATTTTCTTCCATAGTAGAGTGTTGGGACAAATGGCACACAACGAACAGGGCTTTGTGCAGGTTGGGAAATAGCATTCCGTCTGCCCGTAACCACTGTTGATTCAAAATTTATTGTTGAAGTTAAGTACAAATGCTCAGCAATGAACGTCCAGCCCGAACAAGAGCTGAACAGAATTACATATGCTCATTGTTATTCCGTCTGCCCAACTTGCACAAAACCCCATGTTGTGCGTTCGCTTTTTTGTCCGCTGACAAAAACGAAATTGATTGTCTGCTTTAATATTTGAGCTTGTCAAAATAGCCATTTGAAAAGCGTCACAAGTCCAACAATAACAGAAGTCACTAAAATCAATGCAATAAGTCCGCAGCCAAAGGGCATCAACTTGTCTACAAAAGTAGATTTATATTCACTTTTGATTTTCAGTTTTTGTTTGTCAGATATTGGTTGAACATATTGGATAAATGTGTCACTATTCTCGTCAATCCAATCTTCGTCATATTTAAGTGGAATAATATTTTTCTCAGTGTCGGAAAATATAGTTTCTGTGTCTCTTGCAGATTTTAAAAGTTCAAGTGCAAATAATTCCAGTCCTTCTTTGTTTGCTCTTATAAAACTTTCGTCAGAACCACTGCCATATTGAGAAATTCCGAAAATTCCTTGTTGTTTTAGTTCATATTCGTCAAATTGGTCAATGATTTTTTGTAGCTCTTCCTTTGTCAACATTAGGTTGTCTTATAATATTTGTTTGTGTGCAGGATGTTCGCTTAAGTGACGCACAACGTGTGTATTTACGCATTATACGCTACCTTAAGTTCTCGATTTTTCTTGGTTTTCATCGTGATTTAGTTGAGCAATTCGTATTGCGCGGGCGCAGTAAGCAGAAGGGTGGATAATTGATTTCAGAAGGGTGGATAGTTGAATAAATAGAGGGTGTTCTGGTAACACAATTTACACGTAGCGGCAATGCGCAAATTGAAACAAGTGTGACTAGTAATAACGAAATACGATGGGATAGGGCGCAAAAGGTAGAGGTAGAGTGAGTCGGGAAAGGATCTGTTTGGATAGGACGGAATTTCGAGGAATTGGCGAATGCGTGGTTGTGTCCGATCTTGCTGAACCCTACAAGCCTTCGGCACCTGAGTCCCAGTGTTGGGTCAGCGATAAGGTTTATATCTAAATTCTTTCTAATGTTAATGAATATTTGCAGATTGGCCAAAACGGTATGTAGGGGGCAATGGCGAGAATCGTTCAAGGGTGAAAACAAATAGCCCGCACCGGGAAAGGTGCGGGCCTATAACTTGGCTATCAGGGCAAATTATTTCTTGCGCGTGTTTTGACGACGCTTCTTGTACTCGATACCGGTTTTGAAACCATTGCCTTCGGGGCTGCCGGTGCGGTCCATGGCACAACGGAAACCTACGGTGCTGCTGCTCTGGTCTTCTTCCAGGAAGCGGCGGGTACCGGGGCTCAACCAATAAGCACGGTCGTTCCAGCTACCACCTTTGATCACCCGGCTCTTGTCGCTGATCAGGGTCGTGATACCATAACCGTAGTTAACACCCTGCAGGATGGAATCGCCATCGAGGTAGTTGATCACATCGGCTTTCTGGTAGTTGCGACGGCCCTTGCTCTCTTCGTCGGTCATCAGGCGATACTTGATCTTACCCAGGCTGTCGCGCTCGGGCTTACCCGTGGTTTGGTCAACCGTAGAGAATTTATTACCACGATAAGGACTTACATCATCAAAGTCGTTCAGCGACAAGGGACGATACACATCGGCTGTCCACTCGTTCACGTTGCCACTCATATTGTAAATACCAAATCCGTTGGGATAGAATGATTGTACAGGCGCAGTGTACACGGCACGGTCGTTCAAACCACCGGCAACACCCATGTTGTCACCTGAACCGCGTTTGAAGTTGGCCATAAAGGTACCCTGCCAGGTGCCTTTGCGCGTATCACGCAAACCATTCACGTTGCTCGACCAGGCATATACTTGCTTGTTGCTTACCAGCTCTTCGCCGCGCTTGCCTTCTTTGCGAGAAGGCTGCGGATTCTGGTTTACATAACCCAGCGCTGCATATTCCCACTCGGCTTCTGTTGGCAGGCGATAGTTCGGCAACAAAATACCATCTTCGAAAGTTACATTGGTACGCGGTGAACCATTGGGGTTCTTCAACTCGTTCTTTTTAGAACGGGCCGCTTTACCAGGCGCTGCCTGGAATTCACCAGCCAGGTAAGATTTTGTATTGAAATGTTCTTCGGCAATGCCAGAAACATTCTTGATTGATTTCTCATTGATATAACCACGCTTCACCAGCTCCAACTCGTTTACCCGGTCTGAACGCCAGATACAGAAGTCGTTCGCCTGCTTCCAGGTTACACCCACCACTGGATAATAGTTATAAGAAGGATGGCGGAAATAATATTCAACCATCGGTTCGTTGTACGCAAGCTCACTACGCCAGCAAAGGGTATCGGGCAACGCGCCATTGCGAACGGCCTGGTGCTCATCACCATCGAATACGGTGTTTATCCAGTAGAGATACTCCCGGTAGTGCACGTTGGCCACTTCCGACTTATCTATATAAAAGGAGTTGACAGTTACACGACGTGGCGAGTTGTTCCAGTCGCCCATTACGTCTTCTTCGGTAGCACCCATGGTAAAGGTACCACCCTGAACAAACACGAGACCGGGTCCGGTACGCTGTTCTTTTTCTTTAGATACCTGGTAACCACCCTGGTTTTTGTCGTTGTAGTTCCAACCGGTTACGTCAGACTTTTGGGTTTTCTTGCCGAATAGCTTCCCGTTCTTACAGGAGGCAACCATTGCGGCGCAGGATACGAGGATTGTTAGGTTTTTCCAGTTCATATTGATAGCCATTTGCTGGTTTAAGACAGTTATAACGGGAGCGATCTTGTTATATTGTGCCGGGCACAATTGGTAACTGCGAATATAAATAGTTAATCCGTCCGTATTTCACCCAAATTACGGGCCGGAAAACCTTTAACGTTTCTCTTGCACGCGCTACCAGCCATCCCGGTACAATAATTGTCCTATAGCAGGCGTTCTTATCACGCGGAAACCGTTTACCGGCAGTCCGTTCTCAGTCCATTTTCAAATAATTGTTTATTTTAGCCGCTTATAGAGAAAAATTTACCCAAGTTTTTTATTGAAACGACCAGGCACCCCTGACCAGTTCAAAGGGTAATTTCTCTTTGCATTTCCGGCAAGTTCCCGGCGTTTCGTGTGAAACTATCCTTAAAGAAAGACAAGATCGCATGAAACAATCGTCCTTTAAACTGGCTGCAGCGCTTATCCTCGCCGGTTTCTCTATTTCGGAAGGCTTCGCCCAGTCTGCAGAACCACTGAACGTTGTCACTACGTCTGTGCCATTTCTCCGTATTTCGCCCGATGCCCGCGCCGGCGGCATGGGTGAAGTAGGCATCGCTTCCACCCCCGATGTGAATGCGCCCTACTGGAACCTGGCAAAAACGCCTTTCAACAGCAGTAAGTTTTCCCTCGGCCTCACCTACACACCCTGGCTCAAAAAGCTGGGTCTCAATGATGTATACCTGGCTTCGCTGAGTGGCTATTATAAGCTGGACGATAACCAGGCGGTGTCGACCACCCTCCGCTATTTCAACCTGGGTAATATTCAATTCACCGATAACTCTGGTAACGATTTCGGCTCTTACCGTCCGCGTGAATTCGGCTGGGACATCGGTTATTCGCGCAAACTCTCTGAGAAAATGGGCCTCGGTATCGCCCTTCGCTATATCTATTCCAACCTGGCCGGTGGCCAGAACGTGAACGGTACGACCTATAAAGCGGGTAATGCCGTTGCGGGCGACCTGAGCTGGTATTTCAACAATACCAACGACGCGGGACAAGGTTTTAGCGCCGGTGCCACCCTCACCAACCTCGGTACTAAAATCGGTTATACGGCTGATGCTACGCAGAAAGACTTTATCCCCGCCAACCTCGGCCTGGGTGTAGCCTATACTTCGGTATTCGATCCGAACAGTAAACTGACCTTCGGCATGGACGTCAACAAATTGCTGGTGCCAACACCGCCCTCGGTGGGTGACTCTGCCGGACTGGTAAGCTATCGCAATAAATCGGTGGTATCTTCCTGGTTCAGTTCTTTTGGCGATGCACCCGGTGGCTTCAGCGAAGAGCTGAAAGAGTTCACCGTTTCGCTCGGTGCTGAATTCTGGTACCAGGAGCAGTTTGCCCTGCGCGCCGGTTATTTCTACGAAGACAAAACCAAGGGTAACCGCAAATATTTCACCCTCGGTGCCGGTATCAAATACAATGTATTCGGTCTCAACTTCAGCTATATCGTTCCCAGCGGCAGTGGCGTAAACCAAAACCCGCTGTCAAACACGCTGAGATTCAGCTTACTGTTTGATTTGGATGGTGGTGGCGAAAATCAGTAAGCTGAATGTTTAATGTTTAAAGTATAAGGTTTAACGCTGCCGCGTGCGAGCGGTATTTGACATATCGGATTGCGCGATGTGCAGGTTATATTTGCCGCAAAGTGTAATTTACCCCAGGGGTAAGTTGGCTTTGCGGCAAAATGCTGTATAGGCGGCAGCAACGTTAAACCTTAAACCTTAAACATTAAACTCTTGCACATGGGGCTTCGTATTGGTTTTGGGATTGATTTCCACCAGCTCGTAGAAGGGCGCGCATTGGTTATTGGCGGCGTGACGATTCCGCACCACAAGGGGTCGTTGGGGCACAGTGATGCAGATGTGTTGTTGCATGCCATTTGTGATGCGCTGCTGGGGGCCCTGGCGCTGGGTGATATCGGTATTCATTTTCCGAATACGGATGACCGTTATAAGAATATTGATTCGAAAATTTTACTGCAGCGTTGTTATGCGCTGATCCGCGAGAAGGGGTACCAAGTGGTGAATGTAGACAGTTCGCTTTGCCTGGAGGCCCCGAAGATCAAGAAATATGGCCCCGAAATGCGGACCATCATCGCCGGTATCTTACAGGTTTCAATCGATGATGTTTCTGTAAAGGCCACCACCACTGAAAAGATGGGATTTGTGGGCCGGGAAGAAGGGTTGGTTGCTTACGCTACTGTATTACTGGAGAAGGCGACCGCGTAATGGGTGCCGGCTCCTTTTTACATTATTCCCCTACTTTTGCGCTTGCCAATTCCCCCTAGCATGCCAATCCTTGTCAAGATCATCAATCGCTCCAGCAACGAATTGCCGTCTTATGCCACCAGCCAATCGGCCGGTATGGACCTCCGCGCCAATCTTGAAGCGCCCATCGTATTGCAATCGCTCGAAAGAACTCTGGTGCCCACCGGCCTCTTTATTGAATTGCCCGAAGGCTTCGAAGCGCAGGTGCGCCCCCGCAGTGGCCTCGCCATCAAACAGGGCATCACCTGTTTGAACACACCGGGCACGATTGATGCAGATTACCGGGGTGAAATCAAAGTGATCCTGATCAACCTCTCGGGCGAAGCCCAAACCATTCAACACGGGGACCGGATTGCCCAAATGGTGGTGCAGTCGGTTGAACAAGTGTCCTGGGAACCGGTCAGCACTTTATCGGAAACAGCCCGGAACGCCGGCGGATTCGGCCATACCGGAAAATCATAAAGCATGAGAATTTTTACTGTTATCGCTTTTGCCGCCTTCCTGCTGATGGCAGGCTGCCGTACCACCAAAAAAATCACGACTTCCCTCCCTAAAAAAGATACGGCCATCACCGTGGTCGTGGCCGACCGCCATGCTGATTCCATGAAATTCATTCATGATGTGCTCAGCCAGCTTGACAAGAACCGCATCAACTACGAAACATTTTCGGGTAAGATCAAGGTCGACTATTGGGACAAAGATGGCAAGGGCCCCGACCTCACCGTTTTTGTTCGCATGAAAAAAGACAGCCTCATTTGGCTATCAGTCAATGCCACCGTTTTCAGCTACGAGGCATTCCGCATCTTGATCACACCCGATAGCGTGAAACTGGTCAACAAAAAAGACAAAGTGGTACAGCTTCGCTCAGTGAAATACCTCGAAGAAATGGCCAAACTGCCCTTTGATTTTAAAAACTTCCAGGACGTGCTGGTGGGCAACCCCATCTTCGTGAACGAAAACGTCATCTCCTATAAACAGGGCGCGGATGCTTTGACACTTTTTATTGTGGGCGACCTGTTTAAAAACCTGCTCACCATGAGCAATGAGGGGTATGCGCTCAAGCACATCAAGCTCGATGACATCGACGATAAACGAAGCCGCACCTGCGACCTCAGTTATGATAATTATGTCAACAGCGATGGCATTCAATTCGCCACCACACGTCGCATCAGCCTCGCAGAAAAAACCAAGATCGACGTACAAATGGAATACAAGCAATTCGGCTTTAACGAAAGTTTAGCCTATCCTTTTACCATTCCGAAAAATTATAAGCTGCAGTAAACGTTAGGGTGGTTTATATTTGGCCCATGATGAGGAAGACCTTTTTGCTTTTGTTCTTGCTGATGTTCACCCTGGCCGGTATGGCTCAGCAACAAAGCAGCGCCGACCTTAAGAAAAAGCAGGCGGAGATCCAACGAGAGATCGATGACCTCAAGGCCCAGATCAACGAAACCAAAAAGTACAAGAAAAAAAGCCTCAGCGAGTTGAACCTCGTGCAAAAAAAACTGCGCCTGCGTGAATCACAAATCCATGTGATGAACGACCAGATCCAACTCATCCAGGGCAATATCAACCAGAACTGGCGCGATATCCTGAAACTTCGCTCCGAGCTCGATACCCTCAAAGAACAATACAAAGTAAGCGTGGTGTATGCGTACAAGAACCGCAGCAACTACGATTTTCTCAACTTCATTTTTTCGTCCGTCAATTTTAATGATGCGCTGAAGCGGATGTCTTATCTCCGCTCGTATCGCCAATACCGCGAGCAGCAGGCCGAAAGCATCATGAATACCCAACGCCAGTTGGAACAGAAACTGGGTGTGCTCAGAAACAGCCAGGCCGAGAAAAAAGAGGCTTTGCAAGAGCAAAGCAAACAGGCAAGGGTGCTGGAAGAAGAGAAGAAAGAAAAAGATGCGGTGGTACGTGAAATCAAAGGCCAGGAGAAAGAGCTGATGAAAGACATGGCCGACAAACAAAAGCAGGATCTTAAACTGAAATCGGCAATCAAGGCAGCCATCAACCGCGAAATTGCCCTCGCTAAAAAAGAAGAAGCCGCCCGAAGAGCCCGCGAAGATGCTGCCCGAAAAGCCGCTGCCGCCGAAGCCAATGTGGCCAAATCAACCACGGCTAAACCGGCCGACAATACCGACAAAGCACCGGCAAAAGAAAACAAGCCCCTGAGTATTTTGGAATCAAGCGCCGATGTAAAACTCATCAGCGATAATTTTGAAAAGAACCGGGGCAGCCTGCCCTGGCCGGTTAGCCAGGGGCGCGTGGCCATGAAATTTGGCCGGGTAGAATACGAAGGTTTAAAAGGCGTGGTGGTCGACAACCCGGGTATCACCATTGAAGCCGATGCCGGTAGTTCAGTAAAAGCAGTGTTTGATGGTGAAGTATCTACCATCATCAATATCGGCTCGGTACAAGGGGTGATCGTTAAACACGGTAAATATTTTACCACTTATAGCAATCTTTCTTCGGTATCGGTTTCCAAAGGCCAGCAAGTAAAAATCGGGCAGGTATTGGGTAAACTCGACGAAAAAGACAGTGGCCGCGGGGAGCTCGAGTTTGTAATCACCAACGACAAGAGCATCAACCTCAACCCCGAGAGCTGGCTGCGGTAAAATCCACGAAAATTAATTTACGTAACTGTCGAACGCCACCGGTTGGGCTGCGCCTTCCTGCAAAAAGCGATTGTACAGCGCTTCATACAACGGCACGATATGGTGTATATCAAAGCGATCGCTTTGTTTGCGCGCGTTTTCCCTGAACGTTTCCAACATCGCTGCATTCTTTAGCAACGCAATGGCATGTGCGGCCATGCCGTCTACATCGCCTACATTGGCCAGAAAACCCGTTACACCGTTGATATTTATTTCTGGTAGTCCGCCGGCGTTTGAACTGATCACCGGTACCCCCGCCGCCATCGCTTCGAGGGCCGACAAACCAAAGCTCTCATATTCCGACGTTAGGAGGAACAAATCAGAAATGGCCAGGATCTCTTCCATCTGCTCTTGCTTGCCCACAAATCGAACTTCTTCCTGAATACCCAACTCGCGGCCCAGCGATTCAGCACCGGGTCGCTCGGGGCCATCGCCCACAAACAGCAATTTGCTCGGCACCTGTTCGCGGATTTTTGCAAAAATGCGTACCACATCTTCCACGCGTTTGATCTTGCGAAAGTTGGATGCATGCATGATGATCTTTTCGCCATTCGGTGCAATGACCCGCTTAAATGCATCGATGCCTTTTTTCCGAAAACGGCTTACATCCACAAAGTTGTGGATCACTTCAATGTCTTTTTCGATGCGGAACGACTTATAAGTTTCTTCACGCAGGTTATTAGACACGGCCGTGATGGCATCGCTTTCGTTGATGGAGAAAGTGACCACGGGGGCATAGGTTTTGTCGCGCCCCACAAGCGTGATATCCGTACCATGCAGGGTGGTGATAACCGGAATATTGCGGCCGGTGGTTTTTAGGATGATCTGCTTGGCCATGAAAGCGGCCGAGGCATGGGGGATGGCATAGTGCACGTGCAACAGGTCGATCTGGTTGTTGACGATCACATCGACCATGGTGCTGGCCAGCGCCGTTTCGTAGGGGGGATAATCAAACAGGGGATAGGTGGGTACCCGCACTTCGTGGTAAAAGATATTCGCATTGAACTCGTTCAGGCGAACCGGTTGCTGGTAGGTGATAAAATGAACCTGGTGGCCTTTGTCGGCCAGGGCCTTGCCCAATTCTGTGGCCAGCACGCCGCTTCCGCCGAAAGTGGGATAACAAACAATTCCAATGCGCATGTTCAAATTGTTGACAGTGAGTAAAGGTTAAAAATCTTTAGCTATTTTTAAAAAAACACCCACATGCGTCGATTTGTTTGGTTATTGGCTGTTTTCTGTTTTACGCGGGCCGCAGCACAAACCGAAGACTCCCTGTTTATTAAGCAATTATCAGAAGAAATTTTACTGCGATCAACGGCCTACGAGAACCTGCGGGTACTCTGTAAAACGGTGGGTGGCCGCCTGGCGGGATCAACCGGTATGGGAAAGGCCGAAGCCTGGGGCCAGCAGACATTGTCGAAAGCAGGCGCCAACAAAGTTTGGTTGCAGGAATGTAGGGTGCCGCACTGGGAGCGGGGCAAAAACGAAGCGGCCTGGTACACGGTGAAGGGCGGATCCGCCAAAATAAAACTGAATATACTGGCCCTCGGTAACTCGGTGGGTACGGGCCCCGCGGGCGTTACCCTGCCGGCAATATTGGTGAATGATTTTAGCGACCTCGAAGCCAAAAAAGACCAGTTGAAAGGCAAGCTGGTGGTATATAATAATGTGTTTGATAATAGTTTGCCCGAAACTTTTATGGCGTATGGCATTGATGGGGCCTATCGTCGCAGCGGACCGAGCCGCGCCGCCAAATACGGGGCCAAAGCGGTGTTGATTCGTTCTATTTCGGGTAGCACGGATAATTACCCGCATACCGGCAGTACGAGCTATGATACCAGCCTGCCGAAAATTCCGGCGGCGGCCATGGGCTTGCAGGATGCCGATAAACTGATTGCGTTGCTGAAAGCCGGCAAAGAAGTGTCTGTTTTTTATCGTTCCAATGCGGAGACCCTGCCCGATGCGGTGGGACACAATGTAATAGGTGAGTTGACGGGTTCGGCTTTTCCGGATCAATATATTACCGTAGGTGGACACCTCGATAGTTGGGATCCTGCCGAAGGCGCGCACGACGATGGTACGGGTTGCGTGCATGCCATTGAAGTGTTGCGGGCTTTGAAAGCAATGGGTTATACGCCAAGACATACTATTCGGGTGGTCTTGTTTGCCAATGAAGAAAATGGCCTGCGCGGCGGTCGCAAATACGCCGAAGAGGCAAAGGCCAAGGGTGAAAAACATGTGTTTGCACTCGAAAGTGATGCGGGTGGTTTTACACCACGGGGCTTTAGTGTTTCGCTGCCGCCGGCCAAACTGGCCAAATGGGATGCATGGGTGCCTTTGCTGGAACCCTATGGTGTGTACCGGTTTGTATCGGGTGGTGGCGGGGCTGACGTAAATCCTTTGAATGTATCGCTCGGTACGGCGGTGGCTGAATTAATGCCCGATGGCGCGCTATTTTGACATCCACCATACGCCCAACGATGTTTTTGAAAACGTGAACAAACGCGAATTGGACCTGGGTGCGCTGAACATGGCGATACTGATATACCTTGTGGACAAATACGGCATCGAATAAACTAATTACTATGGGAAAGTTTTTATGGACACTGATCATTGTACTGCTGTTGTTTTCGGTAGGCTTTTTTTACTATCGGTACAATTGGGTGTTTGCAGAAGGCGTAAAAGCCGGGCAACTGAACTACATGATGAAGAAGGGCTATGTATTTAAAACCTGGGAAGGGAAATTAATCCAGTCTGGTTTCAAAGGCGGTGCCGTTGGTGGTATCCAGAGTTATGAATTTGAGTTCTCGGTAGTGAATGACCAAATCGCCAACCAGCTCATGAGCAATAGCGGAAAAGAATTCGAATTGCATTACAAGCAATACAATGGGGTGCTGCCTTGGCGCGGTAATACCGTATATGTGGTGGATAGCATTATGGCGATGCGGGGTGCCGATGGCAGTACGGTGATTGATCCGAAGCCGGTGGTACATTGATCAAGTCGGCGCATTGCCAGCTATTGCGCCAGCAGTAAAAAGATGGCCGGCTTTTTTTGCCAGTCGGGCAAATGTTTCTTCCAGTCCGCCACTGTTTTGGTTTGCACGATTTCATCGGCTGCCGTGAGGTTAACGGCGATGCATAACCGCGTATTGGGTTTGCATTGCTGCAGCAGGGTGTCAAAAAGTTGCCGGTTGCGGTAGGGCGTTTCAATAAAGATCTGCGTGCAATGTTGTTTGGCCGATTCGGCTTCCAATTCTTTAATGGCTTTGTTGCGTTGCTGGCTGTCGATGGGCAGGTAGCCTTTGAAGCTGAATTGCTGGCCGTTCATGCCGCTGGCCATCAGGGCCAGCAAGATGGAACTGGGCCCCACCAGGGGCTTCACGCTGGCATGGCTTTCTTGCGCGGCGGCAATGAGTAATTGTCCGGGGTCGGCCACACCGGGGCAACCGGCCTCGCTTAAAATACCAATCGTTTTACCTTCTTTTAATCGTTGCTTAAAAACGGCCAGGGTATTGGCTTCTACTTTGTCGATCGCATGCCATTCATAGTTGTCGATCACCATTTCCTTCCACCATTTTTTCAGGTAGCGGCGCGCTGTTCTTTCGTTTTCGACAAAGAAGACCTGGCATTGCTGAACAGCCGGCAGGATATAGGTCGGCAGGCAATCCATCGATGTTTCTTCGAGGTAACAGGGAATCAGCCAAACAGTTCCGGTGGCAGCCATAAGGTCATTTTTCTATTTCGCGCACACTGAGGGTGGCGGCAATCACCGCATAGCTGGGGGCCAGCAGCCAACCCAATACCGGCACCAGGTGCATGAGGTAAAACAGCAGGCCATTGCCGATGGCCAGGCCCTTGTGGTCGGTGATAAATTTGATGCTTTCGGCCGGGCCCAGTTTGCGCCGTTCGCAACTATAATCGATCATGGAGAAGCCATAATAATAACATTCGGCAAACAGCGAGAGCATGGGGCTGATCCAACCCACCAGTGGAATAAATGAAAGGAGTAGTATCGATACCGTGTACACGGTTTGCCAGAGCAGGTTGCGCAGCGAAAGGCGGATGCCGCGCACTATGTCTTTCATCAACTGCGGCCAACTGAAGGGATACTCACGGCCATCAATAAGCGATTCTGTTTTTTCGCTGAGGTAGGCAAATACCGGCGAGCCGACAATGAGGAAAAAATATTTGAAGAAGGAGAAATAGAAGAACACGAACAGGATGCGCACCATCAGGTTGCTCATCAGGAAAATAAAATTCAAAAAGGGATTGCGTTGCTGCTGCAACCAGCGGTCGATGCCGATGAGGTCGCTCAGGTAGTTAACAGCGGCATTGCTCGATTTCAGGAAGAAGTAGAGACCCACCAGGAACAATACCAGGTAGGCGATACCCGGCCCAATGATCCATCGCCAGAGCTTGTGCTCCCGGATAAACCGATGGGCTTTGAAAAAAGACTGTGCAGCAATGATGATCTCTTTGAGCAATCCTGAGCATTTAGCGCCTAAATGTATTACATTGATGACAACCAGCGAAAATCATGCGAAAATTACCGGCTGCATTTTATTTGACCGATGATGTGATTCATGCTGCACAAACCTTGTTGGGGAAGCTGTTGGTAACGCGTTTTGATGGGTTGTACACCAGTGGTCGCATTGTAGAAACTGAAGCATACAATGGCGTGGTTGATCGTGCGTCCCACTCGTACAACAACCGCAGAACGGCCCGCACCGAAGTGCAATTCGGCAAAGGCGGAAAAGCGTATGTGTATCTCTGTTATGGCATCCATCATCTCTTTAATGTGACCTTGGCGCCGGAGGGGCATCCGCTGGTGGTGTTGATCCGGGCCATTGAACCGGTGGCCGGCATCGATACCATGTTGGCCCGCGCCAATAAATCATCCCCCGATAATAGCCTGGGTCGTGGTCCAGGTAATGTGACGCGCGTATTGGGCATTCACACTGCGCACAGTGGTGATTCGCTGCAAAAAGAAATCAGTATTTACGACGATGGGTATGTATTGCCGCCGGCCGAAATGGGGGTAAGTGCGCGCATTGGCGTCGACTATGCGGGGCAGGACGCATTGCTGCCCTATCGTTTTTATATCAAGGGGAATGCCTCGGTTAGTGGCCCGTTGAAATGGCGTACATGATTAGAACTTGGGGCAGGGAATGTCTTTTCTGCCATCGCTGTGGCGTTTGATATAGATCAGGGAGATCTCGATGCCACCGCGGCGTTGCGAAGCCGTTTTGAGGCTGGAGGTATTTACATCATAGGTAGCACCCAGGCGGAAATCATTCCATTCAAGCCCCAGGTAAGGGATCAGGGCATCTTTCAGTCGATACCAACTACCCAGGTACACACTGGTGGGTTTGTCGAAATCGCCGTTCAGGGTAAGGGCCAGGGCACCACCCACCAGGGTTTCAAACGCGCCCGCCTGCCGGCTGTGTTGGGCCGATACATGCAGGGTGGTGTTTTCGCCCGTAGGAAAATAGCCGCCACCGTGAATGGTTACCCGGGGTTGCAGGGTATAGTAACCGCCGGTAAAATTTTCTTGCGGCCGGTTGATATGGTACACCGAAACACCGCCGTAAAAATTGTTATCGCCCGTGGTGGAGCCGCTATAAATGACCCCGGCATTGAAGTCGAAATAATGAACGCCGATGCGGGTATTGTCGATCGATTCACCACTGGGATTGGACCAGGTGCCATCGAGGGCCAGTTCGTTTTCGAAATTTAGCTGGGAGCCATCGAGCCTTTTGCTGGCATAGCTGCCCTGGAAACCGACGCCGAGTTGGTGGAAGCCGTCTTCGTCGAGCGCTTTGTGGTAAGCCGTTGATACCGAGATGAAATTACTATTGAGAATGCCATTGGCGGTGCGGTCGGTCAGGGCCATCACGCCCACGCCCCAGGTATCGTTGCTATTGAGTTTTCCTTTGAAAATGGGGGCATCGAGGGCCAGGGTGGAGGTCACAAATGCCTTGCTGATTTCGGGCCATTGATCGCGATAATTGCCCGAAACACGCACCGTTCCGTTGAATTTACCGGTATAAGCGGGATTCAGCGTGAGGGGAGAAGCAAAAAACTGGGAGAAATGCGGGTCCTGTGCCTTCAAGGCTGTGGTAAATAGGCCCAGCGTAAGCAGTATCAAGGTGGCGGTTCTCATCAGGACTGGTAAAGTACTATAAAACGTTGAGGGCGCCGAATTATTCTACGACTGCTGTTTTATTCCGTATGAAAGGTCGCCGGCATCACCCAAACCCGGTACAATATAGCCTTTGGCCGTCAGTTCGTCGTCGATAGCGCCGCACCATATTTTCACATGGGGCTCACTACGTTTTACATATTCTATGCCAACGGTACAGGCAATGGCGGTTACCACATGAATTTCGCGGGCTTTCCCTTCTTCGCGGAGGTATTGGATGGTTTTTACGAGGGAGGAGCCCGTGGCGAGCATGGGGTCGGAGATAATCAATACCCGGTCGTCGAGGTCGGGACTGGATATATACTCCAGGCTGATCTCAAAAGAGCCATCGGGCAGGTGTTTGCGATAGGCCGAAACAAAGGCATTATCGGCTTTGTCGAAATAATTGAGCAGTCCCTGGTGCAGGGGCAAGCCCGCCCGTAAAATAGTGGCCAGCACCGGTTGTTGTTCCAACACCTTCGTGGTAGAATAGCCCATGGGGGTTTGGGTTTCTTTTTCGACAAAAGGCATTTGTTTGCTGATTTCCAGCGCCGCTACTTCACCAATTCTTTCGAGGTTGCGCCTGAAACGCATGCGGTCTTGTTGAACGCTGATGTCGCGCAGTTCATCCACCCAGTCGCAGAGCAAAGAATAGTGGGCACTTAAATTAACAACCATGAGAATCCTTTTTTGTGCAGGATTCAAAGATTGTAATTTGCAGGCGCCCCACAAAACATTTTTTCATGGTATACAAAGCAATTGGATTGATGAGCGGCAGCTCGCTCGACGGATTGGACATCGCGTATGTACATTTTCAGGAAACCGGTGGCAAATGGTCGATGGACATTCAACAAGCAACAACAGTAGCGTATGATCGCGACTGGCATGATCGTTTACAAGAAGCCATTCACTTAAATGCGATGGACTATTTGTTATTGCACAGTGATTATGGTCATTTCATTGGTCGCGCCGTGAATCATTTCATTGAAGAATATGGACTGTGGCACAAAGTGGATATGATTGCTTCGCATGGGCATACTACTTTTCATATGCCTTTGCGACAGATGACAGGGCAGTTGGGAGATGGTGCTGCGATTGCGGCTGAAACAGGGCTGCCGGTGATCAGTGATTTGCGGGCACTGGATATTGCTTTCGGCGGACAAGGCGCGCCGATTGTGCCCATTGGCGAAAAATTATTGCTCAGCGAATACGAGTTTTTATTGAACCTGGGTGGCATTGCGAATATTTCGTTCAGGCACAATGATCACTATTATGCGTATGATATTTGTCCCGCGAACCGCGTGTTAAACCTCCTGGTGAAACCAATGGGATTGACCATGGATGCAGATGGGGCGCTGGCAGCAAGCGGAAAATCATCCGCCTCTTTATTGCGTTCGCTTGAAGCGCTCGATTATTACGGGTTGCCCTATCCGAAATCGCTCAGCAATGATTTTGGTACCGATGTGGTGTACCCGATGGTGAAAGCTGCGGGCCTATCGGTGCCCGATGCCCTGCATAGTTTTGTAGACCATATTGCCTTGCAGATAAAGAAAGAGATCCTGATGCTGGCTGCAAAAGAAAACCTGCCAATCAAGGGGCAAAGGTTGCTGGTAACGGGTGGTGGTGCCTTGAATGGTTTTTTGGTGCAACGAATTGCCGAAGAATTAGCCGATATTGGGTTGACCCTGGTGGTGCCCGATCGCAAAATGATTGAATACAAAGAAGCGGTGGTGATGGCATTGATTGGGGTATTGCGCTGGCGCGAAGAATACAATGTGTTGAGTTCGGTTACCGGTGCCAGTAGAGATAGCATTGGTGGCGCGCTTTGGTTGGGAACAGAAGCATAAAACTATTTTATGGCAGGTACAAAAATCAGGGCTTTGTTGCTGGACATCGGCGGCGTGTTGTTGTCGAATGGGTGGGACCGAAAAGCAAGGGCCCGGGCGGCGGAAAAATTTTCGCTCGATTACGATGTGCTGAACGAACGACACCATATTATTTTTGATGCGTTTGAAGCCGGTAAAATGAGCTTTGATGAGTACCTCGATTTGCTGATTGTTGATATGGGTGTTTCCAGCAAGGAGGAGTTGCGTGAATTCATCTTTGCGCAGTCGACCGCCATCCCCGAAATGATCGACTACATCAAAAAAGTTAAGCATCAATACGGCCTAAAAGTGTTTGCGTTGAACAACGAAGCCCGCGAGTTGAATGAATACCGGATCAGCCGGTTTCATTTGCACGAGGTGTTTGACGCCTTTATATCGTCCTGTTACCTGAATGTGCGCAAGCCAGATAAATCGTTGTACCAGTATGCATTGGATATTGGCAATTTCAAGAAAGAAGAGGTGGTGTATATAGATGACCGGATTGTGTTTATACAATCGGCCAAGCGTTATGGTATTTCCGGCATCCAGCACGAAAGCCTGGAAAAGACCAGGCCTTTATTGGATTATTATCTCCAGAACGGGGTGTAGCGGTGATAGCATATCTGCGTGGCTGTTATCGCCTACCAGTGCAGTGGTTATCGCATACCCAGGATATCGCGCAATTTGGCGTAGCCCGTTTTTGAAACGGTTAATTTGATTCCATTTTTCAGCAGGGCCATGTAGTTTTCTTTGTCGTGCGGATGAAGTTGGGTGATGTGGGTGACGTTCACGATGGTGGATCGGTGGATGCGCACGAAAGTTTGCGGGGGCAATTGTTTTTCAAACGACGACATGGTTTTGTTTTTCAGGTACGCGCCGTTGGCGGTGACGATGCGTGCGTAGTCGTCGGCCGCTTCAATGTAGATGATATCGGGTACTGGGATGATGCGGATATGGCTATTGTCACGAATCACGATGCGGTCAGCCTGCTCGGGCGATTGCGCTGCGGTGTCGAGTAGGGCCCGGGTTTTTTCCTTCTGCGAATGATAGGGGTTGGTTAGAGGTTGGTCGCTGCTGTTTGTAGCGTCTTTGTTGTTTGCAGCGTGGTTGTTTGCTGTGCCGCTGTTGTTGGTAGATTCGTTTTTCCGATTTGATGGGTCAGGTGAACTGCCGCTGGCCACACTCGTGTTGCTGGCCTGGCTTATAAAACGCCGCACCGCTTTATCAAATCTTTCCTGCGAAAAAGGTTTCAACAAGTAATCGACCGCATGTTGTTCGAAGGCCTTGATGGCATATTCGTCGAAGGCGGTGGTGAAAATAATGGCTGGCGGATTTTCGATCAATTCCAGCATTTCAAAACCGTTGATCTTTGGCATCTGAATGTCCAGAAAAACCAGGTCGGGTTTGTGTAGTTGGATGGCTTTCACGCCTTCAAAGCCATCCTGGCAAACAGCCACGACCTCGATATTTGTATACTCGCTGAGGTATTCTTTTACCATCCTGCTGGCCAGTGGTTCGTCGTCAATCAGTATTGCCTTGAACATATACTTGCGGAATTCGAATAGTGGTGATGAATGTGTTTTCGTTGCTGTCGGTTTTCAACAAATCCTGCCGGCCGAACAGTAAATAGAGTCGGCGCTGCACACCCGAGAGACCGAAGCCCGTTCCTTTTTTACTGCTGCTGGTTTCGGGATCAAAGGGATTGGTTACGGTGATCAGCAGCTCGTTGTTTTGACAGACCGCGTTGATACCGATGACGACATCGCCGATGGTATCGTAAAGCCCAAATTTAATGGCATTTTCAACAACCGGTTGCAGCAGCAATGGTGGCAGTTGACTGTTGCTGCAATTGTCATCGGTATGCATATCTGTTTGCAGCCGGTGACCGAAACGCAATTTTTCAATGGTAAGGTATCTTTCTATTTGCGCCAGCTCTTCTTGCAGTGAAATCATTTCACCGTCTTTCCGGTTGATGGTAGAGCGAAGAAAAGTGGAGAGCTGTTCAATCATTTTGCGCGCTTCTTTGGGTTCGGCTACTACCAGCGAGCTGATCGAATTGAGGCTGTTGAATAAAAAATGCGGTTGTAGTTGCTGGCGTAGTTTGAAGAGTTCGGCCTCGCGCGATAATCTTTCGGTTTCTCGTTTGCGGTTGTTGTTTTCTCTTTCGCGACGCAGCATATTCCACACAATGGTCAGGATCGAGATGCAAGACATGAGCAATATAGAAAAACCGATGCGGATGCCCGTGCTGCGGTTTAGAAAACTGGTATAGTCAGCAGCGGCGGGCAGGAGACCAATCAATAGTTTGGCAAAGATCACCAGCAGCATGCCAAACAAGGCGCTCATGCCCACGGCGATCCATAGCTGGTTCAGTCGCGGTTGGTAAAAGCGAAAAATATTTTCGATGACCGCCGCCGCAACGATTTGTAATACCAGGTTGATGCCGGCATCGACGAGGGCGGCTTTCCAACCAAAGCCCAGTTGCCATACCGAAAAGAAATTCAGTTGGAACACGATATAAATGAAAATACCCGTTAGGATTTTCAGTGTCAGGTTAGAAACTGGTGCGGTTGGCATGGTGGCTGGTTGGCATAAAGGCTGTTCGCGCGGCTAAAGATAATCTCCCGGTAGGCATTGGCGTTCTCCACTTCGCGGATGCGGCTGAGCAGTTCAGCGCCATGGCTGTCGGTGTCAATGGCAATCACTTCCGGAACAGCGATGAATTTCCATTGAACCAATTGTTGTTTGTCGTTTTGAAAACAGATCGCTTCGGCCTGGCCGATCTGGTTCGACAATTCGAAAGCTTCGTGCGGGTTGTTGGCTTGTACCAGCCGCAGTTGCTCATCGAACTGCGCCATATGGAAGCCATCGCCGCAGATGATTTCATACACGATTTTGCTGATATACCAGTTCATGGTTAATAGCTTTCGATTTCAATACCGCCGAATACGGCGTTGGCTTCAACCAGTAAAATTTTATCGGCATAGATGCCATGTTGTGGACGATGGTCTTCCACGCTGCCGAGTACCGCATTGTTGTTGATCTTGAGTTGCCAATGCGCCGGCACAATCAGTTTGATGCTACCAAAAACTGCATTGAGTTCGAGTTTGGCGGTTTTCTCAAAATCGGCCTGGCTCATGTTGATTTCGGCGCTACCGAATACAGCCGAAACCTCACCCTGTCTATAGGTTTTGCTGACCACCGATTTGCGCACCCCCCCAAACACGGAATTGACTTCTACAATATCAAATTCAGCGACAGGTTCGTTCAAGCTGAATGTCGGGTCGCTCTCCGCTATATCGTTGTTTTTTTTTCCCAGCAGGTTGCGTATAACGATGAAGGCGCCAAAGCCAAGCAGTGCCACTGGCAACACAAAGTTGTCGTACCCGAAGTCAGGCATAAAATCCTTGATCAGGAACACGATACCCACAATAATTGGTACGGCCCAGCCAAAGCCGCGATAGGCATGTTTAGCACCCACAAAGAGGCCGATAAAAATGAGCAGCATTTGCCAACTGAACAGGTAGGCGGGGAATACAACGCCCATTTGTTTAAGCAGCAATACGGTGCCGGCGACGAGGATGGCGATACCGGCGAAAATAGATCCCCGGCGGCTATTGCCCCCAAAACCGTTGCGGTTGCACCGGCGTCTTTCCCTGAAGGCTCTTCTGTTTGTCATGTTAGATTGTTTTAGGCAAAACTAGATCGCAGAGGGGACTAAGACAAGGTGGATTCGGTGGGGCCGGGGTGGGCGTCGGTAAAACCGGTTTATTTCCCGCTGAGATTTGTTTGTTACTGAGATTTGTTTTTTGCTGGCAGCTGTTTCTTACAGAGAGTTGTTTCTCGCAGAGACCGCGGAGGAACAGAGGGTGGATTATGGTTTAGCATCATCCCTAATAGCGGCTGATTGATAAGGGAGTATCCAATTTCCAAAATAAAAAAATCTCTGTTCCTCTGCGGTCTCTGCGAGAACCCCCTTTGCGAGAAACTCATTGCGAGTAACCGCTTTGCGAGAAACTCTCATCAGAACAGAGGGTGGATTATGGTTTAGCATCGTCCCTATTAGCGGCTGATTGACATACAAGCATCCACTTTCCAAAATAAAAAATTCTCTGTTCCTCTGCGGTCTCTGCGAGAAACCGCTTTGCGAGAAACTCATAGCTAGAAACCGCTTTGCGAGAACCACTATATAAAAATTCTTTGTGCGAAACATTTTACGAGAATCTCACTACGAGCACCACACACTAAATTCAAAGAGCGAGTAACAATAACAGCAAAAAATTATTCACCCGAATATCCCGGACCTTTAATAAACCGGCCCGGCTTTGCGTTCGTGTGTTCACCGTCTTTGAGTACCTGCACGCCGTTCACAAAAACATCGATCATACCGGTGGCATATTGATGCGGTTTTTCGAACGTTGCATGGTCTTCGATTTTCTGGGGATCAAAAATGACGATATCGGCATAATAACCTGGTGCCAGTTCGCCGCGTTTTTTGAGTTTTAGTTTTTCGGCGGACAACTTGCTGAGTTTGCGAATGGCATCGGGCAGGGTGATTACCTTTTCATCGCGTACATATTTGCCCAGCACCCGGGCGAAATTGCCATAGGCGCGTGGATGCACCGCAGATTTCAGGAAAACGCCTGAAGGCGTGTATGAGCCGGCATCGCTGCCGAAGCTGACCCAGGGCTGTTTCATTTCCTTTTTCACATTCTCTTCGTCCATCAGGAAGTAAATGGTTTCTACCCGTGAGCTGTCTTGTACAATCAGGTCGATGGCTGTTTCTTCGGCGCTTTTGCCTCGTATGGCGGCGATCTCCGCAAGGGTTTTGCCGGTGTATTTTTTTAAACTGTCTTTGGTGAATTGAACCATTATTAATTTGTCTGGCGAGCCGGCGGCATAGTACAAATTTTCCCAGGTACTGGCATTGGTTTTCATGTCTTTGATGGTTTGCTGCCGGATGGCCGGGTTCTGCAAACGTTCTCTGAGTTTGCCAAAGCCACCGTCTTGCAAAGTGGGTGGCATACTGGCCGTTAGCCCTGTTCCGCCAGCAGTATAAGTATAGATATTGGCGCCGATATCAATGCCTTCTTTGCGTGCGCGGTTTACACGGGTCAGCACACTGTCCATTTTGGGCCAGTTGTCTTTTCCACCGGCTTTTAAGTGATATATTTCACCATGCACATTCGCTTCTTTCGAAATGCGGATCATTTCTTCAACGGCTTCAAATAACTGATTGCCTTCACTGCGCATATGCGAAATATAACCACCGCCATATTTGCCCGCTTCGCTGCACAGGGCGATCAATTCATCCGTTTTGGCAAAAAATGCAGGCGGATAAATGAGCGATGAGCCAACACCCATGGCGCCTTCTTTCATCGCCTGCTGCACCAGTGCCCGCATAGAATCGAGTTCAACGGGCGTGGGCGCGCGATTGTCTTCGCCTACCACATAGGTTCTGATGGTGGTGGCACCTACATAGGAAGCCACGTTGCAACTGATGCCTTTTTTCTCAAGAAACTGCAAATACTCACCCAGTGTGTTCCAGGCGATATCGTATTTGATATCCGACTGGCTTTCCTGCGCCTGTTTTTTCATGGCAGGGTTCCATGGACCCATGCTTTCGCCTTCGCCCATCACTTCAAGTGTTACACCTTGCCGGATATCGCTTTGCGAGTTTCCGTCAACGATTAAGCTCTCGGTTGCCCAGCTCAACATATTGATAAAACCCGGCGCTACCGCCATGCCCTTGGCATCGGTTTCTGATTTTCCCTTGGCATCGGCAAGATTGCCTATGGCGGCAATGGTATCGGCATTGATACCGATATCACCCCGATACGGCGTACCTCCATTTCCATCATAGATCATGGCATTACGAATCAATACATCGTATTCTTTCTGCTGACTACAAGAAAAACAAGCCGCGATCGCAGCCAGCAACAACAAGTATGCGCCTTTCATATAAACAGTTTGTATAATTAAGCAGTATGTTCCAGATAAACCGCTAAGCACTAAGCTTAATAAACACTAGGCTTAAAACAAGCCAAGTAATAAGTTAGCGTTAAACAGCTCAGCAGTATGTTCCAAATAAAAAGCACGCTATAAAAATCGCCAGCACTCAAATCTGCAAACGCTTTAACCCCCAAAATCAAGAACTTCCCAACACCCCAGAAAAACCAAGATCCTCGCAACGCCCCAAATAATCAGCAACCTCCCAGCACCTCAAAAAATCAGCAACCTCCCAGCACCCGAAAAAATCAGCAACCTCGCTACACCACAAAAAAAACATCCCCCACACCAACCACCCCACATCCAAATCATCCCCTCAACAAAACTCTGTTCCTCCGTGGTCTCTGCGAGAAACCAATCTCTGTACGAAACAAATTTCTGTGCGAGATAAATCACCGCTACTCCACAAAAAATCATCCCCCACACCAACCACCCCACATCCAAATCATCCCCACAACAAAAATCCTCTGTTCCTCCGTGGTCTCTGCGAGAAACCAATCTCTGTACGAAACAAATCTCCGCGAGAAAAAGCGGTCTCCCCTCAAGACAAAGGCTCCGGGCGCGGCGGCCCACCCGCGGGTCGGCCCTTATCCTCCGGCAACGGTATAAACTCATCGTGGTCATTGGGCGGCAAAATGATGCGGCCCTGCTTCCAGTCTTCTTTGGCCTGCTCAATGCGCTCACTGCGCGACGATACAAAGTTCCACCAGATATACCGGTAGCCAAGTGGCTCGCCACCGAGTAACATCAGGGTGGCTGGCGTGATAGCACGGATCAAGGGATCGGCGCCCTTGTCAAAAACCAGGAGCTGTCCCTCACGGTAATGCACACCCGAAACTTCGATAATGCCTTTGGCAATATATACACCGCGTTCGCTGTGTTCTTTCGGCAGTCCGAAACGGGCGTCTTTTTCCAGCTCGGCGTGCAGGTAGAAAAGGGGTGAATGGGTTTTCACCTGGTTATTCAGTCCGTAGGCATTGCCCGCAATGAGACGCATCCAGATGCCCTTATCGGTGTACACTGGCAGTGCATCGGGTTTGTAATTGACAAAACTCGGATTGTCTTCTTCATGGCTTTCTGGCAGCGCCACCCAGGTTTGGATCAGTTCCAGTTGACCGCCGGCCAGAGCGGCCGGGTCTTCAAACCGTTCGGAATGCGCGATGCCCTTGCCTGCTGTCATCCAATTCACTTCACCGGGCAGGATAACTTGTTCCACACCGAGGCTGTCGCGGTGCGTGATGCTGCCGCCGAACAGGTAGCTGACAGTGGAGAGGCCAATATGGGGGTGTGGCAACACATCGAGCGACTGTATTTCTGCCGGCGTTTCATTTACCGGACCAGCGTGGTCCATAAAAATAAAAGGACCCACCATCCGCCGCTGGCGAAAAGGCAGGATACGTTTCACTTTCATGGCTTCACTCAGCGCCGCCGGACGCGCATCTATTACGATTTCGATCATTTCCTAAATGTACTGATCCCCGGCCAATATCACCCGCCGGCAAAAGTTTCTATGGCTGGCCGAAAAAACGAAAATGGTCGCCGTCGAACAGGCCTTTGTCGCTCAGTTTGATATGCGGTATCACCAACAGGGCCATAAAGGAAAGTGTCATGAAGGGCGCTTGTAAGCGGGTGCCCAATGATTTTGCCATGGCATCCAGGCGACTGTACTCGGCGGCAACAGCATAACCATCGGCAGTGCTCATGAGTCCGCCGACCGGCAGGGGCAATACTGCTTCTTCTTCGCCGGCTACACAACTGATACCGCCTCTTGTTTCCATCAAGAGGTTTACCGCCCGGCAAATGTCTTCTTCCCCCACACCCACCACAATAATATTATGTGAATCGTGGGCAACAGAAGAGGCGATGGCACCCCGGGTGAGGTTGAAGTGACGAATAAAACAACCCGCCACCGGCGCGTGCTGGTAGCGGTTCACCACAAAACATTTGAGCAGGTCTTTGGCGGGGTTGCTAAACAATTGACCATGACTTTCGATAAAATCAGTTTGGTCGGGCATTATTTTTTCGGTGATCAGTTGCGATTCGAGCGCACCAATCACCGGTAGTGATCTAACGGAAACGGGCAACCGAAAATCAGCGGGCGAGAGGTATCGGCCCTGAAAATTGTTGATGATTTCGCTTTCCACATGGGGTAACAGGGAGCGACCGTTTTCGGCACAGCAAACACCATCGATCCAGGTTTGCAAAACCTCAAAATGGACCAGGTCGTCGAGTACCACAAAATCGGCGGGATCGCCGGGCTGTAGCAGTCCCACGTTCATTTGATAGTGTTGTACAGGATTGATACAGGCAACCTGCAATACATGAAAGGGATCGATGCCATAGGCAACGGCACGGGCGCAGAGTAGGTTGATATGACCCAGCAAGAGGCTGTCGGGATGTTTGTCGTCCGTGCAAAACATCATCTGGTCGGCATGGGTTTCCAGTAAGGGCACCAGGGCATCGAAGTTGCGGGCGGCGCTGCCTTCACGCACCAGGATTTTCATGCCCAGTGCCAGTTTGCCCCGGGCTTCGGCTTCGGTAAAACATTCGTGATCGGTACTGATGCCGGCAGCAATGTAGCGGCGGGCATCTTCGCCGGTGAGGCCCGGTGCATGTCCATCGACCGGTTTGCCCAGTTTTTGGGCCGCGGCGATTTTTTTATAAACTTCTTCGTCGCCATGCAACACCCCGGGGAAATTCATCATCTCACTCAGGTAATAAATATCATCGCGCTGCAACAGTTGTTCTACAGCCTGGGCATCGAGCTGATCGCCCGCGGTTTCGAAAACCGTGGCCGGTACGCAACTGGGGGCGCCAAAATGAAATTTCATCGGCGAGCGTTGTCCGTTTTCTACCATATACAATACACCTTCGAGGCCGCAGACGTTCGCGATCTCGTGAGGGTCGCTGATGGTGGCCACCGTGCCATGTACCACGGCCAGCCGGGCGAAAGAAACCGGCACCAGCAGGGAGCTTTCGATGTGTACATGGGCGTCGATAAACCCGGGACAGATATACGGCGCGGCGGTATTCTCCTGGTCAGACAGCGGCCGGATGCTGCTGATCCGCCCCTGGTCAAATTCAAGTTCACCAAAAAAAATACGCCGGGCGGGTATGTCAACAATATTTCCCTGGATCCTGTTCATAATAAATGGTATAAGCCGGGTGTGGCCACAATTTCCAAACTTTCCGCCTACATTTGGCGGTCAATCAGCTAAACATGCAGAAAAAGTTTTTAGCACTGCTTGCCGCTTCTTTGTTCTGCACTGCGTTGTGGGCGCAGTCGGTCGATGAAGTGATTGCCAAATACGAAACCGCCATGGGTGGCCGCGACAAACTGGCCAGCCTCCAATCTGTATATATGGAAGGCGTGTCGGTGATGCCCAATGGCAATGAAATCACGACAAAGGTTACCCGCGTAAACAAACAATTGTTTCGCACCGATATAGACTTTGGCATGGGGAGCTTCTCGCTGGTTGTAACAAATGCAGCAGGTTGGGCATCTAATCCACGCAATGGCGGAAAGTTTGAGGCATTGCCGGCCGACAGGTTGCAAGCGATGCAGGCTGAACTTGATTTATCGGGGCAATTAAGCAACTATGCCGCAAAAGGCAATAAAGCCTTGTTGCTGGGAACCGATACCGCAAATGGCAATAATTGCTATAAAGTACAAATCACCCAGCCGGCTGGCACGGAATTGGTCTATTATATTGATCAGTCGACCGGTTATATTGTGCGTGAACAACGGAAAGGGGGGATGATGGGTGGAGGCCGGCCTGGCGGCGGATCACCAGCAGGTGGGGCGGCCGGCGATGGGTTGGTGAATACCGACTACGCTGACTACCAGAAAACAACAGAAGGTTATGTGTTTCCTATGTCGATTAAAAGAGGCGGTATGGGCGGCACTATGATGATAGAAAAAATTGAGGTCAACCAACCAGTTGATCCAAAAAAGTACAAACCTGAATAAAAACAACATGAAAAAAATCAAAGGTCTTTTTGTTATTGCGCTTACGACTATTTCTTTCGCTGCTATATCGCAAACGGTAGATGAGGTGGTTGATAAACACCTGGCTGCGGTGGGTGGCAAGGATAAATGGAAAGCTATTAATTCGGTTATCATGGAAGGCTCTATGGAAGTGCAGGGCGCCAGTGTAAACATCACGTCAAAGATCCTGCAAGGCAAGGGTTCGCGCCAGGACATCAATGTGATGGGCATGAGCGGGTACACGATTATTACCCCAACGGCTGGCTGGACCTATATGCCCTGGGCAGGTCAGTCGAATGCCGAGGCCATGGCTGATAGCCTGGTGAAAATGGCAGGTGATCAGCTCGATGCACAGGGTTCGTTGGTGGATTATAAAACCAAGGGCAACCAGGTGGAGTTGTTGGGCAAAGAAGATGTTGATGGCAAACCTGCCTTCAAACTGAAAGTGACCCGGCCTACCGGCAAGGTGGAAACCATTTTTATTGATGCGAACAGCTATTACAATGTGAAAACAGTAGCCAAGCAAAATGTGAATGGCCAGGAAGTGGAAGGAACCGTTTACTACAGCGATTTCCAAAAACAAGGCGATGGCTACGTGTTTCCGATGAAGATCAATATGCCGATGGGCATGGGTATGAACGCCGATTTTGTACTCAGTAAGGTATCGGTGAACCAGCCGGTGGATGAGTCGGTGTTTAAGCCCTAGTCACGATTCAACACGACACCAGTTTTTTAAAATAACAGAAGCCGCCTCTTTACACGAGGCGGCTTTTGTTTTTCGGGTAGTGAAATATTTTTGCGGCTATAGCATTATCTTTTTACCGGTTCTTGCCGCCAAGTAAATGGCGTCGATGATCTTCAGGTCTTTCAGCCCTTCTTCCCCATCTACCGGCACCACCGGTGTTTTGTTTTGCAGAATGATGTCTGACATTTCTTCCATCTGCACAGTTTGGTGGGTCACATGCAAAGCACTCAACGGACCCTTATGTGTTTTTCCCTGTATAGGTCCATAACCGGTAGCCGGTTGCAGCTCACCAAAGCCATTGGTGCCAACCAGGAAAAATTTATCGAGAAAATTCATGCTATAGGTGCTGAGGCAGGAAGCGACCGCGCCGCTGGGAAAGCCGAATTGAAATTGGATGGTTTCATCAACGCCCTCTTTGAATTTGACGGGATCGGTTTTTGTTTCTTCGGCCGTTACCCAAACCGGTTCTTCGCCGGTCATATAACGGGCACCATTAACCGAATAAATGCCGATGTCCATCATGGCGCCACCGCCGGCCAGGGCTTTGTTCAGTCGCCATTGGTTGGGATCGCCGATGGCAAAACCGCTTAGTCCCTCGAAGAATTTTATCTTACCCAATTCACCTGCTTTTCGCAGGCGAATGATCTCCAACGTTTTTGGTTCGAAGTGCATGCGATAACCGACCAGCAGTTTTACGCCTGCTTTCTTACAGGCATCTACCATTTCTTGTCCCTCTTTGGCATTCAGCGCCATTGGTTTTTCGCAGATGACGTGTTTGCCGGCTTTTGCTACGCGTATCACCTGCTCTTTGTGTAGCGCATTGGGGGTGATAACATATACCGCATCGATATCAGGATTGTCTTTGATTTTGTCAAAGTTCTCATAGTTGTAACAGTTCTTCTCCGGAATGTGGTAGCGGGTTTGCCAGGCATCAATTTTGGCGGGGGTTCCGCTGATAACGCCTACCAGTTTGGCTTTTTTGCAGGCGCGCATGGCTTCTGCCACCATGGTACCATATCCGCCCAGACCCATGATGGCTACCCGTAAAACAGGGCCCGCATAGGGTTGTTCGGGCGATGGTTGCAGCAAGGTGCCCGTGGCTTCCGTTTCGGTGGCTGCCAAACTATGGAGCGACAAAAAAGGAAGGGCAACGATACCACCTGTCAGGTGCTGGAGAAATTTCCGGCGATTGTTCATGACAAAACGTTTGAGCTTGACAATTATCGACCTTGAAAATAACCATAAACACCAACATCCTTTCAACAGGATTTTTCCGGCCTGCATTAAAAAATCCTTAACTTAGAAAGCAAAGCATGAATAAGCAAATTGCCCGCCGACAATTATTGAAATCCGGACTATTAAGCCTCGGTGCCCTGGCTAGTTTTCCCTACCTGGGGCTGGGTGCTCGTCCGGGTCAGGACATTCCGTTGGATGAGGACGGACATATTTATCGCAGCCCGATGGTTCGCGAAATATTGCCCGAATGGCAGCCGGATATGCCGGCCTTACTCGCGCGACTCAACTCGAATGAAAATCCCTATGGTCCTTCGGCTGTCGCCCGGCAAGCGGTGTTGGATACGGTGCAGCAAGGAAATCGCTATGCCTGGAAAGAATCGGTGGACCTGGCGAATAAGATCGCGCTGAAAGAAGGCGTGAAGCCCGAATGCATTATGATGGGCGCTGGTAGCACCGACCTCCTGGAAAAAGTGGCCATGTTGCAGTTCATGAAAGGTGGCAATATTATTTCGGCCGATCCCACTTTTATGTCGATCGTCACAACGGCAGAAGCAGTGGGCGCACAATGGAAATCCGTGCCATGCAAGGCCGATTGGTCGCACGACCTGAAAGCCATGGAAGCAGCGATTGATGGCAATACCAAACTCGTTTATATCTGCAATCCAAATAACCCAACCGGTGCAGTTACCAAGGCCGATGAATTACTTGATTTCTGTTCACGGGTATCGGCAAGGGTGCCGGTATTTGTTGACGAAGCGTATATGGAATTGGTAGAAGGCAATGCCACCAAATCAATGATCGAGCTGATCAACCAGGGCAAGAACATCATCATTGCGCGCACATTTTCAAAGATCATGGGACTGGCCGGATTGCGGGTGGGTTATGTGGTGGCGCAACCGGCGTTCATCGCTGCGCTTGGCAAAATCACGTTCGGTGGATTGGACCTTGCGTACACCTCGATTTTTGCCGCCAAAGCCAGTATGGATGACATGGCTTTCCAAATCATGACCAAGGAGAAAAACAACGCCAATAAAAAATGGCTGTGTGAAAGACTAACGGCCCTGGGATACAAAGACTATATTCCCTCCTATACCAATTTCGTGATCTTCCCCATTAAAATGAAGGGCAAGGATTTTCTGGATGCCATGATGGCCAAGGGCGTGGGCATACGCGTTTTTGAAGTGCAGAAAAAACCCTGGTGCCGCGTGAGTTTGGGTACGGCCGATGAGCTCAAGCTTTTTGTAGATGCCTTGCAAGCGCTTTCCTGAAAAGCCCCTCGTTGAAGTGGTTTGACGCGCACCTTTTTCGGTAACGGGTAGGCATAGCCGCTAATCATTGAGGAGTTGGCGGATATCAGCGGCAAGTTTGTCGATGCTTTCTTTTTGTGTGGCATCGTAGAAGCCGCGAACCCGTCGTTTACCGTCGACCAGGGCTACGTATTCGGTATGGATAAAATCTTTGTTGTTAGCGCTGTCTTCAACCGCGAGTAAATAATCTTCTCTGGCGGCTTTGTACAAAGCATATTTATCGCCGGTGAGCAATTGCCAGGACGGGGCCTGGGCGCCAATGGTTTTAGCATAGGCTGCCATCACCGGCACCGAATCGGTTTCGGGATTTACTGTATGGGAAAGTATAACCAGGTTGGAATCGTTTTTAAATGTCTCGTGAATGGTTTGCAGGTTCCGGTTCATGGTTTTACAAATGCCCGGACAGGTGGTAAAAAAATATTCTACCACGGTGGTTTTGCCGTCGACCATTTGACGGGTAACAACTTGTCCGTCTTGGTTGGTGAAAGAAAAATCACCCGCCGTATGGCCGGGTTCACCCAATACCGGTAAACTGTTCTTGCGCGCGGTAAACTGGTAAATCATGTATCCCAGGGCCAGCAGGGTGAGTGTTAGTACCAGGAATACAGAGATGTTCGACAATCGAGTAGCCATGCATGGAATGTTTACAATACAATCGACACATGCAGCATGCCCCGGTTGCCGGCTTTCACGAAGCCATTGGCCAGGTTCTGCTGCACAGGCAACTGAAAGTTAGCACCCACGGCCCATTTGCCCATCGAAATTTCGCAACCGCCGCCAGCCAGCACCAGGTGCCCACCGGATACATCGGTTTTAACCTCGTGGTTCAAATCGCGTTTGGCCGTTTCATACGAGAGTCCGGCG
Organism: Bacteroidota bacterium; assembly: GCA_020161535.1. Lineage (GTDB taxonomy): Bacteria > Bacteroidota > Bacteroidia > Chitinophagales > Chitinophagaceae > Flavihumibacter. The sequence continues at coordinate 288,993 of JAIUNW010000003.1, read as the reverse complement.
TTGGGCGCAATACTGTATTTGTTTTTTACGCGCCACTTGTGGTACAACTGCGCAGCCAGGCTGAATTTATTGCCATACTGGTAATCGTAGCGATTGGTGGTATTGATCTTGTAGCTACTAACCACACTTAACCCCAAATCCTGTAACCGAATATCATACATGGCATTGAGGGTGAAGTCGACACTGCCTGTACCCAACTGAAAAAGGTTGGCGCCGGCTGAATTCTCGACCGCTTTGCTATTGTCGTATTTGCCCACGGGCAGTTTCACACCAACACCTGCCCACAGTGTTTGCACCAGCAATTTTTCACCATAGGTCTTGCGCCGGTTGAGCAGGTTATAATAACCCTGCAAACCGATATCGCCCATACCGGTTTTGTGATAGGTTTCGCCCTGGTTGTGCTTTTCGTTGAAGCTAACCGGCAGGTACCCCATCATGCGAAATTTTTTTCCGAGCGACCAGCCACCCCATAATTCGGCTGTGCGATAAGTTTCATCGGTGGTCAGGTAAGAGCTTTCACCACCGGCGCCGATATGCGTGCGCAAATGGTTGTGGCGATAGCGAATGCCGAATACGGTTTTATTGAAGTCGGGCAATATGCCAATATAATAGCCGCCTACGCCACAGCCGCAAATATCGCAGGCCTTGGTACTAAGCGATACTAATAAAAAACAGGCAGCGGTAAGTATGGTACGTATCATGGTTCGGCAAAGCGTTTATTGGTGATGAAATTTTTGTCGTTCAGTGTTTTTAAAAAGCTGATGATTTGTTTTTGTTCTGTGCTGTTGAGTGATATGCCCAGTTTTCCGTTTTGCTGTAAGGCATTGTCGAGATTGGGTGTGGCCTGCACATGCAACGCATATTGTTCTAACACAGCTTCGAGGCTGATGAAACGGCCATCGTGCATATAGGGCGATGTATAGGAAAGGTTGCGCAGGCTGGGCACTTTGAATTTGTAGAGATCGAGTTCATTCAAGGTAACGAGGTAGCGGCCTTTGTCGTTGTTGGCGCCTATGCCAATGCCATTGTTGCGAAAAGAATAGTCGGTGAACAAGGGTTCTTTGTGGCAGGAACTGCAGTTTTGTATGAACAGTGTATAACCGGCTGCTTCATCATCGGTGAAACTGGGTCCCTGTTTGCGCATCACGCTGTCGTATTTCGACTGATCGCTCACCAGCATCAGCATGTATTGAGAAAGTGCTTTCAGAAAGCGATCGGAACTGATTTCGTCGGTGCCAAACGCTTTTTTAAACAGCCCGGGATAATCGGGATGTGCGCGGAGTTTGTTCAATACATTCTCCAGTTTTTCATCCATCTCCACTACGTTGAGAATGGGTGCGATCGGTTGCAGGTCGAGGTCAAATACACCACCATCCCAAAAATACGTCGGGCTCCAGGCCAGGTTCATCACGGGTGGCGAATTGCGGCTGCCCAGCCGGTCATCGATGCCATGGCTGACATCGTGACCGTGCTGGGTAAAGCCGGAAGATTGTATGTGACAACTGGCGCAACTGATGGTATTATCGCGCGACAACCTTGGTTCGTAAAACAGTTTACGACCCAATTCAAATTTTTCTTCGGTGATTTCATTGCTGGCAAAATGATACACCGGCTCGGGAAAATCAGCAGGTTTTTCGAAAGTCGCGAAATGACTGATGACTTCTTTAGAGCAGGCGCCCAATAATAGCAGGATCAAAACCACCCCTATTGGCTTGCGTAACATATACCTAGTTTTCGGTATGATCGTGGCGGAACATAGAACTGTAATTGTTGGCGATGGTAACGCTGAAGTCGCTGAACATCACCGATGGATGTGCCGCAATACTTACCGGCGTATTGCCATCAAGCACTTTTGCAACATCCACCATCAGGTGAATATTTGCTTCGCGACCCGTTCTTACTTTGGGTACACCACCTGCTGTTAAATCGAGTGTAACCGTTTTGATGTTGTTGATAGTGGGAGCTGAGTAACCACCAAACCCACCGATATGGTAACGAAACTTATGCTGACCAGAATTATCGAGTGGCGCAGCGGCTGAAATGCCTTCCATCTTGAAGAAGATATAACCACTGTTCCATCCCCAGTACATGCTGGTTTCCATATCGCCGGCAGGGTCGAGCACGCCGGTGCGTTTGCTCAGGTCCATGGTGCTGCGCAGGCTATCTACACCTACTGTAAAACTGATGCTGCTGTAATCACCTTGCGGCACCAGCAGTTCGGCCTCGTGTTTGGTTTCGTCGCTTTCAACGATCAGAAAATAACTGCTGTCTTGCGGCACGGTATAGGTTACGCCACTGGTATTGGTGAGTTTGAAATTGCTCACATAATAACGCAGTTCAGAAACAGAATAAGACTCTGCAAAACTATTGGTGTAAGTGCCGGTGTTGAGAACAAGGTTTTGTCCGCCGACAATATTGTCAAACTCGACCGACAAAGCGGCTTTAACATTGCTATCTGGTGTTGGTGCATCGTCTTTTTGGCAAGCGGTCAAGCTGGCGATCGCCAGGCAAAGCAGGAAATATTTTTTCATGTATCGAAGTATTTAATTTGATCTGTAATCAGGTGGGAAAAGGGGGGTAGCAGCCGTCTTTCGCCTATCGACAAGTTTATACCCACCTCTTGTAAACAACAGGTAGTAGCAAGTGATGACGCTTATACAATCGTGAGGTCCAAACGACCGCGGTAATGACTGCCCGGTAAAATGCAGGGTCGGCTTAAGCCAGTGGGGGATGAAAAACCAGGTTGGTAAATTGGTTGAAGCGAAGCTTTTCTATGAAACCGTATTGTAAACGGATGTCTTTGCTGAACAGCGGAAGATCGATGCTGTCGATGCCATCGAAATAATCGATGCTGATGGTCGTGAAGCTTTTTTGGTTGGTCGTACCGGGTATGTCGGCGTTTTTGGCGAGTTGCTTTTCAAGCTGACAGGTACCAAAACATTTCATGGCCGGTTTGTTCCTGTTTTCACAAAGGTTGGCAGCAATATAGTCTTTGTTAAGGGCGTATTCCATACAGGCAAACGGAACGGCCGCCAGCTTCAGCAGGGTGAGTAAGAGAAGATAAGCAGCAGCGATATGACGAACAGTTATAGTCATTTCGCTGGCGAAGCTACACAAAAAAGAAGCCGTCGAATATGATTTGCATCACATGACGGCGCTTTTTTTGTCTATTTAATAAGGCGATTACCCTGACTTAGAGGCGATTCACCACTTCCTGGCCCATGGCTTCGGTGTTTAAAATCATATTGGCTGGCGTTGTCGCATTCGCGATGTCTTTGGTACGATAGCCTGCTTTTAAAACCTGGTCGACCGCATTGATAATGGCTGCTGCTTCGGCTTTAAGGCCGAAGGAAATGTCGAGCAGCAAAGCGGCGGACAAAATCGAAGCCAGCGGATTGGCAATGCCTTTGCCGGTGATATCGTGTGCTGATCCATGGATGGGTTCATACACGCCGGTACCATCGCCAATGGAAGCGCTGGCAAGCATGCCCATGGAGCCTGCAATTTGGGAAGCTTCGTCGGTGAGGATATCGCCAAAAAGATTCGCGGTTACCACTACATCATAACGACGCGGGTCTTTGATCAGCAACATCGCCATCGAATCTACAAACTGGTGTTCGAGTTCCACATCGGGATACTCTTTCGCTACCTGTTGTACGGTTTCGCGCCAGAGGCGACTGGTCTCCAGCACATTTGCTTTGTCGACCGAACAAAGTTTTTTGCGACGACCGCGGGCAGCTTCAAATGCTTTGCGGGCGATGCGTTCTACTTCGTAACGACTGTATTCGGCGATGTCAAAAGCGGTATCGCCATTGTTTTTGCGGCCTTTCTCGCCGAAATAAATATCACCGGTCAGTTCGCGAAAGAAAAGAATATCGGCGCCTTTGAGGATCTCGGGCTTGATGCTGGACGCTTCTAACAGTTCATCGAATAATTTGATGGGGCGCAGGTTTGCATAGAGGCCAAGCTCTTTGCGCATTTTCAGCAAGCCCTGCTCGGGGCGCACTTTGGCCGAAGGGTCGTTGTCGTATTTGGGATGGCCTACAGCGCCAAATAATACGGCGTCTGAAGCGCGCATTTTTTCGAGCGAAACATCGGGCAGGGCTTGTCCCGTGGCTTCGATGGCCGCATGGCCAATCAGGGCTTCATCGTACTGAAAGGTGTGGCCAAATTTGGCCGCTATTTTGTCGAGTACTTTTTTACCGGCCGCAGTTACTTCCTGACCGATGCCATCGCCGGGTACGATGAGTATTTTTTTGGTAGCCATTCGATTGCTTTTCGCGTGATTGTATTTATTAGATAATATTCAGCATCTTCTGTGTGGCCTTGATGGCCGACACGGTTTGATCGCTGTCTAGTCCGCGGGTTTTGAATTCACGGTTGTTTAATCGCCAGGTGATGACCGTTTCACAAAGGGCATCACTCTTGCCACCAGGCGGAATGCGCACCGTGTAATCGGTCAATACCGGCAACTCTATTTTCTTCAGCTTGTACACTTTTTTCAGTGCATTCATGAAGGCATCGTACTGGCCATCGCCCTGCGCCTGTTCTTCAAATTTTTCACCACGCAAACTGATCTGCAGGGTAACAGAAGGCTTCAGGTTTTTGGCGTGCATGAGTACATAGCTGTCGATCGTTACATGCTCTTCGTGTTGATTGCTGTCGAGCACATCACCAATAATATAGGGCAGGTCGGCCTGCGTCACCACTTCTTTGCGATCACCGAGTTCAATAATGCGCTGGGTCACTTTTTTCAGGTCGGCATCGCTGAGTTGGATGCCTAATTGCGCGAGGTTGTTTTCAATATTGGCCTTGCCACTGGTTTTGCCGAGTGCATATTTGCGCTGGCGGCCAAAACGTTCGGGCATCAGGTCACTGAAATAGAGTTTGTTCTTTTTGTCGCCATCGGCATGAATCCCGGCGGTTTGGGTAAAGACATTTTCGCCCACCACCGGTTTGTTGGCCGGAATGCGAAAACCGCTGAAGGTTTCTACCAGCTTGCTGACCGAATACAAAGATTTTTCTGCCACCCGGGTTTTGACCGAAGGCATGAAGTCGTTCAGTACGGCGATGGCGCTGGCAAGAGGCGCATTACCGGCTCTTTCGCCCATGCCATTGATGGTGAGGTGCAAGCCATGCGCACCGGCCTTGATGGCTTCCAGCACATTGGCGGTACCGAGGTCATAATCGTTGTGTGCGTGGAAGTCGAAATGCGTATGTGGGTAACGGTTAACTATAGCCGAAACAAAATCAAACACTTCGGCCGGTGTGAGCACGCCGAGGGTATCGGGCAGCATCACTCTTTTTACCGATTGGGTTTGCAGGAAATCGAGGTACTGAAACACATAATCCGGCGAATGCCGCATGCCATTGCTCCAGTCTTCCAGGTATATATTGGCCTGGATGCCTTTTTTCTTTGCCAGGCTGAGTACTGCCGCGATATCAGCAAAATGTTCTTCGGGTTTCTTGCGTAATTGGTGGGTGAGGTGATTGAGCGAACCCTTGGTTAGCAGGTTCATTACTTTGGCGCCGGCCTGGATCATCCATTGTACCGACACATCACCATCCACAAAACTGAGCACCTCCACTTTATCGAGCAGCCCTTGTTGCTTGGCCCATTTGGTGATTTTCTTCACCGCGTCGAACTCACCTTCCGACACGCGGGCAGAAGCGATTTCAATGCGATCTACTTTCACTTCGGTGAGCAGGAGCTGGGCAATGGTCAGTTTTTCGGAGGCGGAAAAAGATACCCCGCTGGTTTGTTCACCATCGCGCAGGGTGGTGTCCATGATCTCAATTGCTCTTCGGCTGGTCGACATAAGGGCTGGTTAAAAGGGCCGGCTGCCGGCAAACTGTTGGATATCGTTTTTGATGGCCTGTAGAAAATCGATATCATCATATCCATTGGTCAGGTTGTCTTTCTTGTAGCCGTTGATATCAAAACCTTCTTGTTCGCCGGTGGCCAAAATGGTAATGGTTTGCGCGGGCAGGCTCACTTCCAGCAAGGCGTTGGCGTCTTTTTCGATGGCCTTGAAAATTTTATCGAGAAAAGCATCGCTTACCTGCACGGGCAGGATGCCTACGTTCAGGCAGTTGTTGCGAAAGATATCGGCAAAAAAACTTGATACCACACAGCGGAAACCGTAGTCGTAAATGGCCCAGGCCGCATGTTCGCGGCTGCTGCCACAACCGAAATTTTTACCACCTACCAAGATCTTGCCTGTGTAGATTTTATTGTTCAATACAAAATCCTGCTTCGGACTGTCATCACCGTTGTATCGCCAGTCGCGGAACAGGTTGTCGCCAAATCCTTTGCGTTCGGTCGCTTTCAAGAAACGCGCCGGGATGATTTGGTCGGTATCCACATTCTCGATGGGAAGCGGAACGGCGGTAGAACGGAGTATGGTGAATTTATCGTAAGACATGATTGGTTGTTTAAGGTTTAAGGTTTAAGGTGTAAGGTTGGTCGCTGGTGGTTGAGGTTTGATTGGGGCGAGTGGCCTTAGGGTTAAACCATAAACGGGTTTAAAGAAGGGTTCGGGGGTCGGTAACAACACCGGTTACGGCGGCAGCGGCGGCCACCAGCGGACTGGCGAGCAGGGTTCGCGCACCGGGACCCTGGCGGCCTTCGAAGTTGCGGTTGCTGGTACTCACGGCGTATTTGCCGGCGGGAATTTTATCGTCGTTCATTGCCAGGCAGGCCGAGCAACCAGGTTGACGCAACTGAAAGCCCGCTTCGGTGAGAATGTCGTAAATGCCTTCTTCGCGAATTTGTTGTTCAACGATATGCGAGCCGGGTACGATCCACGCGGTGACCGTATCGGCCTTCTTGCGGCCTTTTACAATGGAGGCAAAGGCGCGGAAATCTTCAATACGACCATTGGTGCAGGAACCGATGAATACATAGTCAACCTTTTTACCGAGCATTGCTTCTTCTTCGTGAAAGCCCATGTAGTTGAGCGATTTATCATAGCTCGCTTTGCCGGCGCCGGTTTCTTGGGTGGTTGGGATATGTTGTGAAATGCCAATGCCCATACCGGGATTGGTGCCGAAGGTGATCATCGGTTCAATATCGGCCGCATTGAAATGATATTCTTTGTCGAAGCGGGCCCCTTCATCGGTCTTCAGGGTTTTCCAATAAGCCATCGCTTTGTCCCACGCTTCACCCTTTGGCGCTTTGTCGCGACCCTTGATATAATTGTAGGTGGTTTCATCGGGTGCCACCATACCACCACGGGCTCCCATCTCGATACTCATATTACATACCGTCATGCGGCCTTCCATGCTCATGTTTTCAAACACCGAACCGGCGTATTCTACAAAATAGCCTGTTGCACCGGCCGCCGTGAGTTGTGAAATGATATAGAGGATGACATCTTTCGGGGTTACTGCTTTGCCCAGTTGACCATCGACCTTGATGCGCATTTTTTTGGCGCGCGGTTGCATGATGCACTGTGAGCTCAATACCATTTCTACTTCAGAAGTTCCGATACCAAAGGCGATGGCACCAAAGGCACCATGCGTACTGGTGTGCGAGTCGCCACAAACGATGGTCATCCCCGGCAGGGTAATACCGTTCTCTGGTCCAACCACGTGTACAATACCGTTCTTCGGGTTGTTTAACCCCCAGTGTGAAATGCCGTATTTATGGGCATTGTTCTCGAGGGCTTTCAACTGGTTGGCCGACAGCGGATCTTTGACCGGTTGGTCCTGGTTGATGGTCGGGGTGTTGTGATCGGCGGTCGCGAAAGTGCGCTGGGGATACATCACCTGCAGACCACGCTGCTCGAGGCCGAGAAAGGCCACGGGGCTGGTTACCTCATGAATAAAATGGCGATCGATGAACAATACATCGGGGCCGTCGGCGATATGCCGCACCACATGTGCATTCCACACTTTTTCGAACAGGGTGCTGGGAGATTGACTCATAATACGCATTTGAAATGGAGGGCTAATTTCCTAAAAAATGGGCAAATGAGGCGAATTATTTGCCTTAAAGCTAACGAGCATTAGTTGGCTTTGCTGGTTCGTTGGCTGGATGTGCTTGTTAAAAAAACTAACTTCCGGTTAATTTATATATTAAACTGAAATCGCTTGTTATGATGCGCACCAAGGTTGCTTTGTTGGGTTCTGGGTTCATTGCTGATATCCATATAGAGAGTTACCATCGTTTTATTCCCGAGGCAGAAGTGGTGGCCGTGTATTCGCGGTCGGCCGATAAGGCCCGTGCCTTTGCTGAAAAACATGGTATTCCAAACTGGTACGATGACCTCGATAAATTGCTGACTGAATCTGGCGCAGAAGTGATCGATATCTGTCTGCCGAATTTCAAACATGCCGAAGCCACCTTGAAGGCAGCTGCGGCGGGTAAACAAATCATCATCGAAAAACCATTGGCGGTAACGCTCGAAGAAGCGGATGCCATGATTGCCGCCTGTAAAAAAGCGGGTGTTCGGTTGATGTATGCCGAAGAACTTTGTTTTGCGCCGAAGTATGAGCGTGTTCGACAGTTGGTGAACGAAGGCGCCCTGGGCGATGTGTATATGCTCAAGCAGGGCGAGAAACATTCGGGGCCACACAGCGATTGGTTTTACGATCGAAAATTGTCGGGCGGTGGTGTATTGATGGACATGGGTTGTCATGCCCTGGCCTGGTTCAGGTGGATGCTGGCCAATGCGAAAGTGAAAACGGTGTATGCCAGCATGGATACGGTATTTCACAAGGGACGCACCGACTGCGAAGACAATTCGGTGGTGATTCTTGAATTTGAGAATGGCGTAACGGCGGTGGCTGAAAACAGTTGGGCCAAACATGGCGGTATGGACGATCGCGCGGAAGTGTATGGCACCGGTGGTGTTGCCTATGCTGATTTGTTCATGGGCAATGCAGCGATTACGTATAGTCGTAACGGTTATGGTTATGCGATGGAAAAAGCTGATACCAGTGTAGGCTGGAGTTTCACTGTTTTCGAAGAAGTGTTCAACCAGGGTTATCCGCATGAGCTCAAACATTTTATCGATTGTGTGCGTAACAACAAAGAGCCGCTGGTGACCGGCGAAGATGGTCGCGCGGTTTTGGAAATCATCTATGCTGCTTATGCTTCTGCCGGTAGCGGTAAAAAAATTGAGTTGCCTTTTCACCCGAAAGTGGATCGCCCCATTGATCTGTGGCGATAAATCCAAATGGAGTATTGAATCGTACAAAAAGAAGAAATAATTGCTGGCCGACGCTTCTGCCTTGGTATCTTTCAAACTGCATTGATAACTAAACCAACAAAATTGTTATGAGAACAAAGCTGCTGTTGTTGGCATTGGTCGTGGTTTCGCTGTTTATCACGCCAGTGCAGGCTGCACCTGCACCCTTGTCGGTGTTGAATATCCGCTGCGAATACCAACGTGACCCGGTGGGTATCACCGAAGCGCAGCCCTACTTCGGTTGGGAGATTGTTTGTAAGCAGTCGAATTGTTTGCAGCGGGCCTATGAAATTGTGGTGGCAGAAGACGCGCGCTTTGCCAGGAAAACCTGGTCGACGGGCAGGCTTAGTTCTTCGTCTTCACAACAAGTGGCTTATGCGGGTGCTGCCTTGCAATCGGGCAAAAAATATTTTTGGCGGGTACGTGTATGGGACAATCATGGCAATGGTTCGGCCTGGTCTGACACCGGCAGTTGGCAAATGGGTTTGTTGAACCAATCTGATTGGAAAGCACAGTGGATTGAAGCCGGCTTTGAAGAAACCGCCAATCGCCCGAGCCCTTATTTTAGAAAAGGATTTACGTTGGCAAAAAAAGTCAGCCAGGCGACATTGTTCATCACTTCGCATGGATTGTACGAAGCCTTTATCAATGGCAAAAGGGTGGGGGAGGATTATCTCACCCCGGGATGGACCAGTTATAACAAGCGACTGCAATACCAGAGTTATGATGTCAGCAACGCTTTGCAAACCGGCGCAAATGCGATTGGCGTTGGTTTGGGCAGTGGTTGGTACCGTGGCATTCTGGCCTGGGAGAACAACAAAGATCTATACGGAAAAACATTGGGCCTGCTGGCGCAATTACAGGTTGTTTATACCGATGGCAGCACGGAAACCATTGCTACCGATGAGAGCTGGAAATCATCTACCGGCGCTGTTCTGTATTCGGAAATTTACCATGGTGAAACCTATGATGCGGGCAAGGAAAAAACGGGTTGGACAACAGCAGCGTACAACGATGCTGATTGGAAGGGGGTGGTGTTGAAAACCTATCCGTTGAACAATCTTATCAGCACGGTCAACGAACGGGTACGTGCCCACGAAATACTGAAACCGCAGCGAATTTTCAGAACGCCTGCTAATGAGTTGGTGGTTGACTTCGAGCAGAACACCACGGGCTTTGTTGAATTGTCGGTGCAGGGCAATGCGGGTGATACGGTTCGCCTGCAACATGCGGAAGTGTTGGACAAAGCCGGCAATTTTTACATTGCCAACCTGCGATCAGCCAAACAACTCAATACCTATATTTTGTCGGGCAAGGGGGTGGAAACCTTTCGCCCGCATTTTACTTTCCAGGGTTTTCGCTATGTTAAACTGGAAGGCATCAAAGCTGAATTGAAGGCTGATCAGTTGAAGGCGGTGGTCTTGTATTCATCGATGGATTCAACCGGAAGCTTTAGCAGTTCGAGTGCCCTGTTGAACCAGTTGCAGCACAATATCAAGTGGGGCCAGATGGGTAATTTTCTGGACGTGCCTACTGATTGTCCGCAGCGCGACGAGCGCCTCGGTTGGACCGGCGATGCACAGGTCTTCGCCCGTACCGCGGCTTATAACCGGCAGGTATTTAATTTCTTTCGCAAATGGCTCAAAGATGTGGCCGCTGATCAACTCGGCAATGGCAGTGTTCCCTTTGTGATTCCCAATGTATTGGGCGATGGCGCTTCGGGATCAACCGGTTGGGCCGATGCGGCTACCATCATTCCCTTTACCATGTGGCAGTGTTATGGTGATCTTCGCATACTCACGGAGCAGTATGCCAGCATGAAGGCCTGGGTTGGGTATATGGAAGCGAACACCCAAAACGGGCTGTGGGCGAAAGGATTTCATTTTGGCGATTGGTTGTTTTATCATCCTGATGATGATACCGATGGTACCAGTGCGATTACCGACAAGTACCTGATTGCGCAATGTTTTTATGCCGGTTCGGTTGATATCATGCGCAAAACGGCTGCCTTGCTGGGAAAAAAAGACGAGGAGCAACATTACACACAACTGCTGCAAACGCTCAAAGATGCTTTTGTAAAAGAATACATGACACCGAATGGCCGCCTGGTATCGGGTTCGCAAACTGCCTATGTACTGGCTTTGTATTTTGATATGTTACCCGAATCCTTACGGGCTTCGGCGGCGCAGCGGCTGGCAGATAATATCAAATCGTACAACTATCACCTGACCACGGGTTTTTTAGGCACGCCCTATCTCTGTTTTGTGCTGAGCCGTTATGGGTATAACGACCTCGCCTATACGCTGTTGGTGCAGGAAACCTATCCGAGCTGGTTGTATCCGGTGAAGATGGGTGCCACTACCATTTGGGAGCGCTGGGATGGCATGAAACCCGACAGTAGTTTTCAGAATGTAGGTATGAACTCGTTTAATCACTATGCGTATGGTGCTATTGGCGACTGGATGTACCGTGTATTGGCGGGTATAGATATCAATGGCGACAGTGTAGGGTATAAAAATATGCTGATTCGGCCGTTGGTGAATGCGCGTAAACTGAACCTGCCTGACAAAGATACCAGTAGTGTAAAGGGTGCATTGACCCGGGTGTCGGCCGCTTTAAAAACCTTGTATGGAGAGGTTCGTTCGGGTTGGGAGCGTGATGGTGCTAGCCTGGTGATGACCGTTGCCATTCCTGCCAATACGAAGGCGACCATTACCATACCGGGTGCCCGCCAGCAAGACGTGGTGGTGAATGGCAAAAAACTGACCGATCTTTTCGAGGCGGCGGCTATCCAACAAAAAGAGCGGGGCGTTGATGTGCTAGCGGGCTCGGGCGAGTACCGTTTCGTGGTGAGCGGCTATAGCTGGTAATCATTTTACCCGTCGGGTTGCACCCGACGGGTAGAAAAAAATCAACGGTTAAAGCTGGTGCCGATGAATTGCAGGGCGGGGATTAAACCCGTGCGCCAATAGGTCCATTCGTGGGCACCGGCGCGCATCCTGAATTCATGCGGAATGTTGCGGTTGCGTAGCGCAATATGCATCAAGGCATTTCCTTCGTAAAGAAAGTCCTGGTCGCCGCAGTCAAAAAACCAGCGAACTTTTTTCAGGCTGTCGACCGGTAAAGTTTTGGCCAAATCGAGGGTATTGTTCTTTTGCCAGTGTTCGGTGACGCGCGCCTTGCCCTTGGGTTTTGCGCCAAACAAATTCGTAAATATACTGTTGTACTGATCGTCGGGCATCGCCACCACCGCATCGTCGCTTATGATCCCTGAACTAAAGGCGGCACAGGCAGCAAAGCTGGATGGATTGTGCATGGCGAGCAGCAGCGAACCGTGACCGCCCATCGACAAACCCGACAAAGCGCGGAACTCGCGGGTGGGTCGCGTGTGGTATTGGGCGTCGATATACGGAATGAATTCTTTGATAAACATGTCTTCGTATCGCTCCTTGCCCTGGTAGTCGTTCATATACCAGGTAATGCCGGCATCGGGCATCACAATGATCATGGGCGGGATAGTGCCATCGAGGATGGCTTTATCGGCCTGGCGATCGGTTTCGCCAAACTGCAACCAGGCAGTTTCGTTGTCGGAATAGCCGTGTAAAAGATAAACCACCGGGTATCGTTTGGCCGCCGTATAATAATCGGGAGGCAGGTAAATGGAGTATTTCACCGGGTGAGAGAGTATGTTCGAGGGCATCGATAAGCTTTCGATGACGCGTTGTTGGGCATTGGAATTGGAAACACCCAGAAAAACAAGCAGTGAAAAGAAGAGAATGGTTTTCTTCATGGCAGAAAATTAAGTAACTGAATGTAGCTAAATTTAGCAACAATTTGATGATACAACAAAAACGAAACAATATATGAAGCATAAAGTCTGGCTTATTACCGGTTGTTCCACCGGCTTTGGTCGCGAACTTGCCATCCAGGTATTGAACCAGGGCCATATGGCGGTGGTGGGTGCACGTAAGCTCAAGGATGTGGCTGATATCGTATCGATGCATCCCGAAAAAGCCATTGCCGTGCAGTTGGATGTAACCAAAAAAGAAGAGATCAAGGCTTCGGTCGACATGGCCGTTGAAACCTTCGGTACCATCGATGTGTTGGTGAACAATGCAGGCATTGGTTATTTTGGCGCCATCGAAGAAAGCGAGGAAGACGAAGTGAGAAAAATGTTTGAGGTCAATTTCTTTGGATTGGCCGCCCTGACCAGAGAGGTGCTGCCGGTGATGCGTGGCAATCGCCGCGGGCATATCATCAACATTTCTTCCATCGGTGGATTTGTTGGCTTCCCGGCCGTCGGCTTTTACAACGCCACCAAATTTGCGGTTGCCGGTTATTCAGAAGCCCTGGCCAAAGAAGTTGAACCGCTTGGCATCCAGGTGTCGGTGATTTGCCCCAGTGGCTTTCGCACCGATTGGGCTGGTCGCTCGGCCAACGATTCAAAAATTGTGATTGATGATTACAAGGCATCTGCGCACCTGAACCAGTCGACCATTCGCGGGTATAGTGGCAAACAACCAGGTGATCCCGCGAAAGCGGCAGCGGCGATACTGGAAATAGCTGAAATGCCCAAGCCACCACTTTATCTTTTTCTCGGTGCGGGCGCTTACAAAGGCGCTACCCATAAAATTGACTGGCTGTCGAAAGATATTGAGGCCTGGAAGAAAGTGACCATTGGCGCCGATCACCCGGCAGGTACTTGATGTAAAACGAAAAAAACTTAGTTACATTAGGAGAAATCTTTGCGATGAAGGTTTCTCTTTTTGTTTGTGTTTGCTTGTGTATGTGCACGCCATTGCTGGCACAGAAAAAAGTGTTTATGAACAAAGAACTGGTGGAGGTTAAGTCTGCCTCAGAAGCCAGTTTTTATCGGATGGAAAGTGGCGACAGCTTGTTGATGTTTGACCTCGACGATCGGCTGCTGGAAAGTTTTAGCAGCCACAAAAACCCCGATGACACGTATAATGGGATGCATAGGGCCTGGTATCGCAACGGCCAGTTGAAGTGGCAGTATGCAATCGATCACAATCGACTGACCGACACCGTTCGATCCTGGTATGAAAACGGGCAATTGCGCCGGCAGCAGTTGTATCGACAGGATACATTGTTGTCGGGACAGTGTTTCACCGTAGCGGGCAAGGAAGTGGGTTGCCGGGTGTTCATCGAGCAGGCAGGGTTTCCCGGCGGACAAAAAGGGTTGATCAATTATCTGCAGTCGGCATTGCGATATCCCAAAAAAGCACTGAAAGCAAATCAACAGGGTATTGTGTTGGTTGAGTTTGTGGTAGGTAGCAACGGACAACTGCTTTCTATTGCCATCAAGAAATCGGTCAGCAAAGAATTGGATGAAGAAGCACTGCGGGTGGTGAAAGCTATGCCCAACTGGAAACCTATGCGGGTGGAAGGCGAGCCCCGCAATACCTACGCCCTACAACCGGTTGCCTTTCAGTTGCAGTGAGCGGCCTAGCTACCCGTCGGGTAGTAACGCCCGCAGGATAGAAACTCAAGCGGGTTTTGCGAGGCTTTGTTTCACTGCCGGTGGCGCGGCCGACTGTCGGTATTTTGACAGGTTGATGAGCAACACACTGGTGAGAATAACTGCGAGCCCTGCAATTTGCAAAAGGCTCATGTGTTCACCCGCCAACAGGGTACCCAATAAAACAGCCACCACCGGGTTCACATAGGCATAAGTGCTCACCTGCGTTGCGGGACGCACTTGCAACAACCACACATACGCGCTGTAGCCGGCCAGCGAGCCCATGGTCACCAGGTATAACACCGAGCCCCAACCTTGCAACGACACCGCCGCCGGGTCAAAACCACGGTATTCATGGTTGACAGCAGCGCAGATGGAGAAGGCGACGCCGGCCACCAACATCTGCCAGGCGCTGGCAACCGAAGATGATCCCGTTGCGTGGTATTTTGAATAGATGGATCCGCCGGCCCAGGCCAGGGAGCCGATCACCAGGATGATCAATCCCCAAAGTTCATGGTGCGAGCCATTGCTGGCCAGTGCATGCGATAATTTTTCTTTGAACAACATCACCACGCCCACAAAACCAATCGCGAGACCAAGCAAGGTGGTGCGACTGCGCAGGTTCTCCTGCCATTTCGGTTTGTCGAGCAATACAAACCAGATGGGTGAAGTGGATACGAGCACGGCTACGAGCGAGGATGGCAGTTCTTTCTCCGCCCAAATAACAGCACCATTGCCGACCAGTAAAAGGAGGAGTCCGGTGATCGCAGCCACTTTCACCTGTTGCCAGTTCCACAATTTCTCTTTGCGATACGCACACCAGGCCATCATGATGAGGCCGGAGGTAATAAACCGAATGGCGCCCATCAGCAAAGCCGGAATTTCATGCACCGCTTTGGCGATAAAAAAATAGGTGGACCCCCAAACGAGGTACACCGTCGCAAATGCCAATACCACCAATGCGGTGGATGGATTTTTAGTAGCAGCGGTGGGCGTATTATTAGTCATTGGCAATAACGATATACGGTTCTTCTTTCACGGTTTCCAACACAATGGTGGTACGGGTGGAAGCAATGCGTGGAATTTTTTTCAGCGAGTTTCGCATCAGTCGCATGAGTGCATCGGTGTCTTCGGTGCGCACCTTGATGATGAAACAATCTTCACCGGCAATATGGTGTACTTCTTGCACTTCAGGAATCTTCGACAATGCTTCGGTTGTTTTACCGGTTTCGCCAAATCCATCGGTGGTGCGAATGAAAATAAAAGCCAGCAATTTCTGCTGCACAGCCAGGGGATTGATACGGGTATGGTAACCCTGGATCACTTCTTTCTGTTCCAGCTTCTTCACCCTTTCCAAAACGGCCGAGGGGGCCATTTCCAGCTCGCGGGCCAGGTCAGCATTGGAAATGCGTGCATTCTCCTGCATCAGTTCCAGTATACGGAGGTCGATCGTATCAAGATTGGCTAACATTTTCGATGAATTGACGGAAAGTTAGTTATAATTCAGAATATTATTCTGTTTGTTTGATAATTTCATGAACGATGCACTTCTCTTTATAAGTGCCTTATTTTCATTACATTGGATGATGCGAAGAATATCAACCATTGCCCTGACAGCGTTATTGGCCTTTTTTTCCGGAAACTTTGTATTGGCGCAAAGTGATTCAGGCGAACAGTATCGCCCCTTGTTGCACTTCACGCCGGTGCGGGGCTGGATGAATGATCCAAACGGATTGGTATTGAACCAGGGTGTGTACCATCTCTTTTACCAGCATTATCCCGATGGCAATAAATGGGGTCCGATGCATTGGGGGCATGCAACCAGTAGCGATATGTTGCATTGGCAGCACCGCCCTATTGCGCTGTATCCTGATTCGTTGGGGTATATTTTTTCGGGCAGTGCCGTGGTTGATAAAAACAATACCAGTGGCTTTGGCAGCAAAGAGAAACCGGCCCTGGTTGCCATCTACACGTATCATGATGCGAAGGCAGCCGAGGCTGGTAAGATCAATTACCAAACCCAGGGCATTGCGTATAGCCTCGATAATGGGAAAAGCTGGACCAAGTATGCGAAGAACCCGGTGTTGATGAACCCGGGCATCATTGATTTTCGAGATCCGAAAGTGAGTTGGTACGCCGCCGGCAAAAAATGGGTGATGGCGTTGGCAGTGAAAGACCATATCGAATTTTATTCTTCGGCTAACTTGAAGAACTGGCAAAAAGAATCTGCGTTTGGTGAAACCATTGGCGCGCATGGTGGTGTGTGGGAATGTCCGGATTTGTTTCCGCTAACGATAGCGGGAAAGCAGCAGTGGGTGTTGATTGTGAATATCAATCCCGGCGGACCAAACGGCGGTTCGGCCACGCAATATTTTGTGGGTTCGTTTGATGGAAAAACGTTCACGCCCCATGATACCGAAACACGCTGGCTGGACGATGGTCCCGATAATTATGCGGGTGTTACCTTCGACAATACCAGTAAGCGCCGCTTGTTTATCGGTTGGATGAGCAACTGGTTGTATGGCCAGGACGTGCCCACCACCCGTTGGCGCAGTGCCACTACTTTGCCACGCGAGCTGAACTTGCTTTCGGTGGAAGGCAAACCGCTGGTAGCGAGTATGCCTGCCCGTGAGATAAGGGTATTGGAGAAAACATCGAAGACAGGCGACGGTTTCAGATCATTCAATCAATGGCTGCAGGCGAACCGCGACAGCTTGTTCCGGCTGGATTTTACCATTCCTACCAGAGATTTCTCGATGGTGATCAGTAACGACAAGGGGCAGCAACTCACCTGGGGGTATGAAGCGGGCAGCAATCAATTGTTCATTGATCGAAGTGCTTCGGGCAATACCGGCTTCAATGCAGATTTTGGCAAAAAAGTATTTGCCAGTCGCAAGTCAAAAAAGGATGTTGTTCGACTCACTTGCATTGTTGATCGTTCATCGATCGAGTTGTATGCCGACGATGGTTTAACCGTGATGACGGCCATCTTCTTTCCCGATCAAACTTTTACGAAGTTAGCAGTAGCAACAGGCGAGACAAAAGGCGCCTGGCGCGCGTCGACTTTGAAACCGGCGGTTGGTAAAGCCGGTAAATAGTAGATGTTAAGGCGGTGGATAATAATGGGTGAAGCCTAAAACCATTCATAGGTAAAGCTTGGCCGTTTAAACCCACTTATGCCATCGCTTTTGCAACAGTTGGCGCCGGTGATGGCAGCATCTTCAACAGCATACACAACAGGAAGCCAATAAAGGCCAAACCGGCACCTACAAATTCGGGCGATGTGAAACCGAAGCCGGCAGCAATGGGCAATCCGCCCAAAAATGCACCGAGGGCATTGCCCATATTCGCGGTGGCTTGCAAAGAAGCACTAGCCAACATTTCTGCTTTCGGGGCATTGCTGATCATCAGCATTTGCATGGGTGCGATCACCGCAAAAGCAACAGCGCCTGTTATAAACGTAAGGATCACCGAGAGCCACATGAATTTGGAGAAGAGGGCGATGGCAAGCAGCATGATGATCATGCTGAGCAATAACATCGAGGTTGTTTTGAGTGGGGAGAATCGATCTGCCAATCGGCCGCCGATAAAATTTCCCACTGCCATACCCAAACCAGCAACCATCATGATCAACATGAGGTTGTTCGCTGGCACGCCCGATACTTCGGTCATGAGCGGCGCGATATAACTGATCCAGGCAAACATGCCGCCGGTACCAATGGAAGATATACCAACAATGGTCCAGAAGGCAGGCCGTTTAAACAATTGCAAGCTTTCCCGGACAGAACTGTTTTCATCTTTCGGTACATCCGGCAACCATCTGCGTATACTGATGGCCGTTATCCAGGCGACCAGCGCAACAATGCCGAAAGAAATCCGCCAGCTAAACTGGTGACCAATCCAGGTGCCCAGGGGCACACCGATTAGGTTGGCTACGGTCAGGCCGGCAAACATCACTGAAACCGCGCGGGCTTCGCGACCGGGTTGGGCGAGTTTAGCAGCCACTACCGCACCTACACCAAAAAAAGCACCATGGGGCAAGCCGGAAAAAAGACGGGCGATCATCAACGTGGTATGATTGGGTGCCAGGGCAAAAATGCCATTGAAGAGGCCAAATAACGCCATCAATACCAGTAAGATTTTTTTCGGGGGATATTGTGCAGCAGCCATTACCATCAGCGGTGCACCAATCACCACACCGAGTGCGTACAGTGAAATGAGGTGACCGGCAACCGGAATGGAAACATGCAGTGAACTGGCCACATCGGGCAGCACACCCATGATCATGAATTCGGCCATACCCAAACTGAGTCCGCCGAGCAACAGGGTAATCAGCCCCGGCTGTACATCAAATTTTTTTTTGTTGACCGGTTTGGTTTGTAAGGCGTCAATATGGGTGTTGTTGGCCGGCTTGTCGATCGACAGCGGCGCGGGCGACACTTTAGCGGCCGGTATGGCCGTGTAAAATGTTCGTTTCGATTTATGCGGAAAAAATGTTTGTGTCATCGTTTTTAAGTTATAGGTACTGGAATTTGCCCGCGTTGGCAGGCAGGTCTTGGAGCCATGTTGAAAAATTAAAGGATGCGCACCGGTTTGCCGGATGACATGATGGTTGACAGCAGTTCGCGGTTATAGCCCTGCGGCGCCGAAACCAATACCAGGTCAATGTCTTTGTCGGTCGTGATCTCTTGAATCTCCTGCACCAGTTCGGCGTCAGGATAGAGATTCCGGGCATGACCTTCGGAAATAGATCCGTCGATCAATACTTTTTTGAGGTTGTAGCCATGGAGTGAGCTGGTGGAGGGCATTTTGAAAATTTTGCCCGACTTGCTACATTCTACCAGGCCGATGTTCTTAAACGTGTTCATCTATTATGGTTTTTAAAGGCGGCAGCACGAACGTTAAGAAATGCAAAGCTACATCAATTTGTTTAATCGTTTAAACAAGTAATGATATATTAACGTTAAAGCTGTAGTTTTGTTGCACCTGCCGCCTGATTGCTGCATTAATCGCTTGATAGATAAGGAATTATGAAAAGGACTAGTTTAAAAGATATAGCCGAACGAGTGGGTGTTTCAACCGCCCTGGTTTCTTATGTGCTGAACAACAAGAAGGAAGGCCGGATCAGTAAATCGGTGGCTGCCCGGATTCGTGAAACGGCCGAGGCCCTGAACTACCGCACCAATCAAATCGCCAAAGGCTTGAAAACCAGCAAAACGATGACGATCGGGCTGGTTTTGGCCGATATTTCCAACCCTTTCTCCTCGGCCGTGGCCCGGGTCATAGAAGATGCGGCCAATGAACTGCAGTACACCGTGTTGTTTGGTAGTGCAGACGAAAACCCCGATCGTTTCCGGCGACTGGTGGATATTTTCAGGGACCGGCAGGTCGACGGACTCATCCTCCTGCCCCCCAATGGCGTGGGTGAAGACATCCGGCGTTTATATGCGCAACGGGTGCCTTTTGTGCAGTTTGACCGGTATTATCCGGCTTCGCCCGGCAATGTGGTGGCGCTCGACAATTTTGCCGCAGCTCGTGATGCCACTTCGCTGCTGTTGTCGAAAGGCCGGCAACGCATTGGCCTGATCGCCTTTGAATCGCAGCTATACCATCTCCACCAGCGTAAACTCGGCTACCAGCAGGCTCACCTGCAACTCGGCCTTACACCCGACCCATCGCTGATTGCTGAACTGGGGGTGCACCAATTGGAAAGAACCGTACCCGCCGCCATCGACAACCTGATCAGCAAGGGGGTGGATGGTTTGTTCTTTGTGTCGAATACTTTGTCGGCCATTGCACTGCGCCATTTGAACCAATTGCCCATACGCGTGCCCGATGATCTTTCGGTAGTGAGCTTCGATGAAAATGAACTGCTCGATCTTTTTTACGCGCCCCTCACCTATGTTTCACAACCGCTGGAAGCGATGGGTCAAAAAGCGCTCGAGCTGTTGCTCGCTTGTATGGAAAATCCTCAACAAATCAGCCGCATCCATTTCCCCGCCACACTGGTAAAGCGCCGCTCAGCCTGATGGCATGCTTTTTTTTGACTCGTTTAAAACGTTGTATTATGGAAGCATGGAAACAAAAACTGGAAGGAAACTGGAATGTGCTTAAGGGCAAGATCAAGCAACAATATGCTGACCTGACTGATGACGATTTGGTGTACCAGGCCGGTAAAGAAGATGAGTTGTTGGGTCGCATTCAGAAAGCTTCTGGTAAAACAAAAGACCAACTGAAAGAATGGATCGATAAGCTCTGATTTCTATCAGTTGTGAAACAGATCCGGGTCAGCCACTGGCAGCCCGGATCTTCTTAGTTTGGTCAAAACAGCCATTATGAAAAAGAGACCTGCAGATGCTGCGCACGACCAAAGCATAAAGGAGATAAACATCGATAGCGATAAAGAGAAAGCGATTGAAGAAGAATTGGCGAAGATGGACTACCCCGCCAAAGAGGATATCATGAATCCCGCCAGCGGCGCGCACAAGATACCACACGCTAACCACCACCGGCACAATATTGGCGATGACCTGGATATACCGGGCACCGACCTTGATGATGATATGGAAGATATTGGCGAAGAAGACGAAGAAAATAACTACTATAGTTTGGGTGGCGATAACAATGATTAATTAGCAACTGCATCCGGTTGAAGCCGTCGCTGTGCTAGCTTTCACCAGGGGCAAGCTGATCAGAAAACTACTACCGGTACCGAGGTTGCTAATCACTTCAATACGGCCTTTGTGTGATTCAATGATAAACAAGGCGGCTGTGAGCCCGAGGCCGGTGCCAGATTCTTTGGTGCTGAAATAAGGCTCAAACAACCGGCTCAAGCTGGTTTCATCCATGCCCTTGCCATTGTCGGTGATCTTCACGGTAACGGTGTTTTGCTGCAGGCTGACCGATACCGATAACAAGGCATTGTTGGCCGGCATTGCCTCAATGGCATTGTTGATGATGTTTTGAAATGCTTTTACCAGTTGATGCCGGTCGGCACGCACCTGAAAATCTTTTGGTGCCGGCTTGTATTGCAATTGCACCTGCTGCAACAACAAAGTATCGCGCGCTGCATCGATGATTTGTTGAAGCAGGGTTTGTCCGTCGATATTGTCAAACAAAAACCGACTGCTATCTGTAAAGTGAAGCAGTTGATATAATATCTGCACAATCTTCTCTGCATTTCGATCAATAATATCCAAATAGGTATTGGCCGTTGCCGGCACCAGCTTTTCCAGTTGATTGGCCGATAACTGAATATTAAGCACCGGGTTTTTTATTTCATGTGCGAGGTATTGGGTAAGACGCCGGCCGGCGGATAGATTTTCAACCAGGCGCTGGGCCCGTTCTGCTTTACGCCGGTTGGTAATATTGTGCAGCAGGCCATAAATCAGTTCCCTGCCGGTAAGATCTTTTACCCGGCTGAGCGACAATAGGCAATGAAATTCTTCGTCGCCCGATGAAAGAATATTGATCTCCTCATCTGTAACCGATTCGCCTGCCATGAAGGCAACCAACAAGTCATTGGCCTGCCGCGCCGACGAAGCGATATCCGCCAATTGCATTCCTTTGAGTGCGCATTTTGTTTGGCCCAACATTTTTTCCATCGCTGGATTTACTTCGCTGAACTGATGGTTTTCGTTGAGCAAAAAGATAGCATCGTGCGATTGTTCAAACAATTGCCTAAACAGGTTTTCATTCCAGCGAATGACCTGCGCGCCGTAATAACGCTCCATCGCAAAACGAATCGACCGACCAAGTTCTTCGGCGGTCAAATGGTCTTTGATGAGGTAGTCCATCGCACCCGTGCCCATCGCTGCGAGTTCGCGCGAACGGTTCTTTGTTTCGGTGAGCAGGATGAATGGCTCCACGCAGCCCATGTCAATGGCCTCTTTCAACAGCGCGATGCCATCTTTATCGCCCAGGTCGATATCAACCAGGTACACATCAAATGCTTTGGCGCAAATATGGTCGACCGCTGCGTGGTAATAATTGGTCCACTTAATGGTCCATTCGCCTTTTTCATCAGCATCAGATAGCAGCCGATGCAGGCGTTTGCATTCGGCTTCGGCGGCTGCAACCACCAGTATTTTGAACGCCGACTTAGTCATGCGCGCGCTGTTTTTTTGTCAGCAGCTCTTCGTAAATCGCAATTTTATTGTACAGTGTTTTTCGATCGATATTCAGCACCCGCGCTGTTTTTGATTTGTTGAAATTGTTTTCACGCAAGGTTTTCTGAATCAATTCATATTCATAATCGATCGACGATGCTTTCAGCGAAGTGAAATGACCCGGTGGCTGCTCCACTCGTTTTCCTTCAATAGCCGGCTTTGCGTCAAACTGCACCTGGTTGGCATAAACAATTTCAAAAGGAATGGATTTAAGTTCTATTCGATTGCCTTCTGTCAGCAAGGCGGCTCGCTTCACGGTGTTTTGTAATTCGCGCAAATTGCCCGGCCAGGAATAGTGCAGCAGCACTTCCATGCATTCATCGGTAAAGCCTTCGATGTTTTTATTGAGTTGTTGGTTGGCCAATTGTAAGAAGTGTGCGCAGAAAAGCGGAATATCGTCGGCGCGCTGTCGCAGGGCCGGCAGTTCAATACTGAATTCGTTGAAACGATGATAAAGATCTTCCCTGAACGCACCCGTTTTGCATTTGTTCCAAAGTTTTTCATTGCTGGCCACAATGATGCGCACGTTGATGTCGATGTCTTTGTCGGCACCAATGGGACGAATCTTACGCTCTTGCAATACGCGCAACAGCGATACCTGTACACTATAAGGCAGGTTGGCCACTTCGTCCAAAAATATGGTGCCGTTGTTGGCGAGTTCGAAACTGCCGGTTTTGTTATTGATGGCACCGGTGAAGGATCCTTTTACATGCCCAAACAATTCACTTCCTGCCAAATCGCGCGAGAGGGCGCCGCAATCGATGGCCACAAAGGGCCCATCGGTTCGCTTGCTGGCGGCATGAATCTGGTGGGCGATGGCTTCTTTTCCAGTACCACTCTCGCCATAAATGATCACGTTATAACTGGTTGGCCCAACGAGTTTTATTTGCTGCGTAATGGGCTTGAACACTTCACTGTTGCCCACGATATAAATGCTTGCACTTGCTTTTTCATAAGGCGGTTGGTTTCCTGTTGAAGAACCATTCATCACCTTGACAACCGGATGCTGGTTATTAACCAATGCATCGGCTACCACCTGTGCCAACTCTTGCGGCAACACCGGTTTTAAAATGAAATCATGTGCACCCAGCTTAATGCTTTCCACGGCGGTTTTTATGTCTTTGTATGCAGAGATGATGACCACAGGAATATTTCTTTTTTCCTTGATCTGCTGCATCAATGTATTGCCATCCATGCCTTCCATTCTGAAATCGGTAATGACCAGGTCGTAGTCGGCCTTGTCGAGCGCCGACAGTGCATTCCGTGGGCCATTGGCTGTGTCAACCGCATAGCCGCGATTCGTTAAAAATTTCTGGATGAGAAAACAAACATCAAAATCATCGTCGATGACTAGAATTTTTTTCATTGAGCATTGTTGTCTGCCGGGTTTCCGCTTTTCGGTGCGACAGTTTGCTCCTCTATTCAAAATCAGTGCCCGGCGACGACCGTTTCTGCGGGCTTATCTACACAACTGGGGAATTTTCGCTATTGTTTGTGGGATTGTGTAAGCAGTTTTAACAGTTCTTTCTCGAGTTGGCGCCGAAGTTTCGGCGCTTGTTAAATGCATTTTGTGATACCAAAAAAAATTATCAGCGTTTTCGTCAGGCATCGCCCTGGAGATCGGGGCGCCGCGATTCGGTGCGTTGCAGCGCCTGTTCATAGCGCCATTCATCCACTTTTTTCAGGTCGCCGCTCAGCAAAACAGCGGGCACCTGCCAGCCGCGGAAATCGGCCGGGCGGGTGTACACCGGTGGTGCCAGCAACCCGTCTTGAAAGGAGTCGGTCAGCGCCGATGTTTCATCGCCCAATACGCCGGGAATCAATCGTCCGATGGCATCCACCAACACCGCTGCGGCGAGTTCGCCACCACTCAGTACATAGTCGCCGATGGAGATTTCCATCGTTACAAAATGATCGCGAATGCGCTGGTCAATGCCCTTGTAATGCCCGCAGATAAGCAGCAGGTTTTCTTTGAGCGACAAAGTATTCGCCGTTTTTTGGTTCAGTGTTGGTCCGTCGGGCGTCATATAAATCACTTCATCGTAATGCCGCTGCGCCGACAGGCTTTCGATGGCATTGGCCAGGGGTTCGCACATCATCACCATACCAGCACCGCCACCGTATTGGTAATCATCTACTTGTCCGTATTCGTTCACAGCCCACTGCCGCAGTTGGTGCGTATGCACTTCCAGCAAGCCTTTCGCCTGGGCGCGTTTCATAATCGAATGACCCAGGGGGCTCTCGAGCAGTTCGGGTATCACCGAAATAATATCAATGCGCATGCAGACAAAGTTGAAACATTCTGACCAATCAATGATACAGCCGGCCAAACAGAAACCCGTGAAATGCGTTTTATTTGTAGCCAGATTGCCATTATGAAATTATTCCAGCAAACGATTACAAGCCTCGCGGTGGCGCTGGCCCTCAGCGCCTGCGGCGGATCATCCCCCGACAAAAAAACAGCTTCTGAAGAAACAAATGCTGCCAGTGCGCCGGCCGAACGGACCGTGTGGACCAAACAAGCAGCGAATGCCTGGTATGCGCAGCAGGGCTGGTTGGTAGGGGCGAATTTTCTGCCGAGTACAGCCATCAACCAATTGGAAATGTGGCAGGCCGAAAGCTTCGATACGGCCACGATCGACCGGGAGCTGGGCTGGGCGCAGGCCTTGGGTATGAATACCATGCGGGTATTTC
Source organism: Bacteroidota bacterium (assembly GCA_020161535.1). GTDB lineage: Bacteria > Bacteroidota > Bacteroidia > Chitinophagales > Chitinophagaceae > Flavihumibacter. The sequence goes on along the minus strand of JAIUNW010000003.1, from coordinate 263,458 downwards.
TGCACGATCTCCTGCACCTGCAGGATTCGACGGGGCTGTACCAACGCATGGAAGTTTTTTTACAAATCGCCAGCAAACATAAGATCAGGCCTTTGTTCGTGTTTTTCGACTCTTGCTGGGACCCTTTTCCCAAGCTGGGCAAGCAGCGAGATCCGCAACCCTTTACGCACAATTCAGGCTGGGTGCAGAGTCCGGGGCAAGCAGCCCTAAAAGATACCAGCTCATACGCCCGGCTGGAACTGTATATCAAAGGCGTGGTGCATCGCTTTGCGTTAGACAACCGGGTGTTGGGTTGGGATATCTGGAACGAGCCCGATAATTTAACCGGCGCTTCTTACGAACGTTTTGAACCGAAGAACAAGGCTGACCTGGTGCTGCCTTTGCTGAAAAAGAGTTTTGACTGGGCGCGCAGCCAGCAACCTAGCCAGCCCCTGACATCGGGTTTGTGGACGGGCCGCTGGGAGCAGCACGATAGCATGACCGTGCTGCAGCAGGTGCAGGTGGATCAATCGGATTTAATCAGTTTTCACAGCTATGATTCGCTGCCATTCTTCGAAAAACGCGTGGCATCGCTGGCGCAATATGGTAAGCCGCTGTTTTGCACCGAATATATGGCGCGGCCCAACGGCAGTAGCTTTGCGGCTATTTTGCCGGCGGGCAAGCAACACAATATTGCGATGTACAATTGGGGCTTTGTAGATGGCAAGAGCCAGACGATTTATCCCTGGGATAGCTGGACCAAAAAATACACCGGTGAGCCCCCGGTATGGTTTCATGATATTTTTCGACGCAACGGAAAGCCGTATCGCCCAGCCGAAACCGACCTGATTAAACAACTCACCGGCGTAACACCCTAGGCGCCGGCGATCAATATTGCTAAGCCCGGCAAAAAACAGCGGCTGGCATTTGGAAATCGATTACATTGGCGGGGCGGCGCTAAACCAGAACCATGACAAAACACCCGATGACATCTCCCTTACCCGGCCTTATTCGCGAATCATTTGTAGAGCGCTTTGGCGGCCAGCCCTTGCTGGTGAAATCCCCCGGCAGGGTAAACCTGATCGGCGAGCATACCGATTACAACGAAGGGTTTGTATTGCCGGCGGCGATCGACAAAGCCACTACGGTGGCCATTGCGCCGCGGGAAGACCAGGAAATCCATATTTACGCCTACGACTTGCAGGCGCTCTATTTTGGTTCGTTGGCGCGCATTGAGCCATCGCCTATGTTATGGCCGGATTTTATACTGGGCGTGGTACAGCAATTACAAGGTCGTGGTGTAGAACTGGGCGGCTTCAATATGGTATTTGGTGGTGATGTGCCGATGGGAGCGGGCATGTCGTCGTCGGCCGCACTTGAATGCGCCGTTGTCTTCGCCTTGAATGAAATATTTTCGTTGGGCCTCGACAAGCTGACCATGGTGAAACTGGCGCAAGCGGCCGAGAACCAGTTTGTGGGTGTGAACTGTGGCATCATGGATATGTTCGCCAGTATGTTTGGCAAAGAGAACCATGTGATCAGGCTCGATTGCCGCAGCCTCGAGTATGAATACAAGCCTTTTCAGATGGAAGGCTTTCGCATTGTGTTGTTGGATACAGCGGTGAAACACAACCTGGGATCGAGTGAATACAATGTACGTCGACAACAATGTGAAACCGGCGTAGCAATGATCCAGCAGCACGTAGCGGGTATTAAGAGTTTGCGCGATGTGGATATGGCGATGCTGGACAATTATGTATTACCCCAAGACAAAGATATTTATCGGCGCTGCCGCTATGTAGTGGAAGAACGCGATCGTTTGCTGGGCGCTTGCGAAGACCTGGAGCGCGGAGATATGAAAGCTTTTGGAGCGAAGATGTTTGAAACCCACCAGGGGCTCAGCAACTTGTATGAAGTAAGCTGTGATGAATTGGATTTTCTGGTGAAAGCAGTGCAGGATAACGAGGCCGTGCTGGGGGCCAGAATGATGGGAGGGGGATTTGGTGGTTGTACCATTAACCTGGTGAAAGCTGCTGCGGTCGACAAACTAATTGCAGATGTATCGGCGCGTTATTTGGCGCATTCCGGCAAACTGATGCCGGCCTATGTGATCAATATCGGCAACGGCACCAGTATTACTTAAAACCATTCGATTTTAAAAATAAGCTCGATGAAAAAAACAATTGCTGCGCTTTCGTTGATCGCTGCCGCTGCCTGCCAGGGTCCGGCCACCGACACCCAAAAAAGCGAAACAGATTCAAGTGCTAAATCCACCACCGTGTTATCTCCTTTTGATTCAACCATTGATGGAAAGCCCGTAAAGCTGTACACGCTTAGCAATAAAAACGGGATGAAAGTGAGCATCACGAACTATGGTGGTCGCATTGTTTCGTTGGAAGTACCCGATAAAGAGGGCAAACCGCGTGATGTGGTGGTGGGCTTTGGTTCGATCGGCGGTTACCTGACAACCACTGAAAAATATTTTGGTGCAACGATTGGCCGGGTGGGCAATCGCATCGCCAAGGGCTTGTTCAAGATAGATACAGCCACGTATCATTTGTTCACCAACAATGGCGTTAACTCCCTGCATGGCGGCAAGGTTGGCTTTGATTCTAAAGTGTGGGATGTGATAGCATCGAGTGATAGTAACCTGGTGATTCGTTATGTATCGCCCGATGGCGAAGAAGGGTACCCGGGTGAGTTGACCTCGACGGTGCGCTTTACGGTATTGCCGACGAATATACTGTCGATTAAGTACGAAGCCACTACCAACAAAAAAACGGTGGTGAACCTAACGAACCATGCTTTCTTCAACCTGAATGGTGAAGGCAGTGGGTCGATCAACAATCATTTATTGCAAATCAATGCCGATGCGTTTACGCCGGTCGATAGTACGCTGATCCCCACCGGTAAAATTGCAACGGTGGCCGGAACGCCATTTGATTTCCGCAAACCGGTGGCCATCGGTGCACGCATCGAGGCGGCCGATCAGCAATTGAAATTCGGTGGTGGCTACGACCATAATTTTGTGGTGAATGGCAAGGCCGGACAATTGCGCCAGGCGGCGGTGGCTACGGGTGATCAATCTGGCATTGTAATGGAAACCTGGACCGTTGAACCTGGTATCCAGTTTTATGGCGGAAATTTCATGGCAGGCAAGAATACTTTTAAAACCGGCGCTAAAGACGACTATCGCACGGCATTCTGTTTGGAAACGCAGCATTTTCCCGATGCGCCAAACCACAAAAATTTCCCTTCTATTTTGTTAGCGCCGGGTGAGAAATACGAAACGGAAACAGAGTATCGTTTTCGGCACTAAAGTTTAGTCACCATCGCCAAAGGGCCCTGTTCTACCAGTTGCAATGATTTTACCATGTGCAGGGTGCTTTGTTTGTATTCCAGAAAATGCGGGGTTTTGATATGGTGCTGGTAGGCTTCTTTGCTGGCATAAATCTCTACGACCGTAACCTGGGTGGGTCTGTCTTTTTCGTACAACGCATATAGCGTAAGTACACCGGGTTCATTGGCAATAGCAGCCTTGCTGTGTTTTTCGACGGCAATCCGATAGGGTTCGATAAAGGCTGTATCGATAACCAGGTGAGCGATGCGAATCATCCAGTCTTTATTCGGCTGAATAACTTGTTTATCAGGCATGTTGGTGGTTTGTGCCATTAACGAAAAGCCCGTGAATAGTACACAGGCTAACAGCAAAGCTGACTGTTTCATAAAGATCGATTGTGTATTTGATTTGCTATTCTTATGAGGATCCTTTAGCCAGGGTAAGCCGCGAAAATTCCATACCGTTGAAGAGACGACTGAGCGACGTGTCTTTGGATTGTTGCCACTCGTTGATTCTTGATGCCGGTACAATGCGCCAGAAATTTTTCTTCTTCATGTCGAGGTAGTCGTGGGCGGCGATGATGATGCCGGTAACGGTTGCGCGGTTGCGGAAATGAATGTTGACAGGTTGACTGCGGCGGGTGTCGGGTTCTACAAATTTTTCAATCAGTTCGTATGTCATGGCTTTCGGTTTTCGATGTAGTAGGGTGATCTTGGTTTTTGCCCCAGCAGCCTGAGCTGTTGAAAATGCGACTGCACGGCGGCACCAAATCCGGGCATACAAAGATAAGGCAGGTTGTATTCGATACAGGTTGCCTGCACTATTTTGCTGATGGCGGGATAATGTATATGACTGATGCGTGGAAACAGGTGGTGTTCGATCTGAAAATTTAAGCCGCCAACCAACCAGGAGATCAGTTTGTTGTTCCGGGCGAAATCGACCGTTGTTCGCACCTGGTACTCGGCCCAGGCGGTATCGAGTTTTCTGGTGCTATCATCGGCATGTTCAAATGCAGTGCCTTTAACCACATGCGCTAATTGAAAAACGATGGCGAGGGTTAGACCCATCCCAATGTGCATGCTTAAAAAAAACAAGAGCCAGGGTTGCCAGCCCAGTAATAAAATAGGAATAACGATGTAAAACAAAGCGTAGGCCAGTTTGCTGAACCAGAAAATAAAATGTTCTGCCGGCGGCATTTTGGAGCGCATGGTTGTTTGCGCCAACCGCGGCTGGAAATACTTGTCAAAGTCTTGCACCAGCACCCAAATCAGCGAACTGAGTGCGTATAAAAAAGGCGTGTACAGGTGCTGAAAACGATGGGCCGGCACCCAGGGTTGGGTGCTGCACATCCTGATCAGCGGACTTTTAGCAATATCATCATCAATACCATCTACATTGGTGTAGGTATGGTGCAGCACATTGTGTTTGTATTTCCAAATAAAGCTGTTACCGCCAAGTGCATTCAGGCTAAAGCCAAGCGTATCATTCACCCATTTCTTGGTGGAATAACTCTGGTGGTTGGCATCGTGCATAACATTGAAGCCAATGCTGGCACTGGTAAGGCCCAGCGTCAAACCCAGCAGCACCACGCCAGCAGCGGCCATCGGTACAAACAAAAAAACCAGGTACAATGCGAGCGCCAGTGATACCAGGATGATTGTTTTCCAATAGAGTTGCCAGTTGCCTGTTTTAGCCAGATACCGGCTACTGAAGTATTGATCAACAGCCTGGTTCAGGGATTTGGCAAAACCTGCTTCTTTGTTGTTGAACTGCACTTTTTTCATGCCCGGTGGTTTGATTTGAAATGGTAGTTGATTACCATTTATTGCGGGCGGGACGGTCTTGTTTTTCCCGAGCAAGGGTAACAGAAAGCACACGGCCGCCGAATTCCTTATCGTTCAATTCGTTCATGGCCTTATTGCCATCTTCGGTCGAGGCCATTTCAACAAAACCGAAGCCGCGGCTGCGACCAGTTTCGCGATCAGTGATGATTTTAGCGGAAGTAACTTCGCCGTAGGCGCTGAAAAGTTTTTGCAAATCAATTTCCTGTACCTGGAACCCCAGGTTAGATACGTACATGTTCATAGTTCACTTGTTTAAAAGTTAAATAAAGGTGTACAAGTAGACTTACGACAAGTGTGAAGAGAAGGAAAAATAATTACCAGTGTCGAAGAAGTAAAAATTAAGGCTGGTCCTGACTAACTGAAGAAGAATCATTGTTCACTGCGCCGAAAGTACGTTTTATTTGCTTACCGGGCTCGAATATTTTACCGCAAATGCAGTAGCAGGGCCTGTGCCAGCTTTTCATAGCCTTTTTCATTGGGATGCAATCCATCCGTAAAAAAGCTTTCATCGATCTTTTGATTGGCTTGCAGTAATGCCGTGCCCGGATCTATAAACTGCATATTGGGTTGATTCGACAAGACGCTGATCTTTTTATTCAGTGTTAGGATTCGCTCTTCCATGTTTCGTCGCGGATAAATGCCTGACAACCATATGCGAGCGGCCGGCTGTCGCTCGCGAATGGCTTGTAACAGGTGTTTTAATCCGATTATAATTTCTTCATCGTTGTTAAAGCCCAGGTTATTGGTGCCGATGGAGAGTACGATGTTTGTTGGTTTACCATGATCAAGTTCGCCATGGTATACGCGCCATAAAACATTTTCGATGCGGTCCCAACCAAAACCGAGGTTGACGGTGTGCAGGGGTTCGAGGTATTTTTTCCAGGCTTGCGCACCATTTTGTCGATTGGCAGTGTAGGGCGTGCCGCCCCAGAAATGCATGATAGAATTGCCGATGAGCAAGAGGTCGGGATTTTTCTCCTGGATGGTTTTTATAACAGCCTCGTGGCGGTCCATAAAATCATACACCTGGTAGTCGCGTCGCTGACGAACGGGTGTTGTGGTGCTGGTATTTCCTTTTTCTTCGTGCAGGATCTTGCGAATGATGTTTTCATAGGCATTGGCATATTGCATCATGCCGATATCATTGGGGTGGGTGCCGTCGACCGTGCTTTCGGTGTTGAAGCCGATGTCATCAGCGGTTAACAAGTAAATATTTTTGATGCCTGCCTGTACCATGGTGCTGAAGGCTTCGTTCAACACGCTGTTTGTATAGCGATAGTTTTTACCGAGGGTACTGTCCATATTGGCTGCTGCTATCCCGCAACAGTGTTCTGTAAAAAGAATCGGCGTATTCGGGTGGTTGCGTTGAAGCTTTTCTGCGGCGTTGAATAGCCGTTGTTTGATTTCTGCGCGCGTATACTGCATGCTGTCGGTGAGGTTGGGCATACAATCGATCACAAACAAACGGGCATCGAGTTCATTCATGAGGTCGATGACAGCGGGCTCTAATTGTCCGTTACCCGAAAAGCCGAGATTGATGAGTGGATGTTCGAGTTGTCGATCGAGAATATTGGTGAATGCGAGTCCGGGGCGTGAGGCGCAACCACCTTGTAAAATAGATGTGCCGTACATCACGATTGGTTGTTCCCTTACAGGTGGCAGGAACTGAAAACCAGCGCCGGCCGGTACACCGATTTCGAGCCAATTCACTGTGCTGTATAACGGCAGGTAGAGCCTGAATTCTTCTTCGTTGGCTGATAATTGCAGGTGTTCGAAATGGTATTGAATGGTATCGCCGAATTCGCGCTTGCCGTGGGCCCAACGCCATTGTCCGTCGGTATCAATGGCGTATAAATCAACCCCGCTCACACCGGTTGCCGGCATATGATCAAATGCATGTGATCCGCTGCTGCTGTAGCGCACCACGATATCGCTGGCCGATGTTTTAAACGCGATGTATTCACCGGCAGTATTGCGACTGAGGTCCCATACTTCTTTGCGTACCGTTTTTTCTGCGCGGGCTGGGAGTCGATCGTAGTAATGCGCTGCTGCTTGTGGCCATGCTTGCCCGCCGACAAGGGCTGTTTTTTCGTTGGCTGGATTCTTCCATTGATAGGTCGGCTGGGTTTGGGCCTGGGCAATCGCACTGATCAACAAGAGGCAGGTGGCAAAGCTGTTTCCGGGCTTCATGGGCGGGGTTGATAGAAGGCGTTTGTTGATTATTCTTCAGTAACAGTGGCGTTGGGTGCATTGGCTTTTACAGAAGCGATGCCATTGTCGCGACCTGCTGCGTCGGCATAGAGCTGGCTGGTGCCGATCACCTGGCCGTTACCTGCTTTGAGGTTGAAGTAGGGGCGACCATCTTTGGCATCGAGCTTTTCATACCTGCTGTCGTCGGTCGCATTTTTCTTCACGGAGTCGACACCGTTTTGGCAAGCTGATTTGCTGTTATACGTTTCGCTGTGCAAAATGTTTTGGCCGTTGTCGGCTTTGAGGTTGAAGCGAAATCCGTTTGCTACGGTGGAGATAACAAATTTTCCCATGGTTTTTGATTTTAATGAGGTGTTGAAGATCGGGAAAAGCCGTTTTGAAAATCAGGTTGTGCATTTTATGTAGATTATTCGAGTAATCCCATAGGTTGATTTGCACTTATTTTTCGTTGGCTTAGTGGTGATTGGTGAGTTTGGATGGGCAAACCCGTTTGCAGCACCAGAAGCGCCAATCGGTGAACAAATCGCGCTGCATGACGACGAATATTGCGGCCTGTTAGCAAGCGTTGAATTGGTCACAGAAGAAACTGGCAGAAAAAATGGGTGTTAGTCCGCAGGTCGTTGACAAATGGGTACGAGCGGGTGTCAATTTTACCGTAGAAAATAAATGCAACTACGCAGTTGTATAAAGCAAAGCAGCCTTCGATGGTAGAAGGCTGCTTTGTTGAGCGTGGTTTCAGAAGTGGTGATAGATACTAGTACGCAACAATTTTTGTTACCTGTGTGCCGTCTTTTTTGTTGATGACAATTTTCATGTAGTAGCTACCGGTGCCTGGGCAACTGGTTGGATTGCCGTCGGCATTGAGTCCGTAGGTGACGATCATCTTGATGTCGTCGGCGCGAATCAGTTCGTTTTGACCCGCAGTGAGGCGGAAGTCACAATCCTGGCGGAACACTTTGGCCTGGGTAATAAGCGATTCGAATTCAGTACCAAAGCGGTTGGTTCCCCAAACGGCCACATTGTTATTGCCATTGCTATCGGCATGCGTACCGGTTACGGTGAGTACGATACCATTGTTATAGGTGAAAACTTTTTGCTTGGCGACATTCCAGGCGCGTTGTTTGCCATTGTCGAAGGTGACAGTGAGCGCGCCTTCTACAGTATGGGTGATAGAACCAAGGGATGAAAGATTTTCAATGAGTCCACCGGAAACATTGGTAAAGGTCCTGCTGCCATTAAACGTCATGCTCTTGTTATCGCGCAGGCGGGTGATCACCAAGTTGTTAATGCTTTCATTGATCAAAGCGCCTTTGTCTGCCCAATGTACACCCGATGCCATGGTCAATACAATGGTTCCGGTGCGGGTGCGGTTGCCAGCGCAATTGCTGCCGTCGTACACAATGGTAATAGTGCGAACATTGTCGGCTTCACTAACGGTGATGCTGGCATCGCAGATGATGCCTTTGAGTGGCCCGACGATGATTCTCTGGTCGCTGTTGGCGGCGGTTCTTTCAGACGATCTTTGATTGGTCGCTTCGGTGTAAAGGGCAGTGTTGACATCGTTTGAAACGGCTTCGTCTTCATTGGTAACAAAAGCCTGGTCATCGGCTTGCGTTTGCAGGTCAGCGACAGAATTATCGTTGCCGGCCGGCGTGTCGTTGTTCTTATTGCACGCGGCAAAAAGGCCGAAGCTGGTAAGCAGGGCTGCGGCCCGTAGAATTTTGTAAGGATGCATGATAGTGGTTTTAGTCAGGATAAGAACGTAAAAAAGAGGGCGGGTTTAACCGGTTGGGCGAAAAATTGAAATTTTTTGGTTAAGCGGGGGTTAATTGCTGAAAATCAACAGCGATTGGCGCTTGAGAGAGCCGTTTAGTCGGCCTATTATAAAAGGATTGAAAGTGGTTTGCATCAGTGCGCTGGCGTATTTCAGGTTTCACCCAAGATTAGCTCAGTTTGCTTTTGCTGCCCTGAGAACCTATGAAAGACAAAGGGCTTATTGTTCGCTTTTTCAACTTTACCGATATTGTTTGACGGTAATAATCAGTGTATTGTCATGATTGATTTTCAATGACACAATCAAAAAATTTATTGACCAGATTTCATTCTGATCCAATTTCTATGACGGTCCAAATAGTCATGATTTTCGATGCTTAAATTTTTTATTTTTTCCTGCCCCGATACGCCAATGTTTTTATAATTGGTTCCAGTTAGGGTATCAGATAAGATAATCTTACCATTGTTTTCGAAACTGATCAAATTCAGGTCAAAGAGCGCATCGTAGGTGGGCGAAAGTAATATGCCGTTGTGGACGTCGAGTCGCTGCTCATCATTGGCATGCCGCCAAGCCAAAATGTGTGAAGCTATTAGTATTTCTGGTTTGTTGAAGTCGGTAACGGCACATTTGAATTTCCAACGATGTAATATACTTTTTCTGTATGCACCTTGTCCAACCCTTGATGTGATTAGTCCACTTCGCTCTGTGATATTTGGAAGGTTTACGTAGATAGATAGTTGTTCATGTGACTGAGTTATGAACGCATTCACTGAGTGGGCATAACTTAATGCCTGTCCAGCCCTCCTGAAAAAGAATTTGATCGCTTTTCTGTTTTTGCCATTTCTATCAGGCGCTTCAAAAAAGTCATAGTCGAAGAATTCTAATTCACTGACCAGTTCCACATAGGCTTTTCGGGTTTGCTTAAACAAGAATACACGCCGGCCGTCGCTGATATGGTCTTTGAGTTTCAAGTTGCCCCGGTTGAATTGCATGTCGTCTAACTGACCTTCGCCGGTATAGCTGAAAATTTCATCGTTTTCCCATTGGTCTTTGTATCCGTGTTGCGTGCCAGCCGCACCGGTGAAAATGAAAATATAGGGTGCATTCTGGGGAAAAGAAATGCCGGATTGCTGATTTCCTCCGTACAAAGAGTGAATCAGCGATCTTTTTATTTCTATACCTGGTTTGAATGCAATTTGATCCAAGATGGATGTATGCCTCCCTTGCGAAAATTACAAATATTGTGTGAATGCATTCTGTAATCTGAATGCTTTTGTGTGCTAATAATTATTTGGCCGTTGTCAATGCCTTAGCTGGAATTTTTCCATCGGCCGTTGTAAGCGGCAACTGTAACAGCCTGGCTACCAGGGGCGCTATATCCCGAAGATTCATTTGCTGTATAACAGCTCCTTTGCGAATACCGGGACCGGTCATCACCAGGCCGGTTTGGATTTCCTGATCGTCGGGGAAATAGCCATGTCCGCCGCCTGTTCCAGGCTGCAGGGCCAGCCCCGTTTCGCTGTTGTCAAAATAGGCTGTGCCGATGGCGCTTAGCGCAAATGCCACTTCGGGATTGCCGCCGATGGCAGCCAATTTCTTTCTATCGATCAGGCGAAAAAGTTTTTGCTCAGCTTTACTTCGCTTTTTCAGCATTGCATACACCGCTTCGAGGGTAGCGCGGTCGCCTTTGTCTTTTAGGTATAGGTAGCAGGAACCGCCCACGGCATAGAACCGCGCTTTCCATTGGCCCGACGCAATGTCTTGCAACAGCCCCGCTTCTTTCAGCCAAATATTGGGGCTGATCTTTGTTTGGACATTGTGAAAGCCATGATCGCCGGTGACGATGAGTACAGTATTGTTCCAACAACCGGCATCTTGCAACGCTTTTATGATGATGCCTACACTGCTGTCGGCATCACGAACAGCAGCGTGTACAAGTTCACCCTCACGGCCTTGCTTATGCGAAAAATGATCCACCGAAAAGAAGTGGATGGTCATGAAATCAGGCTGGTCTTTTTTGATGATATAGGCGGCGATGGCAGCAACCTGGTGATCTGTTCCGTAATCAATCTGCGTGGTCTGCTGAAATACTTCTTCTTTTAATTGAGAAATCAGGGTGGATGGTGCGCTGTATGCTTCACGGGTTGTTTCACCGAGGCTGCCGATATCAGGAATATTGTAATCAACCGGTGCCTGTGCGGAAACGGGCCAAAAAAGCGAAGCGGTTTTCAATCCTTTGGCATGAGCAAGCTCCCAGAGCGTGGGCACTTTGATCGAAGATGCCATCCAGTAGATGCTGTCTGCCGGCGTCGGTTTGTTGTTATAATAAATGCCATGTTTGGCCGGCCATACACCGGTAACAATCGTGGTGTGCGATGGATAAGTCATCGAAGGAAAAACACTGTTCACGCCCTTGGCGTAAGTACCATTTCTGAAAATTGAACGCAGGTGAGGTGTGTGCCAATTGCTGTCGAGGTAAAACGCCGGCCGAAAACCATCAATGGTAATCAGCACCAACTTTTTGCCTGATTGCGACATGGCTTGCAGGTGCACCATGCATACAAGAGCGAGCAGTATTTTTTTCATATGCGGTTGCTTACGTGAATGTAGTTGATAAGCGCGTAGGTTTTACAGAAGCAGCGCGCTTAGTTTGGCAGCGTCTTTCGCACAGGCGGCATCATACACTTCGTCTGCCTGGTCGATGGGTAGCTGGGTCATTTGCTGTGCACTTGCTTTTAGGGTCAATAGTTGTCCCACACTGATCCGGCTACGCAATTTGCGAAGCAGGGTTTCTATACCGGTTAAATGTAGTTGCTGCGCTACCTGCCCCTGGAAATCCATTTCCAACCAGGTAATTACCGCAGCCTGCACATCGAGCACGCCAAACACAAGGCCTTTTTGCAAACCATTGCTGATGCGTACTTGCTGTTGTACGCAAGAGGGATCATAGGCTACTCCGCTCGTAGCTGAAATTTTCATGGGGTATAAACTGTTCATCCAGCCCACCACCAGGTTGGGTGTCAGTTCGCCGCCACTATACGCGTTGCAAGTGAACAGCACATAGCGGGCGTCTGCTCCTTTGAGCTCGGGTAGGTTGATCTCAATATATTCTGCTGTGCCTACTTTATCAGGTATGGCGCGGATATCACCACTGTGTTTGCAACCAAGGGGCGCCAATTAACTGAATGAGCAGTAGTTCGTTTTCTTTTCAAATACAATAATCGCGCTCAGGTCCATTAAACTGTGCAACAATTGTTCGCTGGGAATAAAACCCAGTTCAGCCATCCGGCTCACCAACAGGGTGGCTGCGGGTTCGCTCTGTTCGGTTTTAACCCCGGGCAGGTAAACGGCCTGTTGCCGCATGGCTACTTTCCAAATACTACGCATACCTATCGATTAAAGAACCAGGTAATTTTTCATCTGTTTTTGGACAAAGAAGTAAGATGAAGGTGACCTGGCGAAGGAAGGCAGGCCGGAATCGAACCGGCGACCCACAAATGAATAGAAGTAGGTTTCGGTTGACCGTTGCGATGGGAAAATCGCTGGCGATAATGCAGAAACTGTTTTATTGCTCTACCACTGAGCTACTGCCTTCGTATTGTCAAATAACTGCTGAACAAAGATGTAGAACAAACTACGCAATATAGTTGCGTAGTGGAAAGTATTTTTTCCGGCAGCACTATTATTTGCACAACTACCCCAGGCATGGGCATTGCATGTGGACGCAGTAAATAAATGATATGAAACCGAATATTGCCATTGCCGATAAGAACCTGACGGCGATTTGTAAATCCCTGAATGAATGCCTGGCCGATGCGCACATTCTTTATTTTAAAACCAGGAAATTCCATTGGAATGTGTCGGGCGATAACTTTATGGAGTTGCACAAGTTGTTTGAAAGCCATTACGAGCAGATCCAGGAAGCGATTGATGAAATTGCAGAAAGGGTGAGCCAGATGGGTGGGGTTGCGATTGGTACCAGCAGCGAATTTGGATCGATGAGTGGTTTAAAAGAATCCCCCGGTAAAAACCCGGCGAAAAACCTGGATATGGTGAAAGAGCTGCTGCATGACCATGAAGCAGTCATCAAATCTTTGCGTACCAAAATAGACGATTACGAAGACAAATACAAAGACAAGGGCACGACCGATTTTCTGACTGCTTTGTTGCAGCAACACGAAAAAATGGCCTGGACCCTACGTCGGTATTTCAAGTAAACCAGGCGATAAATTTCAAATTAGGCCGACTATAATGTCCAATCAGGGCGCACCCAATGGCAGGTATAGCCATTGGGATGCTTCTGCAGGTAGTCCTGGTGTTCTTCTTCTGCGTCCCAGAAATCACCTGCCGGCACCACTTCGGTTACAATCGGGCCGGGCCATTTGCCAGATGCATTCATCGCCGTGATCAATTCTTCGGCGGTTTTTTTCTGCGCCGCATCGAGGTAGAAAATCGCCGAGCGATAGGAACTGCCGATATCATTGCCCTGGCGGTTGCGGGTAGTTGGGTTGTGTATTTGGAAAAAGAATTCCAGCAGTTGGCGATAGCCCAGCACCGCCGGATCAAAATCAATGGCAATGCCTTCTGCATGACTGCCATGGTTCCGGTAGGTAGCGTTTTTAACATCTCCGCCCGTGTACCCGACCACCGTATGGGTTACGCCAGGCAATTGCCTGATTAATTCTTCCACACCCCAGAAACAACCGCCTGCCAGTATTGCTTTTTCAGTAACCATCGTCTAATTTTTGTTTTACAGATTGGTATCGCTACTTAAACAACCGCGCAACCCATTTGGTTTAGTGGCAGCGATTCCGGTACAATTTATTGCTTTGGTTGAAACAGTTTTAGCTTTCCCTGGTTTTGGGTGGCAATAATCAGTGGCTTTCCATCGAATCGTTTTACCAGCGCCAGGGCCTTGCCATCCCCCGGAATATACAAACCACTTTGTTGGATGGTTAGCGGCGAAAACCGGCCCTGCCCATCGCCTAATAATACGAGTCCGTTGAACGCATCATGCCGACCGCTATATGGCTCCATGCCGTAATCGTTGCCCGATAGAATGATGTCCAACTGGCTGTCACCATTTACATCCATAGGCAATAGTCCATATACCGGCGCTTCCTGCGCTGCCAGGGGCAATGGGCGGATGGCAAACTGCCCCTGGCCCTTGTTCTCGATATAACAACTTGCCATATTGGTGGCCTTTAGGTACACGGCGCCTTCTTTTCCCGTTGGCCCCAATATTTTATTCATATCGGCAAGACCAAATGCTTTATAAGTAGGAAATCGTTTACGTATTGGTAACAACTGGCTGATCATATCGTCGCGCACCGTCATGGGGAAGGGCTTGCGGCTGCCATCTTCTGCCAACCCATACCCAAACACAAATGGATCGAGTAAACCATTGTCGTCAAAATCTTTTGCATACAATTGCAAAGGTTCCTGTTGGCTGGCCTTGTAATTGGAATTCAGACCGAGGTTGCCAGCTACATAATCGATATCACCATCCCCATCGAAATCGCCGGCAGCCAGGCTGTTCCACCAACCGCTATTCGCTTCCAGTTCGGTAAGCTCAACCAAGGCAAAGCCATCCCCCGTATTGCGGTAAAAACGAATCGGCAACCATTCACCGGTGATGACTAGATCAGGCTTGCCGTCGTTATCGAAATCAGACCAAAGCGCATCGGTGATCATGCCGGCATCGGCGAGTGCCGCACAGTATTTACTCGTCACATCGGTGAAAGTGCCTTGCAGGTTTTGCAATAAGCGACCACCGGTCGACAACGGATAAGCCCCCGAAATACCGCGACTGCCCACAAAAAGATCCAAATCGCCATCGCCATCAAAGTCGGCGGCTTTTACACATGAACCATTGCTGTAATCGCGGGGTAGGGCGGAACTACTGGGTGTAAAATAACCCTTGCCATCATTGATATACAACAAGTCCTGGCTGGCGGAACTGTTAGGCGCAATTTCATAACTGCCACTCACCGCGTACAAATCAAGATCGCCATCGCCCTCTGCATCGAAAAGCAACAGACCCATATCTTCCTGTATGTGTCGGTCGTTGCCAATAATGCGTGCCGAATCGGCTTGAAAATGGCCATCGGTCGTTTGTATATAAAAAACATTTTTCCGACCTACGGATGCGCCGATTACAAAATCTTCGAGGCCATCTTTGTTGATATCGCCGGTGGCGAGATAAGGCCCGTACTGACTTAGCTTATGCGGAAGCGATGCCTGCTGGTTGTAGTCGATCGCATCGCGCTCACTGTGTTTGTAATCGATTCCATACGCGGCCGATACTTCTTGTAACAGTGGTTGTAAAGGGGCAGCAGCGGGCATGGGTGCGGAAGCGGCTGCTTGTTTCAATACCAGTTGGCTGGACGATGGCACCTGGGTAAGCAACTGACTGTTGCCATCGGGCCATCGCACCCGTATTGAATCGATGGTTGTAACGGCGCCGAGTGAAAACCAGGCGAGGTCGGTAACGGTCGACAAATAACCGGCACAGGGTTGTTGTTCATAATAGTATTGCTGTTTGCCGACATATAACCGGATGCTGGCGCCGAATGCCTGCAGGTTCGGCGCTTTGCCTTCCAGCCGAATCGATAATCGGTTGTGCATGGCCGTTGGTTGTAACTGGTTGAGCCGGTTTTCATATAGAAATGCCACATCATTGATATTGTTGATGACGATATCGAGATCACCATCTTTGTCCAAATCCGCATAGGCGGCACCGTTAGAGAACGATGGATGGATAAACCCCCAGTCTTTTGAATGGTTCTCGAACTGAATGCCGTTGATATTCCTGAAAGCGTAATTGGGCAATTTCACAATGGGCAGTGAATCGACCATCGCCAGTTTATATTTCCCGCCAGTACCGCCCTGGCCATTGTTGAATGTAACATAGTCGAGATCGGTGACATCGCGGGGAAGGCCATTGCTGATCACCAAATCGCGCAGTCCGTCGTTGTCGAAATCGGCAATCATTGGGCACCAGCTCCAGTCGGTTTCAAAGATGCCACTGATATAACCGAGGTCGTTGAATATAGTATGTCCATCGGGTGTTATACCTCGATTCAATTGCAACACATTGCGCACATACTGGTGTGTGTAATTGTATTTTTGGCTGTTGAAATAGTTATAGTATTCATTGCCCGCCAGCATTCTCTTTTTACGCAGGTTTTTTTCGGGCAGCATTTCGAGCGATACCATATCAGGTAGTCCGTCATTGTTGACATCGGCCATCGCCGTGCCCATGGCATTCCAGGCCGTGTGCCTGAAATAATCGTCGAGCTGGTTGCTGAATGTGCCATCATGGTTGTTGATATATAGTAAGTCGTTTGAAATAAAATCGTTGGCTACATAAATATCTGGCCATCCATCAGCGTTGAAATCGCTGACGCAAACGGCATGTCCCCAGCCTTCTATGCGGATGCCGGCTTCTTTGGATACATTACTGAAATGATTGTCGCCGTTGTTTCGATAGAGCCGGTCGGTATTGCGTGCGGTTCCGTCTACCACTTTGGGTCGGTAGCGGATGGGCGTTTTAGGATCGTTGAGTTCATTGGTAACCAGGTAGCAATCCAGGTCGCCGTCGTTGTCGTAGTCGAAGAAGATGCCCTGGGTGCTGAAACCGGTATCATCGAGCCCATAGGCCCTTGCGCTTTCTTTAAAATGCGGAATACCGTCTTTGGTTAATCCCTCGTTGATATAGAGCAGGTTGGTGCGCAAATTTATATCGCTGCTGAAGGAGCAGGATACATAGATATCGAGCCAGCCGTCGGCATTGATATCCACCACTGATACGCCGGTACTCCAGTGTCCGTTGCCACTGGTTTGGCTCGCAGCCGTAATATCATCGAATTGTAATTGACCTTTGTTTAGGTACAATTTGTTCGATTGCATGTTGCCGGCGAAATAGATATCTGGCAATCCATCGTTGTTGAAATCGCCAATGCCCACGCCGCCGCCATTATAAATATTCGCCTGGTTCAGTATATTCAATGAGTCGCTTTCGGTGAGGCGGTTCACGAATCGGATGCCCGATTGTTTGGGATCGCGTAATTTGAACAGGGGATTGATGGCCGTTTGTGCTTCAGCTTGGATGTTGATGCAGGCTAGTGCGAATAGTAGTAACGGCTTAAACAGTCGGTGAACAAACATAGCATCAGTCTCTTTGCTGCACAATCTACTATTTGCCCAAAGCCGCGGGAACGGGAAAAATATCAAAAGGTATTCAATCTGTTTCGCGGAGCAAACCAATAGGCAGCGGCGATTATTTTTAGGTGTTGACAATCCAAATGTATGCGGAATATTTTTTTATTGATGGTTTTACTAGCGATGGCGCCTATCGCATTTGCACAATCTCACACTGCACCGGCCCCGCTGTATCGCGATCCCTTGTACGATGGTGCCGCCGATGCCACTGTGGTATACAATGCCGGTTTGAAAGAGTGGTGGATGTTTTATACGCAGCGCCGGGCCAACCAGGAAACGGCCGATGTGGCCTATTGTTATGGCACCGCCATTGGGGTGGCGGTATCGAAAGACCATGGGCAAACCTGGGTGTACAAAGGCGCGCTGAACCTGGCGTTTGAAGAAGGCATGAATACCTTCTGGGCGCCGGATCTTGTTTTTGAAAACGGGGTATACCATCTATTTGTGGCCTATATAAGAGGTGTGCGGAACCATTGGGGTGGCAGCGCGACCATCACCCGCTACACCAGTACCGATATGTGGAACTGGAAACACGAAGGCGATTTGGCGTTGTCGTCAGCGTCAGTGATTGACCCCTGTTTCATGAAACTGGCCGACGGTAAATGGCATATTTGGTACAAAGACCAGATGAAGGGATCGGTGACGATGACGGGTGCGAGTACCGACCTGAAGCAGTGGACGATCGAAAAGGAACCGGCCATTGGCGGTAATCCGCACGAGGGGCCGAAAGTGTTTTTCTTCAAAGGCAGTTACTGGATGATCACCGACGAGTGGGCCGGACAAAGATTGTATAAAAGCGCTGATGCGAAAAGCTGGGAAAAACAAGGTCGCCTGTTGGATGGCGTGGGTAAGCGAAACGACGATACGCCGCAAGGCGCACACGCCGATGTGGTGGTGACGGGCGACAAAGCCTATATTTTTTATTTCACGCATCCGGGCCGAAAAAAGCATACCGATGCCGGCGAACTGGATGGCAATGGAAATTATCCGTATGCCATGCGACGCAGTTCCATCCAGGTAGCTGAGCTGGTAATGCGTAACGGAACGCTCACGGCGTTGCGCGATGAACCTTTTGATTTCTGGCTGCCCTGATTTTTACCCGACGGGTTGCACCCGTCGGGTAAAGGATTAAATTTGAGAAGATGAGAATAATCGCCTGTTTACTGTTGCTTGGCTGCTGGTTCGGTGGCAAGGCCCAAACGGCTGATGCAGCGCCTGTTCATCGCGCCATCAAAAAAATGACAGATATCATCGTGCACGATGTGTTCTCACCGCCTGTAGCCAGTAGAACCTATGCTTATATCTCTGTTGCTGCATATGAAGCTGGGCGGCATGCAAGTGCCGGCTACCCCTCGTTGGTGAACCGCTTGCATGGATTCACGACGGTGGCCAGTCCGCAGGCTGGCAAAAAATACGATTTCGGCATCGCCGCCTGCCACGCATTGTTATTGGTAGGCAAGGCCATGGTGGTTTCGGAAGACAGCATACAGCAATACGATGACCGGTTCATGGCGGCCTTGAAAAAGCGAGTGCCAAACGATGTGTGGGCGCGCTCCAAAACTTATGGTGAACAGGTTGCGAAAGATATTCTTGCCTGGGCAGCCAAAGACCGGTACAAAGAAACCCGATCCATGCCAAGATATGAGGTCACCGATGATCCTTCCACCTGGAAGCCCACGGCGCCTGCTTATATGAAAGCGGTTGAACCTCACTGGTTACACATGCGCACTTTTGTGATCGATTCTGCGCAACAGTTTACACCGCCGGTCATACCGGTTTTTTCGACCGCGAAAGGCAGTCCGTTCTATGAAATGGTGTACGAAGTGTATCAAGAAAGCAAGGCGTTGACTGATGAAAAGGAAGCAATGGCCAATTTCTGGGACTGCAATCCATTCAAAATGAATGTGAAGGGCCATGTAATGTTTGCCACGAAAAAGATTTCGCCTGGCGGGCATTGGATGAATATCACCGCCCTCGCCTGCCAGCAGACAAAAGCCGATATGGTGCGCAGTCTGGATGCCTATTGCACTGTAGCGGTCACCCTTGCAGACGCGTTTATTATTTGCTGGGCAGAAAAATACAAAAGCAATGTGATTCGGCCCGAAACCTATATCAATAATTATATCGACGGCGACTGGGTACCGCTGCTGCAAACGCCGCCTTTTCCAGAATATACCAGCGGACATAGTGTGATCTCGGCTGCCGCTGCGCGCATGCTGACCGGCCTTTTTGGCGATGGGTTTGCTTTCACCGATAACACTGAAATGGAGTTCGGTTTGACAGCCCGTTCATTTCCTTCCTTTAATGCCGCTGCTGCCGAAGCTGCTATCAGCAGAATGTATGGCGGCATCCATTACCGGCCAGCTATTGAATACGGACTTACAGAAGGTACTGCCATGGCCGATCTCGTTTGGCAACGATTGCGCGTAAAATAACTTTTTACACCGTGTTTTTTCTTTCCTCGGCTTTGGCGTGCATATAATCTGTTGGTGTCATGTTAAACTGTTTCTGGAAGTTGCGTGCAAAATTGCTTTGCGAACTAAAGCCCACCATATTAGCGACTTCATAGATTTTATGATCACCTTCTGCAAGCAAGCTAGCAGCTTTTTTCAAACGGGTTATATTGATGAGCTCCAGTGGCGTGAGGTCAGACACCGCTTTTATTTTTCGGTAAAGGGTGATTCGACTCATGTTCATGATGCGGGCGAGTTTTTCCACGTCGAGATCGAGGTCTTCGATGTGCCGACATATTTCATCGTTGAGCTGCTCCAAAAAACGCTCATCGGCTTTCGAATGCGCCATGCTTTTGATATGCACCAGTGGAGAACCTGCAAAATATTCGCGAATCATATTCCGGTTGTTGAGCAGGCTCGCCATCTGTGCCAGCAAGTGTTCTTTAGAGAAAGGCTTTTCTATATAGGCGTCGGCACCAAGTTCGAGTCCTTCGATTTTGGCTTGTAGTGTATTCTTCGCCGTTAGTAAGATCACCGGCACGTGAGAATGCACCAGGTCTGATTTTATTATGCGGCAAAGCTCAAAGCCGTCCATCTCCGGCATCATCACATCACTCACCAGCAGTTGAATGGCTTCCTTTTTTAATAATTCCAACGCTTCACGTCCATTGGGTGAACGAAACACCTGGTATTTTGTTTTCAGGATTCTTTCCAGGAAATCCAGGATTTCTTCTTCGTCGTCGACCAGTAGGATAGCAGGTAGCATAGTTCAGTTTTATATGGTTTGCAATGAACCTGTAGCAGGCAGGTTTTTGTTGTCGGTTATCTTTTGTTGTAGTGGTATGACCAATACAAATCGATTCATGTTATCGATGGGCTCTTCCAGGTTTAATTCGCCATGTAATAATTCGGCGAGCGATCGGGCCAGGCTCAGACCGATGCCTGTCCCTTTTTCTTTACTGCCATCTTTCAATCGGAAGAAGGGTTCAAAAATTCGGTCGCGCATATCGGTCGGAATCAGCGGACCATCATTCAGACATTCGAGCCGAAATACATGATCCTGTTTTAGGTCGGCAGTTAACTGCACGAGAACTTTTTTATCGGCGTATTTCACCGCATTGCTCAGCAGGTTGCTGAATATTTTCTGCAGCGCTTCTTCGTCTGCATAGGCCCATACTTCTTCAGCCGGCAGTTGCAACTGGAACTGGATCGATTTTTTCTTCGCGAGCGATTGGAAACTGGTGAAACTATCATTCAACAATGCCGAAATATTTTCCTGGCTGAATTCAAGCCGGAAGCCACGGGCTTCTGTTTTTCGAAAGTCAAGTATTTGCGAAACCAGGGCCAGTAGGCGGTTGGTGTTCTTGTCCATCACCTGGAGGTCTTCACTAATCGCAGGATAGCTCGCTAATTCCTCCATGATATTATCCATCGGGCCCTTGATCAGGGTTAGAGGTGTTCTGATTTCATGTGCAACATTGGTGAAGAAGTCGATCTTCGCCTCATAGATTTCTTTTTCTTTTCTTACCTGTGTGCGCCGGTGATAACTGTGTAACACATACCAGCAACCAGCCGCCGCGACAAGACTGTAAAACAGTTTTGCCCAGTTATTGGCCCAGAACGGCGGTAGAATAGAAACTGATAGTTGTTTCTCTCTGCCCGTCCAATCGCCGTTGATTGCGGCTTGCACGCGGAATTTATAATCACCTGGTGCAAGATTGGTGAAATATACTTTCCGGTTGGTGCTGAGTTCAGTCCAGTCTTTGTCTACACCTTCCAGCTTGTACCGGTATACCGTTGTTTGTGGTGAAGTGAAACTCAGGGAAGCAAAATCGAGACTGATGGTCGATTGGTTATAGGGGAGGGTGATCTTGGGTGTAAACAAAATGGATTGCGTCAGTATATTACTATCAATCGATATCTCCTTGTTCATTACCTGCAGGCCGGTGATGTATAAATTCGGTTGGTATTCGTTGCGGGAAAAATTTTTCGGCTGAAAATGAATCATACCCCTGATACTGCCGATATATAAGCTGCCATCCGTATGCAGATACCCTGAATGATAATTAAACTGGTCGTTGAGAAGCCCGTTAGACTGCGTATATACCTGAACGTTATTTTCTTTGGGGTTTATGGAAACCAGTCCTTTCGAAGTTGTTGCCCAGATGAGCCCCTGCTTATCTTGTATTACATTGAAAACAAAATTACTCGGCAGCCCCTGTTCTGTATTGTAAAAGGAAAATGTTTTGCGGTCGGCGTTTAGAATTGAAATGCCACCACCATCGGTCGAAATCCAGATGCGTTGTAAATCGTCTTCAAACAAGGCGTTGATCAGGTTATTAGAAATGCTTTGTTTGTTGTGTGGATCGAACGAATAAAGGCTGCTTGTTTTTTTGACCGGGTCATACGCAAACAGACCGATATTGTTTCCGCCGATCCAGATGATACCGTTGTGGTCTTCCATGGCGGTAGGTAAAAACCCCGATTCAGGGGCACCGGGAGCCTGCCTGAAATTGTCCATCTGCGGGTCAAACACAACAAAGCCATTACTGGTGGCGGCATACAGCGTACCGTTTCTTGTATGAAGAAAGCTTAAGATGAAATTGCTTTTGAGGTAATTGCGGCCGCTATCTACTGCATAATGTTTTTTCACGCGACCAGTGGCAATATCCATTTTGTCAACCCCATGTTCAAAAGTACCAATCCACAGGTCGTTGTCGATCGCAGCCAGTCCGTGCACATTCGAATAGGATATGCTGCCTGGTTTCCCGTCGGGCAAGTAGGTTCGCAATTTACCGGTAGCGAGATCAATGCGCGTGAGACCGGCGTCTTCTGTGCCCACCCATAGATGCCCGAATTTGTCGGCGGTAATTTCCCGAACCGAGTTGCCTTGTATCGATTGAAGGCTGTTATCAGGAAAGTATTTCTCGAAAGCAGTAAACTGTTTGGGAAAGTAATTTACGCCGCCAAAAAAAGTACCGGCCCATATACCGCCTTCCTTGTCCTTACACAAAGTGTACACGGCATTATCCGAAAGCGAATAAGGGTTGCCTGGTTTCTTTACTATGGATTCTACGGTATTGTTTTTTCTATCAAGAATAAAAATGCCCAATTCAGTGGCAAGCCAAAATGTGTCGGGCTCATATTCCATGATTTCGCGAACAAATAAACTGGTCTTGCCTGCATTGGTCATCAGCAGGTCTTTGTAACGACCGGTATGTAAATTGAGTTCTTTAAGTCCCTGGTTGGAAGTGCCGACTAATACAAGGCTGTCGTTTATTGCTTTCAGGCACTGTACCCAGCGAGAAACCGTGGGTGGTGACTGCGCAAACATATCGTAGCGACGAAAGCTATTTGTTTTCGGGAGATATTCTTCAATAAATCCGTCGATGGTAGCAATTAATATTTTGCCATCGGGCGAAAGACCCACTTGCCTCGATTGAAAATAAGTAGATGAGGGATAGCAGTCAAGTTTATTTGTAGCAAAATTGTAGCGGAAGAGATTAAACGCATTCGTGAACCAGAGTTGGTTGTTGTTGTCTTTTACTACTGAGATAACACCACCGATGGAATCAATCAGTGGCAGCAACTCTTCTTTTTTCTCATCGTAGTAAAATACGCCGCGGTTACTGCCTGTCCACAGTCTGCCTTCTTTGTCGAGGTATAAACATTGTATGAATTCGTTGCCCGGTAAACCCGCACCGAGTCGGCTGTGGGGGATTTTTTTGAAACGATAGCCGTCGAAGCGACACAATCCTTCTTTGGTACCGAACCACATAAAACCACTACTGTCTTGCACGCTGCAGTTGACAGTGTTGTTGGGTAAGCCATTCTCTACCTGGTAATGACGGAAATAATAATGTTGGGCAAAAACATTTTCTCCGTAAAAAAGCAGGGTTGTGGCAATCAGTAATCGAATGGTTCGGTTCGAATGTAACAATTTGAAAAGAGTTTGATACGTATCGAATCAGTGAAGTAAAAAATATGCGCAACCTTCACCTAGTAATCTAAAATTACTCAAGTTTTTGGATTATGTAAACGATTACAACCATTTTTAACCAACAATTGATTGCTGTATGAAAACCCTTTCCAGGTTCTTTCTGCACAACTTTGCGTTTGCCGCGCTTCCCTTTCTACGGCAAAAAAAATTATTGTATTTACTGACGCTTTTCCTCATCAGTGCTGTTCATCTTTCTGCGCAAGATGCTGCCCGTGTTACCGTAACCGGTGTGGTGAAAGACAGTGTGGGTGCGCCATTGCCGCAGGTTACTGTAACAGAGAAAGGAACATCCAACGCAACCAGTACCGGTGCCGATGGGCGATTCACTTTACAAGTAGCAAGTGATCATTCAATACTGGTTTTCAGCTCGATCGGTTATAGTGCCAGTGAAATCAGGGTGGGTAGCCGTCGTGATTTTGACGTGCCATTGCAGATTGCCAACAACGGATTGGGTGAGGTGGTGGTGGTTGGATATGGCACCAAAACAAAACAATCGATTACAGGCGCTGTATCGTCGGTATCGTCGCGTGATTTAGATCGGGTACATGCTGCTTCAACGGTGAGTAGTACACTCGCCGGTAAATTGCCAGGTGTTACTTTCCGGATGCCTGATGGTCGTCCGGGCGCGAGCGCACGTATCCAGATTCGTAACATGGGTACGCCACTGTATGTTATCGATGGGATACAGCAAGACGAAGGCCAGTTCAACAACCTGGCACCGAATGATATCGAAAGTATTACCATCCTGAAAGACGCTTCCGCCGCTATCTATGGGGTGCGTGCGGCCAACGGCGTGGTGGTGGTAACGACGAAGAAAGGTTCAACTGGTCGCAATACCATCAATTTCGATGGCTATGCCGGTATCCAAAACTGGACCCGCTTTCCGAAAGTGCTCAACAATTCTTACGACTATATGCGCTATCGCGCGGAAGCGGAGATCAATAGTAACGGCAACACAAATATTACCGAAGAAGAACTCGAAAAGTATAAGCAAGGCGAATCGGCGGGTAAGCAATACCGTAGTTTCGACTGGTCGAAATATGTATTACAGAAAAACGCCACACAGAATTCAGTTAACCTTAATATCAACGGCGGCAACGATAAAGTAAACTATTATGTATCGGCTACCAACCTATACCAAAATTCTGTTTTAGGTCGCGAATACAAATTTAATCGCTCTAACCTGCAGTCGAATGTACAGGCCAAAGTAGCCAATGGCTTGCGCATGGGTGTGCAGATCAACGGCCGTATAGAAACCCGCCAGAACCCGGGTGTGCCTGGTGGCGACGATTATTGGTTGTCGCGTTTTGCCGTGTTACGCAATACGCCGCGCGAACGCCCCTGGGCCAACGACAATCCAAAATACCTGAACGATTTGGGTGAGCACCTGGAAACCAACTACGCCTTCCTGAATGAAACCATTTCGGGTAAACTCAAATCAGAGTGGCGCGTGTTGCAAGCGAACTATACCTTGGAATGGCAGGTGCCTGGTATAAAGGGACTCAATCTGCGAGGCATGTATTCGTATTATATTGCCGACCACCTGTTGAACAACCAGGAATATACCTACGATGCTTATACCTATCATGAAGACACCGATGTATATGAGCGTACCGGTGGTGCCACCAACCCCTGGCGGGAGCGTGAGCAAACCAAACTGATCAATACAAATACGCAGGTACAGGCCAACTATAATCGAACCTTTGGTGAGCATACGATTGGGGCTACAGTGGTTGCCGAGCGCATGAATAACAAGAGATTTTACAACTGGTTACATGCATCGCCCATTTCGAACAACCTGCCCCTGATCTATTTCCCTACGATGGACCAATACAACGATCAGCAATCAGAAATTGCACGGATTGGTTATATCGGCCGCTTCAACTATGGTTTTGCCAATCGTTATTTTCTGGAGATTTCTGCTCGTCGTGATGCTAGTTCATTGTTCGAGCCCAGCCGTCGTGTAGGTTATTTCCCCGGTGCATCTGCAGGATGGCGTATCACAGAAGAGCCGTTTATGAAAAAATTGCTGGGTGGTTCAGACATCCTGAACGACCTGAAACTTCGCGGCTCATACGGAGAATTGGGCGACGATCGCAACCTCGATGGTGGTGACATCGTAGCGCCTTACGCTTATATGGAAGGTTATAATTACAATATGGGTACAGCTATCATCAATGGCAATGCCGTTACTGTATCACGCGATAAAGGCGTACCCATTACCCGTATCACCTGGATGACCAGCAAGATCACCGATGTCGGATTGGACTTCGCCTTGTTCCGCAGCCGACTGGCCGGTTCGTTCGATTGGTTCAACCGCAAGCGCGATGGTATTGTGGGTAATAAAAACGATGTACTGGTGCCCATTGAGATTGGTTACAGTCTTCCGCAAGAAAATATTGAAAGCGATGCGGTAAAAGGTTTTGAATTCAGTTTGAACTGGAACGACCAGATCGGTGATGTCCGTTATAATGTGGGTGGCAATTTCAGCTATGCCCGTCAGCGAACTTTAAGTACGTATAACCCACTTTTCTTTAACTCTTGGGACCAGTATTTTAACGATCGTCGCGACCGGTATTCAGGCGGCAATTGGAATGATAAAAATGGCGGTGGCGATTGGGGTTATGAAGTGATTGGACAGTTCCAGTCGATGGAAGAAATCAACAACTATACAGTGAATATTGACGGACTTGGTAACAAGACCCTCCTGCCCGGCGACTTAATCTACAAGGACATCAACAACGATGGAAAGATTGACAGCTATGATATGCGCCGTGTCGGCTATGGTACAGGACGACTGCCTTTCATCAACTTCGGCTTTACGCTGGGTGCGGCTTACAAAGCTTTTGATTTTCACATCGACTTCTCCGGTGCATCAGGTTATACCTATAACCAGAACTGGGAAATGCGCTGGGCCTTCCAAAACAACGGAAACCTGAACAAGATTTTCGAAGATCGCTGGCACAAAGTGAATCCGTATGATCCCAACAGTGCCTGGGTGGCCGGAAAATATCCAGCCTTGCGTTACAACCAGGGTGGGCATAGCAACTACAATCGAAACAGCACGTTTTGGTTGCACAATGTGACCTACCTGCGTGCACGTACCATTGAGCTAGGGTATACCGTGTCATCAAAAATCCTCAGCCGTGTCAAAATGCAAAGGGCGCGTTTTTACCTGAATGCTTACAACCTGTTCTCCTTTGATAACCTGAAGCAGTATAATATCGATCCGGAAATTCAGGACGACAATGGACTGCAGTTTCCGCAGAACAAAATCCTAAACGCGGGCGTTAACCTGAGCTTTTAATTAAACGACTATTCAGTTAACTATTAGCAATGAAAAAGATTATTGTCTATTCGATAGTGGGTCTTGCTACCGCCCTGAGCGGTTGTAAAAAAGACAGCGATTTTCTGGATATCCCACCTGTCCAGGTATTGCCGAGCGAAACCGTATTTTCTGATCCGGCCCTGATTCTGTCGGTGCTGGGCGACCTATACAATCGGCAGGTAGATTTTTCGTCTCTCGATGGTGGCTGGCGGACATTTGCTGATTTCAGCGAATCGTTTCCATCAGAAAACGGATCGGATTTTCTTGTTACCCGCAGTGGCTGGGGCTATGGCGAATGGGGTACCTGGGATTATGGTTATATCCGCGACCTGAACCTTTTCCTGCAGCGGATGGATGCCACCGAAGTGTCTACCAAAATTACTGCGGGCGACAAAGCGCGATTTTTAGCAGAAGGGCGATTTCTGCGCGCAAATTATTATTTCGAGATGGTGAAGCGCATGGGTGGTGTTCCATTGATTATTGAACCGATGCAGTACGATTATAAAGGCGATCCAACCTACCTGCAACGTCCTCGCGCCAAAGAAGCAGAGATATATGATTTCGTTATCAGTGAAGCCGAAGAAATAAAGAACGATTTGCCGGCGAACCTGGCTGACAAATCGCGTGCTACAAAAGCAGCTGCATTGGCCATGGAAAGCCGCGCTGCCCTCTATGCCGGTTCGATTGCAAAATATGGCGCAACAACACCAACGGTAAGTTTATCAACCGGCGAAGTGGGTATTGCAGCCAGCCAGGCGAATGGTTACTATACCATTGCCCTTCGCGCCGCAAACGAAATCATCGACCAAAGTGCAGGTACGGTTAGTTTGTACCGGGCATTGCCCGACCTGGAAGAAAATTTTGCAGCCATCTTCCTCGATAAATCCAGCGTTAACCAGGAGTCGATCTTTATTGAAGACTTCAAAGCCTTTGCCGGTAAAACGCATGGCTTTACCACCAACGACCAACCCTATAGCCGTTCAGATGAGGGCGGCGATGCCGGTCGTTTGAATCCGTCGTTAAACCTGGTGGAACAGTTTGAATTGTTGAACGGCACATTCGCACCCCTGCCAATAGGCACGTCGGCATCTCGTATCGCCTACAACAACCAGGAAGATCTTTTTGCCGGTCGTGATGCCCGTCTCCGAGGTACCATACTGGTTCCCGGTGCTTATTTTAAATCAGGTCAGTTGAAGATCAAGGCAGGCGAAATCACATCGGCGGGTACAATTGTAACCACCGATGCCAGTGGCGGCTCTCTGGTGGGAACCGATGGACCAGTAAATGGTCTTGAGTTCCGCACACAAACAGGTTTTTACATTCGCAAATGGCTTGATCCGCAAACCGGTTCCGGTCGTCGTGGTCGCGGTAGTGATGTGGCGTTTATTCGTTATCGCTTTGGGGAGGTGTTGCTGAATGCAGCTGAAGCAGCTTTTGAACTGGGTCAACCTGCTGTTGCTGCTGGTTTTATGAACCAGGTTCGCGAGCGAGCCGGTATTACCACGCCGCTCACGGCTGCTGATATCAATTTTGATCGCATTGTGCATGAACGCCGGGTTGAGCTTGCCTTTGAAGGTCATATTCTCTTCGACTACAAAAGATGGAGAATTGCCGACAAAGTTTGGAACGGTGACGCCACTTCTTACAGTGATATTATCAACAACCTGGGTAAAGCCACAGCAAAAAGCACACAGCCCTGGGGGCTCTGGCCATATCGCGTGCAGGATGGCGCCAATGCCGGCAAGTGGATCTATATTGAAACCAAACCTTCGCGGGTAACAGGCGTCAATCGTTTCCAATTGGGCAACTATTATTCAGCCATCGGTGACGATATCCGTGCTGCCAACCCAACCATTGTACGTCAACCGAACCAGTAATTACCCATTAAATCAACAATTATGAAACCAATGAATAAATATGGTCTGTTTTTGCTGGGTGTGTTGGCTTTTGCTTCCTGCAAAAAAGACAACTATGATGCACCTTCATCGCAGTTGACCGGCCGGGTGGTTTACCAGGGCGAGCAACTGGGTTTCGAACAAAACCAGGTTACGTTTGAATTGTACCAATCTGGTTTCGGCAAAACCGGACCCATGGGTTCCACTTTCAAACAGGATGGCACTTTGAATGCGCTGCTGTTCAATGGCACGTATAAAATGATCGTGCCGAATGGACAGGGACCATTTATCTGGCCAAAGACTGCCAGCGGTGCGCCCGACTCACTGGTGATCAATGTAAATGGAAGTCAGTCGATCGATATCAATGTGACACCCTATTATATGATTCGAAACCTGCAAATCAACGGATCATCCAGTACCGTAACAGCGAAATTTGACCTCGAGCAAATTGCAACAGGTGCCGATGCAAAAGAAGTAGAAGAAGTGGCGCTGTTTGTGAATAAAACTGATTTTGTTTCCAATTCGGGTGATCACAAAATGCGCGAGCAGAAAAAACCTGCCAGTGATTTTCCTGGTCTTACCAATATCAGTTTGAATGCAGAAGTGCCCAGTGTAACACCTGCGCAAAATTATATGTTTGTCAGGGTAGGCGTAAAAATAGATGGTGTGGAAGACTGGCTCTATAGCCAGGTACAAAAAATTACCTATTAGTAGCTATTAAACCTTCAATGCCTTTGAAGCCCGCAGGCCATTCAGCCAACCGGCTGTATGGCCTGCTTATTTTACACTTATCTTCATTTATTATATCTGTTAAGCATGCTGAAAAAAATCACCTGTATTGCCTCGCTCACGGCACTGACTATCTCGGCTGTGGTTGCGCAGGATTGGAAACCCGCCGGCAATAAAATCAAAACCGAATGGGCTGATAAACTAGACCCCGCCAAACCCTTACCCGATTATCCCCGCCCGCAAATGGTGCGCGACAATTGGTTAAACTTGAATGGCCTTTGGTCTTATGCAATTTTACCCGTTGCCGATGCTGCACCCACCACCGCCCAGGGCAAAATACTGGTGCCCTTTGCTGTTGAGTCTGCACTCAGTGGTGTTGGCAAAACAGTTGGTAAAGACAGCATTCTCTGGTACGAGCGTTCTTTTAGCCTGCCTGCGAATTTTAAGAACAAAAACGTATTGCTTCAATTTGGCGCGGTCGACTGGCGTTGCGAGGTTTTCGTCAACGACAAACCAGTCGGTAAACACGAGGGTGGTTATGATCCCTTCAGCTTTGATATTACGTCGGCATTGAATAAAAAAGGCAACCAAAAGCTGGTCGTTAAAGTGTGGGATCCTTCTGACGATGGTCCGCAACCCCGCGGCAAACAAATCAAAAACCCGCACGGCATCTGGTACACACCGGTAACCGGTATCTGGCAAACTGTTTGGCTCGAAGCCGTTCCGAAAACCTATATCTCTTCTTTCAAGCAAACGCCGAACCTCGACAAGAAAAGCCTGGAACTGGAAACCACGGTCGAAAACTTGCAAGCGGGTGATGAACTCCTCGTTACTGCCAGCAAAGCAGGCACCATAGTAGCCGAACAAAAAACCGACGGTAAGTCGACGCTTTCTTTGGCTATTGACAACCCCGAGAAATGGTCGCCCTCGCATCCTGCCCTCTATGACCTGACCCTAACGGTGATGCGTAAGGGAAAAAAAGTAGACGAGATAAAAAGTTATTTCGCCATGCGTAAAATTTCCATGGCACCTGATCAAAATGGCATCCAGCGCATGATGCTGAATGATGAATTTGTTTTTCAATTTGGCCCGCTCGATCAGGGCTGGTGGCCTGATGGCTTATACACAGCGCCTACCGACGATGCGCTAAAGTTCGATATTGTTCGCACCAAAGAGATGGGCTTTAATATGATTCGCAAACACGTGAAGGTAGAGCCTGCACGCTGGTACAGCTACTGCGACCAAGTCGGTATGTTGGTATGGCAGGATATGCCGAGTGGCGACCTGGGCAATAGCTGGGAAATGAGGCCGGGTATTTATGGTCGCGCGACCGACAAAGACCGCACGCCCGAATCAGAAGCCATCTATCGTACTGAATGGAAAGAGATCATGCAGGATTTTCACAACAACCCTTCTATAGTAGTGTGGGTGCCGTTCAACGAAGCCTGGGGCCAATTTAAAACCAAAGAAATTGTTGAATGGACCATGGCGAAAGACCCGAGCCGCTTGGTGAACACGGCCAGTGGCGGCAACTTTGTTGACGTGGGTCAAATCATCGACTTGCACAATTATCCCGAGCCATTGATGCCCGATCCCGCATTATTTGGCAAAGGCCGGATACTCGTATTGGGTGAATTTGGCGGACTCGGCCTGCCGGTTGAAGGACATACCTGGCAAGACACCAAAAACTGGGGCTACCAGACTTTTAAAAATAGCAATGAAATGCTGCAGAAGTATGCGGCGTTTATGGATCGCTTTCCACACCTGATCGAAAAGGGCTTATCGGCTGCGGTGTACACCCAAACCACCGATGTGGAAGTGGAAACAAACGGATTTCTCACCTACGATCGAAAAGTACAAAAAATGTCAGTGGCTGATCTCAAAGCCCTGCATGAAAAAATTTATAATAATCCGCAGGTTAAAAACGTACGTTAACTAATGGCACGTAACAAATGGGCCTGGACCTTGCTGCTGACTTGCTCGGCGCTGCAAGGCGTGGCACAAAATCGGGTTGATGCTGAAGCAGTACCGAGCACCATCAACAATCGAAACAATGTAAACTATACCGGTAACCGGGCGCCCTTAAGCAAAAACTATTTCACGCGCCTGCCAATTGGTTCTTTTGTACCCGGAAGTTGGCTGCGCAAGCAAATTGAACTACAGCGCGATGGACTCACGGGTCACCTTGGTGAGATCAGTGTATGGTTGTCCAAAACCGACAATGCCTGGCTGAACAAAGAAGGCAAAGGGAAATGGGGTTGGGAAGAATTGCCCTACTGGTTGAAAGGGTATGGTGATATTGCCTATATGCTGAACGACAAGACGATGATCGCTGAAACAAAATTTTGGATCGATCATGTGCTTAACAACCAACGCGACAATGGCGATTTTGGTCCGTCGGTAGAAAGAAATGGCCATCGCGATCTGTGGACGAATATGCCGATGCTCTGGTGTTTGCAATCGTATTATGAATACAGCAAAGACCCGCGCGTGATTCCCTTCATGACCAATTATTTTCGCTACCAGTTGTCGGTGCCCGACGAAAAATTCCTGAAAGACTATTGGGAAAACAGTCGCGGTGGTGATAACCTGATCAGCGTGTATTGGTTGTATAATATTACGGGCGATGCATTTCTGCTTGACCTGGCCACCAAAATTGATCGCCATACTGCCGACTGGCGGCAGGCCGACAACCTGCCCAACTGGCACAATGTGAACATTGCCCAGTGCTTTCGCGAACCGGCTACTTATTATCTGCAAAGCAAGCTGGAGACTGATAAACAGGCGAGCTATAATAATTTTGCTTTGGTTCGTCGTATGTATGGCCAGGTGCCGGGCGGCATGTGGGGCGGTGATGAGAATTCGCGCAAAGGGTATAATGATCCGCGGCAGGCGGTGGAAACCTGTGGCATGGTAGAGCAAATGACCTCCGATCAATTTTTGTTGCAATACACCGGTGATCCGATGTGGGCAGACAACTGTGAAGATGTAGCGTTCAATACTTTTCCCGCTGCTTTCATGGAAGATTATCGTTCGTTGCGGTACCTGACGGCACCAAACATGGTGCAGAGTGATTCTGCCAATCATGCACCGGGTATCGATAACAGCGGTCCTTTTTTAATGATGAATCCTTTCAGCAGTCGTTGTTGCCAACACAACCATGCTGCAGGCTGGGTATATTATGCAGAGAATGCATGGATGGCAACGCCCGATAACGGCCTGGCTGTGCAATTGTATACAGCGGGTACCCTGAAGGCGAAAGTAGCCAATGGAATACCGGTTGAAATTGAAACCAAAACCAATTATCCATTTGAAGAAACAGTGGAGATGCGGCTTATTGTTTCAGGCGGGCAGGCTGAGTTCCCCATTTATTTGCGGCAACCGAATTGGTGTGAAAATATGTTGGTGTCGGTGAACGGCCGCGAACTGAAAATGCCACGTACCAAATCGGGTTATATCATACTGGATGGCAGTTGGAAAAATGGTGATAAGGTGAAGATCCAATTGCCGATGTCGCTTAAAATGCGTGAATGGAAGGAAAACAAAAACAGCGTATCGGTGAATTATGGTCCGCTGACCTTTTCATTGAAAATTGGTGAGCGCTACGAAAAACAACAAAGTAGTAAAACATCTGTTTGGGATGCCCGCTGGCAACCAACAGCCGATGAAAACAAGTGGCCTTCTTTCGAAATATTTCCGACCAATGCCTGGAACTATGGTTTGTATGTTGACAAGTATGATGCCTTGAAATCTTTTCGCATACAGCGAAAGGCCTGGCCCAAAGACAACAATCCCTTCACCAATAACAACGCACCAATTGAGTTGAAGGTGAATGGGAAAGCAATTCCTTCCTGGCAGTTGGACGAATACAAGCTCTGTGCCGTGTTACCGCAAAGCCCGGTCAGTACCAACGAACCAGTTACCGAATTGACCCTGGTGCCGATGGGTGGTGCCCGGTTACGGATATCCGCTTTCCCTGTTGTAAATTAAAACTATGAACAGAAAATGGCTTATAGTGCTGGGCTTGGTAGTGGCTGGCTGTTCAACAGCGCAGCCTCGAAAAACGTTTACCAATCCATTGCTGCCAACAGGACCCGATCCGTATAGTTTTTATAAAGATGGTTATTACTACTACACCAGCTCTTCGGGCAAGCGGTTGGTGCTTACCAAAACAAAAAATATCACCGATCTGAAAACAGCGGAAAAGAAAATCATTTACACACCTCCTGAAGGCACGATGTGGTCGAAAGAATTGTGGGCGCCGGAAGTGATGTTTATGCAAGGGAAATGGTATGCTTATTTTGCCGCCGATGATGGCGATAACAACCACCATCGCATGTATGTAGCTGAAAATGCGAATGCTGATCCCATGCAGGGAGAATGGGTGCTGAAGGGACAGATTCATGACCCATCTAACAAATGGGCCATCGATGGCGATGTGTTTGAATACCAGGGTAAACTCTATATGGCCTGGTCGGGCTGGGAGGGCGATAAAAACGGTCAACAGGATATTTATATCGCCGCGATGAAGAATCCCTACAGCATCGAAGGCAATCGCGTGCGCATTTCGTTTCCGCAATACGACTGGGAAACACATGGAGACCTGGGTGCGCAAAGCAATCCGCCGCAGGTGAATGTGAATGAAGGCCCGCAATTTCTGCAACACAACAAAGACCTCTTTATTGTTTTTTCAGCCAGCGGATGCTGGACAGATTTTTATGCACTCGGCTTGTTGCGGTTAACAGGCACTGATCCGCTGAATGCGAAGCACTGGACAAAGCACCCGCAGCCGGTTTTTAAAGGGTCGGTGGCGAATGGCGTTTATTCACCCGGCCATAATTCTTTTTTTAAATCACCCGATGGCAAAGAAGACTGGATTTTGTACCATGCCAATTCAAACCCTGGTGATGGTTGTGGCAACAAGCGGTCACCCCGTGCACAACTCTTTACCTGGAATGCAGATGGTACCCCTAATTTTGGAGAACCGGTGAAAGAAGGGCAGGCGCTGGCTTTGCCTTCCGGATCAAAATAAAACGATGCTGATGAAAAAGAGTATACTCGCTTTTATAGTAGCGGTGGCCTTTTTGCCTGTTGCCGCACAGGAGCGCCTGGCGCCTGCTTATCCGCTGATAACCCATGATCCTTATTTCAGTATCTGGTCAACAACCGATGAGTTGGCGGCATCCCCTACCAAACACTGGACAGGCGCCAGTCAATCGTTGCTGGGATGGATTCGTGTGGATGGAAAGATTTATCGCTTCATGGGCGAAAAGGAAAAGATGTTTAAAACATTGGTGCCTGCGGCCGATGAGGTGGCCTATGCTGCCATTTCAACCGAAACAGCACCCGGCGATGAGTGGATGAAACCGGGTGTCAACGTCAGCAACTGGACGAAATCTAAAGCGCCTTACACTGCGTGGAAGTCGCGCGAGCTTTGGGTGCGCCGACTATTTAATATTGACGCGGCACATGCCGGAAAATTGTTCCTGAAACTGAAACACGACGATGATGTAGAAGTATTTATCAACGGTGACCAGGTCTATGCAACC
This sequence comes from Bacteroidota bacterium, assembly GCA_020161535.1. Classification (GTDB taxonomy): domain Bacteria; phylum Bacteroidota; class Bacteroidia; order Chitinophagales; family Chitinophagaceae; genus Flavihumibacter. The sequence goes on along the minus strand of JAIUNW010000003.1, from coordinate 228,133 downwards.
AAGGGTGTTGCGGGAAAATATTTTTACCTGCCATTGACAGATGCTATTGTGGCCAAACTGAAAAAGAACGACAACCTGCTTGCTATTCATGTGACCAATACCGGTGGCGAAGCCTGGCTCGACGCGGGCATTGTTGAAGAAGCGGTTGATCCCGCCGACCCGAATGTGCAGCCGGCACAACAAACAAATGTGGCGATTTCTGCCACGCAAACCACGTACCAATTCAATTGTGGTGCAGCCAAACTCGAATTGCTGTTTACGTCGCCCTTGCTGATAACTGATCTCGACCTGCTGGCGCGCCCGGTGTCTTATATCACGGCAAGAGTTTCAACTACAGATACCTTAGCACACCAGGTGCAGATTTACCTGGGTGCCAGTACAGATATTGCCACCAACACACCCGTGCAACCGGTTAAAGCCGAAGCCTACACGGCCAATGGATTAAAGATCTTGAAAGCAGGAACCATTGAACAACCTATACTAAAAAAGAAAGGCGATGACCTTCGCATCGATTGGGGTTATATGTATGTGGCCGTACCTGCCAACCAACATACACCTAAACAATTTATCAATGAGAACCTGAAAGGAGTGCAGGCTTTTTTTGGAACCGGAAAATCAGCTACCACAGGCAAACATCTTTTGCTGAACACGAGTGTTGATTTGGGCGCCGTTAGGGGCGCAGCCGAACAGGTTTTCCTGATTGGCTACGACGACCTTGAATCCATCCAATATTTTGGCAGCAACCTGAAACCATGGTGGCGCGACGGAAAGAAAACATCGATGGAACAACAGCTTTCACAAGCATGGTCGTCGTACAAGTCGGTACTGGCCAAATGCGATGCCACCGACAAAATGATTGAAAACGATGCGTTGAAAGCGGGTGGCGAAGAGTATGCAAAACTTTGTAAGCTGGCCTATCGGCAATGTTTGGCTGCACACAAACTGGTTCGGAGTCCGCAGGGAACCCTTCTCTGGTTGTCGAAAGAAAATTTCAGCAATGGTTCTATAAACACTGTTGACATAACCTATCCATCAGCACCCCTCTACCTCGCATATAATACCGAACTGATGAAGGGCATGATGAATGGTATTGTTTATTATAGTGAAAGCGGCAAATGGAACAAGCCGTATCCATCACACGATATTGGCACTTATCCGATTGCCAACGGGCAAACTTATGGGGAAGACATGCCGGTGGAAGAATGTGGCAATATGATAATCCTATTCGGCGCCCTGACGAAAGTGGAAGGCAATGGCAAGTATGCTGCCCAACACTGGAACACACTGAGTACCTGGGTAGAATACCTGGTGAAAGATGGATTTGATCCTGCCAATCAATTGTGTACCGACGATTTTGCCGGTCACCTGGCGCGCAATGCGAATCTTTCAGTGAAGGCAATTGTAGGTATTGGTTGTTATGCGCAAATGGCCGAAAGCCTGGGCAAAAAAGATATTGCCGATAAATATTTCGGTATTGCCCGTGAGATGGGCAAAAAGTGGATACAAATGGCCGACGACGGCGACCACTTTGCCTTGACTTTTGATGGCAAGGGTACCTGGAGCCAGAAATACAATATGGTATGGGATAAATTGCTTGGGCTGGATATTTTTCCGCAGGGCGTGTACAACAAAGAGATCGACTACTACCTGACTAAGCAAAACGTTTATGGATTACCGTTAGACAGCCGCCGGTCTTATACCAAATCTGATTGGATACTGTGGACGGCTACGCTGACCGACGATCCGGCAAAATTCAATGCGCTACTTCAACCGGTTTACAAATATGCCATTGAAACAGCTTCCCGGGTGCCATTGAGCGACTGGCATGAAACCACCGATGGCCGCCAGGTGGGCTTCCAGGCCAGGAGTGTGGTAGGCGGTTATTTCATCAAAGTGCTGGAAAACAAACTCAAAAAATGAAACGAGCGTGGGTATTGACGGGGCTGTTGCTGGTATTTGCCTGTCATCAGGGTTGGTCGCAGATCGACCAGGAAGCCGTCCGTCTTACGCACTATGTATTTCCTGCCTTTACAGCCGGCAAAGTATTGCTGAAAAACGGCGCCGTCAGTCAACAATTGTTGAATTACAACGTGCTTACCAATGAAATGATTTTTGATGCCGGTGCGGGTAAATACCTGGCTATTGCCGAACCAGCCAGCGTGGATACGATATTCATTGCCGACCGAACATTCATACCTGCCAAACTGGGTTTTGTTGAAATCATTAGCAAGGCAGCAATGCCGCTAGCCATCGTGTATGAAGGTCGTATTGCCGAGCAGGGAGAAGATATCGGTTATGGCATCAGTTCGCAAGCTGGTGCGAGCCAGGCTTTGCGAACCATGTTGCAGAATGGATCTGCCTACGGCATGAAGTTGCCCGATGGTTTTCAGGTGACGCTTTTACAACAATATGCCATCGCTAAAAACGGTGACTGGGAGAAGTTTACCAGTTTTGCCGCGTTGGCCAGGCTCGTGCCGGCAAAAAAGCAATTGATCAATGAAACGGTGAAAGCAAAAAAACTGGATGTCAACAGCAAAAAAGATTTATTGGCTTTATTCCGGCTAATCAATGAGTGACCTTATCTCAAAAATCACCATTGCTGATATTGCGCGTGTGTTGCATATAACACCCGCTACGGTTAGTCGCGCGTTGAACAATCATCCCGGTATCAAAGAAGAAACCAAGAAGCGGGTACGCGAAATCGCTGTGCAATTAAATTACCAACCGAATAAAATCGCTTCTTCACTGCGCCTCGGTCGGTCGAATATTCTTGGTGTGATTATACCGAGTGCGGAGATTAGCTTCTTCGGCTCAGTGGTACATGGCATTGAAAAAATCGCCAACGAGAAAAATTACAATGTACTCATCTACCAAACCAATGAGCAATTCGATTATGAAAAAAAAGGGGTGCAAACTTTTTTGCAGTCGCGGGTAGATGTGGTACTGGCTTCAATCTCCAAAGAAACCATCAACCTCGATCATTTTGCGGAGATCAAGAAGCGTGGCGTTCCGCTGATCTTATTTGATCGTGCCAATGACCAACTCGGTGTTTCTTCGGTTGTGGTGAATGATTACACCGGCGCTTTTGAAGCCACGAAACATTTGATACAACAGGGTTGTCGGCGAATTGCGCATATCGGCGGACAACAACATGTTACCATCTTCAACCAGCGGCTGAAAGGGTATATCGACGCCTTGAATGTGCATAATATTCCGTTGAATGATGACCTGATTTTGCATGGAAAAGTAAGTATTGAATCTGGCCGGGCTTGCATGCATGCCCTGTTGCAAAAACATGAACCGCCCGATGCTGTATTCGCAGTGGAAGATTTCACCGCTCTGGGTGCCATGCAGGCGATCAAATCGGTGGGTGCCCGGATGCCGGAAGACATTGCGATCATTGGCTTTGCCAACGAAGCGTTTGGCGAATTTATCACGCCTTCCCTGAGTACGGTCAACCAGCAAACGGTGAAAATGGGCGAGGAGGCAGCCAAACTCGCTTTTGACATCCTGCTGCGCAGTGCTGAAAACCGGCTACAAGCCCGCAAACTCATACTGCAACCCGAACTGATCATTCGGGAGTCAAGCCGCCGCCTGCCCTAGCCTGCACGTCCAACTGGTTTTTCTCGTTATTTTGCTGGATGCGAAAATCAGTTTGCCTTTTCATCGTTTTATTGGGTTCTTTTTGGTTAAGCGCTCATGAGTTTTGGATTGAGCCCGACAAATTCTATTATGAACCCGCTGCTTCTGTGCAGCTCCGGTTTATGGTAGGGGAGAACTATCAGGGCGAAAACTGGTCGGGCAACCGGGCATCGGTAGCGCAATTGCATCTTTACCAGGGCGATTGGGAAGATGATATGACGGAGGATTTGGGAACGCATGCCGGCGATTCGCTCGAGTTTTCATTGACCGAAGCGGGCACAGCGATGGTTATTCTTGAAACCAAGAATAAGTTCATCCAATTGGAAGCCGATAAGTTCAACGAATACCTGAAAGAAGATGGATTGTCGACGGCAGAAGCATTTCGCGCCGCAAATAATGAGCGTGATTCCATCGGCAGGGAATATTATCGCAGGAGTGTGAAAACAATCATCCAGGTGGGCGATCAATACAGCCATCGTTGTACCAAAAAAACAAGTTTGCCGCTCGATATTATTCCCACGGTCAATCCTTACCAACGGCCGGAAGCCGATTCGGCTGAGTTCACCGTACTATTCAAAGGCAAACCGTTGGCCAATCAACTCGTGAAGATCTGGCACAAAACAAAGGAGGGTACTATTTTACAAAACAAGACAACCAATGAGCAGGGCAGGTTGTCATTTTCTTGTCAAACAATGGGGTCGTGGATGGTGAGTTCGGTGCTGATGGAAAGAGCTGTGGTGGATAGTGTGCAGTGGCAAAGTTATTGGGGGTCTTGTACCTGGGGGTATAACAAGTAGCAAGCCGGTCACTTTTCAGCAACCGGCTCAGCGTTTCACTGGCTAAATATGAAATTTGTAACTATCGAATCCTTACAGACTTTCTGCATGAACAATGTATTGAGTTGAGTACTGGTTACCGCAGGTGAAGCGAACAAAGTATGCACCGGCAGACAAATCTTTCATGTCGAGGGTCATTTGCGGCATGGCCTTGGCGTCAGAGATCTTTTTAACCAGGGTACCATCACCGTTGTACACTTCGGCCGATACTTGCTTTTGTTGCCAGCTAAGCGGTGTCAGGAAAATCTGCTCACCAGTAACCGGGTCTATGCTTACATCGGTTTTTACAAAAGCTTCTTTTTTGTTCAGGGTTACCATCTTCACCGAAGAGTACTGGATATCACCTTTCATACTGCGGGTACGAAGACGATAGAAAACAGCACCCATGGTAGTAGCGCTATGGGCATCATCGTTGAATTGGTAGAGGCCATCGCTTTCCATATCTGTTTTGCGGAACTTACCAACTTCACGGAAGATCTCACCATCAACACTTTTCTCTACGGTGATGTCTTGGATATTATCCTGGTTCGGGCTGCTCCAGCTCAATTGCACCATATCTTGTTGCATTTTGGCCTGGAAGCCAACGATATCGGGCATATAAACAGTGGCCATATCAGGATTCACATCTTTCAGTTCGATCTTATAAGTACTGATACCACCCCAGTTGTTATCGTTGTTGCGGTTGATACCGATTTTGATGCGGATCACAGCTACATTCTTATTGATGATGCTCAGCTTTTCGTTGTCAGCTTTCTGCGAGTGACCATATTTGTTTTCGGCACGGTAGCCATAACCGTTGGTAGAGATGGCCAGGCTGGTGATTTCTGAATCATATACCACTTTACTGTTAGCACCCAGGTTACATTCTGCAAATTCCTGTGCGATGCCATAGTTGCTTAGTCCGGAGATAGAGGTGGTTATTTCCGGCAGCATGTGCAGGCTCAACTGGTTATTATTATGTGGTACAAAAGTGAAGCTGAATTCGATCCAGGAAGGTCCGTTGATATTCATGTACTCAACTTCCGGCTGGAAAGAAGAAACATTACCACTTGCGTTGTGTGTCAGTTGCTTCAGGTTAACACCCGGACTCATGCTTTCGATCTTTACGATACAGTCGGCAGATGCGTCTTTGGTAACTGAAGAAAAGCGGTAGGTAGCGCCTTTGTGGCCTGCATTACCTGCGATCAGCTGGTAATTAGCAAAATGAATATCCTGCGCTTTGGCGGTGTTCAGGAAGAAAAGCACTACCAATAATATGGCAAGGCTTATCAGGTTAATCATTGCTTGGCTAGAGAAGCGGGGGTACGTTTTCATAACAATCAACATTAGGTACGAATCAACAATACAAAGATTGACATGCTGTTCGGAAAATACAAGTTGATATAGGGTTTTTTCGATTATCAGCCCTTTTTCGTCGAGTAATAGCCCTCTTAATTGACGTTTAGTGAAGATTTTGTCGTAGATCTACGAGGATTTGGCCCCGATTTTCTGCAAAAAGGGCTTTTTTTAAAAAAAATGGCATTTACTGGTTACGGAAATTACGCTGACGCTGATTATATATCTGTAAGGCGGTTTTGGATTTCCTGGTACGTTTTCTTAAAGCCCGCTGAACGATCAACAAGCAGCAGATAATCCAATCCAGTGAATTGCTACGAAGTCCTTTATCCTGTTGAGTGAGTTTCAATATCCCGATGAATGCTTTCCAATATCCCGATGAATACTTTCCAATATCCAGCAGAAAAAGGCCAATCCTTGAAGACCAGTCCAGTTTTATGAAATCAGCCCAATCCTGTGAATGCTATGAAGTCCTTTATCCAATTGAGTGAGATGCAATATCCTAATGAACGCATTCCAATATCCCAATGATCGCATTCCTATATCCTGTTGAATGATTGCCATCCTGTATCCTGTTGAAAGAACGCCAATATTCAATTCAAGGAACACCAACCATCCATCATCCTGTAGAAAATCAGAGATCACTGTCCCCGCCGACAAACCCATCGAGATCGCGCCGCTCCTTTTTTGTAGGACGGCCCACTTTACTCTGACGTTTGCCGGTATTAAAACTCGAAGCCTGGTACTTGATTACTTCTTTGTCTTCAGCCGGCGTAATATCTTCATAATACTGGATCGCCTCGGTGTACTGCACCCGGTGATCCAGTAATTCTTTTACCCTGATCACCCAACGCCTCGCTTCCGTTCTGATATCGTATTCATCGCCCTTTACCACCGCCCGTGCCGGCTTCACCGGTTCGCCATTCACGCGCACCTTGCCCCGATCAATTGCCTCCGCAGCAATACTCCGGGTTTTAAAAACCCGAATAGACCACAAGTATTTATCGATGCGAAGTTTTTCCAAAGAAGCCGTGTGTTTAAGATTTAAAGTTTAAGGTCTAAGGTGTAAGGTTGCTGCCGCACGTGTGGCAACCTAAACATATTTAAACTTGCCTTTTATGCAAACTGTTTTTTGTGAGATCGCTTGCACGCGGCAGCAACCTTACACCTTAGACCTTAAACTTTGAACCTTTGATTATTGATTGTTTTCTGCGAAATATTTATGAAAATAGGGTATCGTTTCAATGCCCTTGTAATAATTATACAAATCGTATTTCTCGTTGGGTGAATGCAGGTTGTCGCTGTCGAGACCAAAGCCCATGAATACAATCTTTAGCCCCAGCTCTTTTTCAAACAAGGCACAAATGGGAATACTGCCGCCGCCACGAACCGGTATGGGCTGCTTGCCATAGGTCGTTTCAATCGCCATGGCCGCCGCTTTGTAGCCATCAGAATCAATGGGCGTCATATAGGGTTCGCCACCATGGTGCAGACTTGCTTTAATGGTTACCGACGCCGGCGCAATCTTGTGTAAATGATCAATCAACAATTGCGTGATTTTATCTGAATGCTGATCGGGCACCAATCTGCAGGAAATCTTGGCAAAAGCTTTCGACGGCAACACCGTTTTGGCACCTTCACCAATATATCCACCCCAAATGCCATTCACTTCCAATGTTGGACGAATGCCCGTTCTTTCGTTGCTGGTATATCCCTTCTCGCCCCAAAGCGCCTGGATGCCGAGGTCAGCCATATATTCTGCTTCACTAAATGGCGCTTCGGCCATCAGTTGCCGCTCTTCAACGGTGGCTTCGATCACATCATCATAAAAACCGGGAATGGTGATATGGTTGTTTTCATCGTGCAGGCTCGCAATCATCTGGCACAAGATGGTAATGGGGTTGGCAACAGCACCGCCATACACACCACTGTGCAGGTCGCGATTGGCACCCGTTACTTCAACTTCAATATAGGAGAGTCCGCGAACACCAATATCGATCGATGGATCATCTTTACTAATCATCGCCGTATCGCTGATTAAAATTACATCGGCATCGAGCAAGGCCTTGTTGTTGGCTACAAAATTGGCCAGGTTCGGTGAGCCGATCTCTTCTTCACCTTCAATGATGAATTTGATATTTGTTGGCAGGCTGCCGGTACGAATCATCGTTTCCATTGCCTTTACATGCATGTAGAACTGGCCCTTGTCGTCGGCCGACCCCCTCGCATAGATCGCTCCATTTTTAATGACCGGATCAAAGGGGCCACTGTGCCACAGTTCCAGCGGATCGGGTGGTTGTACATCGTAGTGGCCATATACCAGCACCGTTGGTTTGGCTGCATCAATGATCTTTTCACCATATACAATCGGATGTCCTTCGGTTTCGTACACCACGGCTTTATCGGCCCCTGCAGCAAGCAGTCGCTCTTTTACAGCTTCCGCGCAACGCAGCATATCTGCTTTGTGCTCACTACGTGCACTGATACTGGGAATCTTCAATAGTTCGATCAGTTCCAGCAGAAATCGATCTTTCTCTTGTTCCTGGTAGTCTTTCCATGCTTTCATCGTTCGCCATTTTGCAGAAACAAATGTAGGCGCTTTTCGCTTGCGTCGATTTAGTTCAATTGGTGTTTCTTGTCAGACTGCAGGTTTTTCAATGTCCATTCCACTTTTTGCTGATAAGCTGCTTGCCGAACATGGCAATCTGTTTTCGCGCAGAGTGGGCAGGAGAAGGGCTCGCATCCATCTGAATGCACAAACAATTCAATGGCATCGCCAAAAGCCGTTCGAATGCTTTCACGCAGTTTGTCGATTTCCTGGTGCGCTTCTTTTACATTGAAGTACCAGGGCACCGTGAGGTGACAGTCGATATGCAATACACTGCCATATTTAATAACGCGGAGGTTGTGAAGATCAATCCAGTTTACGCTCCTGACCCCGTTGAGGTGCTGCACCATTTGTTGCAGGATGGCTTCATCGGCTTCGTCCATAATGCCTGCAAGCGATTTTCGTAAAATCTGGTAACCGGTAAAAATGATGATGAAACTGAAGACAAGGGCTACCAGGGGGTCGATCACTTGTTTGCCGGTCAGGTACACCAGGCCAACACCAATAAGAATGCCGATGGTACTATAGGTATCTGATTGCAGGTGTCGGCCGCTGGCTTCCAGGGCCAGTGATTTGTTTTTTCGCCCGCGGCGTATCGCGATGGCCCCCATCACATAATTCACCAGGCCGGCAAAAGCCACCAGGATCATACCCTGGTCGAGTTGTTTTAACGGTTTGGGGTAAACGATGTGGCGAACGGCCTCCACAATAATCAGCAATCCGGCAATGATAATCAGTGTGCCCTCAACGGCCGCTGAAATAAATTCTGCTTTGCCATGCCCATAAGGATGATCGCTATCGCGGGGCTTGCCTGCAATATAAAGAGAGTAAAGACCAATGAAACCGGAGATCACGTTCACCGTGCTCTCCAGCGCATCGGTTAAGATGGCAACGGAACGCGTGAGGTACCAGGCAAGTAATTTGATGGCGAATAAAACCACCGCCACTACCACCACCCACTTTTGTATACCCAGGTTTTCCGTTGCCTCTTTCTGCATTATTTCATCGCAATGTCAAAACGCTGTTGCACATTGTCCCAGTTCACCACGTTCCACCAATTCTCAATGTAATCGGGCCGTTTGTTCTGGTATTTCAGGTAATAGGCATGCTCCCAAACATCAAGGCCCAACAGTGGAATACCGGTGGTACTGGCTACCGGCATCAGCGGATTGTCCTGGTTGGGTGTAGAGCTAATGAGCAGGTTTTTGTCTTTGACAATCAGCCAGGCCCAGCCACTGCCGAAACGACCTTTTGCCGCATCTGCAAATCCGGTTTTAAATTTGTCGAAGCCACCGAACTTAGTATCGATCGCTGCTTTCAAACTGCCCGACGGTGCGTTGCCGCTAACAGGTGCACGCATGTTTTTCCAGAAGAGCTCGTGGTTATAATGTCCGCCGGCATTGTTGCGCATTTTCTCCGAATACTTATTAATCTCACCCAACAAGGCTTCCAATGGCTTTGCCGTATCTACTTTTTCTGCCACAGCAGCTTCGTTCAGGTTTTTGGTATAGCCGGCTGCGTGTTTGGTATAATGGATTTCCATGGTCGGCGCATCGATTGATGGCTCCAATGCTTTGTAATCGTAGGGTAGAGGTGTTTGGTGATAGGGTGTTTGGAACAGTGGATTGTCGGCCCAGGCTGCACCTTGCAACGCACCGGCAGCTTTGCTGCTACAAGCAATCAGTGATCCACCCAATCCGAGCGCGAGCGACGCCTTGGTACCAGTGCTGATGAACTGGCGGCGTGAATGTTTATCTGATTTCATCTTATATAATTTTGATAATTGAAATTACCAATTGTTTGCCAGAATGGGGTTGCGCATGCTTTATTACTGGTTAAACAATTGTTTATCGTGGTCATTTTCGGTTTTTTTCGGGTGAAATGAACTGGCCGAACAAAACTCATTCAGGTTTAGCGAGCTTCTTTTTAAACAGGCGGAAGATGCGGTAATAGAATTCTTTGTTGAACAATTGCGAATCGTGCAGGGCTTTGTAGATCAGGAAAAAGCCGATGGGCAGCAATACGAATGTGGCCAGCCACATACCCGAGAAGGGCGACATGACGGCTTCTTTCACCAGTTTCTTGCCGAAATTATTCAACAGGAAAAAGATCACGAAAAAGATCACCGCAAATACCAATGGCGTTCCCAATCCGCCCTTGCGAATGATGGAACCCAGGGGTGCGCCAATCAAAAACAACACGAGACAAGCCACCGACAACGTGAATTTTTCATGCCAGGCGATTTCATGAAAGCGAAGATTCTTTGCCCGCGATTCATAATCAGATCGATTGATATCAACCGTGCTCTTCACCACCGATAATTGCGACACCACTCGTTCATTGGCCGGATTGAAAATGCTGTCGGGGTACAGCGCTTTCAACGAATCGGGCCGGATGATTTTTATCCCCGGCTCTACCCAGCCGGTATCCATCTGTTTCACAAAACTCATGTAGGGCGATATCTCGGTATTCACCTTTTTCTGAAAAATGATATGGATCTTTTCCAGCGAGTCGATGGCCTTGTGCAATTGCCGAATCGACAACATCTGGTAATTGTCTTTAAAAAGACTGTCGTCGGTTTTTGACATCAGCAAAGAGCTCATGTCAATTACTTTTTTGAACTCTTTAAACCCGAGCCGAATAAATTCAGTGTTGAGGTTCACGCGCGAACCCCGTTCGGTATACCGCCAGCCATCAATCAATTTGAATTCGAGAAAACGTTTGTCGTCGGTAACCCGCATAATACCACTCCGGGCAATGATGATATTGTCTTGCAGTGCGCGGTCTTTCTCAAAGATCACCACATCGCGCAGGGTGGAATCGTCTTTTTCTTTTTTGCCAATCTTGATGGCATAACCTGGCAGGGTGGTATAAAAGGAACCCTCCCGCATATCAAAAGCCGGCTTCTTATTGATGATATCGTATTTAAGCCGGTTGAGTTTGAGGTTGGCGACGGGAATGATATTGTTGTTGAATAAAAAAGCAACCCCAGTTAGTAAGAGGCTCACAAAAAACAGTGGTTGCATAAATCGCAGCAGCGAAATACCGGCCGATTTGATGGCCACCAATTCAAAGGTTTCGCCCAGGTTGCCAAAGGTCATGATGGACGAAAGCAATACCGCCAGCGGCAGGGCCAGGGGCAGTACGGTGGCGGCTACATACACCACCACTTCCGCCACGGTGCCCAGGTCAAGACCCTTGCCCACAAAATCGTCGATATACAACCAGAAAAACTGGAGTACCAGCACAAAAAGCGTGATGAAAAAAGTGGCAATAAAGGGGCCCACAAAAGATTTGACGATGAGCTTATCTAACTGCTTGAACACGTGTATCCGAATGTTTTTGAAATAACTTTGCGGTATGGGCGCCGTAAAAATACAGCTTTCCGAAGAGGAAAGCAGACTGCTAGCCGATCCTGCTATCATTTTAACGAAGAATCGTGTTTTGGAAAAACTGGCGGCAGTATTGGGCGCCATCAGCGAACAGCAAGTAGCAACGATGGTAGCGCGGCGTAGCGAACTGCCGGCGATCTGTTTCAACTATCCGCCCAAGATTTCACGCGGTGAAAAATACGGCGGACTCCCTTGGTTGGTGCTCGACTATCCCCGTGTTTTTGAAACCGATGAAATGATGGTTATTCGGCAGTTTATGTGGTGGGGAAATTTCTTTTCCTCTACACTGCTGGTGAGTGGTCCTTTGCAACAGCAGGTGCTGCATCGCTTGTTGAATACAACGAATGCCGACTTAACCGATGCATTGTATATCTGCGTGCATGCATCACCGTGGGAACATAATTTCAAGGAAACAAACCTGTTGTCTTTCGCAGCAAATACAAGGGAAGAATGGGCTTCGTTGCTGGTAAAAGCGCCTTTTGTAAAACTGGCCAAAAAGATGCCGATAGACGCACTGGAAGCCATCCCTGCTTTTCTCGAAAAATCGTTCAATGATTGGTTGGAACTGATCAGTTACCCAAACGATGAAACAGGTCTTTGACCTGGTAGGCCCAAAGTTGTCCGGCGTCTTTGATTTCTTTCTTTTCGGCAAAATCGTTGATCACCAGGATGGTCTGGTTGGTAACATCTGATTTTTCAATCCGGAACTCAAAATATTCGTCCTTGGGGGCATGCAGCCAGTGAAAGCGAATGAAACTGTTTTCTTCACTTTCCAGTACTTCGGCCTTATCGGTAGAACCGCTCCAAGAAAAACTGAAAACCTGGTCGCGCTCATCCACTTTATCGGCAAACCATTCCTGCAGGCCAGCCGGCGTGCTAAGGAATTCGTACAATATATTGGGGGAACACCTAACCGGATATTCAAGGGTATACTGTTGTTTCTTCATCTCCTGTCTATGACTGTCTTAAAAAGTACAATCGCTGCAATAATATTGAATTAAATGTATTTGCAAAATTCTGCCGATGGTATTTTTTTGAATGGCCAATAGAAAGCAAACTGTTGGTAAAAATTGCAGCTTATTGCTGAAAATCAGCCATTTATCGGGGGTGAAATCACCCGCGGACTTCCCTGCTGTTAACAAGTTGTGAAAGGAAGGGGCGAAACGGGCTGCCGGTTTATGCAAGAAAATAGCCCATCCTGCGTTTTAATAGGCAAAGAACCATCGCAGCAAAGGCGATAACACCCTAAAAACCATCCGTGTATGAGTATGCGTCAGCTCAAGATCTCGAAGTCGATTACCAACCGCGAATCGCAGAGTCTTGAAAAATACCTCCAGGAAATTGGCAAGGTAGAACTGATCAGTCCCGAAGAAGAAGTGCGGCTTGCCCGGCTGATCAAGCAGGGCGACCAGCGCGCCCTCGACCGGCTGACGCGCGCCAACCTGCGTTTTGTGGTATCTGTTTCCAAACAATACCAAAACCAGGGTTTGTCCTTGCCCGACCTGATCAACGAAGGCAACCTCGGTTTGATCAAGGCTGCCCAGCGTTTTGACGAAACCCGTGGTTTTAAATTTATCTCCTATGCCGTTTGGTGGATTCGCCAGAGCATTCTGCAGGCCCTGGCCGAGCAGAGCCGGATTGTGCGATTGCCCCTGAACAAAGTGGGCCTCACCAATCGCATCCAGAAAGCATATACCCAATTGGAACAGGAATATGAGCGCGAGCCCAGTGCCGAAGAGCTGGCCGATGTGCTGCAAATGGACCTGGAAGAAGTACGTGCTACCATGAATATGTCGGCCCGTCACCTCAGCATGGATACCCCCCTGGCCGAAGGTGAAGACAATACGATGATCGATATCTTCGAGAATCCCAATGCCGAGCGTACGGATAAAAACATTGAACACGACGAGAGCCTGACCCAGGAGATCGCCCGTTCCATGCAGGTACTCACCGAGCGCCAGAAAGAAGTGATCTGTTATTTCTTTGGCATCGGGGTAGATCATCCCATGAGCCTGGAAGATATCGGCGAAAAATTCAACCTGACCCGCGAACGCGTGCGCCAGATCAAAGACAAGGCCCTCACCAAACTCAAAGCCAATTCCCGCAGTCGCGAATTGCGCACCTACCTGGGCGTGTAATTCTTCGCACTGAACTATATTTGCAGGCCGCTGGCGTACGCCAGTGGCCTGCTTGTTGTTTAGGGTTTCATGTGTAAGGTTTAAAGTTGCTACCGCGTGCGGGTTTGTTGCACGCGTGAGGAACCAACCTTAAACCTTAGACCTTAAACCTTAAATATTATGACATGTTTGAATCATTAAGTGAGAAATTAGAATCGGCCTTTAAACAGATTAAGGGCGAGGGGCGTATTACCGAATTGAATGTGGCGGCAACGGTGAAAGAGATCCGCCGCGCCCTGGTAGATGCCGATGTGAACTATAAAATTGCCAAAGAATTTACCGATACCATCAAGGACAAAGCGATGGGCGAAAAGGTGCTGACGGCGGTTAGCCCGGGCCAGCTCATGGTCAAGATTGTGAAAGACGAACTGGTGCAGTTGATGGGCGGTGCCGAAAGCCCCTTCAATGCCAAGGGCAACCCGGCGGTGATCCTGATCGCGGGTTTGCAGGGTTCTGGTAAAACCACGTTCAGCGGCAAACTGGCCAGTTACCTGAAGACCAAGAAGGGCCTGAGCCCCCTGCTGGTGGCGGCAGATATCTACCGCCCGGCGGCGATCGATCAGTTGAAAGTACTTGGCGGCCAAATTGGGGTGGATGTATTCAGCGAGCCCGAGAACAAAGACGCGGTCGACATTGCCCGCAAGGCGGTGGCTGAAGCCCGCAGCCGCAACAAAAATGTAGTGATCATCGATACGGCCGGTCGCCTGGCGGTCGACGAGGCCATGATGACCGAGGTGGCTCATATAAAAGCAGCGGTCAATCCGCAGGAAATATTATTTGTGGTCGATTCCATGACCGGCCAGGACGCGGTTAATACGGCCAAGGCCTTCAACGAGCGGCTCGATTTTTCGGGGGTGGTGTTGACCAAGCTCGACGGTGATACCCGCGGTGGTGCGGCTTTGTCGATCAAGTACGTGGTCAACAAGCCCATCAAGTTTGTGAGCAGCGGCGAAAAGCTCGATACCCTCGATGTTTTCTATCCCGAGCGGATGGCCCAGCGGATACTCGGCATGGGTGATATTACCACCCTGGTGGAGCGTGCCCAGGCCCAGTTCGACGAAGCCGAAGTCAAGAAGCTGGAGAAAAAAATCCGGAAGAACCAGTTTGATTTTGCCGATTTCAAGCAGCAATTGGAACAGATCAAGAAGATGGGTAATATCAAAGACTTACTGGGGATGATTCCCGGGGTGGGCAAGGCCGTGAAGGACATCGACATCAGCGACGATGCGTTTAAGGGCATCGAAGCGATGATCAACAGCATGACGCCCTATGAGCGGAGCAACCCCGATGTGATTGACCAGAGCCGCCGCAAGCGGATTGCGCTCGGCGCCGGCAAAGAAATGGCCGATGTAAACGCTTTCATGAAGCAGTTTGAGCAAATGAAAGACATGATGAAAATGATGAATAAGATGCCAATGGGCGGAAAAATGCCTGGTATGGGCGGTTTTGGCCGTAGATAGTCTTTTGAAAATTCTTAATAATTTATTTAGTTTGCAGGTATCAGCAGGATAGCTACTTTTGCAGTCCTTATCAAAGAAACCCTATTTATTCACGCATTTAAATTTTTATTTACGATGCCAGTTAAAATGAGATTGCAGCGTCACGGGAGTAAGAAGAGGCCCTTCTACTTCATCGTTGTGGCCGACGCCCGTGCACCCAGAGATGGAAAATTCATTCAAAAGATCGGTACTTACAACCCGTTGACCGTTCCTGCCACTATTCAGTTGGACCGCCAGCGTGCGCTGGATTGGCTGCACAAGGGTGCAGAGCCAACCGATACAGTTCGCCGGATTTTGTCGTTCAAAGGCGTATTGTACCTGAAACATCTGCTGCGTGGCGTGAAACTGGGACTGTTCGATGATGTTACCGCGATGACCAAATTTGAAGTTTGGCACAAGGAACACGAAGCCCAGTTGAAGAAGCGCGCCGACGAAAATCGCAAGCAACGCCAGGGAACCGGTCGTCGTCCGATGGGCGGCAACTACAACGGTCCCCGCCGTCCGCAGCCCCGCCCTGAGGGTGGTGCAGCCGCTGAGTAAGTTCGTCAGCAGTGTATAGTATTGAGATCCCGGGTTATGCCCGGGATTTTTTTATGCTTTGTTCGGTGGTTGCGTTTTGGAGGCTGTGTTCTAGGCGATTGCTATGATTCAAGCTGGCCGGCCTTTTGTTCGATGAAGAGTTTGGTGTAGTTGATCATTAAACTGCTAAAGGGAATGGGCTGGGTGCCGGGTATTTCTTTCCCCTCGAAATCAATCAACCGAACCATCCTTTCCTTATCCAATACAGTTATGCAAGTGCCGCCGAAAATGGTTTTATCGGTAATCAATGCGCGCGATACAAAAGCGAAAATCCAGGGGCATTCGTAGGGCGTTTCGATGCGGTTGCCTTGCTGGTCTACGAACACCAGGCAAGGGTAGGGGTTATTGTTGTCGGGGAGCGACAAGCAAAGTAATTTTTTGTTGATCCATTTGGGATGGCGGGTGGATGACTTGCCTACGGCGCTGGGTATTTGTCCGGCGACATGATAGAATTCACCATACACGCGGCCCTGTTGGTTGATCAATACATTACAGACGGCATACTGTGGATGATAAAAACTGATATTGATGTGAATCACTTCGGGTAGTAGTCGATAACAAATACCCAAACCTTGTTTATTGGGTTCGAACCAGGTTGTTTCGCCATTTTGACCGATAGTAGTATCGAAAGGCAATAGAGGGTCGCCGCAATTGTTGAACAATCGATATATCGGGTGCTGGTAATCGCCTTCCGCGGCGGGCACTGTTTTTATTTTGACGGAAAACAAGAACTGAAGGCCCAAAACAGCGTGGACATAAAAAGCAGGTTGTAGGGGTGATGATTCAAAAGGAATGCGAGCGATGATTTTTTGCTGGCGGCTGTTGGTATCAAAGATGGAAAGGTCGGTTTCGGTTATGGGGCCCGAATTGTTCACGGCGACTTGTAGTAAGAGTTTTGATGGTCCAATTGCTTCGACCCCCAGAATTTGTTCATTGGGCAGCAACTGTTCAGGTGCACCATGGTTGACAGTGAAGAGGGTGTAGCTGATAGCGGTTGGGCTTCCTTCTTTACGAGGCTTTTTTACTTCTGTATGGATCTTGCCTTGCCACCAAACATTTATTTGCTGGTCGAGGGCTTCCAATAATTTTTCATTATTGCGCCAGGTGAAATTGGTGAAGTAGGAATCTGTATCGGTGTTCGCCGGCAGGCTGTAAATAATACGGCCCTCGTGGTTGATGAGGTGTTCCTGGCGTTCGCATTGCGCATGGCAGAGGTTAAGTTTTTCGAGGGCGTAAAGGTCGAAGTCGGGGTATAGTTCTGCGATGGCATCGAGATTCATGATGACTGATGATATTGGCAACTAAGTTAAGACCCTATACCCCATTTTATAATAGATTGCAAAGAGTTCCTGTTCGTGTACCGGTGAGATTTCAAAAGCATCGATAAGCGGAAATCTGTATTAAGGTTTCCTTACTTTCGCCTTCGTGAATTATCTATCCATTGGTAAAATAGTTGGCAGTTTTGGCACGCAGGGCGAAGTAGTGCTGCAACATGCCCTCGGAAAAAAAACAGCGCTCAAAGACCTGGAAGCAATCTTTGTAGAAATGCGCAAAGGTGAATTGCTGCCTTATTTCCTGGTGTCGGCGCGCGCAAAAAGCGATACAGAAATCTATCTCAAATTAGATGGTGTCGACAACCGTGAGGCGGCCCTGAAACTGAACCAGCGACCGGTATGGCTGGAAGAAGCGGATTTTAAAAAACACGCTGCCGCTTCGGCACCGGTGTCTTTACTCGGCTTTTCGGTTGTACATGCGGGTGAGAACCTCGGCGAGATTTTGGAAGTCATTGAACAGCCGCACCAGGTCTTGTGCCGCATTGATTTCAAGGGTAATGAGGCCCTGCTACCGGTAAATGATAGCACCCTGGTAAAAGTGGACCAGCCGGCCCGACTCGTTTACCTCAATCTACCCGACGGCTTGCTCGATTTGTACGCCTGAACTTTTTACCCGACGGGTACTACCCGACGGGTACTACCCGACGGGTAGTACCCGTCGGGTGGAGGCCAACTGACGGTAGACCGGGCATGGCCCATTCAAGTTCCGACCGTTTTTTTGGACCACTCCTGCTCCAATGCAAATGGCAGATGGGCCAGCCCCAATAGTTTTTCCATTTGAAAATGATGTCGTTCGTTGTGCGCCACCAAAAACGAGAGCAGATCGCCGAGCGGTAATTTCACCCAACGCGCAATGCTGATGCCAATACGGATGGACCGGAGATCAACCGCCGCCGCGCGATTGATCAACTCAATCAATCGGCGTTGCTGGCCAATAAATTCAGCAATCACTTTGTTGGCATCCATACCTGCTACCGGCGAATGGTTTTTAAAAGCTTTCATCTTGAGCGCGAGCGCATTTTGCTTGGGGAGCATCGACCGGGTCAGGTAGCCGCCCAACCAACTTGCCCGGTAATCGCTCGGGGGCTGCTGCCGGGAGGCTGTCATTTTCCTGTCAAATTCCTTCTCAAAAAGCGGAAAATAGTAGCGGTAATAGCTGTTGAGGTGTTCCAGCACCTGGATGCAGTTCCAGCGGCCTGGGCCATCGGCAGTTTCAAGTATTTCGATGCTGTATTGCGGCCGCAGTTCATCGGCAAATGCCAGTAGTTGAAGGGAACTGTCTTTCAGCAATTGGAGAAAAGCGGTTGTTTGCATGATTGATTTTTTGCAAAGCTATGGCTGGCTTTGTTGCTGAATCTTGGTCTGCACCAAGATTTTCAGGCACTGTTTCGCAACGGACTTTACATGGCTGTGCTACATGGTTTTCAGGAAAGTTTTACGGTACCCAGCAGCTTGCTGAAGGTGGTGGCGTCAATGCCGAGATAAGAGGCGAGGTATTTTTGTGGTACGAGCTGCAGGATATGCGGACTGCGAGTGAGCAGTGTTTTGAATTTTTCTTCGGCGGTATAAATCATCAGTTCTATTTGTCGTTCGAGCGTGCCGGCACACACCTGGCACAACGACCGATACATGATTTCGGCTATGCATGGGTGTTGCAGGCGTAATTTTTCTAATTGCTGGTAGCTGGTGCGTAAAAAACAACTGGCGGTTATTGTTTCGAGGTAATAACGACTGGGTTGCTGCAATAGGAAACTGTCGAGGATGCCGGAGAATGAATGGGGATAGCTAAACAAGACCGTGGCTTCTTTTTGATGATGCAGATGATAACCGCGCTGCACACCTTCGGTTACCCAATACAGGTATTTCTCCGTTTCGCCGGCTGCGGTCAGTATCTCCTTGCGTTTCACTTGCAGCGGAGTCCAGATCAACTGCATATCGGCCCAGGCCTCGTCGGTCAGGGGGTAAATGGACGAAAGTTGCTGTTTCAAGCGGTGCATGTGGCGAAGGTAGGTTTTACCCGACGGGTACTACCCGTCGGGTACTATCCGTCGGGTGTATATTTGGCGGGATGATCGCGCA
The DNA here is from genome assembly GCA_020161535.1 of Bacteroidota bacterium. Classification (GTDB taxonomy): domain Bacteria; phylum Bacteroidota; class Bacteroidia; order Chitinophagales; family Chitinophagaceae; genus Flavihumibacter. The sequence continues at coordinate 208,652 of JAIUNW010000003.1, read as the reverse complement.
TTTTGACCTGGATGCTTTTTTTGTGTCGGTAGAGACCCTGCTCAACCCCGCGCTCAAAGGCCTGCCGCTCGCGGTGGGCGGGCACAGCGACCGCGGCGTGGTGGCTGCCTGCAGTTATGAAGCCCGCAAATTCGGGGTGCACTCAGCCATGCCCATGCGCAAAGCCAGGCAGCTTTGTCCGCAGTTGACCGTCATCCCCGCCACCCGCGGCGCCTACAGCCACTACTCCCGCCTCGTTACCGAATTGATCGCCGACAACGCACCGGTTTTTGAAAAAGCCAGCATCGATGAATTCTATATCGACCTGAATGGCATGGATCGTTTTTTCAAACCCCTCGAGTGGACCATCCGGTTGAGACAACAAATCATCGACAAAACCGCGCTGCCGATTTCTTTCGGCATGGGCAGCAATAAAATGATTGCGAAAATCGCAACCGATGCCGCCAAACCCAATGGCTATCTTTTTGTGGAGCCGGGAAAGGAAAATGATTTTTTGGATCCGCTGTCGGTAAATAAAATTCCCGGCGTGGGCGCGCACAGTTACCGCGACCTGTTGCAAATCGGCATAGAAACCATTTATGAATTGCGCACGGCCAATCCTGACCTGCTGGCAAGGCATATCGGTAAATGGGGCCGCGCCCTTTGGCAAAAAGCCAATGGCATTCACCATGGGGTGGTTGATGCATACCACGAAGCGAAGTCGGTATCGACCGAAAACACCTTTCACGAAGACATCGCCGATACCGATTTTCTATTGGCTGAAATCACGCGCATGAGCGAAAAAATCGGCTATGAACTGCGCAAAGACAACCAAATGGCGGGTTGTATTGCGGTGAAAATCCGCTACCACGATTTCGAAACCAGCAGCAAGCAGGCCAGCGTGCCCTATACTTTTTACGACGACGAAATTCTGCTGTTCGCCAAACAATTGTTCCATCAACACTACAGAAAAGGAAATTCTGTAAGGCTTATTGGCTTGAGAGCCAGTGAGTTAACGGCCGAAGCCAAACAAACCAACCTCTTCCACGACCAGGGCAAAAAAGCCGAACTCTACAAAGCGATCGACGCGGTAAAAGACCGTTTCGGCAAGTCGGCGATCAACAAAGCGGGCGGTAGGAAAATTTAATTCCTATAAGTTTTGTAGGAATTGTGTAATTTAGCCGTCCACAGATAAAAACGTTCAATATGAGCTTAAGACTGGGGGATGCGGCACCCAATTTCAAAGCCGTTACAACAGAAGGAGAGATTGATTTTTACGAATACCTGGGTGATGGCTGGGGCGTATTGTTTTCGCATCCCGCGGATTATACCCCGGTGTGCACCACAGAGCTCGGCAAAACGGCCAAGCTGAAAGAGGAGTTCGCCAAACGCGGCGTGAAAGTGTTGGCGGTGAGTGTTGACCCGATCGACAGCCATTTTGGTTGGCGCAATGATATCAACGAAACCCAGGGTTGCACGGTTGATTTCCCCATCATCGCCGACGACAAGCGCGAGGTGGCAACGTTGTATGATATGATCCATCCGAATGCTTCTGAAAAAGCAACGGTTCGTTCACTCTTCATCATCGGGCCCGATAAAAAAGTAAAACTCATCATCACCTATCCCGCCTCTACCGGCAGAAATTTCTTCGAAGTATTGCGCGTGATCGACTCACTGCAACTCACGGCGAATTACAGTGTGGCTACACCGGCCGATTGGAAAGCGGGCGACGACGTCATCGTTGTTCCAGCCGTTAGCACCGAAGACGCTATCAAAAAATTCCCCAAGGGCGTAAAAGTGGTGAAACCATATTTGCGGTACACGCCACAGCCTAATCAGAATTAACCCGCTGCCGCAGTGTAAGGTTTAAGGTCTAAGGTATAAGGTTGCTCCGCGGGCGAGGAACAATTCCGCGGGCGAGGAATCTTATAGAAAGGCAACTTGCATCAAATGCAAGTTGCCTTTTTGTTGAGAATTCTACACAGGCGGTAGCAACTTTAAACCTTAGACCTTAAACCTTAAACAAGTAAAATTGTTTTAACAATTTTACTGACCATCCGGCCCCATTTTGGTTTGTGTTGCTCGAACCAAATTTTGATCGTACATGAAAGCAAAAGCAGTAACGTACCTGTTGTTGGCAGGACTGGCAACAGGCGTGGTGGCCTGTTCAAATGATGATGACGCAACTCCCAACTTGCAAACTTCGCAACTGGTCCTGGTGAACGATACCAGCGGTATGCCGAAAAATGCCGGCACCGTAAAGATCAATGAGTTGTCGACCGGCGGTATCTCTATGGAATTGGCGTTGAAGGATTCATTCCGTTTGTCTACCCAAGAATACCCCGCCGCCATTGTAAAATACGACAGTGTTTTACAACGTGATTCCATCTACGCCGACCTGGGTACCATCAATGGCGCAACGGGCACCCTCACCAAGAGCCCCGTATTGTGGAATGCCAATAGCCAACCCATCAGCTTCGACACCCTGAAAACACTTACGGGTTTTCGGGTACAGGTTACCACAGATTCACTGGTTCAGGCCGAAGCCGACCTCAACTAGGTTAATCAGTATCCACCTCAAACAGTAAAAGGTTAGTAGCTTTTCGATCACTAACTTTTTACTGTTTATGAAAAAATGGTTTATCGTAGCCACTTTATTGTTGGGTGCGTATGCGGGGATCGCGCAGAAGACATTGATTTACTGCGGACAACTAGTCGACGTTAAAACCGGAAAAATGCTGCCTTCCATGACCATTGTGGTGGAAGGAAAGAAAGTTGTGTCGGTTACTAACGGTTATGCACAACCGGGATCGGGCGATAAACTGATCGACCTGAAAAACAAAACCGTGATGCCGGGTTTGATCGATATGCACGTTCACCTCGAAGGCGAAACAAAAAAGGGGGCAGCGGCAGATCGCTTTACCCAGAACCCGGCCGAAGTGGCTTTTGGCGCCATCAAGTTTGCCAATATTACGTTGCAATCGGGCTTCACCACTGTGCGCGACCTCGGCGGCAGTGGCGTGAATATCGCTTTGCGTAATGCGATTGCGCGCGGCGAGGTACAGGGTCCGCGGGTATTTACCGCGGGTAAAGCCATTGGAACCACCGGCGGACATGCAGATCCCACCAATGGCTATCGCAAAGATTTAATGGGTGATCCCGGGCCGGCGGAAGGCGTTATTAATGGCCCCGCCGATGCGTATCACGCGGTTCGCCAACGCTACAAAGATGGTTCGGATTGTATCAAGATTACTGCAACAGGGGGTGTATTGAGCCAGGCGAAAAATGGATCCAATCCGCAATTTACCGAAGAAGAAATAAAAGCCATTGTAAGTGCTGCGCAGGATTATGGTTTCAAAGTGGCTGCACACGCGCATGGTGCAGAAGGCATCAAACGCGCCGTGCGTGCAGGCGTGAATTCCATTGAACACGGCACCCTGATGGACGAAGAAGGCATGGAGCTGATGAAGAAGATGGGCACCTATTATGTGCCCACTATTATTGCCGGCAGGTCAGCGGCCGACAGTGCCAAAATTCCCGGCTACTATACAGATATGGTGGTGCCCAAGGCATTGGCCATTGGGCCTAAAATCCAGGCCACTTTTGCCAAAGCCTACAAGGCCGGCGTCAAGATTGCTTTTGGTACCGATGCGGGCGTGTATGCGCATGGGAAAAACTGGATGGAATTTGTGTACATGACCGAAGCGGGTATGCCGGCGATGGAAGCGATTCAATCGGCAACCGTTTCAGCGGCCGACCTGCTGGGGGCCAGTGAAAGTTTAGGTTCCTTGGAAGCAGGCAAAATGGCCGATATCATTGCAGTGGACGGTGACCCTACGAAAGACATCAACGCCATGGGTAAAGTTCGATTTGTGATGAAAGAAGGCGTGGTGTACCGGCAGGATAAATAACCAGATTATTTTCTGAGCTGAGCTAGTGTGGCTCTTATATCTTTCGGAAGAGGTGCTTCGACCAGCACCTCTTTTTCATGCATATCGGTGAAGCGAAGGGCACGCGCATGCAGGGCGAGGCGGTTGAGAATGGGTTTTTCTTCTAACTCGTTTTTGGCGAGCTTGTAATTTTTTTTGAGCGAAGAAACCAAAATCGGTTGTGCATCACCGTAATAGGGATCGCAAACAATGGGGTGTCCGAAATGTTTCATGTGAACCCTGATCTGGTGCGTGCGGCCGGTGAGGATATTGAATTCCATCCAACTGAACTTGGTGAATGTTTCCAGGGTTTTGTAGATGGTTTGTGCAGGCTTGCCCAGTCGGGTTACCGTCATCTGCCCCTTCTTGCTCGTGTTCTCACCAATGGGTTGATCTATCAGTCCTTCGGTTTCATACACTTTGCCAAGCACCAGTCCATTGTAAATTTTTTGGGTGGTACGGCTTTCAAACTGTTTCGACAGCCAGCGGTGCATTTCTTCGTTCTTGGCGAAAAGGATGACCCCACTGGTATCGCGATCGAGGCGGTGCACGGTGTATATCTCACCGTATTGTTGTCGCAGGATGTCTTTGAGCGATTCTGCAGATTGTTCACGGTCGGGAATGGACAATAAACCTGCGGGTTTGTTCACTGCTACAAATCCTTCGGCATCAACCAGTATTTCGGGTTTCATTTTTTGTTGAAATGTTTGAGTAAGCGAACTTCTTTCTCCGTGAGTAAGCGCCATTTGCCGCGGTTCACATTTTTCTTGGTGAGTCCGGCGAACATCACCCGGTCCAACCCGCGCACATCATAGTGCAGGTGTTCAAAAATGCGGCGCACGATGCGGTTGCGGCCACTGTGGATTTCGATGCCGATAACAGATTTATCGCGCGGGTCGGCATAGCCAACCGCGTCGGGCCGTACAAAACCATCTTCGAGGGTAATGCCTTCGAGAATTTTTTCAAAGTCGGCCTTTGTCAAGGCTTTGTCCAATCGCACTTCATAAATCTTTCTTACCTCGTGTTTGGGATGCGACAGTTGCTGCGCGAGATCACCATCATTGGTCAGCAACAAAACACCACTGGTATTTCGATCGAGCCGTCCCACGGGATACACCCTTTCAGTGGTTGCCGTTTTGATGAGATCGAGTACGGTTTTACGGCCGTGTGGATCGTCGGACGTAGTGATATAATCCTTCGGTTTATTCAACAGTATATATACGAGTTCCTGGCTAAGATGGATCTTCTTGCCATTTACTTTGATCTCGTCTTTGGCGCTCACCTTGAAGCCTGGTTCGGTGATGATGGTTCCATTTACCGACACCACTGCGGTTTTAACGAGGGCGGCCGCATCGCGCCGTGCACAGATGCCGGCATGGGCGATGAATTTGTTCAGCGGCATGAGGGCGCTGTTTTCGTTGGGGGCGGGCGATTTGGTGCTGACTGATTTGGCGCTTGCTGTTTTTACAATGCCTGTTTTAGCAGCACTTGCGGCACCAATATGTTGCGTTGCACCAGCTTGTTTTGCAGTACTTGCTTGTTTTGCTGTACCCGATTGTTTACCTGTAAATGGTTGCCTGGCGGTTTGTGTGGTCCCTGCTTGTCTTTCACCGCGGGTGGCCCCTGATTGGCGATTGCTGGTCGTTTTGCCGGCTGGTTCCGGTTTGCGGAAACGGTCGCCGGTAGGTGATTTTCGCTTACTGGCTTCGGCTTTTTGCTGTTCTATTTCGCGGCTGATTTCTTTTTTGAAGGCCCGTTTTTCTTTTTTGAAGCCTTCTTTAATGGTGCCGGCCTTTTTTTTAGCAAATTTTTCGAAACCGTTTGTCTTCTTCATGCATAATTTTTGCTGTTATTGCAACAGGATGAGGGCCAAAGGTACACAAAGCCTTTATTTCTACATAAATAACCTATATGCTTAAAATGATCCTGGCAGCCGCGAGTCTGGTGGTTTGCCTCAGCGCTTGTAAAAAAGACGATAACAAACCCGCCGACAATTCCATTACCTTAAGCGGCAATTGGGTAATCAGCCATTTTATGGAAGGTGAAGTGGATGAAACCAGCGATTTCACTGGTTATGTTTTCAGCTTCAGCAACAATGTGGTAACGGCCACGAAAAGTGGATCATCGGTTACGGGCACCTATGCGAGTGGAACAGATGATAGCAAAAAGAAATTGGTGCTGGCCTTTACGAGTGGCGACCCGCTGGAGGAATTGAACGAAGACTGGGAAGTATTGGAATCAAGTTCCAGCCTGCTTAAGTTACAACATGTAAGTGGTGGTGATGGAAGCATTGACATGCTTTGGTTCACGCGCCCCTGATAGCGAAATGAATTTGCAAAAATAAAGGCCGCCCAATGGCGGCCTTTATGTCTATTTACCGAACCGTCCTCTTAGGGTGTTGCTTTAATTGTCTCAGGGTTTCCTGCTGCTCGGCGCTGAGCATGGCATTCACTTCACTGCGATGGTCGGCAGACAGCTTTTGCAATTGTACACGTTGCTGTGCTTCTGCCAATTGTTTGTTAGCACGGATCAATCCCGCTTCTTCGCGGTATTTCTCGTTCAAACTTTTCATTTTATCTGCCTGATCATCGGTCAGCTTCAATGCCTTTTTCAGGTGTTCGAAACGCTTTTCGCTGTTAGCAGCAAACGCTTTTTGGCGATCTGCTTTTCGCTGTGCCAATTTGGCTTTCTGTTCAGGGCTAAGAATGGCCATCACTTTTTCGTGGTGCTCCTGGTGCAATTGCGCCAATTGCTTTTTCTGGTCTGCCGTCAACTGTAGATCGGCAAAAGAGGCGCGATTAAAGTGCTTGCCATGGTGGGGGCCTTTTTTGAGCTGGGTACTGTCTTGCGCCATGGCACCGCTCAGTATCAACCCCATGGCTATTGTTGCAAATATTTTTTTCATGTCCTTTTGTTTATAGGACGAAAAAACAGCCACCGGGTTTAACCCGTTTTCGATAAGAAATGTTAAAGCATTATTTGTTGGCGAGTTGTCCGCAGGCGGCATCAATGTCCTTCCCTCGGCTACGCCGCAACCGCACGTTTACCCCTTTCTTTTCGAGGTACTGCATGAACTGCATTACTTTCTCCTCTTCGGGTTTCTGGAAACTAGCCGCATCGATGGGGTTGTATTCGATGATATTAATCAGGTCGGCCGGTACGCGGCGATAGACCTGCACCAGTTCTTCGGCATCTTTCAAACTGTCGTTGAAGTCTTTGAAGAGGATGTATTCAAAGGTGATTTCATTGCCCGTTTGCTGGTAAAAATAATTGAGGGCGTCCACCAGGCTTTTGATATCGTTGCTGTCGTTGATGGGCATGATCTCATGGCGCTTCGCATCGTTGGCGGCATGCAGCGACAAAGCGAGTTTGAAACGTACTTTGTCATCCCCCAATTGACGAATCATCTTGGCTACGCCGGCTGTTGACACCGTGATGCGCCGCGGACTCATACCCAAGCCTTCGGGCGAGGTGATTTTGTCGATCGCTCGCAGCACATTTTTGTAATTGAGCAAGGGCTCGCCCATGCCCATGAAAACAATATTGCTGAGTTTTTTGCCGTACACAGCTTCGCTCTGGCGATTGATCAACACCACTTCATCGTAAATTTCATCGAAACTTAAATTCCGTTGGCGATCCATATAACCGGTGGCGCAGAATTTACAACTCAACGAACAACCGATCTGCGACGACACACAGGCTGTGCGCCGTTCGTCGGTGGGAATCAAAACCCCTTCTACCAGGTGGCCATCAAAGGTCTTGAAACGGCTTTTCAAGGTACCATCTTCGCTGTGCTGGGTAAGGTCTTCTTTCAAGGCCGGTAGCGAAAAATGATCGGCGAGTTGCTGGCGCAGGCCCTTGCTGAGATTGGTCATGTCGTCGAAATACAGCACCGGTTTGAGCCAGAGCCACTCATATACCTGCTTGCCGCGAAAGGCCGGCTCGCCTCTTTCGGTAAAAAAAGTAGTCAACGCTTCCAGGCTCAACTCCCTGATATTCGGCTTCTCCAACTTAACCATCGCGCAAAGGTCGACTATTGCGGCCATATTTTCCACCCGACGGGTTGCACCCGACGGGTAGTACCCGTCGGGTGGGTTTGCGATTTTGCAGTTCTTGCGGTATTTATCACATAATTCTAGGGTAAATTGAAAAAATGAACTGTTGTTGCATTTTATTTGAACTATTGTTGCATTTTTGGTGATTATTCAACCGATGGTAGTGATGCGATTTTTCCTCTTCTTATTGGCTTTCTTGTGGGTTTCCGCTGTTTTTTCGCAATCTGGTCGTTCAGGCTTTTCCGGCAAAGTCGTCAATGCCGCCAATGGCAAGACCCTGGCCGGCGCTTCGATCTACCTGCCAGAACTGAAACGCGGTACGGTGACCAATACCGGCGGACAATTTTTTATCGGCGGTCTCCGCAATGGCAACTACCTGGTGGAAGTCAGCTACCAGGGTTTTGCCAGTATTGTTGAAACCATCGCCTTCAACAATAGTCTCGATACCAGTTTTTCGCTCGAGCCGCGCATCGTCGAAAACCAGGCGGTGATCGTAACCGGTGTATCATCGGCCATGAAAGTGAAACAAACGCCGCAACCTATCGACGTGGTGAAACGCGAGGACTTACAAAAAATCGTTTCCAGCAACGCCATGGAAGCACTTTCGAAGTCCATACCGGGTGTGTCGGTGCTGAGTACTGGTCCCGCGATTTCGAAACCCTTTATCCGCGGGCTCGGTTATAACCGCGTTGTTACGGTGAGCGACGGCGTTCGACAAGAAGGCCAACAATGGGGTGATGAACACGGCATTGAAGTGGATGATTATTCCATTCAACGCATCGAAGTATTGAAAGGCCCCGCTTCATTATTCTATGGAAGCGATGCTTTGGCCGGCGTGATTAATATCATCTCGCAGCGACCCACCACCGAAGGCAAGATCAACGGCAGCCTCGGCACCGAATACCAATCTAACAATGCACTGCGCGGATTTTATGGCAACCTCGGCGGTACCAAGAATGGTTTTAACTGGAACGCCTACGGCTCTTACAAAGCCGCACACGATTACCAGAACAAATACGATGGTTACGTGTACAACAGCAAATTCTACCAAAAAAATGTCGGTGGCATGCTCGGGTACAGCGGCAAATGGGGTTATTCGCATATACTTGCCAGTTACTTCAACCAGCATACCGGCATGGTAGAAGGCGAGCGCGATGACCAGGGCCATTTTCTGAAAGCATTGCCTGGTGGCAATGAAACAACTGCCACTAAAAGCGATTTTACATCGATCGATCCGCAAGTGCCCTACCAACACATTCAGCATACCAAGATCTCGAGTGAAAATATGTTCCACCTCGGTGGATCACAACTGGAAGTAACGGTCGGCTTGCAACGCAACCAGCGCCAGGAATTTGGTGACCCCGATGCACCAAAAACTCCCGACGCTTATTTCGATTTGAAAACTGCTACCTATGCGGCGCGGCTCAACCTGCCTTCGGTGAATAAGTATTGGAAATATGCGGCTGGCCTCAATGGCATGTACCAAACCAATACCAATCGCGCGCATGAAGTGTTGATTCCTGACTACCGTGTTTTTGACATCGGCGCTTTCGGCTACACGCAATACCATAAAGATAAATTTTCGTTCAGCGGTGGGCTGAGGCTCGACAACCGGCACATCAATAGCAACGCGATGTCGATCGACAATGAACCCAAGTTCCAAGCCTTCAGTCGCAACTTTACCAATGTATCAGGCAGCGCCGGTATTGCCTATGCACTGACCAAACCCCTGAACCTGAAACTAAATATCGCGCGTGGTTTCCGCGCCCCTTCGCTCGCTGAATTGGCCAGCAATGGCGCGCATGAAGGAACCAATCGTTATGAAATTGGCGATCGCCAGTTAAAAAGTGAAACCAGTTTTCAGGTGGATGGCGGCCTGGAATGGAATACCATGCACTTGTCGGTGGAAGCGAGCCTGTTTTACAACCGTGTGCAGGATTTTATTTTCTACCAGAAATTGCAAACGGCAGCAGGAACAGATTCCATCATTGTTGATCCCGAATCAGGCAATCAATGGATGGCTTTTCGCTTCAACCAGCACAATGCTAATTTGTATGGCACAGAAATTAGTGTTGATGTCCATCCGCACCCGCTCGACTGGCTGCATTTTGAAAATGCTTTCAGTGTTACACGAGCGCAATTCAGCACAGCGGTGGATGGCTCTAAAAATATTCCGAATATTCCGGCAGCGCGGCTGTTCTCCGAACTGGCAGTAACCGTATTGCCCGAAGGGAAAACGATTCGAAATTTGTACCTGCACCTGGAGTCAGATTATAATTTTGCACAGCAACATGCGTTCACCGGTTACCAAACAGAAACCAATACGCCCTCGTACTGGTTATTGAATGCCGGACTCGGTACCGACTTGCAACATGCAAATAAGAAGTGGGCATCTATTCAAATCTCGGTACAGAATATAACCGATCAGTCATACCAGAGCGCCGTGAGCCGGTTAAAATACACAGCCGTCAACCCGGTAAGCGGTCGACAAGGTGTGTTCGCCATGGGAAGAAATATCGCGCTTCGATTGAATATTCCGCTTGATTTCAATTGGAACTAAGCGCCAGCCGGCGTCATGGCATACACAATAATATTGATGCCAAATTTTGTATTGTCTTCGGCCATAAATCGCTTGTTGCGAAAATCATAATCCCATTCGCAACCATAATCTTTATTGCTGTACAAAACGCCAATGCGACCATTGATCGTAATGGCTTTGAGGTAATCGTGAATAAGGTCGTCGCCCCAGCCATTCAATTCAAAAGCGGTATTTGGCGGCCCTTTCTCGAACGAAAAGAAAGAATGGTAAATCGGGTGGGTGGCGGGGATTTTTTTTAAAACATTGGCACCGAACAGCGCGGTCATCTGGGCTTCGAAAGAACGCGCGAATAGTCCGTCGATATCATGGTTGCAATCATCCACAAAAACAAATCCGCCATTCTCCACATATTGTTTGAAATGCGAGGCCTCGGTTTGGTCAAATTGTACCAGCTTATGACCACTCATATAACAAAAAGGGTAATTGAATAATTCGCGGCTGGCAAGCTCCACCACTTTCTCCTGTGGTATTACGGGAATGGTAGTATATTCAATCAAAGAATTCAGCAGGTTCGCGGGCATGCGCTGATCGGTATCCCAATCACCTGAACGGTATTTGAGTCTTACAAAAGTGAAAGCCGCTGCTGAAGGAATGTCAATACGATTGCCGGTCATGTAATGATTTCGAAGGTTTGCTAAAATAAGCCGTATTTCATAGAACAGTATTTAAAAAATGGGCGACTTGATACAGAATGAATCAGCACTGCGCACTTTACTGGGAAAATTGCCGCAGCTTAAAAATGAAATTCAGAAACAGATTGTTGGCCAGGATGATATTCTTGAAGAGATTATCATTGCATTGCTTGCCGGCGGACATTGCCTCCTGGAAGGCGTACCCGGCCTCGCCAAAACCCTGATGGTGCGAACCTTGTCGCAGGCGGTGGACTTGCCTTTCAGGCGCATCCAGTTCACGCCCGACCTGATGCCGACCGATATCATTGGTACGGAAATATTGGAAGAAGATGTCAGCACCGGCAAACGATTTTTCAAATTCAACAAGGGCCCGTTGTTTGCCAATATTGTGTTGGCGGATGAGATCAACCGAACGCCACCCAAAACGCAAAGCGCGTTGCTGGAAGCGATGCAGGAATTTGAAATCACCTATGCGGGAAAAACGCACCAACTCGAGCGGCCTTTTTTTATTCTCGCTACACAAAACCCGATTGAGCAGGCAGGCACTTATCCTTTGCCTGAAGCGCAGCTCGATCGTTTTCTGCTGTATATAAAAATCGGTTATCCATCGGCGTCAGAAGAGTCGGCGATACTCGGCAACACCACCGGCACCCAAAAAGCGCAGATCAATCCGGTGATCAGTGGTGCGGAGATTTTACAACTGCAATCGATGGTGCGTGAAGTGAGCATCAGCAAAGAGCTGATTGATTATGTAGCCGCCCTGGTTCGTGATACGCGCCCGGCTACCAGCAATACGGCGTTTGTAAAAGAATGGGTAGGTTGGGGGGCAGGTCCGCGGGCCGGCCAGGCCTTGATTCTAACAGCCAAAGCGCGCGCATTGGTAAAAGGCCGATACGCAGTTACGCACGAAGACATCCAAACCATGATCTACCCCGTGTTGCGGCATCGCATCTTACTCAATTTTAAAGCCGAGGCGGAACAAATCACCACTGATATGGTATCGGCCGAACTGCTGAAATCTGTTAAGCGAAACTTCCAGGCCTAGTATGCAGTTTCCCTCGCCCGACATATTATTATCGATCAAAAATTTATCACTGGCGGCGCGGCAGCTTATTGATCCGTATTTGTCGGGTATCAATAAGAGTCGCGTGAAAGGGCAGGGGCAGGAGTTCAGTCAGTGCCGCAGCTACCAACCGGGTGATGACCTGCGTTGGATGGACTGGAAAATGTACGCGCGCTCCGATCGTTATTATGTGCGCGAATCAGAGATGGACACCAGTGTACATGTGCGTATCATGATTGATGCCAGTGGATCGATGAACTACATAGAAAACGGCATCCGCAAAATCGACTATGCAAGACTGTTAGCGGGCGCCCTCGGATACCTGGCTTATCGCCAGGGGGATGCCATCGGCTTGTCGGTATTTTGCGAAGGCCAGTATACAAGCATACCGTCGCGAAATGATTCCCGGCACCTTGCCCGATTTTTTTACCAGTTGGAGCAGGTGAAAGCCGGGGGTGTTTTCGTGCCGCAGAACCTATACAAGCCGCTGATCAACAAATTGCCGAAGAAAGAATTGATCATTTTCATCAGCGATCTGTACCAGCACAGCGATGAATTGTTGAAGCTCCTGCACGAATTGACGGCGGGCAAACATGAATCGATTGTGTTTCAACTGATGGGGCCGGCGGAGTTGAACATGGATTTTGGCGATTATGCCTCGGTTCGCGACCTTGAAACCGGCGAAGCCATCGAATACGGCGGCGTTGACGCAGCTAAGAAGGCTGCTGTGCTACTGGACGACTATATAACGGAAACGCGCAACCGAATTTTGGAAAAAAATATCAGTTACCGTTTGTTGCCCATCAACCAGCCTTTGAACGAAGCCATCACCGATTTTTTAAAACAACGTCAAAAAACGTCGACCTGAGTGTTGAGTTTCGGCGCCCCCATATGGTTATTGGCTGCAACGGGTATGCTTATTCCACTGCTGATTCACTGGTGGCGCAGTCGCGCGGGGCGCGTGTTGTCTATTCCAACGGTTCGGTTTTTAGAAAAAGATGCCAAAGCCGTGGCGCGCAAACGAAAGCTGCAGGACTTGTTATTGCTGCTGGTCCGCTGTCTGCTCTTTGTGCTCGCCGCTTGCTGGCTGGCCAAACCACTTTTGCAGAAGAGAAAAAATACGGTGACTAGAAACAGCGGCTGGTTATTGATCAGCGATGATGTTCGCGCCAATGCTTTGTCGACCTATGCTGACCTAATCGATTCATTGCAGCGGCAAGGCTATCAACGCCGCGCTTTCCGAAAAGATTTCCCTCTGCTCACGGCAAAAACCGATAGCCTCGACACCGTGATTCCGTATTTCAGTTTACTCGATGCGGCCGACCGGCAAATGCGCGACGACCAGTCGCTCTACCTGATTACAGGCGATGATCGCCAGCGATTTGGCAACAGCAAACCAGGTTTGTCGCACGAGCTTCACTGGAAACTCTTGCCAAAAAAACGAACAGAAGAAATCGATACTGCAGTCAACATCACGGTGGCCATACAGGCCGATCCTAATAGCAAAGATGCGGCTTACCTGAAGGCCGCTTTCACCGCTTTGCAAAGAACAGAGATGCCCGGACTGTTGATGATAGATTACCAGCCAGGCATAACGGTCGACTGGCTTTTCTGGCTCGACGGTAAAGCGCCAGCTACTACAACAGCGACACATATTTTGCAATATGTCGATGGTCCGATTGCTGAACAAGATTCCTGGTTGAAAGCGGTGGCGAATCCATCTGCTGATCGGCCGGCACTCTACCGGCAATCTATAGCCGAAAATAAAAATCGCGGCACTGTCTGGTGGTCAAATGCCCAGGGTGTACCGGTGCTTTGGTCCGCGCCCGACAATGCAGGTCGCCTGTATTTTTCTTCCCGTTTCGATCCCGCCTGGAACGAACTCGTTTGGTCGGCTTCTTTTCCCGAATGGTTGGCGGGTTTGGTGAACCAAAACCTGCAGCCAGCAAACAATCCGGTAGAAGAAACGGAGTTGCATGATTTCCCCCCTGCGACAGCGAAGGCGGCTGTACTGACAACAGAAAAGCCGATACCAGACTGGTATTGGATTGGTATGCTGCTATTGCTATTTATGCTAGAGCGATTATTGAGTTACCGAAAAACAGGCGGGGCATGAAAGGAGCGGTCCTCATACAAAACCTGCAACGCCGCTGGCAACGTGAACAACAACTAACCCTGCTTGCTGTGGGATGGGGTGTTGGCTTGCTGTTGGCGGTCATCACTAAACTAGTGTGGGGCTGGCAGGATTTTCGGCTACTGATACCGGTGTTCTTCTGTTTGGTTCCTGCTATTTTGTGGGCGCAAAGAAAGAAGACAGGAACAGAAGAAGTAACAGCGCGCCTTGATCAATCTTTTCCTTCCCTTGAAGACAGTAGTTCCCTGCTCCTTGCTGCTAGTCAACCTACATCACTTTTGCAGCATCTGCAAATAGAAAAAGTTGAACAGGCGATGGCAGGTATCCAACCGCCGCAACCGTATAGTAAAAACCTGTTTATCACCTGCTGTGCGGCTGGTCTCGCTGCTTGCCTCTTGGCCACCGTACCGGCAAAGCAAACAGCGTTACAGCAAGCTGCAGACAGCCAGGTGTCGACTGCCAACACAACCAAACCACCCATCCCTTTGCAAATGGCGGCCGCTACTATTCGTATCCAGCCACCCGCCTACACCCGCCTGCCAACTATAGAACAAAAACAATTCGCTGTGCAAACTGTGCAGGGGGCCGAACTGCAATGGACACTGCAAACCAATAAGCCGGTGCAAAAAATGCAATTGCTCTTTAACGATTCTACTGTGTTACCCTTGCGTGCGGTTGATAGCACCCATACCCGCTGGGCGGCCAGCAAAAAGATTGACAAATCGGGATTTTATCGGCTCGACACCGATGCACTGCCCTCCGATTTTTATACCATTGACGTGAAGCCAGACTTGCCGCCGGTAGTGAATATCAGTTCGCCCGAAGGCCAAACCAGTATTGAAGCCGGCATGCCCTTTCGGGTGATGATTCAGTCGCAGTTAAGAGATGACTATGGCCTGGCGTCTGCGCAACTGGTCGCCACCATCGCCAGCGGATCAGGTGAAGCAGTTACTTTCAGAAATGAACGCATTGACATTAGTAGCCTGGTTCGTGGAAAAGAATACATTCAATGGAACCGGGTGCTTGATCTCAACCAATGGCAATTGAAAGGCGGTGATGAATTGTATTTCTACCTGGAAGCAACAGATGAACGCAAACAAACAGCCCGTTCTGATATCAGCATCGTTCACTTACCTGATACCACCGAATTGCTGAGCATGGATGGCATGCTTACGGCCATGGACATCAAGCCGGAGTTCTTCCGCAGCCAGCGACAGATTATCATCGAAACAGAGCAACTCATCCGCGACAAGAAAACATTGAGCACCGAAGCCTACAATGCAAAAAGCAATGAGTTGGGAGGCGAACAAAAATTGCTGCGGCTGCGCTACGGAAAATTTTTGGGCGAAGAAGATGAAACCAATATCGGCGGTCACCACGACCATGAGGAAAACGAAGCCCATAACGATGCGGCCGATTTTGGCAATGCAGCGAAAGTGCTAAGTGAAGTCAGCCACCAACACGATGTGGCCGAAGATGCTACCTTCTTTGATGCGGAAACAAAAAAACAGTTGAAGGCCACACTTACTGAAATGTGGAATGCAGAACTTAAACTGCGCATATACCAGCCCGAGCAAGCCTTGCCCTATGAATACAAAGCGTTGCGGCTGTTAAAAGACCTGCAACAACAATCGCGCGTTTTTGTCGGCAAAACCGGTGTGAAAACCACCCCGCTTGACCCGGCCAAAAGAGGCACGGGTGACCAAGACAAAATCATGGCGCCGCGATTCAGCTTCAAACAAAATAAAGTGACTACTCCCGAGCAAGACATCGCACGCGCCCTCGTGAATTTGCAAGACATCGCCCATGGCGGCCGCGGTGACCTGGGAGATTTGCAGAAAGCCGCTGCCTTATTATCAACGGCCGCCGGTAAAAAACCGGCTAGTTTGTTACCCAAATACAAAGCCATGTTACGGGTGATGGATGCTGTTGGGCGAAAGGCCAGGGTCAACAAAGAAGACATCCGACAAACTGCCAATGGGTTGGGCAGTTTGCTGGACCCTGCACCGGGTTTACCGGCACCGGTTTTATCAGCGCCTACTACGCCGGCCGCCAAAGAATATTTACAACAACTAACAGGACTGTCTAACTAATGCCGGGTACCATTCACTATATTATGTTGGTCATCCTAATCCCGCTCTTTGCATGGTTGTGCTGGCGCGAATGGAAACGAACAAAAAAGAAAAGACTGCTGGGTCGATTGCTGGCAACCCTGCTGATTTTTATCAGTTTTATCCTACTACTTTTTCCGCCGCAGCAGAAAGCCGGCAAGAACGGTACCAGTCGGCAAGCGATCATTGTTACGGAAGGCACCGATAAAGACAGCCTGGCGCACTTGCTGCAATCATTGCCCGAAAACAGCAAAGCCTATACCCACTGGCAATACCAATACGAACAGCCCGCCGCGATTGATACCCTGCATATTATCGGCTATGGATTGCCGTTAGAAGATTGGAGATCCCTACGAACGACAAATATTCAGTGGCATGAACCCGCTGTACCAGCTGGTATTCAAGCGGTCGACTGGAAGCGATTGCTGCGGCTCGGCGATGTGCTTACGGTATTTGGTCACTATCGCAATCACCTGAACCAACCGGTAATCCTGAAGTTGACCTGGGAGGCCCTGGTGCAAGACAGCCTGCTTATACCGCCGAATACCGATACGGTTTTTCAGTTGCAGGCCGGTACCTATTATGCGGGCACCAATCTGTATCAAGTAGAAACCCAAACAGATCATACAACCACCAGTATCGAGCCCATACCGGTATATGTGATGCCGGCTGAAAAACTGCGCATCCTGCTGCTCGCCAATGCGCCAGGTTTTGAAACGAATTTCCTGGTGAACTGGTTGGCCAAAGAAGGCTATCCCCTGGCGGTATCGAACCAGATCAGCCAGGCGAAATGGAGCAAATCGTTCATCAATATGGAGCCGATTCCTTTGGAACAGATCGGTGTGGCCCAACTGGAAAAATTTGACCTGTTGATCATGGATCCGCTGAGTTTCAGCACCCGTAACGCAGGTTTTCAGGCAGCTGTTAAAAAGCAGGTGGAACAGGGCGCACTCGGTGTATTGTTTCAAACCGATAGCTCGGTGGGCAACCCATCCTGGTATAACCGCAGAATTCGGTTGTCCCCGCCCGTTAGTAAGCAGGGTCTTCGCTTTCGAACCATCAGTAATCATGCGGGTGCAAGGCCGTTACTAACAGACAGCACAGGCACCCGGTCAGCCTTGCTGCGTGCTGGCCGTGGTTACATCGTATTCAATACCAGGTTGAATAGTTTCAGTTGGCAATTGGAAGGGAAAACACCCGAATACCAGCGTTTCTGGAAACAATTGCTGGAGGCCGCTGCCCCTCCTATAGCGGTGCCTGATACCCAGGCCCTGGGTTATTTTCCGGTAGCCGGCGAATCGACGCGCTTTGCACAGCCGGCCGATTCTGCCGCCTGGTTGTCGACCGCCGGCTGGCAAAAAGGCGGCTGGTATGTTTTTAACCCAAATGATTGGAAAACAGCCCGCGCCATGCAAACCATTGAACAATCGCGCGATTATGTACAACAAAGGCGCGGATTAAAATCCGATGAAAGACCAACAGGCGCTGCCATACAAGTCACCGAACCCATTCAACCTTGGTTGATCTTACTGCTCTTTTTTCTACCGGCCATTTTTCTATGGGTGGAAAAAAAACTGGATTGACGGGAAAAGCCAACGCGCTTATTTTCCTAGATTGTGCTATACCAGTTGCCTCACTGGAATGATTTGACAACTAAACAAACACGCATGAAAAGACGCGATTTCGTCCAGATGGCAGGTCTGGGTATCGGCGGCTTAAGCCTTCCTTTTATGGGCAAAGAATTGCCGATTGAAGCCCTGCTCGACAATCCCTATGACACGGCCCTCAAAAAACAACTCGCCGATATTGCACTGAATGCAGCCAAAACAAAAGGCGCAACCTATACCGATGTACGTATTGGTCGTTACCTCAACCAGTTTGTCGCTACGCGCGAAAAGAAAGTACAGGCCGTGGTGAATACCGAATCGTATGGCGTAGGTATTCGGGTGATCGCCGATGGTTGCTGGGGCTTTGCCGCCACCAACAACATGAGCAAGGATGCCATTGCTGATTGCGCCATGCGCGCAGTGGCGGTGGCCAAGGCCAATGCAAAGATCCAGGGCGCACCCGTACAACTTGCACCGCAAAAAGGATTTGGCGAAGTGAGCTGGAAAGCGCCTATTGAAATCAATGCTTTTGAAGTGCCGATCAAAGAAAAAGTAGACCTGCTGATGCAGGTGAACGATGCAGCCCTTACCGGCGGCGCCAGCTTCATCAATTCTTTGATATTCGCCGTAAACGAACAAAAATATTTTGCATCAACCGATGGCTCGTATATCGACCAGGATATTCATCGCATCTATCCAACATTTACGGTAACTAAAATTGATCGCGCTACCGGTAAATTTGAAACGCGCAACGCGTTCAGCGCACCAATGGGCATGGGCTATGAATACCTGCATCCGCGTGCGCAAGATAAAGTGCCCGGCATTTCCACCCGTTACAAAATGCGCTACGATATTCTCGAAGACGTAAAAGCAGCGGTGAAAGATGCGGAAGACAAACACAAAGCAAAATCAGTAGAGCCCGGCAAATACGATGTGGTGCTTGATCCCACTCACCTGTGGTTAACCATCCATGAATCGGTGGGTCACCCTACCGAATTGGATCGCGTGCTTGGCTATGAGGCCAACTATGCGGGCACCAGTTTTCTTACCCTCGACAAATGGGAGTCGAAGAAATTCAATTTCGGCAGCAAGCTCGTCAATATTGTTGCAGATAAAACCCAGGCCGGGTCACTCGGTGCCGTGGGGTACGATGATGAGGGCGTAAAATGCGGTAAATGGGATTTGATCAAAGATGGCATACTCGTTAATTACCAGGCCATCCGCGACCAGGCGCATATCATCGGACTCAAAGCGTCGCAGGGCTGTTGTTATTCGCAGGGCTGGGACGATGTGCAATTTCAGCGCATGCCCAATGTGTCGCTGCAGGCAGGGAAAACGAAACTGAGTGTAGACGATATGATCAAGAATGTAGAGAAGGGCATTTATATTTTGGGGAATGGCTCTTTTTCGATCGACCAGCAGCGGTATAATTTTCAGTTCGGCGGACAAACCTTCTACGAAATTGCCAATGGAAAAATAGTCGGTATGTTAAAGGATGTGGCTTACCAAAGCAATACGCAAGAATTTTGGAATGCCTGCACTGCCATTTGTGATGAAAGCGATTATCGCCTTGGTGGTTCCTTTAACGATGGCAAAGGCCAACCTTCGCAAAGCAGTGCCGTATCACATGGCAGCGCTACCGCCAGGTTCAATGGTGTAAATGTTATTAACACAGCAAGAAAAATCTAATCCATGGCACTCTTAAGTAAAGACGACGCCCAGGCAATATTGAAGAAAGTACTTTCTTATTCGAAAGCCGATGAATGTACGGTATCCATCAATGCAACGCAGGGCGGAAATATCCGCTATGCACGCAGCGCAGTATCTACTGCTGGTGAGGTAACCGATACCAGTCTCGCGGTAAGTGCCAGTTTTGGAAAAAAAACAGGCACTACCACCATCAACGAATTTGATGATGCCTCCTTGCAAAAAGTTGTAGCCCGCGCAGAAGAACTGGCCAAACTAGCGCCAGAGAACCCTGAATACATGCCGTTGTTGGGACCGCAAACCTATGCCGATTCCATTGCGTTCTCGTCTAAAACCGCGGGGATGTCGCCCGAATCACGGGCCGACATGGTGGCGCAAAGCTTGCAGGTAGCAAAAGAAGCCAATCTCGAAGCGGCTGGTTTCCTCGTAAACAGCAGTGGCATTTCTGCCATGATGAATTCAAAAGGATTGTTTGCGTATAGTCCCGAGTCGAGTGTTGATTTCTCTGTTACATTTCGCAATCGCGAAGGCACCGGCTCTGGTTATGTGAGCAACCAATACAATGATGTGTCGAAACTCGATACCCTGGCTTTGAGTAAGATAGCGGCATCGAAAGCAAGTATGTCGGCCGGGGCCAAAGCCATTGAGCCGGGCAAATACACCGTGATATTGGAACCACTGGCGGCCAGCGATATACTCAATGGGGTGATCCGTGGCTTCGATGCGCGTTCGGCCGATGAGGGTCGCAGCTTCATGACAAAAAAAGGCGGTGGCACCAGGTTGGGTGAACAACTCGTTAGCGACAAAGTGACGATTTATACCGATCCGTTGAATCCTGAATTACCAGGCGATACCTGGAACAATGACGGATTGCCGATTAAGAGAACCACCTGGATCGACAAAGGTGTGGTGAAGAACCTGTCGTACTCGCGCTATTGGGCCGCACAGAAAGGCGTGGAGCCCCTGCCCGGCAGCAATACTTTTATTATGGAAGGCGGCAACAGTAGTACCGAAGACCTGATCAAAGGAACAGAGAAAGGGATTTTAGTGACGCGCTTCTGGTATATCCGCATGGTTGATCAGCAAACCATGTTGTTGACCGGCCTCACGCGCGATGGTACCTTCTATATTGAAAACGGACAGATCAAATTTCCCGTTAAAAATTTCCGCTTCAATGAAAGTCCCATCATCATGCTGAATAATGTTGATGAACTGGGTAAGGCGGTGCGCAGTGGTAGTTGCATACTACCGCCCATGCGTATACGCGATTTTACTTTCACTTCTTTATCAGATGCTATTTAACCCGCAATCAATCAATACCAAAAAACAACATGAAACGACGTGATTTTTTAAACTATTCGGGATTGGGCGCTGCGGGCATGTTCCTGCAGGGCATGCCGATGGTAGGTAATATCATCAGCGCCGAAGAAGCCCTGAATCCCGGTGCCGATACCGCCAAGAAAAAACAAATGGCCGATGTGGCGCTGAATGCAGCCCGATCGAAAGGCGCTACTTATGCCGATGTACGCATTGGAAGATACCTCAATCAATTTACCGTAACGCGCGAAGACAAAGTGCAGAACATTGTCAACACCGAGTCCTATGGTTTGGGTATTCGGGTGATTGCCAATGGAAGCTGGGGCTTTGCCGCTACCGATCAACTCGACAACGACAGTATTGCGAAAGCCGCTGCCATGGCCGTTTCGATTGCGAAAGAAAATGCGCGTCTCTTGAAAGAACCCGTGCAATTGGCGCCGCAAAAGGGCTATGGTGAAGTGAGCTGGAAAACACCGATCGAAAAAAATGCTTTTGAAGTGCCGATCAAAGAAAAGGTCGACTTACTGTTAGGCGTAAACGACGCGGCAATGAAGGCCGGTGCCAATTACATCACGTCGTTGTTGTTCCTGGTGAATGAGCAGAAATATTTTGCTTCGACCGATGGTTCTTATATCGACCAGGATATCCATCGCATTTGGCCGGCATTCTTTGTAACGAAGATTGATGCTGCAACCGGTAAGTTCGAAACGCGCAATTCATTGAGTGCGCCGTCGGGCATGGGTTGGGAATATATGTCGGCCAAACCGGCTGATAAAATCAAGAGTGTAACGACCCTGTATCGCAACAGCTACGATATGTTGGAAGACGCCAAGCTGGCAGGGCAGCAGGCGGGTGATAAGCTCAAAGCAAAATCGGTGGAGCCCGGTAAATACGATCTTATCCTGGATCCATCACATCTTTGGCTCACGATACATGAATCAGTAGGGCATCCGACTGAGCTTGATCGCGTGTTGGGGTATGAAGCCAATTTTGCGGGCACCAGTTTTTTAACGCTCGACAAATGGCAGTCGAAGAAATTCAACTTCGGTAACAAGCTGGTTAATATCAAGGCCGATCGTTTGCAGCCAGGTTCACTCGGCGCCATGGGTTACGACGATGAAGGCGTGAAATGCGGACAGTGGGATATCATCAAAGATGGTATACTGGTGAATTACCAGACCATTCGCGACCAGGCGCATATTCTCGGTTTAAATGCATCGCAAGGATGCTGTTATGCCGATAGCTGGAGCAGTGTTCAATTTCAGCGGATGCCGAATATCAGTTTGCAACCAGGCAAAGAGAAGAAGAGCATCGACGACCTGATCAAAAATGTAGAGAAAGGCATTTATATTATTGGTGATGGCTCTTTTTCCATTGATCAGCAGCGGTATAATTTTCAGTTCGGCGGACAACTATTCTACGAAATCAAGAATGGCAAGATTGCCGGTATGTTGAAAGATGTGGCTTACCAAAGCAATACGCAGGAGTTCTGGAACTCAGTGGGTGCAATAGCTGATGCGAGTGATTATCGCCTGGGCGGTGCCTTTGGCGATGGCAAAGGACAACCACCACAATCCAATTCGGTATCGCATGGATCTGCGACTACCCATTTCAAGAATGCAAACGTTATTAATACAGCCAGAAAAATAGGATAATATGCCCTTTTTAACAGAAGAACAGGCAAAAGCACTGATGACAAAAGTGTTGTCATATTCGAAGGCCGACGAATGTGAAGTGAATCTAAGTTTCAGTGACGGCGGTAACATTCGGTATGCGCGCAATGCGGTATCTACTTCCGGCGCCATAGGTCAGTCATCGCTGGTGGTATCATCCGCCTACGGCAAAAAATTAGGCGTGGCTACCATCAATGAGTTCGATGATGCTTCGCTCGAAAAAGTAGTAAGACGCGCCGAAGAGTTGGCCCATTTGGCGCCCGAAAACCCGGAGTACATGCCGATGTTGGGGCCGCAAGTTTACGCTGCACCTACCAAAACTTTCGAACCGGCAACGGCAGCCATTGATGCAAAATTCAGGGCCGATGCCACGCAGCAGAGTTTGAAAGTTTCGGAAGACAACAAACTGGTGGCAGCAGGTTACCTGGAGAACAGTGCCGGTTTCAATGCGATGATGAACAGCCACGGCTTGTTCGCCTACAATACCAGTACCAATGTTAATTTCAGTGTCACCCTGCGATCACCCGATGGCAAAGGCTCAGGCTACGCAACCAAAGGGTATACGAATGTTGCACAACTGGACGTAGCAGCAGCTACGCGCGTAGCAGCGCAGAAAGCTGCAGCATCGGTAGATGCACGCGCGCTGGAGCCGGGTAAATACACGGTTATACTGGAACCCGCTGCGGGTGTGGTATTGCTTGAATACATTGGGCAAGGCATGGATGCGCGATCAACCGATGAAGGCCGCAGTTTTTTAAGCAAGCCAGGTGGTGCTTCGAAGCTCGGCGAGAAGCTGATGGATGAAAGAGTGACGATTTATTCTGATCCTGCCAACTCGATATTGCCAACTTCGGTTTGGACAGGTGATGGGCGTCCGCAGGAGAAAGTAACCTGGGTTGACAAAGGCGTGATCAAGAATTTGTCTTATTCCCGCTATTGGGCAGAGAAGAAAAAAGTGAAAGCGGTGCCAGGACCCGATGCTTTTATTATGGATGGCGGCAACCAAACGCTGGAGCAATTGATTGCAAGTACGGAGAAAGGCATTTTGGTAACGCGCCTCTGGTATATCAGGATGGTTGACCCGCAGTCGTTGCTGTTGACCGGCCTCACACGCGATGGAACTTTCTATATCGAGAATGGAAAGATCAAATTTCCAGTGAAGAATTTCCGGTTCAATGAAAGCCCGGTGATCATGTTGAATAACCTCGATGCACTTGGTATTCCGGAGCGTGTGGTGAGTGGCGAATCGTTCCAGCATGCGGTGGTGCCACCGATGCGGATCAGGGACTTTACGTTCAGCTCCTTGTCTGATGCGATATAAGCTTTCACCCGACGGGTAGATTTATTAATCGAAATGCGCGTGCCTCCTGGGCCGCGCATTTTTTCATCGCACCTTTCATCCCGCAAGCAGAAAATTAATAAGCCCCCTTGGTTTTCTTGATCCGACTGTTTATCGCTTATTCACTATTCTATTTTAAACAACCTGCATAGCTTTTGCGCAAAATCGAAGACTATGTCCAGAAACTTTTACAGCGCGATCCTGTTGCCGGCTTTGTTGGTGGGCGCCTGCGCCTCGCTTCCCAAAGGCGACCGGATAGAATACGCTTTTGAAAAAGACAACCATAACTACAACCTGATTGCGGAAGTGCCTGACGGCAGTAACCGCGAACTGCATACCCGCGATGCCCAGGGCAACCTGATCCGGTATTTCGAATATGAAGATGGTGCCGAATTTTTTGTTGCTTGTCGCGATAGCAACACCCAACCAGACATTGTGTTGGCCAGTCTTGACGAAGGCATGGACGCCATCACCCAAAAAACCGGGAAGCCAGGCAAAGGCATGTCGTCCGATGGCACTTATTTTAACCGCCAGGTGCGGGATGGCTTTTTGGTAGGCTATCGCAAAGTGCCTGCGGCCAAAGTAGCCCTGTTTGAACAGGCGCTATTGTCTGTTGCTGTTCGTCGATAGCACCAACAACCATGCTGTTTTTCAAACTGCTATCGATTGCGGGCTGCTTAGCAATGCTTATTTTGTACCCGAATGAGCAAAAGCAATTTGGAAACAGCGCCATGGCTAAATTATACCAATGACAAAAGTAAAAGTGAAAATCTGCTGCATCAGCAGTGTAAATGAAGCGGCCATGGCCATCAAACATGGCGCTGCAGCCCTGGGACTGGTGGGGAAAATGCCCAGCGGCCCTGGTGTTATCGATGATGTTTTGATCGAAAGCATTGCCAAATCTATTCCGCCACCCATTGCCAGTTTCCTGCTTACCAGCGAGACCAGTGCGCCGGAAATCATTGCGCATTACAAAAGAGTGAACACTTCCACCATTCAACTGGTTGATGAATTGCAGCCTGGCGCCTATGCTTTGTTGCGCCGTGAACTGCCCCATGCCAAACTGGTGCAGGTGATTCATGTAATCGATGATCGTTCGGTAGAACAGGCCAAAGAAGTCACTGAATTTGTTGACGCCATCTTATTAGACAGCGGCAATCCCAACCTGGCGGTGAAAGAATTGGGCGGCACGGGTCGAACCCATAACTGGGCACTCAGCCGGCAAATTGTGGAAGCTGTTCCTGTGCCGGTATTCCTGGCTGGCGGCCTCAACAAAGACAATGTGCGGGCTGCTATCGATGCGGTACAACCATTCGGTATTGACTTATGCAGTAGCGTGCGCAGCCAGGGAAAACTCGATGAAGAAAAGCTGCAGGCATTTTTCCAGGCCATCGGGTAAACGGTGGTTGAAATAGAAAACAACGTCACTTGGTTCGAAGCACCAATTGAATCAACTGTTGATGGCGCATGACTTCTACCGGTACCTTGCCAGTCCAATGAAGCGACTGGTAAATATCGATGAGCTGTTTGATATTTTCAGTGGGTTTGCCGCCTGCTTTTCTAATTACGTCTCCTGCTTGCAAGCCTGATTTAGCGAGTTGGCTGTTCTGGTCGGCCTTTACGACGACAATGCCTGTTTCATCGGGCAAGCCATAGGCAGAGCGATCGCCCAAGCCATCCACTGATTTTATCAGTCCACCGAGGAAAGGCACAGACGCCGCCTTGTTCTCCATACCTGTATTGGTCAGCAACAAGGGAAATTCCGGTTGGCGCGCTATTTTTTTCAACGCCGGTAACTGCACACCAAACTGGTCCATCGGGAAATTGGTGAAACCGATTTTAATGGCGGGCGATTGGGCCGACACCGTATAATCTCCTTTCTCCGGCACGGTGACAACGCAAACCGAATTAGCCGATGCATTGCAGGCAGGGGCTGAATTCATTGTTACGCCGGTGCTGAATGAAGCGGTTATTCATGATTGTAATAAGTTGGGCGTGCCGGTCATACCTGGTGCCTTTACCCCCACAGAAATATTCAAAGCATGGTCGGCGGGCGGAACCATGGTCAAAATATTTCCGGCGGCTTCGCTGGGATTGCAGTTTATCAAAGACGTCAGGGGGCCGCTGAACAATATACCATTGATGCCCACCGGCGGCATTGACCATAAAAATGTAAATGCCTTTTTCAAAGCCGGGGCCAGTGTGGTGGGTGTAGGCAGTCGACTTTTTGACCTGGCGATGATCAAAGAAAAGAACTGGAATGGCCTGATAAACCACTTTATGACATTTGCCAACGCTGTTCGACGAACCTGACAACATCGTTGCACCTGATTATGCGCTAATGATTGACATTGCAAATAGTAGAAAGCCGGTAAAACCAAAGCTTCGTTGGGTTATGCTCTCGTTCGCTTTGGTGGCGACGATATTAAACTATGTAGATCGACTGGCTTTTAATTATCTCAGTGCAACCGGCGAACTCCGTCGATTGGTGCCCGACGATTCATTCGGTTATATCGCCACCGCTTTTTTTGTGGCCTATATGCTTTCGAATATGGTATCTGGTTTCATCATTGATAAACTGGGAACCAGGTTGGGATATTCCCTGTGCATGGCATTCTGGACAACGGCTGCCATCTTGCATGCCTTTGCGCGACTACCCTTGCATTTTGGTATTTGTCGCTTTCTGTTGGGATTGGGCGAAGCCGGTAACTGGCCATCTGCCATTAAACTGACCGGCGAATGGTTCACACCCGAAGAACGCGCTACCGCCACCGGCATTTTTAACAGCGGCGCTGCCATCGGTGCGGTAGTGGCCCCTCCATTGATTGCCTGGTTGGGAACAAGTTTTGGTTGGCAAGCTGCATTTGTAACCATTGGTATTGCCGGCTATTTGTGGCTCGCCTTGTTTTGGTTTACGTATTATACGCCAGCACATGCACTTAATGCGTCGAAGGCCGCCATTGTACCGCCTTTGACATTGATCAAAACAAGATTTGTTTGTTGGTTCGCTTTGTCGAAGGTTTTTATGGATCCCATTTGGTATTTCATCACTTTTTGGATTGGTCGCTACCTGGTCGACGTGCATGGGTGGGGGCTCGATAAAATTGCCTGGTACGCCATGATACCTTTTATATGTGCAGATGCCGGCAATGTACTTGGCGGCTTGTTTACCCAACTCATCATTAAAAAAGGCGTTCCCGTGCATCGCGCCAGAAAAATAGCGGTCGGTATTTTCGGCAGCACATTGGCCTTGTCACTTGTTTTAGGGCCACTTATTATTTCAACACCTGCCACGGCCATCGGCCTGTTGAGCGTAGCCAGTTTTGCGTATGCAGCGTACACGGGCAATTCAATGGCTTTTCCGGCGGATGTTGTTCCGCCGAGTGCAACTGCTTCCGTTTGGGGGTTGGCCAGTGTTGGCGCGGGTCTGGGCGGTGCCATCTGTCAATCGGTTTCGGGCTACACCCTAAAAACACTTGCTGAAAGCCGCGGCTATACAGTTGCTTACAATGCTGTTTTTACCGGCTACGGACTCATGGGACTGATTGGTGTATGTATCGTGCTTTTTGCGATTGGCCCCTTGGTAAAAGATGAAAAATTGTTCAGCTATGTGCGCGAAGCAACGTGCTCAAAATAAAACCTGTTGTTATGTTGTGTAAGAAATTAATGTGGTTGTTCTGTTTGATACAGGGAATCGCTATTGGTGTTAGCGCCCAGTTTCCATTCGCTGCCCAACCATTCAACGAGAAGCGAGATTTATCGGCCTTAATGGTGGAAGGCATCGATCGGTATTTGTTGCAACGCACGCAGGAAGCAAAACAAAAAAGAAGCAGCCACTGGAAATACGATTTCACTTCGCCTGAACAATTTTCTGCGTCGGTTCAAGCGAATCGCGAACTCCTGGCCAAGCGCCTTGGTGTTGTTGATGTGCGCGCAGGTTCAGTAATGGAAATACAAAGTACGGCTGGTTTGAAACAGATGCTGGTTAGCGGTACTGCGACGAATACCTATGCTGTTCGATGGAAAGTATTTGATACATGGTGGGCCGAAGGCATATTGATTCAACCGAAAAAAGAAACCAAGTGCCGGGTTGTGCTTTTGCCTGATGCTGATATCGAGCCGGAAACAATGGCGGGTATGGGCGATAAAAATCTTCCGGGATGGGCATCGGCCCTGCGTTTGGCAAACGCGGGTAGCGAAGTATTGATCCCTGTGTTGGTGAGCAGGCAAGATGATTTTTCGGGAAGCGAGTCGTTGCATCATTTCACCAACCAACCCCATCGCGAATGGATTTATCGGCAGGCCTATGAATTGGGTCGTCATGTAGTCGGCTATGAATTACAAAAAATATTTGCTGCTATTGATTGGTTTCAGTTCGCGAACAAATATGCAAATCGACCCGCGTTGCCCATCGGTGTTGCCGGTTACGGCGAAGGTGGCCTGCTGGCATTGTACGCGGCTGCGCTTGACAGAAGAATCTCGACTACCCTGGTAAGTGGCTATTTTACGGAACGAGATAATATGTGGCATGAACCCATCTATCGAAATGTATTCGGGCAGCTTAACAATTTTGGCGATGCAGAATTAGCAGTGATGGCCTGGCCGTCAAAACTAATCATTGAATGCAGCCGCGGGCCAATAGTTAGTGGTCCGCCAATCCAGACGGAGGCACGCACTGGTGCGGCACCGGGGGTGCTGGATTCACCCCCGGTATTGGCTGCTTTCAATGAATTTGAAAAAGCAAAATCGGTTGTACCGGCCGCAAAGAATCATTTGTATTGGGTGCAGGGTAAGTCAGGTGCAGAGAGTGCGCCCTTTTCAGACAGTGCCCTTGCTCTTTTTGCCAACCAGTTGACCTTACAAAAATCGAAGTTGCCTTTACCAACGGCCAGCATAAAGCCGGGTCAATGGCTCGATGTGCGCGAGCGACAAAGAAGAACCGTACAGAGTATGGAAATACTCGTGCAGCACGAGTTGTTGGTTTGCGAGCGAACCAGAGACCGTGATTTTTGGGATCAATTAAAGGGCGATTCCTTGGCCCAGGAATCGATCAGGGCCGTGCAGCGGAAGCGACTTGCGGATGTGCTGGGCAAGGTGGAGTTACCCGAATTGCCCTTTAATACCAAGGCCCGGTTGTTGGAAAAAACAGATCGGTGGACGAGTTATGAAATCAGCCTCGATGTATTACCCGATGTATTTGCCTGGGGCATATTGATGATTCCGAATAGCATGAAACCGGGCGAAAAGCGACCGGTGGTGGTTTGTCAACATGGTTTGGAAGGCCTTCCTTTTGATGCTGTAACAACAGATAGCAGCACCGAATATTATCATTTCTACAAAGGATTTGCTACGCAATTGGCCGATCGCGGGTATATCACTTTTTCGCCGCACAATCCTTATCGCGGGCACGATACATTTCGCGTGCTGCAACGAAAGGCCAATCCCATCGGGCTTACTTTGTTTTCAATCATTACGGCGCAACACCAACGCATTTTCAATTGGCTGGCAGCGCAGTCGTTTGTAGATGCCAGCCGGATCGGCTTTTATGGTTTGTCGTATGGTGGAAAAACAGCCATGCGGGTTACGCCACAGGTAACGGGCTATGCGCTTTCTATTTGTTCGGGCGATTTCAACGAATGGGTGCTAAAAAATGCCACAACGAATTACGATTTCAGTTATTTGTTTACCAATGAATATGAAATGCCTGAATGGGACCTGGGGCATACCTTTAACTATGCCGAGATGGCGGCACTGATTGCGCCTCGTCCGTTTATGGTAGAACGCGGCATCTATGATGGCGTGGCCACCGATGAATGGGTCGACTTTGAATTTGCAAAAGTGCGACACTACTATATGGAATTGGGAATGCCCGAAAAATGTGCTATCGAACATTTTGCCGGCCCGCATACAATCAATGGTAAAGCCACATTTGATTTTTTAGATAAGTATTTGAAGAAGGATTGGTCCACCGAAAACAAGGCTGTCAATAAATAGGGGTCCCTGATTAAAACAAAGAAACCCGCTGACAACAATAGGAAAACTATTCGCCCACTTGAATAAACACTGTTATGAAAAAAATCGCAATGGCCATCGCCTGCCTGCTGGCAGGATTTGAAATGGTCGGCCAAACCTTCGCCGCGAACGATTCAACCAATGCCCGTTGGGTAGAAAGAGATCGCGACATACGATTGCCAGCCACAGATGTTCATGGGCAAAGAGTAAAGGCATATATAGACGACAGTCCCGATCCCGATTATTTTCATGCGTCGCCAGCAGCGTATGCGTCGTTCAACGATTTTAAGTTTGGCGTACGCATACATTGGGGCATCTATTCCATTTGGAAAATGAATCGGGAATCCTGGGGCTTTCTTGAATTGTCAAACGAAAAAAAGCAAGCCTACCAGTTGCTCTATAAACAATTTAACCCGACCCAGTTCAGTGCCGACGAATGGATGCGCTTGTTTGACAGTGCCGGCATCAAGTGTATGGCCTTTACCACCAAACACCACGAAGGGTTTTCGATGTTTGATACCAAAACCAGGGTAACGCAAAGAGCCAATTATACAGCAACGGGCGGACCGGTTATAGAAGAATGTGACCTGGCTTACAGCATCATGGAAACGCCTTTTAAAAGAGATATTGTGAAAGAGTTGTGCGACGCGGCGCATCGCTACCACATCAAAGTGGATCTGTATTTTTCGCACCCCGATTGGTACGACGCTGATTTCCGACCGTATAATTATCATCCTTTGCAAACCCAGGACTCGAAGGACAGTGCTGCATTTTACTACGGACCAGCCGGCGATAATTTCACCAAGAGTTTCTCCAATATCATTGTTCCTGCAGATAGTCCAGAAGCAACGCAGCGCATGATCAACCGGCATCGGCAGCAACTAACCGAACTTTTGACCAACTATGGCAAGATTGATATGATTTGTCTTGATCAATGGATGGGCCCTAAAGTGTGGCCACAGATGAAAGAGACCATCAAGGCGCTCCGGAAAATACAACCCGATGTTATGTTTCGTGCCCGCGGTATTGGTAATTATGGCGATTACTATACGCCGGAAGGTTTTGTGCCGGGTAGCAAGGAGAATACGAAAATGCCCTGGATGGTGATTCATACACTGGGCAGTAGTTTCTCGTACGATAGTGTAAGTGCGCATTACAAGGGCAGTGCGTGGATCATTCAGAACCTGGTGGATGCGGTTGCAAAAGGCGGCAATTTTATGGTGGGCATTGGTCCTGATGGCACCGGCAAATTTCATCCGACGGCCGTAAAACAATTGTTGGAAACAGGCGATTGGTTAAGAATAAATGGGGAAGGCATTTATGGCAGCCGGCCAAGACAGGATTGGCAAGAAGGTGATTTTATTCGGTACACAACCACCAAAGATGGCAAGTTGGTGTACGCGTATGTTACGCAGTGGCCGGGTAAAAAATTAACGCTGCAAACCGTTCGACCCAAAGCCGGTTCGCCATTATTTATGCTCGGGTATAACCAACCGCTGGCCTGGAAATACCGGTCGGGCAAATTGACGATTTCATTGCCGGCACAAATGCAAGACCCCGCAAACCGACCTTGCCAAACAGCCTGGGCATTTAAAATAGAGCAATAAGTGCAGGGCTACATCGAGCTATTAGCACATGGCAATGTTGAACAGTTATTGCATAGCAACGTTGAACATCGAGTAAATAACCAACCTTGCACATTGCAAAAATCGCAACACCAGGCAGCGATCAGCAAACTGAAACGGCGATCAGCCTGACAGCCCTTGCCAAAATGCGGCGAAACCCTTGCTGAGTTTGTCGGTGGTGAGCGCCGAGCGTGGAATGGTTTTTTGTTGTCCCGATTCTAACTGTTTCACCACAATTACCTGGCTCGTCATTTCTTCGGAACCGACAATAACAATGAAGGGAATGTTTTTTTTCTCAGCGTATTTGAATTGTTTATCCAATTTGCTTTTTTCATGAAATAGCTCGGTGTTGATGCCGGCCAGTCGAAACTGTTGTGCCAACAGAAAAGCCGCTTTCGATTCAACTGCCCCCAAGTTAAAAAACAATACTTCGGTGCCGGTTTGTACCGCGGCGGGGAACAAATCCAGTTCTTCCATCACATCATAAATGCGATCCACCCCAAAGCTGATCCCTACACCGGGAATATTCGGCACCCCAAACAAACCCGTCAGGTCGTCGTAGCGGCCACCCCCACCGATGCTGCCCATCTGCACGCCGCTCGCTTTTACTTCGAAGATGATGCCGGTATAGTAGTTGAGTCCGCGGGCGAGGGTAAAATCAAGCACTACATTGTCAGGCGCGGCATGGTCGAGTACAAACTGCAACTCAGCCAGCCCTTTTTTTGCTTCGGCATTGTCGCCCAAAAGCAGCGCAATCGCCGCCAGTTTATCGGCGTTGGAACCAGCAGCGTTTGCAGCACCCGAAACAGCGATATTTTCAGCGCCCGAAGCAGCAACATTTGCAGCACCAGAAGCGACAACATTTGCAGCACCAGAGACAGCAACATTAGCCGCACCGGAAACATCGTCTGCAGCTGTACGGGGAATAGTTTTATTCGCTTCGCCCGAACCCATCGACACTTGCAGGAATTTTTCAATAATATTCCACTGCGATTCGTTCAGGCCGCGTTGCAAAATTTCTTCCTTCACTTTATCCATGCCGATTTTATCGAGCTTGTCGATCGCGATGGTGATATCCATCATCTTATCGGCACCACCACAAGTTTCGGCCAGTGCCAGCAACAGTTTACGGCTGTTAAGGCGAATCTCAACGGGTATGCCCAAACGCTGAAACACCGCAGCATACATAGCCGTCAGTTCCACTTCATTGAGTAGCGACAAACTACCCACCACATCGGCATCGCATTGGTAGAATTCACGGTAACGACCTTTCTGCGGCCGGTCGGCCCGCCATACCGGTTGCATTTGATAGCGTTTATACGGCAACGTTAGTAACGTGTGGTTCATGGCTACATAACGGGCAAAGGGAATGGTGAGATCATAACGCAGGGCGCGTTCCGTAATGTCTTTGCTATTGAGACCATTCAGGATCTTGTCAGAAAAAGCAATGGCCGCTTTGTTTTTGTTCTTCGGATCAGCGAGTCCGTTGTTCAGTATTTTAAAAATGAGTTTATCGCCCTCTTCACCATACTTACCCATCAGGGTGTCGAGGTTTTCCATCGCAGGTGTTTCCAGCGGCTGGAAGCCATAGGTTTCAAATACAGATCGAATGGTATTGAAAATATATTGGCGCTTGCGCACGGTATCGGCACTGAAATCGCGGGTGCCAGAAGGTATACTCGGTTTAGACATGGTGTGAGCGGATGTTTTGGGTGATGATTTGGGCGCAGGCGGCTTCGATCATATCATATACTTCGTGGTAGCCGGGTTCGGGACCATACCAGGGATCAGGCACATCGATTTGTTTACCCGGAAACAGCACATCCATCAACAAGCCTATTTTGTCGGGATTGAACGCACGGCCACTGATCCGTCGGATATCATCCATCACATCTTCTGCCATGGCATAAATAAAATCATACCGTTCGAAATCGGCTGCCACAAAATTTTGTGCGCGTTGCCCACTGATATCAAGTCCGTGTGCACGTGCCACTTTCTGCGACAAGCGATGCGGTGCTTCGCCAACATGGTATCCATTGGTGCCCGCGCTATCTACCTGCCAGTGCAGTCCGGCGTCGTCGGCCTTTTGCTGTAAAATCCCTTCTGCCAGCGGGCTCCGGCAAATATTACCCAGGCACACCATCAAAATCTTCATGGCCGCAAAAATATGGAAAGCGGGCGGCTATGCATCAAAGAAGCAAGAGTTTAAGGTTTAAGGGCTAAGGTTTAAGGTTGCTGCCGCGAGTGGAGTATTCAACACTTGTAGAGTAGTGGCTGATGACGGCAGATGAAGGGCATAGTTAACAGTATATTTTGATTCGATGCGTTGAGACCGATAGATTATGCCGGTAGATGAGACTGGTAGATGATGCCGGTTGTTGAGACCGGTTGATGATGCCGGTTGATGAAACCGGTAGATGAGATTGGTAGATGAGACCGGTTGATGAGACCGGTAGATGAGACTGGAAGATGATGCCAGTAGATGGTGCCGGTAGATGCTGCTGCTTGGCAAAAAGGCCGGCAATCTTGCTGAATAGCATATTTGCAGGTAGATGTTGCTCAATGGTGTAGTTGCAGGTAAACAATGCTCATTAGCGAAGAACACGATATACCCTGTCGGGCATTCATGAAACTCGTATTCGCTACCGGGTAACCAACTCCTATTGCAGAAAACCAGCCCCAAAACCTTAAACCAACCTTAACCCTTAAACCAACCTGCACCCTTATACCACCCTTAAACCTTGAATCAAAATCCGTAAATCAAAATCCATAAACCAAAATCCGTAAACCAACCTTAAACCCAAATCGTATACCAAAATCCGTAATCCAACCTTAAACCCCAATCCATAACCCCTTGCTCAAAAACAAGCCAAAAATCCAAACCCAACCCCGCACGCGGTAGCAACCTTAAACCTTAGACATTAAACTTTAAACACCCAATCATGTCTCCTGAAAATATTTTACGCAGCGACGCACTCGACATCCTGTTTGAAAACAGGAACAAACTGTACGGTGCCTATGAGTTGAGAAGGCACTACGACAACCGGTTGGCAAAAGGGCTGATGGGCATGGCCCTGGTAGCCGGCCTATTGCTGATTTTTGCGTTTTGGAAAAAATCACCGACCCGCAACAGCGGAATAAGCACATGTGTATTTATTGACACTCTCAAATTAGAACCGCCAAAAACGCCCGACGTCGAACCACCCAAACCTGTTGTACCACAACAACAGGTGGCTACCGTAAAAAATCCAGTACCGCTGATTGTGCCCGATGACCAGGTGGACAAAACTGAAGTGCCAACGGTGGATGAAATGGTGGGAAAGCAGATAGGCGCCGAAACGCTCGACGGACCAACCAGCGGCGATATCGTACAGCCACCTGCTACCAGCCAGGCAGCACCCGCGCCTGAGCCAACTACCAGGCCGGCCCCGGATGAACCCCTGAAAAGCGCGTCGGTGATGCCTGATTTTCCCGGTGGTGTGGGTGCCCTGCAACGCTGGCTCTCGCGTAACCTGCGCCCGCAAGATGGACAGGAAGAGGGCCAACGTGTAAAAGTGCTGGTGCGCTTTGTGGTTGGACCTACCGGCGAAATCGACCGCATAGAATTGGTGCAGCCTGGCGGCGAACCCTATGATAATGAGGTGCTAAGGGTTATTAAAAAAATGCCGGCGTGGAAACCGGGTTTGCAAGACGGCCGGCCGGTAGCGGTTTGGTTCAGCATTCCGGTAATTTTTGAGACGGCTCTCTAGCAGATTTTGCCTATATTGCCCACTCCCGTAAAAAAACTGAATGCACACAGATCAGCAGGATAACAGACGAAAAAGATACAGTCTGCGGCGCTCCATTCTCGACTATGGTATGGGTTTCACCATCTTTATGTTCGGTGTGTTTTTTCTGGCGGCAAAGAAGTTAGGTTATGATTTTGACCTTGAACCAGCATTCAGGTACTCATTTGCCTTTCTCTGTATTATTTATGGGGGCTGGCGCATGTACCGGGGCTATAAAAAAGATTATTACACCGACTAAGACGAGTAGCGTATATGCATCAACGTTGGAGAAACTGGTTATCGCTTAGTGCCAGCCTGCTACTCTTTGGCAGTTGCAGCAATGGCCCGGTCGTGTACCGAACCGATTCACTCACCAAAGGCACAATCCACATAAGTGTTGACGAAACTTTTAAACCTGTGATCGATTCGCAGATCAAAGTATTCGAAGCCACTTATCCCAATGCTAAAGTGATCGCACATTATAAACCCGAAGCAGATTGCCTAAAAGACCTGAAGGTGGACAGCATTCGCATGATTATTGTGACGCGTGGATTGCTGCCGGCAGAAGAGAAGGCCCTGGCCGATACACTTTCTTTTGTGCCGCCGCAGGGAAAAGTTGCACTCGATGCCGTCGCTCTTTTAGTGAACAAAGAAAACAAGGATTCGATTTTGCGTGTAGATCAGGTGCAAGACATATTGGCAGGCACCAGTAAGTTGCCCCTAAAACCTGTGCTTGATGGACTTACAGCCACTAGTACCGTACGATATGCACTGGATTCAATCCTACGAGGAAAACCTTTCGGTAAAGATGTCACTGCGGCTACTTCCAGTCAGGGAGTGATCGATTATGTGGCCGAAAATAAAAATGCCCTGGGTTTTGTGGGTGTTAGTTGGATCGGTAATCCGGAAGACAGTATGATGCTTAGTTTCCAGAAAAAAGTTACTATTGTATCACTGCAGTGCGGAATCTGCCCCGATACTACCTATGTTAAACCCTATCAGGCGAATATTGCCCTAAAACGTTACCCGTTGGTACGGGGATTGCATTATATTTTAAAGGAAAATTGGCAAGGTTTAGGCAGCGGATTCTCGAATTTCCTCATCTATCAGCAGGGACAGCTCATTTTCCGCCGCGCGTATTTATGGCCGGCAACCATGAGTTTCAGTATCCGAAACGCCGATATGAAAGAATAAGACCAAACGAAAAGTATTAATAAACAACAACTCGATTAAAACAGCAAATGAACATGAAGAGATACCTTTACAGCCTGGTAATCGCGACAGTCACTTTTGCTACTTCTGCCTTTGCGCAGAATGTGGATCAGGGAAAAAAGTTTTTCTACTATGAGCGTTACAAGAGTGCTAAAGAAACGCTGGAAAAAGTACTGGCAGCCAATCCCAACGATGTAAATGCCACGTACTGGCTGGGCCAAACCTTGTATGAAATGAAAGACACGGCGGCTGCGCGTGCCTTGTACCAGAAAGCCCTTTCTTCTAATGGCAATGCCCCTTTGTTATTGGCCGGAATGGGTGGCATTGAGCTGATCGAGGGCAAAAAAGACGAAGCCCGCCAGCGTTTTGAAACCGCCATCAGCCTGAGCAAAGGAAAAGATGTAGCGGTGTTCAATGCCGTGGGCCGGGCCAATACCGAAGCAAAAGCGGGTGACCCTGACTATGCCATCGAAAAATTGAACCAAGCGACGCAAGTCAAAGGATTTAACAGCCCCGAAACCTATATGCTGATGGGCGATGCCTATCGTAAAAAAGTAGACGGTGGTAATGCGGTGAGTTCTTACCAAAAAGCGCTTACCCTAGATCCCAATTATGCAGCCGCTAAAACCGCTATTGGTAAGATTTACCTGACCCAGCGCAATGCCGATATTTTTGTTCCGGCCTTTGAAGACGCCATCAGGCTCGATCCCAACTATGCACCGGCATATTTTGAGTTATACTATTATTATTTCAACCGCGACATCAACAAGGCCATCGGTTACTACGACAAGTATATGACGGTTACTGATGTTACGCCGGCCAACGACTACGAAAGAGCGTCCATTGCATACGCTTCGCGCAACTACGACGAGGCCATCAACAAAGCACAGCAAAACATCTCCCAGTTGGGCGATAAAGCCGATCCTCGCTACTATAAGTTGCTGGCCTATAGCTATGATGACAAGGGTGACTCCATCAACGCCAAGAAATACCTCGACGATTATTTTGCCAAGCAGTCGGCGGATGACTTTGTACCGAAAGACTATGCGTTCCGTGCCAACCTGTTGAGCAAGTTCCCGGGTCAGGAAAGCGAGGCCCTGGCCAGCTTTGACAAAGCCATCGCCATGGATACTACGGTGGCTGGTCGCTCTGAACTGATGGCCGATGCAGCAGCCCTGGCCAAGAAAACAGGCAACCGTTTCATGGAGGCTGAAATCCTCGGTCAATTGTACAAGCAGAAGAAAGACCCATCAAACGTAGACTTGTACAACTGGGGTTTTGCCAAATACCAGGCACAGCAGTACCAATCGGCCGATAGCATCTTTTCCCAATACATAGCGAAATATCCGAATGAGATATTTGGCTACCTGTGGAAGGCAAGAAGTTTGCAGGCGCAAGACACTACCATGGAAAAAGGATTGGCCGTGCAGGCTTATGAAGAATTAGCAGAGAAATCACGTTCAATCGACTCTGTGAAATTCAAAGGCCAGGCGATTACCTCTTATTTCTACCTGGTATCTTATTATAACGATATTAAAAAAGACAAGGATACGGCCATCAAATACCTCGATAAGGTATTGGAAGTAGATCCAACCAACCCAGATGCTGCCCGCATCAAAGGGATTTTGGCCAAGCCGCCGAAAAAAGCCAGTTCGTCGGGCAAAGCCAAATAGCACATCTTTACAGGTATAATACCTGCAAAAGCCCCGTTTAACGGGGCTTTTTTTATTGTGTACTCGTTTTATTAATTGCCCTGACTTATTTTTGTCACTTGAACGTCAAAATGCCAAGCCATCCATGCAGTTTTCTTTTTTAGAAATAAATACGACCGTCAACTACCTGCCCATCGCCATCCAACTCCTTTTTGCGCTGGGTTTTGTGGTATTGACCCTGGCAGGAACGCATTTTCTCGGCCCATCGCGCAAAACCCGCGATAAACTCGAAAATTTTGAAAGCGGTATCGATGCAGTGGGAAATGCCCGCCAACCGGTTGCCATCAAGTATTTTCTCGTGGCCATCCTGTTCGTGCTCTTCGATGTGGAAGTGATTTTTTTCTATCCTTATGCGGTCAATTTTAAATCGCTCGGTTGGGATGGTTTCCTGGCCGTTTTACTCTTTGTGGCATTTTTCCTCTGTGGATTCATATACATTATTAAGAAAGGCGCCCTTCAATGGGAAGACTAAATCCGATGACCATGGCAAGACCGGTACAGTTTAATGTTAAGAATGAAGGCGGGAAAAAAGTCGATATTTCGCAGTTCCCGGGCGGCTACCAGGGCGAAGGATTTTTTGCCGGTAAGATGAGCGAACTCGTGGGATGGGGTCGAAGCAATTCCTTGTGGCCCCTGCCTTTTGCCACTTCTTGCTGCGGCATTGAATTCATGGCCACCATGGCCTCTCACTACGACCTGGCCCGTTTTGGATCTGAAAGGGTGGGTTTCTCACCCCGCCAGTGCGACCTGCTCATGGTAATGGGAACCATCGCAAAAAAAATGGGCCCCGTACTCAAACAGGTCTACCTGCAAATGGCCGAACCTCGTTGGGTGATTGCCGTAGGCGCCTGCGCCTCCTCAGGCGGCATTTTTGATACCTATTCGGTGCTGCAGGGCATCGACCAGATTATACCGGTTGATGTGTACGTGCCTGGTTGTCCGCCGCGACCCGAAGCCATCATCGACGGCGTTATGAAAGTGCAGGATCTCGTAGGGCAAGAATCACTCCGCCGCCGAAACAGCGAACAATACAAAGCCCTGATGGAATCTTACGGTATCGAATAACCGAAAACTATCCGCCGAAAACCACCACCAAAACAACACACATGGATCTATCCCCTGAATACCTGCAAAGCCGCCTCACCGAAAAATTCGGCGACGCAGTGACTGCGGTGGATACACCGTATGGCATGTTTACGTTCGAAGTGCCAAAAGAACTTAACCTCAAGGTTTTGCAGTTTTTGTACGATGATCCCGAACTGCAATTCCGTTTCTTAACCGATCTCTGCGCCGTACACTATCCCGAAAAAAAAGGCCGTGAACTGGCGTTGGTTTACCACCTGCACAATATGCGCAAGAATGTGCGTATTCGCATGAAGATCTACACCGATATCAACCAGCCCGATGTGTATACTGCCACAGCGCTGTTCTCATCGGCCAACTGGCAGGAACGGGAGACCTATGATTTTTACGGCATTAACTTCGTGGGGCATCCCAACCTCAAACGCATTTTGAACGTAGAGGAGATGGATTACTTTCCGCTGCGCAAAGAATACCCGCTCGAAGACCAGACCCGTATTGATAAAGACGATGAAATGTTTGGCCGCGGATGATGCCAAAATCAAAATAATTTATGTCAGAGATTATACATCAGCCGGAGCACCACGTTAAACTTCCCGAAGGTTCTATCGAGAAGCAAACGACCACGTTGAACCTGGGCCCTACCCACCCGGCAACGCATGGCGTTTTCCAGAATATCCTGGAAGTGGATGGTGAAAGAATTGTTTCTGCCGATCAAACAGTTGGTTATATACATCGCGCGTTTGAAAAAATTGCGGAACGCCGGCCCTTGTACCAGATCACACCGTTGACCGATCGACTCAACTATTGCTCCAGCCCCATCAACAACATGGGCTGGCACATGACCTGCGAAAAATTGCTGGGCGTACAAACACCCAAACGGGTCGATTACCTGCGCATCATCATCATGGAACTGGCGCGCATCTCCGATCACCTGATTTGCAATTCGATTGTAGGGGTGGACAGTGGGGCTTTCTCCGGCTTCCTCTACGTGA
This sequence comes from Bacteroidota bacterium, assembly GCA_020161535.1. Taxonomy (GTDB): domain Bacteria; phylum Bacteroidota; class Bacteroidia; order Chitinophagales; family Chitinophagaceae; genus Flavihumibacter. Next base: position 168,104 of record JAIUNW010000003.1, on the reverse strand, counting down.
TGCAATACCGCGAATTGATCTATGAAATTTATGAAGAGATCTGTGGTAGCCGACTGACCACCAATATTGGTCGCATCGGTGGCTTTGAAAGAAATTTCACGCCGACAGCCTTCCAAAAACTGGATCGCTTTCTGGCCGAATACCCGGGTGTGTTGAAAGAGTTCATTGGGCTCTTTGAACGCAACCGCATTTTCATGGAGCGTACCATTGGTGGTGGGGCCATCAGTGCCGACCGTGCCCTGAACTATGGCTTCACCGGGCCTAACCTGCGTGCTGCCGGTGTTGATTACGATGTGCGCGTTACCAGTCCTTATAGCTCCTACGACGATTTCCAATTTGATATTCCGGTTGGTAGCACGGGCGATAACTACGATCGCTGGCAGGTGCGCAACGAGGAGATGTGGCAGAGCCTGCGCATCATCCGCCAGGCATATGAAAAGGTAAAAGCGTTCACGGGGGCCGAAGCGGAAATTTATCACGCCGATGTGCCTGAATATTACCTGCCGCCCAAAAAAGATGTGTACACAAAAATGGAAGCCCTGATCTGGCATTTCAAAATTGTAATGGGTGAGATTGATATGCCGGCAGGCGAAGTGTATCATTCGGTGGAAGGCGGTAATGGGGAGCTTGGTTTTTATTTGATCAGTGATGGGGGCAGGAGCCCGTATCGACTGCATTTTCGGAGACCTTGTTTTATTTATTACCAGGCGTATGGAGAGATCACCAAGGGATCGATGATCAGTGATGCGGTGATAACGATGAGTTCGTTGAATTTGATTGCGGGTGAGATGGACGCGTGAGGAAGAGACCGCGGTGGGTTGGGTTCGCGCGGTGGGACTGAGATAGATTTTTTTGACATTTAAAATAATGAAAGTGCTAACCGAGGCAGGTTTAAATAAGGTAAAGGAGATTGTGGCTCGTTACCCGGAAGGGAAACAGAAGAGTGCATTGATTCCGGTATTGCACCTGGCGCAAGACGAAAAGGGCTGGCTGAGTGCTGATACCATGGATTATGTGGCTTCGCTCTTGCAACTGGAGCCGATTGAAGTGTATGAAGTGGCTACTTTTTATTCGATGTTTCACCTGAAGCCGGTAGGCACCTATCTGTTTGAAGTGTGCCAAACGGGTCCTTGTATGGTGAGTGGTGCCGATGACATCATTAATTACATTCAACAGCGTTTAGGCATCAACGTGGGGGAGACCACGCCCGATGGTTTGTTTACGTTGAAAACGGTTGAATGTTTGGGTGCTTGTGGATATGCGCCGATGATGCAGTTGGGTAAACACTATCGGGAGCATTTGACGAAGCAACGGGTGGATGAGATTATTGAGGAGTGTAGGTTGAAGGCGGGCGTCCTGAATTAAAGACCGCGGTGGGTTTTTGGGTAGAGAGTTTTGTTTCGTGCAGAGTTTTGTTTCACGCAGCGGTTGTTTCGCGCAGAGACCGCAGGGGAGCAGTGAACGCAGAGGAGGGGGAGATAGTTGAAACGGGTAAGTTGAAAGGGTTGAAGTGTGTTGGTTGAGAGAGTGTGAACTGAAATAGTTTTGAACGTTGATTTTTGATTATAGAGTATGTCTGTAAAATTATTATTGGAAAAAGCGCATGTGGAAGGGATTCGCACCTACGAAGTGTATCGCCGCGAAGGTGGTTATCGCGCAGCGGAGAAAGCCCTGAAAACAATGAGCCCCGAAGCTATTGTGGATGAGGTGAAGAAGAGTGGATTGCGGGGCCGCGGCGGTGCCGGTTTTCCCACGGGTATGAAATGGAGTTTTATCGCCAAACCCGAAGGGGTGCCACGTCACCTTGTATGCAATGCGGATGAATCGGAGCCGGGTACCTTCAAAGACCGGTACCTGATGGAGTTTCTGCCGCACTTGCTCATCGAGGGACTGATCATTTCTTCCTTCGCGCTGGGCTCCAATGCCACTTATATTTATATTCGCGGCGAATACGCCTGGATTCCTGATATCCTCGAACAGGCCATCAACGAAGCGAAAGCCAATGGCTGGCTCGGAAAAAATATTCTCGGCACCGGCTTCGACCTCGAGATATATGTGCAGCGTGGCGCGGGTGCTTATATCTGTGGCGAAGAAACCGCCCTGATTGAATCGCTCGAAGGCAAACGTGGTAACCCGCGCATCAAGCCGCCTTTCCCGGCGGTAAAAGGCGTATGGGATCGACCCACTGTGGTGAACAATGTGGAATCACTCGCCGCAGTTGTGCCCATCATCAATATCGGTGGCGATGAGTATGCAAAAATTGGCGTGGGCAAATCCACCGGTACCAAACTGATCTCCGCTTGCGGCAATATCAATAAACCGGGGGTATATGAAATCGACATGACGATTTCTGTTGAAGACTTTATTTACAGCGATGAATATTGTGGTGGTATCAAGAACGGCAAAAGACTGAAAGCTTGTATTCCCGGTGGTTCATCGGTGCCCATCCTGCCCGCCAATCTGCTGTTGAAAACTGCCAAAGGCGAAACCCGTTACATGAACTATGAATCGTTAAGCGATGGTGGTTTTGCCACGGGCTCTATGATGGGTTCGGGTGGTTTTATCGTGCTGGATGAAGACCAGTGTGTGGTGAAGAATACATTTACGCTGGCGCGGTTTTACCGGCATGAGAGCTGCGGACAATGTTCGCCCTGCCGCGAAGGCACGGGCTGGATGGAAAAAATATTGAAGAAGATCGACAGTGGCAAGGGATCCATGACAGATATTGATCTGTTGTGGGATATCCAACGCAAGATTGAAGGCAATACGATTTGTCCGCTGGGCGATGCCGCCGCCTGGCCCATCGCGGCGGCCATCAGGCACTTCCGCGATGAGTTTGAATGGCACGTGAAAAACCCGGAAGAATGTCTGGTAAGAAATTATGGCTTGGCTGGTTATGCCGACCCGCGACCAATACCGGCATAAGCAAGAAATGATGAACTACTATTAAACGAATTGGATAATGGCTGAAGAGAAAAAATTGTTTAAAGTCACTATCGACAATATAACCGTGGAGGTGGAACCCGGTACTACCATCCTGAACGCAGCGCGTATGGTGGGTGGCGAAGTAGCGCCGCCCGCCATGTGTTATTATAGCAAGCTGAAAGGCAGCGGCGGTAAATGCCGTACCTGCCTGGTGGAAGTGGCTGCCGGCTCAACGGCTGATCCCCGACCCATGCCCAAACTGGTGGCCAGTTGTCGTACCACGGTGATGGATGGCATGATTGTAAAAAATATCACCAGCGATCGTGTGCACGATGCGCGCGCCGGTGTGGTAGAATTTCTGCTGCTCAACCATCCGCTCGATTGTCCGATTTGCGACCAGGCTGGTGAATGTCACCTGCAAGACCTCAGCTACGAACATGGCAAAGAAGCTACCCGTTATGAATTCGGCAAACGTACTTTCAAAAAGCACGACCTGGGCGAATTCATTCAACTGCACATGACGCGTTGTATTCTCTGTTATCGCTGTGTATTCACCGCCGAACAGTTAACCAACAAACGCGTACACGGTGTATTGGATCGCGGTGATCATGCCGAGATTGCTACCTATATTGAGAAATCGCTCGACAACGATTTTATTGGTAACGTGATTGATGTGTGCCCGGTGGGGGCTTTGACCGATAAAACTTTCCGCTTCAAGAACCGCGTATGGTTTACCAAACCGATGGATGCCCATCGCGATTGCCCGACCTGCTGCGGCGAAGTACAATTATGGATGCGCGGGGAGGAAGTTTTTCGCGTAACCGCGCGCAAAGACGAGTGGGGTGAAATCAAAGAAGCGAGCGATGGTAAAACAGGTTGGATCTGTAATACCTGTCGCTTCGAGAAAAAAGACGCGAAAGATTGGGTGATCGAACATCCCACCCATGTGGCGCGTCATTCGGTGATTTCTGCCAACCACTATGAAAAAATGGTGAAGCCTACCGAAACCATGCCCGAAGTGATGAACGGTCGCGCCCCGAAACTGCTGATGGATATTCACAGCGTAAGCCAGGTGAATAAGCCAACGATTAACCTCAGCCAGATCGAAGGACCGGCACATAGTGATGATTTCAATAAAGGCTAGCCCAAAACGAGGCAAAGCATTGTGCGTTTGTTGTAAACTTTTGATTGTTGACCTTGATTTTTAATACATGCAGTTCTGTTTATTGGCCATAACCAAAGCGTTTCTTATTGAGAAAGCGGTGCTGATCACCATCGTGATTGCGGTGTCGCTGGTCATTGCGATGTATTCAACCTGGGCCGAAAGAAAGGTTGCGGGCTTTATCCAGGATCGCCTGGGGCCAAACCGTGCCGGCTGGGGCGGACTCCTGCAACCACTGGCCGATGGCATGAAACTCTTCATGAAAGAAGAAATCATCCCCAATGCCTCCAATAAATTTCTGTTTATACTGGGTCCCGGTGTTGCCATGTTAACAGCCATGATGACCAGCGCGGTGATTCCCTGGGGCAATAAGATTGAAGTATTTGGTCGCAGCATCGACCTCCAAATAGCCGATATCAATATTGGTATCCTTTATATTTTCGGGGTAGTGAGCATGGGCGTGTATGGCATCATGATTGGTGGCTGGGCGTCGAACAACAAATTCTCGCTGTTGGCAGCCCTGCGTGGCGCTTCGCAAATGATCTCCTACGAACTGGCCATGGGTATGTCGATTATCGCCCTGCTGATGGTAACCGGTTCTTTGAGCCTGAAAACTATTGTTGAACAACAAAGCGCCGGCTGGTGGAATTTCTTTTACCAACCTCTGGGCTTCCTGATTTTCATGGTTTGCGCCTTTGCAGAATGTAACCGCACGCCCTTCGATTTACCCGAAGCAGAAAGCGAACTGAATTTCGGTTATCACCAGGAATACAGCTCTATGAAGCTGGGCTTCTACCTGTTTGCCGAATACATCAATATGTTTATCAGCAGCACGTTGATGGCCACTTTGTATTTTGGTGGCTATGATATTCCTTTTGTAAACGATGCCAACCTGCTCAGCAGCCTGGGCCCCAACCTCACCGCTACCTTGCAGGCGCTGGCCTTATTCGCAAAAATTTTCTTCTTCATATTTTTCTTTATGTGGGTACGGTGGACGGTTCCGCGCTTTCGGTACGACCAGTTGATGAACCTCGGCTGGCGCGGTATGATTCCACTGGCACTGGCAAATATGGTGATCACCGCTGCATTCATGCTGTGGCGGCACGGTTAAACTTGGAGAGAAAACACAATACAAATAATTTTACGCGCCAAATATGGAAGCATTAACGAATAGATCAAAAGCAGTAGACCGCCGCCCGATGTCGGTGTGGGAAAAGGCTTACCTGCCCGAGATCGCCAAAGGCATGGGCGTAACCCTGAAGCACTTCTTCAAGAAAAAACCCACCATCAGTTTCCCGGAAGAAACCCGGCCTTTTAGTCCGGTGTTTCGCGGATTGCAGGTATTGAACCGCGATGAAAAAGGCCGCGAACGTTGTACCGCCTGCGGACTCTGCGCGGTTGCCTGCCCGGCCGAAGCCATTACGATGGAAGCCGCTGAACGCAAGCAAGAAGAACAACACCTGTACCGCGAAGAAAAATACGCAGCCCGCTACGAGATCAATATGCTGCGCTGCATCTTTTGCGGCTTGTGCGAAGAGGCTTGCCCGAAAGACGCTATCTACCTCAGCGAAACATTTACACCTGCAAACTATAAACGCGAAAGTTTCATTTACAGCAAGCAGGATCTGCTGATCCCTGATCCTGTAACGGAACCTGAACTGTATAAAAAGGCTTTGGGCGACAGGGCGAAAAAATCATAAGATGAGCATCACCGAAATATTATTCTGGTTTTTAACCGTTTTGGCCATCGGAAGTGCCCTGATGGTGATTGTTAGCAAGAACCCTGTGTACAGTGTCATCTTCCTGATCCTGACCTTTTTTGCCATATCGGGTCACTACCTGCTATTGAATGCACAGTTTCTGTTTATTGTAAACCTGATTGTGTATGCAGGTGCCATCATGGTCTTGTTCCTGTATGTATTGATGTTGATCAACCTCAATGCAGATGCCGAACCCATGAAGAACAAGTGGCTGAAGATTGCGGGCACCGTAGCAGGTGGTTGCTTTCTGTTGGTGATGGTGGCGGCCTTGCGCACGGTTGATACCAAGGGCATTACCGCACAAGTAGGCGGTGGTGATATTGGATTGATAGAAACCCTGGGTAAAACCTTGTTTAGTGAATATGTAGTGCCCTTTGAAGTGAGCTCGGTGTTGTTTTTGAGTGCGATGGTGGGTGCCGTGGTACTGGGAAAAAAGTAACCGAAAGAACAGCGATCGCAGATTCAATATTGACTTTTAAAATTGTAGATAGTGCCAATAAATCTTTACATATTCGTTTCGTTAGCGCTCTTCGCTATCGGTGTAATCGGGGTGCTGACGCGTAGAAATGTCATTATTATTTTCATGTGCATTGAGCTGATGCTAAATGCGGTGAACCTGCTGCTGGTGGCGTTTTCAAAAATGCACCTGGCCGAAATGGCAGCGAAACTACCGGGCGCTACGAACAATGGTGTCGACGGACAACTATTCGTGTTTTTCATCATGGTGGTGGCTGCAGCCGAGGTAACGGTGGGGCTGGCTATTATCGTGATGATGTATCGCAATGTTCACTCGGTGGACGTGAATTTCCTGAACAGACTGAAAAACTAGTATACCATGGATTATGTTTGGCTGGTCCCGTTTTTTCCGCTTATTGGCTTCCTGCTGAATGGACTCCTGCGAAACAGTTTGTCCAAACCACTGGTGGCAGTGATCGGATCGGGTGTTATCCTCGCTTCTTTTATTGTCAGTGTGGCTTTGTTTATGCAAGTGAAAGCCGGCACCACGGCTACCGTGACCTTATTCGATTTTATGTCGTGGGGCGATGTGCATATTCCATTCGCTTTCCAGGTTGATCAGTTGTCGAGTCTCTTTTTGCTCATCATTACCGGCATCGGTTTCCTGATTCACCTGTACTCAACTGTTTACATGAAAGACGAAAGCAGCCTGCACTACGCGCGCTATTTCGCCTACCTCAATCTCTTCGTGTTTTCGATGTTGTTGTTGGTGCTCGGCGCCAACTATGTAATCATGTTCATCGGTTGGGAAGGCGTGGGTCTTTGCTCTTACCTGCTCATCGGGTATTGGTTTAAAAACATCGAATACAGCAACGCCGCGAAGAAAGCCTTTATCATGAACCGGATTGGCGACCTGGGTTTCCTGCTCGCCGTTTGGTGGCTCCTGTCAAAAACCGGCACTACTACATTTACCGAAGTTTTCGCCAAGGCAGATACACTGAGTGGCCACAACCTCACCATCATTACCCTGTTTCTTTTTGTGGGTGCCACCGGTAAAAGCGCCCAGATACCTTTGTACACCTGGTTGCCCGATGCGATGGCTGGTCCCACGCCCGTATCAGCCCTGATCCACGCCGCCACCATGGTGACCGCTGGTATCTATATGATCGCGCGCAGCAATATTCTTTTCACCCTCGCACCTTATACGTCTTCGGTAATATTAGTAATTGGCACCGCCACCGCATTGCTGGCGGCCACCATCGCCCTGAAACAAAACGATATCAAAAAAGTGTTGGCTTACTCAACCGTAAGTCAACTCGGTTATATGTTCATCGGCTTAGGTGCCGGCGCGTACACAGGCGCGGTATTCCATGTGATGACGCATGCTTTTTTCAAAGCCCTGCTCTTTTTGGGTGCCGGCTCGGTGATCCATGCCATGCACCATGAGCAAGACATCCGCCATATGGGTGGCCTGTCGAAGAAATTACCTGTCACGCACTTGACATTTCTGATCGGCTGTTTGGCCATCGCCGGAATTCCACCGCTTTCGGGTTTCTTCTCCAAAGATGAAATACTCGCGGCTGCTTATGGCAAGGGCATGATCTGGTATGTGCTGGGAGTAATCGGCGCCTTGATGACTGCTTTCTATATGTTCCGTTTGTATGCGATGACTTTCCGCGGTCATTTTCGCGGCACGCATGAGCAGGAGCACCATTTGCATGAATCACCGGCTGCCATGACCATTCCGCTGGTGCTGCTCGCGATATTGAGCGCCGTGGGTGGTTTCCTTGGCGTGCCGGCGGTATTCAAAGAAAATGCCCATTGGCTGGAACATTTCTTATCGCCCGTATTTGAAAAATCCACGGCCTTACAAGTTACCCACGATATGTCGCACCAAACTGAACTCATGCTCATGGGTGTGGTAACGGCCCTGGTGATCGGCATCATTGTATGGGCCTGGTCCAAATTCAGCAAGTACGAAAAAACAAATGAAGAGAGCACCGGTATTGGCAAACTGCTGGAGAACAAATGGTATGTGGATGAATTGTATGAAGCGGTGGTGACGAAGCCGGTCAATGCATTGGGTAAACTTTTTGGCAAAGCAGACAAATATGGCATCGATGCCGTGGTAAACGGACTGGGTCGCAGCGTGCAATATGCCAGCCGGCAAGTGCGGCTGTTACAAAGCGGGCAGGTGGGCAGTTATGTATTACTGATGGTGATTGGTATGATCCTGTTGTTTGTTATCCAGGTGTTTCTTAAAAAATAATTAACCAGAACGAATTAGAACCAAATAATGGTACCTGTTTTACTGATATTGATTCCATTGCTGACGGGCCTGGGTTTGTTCTGGGTGAAATCCGACAGCGCGGCGCGAACACTGGCCTTTATGGCGAGCCTGGCCTCTCTTTGTATCATGCTGGCCGCCCTAACGGTGTGGGATAGCCCAAAATACCTGGCGTACGATCATGTATGGCTCGGCATCCTCAACAGCCGTTTTCATTTTGCGCTCGATGGTATGAGCAAATTGCTTTGCCTGCTAACGGTTTTCTGTTTCCCCCTGATCATTTACAGCACCTGGAACAACAAGTATCCTGATAGCAACCGCTTCCATGCTTTGCTGATGCTGAGCCAGGCCGGACTGCTCGGCGTATTTCTGTCGATGGATGCACTGTTGTTCTATTTCTTCTGGGAACTCGCCCTTATTCCACTTTACTTCCTCTGCTCACGCTGGGGTGGCGAAAAGCGCATCCAGGTGACGATCAAATTTTTTCTGTACACCTTTCTCGGCTCCCTGTTCATGCTCATCGGCATGATCATGTTGTACAACAAAGCCGGTGGCTCTTTCGCTTACGCGGATTTTCTCAAACTCAAAATGGCCCCCGGCGAAGAATTCGGCATCTTCCTGATGCTGATGCTGGCCTTTGCCATCAAAATGCCTTTGTTCCCCTTCCATACCTGGCAACCTGATACCTACGAAACGGCGCCCACGGGCGTAACCATGGTATTGAGTGCCATCATGGCCAAAATGGGTGTGTTTGGCTTGCTGCGCTGGTTGGCGCCGGTAGTGCCTTCGGCCACCTACCAATACGGTGATAATATTGCTACACTGGCCGTGATTGGTATGTTGTATGCGTCTTTTATTGCCATACAACAAAACGACCTCAAGCGACTGGTAGCCTATTCATCGATCGCGCACATCGGCCTGATGATCCTGGCGGTTTTTGCACCCAGTTATGGTGGTATTCAGGGCGTGATGATCCAAATGTTCAGTCACGGTATCAATATTTTGGGCATGTGGGTAGTCATCAATGCCATCGAAAATAAATTTGGTACCCGTAAGATCAGCGACCTCGGTGGCATTGCGCAACAATCACCGTCGCTGACCCTGTTCACCGTCATCATTGTACTGGCCAATATTGCGATGCCGTTGACCAATGCGTTTGTGGGTGAGTTTATGATGTTTAATGGTGTATTGGGATCGGCTGCCACCAAGTTTGGCGTGGCATATACCGTAGCCGGCGGACTCACCATTATTCTTGGCGCTGTGTATTCGCTGCGCATGGTACAAAATGTGTTTTACGGACCAACCAATCAACTGACAGCAAAAGCGACGGATATATCATTGAATGTGCAGGTAGTACTGGCCATTATTGTGGTGGGCATTTTACTGATGGGGATATACCCGAAGCCGATGTTGGCATTAACCGAAGACCTGTCTCACCTGATCCTGAACAGGATGAACTTAAAATAGTATGAACGCAATTATATTTTCTGCCGTTTTTGGGGTACTGCTGATGTTTAGCAGCTTCCTGTTCCAGAATAAATCGACCCAGCGAAACATCGCGATTGTTGCCATCGTGTTGTTGCTGCTGGCCAATTTCGCTGAACAATTCGGCATCTGGCGCATCCAGGTGAACAACCACGGCATGCTGCATTTTTCGAGTTTTGGTCTTTTGTTCAATAGCATTGCCATCGGTATCACCGGTTTGTATTTTCTGCTGAGCGGCAAAGACATCGAAGCGATTGATTCCGGCAGCCCGGCCGATTATTATGCGTTGATATTTTTCATTCTCTGCGGCGTGGCGGTTTCTTCGGCCTACAATTCATTGCTGATGCTTTTTATCGGTATCGAAATCATCTCGATTCCGCTGTACATACTAACGGGTAGTGATAAGCGCAATTTGAAAAGCAATGAGGCCGCGTTGAAATATTTCCTGATGGGTTCCTTTTCCACCGGTATCATGCTGATGGGTATAACACTAATCTACGGCGCGAAAGCCACTTTCAATATCGACCAGATCACAGAAATGGTGCATCCGGGCCGCGAAGCCTGGTTCAATGCGGGCCTGCTGTTGTTGCTGATCAGCCTGGCGTTTAAAGTATCGGCCGCGCCTTTTCATTTCTGGACGCCCGACGTTTATGATGGCGCGCCTACGGTATTTACGTCGTTCATGGCCACCATTGTGAAGGCTGCCGTATTCGTTGCATTCATTCGATTGTATGCAACAGTATTCAGTGCCAGCAAATACGACTGGCGACTGATCCTTTCTATTATTGTAGCCGCTACACTGTTCATTGGCAATATCACGGCCATATTCCAGCAAAGCGTGAAGCGGATGCTGGCCTATTCGTCGATCGCGCAGGCGGGTTTCATGCTCTTTGCGCTCTATGCGTACAATGGCATTAGTAAAGAAGGCCTGATACTGTACACTTTTGGCTATAGCGTAGCCACGGTGGGCATATTCGCCGTGTTGGGGCGGATGAAAGACTACACTTTTGAAGGTTTCAACGGCCTGGCGCGTACGCAACCCATTTTGGCCGCTACCACCAGTATCTTCCTATTGTCGCTCGCCGGCATTCCGCTCACCATCGGCTTTTTCAGCAAATACTATATGCTGGCTGCCGCGGTGAAAAACGGTGGACATCTCTGGCTGGTATTCTTTGCCATCTTGTGCGCTGTGGTCAGTGTCTATTATTATTTCAGGGTTATTCAGTCCATGTACTTCAAAACCGGTGATGCCGATACACCGTTCGTCACACCGCTGTTCAAATGGACACTGGTGGCGATGGCGGCTATAGTTATCTTGTTGGGTCTGTTCCCCAACCTGCTGCTGCAGTACCTGTATTTCTGATTTTCCGTTTGCCGGGAACAGCGTACATTCATGACATGAATATGCGCGATACCTTGTCACTGGCTTATCGAACCATCCGCTCGAATAGACTCCGCACGGGCATTACTGTGGCCATTATCGCGTTGGGTATCGCAGCCCTAATCGGCATCAATACGGCCATACAAGCCATGTCGCAGAAGTTTATGGAAAGCTTTTCGAGCATGGGCGCCAACGGGTTTACCATCCGCTACCGAACCGCTTTTCGCTTCGATCGCGGCGGGGTCACCAAAGAAAAAAAGGGCGGCCGGAAATTGAAGAAATCGAATACAAACAAGCCCATTACCAAAATACAGGCAGAAGAGTTCAAAGAGCGATACAATTACCCGGCAAAAGTGTCTTTGTCGCTCAATGGCGGCAATGGAAATGCCGTTGCCTACGGCAACAAAAAAACCAATCCAACTGTGTACATCCGGGGTGGTGATGAAAACTATTTGGAGTTGAACGGATACACGGTGGTTGCGGGCCGAAACCTGAACGAACTGGATGTGAGCACGGGTCGAAACGTGTGCATGTTGGGTAAAGACGTGGCCGATAAACTTTTTGGCAGCAATGAAGAAGCGCCATTAGACAAAATGGTGCGTATTAACAACATTGGGTTTCGCGTGATTGGTGTGCTGGGCGAAAAAGGCTCTCAATTTGGCCAGAGCATGGACAATGTAATTGTTACCTCCTATAATTCTGTGCGCCGCTTTTTTGCCAGCTCAGCGCAGCAATCGTTCTCCATTGGCGTGAAGTCAAATTCCATTGCCGATATCGAAACGGCCATCGGCGAAGCGGAAGGCATTTTTAGGGTGATCCGCAAAAACGATATCAAAGAGGAAGACAATTTCCTGATCGATAAGAGCGATGCATTTGTGGAGATGTTCTTGCGACAGATGGGCTGGCTCACGGGTTCAGCTGTTGTCATTGGTTTTATCACCCTCGCGGGCGCAGCCATCGGCCTCATGAACATCATGCTGGTGGCGGTTACAGAGCGCACCAAAGAAGTAGGTCTCGTAAAAGCCATTGGCGGCAAGCAAAAAAACATTCGCTGGCAGTTTCTGCTCGAAGCCATTCTGATCAGCCTGCTCGGCGCCGTATTCGGCATCTTGCTCGGCGTGTTGCTGGGTAATTCGGTAAGTATATTAATGTCGACCGGCTTCGTGGTGCCCTGGGCCTGGGTGTTTCTGGGCATCATCATTTGCACCGCCGTGGGCCTCGCGGCGGGCATCTATCCTGCGCTGAAAGCCTCGCGGCTAAACCCGATTGAAGCATTGCGGTACGAGTAATTTTTCCTTGTTGTATTTGGACTTATAGGCTACTGGCGACAAGCCGGTTATGCGACTAAAAACCTCGCGGAAGGCCTTTGGGTCGTTATAACCCACTTCATGCATGATTTCGCTGACTGTTTTTCGGGCATTCTCAAACATTTTTTTGGCAGCTTCCACTCTTACTCTTTGCAAGTAGTCGAGTGGTGATAACCCGGTCGCCTTTGTAAATCTCCTGTCGAAATTTCTTCTACCAACATTGTATCGGCTGCACAACGAGGCTATGGAGATCCGATCCTGATAGTTTGCTTCTAAAAAGGCTTGAGACTGCAATACCAGGTCGTCGTCGTGCTTTTTATGTCCGCTGAAAATCGAAAATTCCGCTTGCAGGTTTCTATCCAGATCAATCTGGAATATTTTGGCGCAATGAACGGCCGTTTCACGATCAAAATATTTTTCAACGAGGTAGATGATCAAATGCAGGAATGAGTAGGCTCCCCCATTTGTATATATCCCTGACTCATCTGTGATGAGCTTGTCGGTTTGCAAATCGACATCCGGATATTGTTGTTTGAATTGTGCTGATACGGCCCAATGCGTAGAACAGGTTTTTTGTGTCATCAGGCCCGTAGCTGCCAACATGAAAATACCGGTACACATACTCGCCACTTCAGCGCCTTTTTTGTATTGAGAATTGATCCAGTCGATGAAAAGTTGGTTGTTTTTGGATGCTGTACCATAACTGCGAACCAATGATGCGGGGATTATGATTAAGTCTGTCTTTTCAATATTCTGTATGGATCGTTGGGGCTTTAACAAAAACAGGTTGCTTTCAAGAAGTTGGCTGTCAGAAGCGCAAACCAATTCTAGTTTCAGGTTCTTAGTTTTTTTGTTGTTCGCTGAAAACTGATACGCCTCCGTCAAAATCTCATAAGCGCCTGCCATACAAGCAATGGTGCTCAGGTTACTTTGCTCGTGAATGGCCAGAATGGAAATATGCATTTGCTTATTTGGGTAAATGTACTGCAATGACCTGTCCGGATCAACCTGCTATAATGTCTTTTTTGCACCCCCTTTGGGGCTAGTTAAGACAGTATTTTTATCGAATAACCATAATAAAAAAGTATGCAAGAGAATTATTCAACAACGTTGGCAGTAACCGGTACCGCTAACCAGGTTTACACTGCTATTAACCAGGTGCCGCTATGGTGGACAGAAAACTATACCGGACAATCGGCAAAAACGAACGACAGTTTTACGGTTACATTCGGTGAAACCTTTATCGATCTAAAAGTAGTTGAGTTGGTAAACAATTATAAGATTGTGTGGGAAGTGACAGATTGTTTCAAACATTTCTTGAAAAATAAAAAGGAATGGGTCGGTACCAGAATTTGTTTCGACATCGAAAACCAGAACAACGAAAAAACCCAATTGACATTTACGCATGTTGGCCTGTCGAAGCCATTGGAATGCTACGAGATATGCTGTGATGCCTGGAACGGCTATTTACAGGGAAGCCTCAAAAGCCTATTGACCGCAGGAATAGGAACGCCCGACAAAAAAATATAGATCAAGCAGCCTCCCCAAAAGTCAGCAAGTTGTTATCCGGGTCCAACAGAGAAAACTCCTTTTGCCTCCAGGGCTTGGTTTGCAACGGACCATTCGGATGAATTTTAATACCATCGGCCAGAAGCACTGCATACAACGCTTCAATATCTTTCACCCGTATATACACCTGCCCATAATTCTCTTTGGGATCAAGTTCCCGAAACAAGAAGAAATGAATTTCAACCTGGTCTTTCCTGACCATCAAGTAATCATTATAATCACCCGATCCCGCAGCAACGAAGCCCAAACTTTCATAATAGGCCTTTGTAACAGCCTTGTTACGCATCGGCAGCTTTGGATGAATGTCAATGAGCATTGTTAACAAAAATGATAGGTTGTCAATAAATAGGCTAGGGTGTCAATAAATAAAAAACACCAATTGCGTGAATAAAATAAATCATGCACTCCACAAAAATCACCAACGCCGCACAAAAAACATCCACTCCACAAAAAACAACTCCACACAAAAATCATCCATCCCCACCCTCAACCACCCCTCTGTTCCCCTGCGGTCTCTGCGAGAAACACGCTCTGCGAGAAACCCCCTCTCCGTAAGAAACAACTCACAAAAACAGCTCACCACACCCAAACTCCCTCATCTCAGCGCGGGTCCAGCCCCTGCTCAATCCGCTCCACCAAATCCTGCAAATGATACCTCGTCACCGCATCTCCGTACGAACCTGCCGCCGATTTCAAAGAGGCCTGCAACAAGCGCAAATTGCCCTTCACAATCGAAATCAAATCATTGGTCCTACTCACCGAAGCCCCAAAACTAATCGATATACCACCGCCAACGGAAGTGGTTCCGCCACTAGCGGGCTTGATCAGGGTGATCATTCTTTCCACCATATTCTTCTGCAAACTACGGCGGTACACATCAATGGGGCGCCGCGTTGCCAGTTCAGAAAATATCCGCCCACGCAAATCAGTCAGCAGTTCGTTGGCTGTATAGGTTTTGCCATTGGTAGCGGCTTCGGCTGTGAGTAATTTCGACAGGGTATAAGCACTCAACAAACGGCCCAGCGCGGCATCTTGCACACGGCCAACCACGGTAACAGGGTTATTGCCAGTTTTGGCGAACACCGATGTATCGAGTAACCAAACCGGTGTCGTGAATACCTGCTTGTTCAAAAAATCAATCGCTTCTTTTTGTGTGGCTGCAGGAACATATTCGTAAACAGCACCAGTTTGTTCAACCGTTTTGGGCGTTTCCATAACGCCGCCAACGTTCTTACATACATGTCCGATATAGCGCAGAAACTGCGTGAGCACTTCATTGTAATAAGTAGTGAGCGATGCATAGTCGTGGTTCGCTTCCTTGCTCCATGCCGGTAAATTAGGCACAATGCGCTGCAGGTTTTTGATGCCATAGGTAGAGGCCTTCATCGCATTGTCGCCCAGGTCTTCGTTTTGCGAACGGGGGTCATCGGGATTGCTTTCGGTACCAAACCATAGCCGGTGGTCTTTCAATTTTTCGATGGTGAGTGCGTTGAGCAGGGGCACTTCGTCTTCGGCCGTTTTCGCTTCGGGCATCCAGCGATAGCCCCATTCAATGGCCCACTTATCGTAGTCGCCGATACGCGGAAACAAACCGATCTCGTCGATCTTGTCTTCCGGCTGTGCTACATAGTTGAAACGCGCATAGTCCATGATGGATGGCGTGTGGCCATTGGCTTCCACCCATTTTTTATCGCGCAGTTTTTCTACCGGCACGGTCGACGAAGAACCATAATTATGTCGCAAGCCCAGGGTATGGCCCACTTCGTGGGATGACACAAAGCGAATCAATTGCCCCATCAGCTCTTCGGGAAATTGTGTACTGCGGGCCTTGGGATCATTGGGCGATGCCTGCACAAAATACCAGTTGCGCAACAGTTCCATCACGTTGTGGTACCAGTTGATATGCGATTCGATGATCTCACCACTGCGGGGGTCGTGCACATGCGGACCGCTCGCATTGGGTATATCAGAAGGTTTGTACACGATGGCGGAGTAGCGCGCATCTTCCAGGCTCCATTCGGGATCGTTTACCGGCGCTTCCTTGGCCATGATGGCATTTTTGAAGCCGGCTTTTTCGAAAGCTACCTGCCAGTCGTTCACACCCTGGATCAGATAGGGCACCCATTGTTTGGGGGTGGCCGGGTCGATGTAAAAAATGATCGGTTTGGCAGGTTCTACCAGTTCACCGCGTTTGTATTTTTCAACGTCTTCCGGCCGCGGCTCCAGTTTCCAGCGAGTGGCCATTTCAACTGTTTTAACGCCCTGGGGGTTCTTGTCGAAATCAACATACTGGCGCGTAAAGAAACCCACTCTCTCGTCAAAATAACGGGGCTTCATGGGCTGCACGGGCAGCAACACAAGCGAGCTGTTGATCTCGACCGTATAGCTGCCACTGGGCGGCGGCGCCAGGGGCGAGGTGGGTACCCCAAAACCAGAAGCGGCCGATTTGGCATAGGTCTTTACCGTTTTGATTTCCGTATTCAAAGGGAACGAGCGCACCCGGTCGATATAGGATTTATCAGACTGCAGGGAACCGACTTTAAACAGCCTTTTGGCCGAAGGATCGAAGTTGAGAATCTCGTTGTCGCTATTGATAAAAGTAGTTACATCGATCACTGCGCCGGTAGAGTCTTTGCCCAGCGAGGCGATGTCAAAAGCCTGGGCGATCGATTGGATATTGGAATTGTTAACTGCCCGGTACATGGGGCGGGACGAATCGCCCGCCATCTCGTCGTACGACATCGAGCGGATGAAAACCTTGTTGTTTGGTCCCTTTTCGAAGCGGATCACATTGTCGCCAATGATATCCCCCGCATAACCAAAAAAGAAGTTCCGCATGCCGGCGGCGGCTTTAGAGAGACGGTTAACCACCAGGATATCGCGACCAAACAGGCTGTCGTCGATTTCAAAAAAATATTTGTCTTCAATTTTGTGGACTTTGAACAGTCCGTCATCTGTTATGGCTTTAGCCGTGATGACTTCTTTATAAGGTTTGGGGCCCGACTTTTTTTCAGCGGCTGCTGGGGTGCCGGGAGGCGGAGTGGGGGTCGATGCAGGTTTTTGCTGTGCGTTTGCGGTTAAGATGCCGGAAATCAGGGTGAAAAGGAGGGCGATGGCCGCGAACCTGCATGTTTTTCTTGACATATGTGTACTGAAGTTTTAACGTCTGGTTAAACAGACGTGTAAAAGTATCGAAAGCTGAATAGCGACGGAGCGGAAATGGGACAAATGACTGAATATTACCCATTAGTGCAGGTTTTCGGGGGTGAACGGGCGGTTTTATTTTATTTGTGCAGCTTTTCGATTTTTATTGTGTCAAATTGAACTTTTTATTTGTTTTTTATTTAGACTTGTGTCCCCAAGGATATTTGGACCACATTATTTGAACAACTTTTACCTGTTTACAAAAAACTAAAACAAACGATTATGGCAGAGACTAAACCTACTGCAACGGCTAAGGCAACTACCTCGGTTCAGGCTAAAAAAAGAGGAAATTCAATCTCATGGATCGCCCCGGTAATTTGTCTTATCCTGGGATATGTTATCTGGAGATTTGGCGCCGGTAACCCTAGTGGTTTCACCAGCCCCGACCCCGCAGGAGGATTCTGGCCCAAGCACGAAGGCCCTAAAGGTGATTTCAACAAAATGTATGATGGTGGTATCGTGGTTCCGATCCTGATTGCCAACTTCCTCATTGTAATCACTTTCGTTATCGAGCGTTTTCTGACAATCAGCAAAGCAACCGGTACCGGCAATAACGATGAGTTCATCCGCAAAGTGCAGTATCACCTGGCTAACAAGAATGTTGATGCAGCACTTACTGAGTGCGACAAGCAAAAAGGTTCTGTTGGTAACGTAATGAAAGCTGGCTTGCGCAAGTACAAAGAAATGATCACTGACACGGAGCTTGATACAGAGCAAAAAGTGTTGTCTATCCAGAAAGAAGTAGAAGAAGCAACTTCGCTTGAACTGCCGATGCTGGAGAAGAATCTGGTGTTCCTGTCAACCATCGCTTCGGTAGCTACCCTGCTGGGTCTGTTCGGAACAGTATTGGGTATGATCCGCTCGTTCTCTAAACTGGGTGATGAAGGTGGTGGTGATGCTGCCCGCGAACTGTCAAAAGGTATCTCTGAAGCCCTGTACAACACGGCCCTGGGTATCGGTACATCGGCGGTTGCGATCATCATGTACAACGTGTTCACCACTAAGATTGACGGTATTACCTACGGTATCGACGAGTCTGGTTTCACCCTGACCCAAAGCTTTGCTTCTCTCTACAAGTAAGAAGCCCGTTTTCCAGGCTGATTTTTATGGAAAACAACGGTTTTGGAATCTATCATGAAACAGAATAAAATTTAGTCATGCCAAAAGTTAAACTACCCCGCAAAAGCACAACCATCGACATGACGGCGATGTGCGACGTGGCGTTTCTTTTGCTGTCGTTCTTTATCACAACTACCAAATTCAAGCCTTCCGAAACACTGGCGGTGGTTACCCCCAGTTCAGTGGCGTCGAAAGTGGTAGACCAGAAGGATGTGGCGATGGTGACGATCGACAAAGACGGAAAGGTGTTCCTTTCTTTCTCAGACGATGCGCCGAAGAAAGAAATCATCGAGTCGCTCAATACAACCCGTAACCTTGGTTTAAGCGATGCGGAAATGAAAAATTTCGCAAAGGGTCCCTTTGTAGGCGTTCCTTTCAGTCAGTTGAAATCTTACCTGGCGCAGCCGGTGGATAACTGGCCGAAAGTGAATTCTCCCGGCATACCGGTAACCGACACCCTCAACAATGAAATGATTGACTGGATGCGGGCCGTAGTGGCTGGTTTCCAGGGGGTTAAGATGAACCTGCTGGTAAAAGGCGACAATGCTTCGAAATACCCGTCGTTCAAGGGCGTGATTGATGCGTTCAAAAAGAATGACCAGATGAAATTCGGTATGGTGACCAACCCCGAAGGTGTACCAACGGGAAGTGACCTGTACCAGGACAATATGCGCCGTCTCCAGAGTGGAGGTGCAGCGCCTGCAGAACAATAAACAACTAAAAGCAGCCCAATGGCAGAATTAGATACCTCGGGTGGTGGCCATAAAAAAGGCCCGGGCGTTAAGAAAGGGAAGAAATTGTCGACCAGGGTGGATTTGACCCCGATGGTGGACCTTGGCTTCCTGCTCATCACGTTTTTCATTTTCACAACAACGATGAGCCAGCCCACGGCTTTGCGGCTCTTCCTGCCCAAAGACACTGAAAAGCCCGAAGAACAAAACAAAGCGAAAGCGTCTGGTGCCCTCACTATTTTGTTGGCGAAGAACAATGGTATCTTCTACTACGAAGGAGAACTGGCGCCCGATGCATCGAATTTCAAAAGCACCGGCTTTAAGGAGATTCGGGACATCATTATCAACAAGAAAAAAAGCGTGAAACCCGAAGATTTTGTGGTGGTTATCAAACCCAACAAAGAATCGACCTACAAGAACGTGGTGGATATGCTGGACGAAATGGCCATTAATGTGGTTAAGCGTTATGCATTGGTGGATATTTCACCCGTTGAAGATGAGTTGATTGTAAAATCTGGGGGCTAATTAATCCGCTGATTGTGTGAAATCTGAAAAAGATTGCATCTAATTTAAAACCCGCTACATGGAAGTAAATAAAATATTAAACGCCGACATCCTGGACATCATTTTTGATGGCCGGAACAAGGCTTACGGTGCTTACGACCTGCGGAAAACCTACAACAAGCGCCTGACCATCGCCATGATTGGTATGGCTGCATTTATCTTGTTGTTTGGTGTGGGTAGCCTGATTGCCAGCAACCTTGGCAAGAAGGATAAATCGCAGGACATGATCGTGCAGGACGTACAGCTCGAAGAAGTAAAAAAGCAGGAGCAGCCTGAGCCGCCGCCCCCACCACCGCCGCCCAAGCCCGAGCCGCCCAAAGTGGAGATGGCAAAATTCACGCCTCCCAAAATCGTAAAGGATGAGGAAGTGAAGGAAGACGAAAAGCCACCTGAAGTGGAGAAGTTGGAAGAAACCAAGATCGGTACCATCAACCAGGAAGGTTTGAAAGACGAAGGTATCGTGGCGCCTCCAGTCTCTGACGCAGGAAAGGGCGTGGTTGAAGCACCCAAAAAAGTGGAAGAAGACTGGGACAAAACCTTTACCAAGGTGGAGATCGAGTCAGACTATCCCGGTGGTATGAGTGCCTGGCAGCGTTACCTTAACAAGAACTTGCGTTACCCGCAAGAAGCCCAGGACAATGAGATCCAGGGTTCGATTGTGGTGCAGTTCATCGTTGACAAAGAAGGTAATGTGAGTGAAGTGGAAGCCATTAGCGGTCCGCAGGAACTTCGCGAAGAAGCGGTTCGTGTAATCAAGAAGTCTGGTAAGTGGACACCCGCCGTACAGAACGGTCGCCAGGTGAAATCTTACAAGAAGCAACCAATTGTATTCCGTTTGATGACTGAATAATTCGTTAAGGGTAATTCCTTGTCATACATAAGGGCATCTGTAAATCAGGTGCCCTTGTTGTTTTTGGGTGATGCGGTTGCTGGTTTTTACGTACACCCGCGGCTTTCGCCTGCGATTTGCACCTGCGGGTTGCACCCGACGGGTAGTACCCGACGGGTGCAACCCGTCGGGTGGATTTATTCCGACAATGCATACAGCGCGAAACTCGCCAACCAGTGGTCGCCGCCATAATTGCCGCTGGTTACATGCGGCAGGGTTTTCGCTAAAAAGGCCCTGGCCGTGGCTTCAAATTTCTTCTTCAGCGGATGCGAAGCCGGCAATTGCGCCGCGATGCCCTTCATGCACCAGGCACGACTGAGTGCGAGTCCGTCGAGATGAACAATCAGCATATCCGTTCTGTCGCTCACTTCCGGCAACTGGCAAAGTCGCTCAATACTACGCGGCGTATAAAATGCATTCAACCAGGTCACAAATTCGGTTTTGGGAAGCACGCGGCGCATGAGGTCGGCCACTTCGAGCGAAGGGCTCAGAAAATCTGTTCCGTCGGGTTCCAGCCAGGCAGGCGCGGCTTCTTTCCGGCCATAAAATTCTTTCGCTTTTTGCAGCAGTGCTTTCTCAAAGCTGGTATCAAGCGTGGTGCGCGCCCAGTCGAGCGCGAACACCATACCGAAGGCCGTATTGGGATGCACACCCGTGCGATTGGGATAGGTCTGTTTCGGCAGAAAATCTTTCCATAAATACACGATGGCATACCGCAAGGGGCGCAGGGCCTCGCGCCATTTCCAGGCCAGCGGATCATCCCAGGTAGCTAATTCCTGGTCGAGCTTTAGCAACCATGCCCAACCATAGGTTCGCTCAAAACTCCGCGTGTTTTTATATTGGCTGAAATAATCCGCCTCGGCGCGCATCTTTTCGTATTGCAGGTTGCTATCAAGCACCGCAACCAGGCTATCGCGCGAAGCGATTTTTGGATACATCTTGAGCGTTTTCACCAGCAGCCAATGGCCATGAACACTGCTGTGCCAATCAAGACAACCAAAAAATGCCGGATGCAGTTCGTGTGGCAGCAATCGCGCATCGGTTTCGCCATCGATCGTATGGCCCGTTTTATTGGGATACTCGTTGAAAATACAATGCAAGGGCAGTCGCGCGAGCTTCTGCGCATCGGCCTGGGAAAGTTGCTGGGCTTGTGCAGCCGACACCAAACAAAATAGTGCCGATAAAACAGCGAATTTATTCATGCCTTGAATATACGTGCTGGCATTCTATTTTGGCAGACGGATATATACCGAAGTAACGCAACCCTTTGCCAGGAATGCGATTGACTATCTTTGCTCCATGAAATATACCCAACCCGATTGGGACGATACCATTGTGGCCCTGGCCACGCCGCCGGGCATTGGCGCTATTGGTGTGTTGCGGCTCAGCGGACCCAAAGCCATCGCCATAGTAGACGGTTTGTTTCCGTCAAAATCATTGGCTGAACAGGCTACGCATACCGCCCATGTGGGATTGATCCGCGAAGGCGGAAGAGCCATCGATGAAGTGGTGGTAACCTTGTTCAAAGGCCCGCGTTCTTATACCGGCGAAGATGTGGTGGAAGTGAGCGGGCATGGTTCACCTTATGTGTTGCAGGAATTATTGTCGGCCTTGCTGCGTGCCGGTGCGCGCCTGGCCAAAGCCGGCGAGTTCACCCAGCGTGCTTTCTTGCATGGCCGGATCGATTTGACGCAGGCTGAGGCGGTGGCGGATATGATTGCTTCGAATTCAGCAGCCTCGCAAAGAAATGCGCTGAACAATATTCGCGGTGGTTTTTCGGCGGAGCTGAAACAGTTGCGCGACCAACTCATCAGTTTTTCGGCCCTGATAGAATTGGAGTTGGATTTTTCGCAGGAAGATGTTGCATTTGCAGATCGTTCGCAGTTGTACCAGTTGGTAAACACGGCCATCAGTTCAACGGGCCGGTTGGTAGAATCGTTTCGCCTCGGCAATGCGATTCGCCATGGGGTGAGTGTGGCCATCGTGGGCAAGCCCAATGCGGGGAAATCAACCTTGTTGAATCGGCTGCTGAATGAAGATCGGGCCATTGTGAGCGAGATTGCCGGTACCACGCGCGATACCATTGAAGAAGTGTTGAATGTAGATGGCATATTATTCCGCTTCATTGATACTGCGGGTATTCGAGAGCATACGGCCGATGAGATCGAATCGATCGGGGTAGCGCGCAGCCAGGAGAAGATGCGCACCGCCGACCTGGTACTGTATCTGTTCGATGCGAACACGATGCCGCCCGCTGAATTGCAGGCACATAAAAAAGCCTTTGATGAAGCCGGCTACCAATACCTGCTTGTTGGCAACCAGATCGACAAAGGCGAAGAAGCGGCTATGCGTGACCGTTATGTCAACGCCACCCCGCTGCTCTTTATCAGTGCGCGCAACAACCTGCACATATCCGTGCTACAAGAGCGACTGGTAGATATGGTCTTGCAGGGAAAGGTCGATGCAAACGAAAGCCTGGTCACCAATGCCCGCCATTACCAGGCCCTGCGCCAGATACACACTGCGTTGCAAGACGTCAAGCAAGCATTGGATGCGAAGATTCCGGGTGATCTGCTGGCACTGGATATTCGTCGTGCGCTGCATTTTCTGGGTGAGATAACGGGTGAGGTGAGTAATGAGGATATGTTGGATTATATATTTAGTAAGTTTTGTATTGGGAAGTAGTCACTCTGCCCACATGGAGCTCTCTGTGCACAACTCGAAGTGCATTAGTTATAAGCCTGCAAATCCTGACCCTGCGATCACTACTTTACACGATACGCTAAAATCTTATTAGTCGTGAAAGACGGAACATACAATATCTTATCCGGTTTGTTATAACTGATATCATTGTATGCGATCTTCTCCTTTCGCGTATCAGATAAAACCTGGCTTTTGCCATCTGCTGCGAGGTAATACAAGATCCCTTTGTAATTGCTGAGGATAAATTCATTGTTGCCAATGTCAACGATGCCATCCAACCCACTCTCAAATCCATCGGCAACGGTGGTTACTGTCTTTTTGGTGTCAATCTTTAATACGCTGGTTGCCGACAAAACATACAAGTCATCGTTTAACAGGAGCAATCCATTGGCGCCAGGAATATTCTCCAAATATATTTCGGGCCGGTCTTTTATTATTCGATATACTTTTCCATTCCGGGTATCACTAACATAAAGCACGCCGTTGGCATCCATCGCCACATCATTCAGCATGCCAGCGCCATCAACAGGTATTCGTTGTACAATGGCTTTTGTCTTTGTATCAATAACCGCAATGGTATTTGTTTCTGCTGTGTAGAAATGACCATTGTAAATAGCAGACCCCTTATTGGCGCTGAGTCCGGTGATCCACTGCGGGTTGCTGACCTTGCCATCCAACGTTAACTGGCAAACATTTCCCGTTGCCATATTGGAAACATACAAAGAACCTGAAGCAGGATCGAACAGCACTGATTCTGGCGAGTGAATTGACATGGTATCGGTCTCCCATATTTTTTCAATGTTTCGCTGACCAACCATTTGATTGGCGCAAAACATCCCTAGTATCAACATGCAGGCAGCTTTCATATACTCTGTTTTTGATCAGAAATACACTACAAGGTAAGTACTAGTAGCGTACCATTTAATCGTTTTGGGTAAATCTGCAATACGGGTAGATAAATCTGTTATTTAGGTAATGATGTTCCGCTACCTACACCGTTGTAACTCGAATTCTAATGACATTCTAATTTCCATTACCAGAAAATTCAGAATCTCTGCCCATTTGTTGATCAGTTTTGCCTAAAAAAAGAATGCGCAAATCTGTACTGGTACTACTGTTGTTGCAGGTGGTAGTCATAACAACGAAAGGACAAGACAGAGCAACCGCTGTTGGAGACAGCCTGTCGTTTATCAGGTCAAAAAGAATGTCGGCGGCAGATTTGGCCAAAAAGCGGGAAGGCAGTTTTGTTACGGGCATACCCGATCTTTCTTCCGATCCGGTTACCGGCTTTGGTTTCGGTGTACGCACCAATATCATTTGGAACGGTAAGCGCGACAATCCGCTCTTTGCCTATACGCCCTATTTGATGAAGTTGAAAGCCAACGCTGCCTGGTATAGTTCAAATGCCAGGGAGTTGGTTTTGTCGCTCGATGCACCTTATTACAAAGGCACCCGCTGGCGCTTCAAGATAGACCTCAAAGCACAACAAAACCCAGCCAACCTGTATTTCGGATTAACGGAAGCCAGCTTGTCAGCCTTGCGCCTGCCATCCGACCCGGCTACTTCATTTGCTACGTACCGCGACTTCGACCGCGCTCGAAAATTTTTGCGGCCAGGCCAACCAGGCGAGGCGGCCCAGGTTACCGATGCCCTGTCAAATCGTTTTCGGGAAACAGAATTCATGCTGAACCTGAAGGCGGACTATGCATTGGGCAATGGTCGGTGGCGGGTGATGGCTGGCTATGAAATTCAACACCTCGCTTACAAAACGTTTGAAGGCACCGAAACGGATGCCATCGTTCCACAAACGGGGCAGGAAACAAAAGCGCCCAATGGTTTTTCACTGCTTCAGCGCGATTATAACCAGGGAAATATCAACGGGGTAAACGGTGGATGGGTGTCGATTGTGCAAACCGCACTCCTGTATGATACCCGCGATTTTGAGCCGGATCCTACAAAAGGCGTATACCTGGAGTTGGCCAATGAATACGCTGGCAAAGCCATTGGTTCACAGTTTGATTTTGATAAGTTATTGGTACAGGGAAGGTTTTACCAGCAAATGCCCTTTGGTGCCAGAACAGTGTTGGCCGGACGCGCCGCCATCGGTAACGTGTTTGGAAAGTCCGCGCCTTTTTTTGAATTCCAGGACCAATGGTCGCCCGATGGAAGTATCAATGCCCTGGGTGGTAAACTGTCCTTACGCGGCTTCCGGGCAAACCGGTTTTTGGCCCGATCGGTTGCTATGGCCAATCTCGAATTTCGTTTCCGGTTTGCCGAGATTTCCTGGGGCAAACACCGGTTTGGCTTTAACGCTGTTCCCTTTATTGACGCCGGAACGGTGCGTGATCGCTGGCAGGAAATGAATTTTAGTAAATGGCGAATTGCCAGTGGCGGCGGACTAAGAATTGCCTGGAACCAGTCGACCATTATTTCACTGGACTACGGTGTTTCAACAGAAGATCGACTGCTTTTCTTTGGCATTGGACAAGCATTTTGAGAAAGCAACCTGAAAAAACATTCGGTCATTTCAACGCGATTCATCTGTGATAGTAAAAACAAAGGTGGTTGTATAATAATAGTCGAAGAGTGCAGCAGCCCTTATTTTGCCAACTCATCAATATCATCAACTTCCAATATCTGCTTAGGATAACCGGTGCGAACCGTGTTGATCATTGCGCGGCCCACTTGTTGTAGCGTGAGTGTTTTTTGGGGATAGAAAAGGGCTACCAACGGCGCGGCTAATTTGTAAATGGTCTTTACATTTTTTTGACCAGGAAACCCTTTCATAATGGCTGGCCTGAAACAAAAAACATGTCTGAAAGGAAGCCGCAGCAGGCTGTTCTCTGTTTTGCCTTTTACCCGCGCCCACATTTGTTTGCCTTTTTCACTGCTATCTGTTCGGGCACCGGAAACATAATCGAAAACCATTTGCGGGTTGATCGAAGCGAGGGTGTTGGCGAATGGCACCACCACCTTATAGGTCGCGTTGTAAAATTCTTCTTCCGTTTTACCCACTGAACTGATGCCGGCGCAATAAAAGCAGGCGTCATAGCCCTGTAACAGCGCGGTATGATCAGCCAATGTTGAAAAATCGGGCAAGATCAACTCCCGCAGTTTTTTGTCTTGTAAAGGATAGGGCCTTCGACTGATCAAAAGTATTTCAGTGACGGCGGCATTCTCGAGGCATTCGAATAATACCCCTTCTCCCACCATGCCGGTGGCGCCTGTGATGATGACTTTCAAGATTGTAGTTTTTTGTTGGATGCTGTTCAGCAGTCAGGCAGATATGCTGCGTTGCCACTTGCATCCCAATACCAAGGTACTGATTTTCTACTTTTTGTTGACGACCTTAAACGGCCAGTATGGCTTTAGCAGCAATGAAATGGCCTGTTCACCTGTATTTCATATTTTGTGTGTGAAGACAAAGACGCAGTAAAAACATAGAACCAACAATTATCGCGTGACAGCTACCACCGCCATCGCCCAAAATGTAAATACCATCAGCCGCTTTTTGGCCAAAAGAGATATCGCTGCGCTGACAAAAGACGCACTTCAACAGGCCTATGGCTTACAACAAGCCGACCTCCTGGTTCTCTTCGGTGGAAGCATCTTGCATGGCTGCACCATGGCGGGACTGGCCTACCAACAAGGCATAGCCAAAAGAATGATGATTGTGGGGGGCGAAGGGCATACCACTGATGCTTTGCGGGCGGTGATAGCACAACGATGTCCGGCAGTAAAAACAGCCGGCCAGCCCGAAGCTGTTATCATCGCTGCCTATTTGCAACAGCAATTTGGTATCACCGACTGTATTCTGGAATCCAAATCCAGCAACTGTGGCAACAATGTGCATAATGCCTGGGCCTTGCTGCAGGAAAAAGGCATCAAAGCAAATAGCATCATCATCATGCAGGATTCTTCGATGCAGTTGCGCATGGACGCTATCTTTAAAAAGGTTTGGCAGCCGGCCGACACCAGCATTATTAATTTTGCGGCCTACCAAGCGGAGCTAATCGAGCAACAAGACAGCTTGTGTTTTGCACCCAATGAGATCGAAGGTTTATGGGATCTGGCAACCTATATTCGATTGCAAATGGGCGAGATACCACGCCTGACTGATAATGAGCAGGGCTATGGCCCCAAGGGTAAAAATTTTCTCGTGCATATAGACATACCATCAGCCGTAACGCAGGCCTATGAACTGCTGAAAACGCAGTATGGGCTGGCTACCAGAGAGGCTAATGAGCGGTATAAGTAATCTGGTAAAAAGCAATTTCAATACAGGGCAGATACAGTACTGATATAGCACCGATACAGTACAGTGCGGCATGGAAAAAATGTATATTCTGCTAACTTTAGTTAGACTTATTTATAACGCAGGTAGTTGTTTTTGTTTTGGTACTCCGGTTTTTCAACCGGAGTTTTTTTATGTAAAAAAGCAAAATTGGCGCTTCACGCGCGTGCTGGCCTTTTTGTTATCTTGCGCAAGAACGATTTTCCAGTCAATTTTCAGGTGAATCGTACGTCAAGCTTTCCTATTGAATTGTTTGAACGACTATCACCTGAACATTTCATCCGCTTTTACCATGCATAAACGTTTTTATCAACTCCTGCTTATCGCCCTGGTATCCTTTCAATTTGCGCAATCGCAAACCACCCCGCCGGTATTTCGCGACCCGAAAGCCCGCCTCGATCAGCGCGTAACGGATCTGCTGCAGCAACTAACCCTCGATGAAAAAATCGGCTTGCTGGGGCATGAAGCCAAAGCGGTGGAGCGACTGGGCATTCCCGCCTACAACTGGTGGAATGAAGCATTGCACGGCGTAGCCCGCGCCGGCAATGCAACGGTGTTTCCGCAAGCCATTGGCCTCGCGGCCAGTTTCAACACAACCCTGTTACAACAATGCGCTGATGTGATCTCTACTGAAGCACGCGCTAAATACAATCTCGCCAGGGCCGAGGGCAGGCATCTTCAGTACATGGGATTGACATTCTGGTCGCCGAATATCAATTTGTTTCGGGATCCACGGTGGGGCCGCGGACAAGAAACCTATGGTGAAGACCCTTTTCTGACGGCCAATATGGGAACAGCTTTTGTAAAAGGTTTGCAGGGCGATGATTTGTTGCACCTCAAAACAGCCGCCGCCGCCAAACACCTGGCCGTGCACAGCGGCCCCGAAAAAGGAAGACATGTTTTCAATGCCGTTGTATCTGAAAAAGATTTGCGCGAAACCTATTTGTATGCTTTTCACCAATTGGTCAACAACGGTGTTGAAGGACTCATGTGTGCCTATAATCGATTGAACGGCGAACCCTGCTGCACCAGCAATACCCTGATCCAACAAATCGTTCGCAATGAATGGAAATTTGCTGGGCATATGGTAACCGATTGCGGCGCGCTCGATGATATTTTTCGCCAACACAAAACTTATCCCGATGGGGCTACAACAGCCGCCGCAGCCATCAAAGCAGGCATCAGCCTGGAATGTGGCGCGGTATTGCAACGCCATGTAAAAGAAGCGATCAACCGAAACCTGCTCAACGCAAAAGACATTGACAGCGCGTTGGCGCCTATTTTTCGCACGCAAGTGAAACTCGGTTTCTTTGATCCGGTGGGTTTGTCTACATACGACGCCTATGCGGCGGATAGCATTACCAACGACTATCACCGGCACCTGAATCGTATCATGGCTGCCGAATCGATGGTGTTGCTAAAGAACAACAACAAGCTCTTGCCTTTACAAAAAGAAAAATACCCGGCCATCATGGTGGTAGGCCCCAATGCCGGATCGCTCGATGCGATGTTGGGCAGTTACCACGGCGTTAGCGACAAAGGCGTCAACGTAGTGGAAGGCATCACCGCTGCTGTTGGTCCCGCTACCCGCGTTGAATACGATATGGGTTGCGACTATACCGATACCACTCGTTTTGGTGGTATCTGGGCAGCTACCAATGCCAATATCACGATTGCCGTACTCGGCCTAACCGCCGTTTATGAAGGGGAAGAGGGCGATGCGTTTCTGGCGGAGAATGGCGCCGACCGTAAACATTTACAATTGCCTGCT
Organism: Bacteroidota bacterium; assembly: GCA_020161535.1. GTDB lineage: Bacteria > Bacteroidota > Bacteroidia > Chitinophagales > Chitinophagaceae > Flavihumibacter. The sequence continues at coordinate 138,497 of JAIUNW010000003.1, read as the reverse complement.
GCGCACGTGGCTTATTTGAAAGCACTTCGCAAAGGAACCAAAACGCCACTGGTACTCGTTATCAATGCCGGCAGCGCCATCGATATCAGTTCGGTTGAACCTTACGCAGACGCCATTTTGATGGCCTGGTATCCGGGCGACCAGGGTGGCAATGCCATTGCTGATATTTTGTTTGGTCAACAATCACCCTCGGGTCGGCTCCCGGTTACTTTTTACAAATCGCTGAACGACCTGCCACCATACGATAGTTATGCAATGCAGGAGGGAAGAACCTATCGCTATTTCAAAGGAACACCGTTGTTTCCCTTTGGCTACGGACTCAGCTACTCCAGTTTCGCCTGCGAGTGGAAAAGCAAACCAGCGTTTAAGGATAACCGTTGGGAATCTGTTGTAACGATAAAAAATACAGGAAGTCGCGATGCGACCGAGACCCTGCAATTATATATATCGGCCGAAAACCAAAAAGACATGCCGATCAAAGAACTGCGCGGGTTTCAGAAAGTATTTGTACCGGCCGGCAAATCTGTTGATCTGCATTTTGAATTGACCAATTCGCAGTTGCAGAAATGGGATGCAGCAAAAAGAAAATGGTACCTGCCCAAAGGCAAATACCATTTACAGATTGCGTCGAATGCCCGCGACAACTACCTGGATGAAGTGATCACCGTGAAATAAATTTTATTTCACAAATTTCACTACAAACAAATCCTTGCCCAGTACTACTTTAACCAGGTAGCTTCCGCGCGGAAGGCGATCAGCCAACTGGCCCATGGCCACATTGTTCTCACCGCTGTATACCTGTTGTTTCAACTGGTATATAAACTGGCCCTGCGCATTCACAATGGTTATTTGCGCCATTTGCTGCACTGCACTGCTGATTCTCACTTGCATGCCTGCATTCACGGGATTGGGCGTTACCCGCACGGCATTGCTCGGCCTGCCGCCAATGGAAATACGTATCGACGAACTATATTTAAAGTTGCCATCAATATCTACCATTTGCAGCCGGTAGTAAACCGGGTTAGCAGATACGGCCGCAATATTATCGGTTGTTTGGTAGTTCTGTCGCTCAATCAATCCGCGCGCAGCCACCGTGGCAACAGGCGTAAAACGATTGCCGTCTACACTTCTTTCTACAACATATTCTTTCAGTGATTGCTCGTCTTCAACCGTCCACCGAAGAGTAACAACCGAAGAAGATTCTTGCCCGCTGAAACTGATCAAGGTTACCGGCAAAGCAAACAGTGAATTCCGCCAGTCGCGGTTGGTCGCGCCAGTGGGTGTTTTTTGCACGGTTGATTTACTGCCGGCAGCGGGGCAACTGGTTGGTGTCGTCGGACAGAGATAGCCAGCTACCGTTACAACGGGACCTGTTTGCTGATCGAAGCGATCATCAAGTCCGTCGTTGTCGGCATCGGTCGACAACAAACTGACAAGGTCATCGGCATTGCCATTGCCATTGAAATCATTGCCTTCAATGATGTCAAGCATAACATCGTTATCCGAATCGGAATCGCGGTAATCGGGCAGGTCCACACTGTCGTGGTTATTCGGTGCGGGATCGCTGGCGTCGCCAAAACCGGTAAGACCATCGTACGAGTTGTCAATGCCATCTCCATCACTATCACTACCGCTGGGTGCCACATAACCCGAAGAACTTTGGTATTCAACATTATCAGTAATGCCATCGTTGTCGGAATCAATATCGCGATAGTCGGGCAGTAAGTCGGTATCACTGTTCAACAAGCCAAGGCTCGACAGTACACTGATTGTAAGACTCCAACCATTGGTGCCAATGGTGCCACCCACTAATCCATTTGTGCTGCTAACAGCAAAGCCTGCTTCGCGCACATCATTGATGCCATCGCCATCGGCATCAAGATCATAAGGGTTCGGCAAACCGGTGCCATCAAAATTAGCACGGGGATAAGAGACAGGAACGCCGGTACCACCAGCAGCTCCGGTGATGATGAGCGCACCGGCAGTGTTTTCGGCCGTGCCATCGTTGTTGGCATCGCCATCATAGGCATCTACAAAACCATCGCCATCTGAATCTGTGAGCAGATCAACTGTTCCATTGTTGGTTGCATCAACAGCGCCGGCTTCGATGATATCGGGAATACCATCGTTGTCTGCATCAAGGTCGCGGTAGTTCGCATAACCATCACCATCGGTATCCAGTAAAGCAATGCGAGTACCGCCAGTGGTATTATTATAGGTGTTGGCAAGGCCATCAGCATCTGCATCAGTAAGATCATCTACCACACCATCGCCGTTGGTATCGGCACCACCGGCTTCTACCAGGTCGGCAATACCATCGTTGTCGCTATCGCGGTCGCGGAAATTCGGAATGCCATCTGCATCTGTATCAGGTCTTGACAATGGCGTACCACCATTATCGGTGTCATAAGTATTCGACAAGCCATCGTTGTCGGTATCGGTGAGCACATCAGCAATGCCATCGCCATTGCTATCGGTTCCGCCGGCTTCAATGAGATCAGGAATGCCATCATTGTCGCTGTCGAGATCCAATGAGTTGGGAATGCCATCGCGATCAGCATCATAGAAATCATTTAATCCATCGCTATTGGCATCTGTCCACGCAGGCAAACCTGTTCCGGGTGTGGGATCATAAGCATTGGGTATGCCATCATTGTCATTGTCATCCAGCGGATACACGCCGGTTGGATAAGTCGCGGTTACGTATTCGAGGTTATCAGGAATACCATCATCATCGTCGTCGATATCACAGAATGGACTATTGGGAAGTGAGTTGCTGGCAAGGTTGGTACTGGTGGTGCCGGCAATGCCATCGTCGACCCGAAGGCTCGGTTGCCGGTAGTAGTTACACCATGTGTGCCAGCAAGAACGCTGGTGCCGCCGCCCGAACTAAAAGCAGCATTTGTTCTGATTACACCACCGCCACCACCGCCACCGGGCCCATGCGAATCTCCTGCGCTCGTTGCTGTCACATAACTATTGCCGCCATTGCCACCATTGGCTTGCAGGTTCAAAGGAATATTGCCTGATCGAACGGTTACATAAATGGTACCACCGGCACCGCCACCACCGCCACCATCGTTGGCGGCAACATCCGCATTCGATCCACTTGCATAAATAGCCGCAGGCGCCGTAGCGAGAAAACTGGCAAAATGATCCACGCGCAACAATACAATACCACCGCCGGCTGCACCGCTCGACACGATTCCACCATTGTTAGAAGTACCGGCGCCGCCGCCGCCGCCCATCAACAACCTGTCTTTGGAAAGATAGGAGGGAACCGCACCACCAAAGCCGCCAATATCCAGGCTGCTAAACCAGGAGTTTCCGCCTTTGCCGCCGGCACCGCCATTGGCGCCACCGCCGCCGCCGGAGTTTTGGCTATTGTCGGGAGGGTTTCCATCTGTACCGCCGCCGCCTGCTGTACCCGGCGCACCGCGAGCGCTGCTGCCATTGGGCATTGATTCGCTGCCATAGTCGGCAATGGTGGAAGTACCTGTTGTTCGTAGATAACGTGGTGCACCCGCGGTGCCTTCGCCTTTGGCGGCATTTACATCAGCAGAAGCCAACGTGCGATAATCGGTGTTTGCATAACCAGATGCTGATCCAATACCTGTTAATTGCCTGCCGGCACCGCCCCTGAAACCGATACCGCTGGCATTAATCAGCGTACCACCGCCCAATAAAATGAGGTTGGTAATAGTTCCTGCATCAATTGCAACCACACCGCCACTGGTTCCATTCCATACCGAACCGGTCAATGAACCGGCTAATACAAAAGTTATGGAAGAGTAATTAGGTACACGCACCACCTGAAAACGGAATGCACCGGTCGTGGATGTTGGATCAGTATTGGTGTAACTGTTTTTGAGCGGAGTCGCCAGCCGAATGGTTCCCCCTGTGCTACCGACAGCATTCACTGCAACTGCATATTCAAACTGGCCGGCGATTGTACCGGAACTGAGTTCGCCCGACGCATTGCCACCGCTAACACCATCACCATAGCTATCACTATTGGTTGAGTTTATATTGGCACCCTGCATCTGAATAACCAGCAAAATATCACCAGCCTGAATGCTGTTACTGGCACCGCGCGACGTGCCCACCGTTATTGTTTTACTGCCGGAGGTTACCGATGCAGTACCAGGATAATAGGTATTGACAATTGTATTGGCAGCAGTAAGTGATAAAATATTGGTACCTGAATAACATTGTGCCGCAAGAACGGCTGGAATCAACACAAAGAGGGAGCATAACTAACTTGAATAAATTCGCCTGTTGCGAAGTAAACGGAACATAGAATAAATGTTTAATGGAAAATTGAAAGCCTATATTTCTACGGCGGGGGAGCAGAAGCTGCGTTCAGGGAGTAGAAGTAAGATTCAGGGGGTACGTCGACTGGAACAAAGATAATTCGAATAATCATTAGGCGAAAATTTTGCAACAGAAACCCTGGATTTTCTTAGGAAAGATTATTTTGAAATCGAAACCTGGATTACAGGTTCGAATTAAATGTAAAGCCGATGTACTTACTTACGATTGCGCATGTTTGCCTGTTGCTGTTGCTGGCCTTCCAACCAGTAGAAAAAAAGCTACCCATTGTGGGTACCTGGAAATTGATCAGTGCTGTAGTTGAATCAGGAAATGATATCACCATCACTGATTATACCAAGGGTAAATCCTTTATAAAAATTATAAATGATAGTCATTTTGCATTTTTTCTGCACGATTCCGCAAAGGGAAAAGGGGAAAATGCGTTATATTCAAGCGGTGCCGGATCTTACACGTTAAAAGGTAACCAATACACCGAACACCTTGAATATTGTAGTGACCGAGCGTGGGAAGGCCATGATTTCAACTTCACCCTGCTACTCAAAAATGACACACTGGTACAGACAGGTCGGGAAAAAGTGGAAAGCGCCGGCATTGATCGCGTGAACACCGAAAAATACATCCGACTTCGATAACAAACCGCTATGCACAAATTGCTGCTTCTTTTTTTCTCCCTTGGATGGGTTTGCCTGGCTGCTTCGGCGCAGGTGAACACCGCTTATAACCCGCGGGCCCATTCGCACAACGATTATAAACAACCGGCCCCCTTTACCGCTGCCTGGCAACAGGGTTTCGGTTCAATCGAAGCAGATATTTATTGGGTGGATGGCTTGCTGATCGTGGCACATGACCAACAGGAACTGGCCGCACGCAAACAACTCGACTCGCTCTACCTGCTGCCATTGAATGAAATCATCACCTGGTTTAAGGGAAATCCCTATGCCGACAGCAGCCAACAACTGCAATTATTAATTGATATTAAATCGGATGCAAAAACAACCCTGGCTGCATTTGTCGACATGCTAAAGAAATACCCGGCGCTTACCAATTGCAAAAAATTACGCATCGTGATTTCTGGCAACCGGCCATCGCCCGACACCTATAAAACCTATCCTTCGTATTTATTTTTTGATGGCGAGTTTGATAAGAAATACAGCGAAGCTGCCTGGGCACGTATTCCGATGATAAGTACCAATTTTCAAGATTGGTTTAAATGGAATGGCATTGGACCAATATCACCGGACGAACAAAAAACGTTGGACTCACTGGTGAGCTTCGCACACAACCGGCAGAAAAAAATGCGACTCTGGAATGCACCCGATATGCTGCCTTGTTGGAAGCTGCTCCTGGATGCTGATGTTGATTATATCAATACAGACCAAATTGAAGCATTGGGTGATTTTTTTAAGACTTATAAAGTAGGAGGTAGATGAGTCCGGTGGCGGTGGCAAAAGCCGTCACCATAAATATCAACGGCACTCTTTGCAAATGATCGGCAAAAGCCCAGCCCGATAAGGCGGCACCCAAACCGATGCCGGCTTCCAATGAAATATACATGGTGGCCATGGCCTTGCCCCGATGTGCGGGCTGACTGAGATCGGCCGTCCACGCCGACACGGCGGGTGAAAACAAACCCGTTGCGATACCATATATGATGGCTCCGATCGACAATAAAAACGGATTCGTGGCAAAGGCAATCAGCACGGCTGATGTTATCAAAAACAAGTAGGCTATTTTCAACACCAGCACCCGGCCTTTTTTATCAGAGAACTTGCCCGCAACAAATCGCATCAGCAGGGAAGCGAGCGTGAAATAAATAAAAAAGCTGCCTTTGTTTTTTACGCCAAGTGATTGCCCCCAGTCGGGAATAAGGGTCAGCACCACTCCATAGGAAAGATAGCCAATAAACGTAGTGATGGCTGCTGGCAATACCTGCCTATCGATGATTTCGTTCCAACCAATGCGCAAATGGGAGAAATGAAATTGCTGTTTCTCCGGATGGGTTTCTTTGAGGTTCATCAGGATTACGATCGATAACAGGGCGAATAAAGAAGAAGTGTAAAACAGCAGGTTGATGGAATGTTGCGCCGTGATCAAACTGCCGAGCGCCGGACCAATCGCCATGCCTGTGCTGAAACAAATGCCATGTATACCCATCGCTTCGCCCCAGCGTTGCTGCGGAATGATATCCGCTATATAAGCCGCGGTTGCCGTTGGTTTGAAACCGGTCGAGAATCCATGGAACAAACGCAGAAATAAAAAACCGGCTACCGTATGGATGATGGGATATAGAAACCCGCACACAAAACAAACAAGCGAACCCACGGCCATCACCGGCACGCGGCCAATGGTGTCGGTAAGTTTTCCGCTGAAGGGCCTGGAGATGCCCGCGGTGATGGTGAACAAAGCGATGATCAAGCCTTTGTAAGAAGCACCACCCATACTGCTCAGGTAAGCGGGCAGTTCGGGTATCAGCATGTTAAAGCTCGACGAAAACAAAAACGAACTGGTGCAAAGCAGTATAAATTTTGTTGAGTATAAACTTTCTCCGGCGGGCGACATGCTACACTTTTTTAAACACGACGGTAGCGTTATGCCCGCCAAACCCAAATGTATTACTCAAAGCGGCGTTGATCTTTTTTTCACGCGCGGCGCCGGTTACAATGTGGAGGTTGCGCGGAATCTCCGGATCAAGCTCGGTTGTATTGATAGTGGGCGGTACGATATTATTGCGCATAGCCATCAACGTTATGATGGCTTCGATGGCGCCTGCTGCGCCGAGCAGGTGACCCGTAATGGATTTGGTGGCACTGATCAGCAATTGGTTTTCGGCTGTTCCTAATAGTGCGGCGATGGCTTTTGATTCAGACAGATCGCCTACGGGGGTGGAGGTAGCGTGCGGGTTGAGGTAGTCGAGATCGGCTACATTTACGGCCGCTTCTTTGAGTGCCAGGCGCATGGCCTGCACAGCGCCCTTGCCTTCGGGATGCGTAGCCGTCATGTGGTAGGCATCGGCCGTCATGGAAGCGCCACCTACTTCGCCGTAAATGGTCGCGCCTCTTTGCCTGGCATGATCGTAGTCTTCTAATACCATGGCGCCGGCGCCTTCGGCCATCACAAACCCATCGCGGTGTACATCAAAGGGCCGCGATGCGTGTAGAGGATCGTCGTTGCGGTGGCTCATGGCCTTCATGGCACTGAAGCCACCAAAAGAAGCCGGTGTGATCGGTGCTTCTGAGCCGCCGGTGATAATGATTTTTGCTTTGCCCAGGCGGATATAATTAAAGGCATCCATAATGGCGGTGTTCGATGTGGCACAGGCAGAGATGGTGGTGTAGTTGATGCCCATAAATCCATGTTGGATCGAGATCAAACCCGCCGCCATATTGGGCAGAAATTTCGGAATCAGGAAAGGGCTGAATCGCGGATGGCCATCCCCCCGCACAAACTCAGCAACCTGTTCTTCATAGGTTTCCATACCTCCCTGGCCGGTGCCCCAAATCACGCCCACCTCAAAAGGATCCATTTTTGAAAAATCAAAACCAGCATCGATGATCGCCTGGTTGGCCGATAGCAGGGCGTATTGCGTGAATATGTCTGTGCGCTTGATGGTGTTTCGATCGAGCAACAGCGAGGGATCAAAGTTTTTGATTTCGCTGCCGATGCGGGTACGAAAAAGGCTGGCATCGAAACGGGTGATCGGCCCTATTTCCGTGCGACCTTCGCGGATATTATCCCAAAATGTTTTCAAGTCTGAGCCATTGGGTGAAACGACGCCGAGTCCGGTTACTACCACTCTTTTTAGCATATTTCCAGTTTTGCTGACCGGCAAAATTAGCTGAAATCGGCATGCAACTCTTACATACTGATAAACGTCTATACCTGCAAAATTGACCAACTGCCATGGGAAGCACACGCGTACTGTTTCGCATTATTGCCTTCTGTGTACATTTTTTTATTGCTTTTGTTTTAGTGGTTAAAATGATGGATCACGACATTACCGGCAGTTGGACAAAGCTGCTGGTGTTTTGCCTGGTGTTTATCCTGCTGGCCTACAGCGTGGTTTGGCACGGCATCCGGTTCTATCGTTTTATCAAAACCATTATACAATGATCCCCGTTATCATTTTTGCTGCTATCTTTTTTATTGTCGGATTGCTGATGAAAGTTTTCCGAAAGTCCACCTACCTGGGGGCCGACAATAAAATAAAACCCGCGGGCCTCATACGGCCTGCACTCGCCTTGCTTATCACTATTGTACTGATCGCCATCAACCCCATTGATGTGGAACGCATCGATGCCGGTTATGTTGGTATCAAAGTGAGCAATATTGGCGATAACAAGGGCGTGGGTAAAACCGAATATGTTACCGGTTGGGTATTCTACAATGCCTGGATCAGTCGCATTTATGAATTTCCTATTCACCAGCAGCATATTGACTACGAAGAAACGGATATCGTTACCCGTGGCGGTTTCCGCGCAACCATCAAACCTTCGTTCAACTACAGCATCAACCCGGGCGATGTGGCTGATATGTTTTCGAACCTGCGGGTAGATGTGAAGGCGATGGAGCAGGGCTGGTTGAAGAATGCCATTGTAGGCTCCGTGAACGACGTTGCCAACCGTTATACGGTCGATTCTATTTTCAATCACCGCGAAGAGTTTGAATCGGCCATCGTAAAGGAATGTAATAAGCGCGTATCGCAGTGGTTTAATGTTTCGCAATTGCGTACCAATATTGTACCGCCGAAAGAGATTTCTGAATCGATCATTGCCAAAACCCGCGCCATCCAGGAAGTGCAGGTAGCAGAGAACCAACGGCAGGTGGCGGTTGCTGAAGCAGAAAGAAAAATTGCCGAAGCGCGGGGCGATTCCGCCCAGGCCGTAATTCAAGCGGCCGGTAGGGCCGAAGCCATCCGCAAAGAACAACTATCACTCACCCCGCTGTATATAGATTATATCAAAGTACAGAAGTGGAGCGGACAAGTACCGACAACCGTAGCTGGTGGCGGCAGCGGATTGCTGATCCAGTTGCCGGGCACCAAAGACAAATAAGTTGACAATCCGTAATCGCAAAAAGCGGAACACCTCCGGGTGCTTCCGTTTTTGCGTTTTATCTGTTCAGTCGGGAAATCGTATCTTTCTTGGATGCGATTCTTTTTTACAGCGACTTGCTTTTGCCTGCTCTGTGCTATCGTTTATGCACAGCCGAAAATAGATACCACTTCGCTACAGACTGAATACCTGCACACGCCGCTGGCCCTCGATGAACCAGCGCCGCGGTTTACCTGGAAATGGGCAGCCGGCGAAACCGGCAGCCAGTCGGCCTATTCCATCGAAGTCGCTACCGATGCTTCATTTCAGGAGCAGTCGATCGTTTGGCGTTCGGGTGATGTCCGCGCTTCTTCGCAACTGGCCCGGTATGCCGGCCAGCCCTTGCGACCTTTCACTACTTATTTTTGGAAGCTGGTACTGACCGACCAGAAAGCACAACGAAGCGAAGCGGCCATAACGCAATTCGAAACCGGAATGATGCAATCATCCAACTGGAAGGGTAGTTGGATCAGCGATGTGGACGATGTGCACCTGAAACCCGCCGGTATGTTCAGGCAAACATTTCGGTTGTCCCGCGCCGTTAGATCGGCCCGGGTCTATATCGCCGTAGCCGGCTTATACGAATTGTCGATCAATGGCAAACGCATCGGCAATCATCGCCTCGATCCGATGTACACCCGTTTTGATCGTCGCACGCTGTATGTGGGGTACGATGTAACAGCCGCCCTGCAAGCGGGTGACAATGCCATTGGGGTATTGTTGGGCAATGGCTGGTACAACCATCAGTCGACCGCGGTTTGGTTTTTCGATCGTGCACCCTGGCGGGGTCGTCCGGCATTTTGCCTCGACCTGCATGTGCAATACGACGACGGATCGACCGAAATCATTTCCACCAATAAAACCTGGAAGACCAGTTTGAGCGAAATTCAATTCAACAGCATCTATACAGCCGAGCATGTCGACAATCGCCGGTTGCAAAAAGGCTGGAACCGCGCCGGCTTTGTTGACACGGCCTGGAAGCCAGTGTTATTGCGGGCTGCGCCTGCAGAAAAAATTGTTTCGCAGGCCATGGTGCCGATTGAATGGGTGGATACCATTCCGGCTGTGTCGGCGCGAAAAATCAACGACACAGTTTGGCTCTTTGACATTGGTCGCAACATAGCCGGCGTCAGCCAGATGACGGTGTCGGGAAAAGCCGGAACGGTATTGCGGTTGAAACATGCGGAACGATTGAATGCCGCTGGCCGAGCCGACCAGTCGAACATCGATGTGCATTATCGACCTACCGATGATACGGATCCTTTTCAAACAGATATTTACAGCTTAGCAGGCGATGGACCCGAAACATTTTACCCGCGTTTCAATTACAAAGGGTTTCAGTATGTGGAAGTGCAGAGTTCGGAGCCCTTGCAACTTACCAAAGAAAACCTTGTCGCCTATTTTATGCACAGTGCCGTGCCGCCGGTGGGCAGGCTGCAAAGCAGTAATACATTGCTGAACAAAATATGGTCGGCTACGAACAACAGTTATCTGTCGAATCTTTTTGGGTACCCGACCGATTGCCCGCAGCGGGAAAAGAACGGGTGGACGGGCGATGCGCATATAGCCATAGAAACCGGCCTCTATAATTTTGATGGCATCACCGTGTATGAAAAATGGCTGGCCGATCACCGCGATGAGCAACAACCGAATGGTGTTTTGCCTTCTATTATTCCCACGGGTGGCTGGGGGTATGAATGGGGCAACGGGCCCGACTGGACCAGCAGCATTGCCATTATTCCCTGGCAGATTTATTTGTTTTATGGTGATAGTAGTTTGTTGTCGCGTTCGTACGATGCTATGAAAAAATATGTGGATCATATTGCGGATATTAGTCCGTCGGGCTTAACCACCTGGGGCCTGGGCGATTGGATTCCTGTCAAATCCAAATCGCCGGTTGAGCTGACCTCGACCGCGTATTATTTCAAAGAACTGGTGATTGTTGCCAAGGCGGCGGCGATACTCGGCCATCAGGAAGAGGCGCGGCACTACCAGGCATTGGCCGAGAAAGTAAAAAAGGCCTACAACAAAAAATATTTCAACGAAGGTTCGGCGATATATGGCAGTGGGTTTCAAACGGAGTTGAGTATTTCGCTGGCGCATGGCTTGGTGCCTGAACAATATCGGTTGGCAGTGGCTGATAACCTGGCCAAAGCGGTGCAGGCCAATGGCGGAAAATTGGATGTGGGTTTATTGGGCACCAAAGCCATTTTAAATGCCTTGAGTGAAAACGGGCACGCGGCAACGGCCTGGCAGTTGGCAAGTACCGATCAATATCCTTCCTGGGGGTATTGGATCAGCCATGGCGCCACCAGTTTGTACGAGAACTGGCCCATCGACGCGGCTTCTGATATTTCCATGAACCATATTATGTTTGGTGAGATCGGTGCCTGGATGTACAAGGGACTGGCCGGCATATTCCCCGATGAACAGTCGCCGGGATTTGAAAGGATATTGTTGCGGCCGCATTTTGTGAAGGGACTGGCAGCTTTTGAAGCGTCGCACGATGGCCCGCGCGGCCGTATTTATTCGGGCTGGAAAACGGTAAAAGGGAAATTGGTGTACACGGCGGTCGTGCCGCCCAATAGCAGCGCGTTTTTGCAGTTGGAAGTGCCGGTGAATGGAAAGAAAGAATTCGAGCTGGGGCCGGGTGAACATCGGTTTACATTGCCGGTTTCAAAGTAAGCACTGAACACTTCATAAGGTAGGCTGCAGTTTCAGCGCTTGATCGATAGGTTGTAAAATAAAAACATAAAACGATACCTGCATGGCAAGCAATCATTACGACGCCATTGTAATTGGCAGTGGCATCAGCGGGGGCTGGGCCGCCAAAGAGCTCTGTGAAGCCGGACTCAACACGCTGATTGTTGAGCGCGGTCCAATGGTTACGCATTTGAAAGATTATCCCACCGCAACCATGCATCCCTGGGATTTCAAACATCGCCTGCAAATGCCGGAGAAAATACTGCGCGAAAATCCGGTAGTGGCCCGCTGCTATGCCTTTAGTGAAGCAACCGCACATTTTTTTGTAAAAGATACCGACCATCCCTACGTGCAGGAGAAACCCTTCGATTGGATACGTGGGTACCAGGTGGGTGGCAAGTCCCTGCTTTGGGCCAGGCAAACACAACGGTGGAGTCGTTATGAATTTGAAGGGCCTGCGCGCGATGGATTCGCGGTGCCCTGGCCCGTTACCTACCAGGAGTTGGCGCCCTGGTACAGTCATGTCGAAAAATTCGCTGGTATCAGTGGCAATAAAGACGGCATCGAAAGTTTGCCCGATGGTGAGTTTTTGCCGCCCTGGGAATTGAACTGCGTGGAAAAACAAATTCAGCAACGCATCAAAGAAAATTACAAAGACCGGCAAGTGATCATTGGCCGTTGTGCGCACCTAACACAACCTACAGAACTACACAAACAACAAGGCCGCAACCAATGCCAGGCCCGGAGTTTGTGCGACCGCGGCTGCCCCTTTGGTGGCTATTTCAGTTCCAATTCTTCTACCATTCCTTGGGCCGAAAAAACAGGTAACCTAACCATCACACCCAACAAAGTGGTGCATTCAATTATATACGATGAAAAAGAATCAAGAGCAAGCGGTGTGCGGGTGATCGACAGTGAAACAGGCGCGAGTGCTGAATATTTCGCCCGGATCATTTTTGTGAATGCTTCCTGTTTGAATACCAACCTGATTTTGTTGAACTCAACGTCTACGCGTTTTCCGAATGGCTTGGGCAACGACAACGGTTTGCTGGGACATTATATCGCCTTCCACAATTATATCGGACAGATCAGTGCATCTTACGATGGGTTTGAAGATGGTTATTATTATGGTCGCCGACCCACGGCCGCTTTTATTCCTTCCTTTCGCAACCTGCACAAACAGGAAGCCAATTTCCAGCGTGGCTACATGATGTATTACAGTGCGTATCGGGGAAGAGGCACGGGCGATGACAGCATTGGCGCAGATTTTAAAACAGCGCAAACAGAAGCGGGTGGCTGGGGCATTTCAATGGGTATACAGGGCGAAACTATTCCGCGTTTTGAAAACCATGTGCGATTGAGTACCGACCAAAAAGACAAATGGGGCATTCCGCAACTGATCACTTCGGTTGATTACACCGAGAACGATAAGCTGATGAGCAAAGATTTTTTACAACAAGGCGTGGAGATGCTGGAGAAAGCAGGCTGCAAAAATATTGTAGCGGCATCGCCCTGGCAGGCACCGGGGCTCGATATCCATGAAATGGGCGGTGTGCGCATGGGCGCTGATCCCAAAACATCGTTGCTGAATAAATGGAACCAGTTACATGCCTGCAAAAATGTTTTTGTAACCGATGGCGCAGCGATGACATCAACCGGTAACCAAAATCCATCGCTTACCTATATGGCATTTACTGCGCGGGCAGCACAGCATGCAGTGGAAGAATTGAAGAAAAGGAATTTGTAGTGGGCGCTTTAGTAGGAGAAAAATAGTATCCGCTTTTCTGTCTTTAGCTGCGCAATAAAACTTTCGTGGTGTAACAAATGACCATGCACCAGCCAAACCGCACTGTGTTGGTTGGCATCGCATGATTCGCTGCTGATATTGTATTTCAATTTATGCGACTCGAACAAGTCGGTAATCTCGGCTTCGCTCATTTGCCCGGTAGCCACCACAATAGTATAGCTCCGCAATAAATTCAACCGGTCGATTTTTCTCTCGAGGGTAGGCAGTACAGCCAATACAATAATGATCAGCACACTGGCGCAACCCGATGCAAAATAATACCCCGCGCCGATCCCCATACCCACGGCTGCTACGGTCCAGATGGTGGCTGCGGTGGTAATGCCCGAAATCCGGTTATCGCCCCGAAAGATCACGCCGGCACCCAGAAAGCCAATGCCGGTTACTATGCCCGCCGCCAACCGGTCGGGATTACCAGCACCCAGTTTCTGCGAAATGATGGTGAAAAAACAGGCACCCATCGAAATCATGATCATGGTACGGAAGCCGGCTGATTTGCTATGGTATTCGCGCTCGGTACCCACAATGCCACCCCAAAGCGCTGCCAGCAAAAACCGCAATAGTATTTCTGTATCCATTATTTTTTGTTGGATAATTGTTGTGAATAGGAGCAAATTAAGAGAAAATGTAAAAGGTAGCGTGTCTACACCCATTTGTTTTAAAACAATAAAGTCGAGCGTATCGCGGTTCAGGCTTTTGTATTCATTGCAAAGCGCAATCATCGCTTCAATTTGCTCGTCGTCATTGGCCGACAAAAAAAACAGGGTTATGCCTGTAACAAATCAGGTGAAGGAGTTCATACCGGCAAGGTTCGGGTTACTAGATGTAGGCAAAGCTTCTTGTTGGCCCTCATTTTTGGGATTTTGGCGGGGTTTAAATAGTTTCAAGCCGTCATGGAGAATTACGCGGTGATACTTGTTTTGATGGCGCTGATGATTGGCGTATCGGGCCTGGCCGAAAAAATAAAAGCGCCGGTTCCGGTATTGCTGTTGCTGGCGGGCATTATTATTGGGTTTAGTCCCTCGATGCCCGTCATTGAACTCGACCCCGAAATCATCATGCTGATCTTTCTACCGCCACTGCTCTTTGATGCCGCATTCAATATCTCCTTCAAAGATTTTCGCACTCATTTCAATACCATCAGTACCCTGGCGATCGGCCTGGTTTTTTTGACCACCATCGGCATTGCTATTGTGGCGTATTACCTCATCCCAGGCATGACCTGGCCATTGGCTTTTGTGCTCGGCGCTATCTTATCGGCTACTGATGCAGTGGCCGCGATGGGTATCACCAAGGGGCTTGGACTGCCACATAGCACAGTTACGATTTTGGAAGGAGAAAGCCTGGTGAATGATGCTTCGGCCCTGGTTGCTTATCGCTTTGCGGTATCGGCCGTGGCTGGGGTGGCTTTTCATACCGGCCAGGCCCTGTTACAGTTTGCGCTGGTGCTGGGTGGTGGATTCCTCGTTGGCTTTGTCGCCGCGCAGGTGTTGGCCTGGGTATTGCGATTTTTTCACAACAACGATCTGGTGGTGATTTGCCTGGTGTTGTTGATGCCTTTCGTTACCTACCTGCTGGCAGAACATTTCCATGTGTCAGGTGTGATTGCGGTGGTTATCTTGGGACTGGGTGTATCACGATTGAGTCGCGCTACTTTTCCCGACCGCATCAAAGCGCAGTCGAAACATTTCTGGGACGTGATTATTTTCTTACTCAATGGATTTATCTTTTTGCTAATCGGACTTCAATTTCCACTGGTATTGAAAACCATGCACAAGCAAGATGTGTGGCCCTATATCGGTTATGCGGCGTTGATTACATTGGCGGCCCTGCTGATCAGGATGGCCCGCGTATATCTGCAACAGTTCAACCTGCAAAAAGCTTTCCAGGGCAAACGACGGGTTAGTCAGGAAGCCCTGATTGATTCCAGAACCAGTTTTATTATCACCTGGTCGGGTATGCGCGGCATCGTGTCGCTGGCTATCGCATTGGGTTTGCCGGTGGCCTTGGAAGATGGGAGCGCCTTTCCCCTGCGCAATGAAATTATTTTTCTGTCGATAGCCGTGGTATTGCTATCATTATTAGGGCAGGGATTGACCCTGCCCTATGTGGTGAAAAAACTGGGAAGAACAAAATCCCCTGCTTAAACTACTTCACTTCCTTAAAAAAGCCCAGCAATCCTTCCATGTCTGATTGGAGTATAATGGCCCGTGTACCATTATGCAATTCAATAAAATAATTGTCCTGGTCGTCAAAGGCATTGTTGTATAAAACCATATTGGTTTCATTGGCTTCGTTGTCGTCGAAGAGGATCACTTTATCGACCGTATAGCCTTTTGCCAGCCATTGTTTTTGCAATTGCTTTTGGGCGCCGGCCGGCAAATCGTTTACTGTTTTCACACTGGTGCTGCCCACGAGCATCGACATATAATCATAATAAGCTGTTAACGCGATGCCTTTTTGCAAAAATGAAACTTCGTCAAAATATTTTCCATGTGTCCAGGCTGCATTGCTGGCGCCTGGAAAGTCTGCCATAAAATTGTTCTTCGCCATCGAAGAAACTTCGCTGCGATCTAGTTGCCGCGGTTCTTTTTTGTGTTTTTTGCCATTGATGGGCTGCTTAACAGAAGCGGTTGACTGCTGATTGTTTTCGGGTGCAGGAGCAACTGCTACCTGTGCCTGGCTGATGCCTGTAATGGCCAGCAGAGTGGCTGTGATGAATAGAAACTTTTTCATTAGTATATCTTTTTACTGGTTAAGAATCAATTTCCAGGTAAAACTATTTTGGTTTGCCGCTGACCGACAACAGCAATCGGTCAGCGCGTTTTATCTGTCGATCAATCGATAAATGGAATCGCTATTAACAGTATTTTTTATCCAGCGACAGATTATGCCGTTTGAACGACTGTAAGCGGTTTGCCGGTATCCCGCTCATTAGCTTTGAGACATCAAACCTTCGCTATGGCCGACAAACAAATATTTACAACCGAATCTTCTCGCCGGTGGCGCAGCTTTCAATGGATTTCAAGGTTCATTTTCTTTATACTTATTCTTATGATACCCGTGGCAGTATTGACCCTGCGCCATGGTATTTCTACGCCACTACCGGCCCTGGTCAATGATGATAGCATCGTTCACCCTTTGCAACACCCAGGTTTGCCGTCGGCCTTATCTGCAAAAGAGTTAAAGAAATACAAAGGCTTTAACGATTTTTTGCGGGCCCGTAATAAGAACAGCCAGCTTGCCAGTAAGCACAAAATAAAATCCGGACTCATTCGCGCTGCTTTTTATGTGGACTGGGACCCGCAGGCTTTCTTTTCATTGCAAAAGAATATCGACCAGTTGAATATGGTATTTCCGGAATGGTTGTTTATCGACCCGCGTACCGATACGCTCCAGGTGAAAATTGACAGCAGTGCACTGGCGGTGATGCAATCGACCAAAATAAAAATCCTGCCGCTGGTCAATAATATCAACGATGAATTGGGCGAAGGCAGTTTTGATGGAAATATCCTGCATCGGATATTACACAATCCTGCCAAGAAGGAGCGACTGATCAGCGACCTGCTAAAAGTGGTAGAGACCTATCATTTTCAGGGCATCAATATCGACTTTGAAGAATTCAAAGAGAATAGTGATGAGCCGATCATTGCCTTTCAGAAAGAACTGGCTGATAAATTTCACGCGAAAGGATTGCTCGTTACACAAGATGTAATGGCCGGCAACAGCGATTTCAACTACAGTAAACTGGCAGCGCACAATGACTATATGATCCTGATGGCCTATGATGAACATTATAGCACCAGCATTCCCGGTGCCGTGGGCAGCCAGCAGTGGATTGAAAAAATGCTCGACCAGGCAGCTGCTGATATACCGTCAGACAAAATTATACTTGGTGTTGCAGGCTATGGGTACGACTGGCCAAATGGTGCCGAAGCAACCACCGTCACCTACCAGCAGGCACTGGCAAACGCCGCCCAATACAAGGCCGCCATTCATTTTGACAACAACAGCTATTCGAACAGCTATCAATACACTGATGCCAACAAGGTTTCGCACGAAGTGTATTTCAATGATGCGGCCGGCAATTTTAATACGCTTCGTTTTTCAGATGAATACGGCGTTGCCGGAACAGCACTATGGCGCATGGGCAGTGAAGATGAGCGGCTCTGGAAATTTTACAGTCGCAACTTGAGCAACGATAGCCTGGCCGCACACCCGTTCGACTTAACGCAATTGGAAAAAGTAGAAACACCGGTACAGAACCCCGATTATATTGGTGATGGTGAAGTGTTGAATGTGGTTACCGCGCCGCAGCCCGGCTTGCTGCATATAGAAATGGATAGCACGGAGCACCTGATCTCTGAACAGAAATACCTGCAGTTACCCACCAAATATGTAATCCGCAAATATGGCAATGTAAAAAACCAGGTGCTGTTGAGTTTCGACGACGGTCCCGATGAAGATTATACGCCGCGCATTCTCGATATTCTCAAAAAGGAAAAAGTACCGGCAGTATTTTTTGTGGTGGGGCTCGAAGCCGAAAAAAACCTGCCCCTGCTAAAACGCATTTACCAGGAAGGGCATGAGATCGGCAACCACACTTTTACTCACCCGAATATTGCGGCGATCAGTGCAGAACGAGCCATCAATGAAATGGAAACCACGCGCCTGCTGATCGAAGCGGTAACCGGCCACAGTACGGTATTGTTTCGGGCGCCCTATAACGCTGATGCCGAACCAACCAGCGAAGTGGAATTGAAACCCATTGAAATCAGCAAGGAAAAAAGTTATTACACCGTGGGTGAGAGCATTGATCCGAACGATTGGGAGCCAGGTGTAACGGCCGATACCATCTATCAACGGGTGGTCAGTCAATACGAGGCCAATCCCGAAAAAGGAATTATTCTGTTGCACGATGCAGGTGGTGATCGAGAAGCAACGGTAGAGGCCTTGCCGCGCATCATCGACTATTTTAAAAAGAAACATGTTCAGTTCACCACGGTGGCCGGTTTGCTGCATACCGACAAAGCAGCCATGATGCCACCGGCACCAAAACAATGGGTGCCGTTGAATATTGGTCTCGTTAAATTCTGGTACTGGCTGCAGATTTTCCTGACCGCGGCTTTTTGGGCGGGCATCCTTCTTGGCCTGGCGCGAATCTTATTGCTGGGTATTATGGCGCTCATTGAACGTTCAAAGCACAAACAACCTGGCTTGCTACCTGCAGTAAAGCCATTGGTGAGTATCATTGTGCCGGCTTACAACGAAGAACTAAATGCAGTGAGTACAGTGAAGGCGCTGTTGGAACAGGATTATCCCAACCTGGAAATTGTGTTTGTTGACGATGGCTCGCGCGATGAAACGTATAATCGCGTTCACAAAGCCTTTGGCCATCACGCCAATGTGCAGGTGCTAACCAAACCCAATGGCGGAAAAGCCTCGGCCCTTAATTATGGTATTGCCCAAAGCAAGGGCGACTACCTGGTATGTATAGACGCAGATACCCAACTTCGGCAGGATGCGGTGAGCCGGATGATCGCAGCCTTTTACCAACCGACTGACAAAGTGATCGGTGCCGTGGCCGGCAATGTGAAAGTGGGCAATGAAAGAAACCTCATCACCCGTTGGCAGAGCATTGAATACACAACGGCGCAAAATTTTGACCGCCGTGCTTTCGACCTTGTTAATGGCATTACCGTGGTACCCGGCGCCATCGGTGCCTTTCGCAAACAGGCAGTACTGGATGCTGGTCTGTTTACCACCGATACCCTGGCCGAAGATTGTGACCTTACCATTCGCGTATTGCGGCAAGGCTATCGCATTGTCAATTGCAACGAAGCCATCGCTGTAACGGAAGCCCCCGAAACATTGTTGCAGTTTCTCAAACAGCGGTTTCGCTGGAGCTATGGCATCATGCAGGCTTTCTGGAAAAACAAAGACGCCTGTTTCAACCCGAAATACGGTGCGCTGGGTATGCTGGCCCTGCCCAATATTTTTCTTTTCCAATTGCTCCTGCCGCTGCTGGCGCCATTGGCCGATCTCATGCTGGTATTTAGCCTGATCTGGAACCGGAACGATATGCAGAGTATGCACAAGATTGTGTTGTTCTATGGCTTGTTCTTATTGGTGGATGTATTCGTCAGCCTGCTGGCCTTCTATTTCGAAAAGGAAAAAATCAGCAAACTGGTTTGGTTGATTCCGCAGCGGTTTGTGTACCGTCAACTGATGTATTATACCCTGTTTAAATCCATCCGCAAGGCGATCAAAGGTGAAGGCCAGGGTTGGGGTGCCTTACGACGCACCGGACATGTGAAAAACGTAGCTTTGCCCACGAAATAATCAGGATGCGTTTGTTATTGCGATTCATTTGTATTATTAACCTATTGCCATTAGTAGCGAACGCGCAGGTCGACAGTGCCTATATCCGGCCCTTTGTGCATAGCAACGAAGTGGAAGCCATCCCCGGCATTTTTTTTACCAGTTTCGAATTTCGAAAAGGAAAGGACCGGCTGCAAGACTACAATCTGAAAGCGAATGGAAGCGCCTATCTGGGGGGCTATGTGCAATACAAATGGCTTTCGATCAAATATGCATTCAATATTCCGGGTACCCAGCTCGACCGCAATACCAATGTACACCTGACGTCGTTCAAGTTGCGGTTTGGCAATCGAAAGATGATTTTTCACCCGTTTTATGACGCATACAATGGTTTACTCATGCCCGATAATCGCCGGCACGAATTCACCGAGTTCCGTAATATTTTGGTGAACCATATAGGCTTAGATTATTTCTATTATTTCAACTCGAAACGTGTTTCTTTTGATGCGGCTTATGGTTTTTCAGAAAAGCAGTTGCGTTCAGCCGGCGCACCGTTTATCATGGTAACGCCGGTGTGGCAACGCATCAATTGGCGGGTGCCATCGCATGATCTGGTAACAGACTCAGCCACCTACAAACTGCTTGCTTCCAACCCGCAGTGGGTGTCGGCCGTGGTGCGTGCCGGTTATGGGTATAATTTTGTCATCGAAGGCGGCAAATGGTTGATTGCACCCGCGGTAGCGGTGGGAGGCGGGGTTTTACATGAGATCAAAGGCAACCGCGGACTCAAACCAATTTTCGATATGCAGGGCTGGATCAGTGCGGGCTTCAATGGCGACCCCTGGTACTGGTATGTGCACGCGGCCTGGTCGCGACGTCATAGTAACTTGTTTGTGAAAGATGTGGTAAAACAAGACAGTGATTTTTATGTTACGGTTGGTTACCGGTTTGGCAGCCTGCCTAACAAAATTTTCGGCATATTGTAGCCATGATGAAGATCCTTATCATAGAAGACGAAAAGGAATTATCGAAGAGCATTGCCACCTACCTGGGTCGCGAGAACTACCAATGCGATACTGCTTTCACGTATAAAGAGGGCAGCGCCTTGCTGGCAGAAAAAGATTTTGATTGCATATTGCTTGATCTGTCGTTACCCGGTGGGGATGGTATTCAATTGTTGCAACAGTTGAAAGACGATCAAAAAACAGATGGGGTGATTATTATTTCGGCCCGCGATTCGATCGATGATAAGATCAATGGCCTTCAGCTTGGGGCCGACGATTACCTGCCCAAACCCTTTCATCTATCAGAGCTGAGTGCGCGCATTGCTGCCATCATCAGGCGCAAGCAATACCAGGGCAATAACGCACTCCAGTTTGAAGAGATAACTGTAGACCTGCTGGCGAAAACAGTAAAAGTGAATAAAAACCAGGTTGACCTTACCAAAACAGAGTACCAGTTATTGGTCTATCTCCTGAATAACAAGAACCGGGTGATTTCGAAAAATGCCATTGCAGAAGCCATTTCGGGCGATGGCGCTGCACTTTATGATAACTTTGATTTTATTTATGTGCACATAAAAAACCTGAAGAAGAAACTGGCTTCGGCAGGTGCAGCCGATTATATCAAATCCATTTATGGTATGGGCTATAAACTGACCATAACATGAAGTTGCTGCAGAAGACCATAAGGTCATATATACTGTATTCAGTACTGGTATTGCTGGCCGGTATACCCCTTTTTTATTTCCTGGTACACAGCCTCGTGTTGAAAGCGGTCGACAATGACCTGCTCGCTACGCGAGAGATTCTGAAACCGCGCATCAGCGATGCGCTCGTGCGAAACAATCCCGCAGAAATTCATTTCTTAGACCAGAATATAACCCTGCAATTTTTATCGGTTCGGAGCAACTTTACTAAAATAATTACCGAGGATGTGTACGATGCGGGCCTGCAGAAAAAAATTCCCTGCCGGGTTTTGCAAAGCGGTTTTACAGTGAATGGCGTGCCGGTTATGTTGCAGGTAAGTAATCCGCTGCCCAATAGGTACAAACTGATCAGTAGTATTGTGCTGATTGAATTGCTGTTGCTGGCCTTGCTACTCGTTGGTTTGTTGCTGATCAACCGGCAATTGTCCAAAACCATGTGGCAGCCCTTTTACCAAACATTGCAACAATTGCGGGGCTATAACCTCGAAAAATCGGGGGCGCTCGCCTTGCCCCAAAGCAGCATCCAGGAGTTCAATGAACTGAATCAGTCCCTTCAGGAATTGGTTGAGCGCAATGAAAAGAGTTTTGCTGCCCAAAAGGAATTTACCGAAAATGCTTCGCACGAAATGCAGTCACCGCTGGCGGTGATGCAGGGAAAATTGGAGTTGTTGATGCAAACGAGTCCGCTGACCGAAGAGCAGGCCAACCTGATCGACGAACTGGCCGATGCCAGCCAGCGCATGGCAAGGCTGAACCGAAGCCTGGTGGTGCTGACCAAAATTGACAATAACCAATACGACCATATAGAATCTGTTTCGCTCAACCACATCTTGCGGCGGTTTTTGGACGAATATCATTTGCAAATAGCAGAAAAAGACCTTCAGGTTGTTCCCGTGTTAACCACCGATAACGCACTGCGCGCCGACAAGGCCCTGATCGAAATGCTGGTAAGCAACTTACTTGGCAATGCCATCCGCCACAATTACAAAGGCGGTTCTATACATATCAGTACAGGGGCTGGCTGGCTGGAGATGCGCAATACAGGCGCACCGGAGGCCCTGCCGGGAGATAAAATATTCCAGCGTTTTCAGAAGCAAAGCGATGATGCCAACAGTACCGGCCTCGGGCTCGAAATCGTTCGCAAGATTGCCGCCATTTATCAGTACAATATCCGTTATGATTTCATTAACGGTGAGCACCGGTTTTCAATCCGATTTAACAACCAGTAGTTCATTTCTTTAGAATCTCTTCAGGATTGGTTTCCAATTTTAGGCCTTGAAACAATTGGAAAAAATCAAACTGAATACAATGAACACAAAAACCTGGTTCGCTGCGCTTGCCATCTGCGCTGTTTCGGCAGCAGGCGGTTATGCGTACAGCAAAAGAGACACTACCATTAACAGCGTATTGCAGGCAGAGCATATGCCCTTGGTAAAAACTAATTATACAGCCGGTACTTCTTCGGCACCGGTCGATTTTGAGAAGGCCGCAAGTGCTGCCGTTCCTTCGGTAGTACATATCAAAACGACGATGACGGCTAAACGCGTGAGCCGCCAGCAGCAACAGTTATCGCCCGATGATTTTTTTGGTGGCGATGATATGTTCCGGCGTTTTTTCGGCGGCGATGGCCGTTCTTTTTCGCAGCCCGATCAAAAAGCATCTGGCTCGGGTGTTATTATCAGTAGCGATGGCTACATCGTTACCAATAACCATGTGGTAGATGGTGCAACAGAAATCTCCGTTACGCTGAACGATCGCAAAACATATAAAGCGAAATTGGTGGGTGCCGATGCGAATACTGATTTGGCCCTGATTAAAGTTGATGCTAAAAACCTGGCGGTAATGCCGGTTGGCAACTCCGACGATGTGCGCCTGGGCCAGTGGGTTCTTGCTATTGGTTATCCACTCAACCTGGATGTAACCGTTACCCAGGGTATCGTGAGCGCGAAGAGCCGTAATATTGGCATCAACAGGCAGGGTACTGCTCCGGTTGAAGCTTTTATTCAAACTGATGCGGCCGTGAATCCCGGTAGCAGTGGTGGTGCCCTCGTGAATACAAATGGGGAGCTTGTGGGTATCAATGCCGCGATCGCATCACCCACCGGTGCTTATGCAGGTTATGCCTATTCTATTCCGTCGAACCTGATGAAAAAAGTGATCGGCGATATTATGAAATATGGCAGCGTGCAACGTGGATACCTGGGTGTAACGATGGCACCGGCCGAACTGGACGACAAACAGAAAAAAGAATTGGGTATCAACGATGATATAGCCGGGGTATGGGTAGCTGAAACAGACCCGCAGGGAGCTGCCGCTGCTGCTGGTATTCAGAAAGGAGATGCCATCACCAAAATCAATGGCGTAGCGGTTACCAGCCCCGCACAACTTGCTGAGCAAATCGCCCGCCAGAAGCCCGGTGATAAAATCAGCGTAACCCTGTTGCGTGGCCAGCAAGAGAAAACAGTAAATGCTGTTTTGAAAGGCAAAATGGGTTCTTTTGCCAGCCAACAAGCTGCCGCCATTGAATCATTGGGTGCGAAGTTTAATAGCCTGTCGAAGGAGGATGCTGCCAAATTGCAAATTGATGGCGGTGTTCAGGTAACGGATATACAAGACGGTATTTTGTCGAATCAGACCAATATGCGCGAAGGCTTTGTGATTACCAAACTGGGTGATACCAAAGTGCGCAATGTGGAAGAACTGCGGGCTGCGATTGCCAAAGCAGGCGCTAATTTCCAATTGCAGGGTATTTATCCGGGCAGTGACGAAATTTATTTCTACGGCATCAATGATTTCAAGAACTGAAGTTAAGGTTTGATTGTTTTGGACCGGCCGCTTCCGAAAGGGAGCGGCTTTTTTATATCAATGAATGACGCGTTTCATCAATTGCTCACGCGTTCGGCCTCTTCACTACCCGACAGTTTTCGCTGTTGTACTTTTTCGCCTTTTGTAAACCGGTAACTAAAGGATAGCGATAATACCCGACTATCGCCTTTTAACCAGAAATATTCATGCGCATGCTGGAAGGCCGTATTGCCGGCCATGCGCTGGGTATAAAATACATCGCGGTAAGCCAATTTGAGATTGCCCTTGCTCTGTAGGATTTGCCTGGCAATACCCAAACCCAATTGCCCCGTGGGGTCAAGTACTTCGTTAAAATCATTTTGGTGGCGGGTAATATAATAAGCCGACATTTCTCCGGTCCACTTTTTCCCAAAACGAAATTGGTTGCTCAAATTGAAATTCACCTGGTGGATGGTTGATCTCGTTTGTGTCCACACAAATCCGTCCAACACTTTATAATTGTAAGTGATATCCAACACCAGGTTCCAGTTTTTTAGTGGTTGCAGTTGCAGCATGCTGGCAACACTAACCGTATTCATCTTGCCAATATTTCCGTCGCTGTACACGATCAACCCTTCGGCCGTAGAATAAAAATATTGTGTAAAATAGTTGCGGATCAGGTGATAGCCTATCGTGGTTGTCAGCAGTTCTTTGTATTGGTGCACCAACTCAAGATTCCAGGTGTATTGGGGTAGTATCAACGGATTGCCCGCCTGGTAGGTGTATTTGTTGATGATGGTGGTAAAGGGATTTAACTTCTGAAAAGGCGGCCGGTCGATGCGCCTGCCCGCATGCAAACTAAAACTGTTGGCAGAATCAACCTGGTAGCTGATGCTGGCACTGGGAAACAAACTGCTGTAGTTTCTGCTGAATGCCGAATCTTTTCCAGCGGCATTGCCGAGTTGGTTGGCATCATAGGCCGTATGCTCAAAACGCAGGCCGGCTTCGGTTGTCCACCGACCTGATTTGTGGTTTTCATTTACATAACCCGCCAGAATATTTTCGGTGTACAAGAAATGATTGCTGCGGTTCAGGTCATCTTCCCATTGGTTATTGTTCCAAAGCTGAAAGGCAGAAAAATTATCGGTTTTGGTGCGCGATCCTTTGATGCCTGCCGCCCATTGCAGGGTCTTGCTTACCCGATTTGTATAATCGGCCTTCAGTACCGCTATTTTCAGGTCAGAAGGCAGGTTGCCTTTCACTTTTTCTTCATAGCCATTCGGCGCCAGCAGGCGGTTGTTGAAGTGTTGGGTATTACTGATATCGTAAAGAAGGTAGTCGAAGTCGACCGACAATTCATTTTTATTCCTGAATTGGTGCCGCAGGTTCAGGTTGCCGGTTTTGTTGAGCCAATTGGTGCCGATATTGCTGATGGTACTAATAGACGAGTCGATGCCGCCGGCAGGTTTAAGCCAGTCTGCAATACTTTCACCATTGCGCTGGCGCACAATATTCGTATAACCCAGTGCAAAGCCAATACTGGTGCGGGCTTGCAGGTAGTAATCCATACCGGCCCGGATATTATGCGTGCTGAATCCATATCGGATATACGTTGGCTGTTCCATTTGCAATGCAGGTACGCCATCGTGCGGAAAATAAGTTCGCAAGGCATACAGGTCGGTATAGCCTTTGGCATTGGCATAGCTGTAGTTGGCAAACACATGGATTGAACCCGACCGGTGTGTGAAACCAATACTATTATTTGTTTTGCTGTAAACACCCTGACCAACACCGAGGCTGAGATTGACGTTGGTGCCTTTTTGTTTGGTTTTTTTGGTGCGAATATTTATGATGCCGGCATTTCCGGCTGCATCAAAACTTGCCGGCGGATGTTCCATCAACTCAATCGACTCCACCTGCGAACTGCTCATTCCACCCAGCATGGTTGCCAGATCAGCACCACTTACATAGGTCATCTTTCCATCGATCATCACCAATACATCGGGGCGTCCACGCAAGGCAATATTGCCATCTTTATCGACCGTTACGCCTGGTGTTCGTTCCAGTACTTCCAAAATACTGCTGCCGGTTGCGTTGATACTACCCTCAACATTTACAATCGTTTTTCCGTTCACTTGTTTGATCAGTGGTTGTTTTGCCGTTACCGTTACTTCAGCAAGTGACTTGCTGGCTACGGGTAGAACAAATAGCACCGCAACATCCTGTCCAATGCGAACTGCTTTCAGCACCGACACATGATCAACCCGGTTGGCGCGCAACAGGTAATCACCGGTGACTTCCGTTTTCAACATAACAAATCCACTGCTGTCGGTAATGGCTTTCAACAGTACGGATGAATCCTTACCCAACAATTCTATGCTGGAAAAAGGCAGGGGCTGCTGATCAGCCCCTGTTACTTTTATTTCGATGTTTTGCTGTGCGCCGGCGATGAAGGCGAGGCAGGTGCAGCAGCATAGCAGTATCAGTCGCTTCATGTAACAACAAGATAGGCTATGGTTGCAATGCCCGAAAACGCTTTTACGGGAACGGTAAAAATCGACTGGTCAATACCTGGCCGGCTGTCCCGATTTCGGCGTAGATGCCAGGATAAACTGGCGAATATGTTCATTGGCACTAATCAGGTCTTCTCTGCGCAGGTACATCATGTGACCACTGCGATAACCTTCCCAGCGCATCCGGTTTTTCAGCACGCCCGACGGATCCATCTGGTACATATTGTATTTCGCATTGAAGTAGTCGCAAGCGCCATCATAGTAACCCGACTGTACCATCAAATGCAGGTAGGGGTTCATGGCCATGGCCTGGCGCAGGTTTTCAGCGGTATGATCGCCCGTACGATCCCAGGGGTGCACGGGGCCGAACATATAGTATTTGGCATCGGTTTTCCATTTCAGCTCTTCGCGCAGATACATATTGATCGGTGGCGTAAAGGAATGCAACCACGAAGTAAGTTCTGCATTGTAATCAGGCCGGTCGCCCGCAATGGCTTTGTCGATACCCAGGTAACGGGAATCAAGGCGACCTACGGTAAAACCTTTGTCGCGCATCAGTTCTTTCCAGAACAGGTTGGTAGAAATATCGAGGTTGTTTTGCAATACCACTTGCTCGCTGATACCACTATAACGGGCATACTTAGCCGCAATGGCTTTTCTATCGGCATCAGTCAACAAACTGCCTTTGTTGATGGCGGGGATGAGTTCATTCATGGTGAAGGTTTCCACTTCTGGCAGCATAGCCGTAAGGTCTTTTTGTTGCAGGTCTGCCGTTTGTTTTTTATGGAACCAGGCGGTGGCCGCATAATAGGGCAGGCGCAGGGCAGCATCGGTGGCAGTGCCGCGTTCAATACCAAGGTCGGTGGGCGATACCAGGATCACGCCATTGAGATACATCCATTGCGCTTGTTGTAATTCCAACGCAAGGCCGCTTACACGGGTAGTACCATAACTTTCGCCAATCAGGTATTTGGGTGAAGCCCAGCGATTCACGCGCGATACAAATCCGTTGATCCATTCAGCGAGGTATTTGATATCGGCAGTTACACCAAAGAATTTAGATTTCGGGGTGGCTTTGTCAACGATGCGGCTGAAGCCCGTGTTAACCGGATCAACATACACAATGTCGGCGACGTCGAGAATCGAGTAGGGGTTGTCTTTGTAACCATATGGTTGAACCGGATATCCTTCTTCATCGATCTTCAACACCTTGGGACCCGTATAGGCCAGGTGCATCCATACAGAAGCGGTACCCGGACCACCATTAAACGAAATCACCAACGGACGTGCATCCCGGTCTTTCACATCACTGCGTTCGTAATAAGTGTAAAAGAGTCCGGCGATTGTTTTACCCTCTTCATCCCAAACAGGCATCGTACCGGCGGTTACTTTATAAGGCACCCTTTGTCCTTTGATGGTCACTTCCTTGTTCGAACTGATATTGGTATCCGGGTTGAAATTGATATCAGAAGCGGATGGCTTTTCTGCTTTTGCCGCTGCGGCAGCAGGCGCACCAGCGTCGGCTGCGGGCGGCGCACCGGCACCGGAACGAGGTTGTGCATGGAGCAAAGCGATCGGCAAACAGGTAGCCAGTAAAAGGCCGGAAATTATTTTCATGACAGTTTGGTTATGGTGTAACCAAACATACAGAATATTCCTATCCGGCTGCAAGGCGCGGCGAACTGGTTAAAATCCGGTATTTACCCGGTTAATTAATTGTGTGCCGGTACCAGTGCTTCATTACATTATACCACCCATGAGCGGATCAGTGTGGCTGTCGGCACCGTTCTCCATTCTTCCCGCAAATCGTTTACTGGTCTCGCTTCCTTTTACCTGTATGCGCAGGTCGTACCAACGATGGCTTTTCGATAAATCGAGCGTGGTGCTGGCGGAGGCCTTCGGACTGCCCGCAGGCGCGAGATGAACAACGGAATTCGCATAGCCATAGGCGTTATGAACAATCTCCAGGTCGATCGCTTTCTTTTCCCGGTTCCGAAAATGCAATAACATATGGTTATCTGGTTGGCCAGGTTTGCCTGTTTTACTCAGAGTAACGTCAAATAGCGGATCGGCTGCCGAGCCATGGAAGGCTGCATAAAATCCATTCGGGCCATACACATGAATATTGTATTTGCCATCGGGAAAATCAGCCAGCAACCATTCATCGGTGATATAGTCGCCAGCCTTAACAGCATACTGCCGGCTTGCATTTTTTTGTGCCCGGTAATCACCATAGTTGTACACCTGGAAAGGCGCACCGGCAGCCTGTTTGCCGAACCACTGGTTGCCTGCCGCGAGCAATAGGTTGAACTTTTTTCGGTTGGCATCGAGCAGGCCGGCTACTGATAATTCATAAGGCAGGGCATTGGCTGGGCGGATGCCATTTTCCTGCCTCGGCATTACTTCAAGCGACTGTAAATTTTCGTTGGCGGCTGTTACCTGCGCGGGCGATAATTTATAATAGTTATCGGGTAGCTTTTTAAACTGCGCTTTGTGAATGCTCTCCAAAAATTTATTGCGGTCGAGGCTATCGGGTGTAGGAAATTTTTCGCCATTCCAGACACGAAAGGCCGACCGAAGATCGCCGCAAACCGTCCGCCGCCAGGCGCTGATATTTTCTTCAGTGATTTTCTTATTGGTTTTATGCAATAGAAAATGTTCGAGGAATTGAAGGGAAGAAGTATGGTCGAAGACTTGTGAATTCACCCAGCCGCCGCGGCTCCAGGGGGAGGCAATCACCATGGGTACCCGATAGCCGAGACCGATGGGGCTCACCCTTGCGTCTTTGCCAGTTTTGGATTGCTGTTGTTCATTGGCAACAAATTCAACCGCCGCATCGATGCCTTTCGACAGCTTGCCGGACAACGGATCAGCGGGATTGGGTGCTACAAAGGGTGGTACATGATCAAAATAGCCATCGTTCTCATCGTACGTGAGAATGAAAATTGTTTTCTTCCACACTTCCGGGTTCTTGGTAAGAATATCCATCACCTCACTGATATACCAGGCGCCATACCAGGCAGCACTCGGATGGTCAGAGAAATTCTCCGGTGCTACAATCCACGAAACAGTGGGCAGTGTTCCATTGTCAACATCTTCCCGAAACTGGTGAAGGATATCGCCCTTGGGCATTTGCATGCGCCGTTCAGTAGTGCCATCCATATAAACCAGTTCATCCAGCGCTCGGTAATGCGGGTCGCCCGCATTGGTTGTAAACGCTTTTTCATGAAGGGCTTTTTCTGTTGCCGATAACTGGTTCCACTTTTCTGTTGTATAGATTTTTTGTTCGGCAGCGTTATTACGGAGTGCGGCTTCGATATTTGACATTTCTTTTTTAAGTTTTTCTGCTTCAGCACCGCTGGCTGTTAATGCTTTTTTCTCCTGTAAAATTTTTTCCAGTTTGGCTGCCGTTTTTGGTAGTTGCGCGATGTAACGCGGATGTAATTTGACATTGTATCGCGCCACAAATTCAAGTGGGTTGTCGGTGAAATTTGCCAGCCAGGATTCCTGCTCACCTTCAAAACCGCCATTGGCCGAAATTTCATTCTGGTACACTTTCCACGAAACGCCGTGTTGTTCCAGTCGTTCGGGATAACTGGTCCAGGTAACCCAGCGATCGTAATCTGAATCTTCATTCCATACATGGGCCATGGCTTCAGGGCTTGGTTCCGGCCGAATGGTGCCTGTCCAGAAATAGAGCCGGTTGGGGGTGGTGCCGGTTAGTGATGAACAGAAGTTTTGGTCGCATACGGTGAACGCATCGGCCAACGCATAATAAAAGGGCAGGTCTTCGCGGGTATGGTAACCGAGGGTGAGCGGCATGCCATTGTATTCTTCGCGCCACGATGGCTTTGCTTCCAGCCATCGGTCGTAGTGGCCATTGTTGCGGGCATCAACCTGGTTGCCCCAGGAATGTGGGAGGGAACTCATCCAGGTGGCACTTGTATCGTGGATGTTGAGCCGAAACGGCGCATATACATCACCGTTTTTATCGGCTTGTAGAAATACTTTGTTGCCATTGGGTTGTTGAATAGTGCGCGGGTCATTGTAACCGCGCACCCCTTGCAAACTGCCATAGGTATGATCGAAGGAACGATTTTCCTGCATCAGGAAAACGACATGCTCGGCATCGAGATAGGTTGATCCCAGGGCCGGGTTGATGGTCATCGCTTTTAGAATAGAAGCAGGTAGTATTTGCAACATGCCGGCGCCGCCGGACATAAAACTGGCTTTCTTCAGAAAGGAACGTCTTGTATCCATGCTGTAAATGTAGGCGGATGGGTAATTGCCGCCGCAAGTTTTGTATAATTTAAATATCAGGTAACTTTCAGGAGTTGGCCCGCTGTTTGTAAGGCAACCAGTATTAAAAAAACCGTTATGAAAAAGAGTTTTTTTTGCCTGTATTCGGGTTTGCTTTTGTGTATGATGTCGGTTTGCTGCGTTAAAGTTGCTTTTTCGCAGTCGACGCAAATGCTGCAGTTCAAAGGACTCGAAAACAAAAAAGGGAAATTGTATATCGGCTGGTTCCAGCGCGATGAAGATTTTACCAAACCCGATAAAGCGGTTTTTAGCAAGATTGTACCGATTACCGGCAGCACAGCAGCAACCCTCGACGTGCCCTTCGACAATATTCCGGATGGCACTTATGCCGTCAGTGTTTTTTTGGATGAAAATGACAATGGCAAACTGGATGCCAATGGTTTTGGTATTCCCAAAGAGGACTATGGCTTTTCCAACAATGTGCGGCCACTTACCCGCGCCGCCAATTTCAACGAGTCAAAGTTTGTGGTGAAGGGCAAAGGCGCGCCAATTGTTATCGAGGTGAAATGAGCAGTGAACCAGCAGCCCCCGTCAAAAGCGCTAATTTAATTTTATGAGAGAAGCCATGCTTCGTTTATGCCTAATCGTTATATGTCTTCCCTTTTGCCTGGCAATATTCGGGCAACAGGTTGTGCCACTCTACCCCAACAGCATTCCGAACGCCCGACCCTATACAATGAAGGAAGACAGCCTGCTTTGGAATGGCAGCTTCGGTGGCTTTCGAAACGTATCCATACCCAGCCTTGAATTATACCTGCCCGCACCCGAGAAAGCTAGTGGTGAAGCAGTTATTATTTGTCCCGGTGGGGGTTATATGGTAGAAGCCTATCGCGATGAAGGCATTGCTATCGCCCGCTATTTTGCCAGCAGGGGCATCGCCGGCATCATCTTGAAATATCGGCTGCCATCAGATAGTATCATGGTCGATAAAACCATTGGCCCGCTGCAAGATGCGCAACAAGCCATCAAAACAGTTCGTGAACAAGCGGCGACCTGGCACATCAAAGCGGATAAGATTGGTGTCATGGGTTTTTCGGCAGGCGGTCACCTGGCAGCTACGGCTGGTACGCATTTCAACAAAGCCTATATCCCCAATCCCGGTGGCACCAGCCTGCGACCTGATTTTATGATCCTGGTCTATCCGGTTATCAGTATGCAAGATGATTTGACACATGCCGGGTCGCGCAGTTTTTTGTTGGGTGAGAAACCATCGGCGGACAAAAAAGTTTTTTTTTCAAACGAACGGCAGGTAACAAAAAATACGCCCCGCACCTGGCTCACGCATACAGGTGATGACTCGGTGGTAACGGTTAAAAACAGCCTGGTTTTTTACGAAGCGCTGCAGCAAAATGGTATTGAGGCCGAGATGCATGTATATCCCCGGGGCGACCATGGTTTTGTACTTGCTTTTCCAGCAGAAAAATGGATGGCCAGACTGGTCGATTGGATTCGAAAGGCTGACCCTTTTACCAGCAAACCATGGGAGAAATAGTTGGCTAACCTATTACACATTCCTTGCAACGCCCGCTACTGGTATTGCAAAATAGCATCAAACATTTTACGAAAGGTAGTAGAGGGGTTGCTGATGCCTTTTTCATTGATTACCGGATGCGCCGGATCGTCTTTGTAATAGGCATGCAAAAAGGGCGTAACCGGCGACCAAACTGTTTCCATCATGCCTAAAAACCGGCCACTCATCTCGGGACTGGATCCAATCCGAAAATTGGCCATGTCTTTTACCTGCTGTTCTGCCACTGCCGGCCGGTTCCAGGAACAAGTAATCACCGACAAGCCCTTGGCAGCAAACAATACAGCCGATTTATCGGGCCGCTCATAATGCCAATCACAAATGACAACGTCTTTCGGTATCAGGTCAATCGCCGGCCAGGTTCCATTGAAACTCGCTTCCCATCCACCCAGGCCCGTACTATGCCCATCCAACAATCGATCGCCCCAGATCCATAATTTTTTTCCCTTTGCAGCAAGGTGATCACGCACACGTTTTACTTCATCGGCATATAGTACAGCTTTGTCTTTGCCCTTACAACGCGGGCATTTGCTATCGCCAATATAAAATACTTCGTCCATGCCGGCATGAAAAGCTGTCGCGTCAAATGCAGTACATATTTCATCGACCAGGTCAAAAACAATTTTGTGTACATCGGGATGCAGCGGGCAATAACTTTTGCAATACAGGCTATCGGTATTGGGCCACACATATTTTGCCGGCATCTTTACCCAGGGCGTTTCATCAAATTGCGGATAAACAGCCAATAGATTATAGGTTTCAGCCGCCCAGCTCTGGTGACCCAGTAAATTAATCTGGGGAATAATATTGATACCGCCCGCCTTCGCAGCCGCTGTCAGTTTTCGTACGTCCTTTTCCGTTAGCGGATTATTATCCCTCAATTCGGGATGCGATTTGTATTGGTAGTTGAAATCAACGCGCAGAATAAGCGTGTTCACTTTTCGCGGCACCAACTCCTGCTGTATGAATACAACAAATGAATCCACATTCTGCGGGGTGGGGGCGGCAATGGCCAAGGCCCGAACCGGAAAAAGGCTGTCGAGTTTCGACTGACCTGCAACAGTGCCGAAACATAAACAAACAATAGCGGCGAGTATCCATTTTATATGCATAGTTTAAAGTTACGGTATATCGGGTGATTGGTTAATCCTTCCCTAATTGGCGGAAATAATTTGCCGGCTATCTGTTATTGTGGTACTTTTTCAGTCCACTAATTGCTTATGTCAATCGCCCGGTATTGTCTTTTCCTGGTATGTCTGGTGTTTTCGTGCTGCCTGCGGGCGCAAAATACGGCCGGCACCCAAGACCAAACAACCGGTACGCTCGCGTCCCAAACTTTCAAGAAAACTTTAGGCGCATCTTCCGTTTTATATACCGGTTCTGAATATATCAGGCGGGGTACAAAAACCATTGGCCATCCCTATTACAGCACCGATCAATTGCAGCCTTTCAATATTTGGTACAAAGGAACCGGGTTCGAAGCAGTGCCTGCGCTCTTCGACTTGGAAAAAGACCAGCTTATCATTGAAGATTACCGGAAGTCGTTGTTGATCGCCCTGGTAAAAGCAGGTATAGATAGTTTTCAACAAGGCGAACATTTTTTCGTCAAACTGAAAAACGAACCCGAAACACCTTTCATGGAACGGTTGGAAAATGGGCCCTTACCCTTGTTTTGCCGTCGACAGAAATACCTGGCCCCTCCAGCAAAGGCCGAAGAAAATTCGCTTCCTTTTTTTGTAGACCTGAACAACTACTATGTATTGTACAGGGAAACACTTTACCCGATTAACGATGAAAAAGATTTAATCAAGCTGCTGCCCGATATGCGCAGTAAGATCAAGTCGGCCGCTCGTTCTTCCGACCTGCGTTTCAAAAAAGACAAAGAAAATGCACTTCGCAAACTGATCGCGAACCTCTATCAAACGCCGACGAATTGAAATACTGCGCTTGGATATGGTTGTTATTCATTGGCCTGGCTGCGACAGCCCAGGACCAAAAAAAATTTGACCTTGATTTAACGGGCAAGCCACTGTTGTCATTGCTGGAAGAAATAGAAAAGACAAGTGATTATAGATTTTATTTTGACCCGCGACAGATTGATTCTTTTCGTGTTCATCAATCTTATTCGCAGGCCAATTTGCAAACCATTCTAGACACCGAACTGGCGGGAACTGCATTTCATTTTGCCATAGCGCCCGACCATTCCATCTATATAACCAGGAATGTTCAATTGCAAATAGCAGGTGCTCCGATGAATAGCAAACCGGTGCTTGTGCAGGCGCCTGAAGAAGAGTCGTCACAATTACTGGTTGATGAAGAAAGAAAACTGTTTGATATCGGCAAGCGCGATGCCCGGAGTACCAGCGGAAAAGCCTCGATTGTGGGCTATGTGAAAGACATCCGTTCGGGCGATCCCCTGGTGGGTGCTTCGGTGTACATCGAAAACCCGTACACGGCAGTAACAACCGATCGATATGGCTACTACCAAATCACACTTCCGCGCGGCCGGCAACAATTGTTGTACAGTAGTCCCGGCATGACCACCACCTTTCGGCAAATCAACCTGAACAACGATGGCAAACTGGATGTTGAATTGCGCGAATATGTAGCCAGCTTAAAAGCCGTAGTGGTAACAGCACAAAAAAATTCCAATACCCGCAACCTGCAAATGGGTACCAGTCGCCTTTCCATGAAAGTGATCCGACAAGTGCCGGTTGTTTTTGGCGAAGCGGATATAATGAAAGTGGTATTGAGCTTGCCTGGCGTTACTTCGGCCGGCGAAGCTGCCAATGGGTTCAATGTACGCGGCGGCGCCACCGACCAGAACCTGATCCTGATGAGCGATGCCACCATTTATAATCCCAGTCACCTATTCGGTTTCTTTTCAGCATTCAATCCCGATGTGGTGAAGGGGGTGGAACTGTATAAAGCAGCGATTCCTGAAAAATATGGTGGCCGCCTATCGAGCGTACTTGATATTGCTTTGCAAGATGGCAATACGCGGAAATGGTCGGGCCAGGCTGGGATTGGCCCCCTGACCAGTAAGCTAAGCATCGGTGGACCCATCCGCAAAGACAAATCATCATTAATGGTTGGCGCGCGTACTACCTATTCCAATTGGTTAATGGGGGTTATACCGAACAAAGATTACAAGAACAGCCGCGCCGGCTTTTATGATGTGAATCTCCGGTACAGCACCAATATCAACCCTAAAAATGCGCTGTATATCACCGCGTATAAAAGCAGCGATCGGTTTAAATTCAACGGCGACACCACATACACCTATGGTAATACCAATGCCAATATAAAATGGAAGCATCTTTTCAATAATTCACTCAGTCATGTACTTACCATTGGTGCCGACGATTACCAATATGCTGTTAACAGCAATAGCAATCCCGTAAACGCCTATAAGCTTTCGTTCAATATCCGGCAGTACAGTTTGCGTTCTGAAGCAAGCTATACCATCAACAACAATCACCAATTGAATTTTGGCTTGAATGCCATTTGGTACAACCTGCAACCAGGTCGATTTGCACCCGAGGGCGCAGGTTCGCTGGTGAAAAAACGCGAAGTACAAACCGAACGTGCCCTTGAATCGGCCCTTTATCTCGGCGACAATTGGACGGTGAATGACAAGCTATCCATTTCTGCAGGCATCCGGTATAGCGTCTTCAATGTGTTTGGGCCGGCTAACGTGAATGAATATGCGCCGGGCTTGCCGCGCGATACATCAACGGTGACCAGCGTCACCTCTTATGCAGCCGGAAAATTGATCAAGACCTGGCAGGCACCGGAAATCAGGCTGGGATTGCGGTATAGCCTCGGTGCCAATAGTTCAGTGAAGGTTAGTTATAATAGTATGCAGCAATACATTCACATGCTGTCTAACACCGTTACGATTTCACCTACTGATATTTGGAAACTGAGCGATCGGTATGTACGTCCGCAGCAAGGCCAGCAAATCAGCGTTGGCTACTACCAGGATTTTAAAAACAATACCATCGAACTCTCCATTGAAGGCTACTATAAAAAGATCAAACATTTTCTCGACTACAAAAGTGGTGCTTCTTTGTTGATGAACGAGCATATCGAAACCGATCTCATCAATACCCGCGGCAAAGCCTGGGGGGTTGAATTGTTGCTGAAGAAAACCGCGGGTCGCGTCAATGGCTGGTTCAGCTATACTTATTCACGCACCATGTTGCAGCAGGACGATGCCCTGGCGGGCGAAAAAATCAATCGCGGCGAATGGTATCCGGCCAGCTTCGACAAGCCACATAACCTGAACATGATCGCGAATTATCGCTTCTCACACCGGTTAAGCATGTCGGCAAATATGGTGTACACCACCGGCCGGCCCATCACGCTGCCGATTGGGGTATTCAATATGGGCGGCACCACGGCACTGTTGTATTCAGATCGAAACCAATACCGAATTCCCGATTATTTCCGGGCCGATTTCTCCATTACACTTGATGGCAACCACAAAGTGAAACAGAAATTCCACAACTCCTGGTCGGCGGGCATATATAACCTGACCAGTCGCGAGAACCCCTATTCCGTTTATTTTGTTTCGGAGAACGGCCAGGTGAAGGGATACCAGTTATCCATCTTTGGTGCAGCTATTCCATTTGTCACCTATAACATCAAATTCTAACACCCATGCGAATCTGCAAATTGTTTTTATGGGTGTTATTGCTGCAAGCGATGCCTTCCTGCAAGCGGGCGTACGAACCGGCTGTGCTCAAACAAACAGATCAATTGCTGGTGGTGAACGGTGTGATCAATACCGGTAGCAACGGACAAACACATATCAATCTTTCGCGCACCCGAAACCTGCAGGATACAGTAGTGTTCCATCCTGAAACCGGCGCTACAATTTATATAGAAGGGGAGGGCGGACAACAATACCCGGTAACAGCGGTGAACGATTCGGGCGATTATGTAAGCGAAGCACTCCATCTTTCGGCCGCGGCCAAATACCGGTTGGCGATCAGCACCCGTGATGGCTCGCATTACCAAAGCGAACTGGTGAGCTCGGTGCAAACCCCGCCGATCGATAGCGTTAGCTGGCAACAACCATTTGATATCAATTTCTTTGTGAGCACCCACGATCCCAGTGGCAACGCAAGATTTTATCGTTGGGATTTTATAGAAACCTGGGAGCACCACGCGCAATTGGTTACTCCCTGGCACCTGGAGAACAACCAGTTGACGGTGGCGACGGAAGCAAACCAAACTACCGTTTGCTGGAGTAGCCAGTTTTCAAAAGAGATTGTGATGGCGAACTCGGCTGCCTTGGGCGAAGACCGCATCAGTATGCAACCCTTGCACGTGATTGCCAATCCCGACGTAAGGTTGAACTATCGAATGAGTTTGCTGGTAAACCAATATGCCTTAACGCCCGAAGCCTATAACTACTGGCAGATTGTGAAAAAGAACAGCCAGCAATTGGGCACTCTTTTCGACCAGATGCCTTCCCAATTGATTGGCAACCTGGTTTGCCTCGACCGACCAACCGAACTGGTGCTCGGTTATATCAGCGCCACGGCTGTTCAGTCGATGCGCATCTTTGTAGACCGGCGCGAACTGGTCGATTGGCCGTTGGCGGTCACCGGTAAAGATTGTGAGCTCAACAATTTTGACTACAATCCATTTCTCCTGCCTGTATTTAATTATAGCAATGATAATTTCTCCGTGTATTATTTCATCACAAACGGTCCGGCTGTGATGGCGCGCCGTACCTGTCTTGATTGCCGGTACGACGGTGGCAAAAACCAAAAACCTGCTTTCTGGTGAAAAACTGGTTACCATATTTTTTCCTGCTGTTGCCTTTTACCGTGTGCGCGCAAACGGACTACCAGGAACGTTTGTACCTGCATACCGATCGCACCACCTATGTAACCGGTGAAACCATTTGGTTCAGCGCTTACTTGCTGGATGCAACAACAAATCGATTGAGTAACCTAAGTCGCCAGTTTTATGTAGAGCTGATTTCGGTCGATAACAAACCGGTATTGCAACAAACCGTAGCACTGCGGGGCGGACGTGGCGCGGGTAGTATGCAGATCACCGACCCATTGCCGACTGGTCGGTATCAACTACGGGCCTATACCAACTGGATGAAAAACTTTGCTATCCGAAATTTCTTTACACAGGAGATCATCGTACTGAATCCATTTGTTGCTAACAAAGACAGTGTGTCTTCATCGGCCCCTGCGATTGCCAGCAACGAAAACACAAACAAGCTCACTGATTTCCCCCTGCGATTATCGACAGAACGATTGGGACGTCGCCAACCGCTTACCATCAGTTTTGACAATATGCCGGCAGCCGCATCGCTGGCTATTACACGGATCGATCAGTTGCCTTCGCCCAAACCTGTTTCTATCAACGATGTAAGTTCGGTTTCCATCAATGATGCTGGCGCCATCGCCACCCAACCCGCTGGTTCGGTCATCAATTACCTGCCAGAAATGGAAGGGCCGGTGTTGGCGGGTTACCTGGTGGACAAAACAACAGGGAATCGGCTGAAACAGCAAACAGCTTTTTTAGCTGCGCCGGGTGTACACTATTCACTCACCTCGTCGGTAAGCGATGAAAACGGCAAGATATTTTTCAACCTGCC
This sequence comes from Bacteroidota bacterium, assembly GCA_020161535.1. GTDB lineage: Bacteria > Bacteroidota > Bacteroidia > Chitinophagales > Chitinophagaceae > Flavihumibacter. The sequence continues at coordinate 98,760 of JAIUNW010000003.1, read as the reverse complement.
CACTGTAAGCCAGGCCAAGGAACTTGTTTTTCACCCGGTAGTTTCGGGCAACGAGCAAATCGGCTGGGAGCCACAACCTGTTTATGTAGACAATTATAATTTTCCGGCCACGGCTTCCGCACCATTGATCCAAGACAGTACCACCGAAGCGCTGGAAAAAGAAAGAAACCTGAATAGCCAGTTGATGTCGGCATTTTATCCAAGTGCCATCGATAGCACCAGTTTTCATCCGGTAATTTTTGGCGCGCCCGATAATTATTATGAACTCGATCTCTATACCCGTTTCCCCACCATGGAAGAAGTAATTCATGAATTCATTCCTGAAATACGTATGCGAAGGGCCGATGGTAATACCCGGTTTAACGTAAAAAATAGTTTGTTCACGGAGTATTTTCTGAACGAGCCGTTGATCTTGATCGATGGGGTGCCGGTAAACAATACCAATGATGTCATGGGCCTGGATCCCACCAAAATAAAATCCATCGCGGTGTACACACGTAAAATGTTTTTGGGGCCGGTAGTACGCGAGGGGTTGATTGTGCTGCAAACCTATAAAGGTGATTTGAATGGGTTCATCGTACCCAAAAGCGATATGGTTGTTCAATATGCAGGCATTAAACCGACTGCCCTATTTGCTGCCCCCAGTTATGGCAGCAGTGCCTATCAATCGGCCCGCATCCCTGACCGCCGCAGTTTATTGTATTGGAATGGCGCAGTGGAACACGCTGCAAAAGAAATAACCCTCTATAGCTCCGACTTGCCCGGCACCTACCAAATCAGACTGGAGGGAATCAGCCCGTCTGGCGCATTCATCCATGTGGAGAAACAAATAATAGTGCAATAATCAGCCTTGGGCATCAGTTCAAAATTCGGCTGAAACCCTTACCCAGCAATGGTTTTGACATTTTATTAAGTGTTTTGCAGTCAGCAAAAACAACAAAATCTGTGTTGCGGGTCAAAAAACCGCGGTGTAGGTTTGTGTCAGCTTGTTTGCCATTACGGTTGCCCCGGAAATTTTTATTCAACATTCTATCAAGCAAAAATTGAAATTTATGAAAACCGTAAACACGCAAATCAAACGCGCACTCTCTCTTGCTGTTCTGGCCCTGGTTCTTGTACTCAATGCAGGTGTTGCCAAAGCAAACAACAAAAAGAAAATCGACGAAAAAAAATCAATCGAACTGCGTTATGTGGGTAGCGTAAACCAAATGCCAGTTCTTGAAGTAGCTTACGACAACGAAGCCGGCGAAGACCTGAACATCACCCTGCGTGATACCGAAGGTAATGTGCTGTACACCGGAAATTTCTCTGACAAGAAAATTGTTAAGCGTTTTCAGTTCGACAATAGCGGCAACGACGATATCAAAATCAAATTGACCGTTAGCTCGAAGAAGAACGCACAAACAGAAATTTTCCAGATCAAACGCAGCAGCCAGGTGGTAGAAGCAGTAACCATCGCGAAGCTCTAATTATCAAATAATCTTTGGATCGGCTGTCACGATTGTGGCAGCCGATTTTTTATTTTCTATACTTTCGTTGGTTCAAAGCAACTAGTTAGCCATGCATTTCCAACTTTTCCCGGCCTCCACTTATATAAACCGACGCCAACAATTGTCGGCACTGCTGCCCGATTCACTCATCTTGTTGATGGGCAACGAAGAAACCGGCATGAACTACCGCGACAATGTCTATCCCTTTCGGCAAGACAGCAGTTTTTTGTATTATTTCGGCCTCGACACACCGGGCCTGGCTGCCCTGATTGATACCGCTAAAAATGAAACCATCATTTTCGGCAATGAATTGTCGATGGATGATATTATCTGGACCGGGCCCCTGCCCAGTATCAAAGAAATGGCGAATATGGTAGGCGTTCACAAAACAGAACCCTACGCGCGGCTCGCTACATACCTGCAAAACAAAGCTTCTGTTGTAAAATACCTTCCGCCTTATCGGAATGCCAACCTTATACGTATTGCTGAATGGTTGCAAATTCCCCTGCAGGAAGTAAGCGCCCGTGCCTCCACAGCACTCATTAAAGCCGTTGTTTCGCAACGGATGATCAAAGATCAACTGGAAGTGGCAGCCATTGATGAAGCCGTTTCGATCAGTACCGATATGCACCTGGCGGCGATGCAATTCACCCGACCGGGCATGAAGGAATATGAAGTGGCCGGCAAAATGATGGAGGTTGCTTATGGTGCCGGCGGCCGGCTATCATACAATATCATTTGCAGCAAAGATGGTCATATACTGCACAACCATTACCAGGGCAATACACTGGCAAAAGGCGATCTCTTGCTAATAGATGCAGGCGCCGAACAAGCTATGCATTATGCCGGTGATCTTACCCGCACCTTTCCCGTAGGCACCAAATTCAGTGCGCTGCAAAAATCTTTGTACAATATCGTATTGCGTTCTATCGAAACAGCCAGTAACATGCTGGCGCCCGGCGTAAGGTATATAGATGTGCATGCAAAAGCCGGCGAAGTGTTGCTGCAGGGATTGAAAGAAATAGGTGTTGTTACCGGCGATCCCGCCGAAGCGGTGCAACAAAACGTACATACCCTGTTTTTCCAATGCGGCCTCGGTCACATGATGGGCCTCGATGTGCATGATATGGAAGACCTGGGCGAACCCATTGTCGGCTATACCGACAGCCTCAAAAAGCGAACTGATTTCGGTTGGAAATCGTTGCGCCTTGGTCGGGAATTGCAAAAAGGATTAGTTCTCACAGTTGAACCGGGACTATATTTTATTCCTGAACTGATCGATCGCTGGAAGGCAGAAAATAAGCTGGCTTCTTTCGTCAATTATACAGAACTGGAAAAACTGCGTCATTTCGGCGGCATCCGTATTGAGAATAATTTTCTCATAACTGACAAGGGACACCAGTTGCTGGGCAAGCCCCTGGTAATGACAGCCGAAGCAGTGGAAGATCAACTTTCGCTGGGTTAATGGAGATGAGCTTGGCCAAATCAAGCGTGTTAGGCCAATACAAAAATGGAAACAGCCTGCCCCTCCACCTCATCGTTGTGTTGCTGAATGCAATGCGACATAAAGGGCTGCAAAAAAGATTTGGCCACCAGTCGCTGCGGACTACCCAATATTATTTTTTTGCCCTGCTGCAAAAACATACGCAGCGTGGCAGACAATGACGCAAAAGCCGCAGGATCATAATTGACATCGCTCAACAAAACCACCTCAAATGCCAGTTCAGTTGGTACGGCAGCCCAATCGATTTGTAACACCGTTACATTGTCAAACGCCCCAGCCTGTTTTGTTTTTTCCATCACCAATAAACTATCCACCGATAAATCACTCGCTAAAACTGAAGCCGCATAACGGGCAGCCGTAAACGAAACCAGTCCGAGGCCTGCACCCAATTCAAGGCAACGCTGCCCGCGAACCCATTCCGGTTGTCTGTCGATAAACGCAGCCATCGCCAGTGCCGTTGGCCACAACCGCGCCCAGTACATTTCTTCGCCACTATTTCGCGAAATGGCAGTGGCTGGCGGCAGATAAAGGACGATGTTCTGCGTTGGCAACAACACCTGCCTGGTATTCAATAAATCGGTCTGCATGATTCCCTTTTCCTGGCGGCAAAGATTAGTAACAAATCCGAATTGATTGATTAGATTTAGGCAATGCAAGCCAACTCTAACTATGCCCTTCGCGTGTCAATGATTGCGGCACTGGGCGGATTCCTCTTCGGATTTGAAACAGCGGTGATTTCAGGCGCCGAAAAAACCATCCAACAACTCTGGTCGCTCAGCTCAGGGTGGCAGGGTTTTACCGTTGCTTCCAGCCTGATCGGCACCGTGATCGGCTCACTGGTTGCCGGTAGACCGGCACAAGTGTATGGCCGTAAAAAAGTGCTTTTTGTCATCGCCTTATTATACCTGTGTAGCGCCATTGGCTGTGCTTTGTCGCCCATTTGGTCGCTGTTTATTTTCTTTCGACTGGTTGGCGGATTGGCCGTTGGCGCCAGTTCAGTAGTAGGTCCCATGTATATTTCAGAGATAGCGCCGGCGCATATGCGTGGTCGACTGGCCGGCTCATTCCAATTGAATATTGTAATTGGCATCTTCGTTGCCTATCTCACGAATTTTCTTTTCAAAGGTATTGGCGAAGATTCCTGGCGTTGGATGCTGGGTGTAATGCTCGTGCCTGCCGGCGTGTTCGCGGTATTGGTGCGAACCATTCCGGAGAGTCCGCGGTGGTTGGTACTCAACAATCGCGACGACGAGGCCCGTGCCGTATTCGAAAAAACCGGCGACACCGAAGCCCTCAACAACATCAAGCAGGAGCACCTGCTATCACAACATGGCACCAACGAAAAACTATTTCAATACAAATACCGGAAGCCAATCATCTTCGCTGTACTGCTGGCCATGTTCAACCAACTGGCAGGCATAAACGCGATTTTGTATTATGCACCCCGCATTTTTGAAATGGCCGGTTATGGCCACGAGCAGGCATATTTGCAACCAGTATATGTGGGACTCGCCAATGTGGTGTTCACGCTGCTGGCCATGAATTTTATTGATCGTTTCGGCAGAAAAACCCTGTTGATCATCGGTTCATTCGGAATGATATTATTTCTGGGTCTCACTGCCTGGGCCTTCCATTCAAACGTGAGTGGTAATACATCGGTGGTTTGGTACCTGATTGGGTTTATTGCCTTCTTTGCTTTTTCGCAGGGTGCTGTTATTTGGGTATTCATCTCCGAAATATTTCCCAACTCTGTTCGCTCCCAAGGCGGTTCCCTCGGCAGTTTCACCCACTGGATTATGGCAGCCATCATATCGTGGACCTTTCCGATCATTGTAGAAGGCAGCGAAAAAGGTGGCTACTACAGTTTCCTTTTCTATGCGGCCATGATGGTTTTGCACCTCATATTTGTATGGAAATTTCTTCCCGAAACCAAGGGGCGCAGTCTTGAACAGATCCAGCAGGAACTGGGTATCGAAAAATGAAAAACGAGCACATGAAAGGGCCAATTTGGGGTATTGATTTGGGCGGTACAAAGATTGAAGGCGTTATCCTGCCTTCACTCACCGATGCTACGCCCATCATTAGAACACGTATTGCTACTGAAGCCGACCAGGGCTATCAGCACATCGTTCAGCAGATCGAAAAACTGATCCGCAAAATGGAAGCTGAAACGGGGCTGGTTTGTCCGGCGGTGGGCATTGGTACACCCGGCGTAATCGATCCGCGGCAGCAGACCATGAAAAACAGCAACAGTACGGCACTCAATGGTCAGCCCCTCAAACAGGATATCGATAAATTATTAAAGATACCCACCGTGTTGGCCAACGATGCCAATTGCTTTGCACTCGCTGAAACCCATTGGGGCATTGTGAAACAACAGCATCCCGACGCACGTATGGTGTTTGGCATCATCATGGGTACTGGTGTAGGAGGTGGATTGGTGATGGACGGTCGGGTGTGGAATGGCTTGCATGGCATTGGTGGGGAGTGGGGACATATTTTTCTCGACGAATCGGGCGGGCCCTGTTATTGTGGCAAGTCTGGTTGTGTGGAAACCATCCTCAGCGGACCATCATTGCAACGTTATTACCGAGGCCTGGGTGGTGATGCGATAACATTGAAAGAAATTGTGGCACTGGCCGCAACGGGCGAAGAAAAAGCCCTGCTCACCATGCATCGATTGCATCATTATTTTGGAAAAGCACTTTCTATTGTCACCAATATGCTTGACCCCGATGTGATTGTTATTGGTGGTGGCGTGGGTAATATCGATTCCATTTATACAGCCGGCATACGATCGCTCGAACATTTTATTTTCAACCCGCGCCTGGAAACGCCGGTACTGAAACCAGCTTTGGGTGATAGCGCCGGTGTATTCGGTGCGGCTGCGCTGGTGGCAGAAATCAACCCATGACGGCCTATATTATATACTGGCTTTGCGCCTGCATTTTATTTTACAGCTTTATTGGTTACGGCTTAATGATCGCTGCGCTGGCAAAAGCGAAAAAAGCGCGGGTGGTATCGCCTGCTGCTGAGCTGCCGGCCATGACCATTATTATCCCCGCTTATAATGAAGCAGCGCTGTTGCAACAGAAGATCAGCAATACCCTGGCGCAGCAATATCCGCAACTGCAAATTTTTGTTGTCACCGACGGTTCCACCGATGGCAGTGAACAGATCGCTTCTGCCTTTCCCCATACCCGGGTTTTTCATCGGGCCGACCGACAGGGAAAAGCAGCCGCGATCAATGAAGCGATGAGACATGTGCACAGTCCGTTGGCCGCCATCACCGACGCCAACTGTTTTTTAAGCCCTGGAAGTTTGCAACTACTGGCCGGCCATTTTGCCGATCCGTTGATCGGCGCTATGTCGGGTGAGAAAAAAGTGGAAGAAGAAGGCGAGGGACTGTATTGGAAATACGAATCCTGGCTGAAAACAAATGATGCCCGCGCCGGTACTATTGTTGGTGCTGCCGGCGAAATACTCGTTTTCAGAACAGCCATTTACGAGCCACTCGAACCCGATACCATACTCGACGATTTTGTGCTATCACTGCGCATCTGTTTAAAAGGCTATAAAGTGGGGTTTGAGCCCCAGGCATTGGCCATCGAAACCGGCTCGCTGAATACCGCCGAAGAAGCCAAGCGCAAATTCCGCATTGCGGCCGGTGGCTTTCAGGCCATGCGCCGGCTCAAGCAATTATGGCAGTTCTGGCGGCACCCGATGTTGAGCTTTCAGTATATCTCGCACCGCGTTACCAGGTGGTCGCTGGCACCGGTTTGCCTATTCCTTTTTTTTGTGGTAAATATCATTTTAGTGGTGAATGGCGCTGGAAACTGGTACCGGTTTACCGCTATTTTACAATGTTTTTTCTATGGGGCAGCTTTTGTCGGTTGGCTCGGTGCGCGCGTAGGAAAAAAATGGCGCTTCGTATATTTACCATACTATTTCGTTTTTATGCATTGGGCTGTAATCAAGGGCTGGTACAGGTTCCAGCAAAAACGGCAGGATGCGCTATGGGAAAAATCCCAGCGTGCAACGGGATAAACAGTGTGTAGTCATTGATACCCTTTATCGGGTATTTTCCCCCTTTTATGATAAAAACTTCCGGAACCATTTCGTCTGACAAAAAATAATATTACTTTTATCCCACCAACTTACAAAAGCAACCTTTCGGACCTGATTAGCATCTCTTCCCCAAATCCTACGAACACCCTTTGTTTACAGCAGTATGTCCGGCGAATGCCAGGATATAAAAGATTACTGTATCTGTACCCCTTGAAGACCGACCCGTTCCAATTGCTTCCAATGAAAAATTGAGTTTTTACTAAAACTTAATTTATCTCGGATGAAAAGAAAGATACTCGTGATTACTGAAAGTAAAGCTATCAGGTTTTTGTTGCAGACCGTATTACATGATGACTACACAACCGTAACCGCTGCTGAGGCTGGCGAGGCTGTTCATCATATTTCTAAAGGCGATCTTCCTGCGGCCATCGTGATCGACCCCGAACTTCCCGATACCGAACCCTGGGAACTGGTTGAGCACTTCCGCACCAGCGGTCTTTATCAACATATTCCGATGCTTGTTATTTCTTCCCGCGATGAGGAAGAGATTTCGAAATACAGTCTTGACTACGGTATTGAAGCCGCTTTCAAGAAGCCATTTAATCCAATCGATCTTAAGCAAAGACTCGACGCTCTCGTTAAAGCACCAAATACCGCAGACCTCGCATGGTTGAAGGTGGTTTGAGTTTTTAATCCTACCCTGAAATCTTACCTGAATGGAATCAATGGCTACACTAACTGCAACTGCTACGCACACTACGGGAAACTTCCGTCGGTATGCGGTTACGCGCGAAATGGAGACAGCGCCTGTTGCGAAAATTATTACCCGAGAGTTTTTCTATGTGGGGACAAATTCCCGCAGTATCAATAACCTCGTCAACCTCTTCGATGGAGGGTATGCTACTGAAAGTATTCAGAAGGCTTTAAATATTATTCGTCGCATTGAACAACAGCAGAAAACCGCTCCTGCTGTATTCATCATTGAAAATACCGTTTCGCTGAATGCTGTTGCCGAACTGGTGGGTTACCTTCGGTCGAAAGAAGAGTTTCACCTGGTACCGGTATTAATGGACCGGATGACGGGCGATACTACCAACCAGGATCCGGCTACCCTGCAACGGTATTACGATGATGTGATAGATACCCGTAAAGTGGACAGCAAGTTGATTCAGCGAATCAACTTTTTGGGTAAAGTGAAAATGAAGAGCCGGCTGAAAGCCAAAGAAAAGCTCGACCTGCTGGAGCAACTCCGCCAGAAAAGCACCCTCGCTTTCGGCCGTCGCTTGTTTGACATCGTGGTTTCAATGTTCGCCATCATTTTCACCCTGCCGCTGATGGCCCTGATTGCCATCGCCATCAAACTGGAAAGCAAGGGTCCCGTGTTCTATATTTCAAAGCGTGCTGGTCGCGGTTACCGGGTATTTGATTTTATTAAATTCCGCACCATGCGCTGCGATGCCGATAAACAGGTAGATCAATTGAAACACCTGAATTCTTTCGGCCAGCAGAAAGTGTTCTTTAAAGTAGTCAACGACCCCCGTACCACCCGTATCGGTAAGTGGTTGAGAAACACCAGCCTCGATGAACTTCCACAGTTTTTCAATGTGCTGAAAGGGGATATGTCGATTGTTGGTAATCGTCCGCTGCCCTTATATGAAGCATCCATGCTGACCACCGACGACTGGTCGCTTCGATTTATGGCCCCCTCCGGTATCACCGGCCTTTGGCAGATTCGCAAAAAAGACCGCCACGCCATGACCACCGAAGAGCGGATCAAGCTCGACCTGGTTTATTCACGCAAACAGAGTTTCCTGTATGATCTCTGGATTCTATTGAATACACCACCCGCGCTTATCCAACGTGGAAGCGCCTGATAAGAAACTAATAAATTACCCATAAACACTGAGCCGGCCCAACAGGTCGGCTTTGTGCGTATATTGGTAATACCATGATTTTTAATTATTTTGACTGCCCGTGTTGACCGTAATCTATATTCTTGGGCTCGTTCTTTTTATTTATTTGTTCTGTAGCATCGCCTACCTGCTCATGGTAGCCATTGCCGGAATGATGTATAAAGAAATCCTTCCTCCGGAAACTGATCAGTTTGCCCGGATTGCCGTACTCATCCCTTCTTTTAAAGACGATCATATCATTCTCCATACGGCCGATGAAGTGCTAAAACACAATTATCCGGCTGACTTATTTGACCTAACCATCATCGCCGACTCCCTGCGTTCCGATACCATCCGCGAATTGCGCCGCAAAGGCATCCGGATCATTGAAACATCGGCCCGCATGAAGGCGCGAAGCATCCATGCCGCCCTGCAACGTATTTCCGACGACCAATACGACCTGGTCATGATCCTGGATGCTGACAATGTGATGAAAACCGATTGCCTGCTACTGGTGAACCGGTACTACCAGGCGGGCTTCAAGGCCTTGCAATGCCATCGCGTAGCCAAGAACCAACAGAACAAAGTAGCCATGATGGATGGCATCAGCGAAGAAATCAACAACCACCTGTTCCGGTTGGGTCCGCAAGCCCTCGGCTTTTCTGCCGCCCCCGCCGGGTCGGGCATGGCTTTCGAAACCGGCCTGATCAAATCCATCTTTAATTACAAGCCCATTTTGGAGAACCCGGGCGAAGACCGCGAAATTGATATGCAACTGCTGATACGCGGCATCCGGATGCGGTTCATCCCCGATGCCTATGTACTCGATGAAAAAGTGGCTTCGCAAGACGTATTTGAAAACCAGCGGATGCGTTGGATGGAAGCCCAATTGTACCAGGTGCGGCGATTTCTCAGCACCGATATGAAGCAGGTACCCCGCGGCCGGCAATACTATAATAAACTCATTCAAAACCTGCTGCTGCCAAGATCATTGTACATGGTGGTTTTTTTCGCCATAGTGATATTGGTAGGGGTTCGGTATATCACTGGCTGGAATCTCTTTTTCCCGGTGGTGGGCTGGTGGCTTAGTTTATTACTTTTCTTTTTGCTCACCCTCGCCATCGCCGTGCCTTCGCGTTTTTATTCAGGTGCCACCATGAAAGCGCTGATGAGCCTGCCGCGCTTAATCGTCAGCATGGTCAAAGCCCTGTTGCGCATAAAAAAAGACCGAAAAGAATTTGTTCATACCCCTAAAACTTTTACGGGCATGAATGAGACATCCGCTCCTTAATTTTGGCCGAAATTTTCTGATATCTCTTTTGACGCAGCGATATTATCAAGCCCGATCGAATACCTGAAAGGGATGGGACCGCTTCGGGCCGACCTCCTGAAAAAGGAATTGGCCATTTTTACCTTCAAAGACCTGCTCCATCATTTTCCCTTACGACATATCGACAAAACACGGGTTGATCCCATTCGACTCGCCAGAACCACGGTCGATTATATCCAGGTAGCGGGTACCCTCACCCATATCCAAACCCTGGGCGAAGGCCGCGCGAAAAGAATGATTGCAACCCTGCGCGATCATTCCGATGAAATCGAACTGGTCTGGTTCCAGGGCATTCACTGGATACAAAAACAACTGGTTCCCGGAAAAGCCTATCTCGTGTTTGGCAAGCCTTCGATATTCAACGGCAAACTGCAGATCAGTCACCCGGAACTGGAAGAATACATTCCTGCCGAGCGACCTGTTCGCAGCCACCTCGAGCCGATTTATCCCAGTACCGAAAAACTAAAGGCCAAAGCGATGAATGGCCGGCAGCTCGGAAAATTTACCCGGCAATTGTTGGATGCATTGAAGCCGCCCGACCTGCCCGAAAACCTACCTGAAAACCTGCGACAACAGTACCATTTCCCCGGGCGATTTGACGCCTATCAATCCATACATTTTCCGGCGAGCGAAGCCGCTTACCAGCAAGCACTCGAGCGACTCAAGTTTGAAGAACTTTTTTTTACGCAAGTGCGCCTCAGCCTCGTGCGGCTGGAGCGAAACCGCTATTCCAAAGGCCTCGTGTTTGCACAGGTGGGTGAATTGTTCAACAGCTTTTATAAAAACCACCTGCCATTTTCGCTCACCGATGCCCAAAAAAGAGTGCTGAAAGAAATCAGGCATGATATGGGTAAGGGCAGCCAAATGAATCGACTGCTGCAGGGTGATGTGGGCAGCGGCAAAACCATGGTCGCACTGCTAACGATGTTGCTTGCGGCCGACAATGGTTACCAGGCCTGCCTGATGGCGCCAACAGAAATTTTGGCCCAACAACATTTCAATAGCATTTCAGGGTTGTTGAAAGACATGCCGATTCAGGTTGAATTGCTCACCGGCTCCGTGAAGGCCGCTAAACGCAAACCAATGTTAGCGCGACTGGCCAGTGGCGAAACCCAATTGCTCATCGGCACCCATGCACTGTTGGAAGACAAGGTTGTATTTCATCGGTTAGGCCTGGCCGTTATAGATGAGCAGCACCGCTTTGGTGTTGCACAACGAGCGCGGCTTTGGAAAAAAGCGGCTATTCCGCCGCATATCCTGGTCATGACCGCCACGCCAATTCCGCGCACCCTGGCCATGACCGCCTACGGCGACCTCGATTACAGTGTTATTGATGAATTGCCTCCCGGCAGACTACCGGTACAAACCGTGCACCGGTACGACGATGCGCGGGCCAATGTGATGGATTTTATCAAGGCCGAAATCCAGAAAGGCCGGCAGGCGTATATTATCTTTCCGCTGATTGAAGAATCGGAAAAACTTGATCTCGAAAACCTGATGCGGGGTTACGAAAATGTGAAAGCTTTTTTTCCGGAACCCAAATACTGGATCAGTATGGTGCATGGCCGGCAAACCCCCGATATCAAGGAAACCAATATGCAACGATTTGTAGCCCACGATACTCAAATCATGGTGGCCACCACGGTGATTGAAGTAGGGGTAAATGTGCCGAATGCCACGGTGATGGTAATAGAAAGTGCAGAGAAATTCGGCCTGTCGCAGCTTCACCAGCTTCGGGGCCGGGTAGGGCGCGGCGGAGAAAAGAGTTTTTGCATTTTATTAACAGGCCCCCAATTGAACCGGGAAGCCCGCGAAAGACTAAAAACAATGGTTTCTACGAACGATGGTTTTGTGATTGCTGAAAAAGACCTGGCGCTGCGCGGCCCCGGCGATATTGAAGGCACCCGCCAAAGCGGCGACCTGGCTTTAAAATTGGCAAACCTGGTCACTGATCGAAAATGGGTGGAAATCGCCGGGCAATTGGCTGCGCAGCTCGTCGAAAAAGACCCCGAATTGAAGCAGCCAGCACACCAATCTATCCGGGCTTTTTTACTTTCACAGCAAGGAAAACTGGCCTGGAGCCGGATTTCGTAGTTGAATCAATGTTAAACATCGATTAACCCTGCCAGGTGCTTAGAGATTTCAGTTATTTGGCGTAAATTCAAAGACATTGCGTAGATATCTTTCCATACTTCTGTTTACCCTGTTTGCAGTTTGTGCCCATGCACAAAAAAACACGAATAGCCTGCAGTTTATTGAAAACAAGGGCCAATGGGACCAGCATGTAAAGTTCATGGCCAATGCCGGCAACGGCGCCTTCTATCTTCGCAGCAATGGCTTCACCGTGGTGCAACACAATGCCGACGACCTGAAGAATTTTTCCAGCCACGCTTCACGTGAAACCGGTACCGGTAAAGAACCCGATGCCATTCCGAAAAAGCCGCACCACAACGACGCGATTAAAAAAATCGGCACTGCCCCGGTACCCGAATCGGTACGGCTTCGCTCACATGCCTATACCATGGAATTGGTGGGCGCCAACGATGCCGTTGCTTCGGTGGGCGAAAAACAGGAAACAGGGGTCAACAACTATTTCATCGGCAACGACAAGTCCAAATGGGCCAGCGCTTGTCGCATATACGGCGCCGTTATATACAAGAATATTTATCCAAATATCGACATGCGGTATTTCTCCGATGAAGGTTGGATAAAATATGAATTTATTGTGAACCCTGGTGGCGATCCCGCCCAGATCGTGATGAATTACAAAGGGGCCGACAAGCTATCTGTCAAAAAAGGCGAAATGCACATCGCCACTTCTGTGGGCGAGGTGATTGAAATGGCGCCTTATACCTATCAACTCTCGGCAAACGGTCGCAAGGAAATTGAAAACCGTTACCAGTTGAAAGGAAATACGGTTCGTTTTGCGATGGGTTCTTATGATAAGCAATCAACCCTGGTTATAGATCCCACGTTGATCTTTTCCACCTTTACCGGTAGTCGCGCCGACAACTGGGGCTACACCGCCACCTATGGTCCAGATGGATCCATGTACACGGGTGGTATCGTATTCGCCCCGGGTTTCCCGATTTCTGACGGTGCCTACCAGGCGAATTTTGCCGGCGGTGCGGGTGAAGAAGCGTTTGATATGGGCATCATGAAGTTCAACCCTTTCGGTAACCAGATGCTGTATGGTACTTATCTCGGCGGCCGCGGCTCTGAACAACCACATAGCCTGATCGTCAATAATCGCGGCAACCTGATCATTGCGGGCAGAACAGATTCAGACGATTACCCAAGCACAGCGCAATTTTCGGGCGCTGGTGGCTTTGGTGGTTACGATATTGTATTGACTGAATTAAATGCAGGTGGCACTGGTCTGGTGGGCTCCATGCGCATTGGTGGTCGCGGCAACGATGGCCTCAATACCAGGAACAGCCACGCGGGCGGTACGGATGGACTCGTTAATTTCTATGGCGACGATGCGCGCAGTGAAGTGATGTTAGATGATGCTGGCAATATTTACCTGGCATCCTGCACCATGTCGAGCGATTTTTATACAACGGCCAATGCGCCTTTTCGTACCTACGCCAACGGCGGACAAGACGCCGTACTGATCAAAACCGATCCCAACCTCAGCACCGTGTTGATGTCGACCTATCTCGGTGGCGACGGTCGCGATGCGGGCTTTGTGCTTGCCATTCATCCCACCACAGGTGATATTTATATGGGCGGATCAACTGAAAGTGAAGACTTGCCTGGTAACCATGCAGGTACCATTGGACCAGCTTATGCCGGCGGCGAAACCGATGGTTTTGTGGCGGTGTTTTCGGGCGATGGCACCATTTTAAGACGCACTGCTTTTGTAGGCACTGGCAGCCGCGATGCGGTATTGGGATTGAAATTCGACCGCGCTGGTTATCCCTATGTAATGGGTATCACCTATGGCAATATGGCCTTGATCAATGCTGCGTATGGCACGGCGGGTACCAAACAGTTTGTGGGAAAACTGCAACCTGATCTTTCTGCCTGGGAATACCGTACCTGCTTTGGTACGGCCGGCGCTAATCCAAATATTTCGCCTGTTGCCTTCCTGGTGGATCGATGCGAGAATGTTTATGTATCTGGCTGGGGCGGACAAATGGGCAGTTTCGCCATGCAGGGAACGCTTGGTTTGCCGGTATCAGCAGATGCATTAAAGTCAACCACTGATGGTGAAGATTTTTATTTTATTGTTATCCGGCGCGATGCCACTAGTTTGTTATATGCCACTTTCTTCGGGCAAAACGGAAAATTCTCAGAACACGTTGATGGTGGTACCAGCCGCTACGACCAGAACGGAATCATTTACCAGGCAATGTGTGCGAACTGCGTTGTTGGCGGACCCAATGCGCCGCGCCCACGCTTTCCTGTTTCGCCCGGCGCTTATTGTTGTTCCAATGGTTATTCAGGGGCACACAATACCGGCAGCGGTGCGCAGTGTAACCTCGCCGCCGTTAAAATACATTTCAATTTTGCCGGTGTAGGTGCGGGTGCAGCAGCCTATATCAATGGCGTGCGCGATACCCTGGGATGTGCGCCTACCACGTTTCAGTTTGCTGATACCATCCGCAATGCCAAAAATTATATTTGGGATTTTGGCGACGGATCGCCGCGCGTGAACACCACGGCTACAACGGTTGATTACACCTACAACAATGCCGGGAATTACCAGGTGATGTTGATTGCGATCGACTCGCAAAGCTGTAATATCAGCGATACCGCGTTCATCAATGTACGGGTACGTACCGATCCGGCTGTTGTTGCTTTTTCAGGAACGAAAATTCCACCTTGCGAATCGCTCAATTACCAATTCGTCAACGAATCGGTTGCGCCGCCCGGAAAGCCTTTCAACGATTCCAGTTTCACCTGGGATTTTGGCGATGGTACACGAGTAGTATCGGGTGTAGGACCCATCATTCATTCCTTCCCTGCTGCGGGCAGTTACCAGATTCGCCTGATACTAAACGATACGGCTTACTGCAATGTAGGCGACTCGGTATTGCATGAATTTTATTTGAGCCCGCTGGTAAAAGCCGACTTCACCATTGCCGACGGTTGCGCACCATATAACGCTATTATCGACAACAACAGCGTTGCGGGTACCAGTTGGTTATGGGATTTTGGTGATGGCACCAGCTCTACTGATAAGGATCCGGTAAAAATTTATACAGCACCCGGCACCTTTACTGTTACGTTGACCGTAACGGATCCCAATACTTGTAATGTAACCGATCAAACGTCGCGACAAGTATTGATTCAGTCGAAGCCAACAGCGGCCTTTAGTTATTCGCCTACCATTCCTGTTGCCAATACGCCGAATCGGTTTAGCAATTCGTCTTCGGCCGATGCGATAAATTTTGTATGGGATTTTGGCGATGGCGACAGCCTGCATACTGCCAGCAGGGCCGATATCAGTCATCAATTCAATGAGACTGGTCAATACAATGTTTGTTTGCAGGCCATCAACCAGGCAGGTTGCATTGACACTACTTGTTTGCCGGTGGATGCCATTGTAAACCCACAGATCGATTTACCCAATGCGTTTACGCCGAATGGCCCCGCACCCAATAATATTGTTTATGTACGCGGTTTCGGCATTTCCAAAATGCGGTTCCTGATCTATAACCGACTTGGACAAAAAGTATTTGAATCCAATTCTTTGAAACAGGGCTGGGATGGCAGATTCAACGGTGTGGTACAACCGATGGATGTGTATGCCTATGTGCTGGATGTGCAGTTTGTAGATGGTACCCGGGCAACGAAAAAAGGGGATATCACTCTTATCCGTTAACCTTTAATGTAGTGCAAGATGAATCCTAAGAAGGGAAGCAGGAGAATTTGGACAATGCTTTTATGTATGCTTGTTGCTGGCAAATCAGTGTTTGCGCAAGACCTGCATTTTTCGCAATTCTTCAATTCACCGCTCACCACCAATCCGGCCAATACCGGTTTTATTCCCGATGCCGACTACCGAATTGGCGCGAATTATCGTAGCCAGTGGATCAGTGTTATGTCGGTGCCGTATAAAACCATCAGCATATATGGCGATGCACAGGTGCTGCGCGATAAGATAGAAAATGGCTGGTTAGGTTTAGGTGGCGTAATATTGCGCGATGCGGCCGGAAGCGGCAACCTCACGTCAACAAAAGTCTATGGTTCCATTGCCTATCACCAAATGATCGGCTATGCGAGTTTGTTATCGGCCGGTTTCAATGTGGGCTGGGCCAATAAACGCATTGACCCCACCAAACTGAAATTCCCCGATCAGTTCAATGAAACAACTGGTTTTTTTGATGCTGGTATTCCAACAACCGTGGCGTTCAACAGCACCAGCATCAGTTATGTAGACATACAGGCCGGCATGAACTATGCTTATTTTCCGTCTGATAAATTATACCTGAACGGCGGTTTCTCGGTACACCATATCAACAGGCCCAAAGAAACTTTCTTCACCTCATCTGACTTCGACAACCGCTTGTCGATGCGTTATATCGGATTCCTGAATGCAAGCGCTAAATTGAACGACCAGGTTATTTTGAATCCGATGGCTTATTACAGCAACCAGGCCACTTCGCATGAACTGGTATTGGGTGCCAGCGCCAACTATAACCTGAGCGGTGATGGCGAAACGCAGGTAATCGGCGGCGCCTATTACCGGGCTGGAGAATCTATCATACCTTTGATCGGTTTCCAGTGGAAGCAGTTTCGGATGAGTTTTACCTATGATATCACCACGTCTTCACTGGCAACCTATAATAATTCAAGGGGCGCTATCGAATTTTCGTTGCAGAAACTCGGGTTTTACAACGAATACAATACTGATCGGCAGTCACTTTGTCCGCAGTTTTAAAAATTACTTTTTCAAAAAAAAATGCGCCCCAAAGAATAAACCGCAGGCTTCCTTTAAAACCACTATATGAACAAGAACTTGTTTCTTTCTTTTTTGCTACTGATCTGCACCTGTACTGTTTTTGCCCAACAAACCGAGAACGAAGAAGACGGTGAGAAAAAAGGCTTTGATCGCAGCCGACTATTTGCCGGCGGCAATTTCGGTTTGAGTTTTGGCGATTACACATTCATCAATATTTCGCCGCAGGTGGGCTATCGGTTCACCAATATGTTTGCCGCCGGTATTGGCATCAATGGCCAGTACACGCAATACCGGGTTCGCTATAGCAGCCAAACCGTGTCCAGGTCCAATTACGGCGTTGCAGGCATGAATATCTTTGGCCGATTCTATCCCATTCAACAGGCATTCATCCAGGCCCAGCCCGAAATGAACTATATCTGGGGCAGTGTAAAAGACTATAGCAGCGATTCAAAATACTCGCTGAATGGAAAAATAATGCCCAGTTTCCTGCTTGGCGCAGGTGGTATTCTGCCCATGGGAAATGTTGGTGGATTGATTGTGATGGTGCAATATGATCTGCTGAATAAAACCGGTTATGGGTCAGATCCTTCAACCCCTTATGGCAATCGCCCCTTTGTAAGTATTGGCTTTAACTTCGGCCTGGGTCGATAAAACGACCGCGTAGCCCGATCATGAACGGCCAGTTGAAAATGCAGGGACAACTCGGAGTGGTCTAATCTTCCTATTATTGTACCACAGTAAATTCTTTAAACAAGAAATCAACCGGTATGTCGTCTGTGCTTCTATTCAGCTTCGTGATTGTATATTTTCTGGTATTGCTGCTTGTGGCCTATTTCACGTCCAGAAATGCCAACAACGAGAGCTTCTTTATTGGCAATCGCAATTCCAACTGGATGCTGGTGGCTTTCGGCATGATTGGTACCTCTTTAAGCGGGGTCACATTTGTGTCGGTGCCCGGTACCGTGGCCGTGAATGCATTCACCTACATGCAGGTGGTGATCGGCTATTTTATCGGCTATTTTGTGGTGGCAGCGGTATTGCTGCCATTGTATTACCGACTGAATCTGACGTCCATTTACAATTACCTGCACCAGCGCTTTGGCATCATCACCTACAAAACCGGCGCCTTCTTTTTCATTGTATCCCGCACCGTCGGCGCAACCGCAAGGCTTTATTTGGTCATCAACGTTATGCAGTTGTTTATTCTCGATAACCTCGGCGTTCCGTTTATTGTGACTTCGGTGGTTATCTTGCTCATGATATTGCTTTACACGTTTGAAGGAGGTGTAAAAACAATTGTGTACACCGATACCCTGCAAACCAGTTGCATGTTGCTTGGTTTGGTGGTTTGTGTTTACTATATCATGAATCACCTCGGTTTTAATTTCTCGCAGTCGATGGAAGCCATTTCTGCCAAAGGCTTTACCCGGATATTCAACATGGATGTAAACAGCAAAGGCTTTTTTCTGAAGCAAATCATAGGCGGTGCATTCATTACCATCGCCATGACAGGGCTCGACCAGGAAATGATGCAGAAGAATATTTCTGTGAAAAACCTAAAAGACTCGCAAAAGAACATGATCAGTTTCAGCCTGATATTGGTGTTGGTTAATTTCCTCTTCCTGTTGCTGGGTGGCTTGCTGTACCTGTTTGCAGCACAGAATAATATACCACAAACCGGCGACGATCTTTTCCCCACCATCGCACTCAACAACCTGCCACCGGCTATCGGCATTATTTTCATCATCGCACTGATCTCGGCCCTGTTTCCCAGTGCCGACGGCGCGCTTACCGCCCTTACATCTTCCTTCTGCATCGACATACTCGGCATTCGGCGCGATGATTCATTGAGCGATGCGCAGCAAAAAAAGACCCGGCGTTTGGTGCACCTGAGCTTCACCGTTATATTCCTGCTCTGCATTCTTATCTTCAAATGGATCGATAATAAATCGATCATTGGTATTATACTTGACCTGGCAGGCTATACCTACGGACCGCTGTTGGGCCTCTTCGCCTTTGGCATTCTGTCGAAAAAACGTTTTCCCGATACCATCCTGGTTACCATCATCTGTTTACTATCGCCCGTGCTCTGCTACCTGCTGAGCGTGAACTCGGCGACCTTGTTTGGGGGTTACCAAATCGGCATTGAATTGTTGGTTATCAACGGATTGATTACCTATCTCGGCCTGTTAATGATTTCAAAAAAAGAGCTAAGCGCATAAACTAATTCTCGGAAAAATACGTTCTAACCAAAGCAGATACTACGATGCCATCCACAGCAAAGTGGATGGCATCTTCGTCTAACTTTAAAAAGATGGTTTATGAATGACACGATCCGTATGACCAAACAACGCCTGTGGAGCGAGTCCAAAGCACATTCTAGTTGGCAGATTTTCAAAATCATGGCCGAGTTTGTAGATGGATTTGAAGCCCTGGCGAAAATCGGCCCCTGTATTTCTATTTTCGGATCAGCCCGCACCCAACCCGGCCACGAAGCATACGAACTCACCGTCGATATCGCCAAGAAGCTGGCTGGTGAAGGATTTGGTATTATATCGGGCGGCGGACCAGGCATCATGGAAGCGGCCAATAAAGGCGCACAATTGGGTGGCGGTAAATCAGTGGGCTTGAATATTGAACTGCCATTTGAGCAACACCCCAACCCCTATATCGACCGAGATTCCAATCTTCATTTTGAATATTTTTTCGTTCGCAAAACCATGTTCACCAAATATTCGCAGGCATTTGTGATGATGCCTGGTGGCTTTGGTACGATGGATGAATTCTTCGAAGTGGCCACGCTTACCCAAACCGGTAAAATGTCGCAGGTGCCACTGATCCTGGTGGGATCATCCTACTGGAAAGGCCTGATGGATTGGCTCAAGTCAACCATGCTCACAGAAGAATATATTTCTGCTGTCGACCTCGATTTGCTGAAAGTAGTTGACACCGCCGAAGAAGTCGCAGAAGAACTTTTGCAATTTTATAGCCGTAATCCGCTTCAGCCTAACTTCTAAGACTGTAATTTTGCCGAAAATCAGCCGATGGATTTCCTCTCACCTGCTATACAAGCCTATGCTGAAAGGTACAGCTCGCCCGAGTCGGCCTTATTGGATGAGATAGCGCGCGAAACCAGGAACAATCATCCGGAATCACATATGCTGAGCGGTCATCTCCAGGGTCGATTCCTCGCGTTGATCAGCCGTCTGCTGCAGCCGCAATATGTATTGGAGATTGGCACTTTCACGGGGTATAGCGCGCTTTGCCTGGCCGAAGGCCTGCCGCCGGAAGGTCAACTACACAGCATTGAACTGCGCCCTGCAGAACAGGAAACAGCCCGACGATATTTTCAACAAAGTGATAAAGCCGATCAACTCTTTCTGCATGCCGGCGATGCCAGTGCGATTATTCCTGCACTGCCTTTCACCTGGGACCTGGTATTCATTGACGCCGATAAAACCGGTTACCTGAATTATTACGAACTCGTGAAACCCCGCATGCGGCGCGGTGCCCTTATCATTGCCGACAATGTTCTATTTCACGGCCAAGTGCTGGAGCAACCCGTTACAGGCAAATCGGCCAAAGCCATACAGGCATTTAACGACCATGTATCCAATGATAAATCGGTGGAGCGATTGTTGTTGCCCCTGCGCGACGGGCTGCTCCTGATCCAAAAAAAATAACCGGATGAATCGAAAAACCATTCTTGTTGTATTATCACTGGTATCGGCGTTGGTGGGTTCGGCGCAACCACCCGATGTGATCAATGCATATATCAACACCTATCGCAACCTGGCCGTGGAAGAAATGAAACGCACCGGTGTGCCGGCTTCCATTACTTTGGCACAGGGTATACACGAAACGGAAGCGGGAAGAAGTGAACTGGTCAGAAAATCAAACAATCATTTTGGTATCAAGTGCAAATCAGAATGGACCGGTGGAAAAGTGTACCACGATGACGATGCTGCCGGCGAATGCTTCAGAAGTTACAATGACCCGGCCATTTCCTATCGCGACCATTCCGATTTTTTGCGATCAGGTGCCCGCTATGCATTTTTGTTTAAACTGGATCCTACCGACTACCAGGGCTGGGCACATGGCCTGAAAAAAGCCGGTTACGCTACTAATATTCGCTATCCACAGATATTGATCAAGCTCATCGAAACCTATAACCTGCAGCAATACACGCTGATTGCGATGGGTAAATTGCCGCCCCTGCCCGATGCACCGGTGTTGGCAACGGTTGACGTGCAGAAAGCCGGTCCCATTGCCGCCGCGCCGGTCAATTACCCCGATGGTGTTTTTGCCATCAACGATACCAGGGTATGCTTTGTGCGCGGTGGTAGTTCATTGCTGGCCGTGGCAGAAAACAATAACCTCAGCCTGGCCAGGTTGCTTGAATTCAACGACATGACACCCGATGAAGGGGATATCCTGATGGAAGACCAACTCATCTATCTGCAACGCAAAAGAAAAACCGGCGCCAACCTGTTTCACCATGTGCAGGCAGAAGAAACCATGTACGATATCGCGCAGGCGGAAGGCATACGGTATGAGTCGGCCCTTGAACTGAACCATCTTCGTCCGGGCGAAGAACCAGCCATGGGGGAGAAGATCTACCTGAAAGAAAAAAATACCAACAAGCCGCAGTTGTTATCATCAACGGTTGCACAAGCGCGTTACGAAGCGCCTGTTACAGCAGCTAACGGTAATGCCTACACGACACACACGGTACAGGTGCGTGAAACCTTGTTCAGCATCGCTAAAAAATACAATGTGTCAGAGCAGCAATTGCGCGACTGGAACCGCCTCAGTGGCACCCACCTACGCCAGGGACAACAACTGATCATCTATACCAACTGATATGCACACAACCAGGGTGATTGATAAAGAGTTTGAACCCTACCTGACAGCCGCCGAGCTCGACCAGGCCATCGAGAAAATGGCGGCCAGCATTAACCACGACTATGCCGGTAAAAAGCCATTGTTTATTGCCATACTCAACGGCTCTTTTGTATTTGCAGCCGATCTGTTTAAAAAGATCAGCATCGACGCGGAGATTTGTTTTATCAAATTGGCTTCGTACAAGGGTACTAAGTCGAGCGGACAGGTGATCACGGCCATTGGCCTCGATACCGATATCCATAACCGACATGTTATTATACTGGAAGACATCATCGATACCGGCCGCACCATGCACGAATTTCTGCCGCAGTTGATGCACCAGCAGCCCGCTTCGCTCGAACTGGCTGTATTGTTACACAAACCCGAGGCCGCGGTCTTTCCTGTGCGCATAAAATACCTGGGCTTCAGCATTCCCGATAAGTTTGTGGTGGGCTACGGACTGGATTACAACGGCTATGGCCGCAACATTCCCGAATTGCTTCGTTTACGGGAGGCTTGATTTCCTAAGCCCTTGACAATGAACACCAGATTTGGTAACTTTCTGCCGGAAATCATCCCCACCTGAAAACTGTTATTGCCATACTAACGTTGGTATCGACCCATTTCTCCCTGCAAGCGCAAAGCTTCTATCGCGGGTTGATAAAGGATTCGGCCGATAGCCCCTTGCCGAATGTCAAAATGCTGTTTCAATCGTCGGGTTATATCTTCTATTCAGGCACTTCCGGCGGTTTTGGGATCACTTCCGGCACAGAGAAAGATTCGGTGACCCTCAGCTTTGAAGGCTATAAAACCCGGAAAGTATTGTTTGATGCCAACAAAGAAAATGTATTCACCCTGGTGGCGTTGTCGGCCAAACCAAAACCCAAAGAAACACGTTTGATGTCGGCCACCCGTGGCATCCGAATCGGCCAGAAAATATCTTCGTCGGTGGGCGGTGAAACCTATAGCAATATTGTGGAGAATGATTTCATGAATTCATCCCGGTACCCCGATATTGATTTTGCCATCAACACCGACAAAGCAGCTTACAGTAATATTCGTCGTTTTCTCAACATGGCCAGTCCGGTTCCGCCCGATGCGGTTCGCATTGAAGAAATGCTCAATTACTTTGACCTGGAACACGAAGCGCCTGATTACAACCAGGATTTCAAAATTTCTTCGAAGCTCAGTACCTGCCCCTGGAATAAAAACAGCGACCTGCTTTTTCTGAAAGCAAGTGCCCGTAAACTAGACCTCGATAAAATTCCACCGAGCAACCTGGTTTTTTTGATAGATGTATCGGGTTCGATGGATTTGCCCAACAGACTGCCGTTGTTGCAATCAGCATTCAAACTGATGGTGAACAACCTTCGGCCCATCGATACGGTGTCGATTGTGGTATATGGTGGCAACGTGGGCATTTGGTTGTACCCAACATCGGGCGTGGAGAAAGACAAGATCATCCGCTCTATTGAAGAATTGAATCCGGGAGGCGCTACTGCCGGTGAGTCGGGCATTCGCGTGGCTTATCGGCTCGCGCAAAGCAAGTTCATTCCCAACGGAAACAATCGCGTAATATTGGCAACCGATGGTGATTTCAACGTGGGGCAAACTTCAGAAGATGAATTGGAATTCCTGATCACCGAACAGCGACAGAAAGGTATTTACCTGACCTGCCTCGGCGTTGGTATGGGTAATTACAAAGACAGTAAGCTCGAAGTGCTCGCTAAAAAAGGCAATGGCAATTTTGCGTATATCGACAATGAAAAAGAAGGGGAGAAGGTGCTGGTGAAAGAGCTCACCCAAACCATGTACGCCGTGGCCGACGATGCGTTGTTGCATGTACACTTTCAACAAAATGCCCTGAAAAATTACCGGCTGATTGGTTACGACAACAAAGTGTCGGCCATTGAAGATACAACCAGCATATTGGATGGCGGCGAGTTGGGATCAGGACATACCCTGATGGCTGTATTTGAAATTGACCGGCGCGACAGCGCGATGATTGCCAATAGCACCAGTTCCAAATTGGCCGACATTGATATCAGTTATAAAGTAGCGGCCGATTCCAACCGCCGTTTTTGCCGGTTGACTGTAGATACCAGCACTACGGCTTTTGATGAGCTACCCAGGGTCTATAAATTTTCGACTGGACTGATACTGTTTGGATCCCTGTTACGGGAGTCCAAATACGTAAAAGATATGAGCTGGAATGATGTGCAAAACATCATGCAGCCCCTGGTAAGGCCCGATGATTATCTTGAACAGGAATTTATGGGGCTGCTGGAAAAAGCGAAGAAAATTTATACCAAACCCAAACCCACACGTGGCTTACGGTTGAAAAACATTCTCGCTAAACCCCAGGAAAAAACCGATCGTTAAGAAAACATTTCGCGCACCTTATCGAAAAAGCTCTTCTCGCTCTTATCGGGATTGGGTTTGAAATTAGTCGACTCCTGTAATTTCTCCATCATCGCTTTCTCTTCGGCATTCAGGTGCTGCGGCGTCCATACATTTACATGGATCAACTGGTCTCCCTTTTCATAACTATTCACCGCCGGAAAACCCTTGCCTTTTAGCCTGAATATTTTTCCACTCTGTGTGCCGGCGGGAATTTTAATTTTCGCGCGCCCGTCGATGGTAGGCACTTCCACGCTGGTGCCGAATACGGCATCAGGAAAAGTGATATGGAGATCGTAAGCAACGTTTAGTCCGTCGCGTTGCAACTGCGTATGTTGCTCCTCTTCAATCAACACGATCAGGTCGCCGGCTGATCCACCTCTTTCGCCGGCATTGCCCTTGCCACTAACACTGAGCTGCATGCCTTCCTGTACACCGGCCGGAATATCGATGGTAACAGTTTCTTCGCCGTACACGCGACCTTCTCCCTTACAACTGCCACATTTAGCCGTGATGGTGGTGCCTTCGCCATTGCAAGTCGGACAAGTGGTAACGGTTTGCATCTGGCCTAAGAAAGTAGAAGTTACTTTTCTTACCTGACCCGAGCCACCGCAGGTAGAACAGTTTTGTACACTGCCTTTGTCTTTGGCACCACTGCCTGAACAAGTGGTACAAGACACATATTTTTTCACCTTGATGCTCTTGGAAACACCATTGGCGATTTCTTCATAACTCAGTTTGAGTTTCACCCGCAGGTTACTACCCCTGGTGCCCCGCGCTCTTTGTCCACCGCGTCTTTGTCCGCCGCCACCAAAAAAAGAACCAAACAAATCTTCGCCGAAAATATCACCGAACTGGCTGAAGATATCATCCATATTGCCATTAAAGCCACCACCTGCACCTGAACCAGCAACGCCGGCATGACCATAGCGATCATAGCGCGCGCGCTTATCACTATCGCTCAATACTTCATAGGCTTCAGCGGCTTCCTTGAATTTGTCTTCGGCTGCTTTATCGCCCGGGTTCCGGTCGGGATGGTATTGCATAGCTACCTTGCGGTAGGCTTTCTTGATCTCCTCACCATTGGCGGTTTTGGTTACCGACAATACTTCGTAATAATCTCGTCTTACTGTTGACATGGGTGTTTTCTTCTTT
Source organism: Bacteroidota bacterium (assembly GCA_020161535.1). Taxonomy (GTDB): domain Bacteria; phylum Bacteroidota; class Bacteroidia; order Chitinophagales; family Chitinophagaceae; genus Flavihumibacter. Next base: position 73,124 of record JAIUNW010000003.1, on the reverse strand, counting down.
TAGGGCACTTATTTTCCAACAACTACTTTGGCAAAACGGATAATCTTGTCGTTCAGGTAATAACCTTTCTCAACCTCATCTATAACTTTTCCCACCAGGTTGGGGCTGGGTGCCGGAATCTCCGTAATGGCCTCGTGCTTATCGGGGTCGAAATCGGTACCAATGCTTTCCATGGCTTTTACGCCACGACCCTGCAACACCGACTTCAACTTATTGAGGGTGAGCAGCAAGCCCTCGGCTTCGGGACCAATTTTCACTTTTTCCAGTTGTTTTTGGGCCCGCTCGGTATCATCTACCACTTCCAGCAGGGGGATAATAACATCTTTGCCAGCAGTTTGTATCAATTCGAGCCTTTCTTTGGCCGTTCTTTTCCGGAAATTGTCGAATTCGGCCACCAGGCGCAGGTATTTATCCTTGCTTTCGGCCAGTTCCAGTTCCAGTTTCTCCACCGCAGCCTGGTCGCCCAAGGGATCGCTCAAATGGCTGTTACCTGGAATATCGCTATCGGCATTGATGTCCATGTCGGCAAACTCATTTCTATTTTCTTCCATATTTGTACAAATTGGCAGCGAAGCCGGCATTTTCTGTCATTTCGGTCGATTAGACGACTTCATGGCTGCCGGTTCACCTGGTTTTAAATACGGGGCTATAAAGGCAATTTTGCTGCCACCCTGCTTTCGGGGGACAATTTGTCGGTTTTTTTCGGCCCTACCGTCGCTTACCTTTGCGGCCATGACAGTTGTTTACCTCAAGAAGAAAATAAGCCGGCGGGTTGAATCCGGCCATCCCTGGGTTTTTGCCAATGAAGTGGGAAAGATCGAAGGCCCACTCGAGGCGGGTGATATCGTCGATTTGCTCAACCACGAGGGCAAATTCATTGGCCGGGGCTATGCCAACCCGAAATCGCAGATCCTGGTTCGACTGCTCACCCGCGATAAAAAAGAGACCATCGATGCAGCTTTTTTTCATCGCCGCCTCGAAACGGCCTGGAAATACCGGCAGCAACTGGGGTATACAGAGAATTGTCGCCTCGTGTTTGGCGAAGCAGATTTTTTACCGGCCTTAATCATCGATAAGTTCAACGATTATTTCGTGCTCCAAACCCTGGCTTTCGGTATGGACAAATGGAAACCGGCCATTGTAGATGCCCTGAACAGTATTTTCAACCCGAAAGGCATTTATGAGCGAAACGATGTGCCTGTGCGCGAGTTGGAAGGGCTGCCACAAATCAAAGGATTCTTATCTGCCCCTTTCGATACAAAAATTGTGATCAACGAAAATGGCCTCCGCTTCAATGTCGACCTCGAGAACGGCCAGAAAACAGGTTATTTTCTCGACCAGCAAGACAATCGTCGGGCCATCAAAAACATCGTGAAAGGCGCCGATGTGCTGGGTGCCTTTACCTATACCGGCACCTTCGAAATCCATGCTGCCCACTATGGCGCGAAGTCGGTACTGGGGCTCGATATATCCGGCGCAGCCGTAGAACAGGCCAATCGCAATGCCGCTTTGAATGGGTATGAGAAAACCTGCAAATTCATTGAAGTAAATGCCTTCGATGTGTTGAAACAATGGTCGAAAGAAGGCAAGCAATACGATGTAGTGATGCTCGATCCGCCAGCCTTTACCAAGAGCCGCGAGAATATCCAGAAGGCCATCACCGGATACAAAGAGATCAACCTGCGCGGTATGAAGCTGGTGAAACCAGGTGGTTTTTTGGTTACGACATCTTGTACCAACCTGGTGCAGCCTGAATTGTTTTTGGAGATCATTCAACTGGCCGCCAATGATACGCGCAGAACCTTACGACAGGTGGTGTACCAAACACAGGCAAGTGATCACCCGATCGTATGGGGTTGGGACAATACCCACTACCTGAAATTCCTGATCGTTCAGGTGCTGTAATTATTTATTGACCTGGAAACGGCCCGATTCAACGATGCGGCCGGCTTTGTCGCGCAGTTGGAAAATATAAATACCCCGGTAATACTGGCTGAGGTCGATGGTGGTTTTGGGGTTGATGTTCTTTTGCTCAAACACTTTTTTGCCGAGGAAATTATATACTTCGAAAGAGTACCCCTTTTCGTAATTCGACGGAAACTCAAACGTGATATAGGAAACGGCGGGGTTGGGATAAAACTTTATCGCCGACACCTGCGGCTGACCTGATTGTGCCAGGCCGGCGAGTGACAGTAACAGTAAAACCGATAAAGTAAAAAATATCCTCATTGACTATTTTACAAAAATACAATATGATCGTTCATCTTACAACTGCTACGGGAGCTTTTCCAGGCTGGCCTGTATGGCTTTGAAATCTGGTTGGCTTCCGGCATTTTCCAGAACCTCTGCATACTGTATAACTCCCTCTTTATCAATCACAAATGCAGCTCTTTTGGAAACACCCCGCATATCCAGCACAAAATCCTGGTACAAACTACCATAGGCTTCTGACACTTCTTTGTTGAAATCGCTGAGCAGTGGAAAATTCAGGTGCTGTTCTTCCCGAAATTTTGCCAGCGTAAACACCGAATCAACACTAATGCCGAAAACCTGGGCATTGGTTTGGTTATACAACGCAATATTGTCGCGCACATTGCATAACTCGGCCGTACAAACGCTGGTAAATGCCAGCGGAAAGAAAAGCAACACTACATTTTTACCTTGTTGACCGGCCAGGCTTTGCTTTTGTTTTTCGGTATCGAAGAGCTCAAATCCAGGCGCTTTTTGTCCTATACTGATGGGCATATCCTTTTTTTTAATACCGCGGACAAAGCACCTTGTATTTCGATGAATTGCCCCGGTCGAGAAATCCGATATAAGTTACGGAAAGTTCAAATCCACCTCGCGCCTGGCTGGCTGTTTTCAGTGTGGAAATATTTACATCATAACTGAGTCCGATCGAAAATGGATTGTAGTCGAGTTTGATAGCCGGAATCAATGCATCTTTCGCGCGCATAAAAGCACCGAACTGCATGATATAATCAGGCGTTTCACTATCGCCGATCTTGTACCCATACATCGCACCACTAATCAGTTCAGTGGCCGGCCCCTGGGTTGAATAATCGGCCTGGATATTAAAAAATGACTGATCGCCTACATCGAATTTAACACCGGCCGATGCCACCCATTTTACGTGCAGGGCTTCGTTGGCACTGCGATAAAAGGTGTTGTTGGGTCGATTGATGTGGTGATAAGCCAAGCCCACATAAAAATTATTGTTTTCTGTTTCGCCAAAGCCGGCATTGAAGGTAGTACCCACGCTGAAGTCGGGATACCAGAAATTAGCGGTGGCAAAAGTTTCGCCGCTCGCAACAGCAGGATTGTATGCGCCACCCACAAATTGGTTGTCGGTCGTAATCTTCGAACGATCAATACTCCTGTTCACCATGCCACCCATAAAACCAACCGAGAGATAAGCATTGCGATTGCTGCCCACCGATTTGTGGTAATTAATGGCCGGCATCAACTGCGTAGTGGTTAATGATACAGTTCCCGCCCGGTCAAATAACATTTGCAGGCCAGCCGTGATAAAATCATCTGATCGGCCAACCGGCATTTTATATTCTGCATTCAACGAGCCGCTTCTATAGGCATTGGTTACACTTCTCCATTGGTCGCGGTACACCATTTGTACCCGCACATCGCCGGTGAAGATGCCCGCCAGCGACGGGTTACGCATCAGTGGCGCGTCGTAAAATTGTGAGAAATGGATATCCTGCGACTGCACTTTGCTGCCCATGAGCAGCACTAGTATCGCAGTGAGGATACGGTATCGGTTAAGGTTTTTCATCTGCTATCGGATTAGGGTTACGTTGCCTTTCAAGGCAATGATCTGGGCATTTTCACAAACAATTTCTATGATGTACACATATGTATCCATTTGACCGGGAACACCCCGCACATAACCATCCCATCCATCGTTCTTTACGTTGGCGCTGAAGTTTTTCTTTTCAAACACCAGTTCACCCCAGCGGTTGAAAACGCGCATGGCTTGGATGCGGTTCAGTTGCGTGCCACGTGGATAGAATACATCGTTTTGTCCGTCGCCATTCGGGCTGAAAGTATTCGGCACGAAATAGTTCTGGTCGTTACAAACAGTTTTTACCAATATGCTGCTGCTGGCCCTGCAATTATTGCTATCAACAACCTCTACTTTATAGGTGGTGTTGAAACGGGGGCTGGCCGTAGGTTGCGGACAATCGGTGCAACTGAGGTCGGTTGCCGGCGTCCAGTTGTAATCAACCACACCACTGCTATAGCTAACGGGCAATGTTACCGGTATGCCCACCGGCGTAGTAATCACCGGATCGTTGGTAATCAGTGGCAAGCCATGAACCGTTACTGCAAAGCTGGTATCGTTACCACAACCCAATTTATTTTGCGCATATAGTTGCAGCGTGTATTGCCCGGCGGCCGGGAAATTGCGCAACACCACCGATTGATTCGACGTATCGCGATTCTCGAGCGTCCAACGCCAGTAGATTGCCGTATCAGCAATAACCGTTGATGCATTGAATTGTGCAACCGCGCCAAGGCACAACGCTGCGGGACCACTAATAACTGGTTGTGGTGTTCTGTACACCCGAATAGTATCTGTTTTGCTATTTGTACAGCCCGCGCGGGTAGTCAATTGTTCTGTTACATAATAAGTACCCGGCTGTGTAAAACTGTGGGTTACTTCTTTGCCGTTAAGGGTTGTGCCATCGCCCATATCCCAAACCCGGCTGGTGATCGTATCGCGGCCAAAGAGGCTGTAGTCGGTAAAGGTTACTGTTCCCTGATCGCAGAACTCTTTTTTGCTCACATTGAAATCAGGATAAACCCCATTCACGGTTACCTGGGTTTGTGCAGTAACAACAATCTTACAATCGAGACTGTCGGTCAGTTCCACATAGGGCAGATAAATACCGGGACGTGCGTACAGATGGCTGACTGTTGTGTTTTGTGAACTATCGATGCTGCCATCATTGAAATACAACATGAAGCGGGTACTTGGCGGAACCGTAATCGTAAAGTTGGCATTAACCGTATTACAGCCAACAAGTGGACCACCAAAATTGATCGACGTGGTTGCTTGCGGATTATATAGATTAATGATTTGTTGGGCCGAGTCAACGCAACCATGGTAACCGATCACATATAGTTTGGCCACATAGCTGCCGAAATTGTCGTAGAAATAACCGGGGTTAGGCAGGGTTGAAATATTGCCGTCGCCGAAATTCCAACGAACTGATTCAGCATTCTCGGTGGTGGAGAAGAATTGGGTTTGCAACGGCGGACAAATAGAAGCCGTATCCGTAGCCGACATGGTAAACTTCGGTGCTACGATGCGGATCATGCGCTGTTTGGTAAGGGTGTCGCTGCATCCATTGGCGTCGGTTGCTACCAGGCGAACGGTGTAGAAGGAATCAACACCAGTATATACATGAACCGGATCGCGATCGGTCGAGGTTGTGCCATCACCAAAACTCCACTGATAGCTCATATTGATGCCCGTTGTGTTGTTCACAAACTGCACATTGGTGCCCTGGCAATACAAGGAATCTTCTGCGGTAAAATTTGCCACCGGGTACGTGATGGCTGCTGCAGCGGCTTTGTTCACCGCAGCCGTACAACCCGCATTGTCGGTTGCCAGTAATTTAATATTGTAACTACCAACATTGGTATACACATGGTTGAAAGGACCATTGTTGGTATAGGTTGCCGTGCTGCCATCGCCGAAATCAAAGGCCCAGGTTTGAATACTATTCGCTGGTGTTTCGGTTACATTGATGCCAATGGCTGCATTCCGGCAACCACCATTATTTGTCACGGTAAAATCAACAATCGGTCCGCCGATAACTATGTCGTAGGCTGCTGTATGCAGACAATCATAAATATCCGTAACGGTCAACACCACATGGTAGCTGCCATTGGTGGTTAACGTGGTATCAAAAGTGCTGAGACCGATACCAGCCGGTTGGCCGTTGAGTTGCCATGCATAAGATTTCACCCGGTTTGCCAGCATATTGGTGGCTGTTAAGCGCAGGCCTTCGTTTCGGCAGATGGGGTTGGCTTTAGAAGCTGTTATTACCGGCTGCAGGTTGAACAGGTCTACCGGTAATGAATATACATAATGACAACTGCCATTATCGGCCGTGAGTGTCACTGTTCTCGTGCCCACCGACACATATGTATGTGCTGTATTTGCGTGGTAGGCGCCCGGCTGGGTGGTGCCATCACCAAAATCCCAGGTATAGGTAACAGGTGCCGTTGGTGCCGGATCTTCTACACTGATATCTTCAAATACGACCTGGCGGGGATCAGCGCAATTCGGATGCACCAGAAAACGCGCTACTGGTCCGCGGCTATTGATATAATTGTTTTTCGTAGCGGTGGCGGCACAACCATTGTTGATGGCGGTCAAGCTTATGGTCATCGGACCGATATCTTCAAATTGGTGTTTTGGATGTTCGTCGCCCGATGTACTTCCGTCGCCAAAATCCCACATCCAGGTGTCTGCGGGTGTGGCCAGTGAAGTGAATTGCGTTGAATCAGCCGCACAAACATCGGTACTTGCTGCAGTGAAATCAACCGTCGGGGGCGTACCAACATTGATGGTATCGGGGTATTGGTAATTGATCACACAACCCTTTCTGGTGGTGATGGTGAGTTTGATGATATAGTTGCCGACTGCCCCGTAAATATGCGTCGGACTTTGGCCGGTGCCCGTAGTTCCATCGCCAAAGCTCCACTGATAAGAAGCTACACCATCTACGGCGTTCACATTGGCCGTGGGCGTGAAGTTGAAAGGAACACATCCGCCGAAGGCAGGGGCCGTCAGGCTTACCGTCGCATTGTTCCGAATCACCACTGCATTTGCTTTTGTTGCCGAAGCGGTACAACCGCCCGCGGTGGTGAGGGTTAGCGTTACCGTATAGTTGCCCGTAGTTGCATAAGTATGGCTGGGGTTTTTCAGGGTGGAGGTGCTGCCATCACCAAAATCCCAGAACCAATTGCTCGATCCGATGGTGGTATCGCTGAATTGGGTGGTATGCGGTGTTGAACAGCCGGTATCGTTCTGCACCAGGAAATTAAGCGGTGGCGGTGGTGCAACGGTTACGGTTTTAGTGGCCGTTCCGGTACACTCTGCATATTGGTTAGTGAGGGTAACAGTATAGGTGCCGGGCACTGCATACGATTTGGTAGGTGAGTTGCCTCGGGCCGAAGTACCATCACCAAAATCCCAGAAAGAAGAAACCGGGGTAGAGCCGGTATTGGTGAACTGCACACCAGCCCCCGGACAAATGCTGTTCGGTGCACTAAAACTGGTGATATTCTCTTTTAAGGTGATGGGTTTGGTGATACTATCGCGGCAGCCATAACTCGAAGTGGCAACCAGCTTCACATTATAAGTACCATACGCCGGGTAACTGGTATTGGGATTGATGGCGCCCGATTGGGTGCCGTTGCCGAGCGTCCACTGGTAGGTCATATTACCCGCGCCAGCGGTTTGGTTAACAAAACTGACATCGACCGGTACATTACAAATAGAGCCCATCTTGAAATCAAAATTGGGCGATACGCTGCCGATCATGCGAATCACCCTGTTTTTGGCAACTACAGTAGAGCAACCATTGGGCGAAGTGACCGTAAGGCTTACATTATAATATCCCACATTGCTGTAAACGTGTTGGGGATTGGTTTGGGTGGATGTAGTTCCATCGCCGAAATCCCAGAGATAAGTCAGGGTGCCGCCGCCAGGTAAATAGGAATTATTGGTAAAATTGATGGTGGTAGGCGTACAGCCTACGTTTTGGCTTACCGCAAAATCGGCAATCGGCGAAGGCAGTACATCAATTTCTTTAGAAACCTGGCTTACGCCGTGCTCGTTGCGAACATTTAAGGTGATGGTGTAATGGTTATTACCACCAGGTATATAATAATAAGCAGCGTAGGCGTCTTTGGTAGTCAGGAATTGACCATTGCCCAGGTCCCAGGTAGAAGTGAAGCTACCCGTAACGGAGGTGGAGGTATTGTAAAAATTGATAACCAGGGGCGAACAGCCGGAGCTCTTACTCATGGTAAAGCCGGGCGTCGGCGCCTGGGCTTTCGCCGCAAACACCGCCAACAGCAGAACAAGGCTGGTTATATAATGCTTCGTAGTAAACAAGTGCTTAATTTTCAGGGTAAACAACTTGTTTCCAAAGGGTAGGATAGGGTTTCGGCTCGATCTCATTTCTTTCTCAACCACAGGGTTTTCAGGATATTGTTTATGGTCGTTGTCGCTTTCACCTCATCTGTTGAACTGTCAATGATTTTCCAGTTCGCATTGAGTTTTTGTATCGGAACATCTGCATTGGGAAAATTGGCGGTAATGGACCGGTTCGCTATATCTGCCACCCAGGTGCCTTTGTTCTCCGGTCCCGCCGATAAACCACTCACTGTTCCGTTTTCGTAGAATTGAAAGGAATACGCTGCAAAATCTGTTGTCACATCTGTTGAACCCTCTTCAAACTTCGTTACCACCCACTGTCCCTTGGTCATCAGGTTCAGCATGTAATTCTCTTGTATCTTTTCTACTGTTTTTTTGCAGGAAACCACAGTCAGTGTTACGATTGCCATTATGATAAAACGCTTCATGACGGTATGGCCTCCTCCTCCAAAGAATAGATGAAACGATATTTTTCCTTTACATATTGCATAAACCAATTGATGTTTAAAGTGTCGCCGCTAATCCTTTTACATAATTCTTCACTTGTGAAAAAGCGGCCATGTATATGTATTTCCTGGCGAAGCCAGTTCAGCAATTGACCGAAATTTCCGGCTGAAAGTTGCTTTTGCAAACCAGGAATAGCGATTTCTGCCGCGCCGAAAAATTGAGCGGCATAGAGGCTACCCAGGCTATAGGTCGGGAAATAGCCAAAACTGCCATGGCTCCAGTGCACATCCTGCAAACAACCTGTTTTGTCGTCGGGCACCTCGATGCCCAGGTATTTTTTATAAGCCGCATGCCAATAGGCAGGAATATCGTTTACGGGCAAGCTGCCCTCCATCAGTGTTTTTTCGAGCTCGTAGCGAATCATCACATGAAAATGATACGTCAGTTCATCGGCTTCGGTGCGAATAAACGAAGGTTGCACGCGATTCACGGCACGATAAAAAGTTTCAGCATTGGCGCCTGCACATTGTTCGGGAAAATAGTGGGCGATCAGCGGAAAAAAAGAACTGCACCACGACAAACTGCGACCGACATTGTTTTCCCATAACCTCGATTGCGATTCATGGATACCGAGCGAGGTGAATTCACCCAATGGCAATCCGTATTCGGCATCCGGTAAGCCCTGTTCATACAATGCATGACCCAGTTCATGAATGGTGCTATAGGTCATGTTGCTGAGATCGTTTGGATCAATACGCGTTGTTATTCGTACATCATGGGCACTGAAATTGGTGGTAAACGGATGCGTTGATTTATCCTGCCTGCCGGCACGAAAATCAAATCCCATTTTTTCCAGCAAGTCCATGCTGAATTGCCATTGGGTTTCTTCGGGAAAAGATTGTTTTACGATGCTTTCACTCACTTGCTGACGAGCAGCTATTTTGGCGAGCAAGGCCGACAAAGGTGCGCGCAGTGCAGCAAACGTAGCATCGAGCATGCTTACTGTGCAGCCCTTCTCATATTGATTCAACAACGCATTGTAAGGATGTGCTTGCCAACCGAGGTAATCGGCTTCTTTCTTTTTCAGGTCGATCAACTTGCCAAGCAGGGGCGCAAAAACAGCAAAATTATTGGCCTTGCGTGCATCCATCCAGGCCTGAAAAGATTTCGACACCGTTTCGCTCATGGTGCGAACAAAATCGCCGGGAAGTTTCGCCTGTTGGCTTACATCTTCTGCTGTGAGCGAAACATTTTTGCGTTGCTTTTCATCGAGACTGTTGTCGGCCAGCAATTGATTTAATTCTTTTGCTTTTTGCGGATCGGTAAAAAAACGATGCGCCAATTCGCTGAGCGTGGCAATTTGTCCCGACCTGCGTTCTGCGCCTGCTTCTGGCATGTATGTTTCCTGGTCCCACTGCAATACTGCATTGGCATAGCGCAGGTCGGCTAACTCGCGCATCCAGCTCGTATATTGTGGGTAGGTTAATGTGGTTTCGGTATTAGGCATATGCACGGTTCGGGCGCAAAACTATTGAAAGTCGGCTTCTTGGAAGTTACCAAATATTGTGTTCGTTAAAACTATATTTGGCTATGCAGATTCATGAAATTATCCACCATTTGGAAGCCCTGGCAGCACCGATGTACCAGGAATCATATGATAATGCAGGGCTCATTACTGGTAACCCCGAATGGAATTGTACCGGTGCCCTGGTATCGCTCGATGCAACCGAAGAAATTGTAGATGAAGCTATTCGACTGAATTGCAACATGGTAGTATCACACCACCCGATTGTTTTTGGCGGATTAAAAAAAATCAACGGCAAAAACTACGTAGAGAAAGCGGTGATCAAGGCCATTAAAAACGATGTCGCGCTCTATGCCATACACACCAATCTCGATAATGTCTACCACGGCGTGAATGGAAAAATCGCCGATCTTTTTGGTTTGCAAGCACGTAGCATTTTGTTGCCCAAAAAGAATAACCTGCGAAAGCTGGTGGTTTTTGTGCCCGATAGCCATGAGCAGGGCTTGTTGGAAGCGTTGTTTGCGGCCGGGGCCGGGGGGATTGGTGATTATAGTGAATGTAGTTTCAGTAGCGGTGGACAAGGAAGCTTTACACCCCAGGCTGGCACCCAGCCCTTTTCGGGGGAGGTCGGCCGGCGCCACCTGGCGACGGAGAAAAGGCTGGAGCTGATTTATCCCATCGCCCTGGAGCGAACCATTATTACCGCACTGCGGAAAGCACACCCTTATGAAGAGCCTGCATTCGATTTGATACCCATTGATAATGAATACGATAGGGTTGGTTCAGGCATGATTGGAACCCTTCCGGCACCCTTAAGCGCCGAAGCCTTTTTGGATCAGATGAAAACCCTGTTCCAGGTGCCCGTCATCCGCCACAGCCCCCTGGTAAGCAAACCCATCAGCCGGGTGGCCATTTGCGGTGGCGCAGGTAGTTTCTTGATTCCCAATGCTTTAGCAGCCGGCGCCGATGCGTTTGTAACGGCCGACCTGAAATACCATGAGTTTTTTGACGCCAATGGGCGGTTGCTACTGGCCGACCCCGGACATTTCGAGAGCGAGCAATTCACGGTCGACCTATTATATGATATTTTGGCGGGAAAATTTCCTACCTTTGCCGTCTTCAAAACGGGGCTGAGAACCAACCCGGTGAATTATTATACCTAATACGTTATAGCTACTATGGCCACAGTCAAAGATTTTTCGGTTGAGGAGAAACTGGTTGCGCTGGTAACCCTGCAAAAAATCGAATCCAAAATCGACGAGTTCCAAATCCTGAAAGGAGAGCTTCCTATTGAAGTAAGTGATTTGGAGGACGAAATTCAAGGCCTAACCGCCCGCCAGACCCGCATCGAAGAAGAGATCAACGGCATCAACGAGTTCATCAACCAGAAGAAGGAATCGATTAAGGAAGCCGAAGCCCTGATCAAGAAATACGAAAAGCAAAGCACCAACGTAAAGAACAGCCGCGAGTTTGAAGCGATCACTAAAGAGATCGAAATGCAGCAGTTGGAAGTGAAGCTGGCCGAAAAGCATATCAAAGATGCGCAGGAAGAAATTTCTGACAAGATCCTGGTGCTCGACAAAGCAAAGAAAACCACCAACACCAAAGAAGGTGTATTGAAGCATAAGAAAGATGAGCTCGAAAAGATCATCGACACCACCGAAGAGGAAGAAAAACATTTCAACAAACTGGCTGCTGAAGCCCGTGAGAAATGTGACCCCCGGTTATTGCTTTCTTATGACCGAATTCGTTCCAACTATCGCAACGGCCTCGCTGTAGTGCCCGTACTGCGCGATGCCTGTGGCGGTTGCTTCAACGCGATTCCGCCACAACGCCAAAGTGAAATCAAGCAACGCAAAAAAATCATTGTTTGTGAGAACTGTGGTCGGATCCTGATCGACAATGAATTGAACGATGGCGTTGAAGTAAAATAAACGTTGCGATGAAAGTCGCCGGTCTGTTTTTCAGTCTATTTATTTTTTTTGCAGCCTATGCGCAAAAGGGGCCGAATGTGATTATCATTTGTGCCGACGACCTTGGCTATGGCGACCTGGGTTGTTATGGCGCTACTAAGTTGCAAACACCCAATATTGACCGGTTGGCTGCCAATGGCATCCGGTTCACCAATGGTCATTGCACATCCGCTACCTGCACACCTTCGCGATATGCCATGCTGACGGGGATGTATCCCTGGCGAAAAAAAGGAACCGGCGTTTTGCCAGGCGATGCGGCGCTGATCATTCCCACCAATACCGGCACGCTGCCTTCGCTTTTTGCATCGGCCGGTTATGCCACGGGCATTGTGGGCAAATGGCATTTAGGCTTGGGTGATTCAGTGGCAAAAAACTGGAATGCGACCATTCAAAAAGGGCCGAATGATATTGGCTTTGGTTATTCTTTTATTTTCCCCGCCACTGCTGATCGGGTGCCCACTGTTTTTCTGGAAAACCAACAAGTGGTTGCGAGCGATAGTAGCGATCCCATCCAGGTCAGTTACCAACATCCCATCGGTGATGAACCTACCGGTCGCGATCACCCCGAATTGCTGAAGCTGCACGCTTCACCAGGCCAGGGGCATGATGGTACGATTGTGAATGGCATCGGCCGAATTGGGTATATGCAAGGGGGGCGGTTGGCCCGGTGGACCGATGAGGAAATGCCCCTGACTTTTTTAGAGAAAGCAAAAACATTTATCAGTCGCCATACGCAGCAGCCTTTTTTTCTTTGCTATAACCTCACCGAACCCCATGTGCCGCGCATGCCCTCGACGATGTTTCGTGGCAAAAGCGGACTCGGCCTGAGAGGTGATGCTATTTTACAACTCGACTGGTCGGTGGGTGAAATACTGAAAGAATTAGAACGATTGCATCTGACACAAAATACCCTGGTCATTTTTACGAGCGATAATGGCCCGGTGCTGGACGATGGTTACCAGGATGGCGCCGTTACCTTATTGCAGGGACATAAACCCGGCGGACCACTTCGCGGTGGTAAATACAGTCTCTTTGAAGCAGGCACCCGCGTGCCTTTTATTGTTAGCTGGCCCGCGCAGGTAAAACCAGGAACCAGCGAAGCCTTGCTTTGTCAGGTAGATTGGCTGGCTTCTTTCGCGGCACTGTTGAACAAAACATTGCCTGCAGGCGTTGGGGCCGATAGCCAGAACCAGTTGCCGGCCCTGCTGGGGCGATCGGCAACGGGAAGAACCAGCCTGGTTGAACATGCCGGTGCCCTGGCTATTATCAGCGGCAAATGGAAATACATTCCCGCCAATAATATTCAGCCTTACTACAAACTGACCGATACCGAAACCGGCGGATCAACTGAACCGCAGCTCTACGATTTACAACAGGATATCGGCGAGATCAATAACCTCGCCAGGAAATTCCCCGACGTTTGCGCATCACTGCAAGCGCTTCTCGATGCATCGCTTCGCAAGTAAATGCCTTAATACTTATATTGCCGGCTGTACAGATCATCATGTTGAAAGAGCTTCATATACGCAATTATGCCATTATCGACAGCCTCGATACCAGCTTCAGCAAGGGATTGACCATCATCACCGGCGAAACGGGTGCGGGTAAGTCGATACTGATGGGTGCCCTATCGCTGATATTGGGTGAGAGAGTAGACAGTACGATGGTGCTTGACAAGGAAAAAAAATGTGTGGTAGAAGGGGTTTTTGACATCGCCGGAAAAAACAAGCTCTGGCAATGGTTGGAAGCAACCGAACTGGATGCCGATAACGAACTGGTGATTCGCCGCGAATTTGGCAGCAATGGAAAATCACGGGCCTTCATCAACGATACCCCTGTTTCCCTGCAACAGTTGCAGGAACTGACCAGCCAATTGGTCGACCTGCATCGGCAGTTCGATACCCAATACCTCGGGTCGTCGGGCTTTCAACTCAATGTGGTCGACGCCATGGCCGGCAACGAGAAAAGACGCGAAGCGTATTCCAAACTATATATTGAATGGCAGCAGCAAAAACAATTGCTGCAACAATTGCAAGACGAGCAGGCACGAAATAAAAAAGAGCTCGATTACAACCAGTTTCTGTTTGATGAACTGGAAGCCGCACAACTGCAGGAAAATTCGCTCGAAACGGCCGACGAAGAATTGCAATTGCTGAACAATGCCGAGGGTATCAAACAGGCGCTTGCTTTTATTGACCATACCGTGCGTCAACAGGATGAACCCATCTTGCAATTGCTGAAACAAATGCAACAGCAATTGCAGGCCTATGCCGCCAAACATACCGGTATGGAAGAATTGCGGTCGCGATTGCAATCGGTACAGGTGGAATTGAACGATATCGCCGCCGAGGCCGACCAACTCAGCGGTAAGATTGGATATGATCCCGAACGCATCAATCGGTTACAGGACCAACTCAATGCCGGATACAAATTGCTTAAAAAGCATGCCGTGAAAACCACGGCCGAGCTGATCGCCATCAGGCAAAACCTGTCAGATAAATTGCTGGCCGTACAACAAGGCGATGACCAATTGCAGTCATTGCAAACTTCGGTTACCCGTTTACGTGAGTTACTCGAAAAAGCAGGCGCTACCCTGTCTACAGCGCGCCAATCGCAAACCGCGCCCGTCGAAAAAGCGGTGAACAAATTGCTGACACGTATCGGCATGCCCAATGCGCGCTTGAAGATTGATATCCACCCCACGGCGCCCGGTCCCGATGGCATCGATCAGGTCGATTTCCTTTTTGACGCCAACAAAAGCGGGCAGTTTGCACCGCTGCGCAAAGTAGCCAGTGGCGGTGAATTGAGTCGCCTGATGTTGTCGATCAAGTCATTGGTGGCGGGTCGAATTGATCTGCCTACCCTGATTTTTGATGAAATCGATACCGGTATTTCGGGCGAAGCCAGTTTGCAAGTGGGTCAGATCATGAAAGAACTGGCGCAGAACCGCCAGGTTATCTGCATCACCCACCAGCCACAGATCGCCGGCAAGGCCGACCTACATCTTTTTGTGTACAAAGAACCCAATGGCAAACAGGTGCAAACCCGCATCCGTAGCTTGGAAAAAGAAGCGCGCATTCGCGCCATTGCCGAAATGCTGGCAGGTGCAAGTCCCAGTGCAGCCGCTTTGGAGAATGCGAGGGAAATGGTACAATCTCCCTAAATTCGCAGCCTAACCAATGCACGACTTATGGCTTACAACCTGTTGAAAGGTAAGCGCGGTATCATTACCGGCGCGCTCGACGAAAACTCTATTGCCTGGAAAGTAGCCGAGAAAGCGGTTGAAGAAGGCGCTACAATTGTTTTGACCAATGCGCCCATTGCCATGCGCATGGGCGAGATCAAAAAACTGGCAGAAAAAACCAATGCCGAAATCATTCCGGCCGATGCCACCAATGTAGATGAACTGACCAACCTGTTCACGAAATCGCAGGAAGTGCTGGGCGGCAAAATTGATTTTCTCTTGCATTCCATCGGCATGAGCGTGAACATTCGCAAGAATATTCCCTATACTGAACTGAACTACGATTATTTCCAAAAAGGCATCGATGTGTCGGCGCTTTCGCTGCACAAGATGTTGAGTGTGGCGTATAAAACCGATGCCATGAGCGAGTGGGGTAGTATTGTGGCGCTGACTTATATGGCGGCCCAGCGTACCTATCCTTTTTATACCGACATGGCCGATATCAAAGCGATGTTGGAATCCATTGCCCGCAGCTTTGGGTATCATTTTGGCCTGAATAAAAAAGTAAGGGTGAACACCGTGTCGCAATCGCCTACCAAAACCACAGCGGGTACCGGCATCAAGGGATTTGGCGATTTCTACGACTATGCCAATGCCATCGCCCCCCTGGGCAATGCTACGGCAGAAGACTGCGCGAATTATTGCCTCACGTTGTTCTCTGACCTAACCCGCATGGTAACCATGCAAAACCTCTTCCACGATGGCGGTTATTCTACCACCGGTGTCAGCATGGAAGTAATGACCAAACTGGGTGTTGACTAAAACGATTTTTGTGGAGCAATTAGATAGAGATTACTGGAACAAGCGCTGGAATCGCGATGAAACCAACTGGGATCTTGGTAGCGTGAGTCCGTCGCTAAAGATGTTCATCGATCAAATAAAAAATAAGGATTGCCGCATCTTGATTCCCGGATGTGGCAATGGGTATGAAGCCGGCTACTTGCTAAACCACGGTTTTACCAATATTACCATGGTGGATATTGCATCAGTGCCTGTTGAAAACGTGAAAGCGCTGTATGCTACCTATCTCGGCAACGAGCTGACGGTTTTGCAGCAGGATTTTTTTACCCTCGAGGGGCAGTATGATCTCATCATCGAGCAAACTTTTTTCTGCGCTTTGCCGCGGTCGAAGCGCCCGGCCTATGTACAGCAAATGAAAAAACTGCTGCAGCCTTCGGGTGAATTGGCAGGTTTGTTATTCAATATTGAATTTGACAAAGAAGGTCCGCCTTTCGGCGGATCAGCAGCCGAATACCGCGCGTTGTTTAGCCCTGATTTTACCATTTTGCAAATGGCAGTTACGCTGTACTCAGCTGCTCCTCGTGCGGGAACGGAATTGTTCTTTCACTTGCGCGAAAAGAATTAAGTACAAAAAGCGCATAAAAAAATCCCGGCAAACCGGGATATTCAAACTTTATTTTTGTTGACTAGTATTCGTCTTCGTTGAAGAAGAAATCTTCTTGCGAGGGGTAATCGGGCCAAATATCATCAATGCCCTCATAAATTTCCCCTTCATCTTCCAGTTCCTGCAGGTTTTCGACCACCTCAATAGGCGCACCGCTCCTGATGGCATAGTCGATCAGCTCATCTTTGGTGGCAGGCCAGGGAGCGTCTTCGAGGTAGGATGCCAATTCTAGTGTCCAAAACATGGGTTACTGGTTTTAAATTTCCGGCAAATGTAAAGGTTAAAACGAAATTTCCAAATCCTTTCGGATACAACGCTTAATATTGCGCCATGTTGCAAGCCGGAGGCATAAAAAAGCGCTATGGAAGCGTGGAAGTTCTGAAGGGGGTCGATATTTCGGTCAACCGTGGCGAGATCGTCAGTATTGTCGGTTCGTCTGGTGCCGGCAAGAGTACTTTGCTGCATATACTGGGTACGCTCGATAAACCCGATGCGGGTTATATCCGGCTCAATGAAACCGACCTTACCACAAAAAACGACAAACAACTGGCTGCATTCCGCAACCGGTACATTGGTTTTGTGTTCCAATTCCACCACCTGTTACCTGAATTTACGGCCCTCGAAAACGTGTGCATACCCGGTTGGATCGCCGATCGCCCGAAAGAAGAAGTAGAAAAAAAAGCAGCCGAACTGTTGGCACACCTCGGTTTGTCGAACCGGGCCGATAACAAGCCCGCCGCCCTTTCTGGCGGAGAACAACAAAGGGTGGCTGTGGCCCGCGCCCTGATCAACGACCCACAGATTGTATTTGCCGACGAACCCTCGGGCAACCTCGATTCTGCCAATGCCCAGGAATTACATGCCCTGTTTTTTCAATTGCGCAAAGATTTCAACCAGACCTTTCTCATTGTTACCCACAACGAAGACCTCGCTCGCATGAGCGATCGACTGGTACATATGAAAGATGGATTGATCAGCTAGTGCGGGGTCGCCAGGGCTGTTCGGGCACCTGCAACAAATGGCCGCTATACCGGGCCAAAACAAACAGGTAATCACTCAACCGGTTCAGGTAACGAATAACCTTCGGTTCTACAAAAGCCCCTGATTCCTGCAACTGTACCGCCAGGCGTTCAGCACGACGGCACACACAACGCGTAATATGCAGGGAAGATATCAGCAAGTGACCGCCGGGCAGGATAAAAAATTTCATCGCTGGCAGTATGTCCTGCATGCGATCAATTTCTTTTTCCAGGAATTCAATATCGTGCTCGTGTAAATCAGGCAGTTTACGGGCGGGCTCTTTTTCGGGATCGGTGGCGAGTGAAGCACCGATGGTGAACAGCCGGTCTTGAATTTCCTTCAGGGCCACCAACGATTCGGCATCTTTTAACTGGTCACCACAGTAACCGATATGCGAATTGAGTTCATCTACCGTACCATAAGTATCGATGCGCAGATCGGCTTTCGATACGCGTGTGCCGCCAATCAGTCCGGTGCTGCCGGCATCGCCAGTTTTCGTGTAGATTTTAAAAGCCATCAGTGTGCCATTGCAATGGCCGGATGCTCGTTCCGGCGATCTGTTTCAATTACGCCGTCGCGCAGGCGCACAATGCGGTGTGCGTGATTGGCGATGTCTTCTTCGTGGGTCACCAATACCACGGTATTACCTCCGGACTGAATCTTCCCGAAAATCTCCATGATCTCGATCGAAGTTTTGGTATCGAGGTTACCCGTCGGCTCATCGGCCAAAATCAGCGAAGGATCATTCACCAACGCACGAGCAATGGCAACCCGCTGGTTTTGTCCGCCGCTCATTTCATTGGGTTTGTGGTGACTCCGGTCGGCCAGTCCCACTTTGTCTAACATCTCCAGGGCAATCTCCATTCTTCTTTTCCTCGATATGCCGGCATACACCAGTGGCAACGCCACATTTTCAGCCGCCGACAGGCGGGGAAGCAGGTTGAACTGTTGGAACACAAAACCAATTTCTTTGTTCCGCACATCGGCCAGGTCGTCGTCTTCCATCTTACTTACATCCTGCCCATTGAGGATGTATTGTCCGGCGGTAGGGGAGTCGAGGCAGCCCAGGATATTCATGAGGGTGCTCTTACCCGATCCCGAGGGACCCATGAGCGCCACGTAATCATTTTTCAAAATATCGAGGGTAATGCCTTTCAGGACGGGAATGGCCTGTTTGCCCATGAAATAACTCTTCTCAATTTTCTCCAGGTGTATAATCGGCGTCATGCTATTTTTTAATCACTTTCGGAACAAAGAAATATTCGTTGTCGGCATCGGGTGCAATGGCCATCGCCGTAGCGCGGTCGAGTGATGGCTGCACGGTATCCGCCCTGAAAATATCTACGTTTTCAGTCATGTGCAAAAGCGGTTCTACACCAGTGGTATCCAGCTCCTGCAGTTTTTCGACGAATGTTATCATCCTTTTCAGGTCTTCGCTGATTTGCCTGGTCTCTTCTTCGTTGAATTCCAGCCTTGCCAGCGAAGCCAGGTGGTGAATGGTTTCTTTGCTCAGTTCCATGGTTACTAACAAAAATAAGGTTCTTATCTTCGCCGCGCTATGGAAAATGGAAAAAAGGGAATTGTTATGAGTGGTATCCGAAGCACCGGTTTTCTCCACCTGGGGAACTATTTTGGTGCCATCCGGAACTACGTGCGTATGCAGGATGAATACGACTGTTATTTTATGGTGGCCGATCTCCATACGCTGACCACGCACCCCGATACGACCGAACTGAAAAACAATGTGCACCGGGTGCTGGCAGAAAATATTGCCTGCGGACTAAACCCGGAGAAAGTAGCCCTGTATTGCCAGAGTCATTTGCACGAAACCGCCGAGCTCTATCTCTACCTCAATATGCTCGCCTATACCGGCGAACTGGAAAAGACCACCACCTTTAAAGACAAAGTGCGGCAGCACCCGGATAATGTGAATGCCGGCCTGTTGACCTACCCGGTGCTGATGGCGGCTGATATTTTGTTGCAACGCGCTACACTGGTTCCTGTGGGCAAAGACCAGGAGCAACACCTGGAAATGGCGCGAAATTTTGCCAAGCGCTTCAATTACCGCTATGGTGCGGGGGATGATATTTTCCCGGAGCCGCAGGCGTTTAATTTTGGCGAACAACTGGTGAAAGTGCCGAGCCTCGACGGAACCGGTAAAATGAGCAAGAGTGAGAACCAGAACGCGGCGATTTTTCTGAGCGATAGCGACGACCAGATTCGAAACAAGGTCAAGAAAGCCAAGACCGACAGCGGCCCCACGGCACCCAATACGCCCATGCCCGATTATATCGAGAATATTTTTCAGTTGCTGCGCCTGGTAAGTGCCCCCGACGTGGTTGAAAAATACCTGGCCGATTACCAGGGGGCTTCGATCCGCTATGGCGACCTGAAAAAGCAGTTGGGAGAAGATATGGTGAATTTCATTCGCCCGGTGCGGGAAAGGGCCGAAGCCATTCAGAACGACGAAACCTACTTGCGCCAGATCATGGAAATGGGGGCAGAAAAAGCCCGGAAGAATGCCCGCAGTACGATGGAAAAAGTGCGTTCCGCTATGGGGCTTTCATATTATTAACTATATTGGGCGGCGCCTGAGGTAGCAGTAAAATTATGGCAAAGGGTAAAAAACCAAAACACATTGCGGTTGCGGGCAATATCGGTGCAGGCAAAACCACTTTAACCGAATTGCTGAGCAAACATTACAAATGGATTCCACAGTTTGAAGATGTGGACCATAACCCCTACCTCAATGATTTTTATGAAGACATGCCGCGTTGGAGTTTCAACCTGCAGATATTTTTCCTGAACAGTCGTATCAATCAGATACTAGATATTCACCGCGGTACAGAAACCGTGATCCAGGACCGAACCATCTATGAAGACGCACACATCTTTGCCCCCAACCTGCACGAGATGCAGTTGATGAGTAAGCGCGATTTCGACAACTACTTTCTTTTCTTTCAAACCCTTCGTTCGATGGTGCAGCCGCCCGACCTGTTGATATACCTGCAGGCATCGGTGCCCACCCTGGTTGGCCAGATTCAAAAACGCGGCCGGGAATACGAAGAGAATATTCGCCTCGATTATTTGAAGCGCCTGAATGATTTTTACAACAAATGGATTTCAGCCTATCGGGAAGGTCCGCTGCTGGTGATAGACGTTGATAAAAATAAATTCGCCGAAAAAGAAGAAGACCTGGGTGAGATCATCAGTAAGGTAGACGCGCAACTCTACGGACTCTTCTAAGGTATCAGGGGTATTTGGCCAAACCTGCCGTTTCTGTCAAAGCGGCCGCAATTTTTTCCTCCCATTTTTCTTGTTCGTCGTAAAGACGGGAAAAATTCGTTTCAGCATCGTATTGTTTTTGATAGGCAGCTTGCTGTGCTGCCACTTCCTTGTAAATTTTCATAACGTCTTCTTCCACTTTGCCATCGCGCGGTTGGTAAGCGGCCAGCGCCTGGTGCATTTTGCGGGTAAACAATTGCGTGATGTCAAAATGCCCCTGCTCGTGGGCGAGGATGCGGCTGGAACTAACCTTGGTCCACGAGGTGCCCGGATAAAAAACACATTGCAAAGAATAGCTGAAACCGTTGCTGCCGTATTTGTAATTGATCAGGATGGAAGTACTGGTCAAAGCCGCATTGGGCGCCGATTCAACCGGCTTGCCTTTGAAATCATTCCAGTTGAGTGCGCGCCGCTGCCGCCAGTCGATCTGCTCGCGGGCGTGGCCATCAACGATAGCGATATTCAGTGGCGGTACTGTAACGGTATTTGCCGGTCGTGCAGGATCCACCGAGGTGGTTAGTCCACCAGAAAAAGGCAGTAGTGTAGCAACAAGAAACAAATAAAGTAGCTGCATAATCACCAAAGATGCCGGTTTTGCGCGATTGGTTTGTACTTGAAATGCTAAAATTGGTGCATATTGCGCGCATGAAGCATGAACTGCTGAACAACCGACTGTTTGCCAAAAACCGCCAACGCTTTGCGGCGGCGATGGAAGGCAATGCGCTGGCCATCTTCAACAGCAATGATGAAATGCCGACCAATGGCGACGCGTTGTATCCGTTTCAGCAGAATGCCGATCTCTATTGGCTCACAGGTATTGAGCAGGAAGACACCATGCTGCTGTTGTATCCCAGTCATCCCGATGTAAAAATGCGGGAGGTGCTGGTATTGTTGCGGCCCAATGAGTTGAAAGAAAAATGGGACGGTCATCGCCTGCGTCGCCAGGAAGCCACGGCCATCAGTGGCATTGAAACCATTGTATGGCTCGACGCATTGGATGGACTACTGCAAGGTCTGGTACACCAGTGCGATACAATCTACCTCAATACGAATGAAAATGATCGCCGGGCCAACCAGGTGCCTGTTCGCGATTATCGTTTCATCGAAGACATGAAGCGGCGTTATCCCTTGCACAATTACCAGCGTGCGGCGAAGATATTGAAGCAGTTGCGCGCCATTAAAACACCTGAAGAAATAGAAGTAGTACAAAGAGCGATTGATATCACGGCCCAGACCTTCCGCCGGGTGGCACAGTTCGTACAGCCGGGGGTGATGGAATACGAAGTAGAAGCCGAAGTGCTGCACGAATTCATCCGCAACCGCGCCAGCCGTCCTGCTTACAATAGTATCATCGCCAGTGGTGATCGCGCGCGTACGCTGCATTATATCAGCAATAACCAGGTTTGTGAAAATGGCGAATTATTGCTCATGGATTTTGGCGCGTCTTATGGTGGCTACAATGCCGACCTTACGCGCACCATACCGGTGAATGGCAAATTCAGCAAGCGGCAGAGAGAAGTGTACAATGCCTGTTATAACCTGCACCAGTATGCGAAGTCGATATTAAAACCTGGTATCAGTCTCAACGACTATACCAGCAAAGTGGGGGTGGAAGCAAACCGGCAGATGGAAAAAATTGGTTTGTTGTCGGCGGGCGATATCAAAAACCAGGACAAGGAAAACCCAGCTTATCGTAAGTACCTGTACCACGGCATCAGCCATCACCTGGGTTTGGATGTACACGATTTGGGTCCGCGGCAAGAACCCCTGAAGGCCGGTATGTTGCTCACGGTAGAGCCCGGTATCTATATTGAAGCAGAAAAAATAGGCATTCGTATTGAGAACAATGTATGGTTGACAAAAACCGGTAACAAAGACCTGATGGCAGCCATACCGATCACGGCCGATGATATTGAAGCGGCCATGCGGCGGCCCAAAGTGCAAGCCGCTACAAAAAAGTAAGTTTAACCACAGCATGAAACAGATCCCCAATATTTTCACCCTGCTCAACCTCGTATTTGGTTGCCTGGCCATAATTGTGACGCTACAAAATGGTATCGGCATAGGTGTTGGTCCGCAGGGCGAATACCTCGTCGACTTACCCGAACGCATTTGGTTGGCGCCGGCCTTTATTGCTGCCGCTGCAGTCATCGACTTCCTCGACGGATTTGTAGCCCGCTTAATGGGCGCCAGCAGCGAAATGGGCAAACAGCTCGATTCGCTGGCAGATGTGGTGAGTTTTGGCGCCGCACCCGGTTTCATTCTCTACCAGTTTTTACGCCTCAGCCTGGCGAAGGAAACCAATGGCATCGAAGCGTCGATGGGTTGGCTCTTGCCGGCATTGTTGGTGCCTTGTGCGGCGGCCTATCGCCTGGCCCGCTTCAACATCGATACCAGCCAGCACTATGGTTTCAAAGGAGTGCCCGTGCCGGCTGTTGGGTTGGTAGTCGCTTCGCTGCCATTGATTTACTGGCATACCAATAGCACCGGTATCTATGAACTGCTCTTGGACAAATGGGTGCTGTATGGCGTCATCCTTTTGTTGAGCTGGCTGATGGTGAGCACCTTGCCGCTGATGGCCTTTAAATTCAAAGATTATAGCCTCAAAAATAATTTTCCGAAGTACCTGTTATTAGTGCTGGCCATCATCGCTTTTCTCTTGCTAAAATGGGCGGCGATGCCCGTCATCTTCCTTGCCTACATTCTCGTATCTTTGCTCTTTAAATCAAAAACGGAATGACATTTTCTGTACAGGTAAAAGTGATGCCGCTCAAAGAACTGCTCGACCCCCAGGGCAAGGCAGTAATGGGCGGATTGGGTAACCTCGGTTTGGGCGCGATCCAGGATGTTCGCATTGGTAAAAACATCACTTTGCAGGTCGACGCCGCCTCGGCCGAAGAAGCCCGTGGCATTGCCGAACAAGCTGCCAAAAAACTGTTGGCCAACCCGGTCATGGAGCAGTTTGAAATCAGCGTAAACTGATCTGGTGCTTTATCTGGTGCCTTCGCCGATTGGCAATTTGCAGGATATCACCCTGCGTGCACTGGAAGTTCTCCGCTCGGTAGATGTAATCCTGGCTGAAGATACCCGTAACTCGTCGCGCCTGCTCAATCATTTTGGCATCCAGAAACCGCTAACGCCCTATCACCAACACAATGAGCACCGGGTATTGCAACACCTGGTTGATCAACTGGCTGCCGGCAAAACCATGGCGGTGCTTACTGATGCGGGTACACCAGGTATTTCTGATCCTGCTTTTCTGCTGGTACGCGAATGCATCCGGCAAGAGGTGAAGGTAGAATGCCTGCCCGGGGCCACTGCTTTTGTGCCGGCATTGGTGAACAGCGGATTGCCGATCAACCGGTTTTGTTTTGAAGGATTTCTGCCCCTGAAAAAAGGTCGCCAGACTATGCTCAAACAACTGGCCACCGAAACCCGCACCATGGTGTTTTATGAATCACCTATACGGCTTGTTAAAACCCTCGAGGAGCTTGCAACCTGGTTCGGTGCAGAGCGGTCTGCTTCTGTACACCGGGAACTGACCAAATTGTTTGAAGAAAACAAGAGAGGAACCCTGGCTTCGCTGGCCACGTATTACAAAGAAAAACCCCCGAAAGGCGAAATTGTACTGGTGGTTGGCGGATTGAACGACTGATTATAAAGGCTTTAGGCAGGCATTATTTTGTGATTTTATTTTCAGATGGCCTGCGATATTTGCGAAACTCAAATAGTAACTATGAAATTTACCTATGCACTGGCTTTGTTAATGATGGCCTTTTCATTCGGACAGCCCGCTTCGGCGCAAATCCGTAAAATACCCGCTACCGTTACAGACGCCTTTAAATATAAATACCGCAATGCCGAAAGCGTGGAGTGGAAAGACAAATTGTCGCACTACCTCGTTAGTTTCCAGTTGAACGGCGATAAATACGAAGCCACTTTCAAGAACGATGGCAGTTGGGTGTCGTCGCAAAAGGAAATTGTAAAAGACGACCTGCCAAGCGCGGTGGAAGATGGCCTGGATAAAAGCAAGTATGCCGATTGGGATGTGAACAATTATTATCAATTGATTTACCCCGACGATCATTTTGAATACCGTTTGATCGTTTATAAATCGGATTTGAACAAAAGAGACCTTACATTTACGGATAAGGGTCGTTTGTTGAAAGACAAACTGACGCTCTGATTTCCGACACCAAATACTGCACATACCATGAATGTTAAGGGCTTTTTCGGTTCTGCATGCCTGTTACTTTTAACGATTGCTGCTTCGGCACAACCTGGTCGCTGGCAACAGCGGGTTAAGTATAAGATGGACGTTGATGTAGATGTTACTACCAATCGTTTTACCGGCAAACAACAACTAGAGTACACCAATAATTCGCCCGACACGCTAAAGCGGATTTTTTATCACCTGTACTGGAATGCCTTTCAGCCCAACAGCAGCATGGATGTACGTAGTCGCGAGTTGGGCAAGACCCTGATCAATAAACGGCCCGACTGGGATGGCCGCGTGAAAGACCGTATCCAAAACCTGAAGCCCGATGAGATCGGGTACCAGAAAATTTTGTCGCTCAAAATGGATGGCGTAACGCAACCTTACCAGGTGGATGAAACCATCCTGGTGGTGGATCTCAAAAAACCCATCCTGCCACATACGACCGTTAAGCTCGACATGGACTTTGAAACCCAGGTGCCCCTGCAGATTCGCCGCTCCGGCCGCGATAATCCGGGCACGGGCGTGCGGTATTCCATGAGCCAGTGGTATCCCAAATTATGCGAATATGACTATGAAGGTTGGCATCCGACACCCTATGTAGCGCGTGAGTTCTATGGCGTTTGGGGCGATTACGATGTAACCATCAAAATTGATAAAGCCTATACCCTGGGCGGAACCGGTTATTTGCAGAACCCAGAAACCGTGGGCCATGGCTATGAACAAGCCGGTGCCAAATTGAATCTGCCGGCTGGTCAGAAATTGACCTGGCGTTTCATTGCACCGGAAGTGCATGATTTCATGTGGGCGGCCGATCCGGAATACAAACACCTGGTGCGACAAGTGCCGAATGGTCCGACGATTCACGTGTTGTACAACGACAAACCGGGTGATGCTAAAAATGATGCGGCCTGGAACAAAGTGGCCGATGCAGCCGTTGCTGTGCTGCCCTTTATCGAGAAGAATTTTGGTAAGTATCCTTACAAGCAATATTCATTTGTACATGGGGGCGATGGCGGGATGGAATACCCCATGTCGACCTTAATCAATGGCCCGAGTTTGGGCACGGCCTTTCACGAATGGATGCATACCTGGTACCAGATGCTGATGGGCACCAACGAAAGCCTGTATGCCTGGATGGATGAAGGATTCACTTCTTATGCAGAATCATTGGTGTCGAAGTATTACCAATCATTGGGCAATGGCAAGGCAGAACAGTCGCCCGTAGGTACCGGCCCGCGTAAAGAACACGATGCCGAAAACCCGCACAAAGACGCTTACGAAGGTTATTTCTACCTGGTGCAATCCGGATTGGAAGAACCCATGACTACCCACGCCGATCATTTCGAAACCAATTTTGCCTATAGCATTGCATCTTATTCAAAAGGCGAAGTGTTCATGGAGCAATTGGGTTATATCGTGGGAACTGCTACCCGCGACCAGATACTGCTCGACTACTACGATGCCTGGCATTTCAAACACCCCAATGTGAATGATTTCATTCGCATTGCTGAAAAGCGCAGTGGGATACAACTCGACTGGTACAAAGAGTATTGGGTAAATACGACCAAGACCATCGACTATGCCATCGACAGCGTGTGGGCGCAGGAGGGCGGCAGTAAAATACGGCTGAAAAGAAATGGCAAAATACCGATGCCCATCGACGTAAAGATTCTTTACAAAGACGGCAGCACCGATTGGCTGTATATTCCGCTCAACCTGATGTACGGCAGTAAACCCGCCAATGATTTTCCGCAAAATCCCATCGTATTCGAAGACTGGCGATGGACGCACCCGACCTATGAACTAACGCTGAAAAAACCGCTGGAGCAAATTGTGCAAATTGAAATTGATCCCAGCCAACGCATGGCAGATGTAAACCGGGCGAATAACCAAAAAACATTCTAGGTGTTTAAGGTTTAAAGTTTAAGGTTTAAGGTTGCTCCGCGCGTGTAGCGGGTTGATTATTGACAACATACAGGATTGAAAGTATACAGAATTGAAGGTATACAGAATTGAAAGCATACACCAATCAAGGTGTGTGCTTTTTGTTTGCATGTAATGCTGCATGCTTTTATTTTTTTCAAAGCAACATTTCCATTGAGATGTTTCCATTGAGATGTTTCCAATGAGATATTTCCAATGAGATATTTCCAATGTGACATTTTCAATGAAACTTATTCATGGAAACTCATTCAATGCGACATTTTCAATGCGACATTTTCAATGCGACATTTTCAATTAGATATTTCCAGTTAGGGTTTTCAATGAGCAAATCAGTAACCTCTGCATTTTTGTCGATTGACGACTCACTGCCATTGAATAAATGGCGTTCATTCGAAAAAGAAAGTAAAATCGGCGGCTCTCATATTCTGTTGCGTAACCAGCAACCAAACCCGTTGCTACATATTCTTCCACATAACAAAGACAACTCCGGCATGTGTAGCACACCCGCTTAATGATTGTATGATAAAAACACCTGGAAATTTTATACAAACCTATCCAAACCGAGTTCAAGTCAAATACACTACGATAATCTAGATGAAATCATCGGCCTTTCGACCAACCAGCGCCTCTATAAAACTCGACTCGCTGAAAATCACACCTAGCCAAAAAATACGTATCGTCCCCAAAACGCATCGCTACAAAACGCATCGCCAAAAACTCGACTCAATGAAAATTACATATCGCAAAAAAATGCGTCGCTGAAAAAACGCAACGCTAGAAAACGTATCGCTAAAACACGTATCGCCAAAAACTCGCCTCGCTGAAAATCACGTATCGCTAAAAAACCAACTGCTCCAAAACACACAACCACCCCGCACGCGGAGCAACCTTAAACCTTATACCTTAAACCTTAAACCAAGATATAAAAATGGCCGGCAACTGCCGGCCATTTTTATATCTTGACTTCAGTGGTAAGGCTAATGATTAACAATATTTGAAGGCACCCCTTCTAAAAGCACACAAATGTACTTTTGAATCATATGTCAGCCGTGCCCCGAACTGGGTATTTTTAGCAGTAGCACCGGTTACCTGCCAAAAAATCGATTTACAGCTTCGATTCGATTATTTACATGCAACTTTTCGTATATATGATACACGTGCTTGCGCACCGTTTCCTGGCTGATATACAATTGCGCGGCAATTTCCTTGTACAACAGGCCCTTCGACAATTGCTCCAAAATTTCCATTTCCCGGTTGCTCAGGGTGCTTAAATGTGCGTGGCCGGTTCCTTTTTCTTCTTTGGCGGGTTGCTGGAAAGCAGCCACCACTTTGCGGGCGATCAGTGAGGTCATGGGCGCACCACCTTCGTTTAGTTCACGAATGGCGTCGAGCAATTTGGCGGGCGATGTTTTTTTCAGAATATAACCACTGGCACCGGCGCTCAGGGCTTCGAAAATTTTTTCGTCCTCTTCATACACGGTACACATCATGAACGATACATTCCGGTTGTCGGGCTTTAGTCTTCGCACACATTCAATGCCACTGATTCCTCCGAGGTTGATGTCCATGAGCACCACATTGGGTTGTAACCGGGGAATATGACTCAATGCATCTTCACCGCTGGTGAAACTGCCCACCAAGGTGAAATCATCCGACAACTGCACAATCTGTTCAAGAGCATGGCGGATATCATTGGTGTCATCAACAATGCAAACGGTAATTGGCATACGGCAAAGTTCCGCATTTACGCGCTTGCTTCAATACTACTTTGTGGTAGCGAATTATTTAAATACTAACGATGCACGTACAGAAGGTATTTTTCGCGGAAATAATCTTCCGGAAACAATTCTTGCACTTCTACCACCCGCGGACGAGTGCCACTCTCGGCAATTTCAGCCGCCAGGTCGCCGCCTTTCAGGCAGATCAATCCCGAAGCAGGATGGTCGCCCGTTGATGGCCGCTTCAGTAACAGCGGCTTCGACCATCGCCAGAGATCTTTCAAAGGCGCCACTGCTCTCGATACCACATAATCGAATTTCTTGTCTTTGATGTCTTCCACCCGCGTGTGACGGGTACGCACATTTTTCAGGCCTATGGCATTGGCCACTTCTTGCACAACGGTCAATTTTTTATTGACACTATCGGCCAGTAGAAATTCTGTTTCCGGAAAAAAAATCGCCAGCGGAATCCCTGGAAAACCGCCACCGGCGCCGAGATCAAGCACCTTCGCATTGTCAGGCAGTGTAAACACCGCGGCGATGGCGAGGCTGTGTAATACATGGTTGCGGTACAACTGTTCGATGTCTTTTCGGGAGATCACATTGATCTTACTGTTCCAGTCGCTGTACAAGCCTTCCAGCGCAGCCAGTTGTTGTTTCTGTACATCGCTAAAATCACCGAAATACTGTTCGATCAAGTCCAGCTTTGACGGGGTTTTTTCCATATCGCAGGCGCAAAAATGAAATAATAAGCGAACATCCAAACATCAAACAACCACCACCAGGGCCAGAGGTCTTTTTCATCGAGCATATACATGCAACGATAACTAATGATGCCCGTTGTTAATAACCGGATCGCAAATACCGCGAGGGTCCATTCCCAACCAAAAACCAAGCCGCTGTAGATCAAGGCCGGGTAATATAAAAATTGCGTGAGTGAGAATAACCCTAACAAGAACTTGAACTTGGCAGAATAATATTTGCCGGTGCTATAGTGCCTGTTTTTCTGCCGCAGCCAGTCGCCAAAACTTTGTTTCGGTTCCGAAATCGTAAACGAATCGGGATGCACCTGGATACGGGTATTTTTTCCATTCGCTACTTTGTGAATGAACAGGTCATCATCGCCCCCGGGCAGGTGATTGATACTGCTAAATCCTTTGTTGTTGAGAAAAAGTTGGCGCTTATAAGAAAGGTTGCGGCCCACACCCATATAAGGCAATCCGGCAGCAGCAAAAGAAAGGTATTGCATGGCCGTTTGAAATGTTTCAAAACGGATCAGCTTATTGAGTAAACCGGGCTTCTTCTGGTATTTGCCATAACCCAAAACCACTTCGGTGCCTTCGTCGTAGCGATCTTGCATGTGGAACATCCAGTTTTCGGTGGCTGGCACACAGTCGGCATCGGTCAGTAATAAGATTTCATGGTGCGCTTCGCGGATGCCGATCGACAAAGGATATTTTTTTCCGGGGATGCCCTTTGCTTCCTGTTCGAGATTCACAATTTCCAGCCCCTTAAAAGTTTTTTTGAACTCTTCCAGTAAGAAGCGGGTATCATCCTGGCTATTGTGGTTAACCACAATCACTTCATGGGTGCTGGGGTATTGCTGAAACAAAACACCCGGAAGGTTCTTTGCCAGGTTAGGCGCCTCATCGCGCGCGCAAATAACAGCCGATACCGGGTGTTGCTGGTTATTAATCCGGTCTCGTGTGCGGAAAAAAGCGAGACGGCTAAAAACACCCCAGTAGTACAAAAGCTGTATAAAACTGATGGTACAGAAGATGATGAAAGGAAGAAGCGTCAGCAGCATGGTTTATCGGGTTCCCGCGCGAAAGTAATACTTAAAACGGTCAAACCTTAACTTTGCTCGCTTATGCCGGCACTCAGTTTTGAATTAACCCATACCGACCCACAGTCGTCGGCCCGCGCGGGCCGAATCCAGACCGACCATGGTGCTATCGACACCCCCATTTTTATGCCGGTGGGTACGGTAGGCAGCGTGAAAGCCGTTACCCAACAGCAGTTGAAAGACGATATCAAGGCCGAAATCATATTGGGCAACACCTACCATCTCTACCTGCGGCCGGGTACCGAGGTGTTGGAGGCAGCCGGCGGCTTGCACCGGTTTAATGGCTGGGATCGACCCATCCTGACCGACAGTGGGGGCTACCAGGTTTTTTCCCTGGCCGGCACCCGCAAACTCACCGAAGAAGGGGCTTTGTTTCAATCGCATATCGACGGCGCTAAACATATGTTTTCGGCCGAAAAAGTGATGGATATCCAGCGCTCCATTGGAGGGGATATTATTATGGCATTTGATGAATGTCCGCCGTACCCGAGCGACTACAGCTATGCCCGCAAATCGATGGACCTTACCCATCGTTGGCTCGATCGCTGTTTCAACTATTTCAATGCCGGCGAAGGAAAATATGGCTATACGCAAAACCTGTTTCCGATTGTGCAGGGAAGCAGTTTTCCCGAACTAAGAAAAGCATCCTGCGAATATATCAGCAGCAAAGAAGCGACAGGTAATGCCATTGGCGGACTAAGTGTGGGTGAGCCGGAAGAGATGATGTATGAACTCACGGCGCTTTGTTGTGAACACTTGCCGGCATCGAAGCCCCGCTACCTGATGGGCGTGGGCACACCGTGGAATATACTCGAATGTATTTCTTATGGCATCGATATGTTTGACTGTGTAATGCCCACGCGCAATGGCCGCAATGGTATGTTGTTTACCACCAATGGGGTGATCAATATCGATAACAAAAAATGGGAGAAAGATTTTTCACCGATCGATGAGGGCATGGGTGCGGGGATGAGTACTTATTATACCAAAGCTTATTTGCGGCACCTTATGAAAGCAAAAGAATTGCTGGCCCTCACCATTGCCAGTGTGCACAACCTGCAGTTTTATCTCTGGCTGGTGAAACAAGCGCGACAGCATATTGTGGCGGGTGATTATAACAGTTGGAAGAATGCTATCATTCCTGTTTTAAAAACCAGGCTATGAGTAGCGGGCAGCAGCAAAACAAATGGTTCTACAAGTGTTGGTACGCCTGTTGTTTTTTGTTTGTGCTGGTATTTGTGGTGCTTGCTTTTTTCAACCATCCGCACAGTGATGATTATTTGCTGGGGTATTTTAGGGCATCGAAAAACTTCTGGCAACTGCAGCGCGAATTGTATATGACCTGGCAGGGACGTTATTTCACCAATTTATTAATTCCTGGCTGGGTCGGCTTTAGCCTGCAACAAAATTTATATTGGTTACATCCATTGTTCTTGCTGCTTGCCAGTTTTCTGGCGTTGCGCGATCTGGTAAAACAGTGGGCCAACGCAAACCAATTGTCGCTGGCGAAAGGGCCCTTGTTCTTTATCAGCAGCCTGCTACTGCTGACCATGATTTTTACGATGCCATCGGTGCAGGAAGGGTATTATTGGCTCACCGGTGCCCTGGCGTATCAGCCGGGTTTTATTTTATTGTTGCTCATCGTTTCTTTATACTTTAGGATGGCTTCCCTGCCACCGCAAAAACGTCGCGGTTATTTATGGCTCGCTGTTTTTTTATCGGTGCTGCTTGCCGGCAGTATTGAAATTGTGTTATTGATCGCGCTGCTGCTGCTATTGTATTGGTGGTGTTTTGTCAATCGCCGCGACCTGCGCAAAGAAATGCTTGTTATTACCGCCGTGGTATTATTGGGATCATTGATCACCATGTTTGCGCCAGGTACCCTGAACAGAACGGCGTCGATGAGTGGTGGTTGGTTGGCGGCTTTCGTTTCATTTGCTTACTGGCCACTGAAAGCCATCACCAGCGTCGCGGCCCAGCCTGTTTTTTGGGCCACTTGTATGGTTGCTTTTGTGCTGGGCGCAACGTTTAAAAGCAGTGACCAGGTTGTTGAAACCGACCGTCGCTCATGGATCGCTTTGCTGTTGCTGCCGATGCTGGCCTTATTGCCCATACTACTGGTAAGTTCAGGCTCGCTGCCCTTGCGGGTGCTAAATGTGGTAACACAGAGTTGGGTATTGCTGTTGGTTGCTTTTTCTTTCCGAATGGGTACGAGCACTTCCTTGCCCAGCCAGTCGCTAAAAATTTTTTTTACCGCACGTTGGATCTTGCCATTGCTGGTTGTAACCAGCATGCTGGCGGGCGGATATTTTCGCAACCTGCTGCAGGGTTATTTCTATGACCAGGTGATGCTTCGCAATGAAAGCTTGTTGAAAGCAAGTGGGGGTAAGGATGCGTCGATGGAGAGAGAGTACAAGAAAGCAGTGGCCAACGTGTATCAGCAGGTTTCGCCCGCCTTGCAGAAGAACCTGGTGTGGGACACTGTGCAGGATGTACCCGAACTCATTGGCGACTATACAGATTTTGAAAACTTTAACGGTCAGGGGCCCATCGCTTTGTATTACCAATCTGTTTACCGATAACGCTTTTCCCAGTACATTTGACTTTGCAAATTTTACATGAAGATACTCGACTGGTATATTTTCAAACAGTTCATGGTTACGTTTCTGTTTACGATCATGACGATTACCGTTATTGCTGTTGTGATCGATACCAGTGAAAAAACAGATGATTTTGTAAAATCCGGCCTCTCTTTCTGGGGCATCATTACCAAATATTATTTCGGGTTTATTCCGTTCCTGATTTCGATGATCTTTCCACTGATCGTGTTTATCGCGGTGATTTTTTTCACGTCGAGAATGGCTGGTCGTTCCGAAACAGTGGCGATTTTGGCGGCGGGCATTCCGTATAACCGGATGGTTCGCCCCTATTTATTCGGTGCTGTATTGCTGGCCCTCTTACTGGCCTGGGCAAATGCATTTGTTATTCCGCGGGCCAACCAGATTTACAGCAATTTCAAATCGGTGTATATCGATCGGAACAGTACCTATTCGGCAGGTGGCTCCGGTAACCGCGATTACTATTTCAGGTCTGATACCAATAGCTTTGTCGGCATCAAATATTACGATACCCTCAATAAATCGGCGAGTGGTTTTTTCATTGATAAAATCCGCGACAACCAGGTTTTTTACAACCTGCGTGCCGATTATGTACGTTGGGATACGGCTGCCAAAAAATGGCGGGCCGAGAATGCGGTGGAAAGAAAAATTGATGGTCTGCACGAAACGGTTACCCGGCACAAGACCATCTTGCTAAGCATCAACATGAACCCGGCTGAGTTGCGGCGGGATGAGTATATGAAAGACAAACTCACCACGCCCGAACTCCTTGATTTTATCAGAAAGGAAGAGAAGCGTGGTACCGAAGGGTTGAATACCTATAATGTGGAACTGTACCGGCGCTTTGCGACCCCGGTATCTGTCATCATCCTTACCATTATGGGCGTAACCGTGGCAGCCCGGAAAACCCGGGGCGGCAGCGGCTTGCACATGGCATTCGGCATTGTGACGGCCGCACTATTTGTGGTAATGGACAAGTTTTCGACGGTATTCAGCACCAAGGGTAACTTTCCGCCCATGCTTGCCGCCTGGCTGCCCAATATCCTCTTTATGCTGGTGGCGATTTATTTGTGGCGTACTGCACCTAAATAGATTTCACGTCGTTTTAATGGAGAATGACCTAATTTTAAAGGCGATAGACGAGCTAAAAACAGCAGCCTGTATTCATTAAAACAGAACCTAGTATGGAGGCGTACAAAGAGAAATTCAAAGCCACCGCAGAAAAAGAAGCCGCAGAAATCAAGGAAATCCTCAAAGACCACGGTACAAAAAAAATTGGTGAAGTCAGTTTGTCGCAGGTATACCAGGGTATGCGTGGTATCACCGGACTTGTTTCAGAAACATCACTACTCGATTCGCAGGATGGAATTCGTTTTAGGGGGAAGAGTATTCCTGAATTGCAGGCAACCTTACCGACGGCGAAAAATGGTCACGAGCCATTGCCCGAAGGATTGTTCCACCTCATGTTGATGAATGAACTGCCTACCCAGGCAGATGTAGAAGAAATGACCGCGCGTTGGCAACGTCGTTCGCATGTGCCAACGCATGTGTTCAATACCATCGATGCCCTGCCGCTGTCAACACATCCGATGACCATGTTTGTAGTGGGTGTGATGGCCTTGCAAACCCAAAGCAGTTTTGCCAAGGAGTATGCGAAGGGCATGAACAAAAAAGATTACTGGGAGTACACGTTTGATGATGCGATGGACCTGATAGCGCGTTTGCCCCGTATTGCCGCCTATATCTATCGCCGCAAATACAAAAACAACGAGCATATACAACCGAATGGCATGCTCGATTGGGCCGGCAATTTTGCCCATATGCTCGGTTATGAGGATGAGGGTTTCAAAGA
The DNA here is from genome assembly GCA_020161535.1 of Bacteroidota bacterium. Taxonomy (GTDB): domain Bacteria; phylum Bacteroidota; class Bacteroidia; order Chitinophagales; family Chitinophagaceae; genus Flavihumibacter. The sequence continues at coordinate 37,834 of JAIUNW010000003.1, read as the reverse complement.
GCTGATGCGCTTGTACATGACCATCCACGCCGATCACGAAGGCGGCAATGTGAGTGCACATGCTACCCACCTGGTAGGATCTGCGCTGAGCGATCCTTACCTGAGTTTTGCTGCCGGTATGAATGGCCTCGCCGGACCATTACATGGCCTGGCCAACCAGGAAGTGATCAAATGGATTTTTGAAATGCAGGAAACACTGGGTACCGAGGTGCCGAGTCCCGAGCAAATCACCCAGTACGTAAAAGATACCCTGGCTTCCGGCAAGGTGGTGCCTGGCTATGGCCACGCTGTGCTGCGAAAAACAGATCCGCGGTTTACCGCGCAAATGGAGTTCGGCAAAAAGCACATGCCCAAAGATCCCCTTTGCCTAACCGTTTGGAATATTTATGAAACTGTGCCGCCGATTTTACAAAGCCTCGGTAAGATCAAAAACCCCTGGCCCAATGTGGATGCCCATAGCGGTGCTTTGTTGGTGCATTATGGCATGGTGGAATATGAATTCTATACGGTGTTGTTTGGGGTGAGTCGCGCCTTGGGCGTGATGGCCAGCCTGATCTGGGATCGTGCCCTGGGCTTCCCGATTGAGCGGCCGAAGTCGATCACCACCCAGTTGGTGAAAGAATGGCTGGAAGGAAAGGCCGAGATTTGGGAATAGGCAAGTGCCCCTGACCGTACAAAATCGCCCTCACTATACTTTTGAATGCAAGCCTGCGAAAGCAGGCTTTTTTATTGAAAATCAATTAAATAGATTGACTTCCAAAGCGCAGCGGAAAGAAAATTTTGCACAATCAAAGTTTAAACATTAATTTTGTGTTCTTAAATTTAAAATTATGGCAACCTGGACCATCGATACCAGTCATTCGGAGATTGGGTTCAAAGTAAAACACCTGATCATTTCTACCGTTTCGGGCAAATTTGCCCAATTTGAAGGCAGCGTTGAAGCCGATAAAGCTGATTTTAGCGATGCGAAAATTGATTTCACCGCGCATATCGAAAGCGTGAACACCGGCAACGAACAACGTGATGGCCACCTGAAATCAGCCGATTTTTTTGATGCGGCTACACATCCTACCATGCATTTTGTATCCACCAGCCTGCGGTCGAAAGGCGGCAGTGATTACGAATTAAAGGGCGATTTAACCCTGCGCGGCAAAACGCGTCCGGTGACCCTCGATGTTGAGTTTGGCGGTATTCAAACCGATTTTTATGGCAATACGGTAGCAGGTTTTGAAATGACCGGCAAGATCAATCGCCAGGATTTCGGCTTGACCTGGAGCGCTGTTACTGAAGCCGGTGGCGTTGTGGTGTCTGACGAGGTGAAACTGAATATCAACGTGGAGCTCATCAAAAAGGCATAGATTATTTTGCCGACTAAAGCGCGCCGGCTATATTTGCACTCCCATTGCGATCTTTTACAGATGGCAACCGGATGGGGGATTAGCTCAGCTGGCTAGAGCGCTTGCATGGCATGCAAGAGGTCGTCGGTTCGACTCCGATATCCTCCACCATCTTTAAAGCTTCAACAATAGTTGGAGCTTTTTTATTGTCCAACCTCTTTGTTTCAAAATCCATCCACTTTGTTTCCAAAAAGGGGACTACCACTCTTGCGGCTAGAACTGATCGCCTTGAATTTGTCGGTAACTGCGTGCAATTGACGAGGAACTGTTTCATTGGGATCTGACCAATCGAATGCTATTGGAGTATTTGGTGTCGCCAGCCGCCGACACTTGTTTTACGCGGAGGTAAAGAACCTTTACGTTAGTGTTGTTGTGTTGGATATTTTCTTTTTGACAGGCTGTCAACACCAAACAGGCAATCACTATATACAACAATTGTTTCATGGCTTAATAATTTAGCTTGATTTGGTAACTGCGCTCGCCACCGGTTTCGTAGCTGTTTATTTTTTTGACGGGTTCAAAATGTTGTCCGTCGGCTGACACTTCAATCTCATAATATTCTACCGCCTGGTTTTCAAACGCCGTCCAATGGATATCAATGAGTCCATTGGTGAATTCACTGGCGTTGAAGGAGCGGAAACTTGCTGATAATACCGTCATACAGGGGTTGGTGCCAGAGGAAGTCATCGTTGCACTGCCAAAAGAATTGGTGGTAGCGGGTCCTGTATAATTCACTAAAATATTTGAACTATTGGTGAGGGGTTGACCGGTCCAGCCACCATTATTGCCACCATTGTTATAAGCGCTGGTGATTTTGATAAAGCCTTTGCCGGTAACGGTATTTGAGTTACTCAGGTTGAGTACGGGAGTGGTTAACTGCGAACAGTCCAGGAAGGTATTGGAGCCGCCATTTATCCTGACAGTAGAACTGGCCGTGACAATGCCACCGAAGGTGCTGTTGCCGTTTAAGACCAAATTCGCTACGTCGAGCGTGCCGTTTGCTTCAATATTCAATTTGCCATTGCTACTGGTCAAAGTGCCGGTAACCTCCATCGATCCACCCTGGTTGACGGTTAACATTGCCTGCGATTGCGACACATCTCCATTTACACGGATGCTGCCACCATTGTTTTGGATGACAGTGGCTGAATTGATGCCCAAGTTGCCGTTGATAATCAAGGTTGCGCCGGCCTCCAGGGTAATAGGACCATTGCCCTGAAAACTACTTTGGTTAATGGTCAGGGTGGCACCTGTTTTAACCCGAAGGCTGCCGCTTGAAAATTGCGCATTGTTGAAAATGACATTGGCATTGGCGGCAATGGTGATGGCAGTGCCCCATTGCGGACTATTATACGTACCCGATGTAAAAGTGGTTGGTGAACCATACCAGACAGATGACGCTGCCTGCACAAGCAGGAAAAACGATGTCAGTAGGAGTAACTTTTTCATGGAGTTGTCGATACCCGTAAAAAACGGTATTCAACAACCTTTAGTGTTGAATTGGGCATTAATATTCATTAATTCCCAAAATCATCGAAATTATACGAGGGCCCGGTCGTAAATGCGCGCATTTTCAGGGCAATAACAGGTCGCTGATCTCCTGCCAGTTTTTCACCCGGTAGTGACGACCAGCCGGTTTGAGGTGATTGTGCGGCTGGTCAAATAAAATGGTTTTCCCGTCGAAATGATCGAGGTTTTTGAAATGATCATCAATCATGATATCGGCCTTGATGATTTTTTTTGAACCGCAGAGCACCACTTGTTCCCAACCAATAAAAGGCATGTACTCGGCCAGCCAGGCCAGTTTCTCGCCAACACTTTGTGGAAATTCGGTGGCAGCAGAAACGATGAAAACTTCATAACGCTCGTTTAACGCCTTCACGGTTTCTATGCCATGTTCAATGGGTGCTAATTGCCGAAAAAAGCTTGGTGTGAAGACATACTTGCGAGTATTGGGAAAAGCCTCCCGTTCTGGCATACCAATGGTTTCGCTGATGTCTTTTCGAATGCCGGTTTCCCGTTCATGCCAGTCGGCAAATAATGCATACGTGTTAGCCAACACGCCATCCATATCAATGGCTATTCTTTCCATCAGCTAAAGATAGCGAGTTCCACCGGCTAAAGATGGCGGCCACCCACCAGGTGGGTCGCGAAGCCGCAGGTATTTTAAAGTTGACTAGTTTTGCGGGGCATGGATTCACTTACCCATATTGCCTTGGGCGCCATTATGGGCGATGCCATTGCCGGTCGCCAGTTGGGCAAAAAAGCGATGTGGCTGGGTGCCTTGTTTCAAACCATTCCTGATTTTGATGTTTCCGCTGCCACCTGGATGGACCTGCCACATGAATTGATGGGCCACCGCGGCTTTACCCATTCGCTGTTATTTGTTTTACTCATCGCTGCACTCATAGCCCTGGCCGCCACGCGTTGGCAACATAAAAAGTCCATCTCAACTAAACATTGGTTTCTTTTCGCGCTGGCTGAATTGCTAACGCACCTCTTTCTCGACGGGTTCAACAACTATGGCACCGGCTGGTTAGAACCTTTTAGTCACCATCGGTTTAGTTTTAATGCGATCTATGTGGTAGATCCTTTTTTCAGCCTGCTTCCCATCATCGGCATGATCGTTCTGCTCCTGTTGCCGATTCATCATAAGAGCAGAACAAAACTGCAGTGGCTATTATTACTCCTACCTGCGCTATACCTCGGATACGCCCTTTTCAATAAAAGCCGTATTGACCAAAAAATGCAGCAAGACATTGCCGCAAATTTTCCCCGTGCCGGGCAATCCTTCAGCACACCCGCGCCCTTCAATGTTTGGCTCTGGTTTGTCGTTGTTGCGCAAGACGATGGATTCTACTATGGCTATCGATCGGTATTTGATCGCGCAGCGCATATTGATTTCAACTTTGTGCATGCAAACCGCGACTTACTGCAACCTTTCCAAAACGACCCCGCTGTGCAAGTGCTCAAACGTTTCTCCCAAGGATTTTACACTGTAACCCAACAGGGTGATAGCCTTGTCTTCAACGACCTGCGCTTTGGTCAAACCGCCGGCTGGGCCAATCCCACGAATCCCTTTGTGTTCCACTATTATCTCAACTACCCCGACGCCAACACCCTGGTCGTACAACGCGGCCGCCTCTCCGGCTGGAACAAACAAGCAATAGGACGATATGTTAGGCGGGTTTTCGCATTTATTGAGACCAAGCAGTAGTTTAAGGGTTAAGGTATAAGGTTTAAGGTTGCTGCCGCGTGTGCGGTAGCGCTGTATGTTGGGACAACCAAACGCGGTACAAGAAACTGAATGTAACACAGATTACGTCACGTAGCAACACAGATTTCTTCACGCAGTCGGAAATTATTTTAAGCTGTAACGCATTAAAAAATCATTCATTAGAATCGTGCAGTAGAATCATGCATCAGAACCATGCAGCAGTATAATACAGCAGAATCATACAATAGAATCATACAATAGAATCGTGCAGTAGAGTCATGCAGTAGAGTCATGCAGTAGAATCATGTAGCTGAATTATACAGCAGAATGATATAGCAGAATCATGCAGTAGAATCATGCAGTAGAATCCTGCAGTTGTATAAAAATATTACTGCTCTTGCAGGTCAAAAAACATTGATCTAGATCAATACATATTGTAACAAACGATTGAACAATTGCACAAATAAGAAACTACCATCGAAGGCTAATAGTCAAACACTAACAATTACAGTTGCAAATCAATCTGCATTAAAAAATTTTAATGAAAACAATCGCAGTTCCAGAAATAACAATGCAAAAAAATAGCCTGCACAAAATGCAAGCTATTTTCTATCAGGCTGTTCAAGCCGCGGTAGCAACCTTAAACCTTAAACTTTAAACCTTAAACTCTTGCTCATCCAGCATACTGCCCCAACTTGTCTTTCACTGCATCTGCTTTTTGTTGCAGATTGCCGCGGAGCTCAGCAAATTTTTCTTTGCCTTCATTTACTTTTTCGCGGAGAGAGTCCGATAATTTCTTGCCATTGTCAGCAATTTTCTTACGCGTATTCTCCCCCTTGTCGGGCGCGAATAATACACCGAGTACAGCACCTACGGCCAGGCCAGTGGCAAATGCAGTCAGTATTTTGTTTGTGTTTGACATAATAACTGATTTTATTCTATATTAAAGTTACCAAATACAATACCAATATTTTCAATTTTAATGGCATGGATGCGGCGTCATTAAGAAATAGGTTCACCACGCGGCGAAAGGGCTTTACCCAACACAATACCGTTGAGCTGGTTCGCGGTGGCAGCGCCTATTTTGAGCGATTGGCCTCGCTGATGGCGGCCGCCAAACAAAGCTTTCATCTCCAGGTATATATTTTTGAACAGGATGAAACCGGTACATCGGTTATCAACAATCTCTGTGCCACCGCAAAACGGGGCGTTATTACCCGCCTGCTGGTAGATGGTTATGGCAGTAGACAATTTCCCTATAGCTGGCGTGAACAACTCGCCGCGGCAGGGGTGCAGTTTCGGCTGTTCAGGCCCTTGTTTTCTTCGGGGGATTATTATTTCGGTAGAAGATTACACCATAAAGTGGCGGTGGCCGACGGACAAGCGGGGTTGGTCGGCGGACGAAACATCAGTGATCGCTACAACGACCTGCCTGCACAGCAAGCCTGGCTCGATTGGGCTGTATATGTAGAAGGCGAAGCAGCACACCAACTCTATGCTGTTTGCGATGAAGTGTTTTATCGGGCCAACCTCCGGCCGGGTTCTCCCAAGCGCGAAAACCGGCAGTTGCCTGCCTGGTTTAAAAAAGGAGATGTGCCGGTCGCCGTACGACGGCAAGACTGGGTTCGCAGACAGTCGGGTATTCTGCGCAGCTACCTGCACATGATCTACAATGCAGAACGAGAAGTGTTTTTGTTGTCGAGTTATTTCTTACCCGGTACACAAGCGCGCCGGGCCATGGCCAAAGCCGTAGCGCGCGGCGTCAATGTGAAGGTTATCATTGCGGGCAAATCAGATGTGCATATAGCCAAAGAAGCCGAGCGCTATCTCTATCGCTGGCTGTTGCGAAACAAAGTAGAAGTATATGAATACCTGCCGCAGATACTGCATGGAAAAATAGCCACGGCCGATGGCATCTGGGCGACGGTCGGCTCATTCAACCTCAATATGCTCAGTGCCTATGCCAGTATTGAATTGAACCTGGAAATCGTTGATGCCCAGTTTGCCGGATCGGTTGCCACTGATATAAAAGCAGTAATTGACAAGGAGACCCGCCAGGTCACCGCCAACGAGTGGCGTATGCAGGAAAACTGGCTGCGCATGTTCTGGCAACGTGTCTGCTATAGCAGCCTGCGCTTCTTCTTTTTTCTCTTTACTTTTTATTATCGCCGACTATCATAAAGCGACCCTCGCGCCAAAAAATATAGATACCCATCAGCAATACAAACCAGCCGAAACCTTTTTTTAATTTGGCAGCCGGAACCCGTCGGGAGAAATAATTGCCAATCAAGATACCAACGATCGACAAACCAGTAACGGTGAGCAATAAGGGCCAGTTGATGGCTTCATGGTGCGACAAATCGCCCGCAAAACCAACCAGCGATTTAATCGCAATGATCAGCAAAGAAGTGCCCACCGCTCTTTTCATCGGCAGCCGCGCAAACAATACCAGCACCGGGATGATCAAAAAGCCGCCACCGGCACCCACCAACCCACTAACCAGGCCTTCGCCCATGCCTAGTAAAAACAAAAACGGCGTTGAGGCATTACCGTTAGTAGGTTCTTTACTTACTTTCTTATCGGGAATCATGGTGATGGCCGCGGCCACCATCAACAGGGCAAAAATGAGCAATAGAAATCTTCCCTTGGTCATCGGTTGACCAGCCACCGTAAATAATACCGCCGGTATAGCGGGCAGTATGAAAGTTCGCGTTAGAAAGACCATGAGCAGCGAGGGAATACCAAATTGCAGCGCCGCCAGCAGGTCCACTTCCTGCTGCTGGTATTTTGGGTACACCGCCACCAGGCTGGTAGCGCCCACAATGAACAGCGAATAAGCGGTGGCCGTAACAGGATCAACCGCCAGCAGGTACACCAGCACCGGAACAGTGAGGATGGAACCACCGCCGCCGATGAGGCCCAGGGTCAATCCGATCAATAAAGCAGCCAGGTAGCCTGCAATCATGAAACTGTTTTTCGCGTTGAAGCCACAATATAGCTATTGAATTTTGTTAGTTTTGTGACTTAAGTCTGACTATGGGTGTATTAAGACAATTGGCAGAGTATCTCTACCTCAAAAAAAAGGATCCGAATGCGCCGAAGTCGAAATGGATCGGGTACATGCATGGCATCAACCGGATCTCGCTGTTCATGTTCCTCGCCGGACTGCTTTTTATGCTGATCCGGCTGATTTTCTTCCGCCGTTAGGCGCGCAGAAACGCAACAATGATGGCAGCCGCCTGCGACGAAGCAGCGCCCCCTTTTTGCAATTCGGTTTTTAATGCCCGGTAATCTTCGAGTATGCGTGACCGGTAGGGGCCATCGGCCAGCAATTGTTCCAATTCTTTTTTGATATTGGCCGTATTCAGGTCGTTTTGTATCAGTTCTTTCACCACCAATCGATCCATGATCAGGTTCACCAGCGAAATGAATTTCACTTTGATCAGTCGTTTCGCAATTTGGTAGGAGATGGCCGAGCCCTTGTAACAAACCACTTCGGGTATACCGAAAAGCGCCGTTTCCAAGGTAGCTGTGCCGGAAGTAACCAATGCCGCGCGACTCTGCATCAACAATTCGTAGGTGCTGTTACTCGCTGCACCTACATTGGGATAGTTGGCCAGCATAGGCGCATAAAATTCGTCGGGTTGCCCCGGTGCACGGGCCACCACAAAACGATGGTGGGGGAAAAAAGGCGTGACCGACAACATCACCGGTAACTTGACCAAGATTTCCTGCTGTCGGCTCCCGGGCAAAAGCGCTATCAGTGTTGGATCGGGTTGAAGTGCATCATGCTCGGCTTTGAACCGATCGATCACTTCCACCAGCGGATGACCGACATAGTCAACGGCATAATCCCATTTGTCGTAGAAAAGTTTTTCGAAAGGAAGGATCACCAGCATTTTATCGATGTGCTGCCGTATCGATTTCACCCGGTTCTCTTTCCAGGCCCAAACCTGCGGCGAGATATAATAAACGGTTTTGTAACCAGCTTCTTTGGCCCATTTGGCGATGCGTAAATTAAAACCGGGATAGTCGATAAATATGATACAATCAGGCCGATAAGCACTGATGTCTTTTTTGCAGAAATCAATATTGCGAAAAATGGTGCGCAGGTTGGCCAATACTTCCACAAAGCCCATAAAAGCCAGGTCGCGGTAATGCTTCACCAATTCGCCGCCGGCTGCCTGCATCAGGTCGCCGCCCCAGCACCGGCATTCGGCCGCCGGGTCTTTTTCTTTCAGCGCACGGATGAGATTGCTGCCATGCAGATCGCCGCTGGCTTCGCCGGCGATGAGGTAGTATTTCATGAAGCGAATTTAACCAACCAACTTGAGCAATAGCACAGCCACGCCATATATCAGGGTGGCAATGAAAACGCCCTTGGCAGTTTTATCGCGGCGGGTGTTGATATAGACGGTAAAAAGAATGGCATTGGCCACGAGCGACAAACTACTTACCGCCGTGAGTAGCGACTTGTAGGTGCGCATATAGCCAATGAATTCGGTAAAACCAACATTGCGGGGCATAAAGGCCAGCAGGTAATAAACGAAGAGGCCCACTACCGGTGCCAAAAAGCCCAGCAGCATGCCAAAACGAAGATTGTCTCTTTTAAACATGTTTATTTCCAGCTTTTTTCAAGTTTGGATTTAAGAACGTAATTGGTAAGATCAAATTGTACCGGCACCACACTTACATAACTGTTTTCAAGCGCCCATACATCGGTGTCTTTGCCCTTGTCGAAATTGGTAAGCTCGCCGGTGAGCCAATAATACATACGGTTGTGCGGATCTTTTCTTTCCAGAAAATCTTCTTCGTATTTGGCATAGGCCTGGCGGCAAATCTTCATGCCGCGGATTTCTTCCAACGGCAATTTGGGTATGTTCACATTCAACACCAGGTGCTTGTCGATTTTGGTGGTCAATACCATCTCTGTGATGCGGCGTGCATAGTCACGGGCGGCACTGAAATCGGCCTCGATCGAATAATCGAGCAGGGAGAAACCGATGCTGGGAATGCTTTCAATGGCGGCTTCCACAGCGGCCGACATGGTTCCCGAGTAGATTACATTGATGGAATGATTGGCCCCGTGGTTGATACCGCTCACACATATATCGGGCTTGCGGTGTAACACTTTGTCAACCGCCAGCTTCACGCAATCAACCGGCGTGCCGGTGCATTGGTAGGCTTCGATGCCTTCGTAAATATTGACGGGACTTAAGCGCAAGGGTTGTCCGATGGTGATGGCATGGCCCATGCCCGATTGTGGTTTGTCTGGTGCAACCACCACCACTTTACCGAGTCCGCGAACCGCTTCCACCAAATTGCGAATACCCGGCGCCGTTACCCCATCGTCGTTGGTGACCAGGATAATCGGTTCAGTTTTTTTGGCTTTCAAGGCAGCGGTTTTTTTGGGTGCAGCTTTCTTTTTACTCGTTGGCATAACTTCAAATGGCCCCCAATTTAGTGCAAGTATTCGCCTCCGCACCAGGTTATCGCGAAACGCGTGAGAAAAAAAGCAAAGAATTTATTGTTCGGACAAATATTTTAGTATTTTTGCCTAAATATTTAGCATGTCATTTGCCGGAAAAAACCTGAAATACCTGCGCAAGCTGCGGGGCTGGACGCAGGAAGAATTTGCCAACAAGCTTTCCATCAAGCGCTCGCTGTTAGGGGCTTATGAAGAGGAACGGGCGGAACCGCGGCTGGAAGTGCTGGAATTGGTTAGCGAGATATTTAAAGTGAGCCTCGACGAATTGTTCCTGAAAGACCTGGGCGATACGCGTGGCAGTTATATCGCGAAGCGACGCGCGCAGAAAATGTCGAGCGCACCCATGGATATTCAATTTGTACCCGTCAAAGCGGCTGCTGGTTATCTCGCCGGTTTTGCTGATCCGGAATTCATTGATGAGTTGAATACATTCACCCTGCCCATGCTCGCTCCCGGTCATTATCGGGCTTTCGAGATCGTGGGTGATTCGATGCTGCCCACGCCGAGTGGTTCCGTGATTGTGGGAGAGAAAATTGAAAACCTCGACGCGGTGAAAAACAGCAATACCTATATCGTGGTTTCGCGGCAGGAGGGCATTGTGTATAAGCGGATCATGAAATCGCCCAAGTCGAAAACCAAATTGACCCTGGTAAGTGATAACCCGGTGTACCAGCCTTACCAGGTAGAAGCCGCTGATATTGTAGAAGTATGGCAGGCGCAGATGATCCTTTCCCGCGCCAACCAACAGCAACGCTGGGATGTAAACCAATTGGCGTCGCTGGTGAATAACCTGCAAGACCAGGTGACTTCACTGAAAAAGAAAATGAATTAAAGTCGGTTGTTTTTTAGTTTTATGGGTTAGTAAGCCGCCTCTACACAGAGGCGGTTTCTTTTTTCGATCTGGTAGCAATTTTCGGTTTAGTAGCAATCTTCGGTTTAGTAGCAACGGGCGGCTTCGCGAAATGTTTGGCAGTGCGCATTCACTATGTCGCGCAGTTGCGGTGAATAGCCACCGCCCATGGCCACGGCTACGGGTAAACGCCGTTTACTTAATTCGCTGAAAACAAGCCGATCTCGTTCTGCACAACCGGCGGCGCTGATATTTAGTTTGCCGAATTTATCGGTCGATAATATATCCACGCCGCTGAGGTAAAAACAAAAATCAGGCATAAAATCATCGAGTATGCGCAGCAGGTTGTCGTGCAGCAGCCGCAGGTAAGTGTGGTCGTCACAGCCATCTTCCAGCGGCAGGTCGCAACTGGATACTTCTTTCTGAAAAGGATAATTGTGCCGGCCATGCATACTAAATGTAAATACTGCCGATTGGTGTCGAAAAATAGCCGCTGTGCCATTGCCCTGGTGTACATCGAGGTCGATGATAAGGATCTTTTTGGCCAGCCCTTGGTGCAAGAGATAGTTGGCTGCGATGGCAAAATCGTTGAGCAGACAAAAGCCTTCACCGCGATCGGCAAACGCATGGTGGGTGCCGCCGGCTACATTCAAGCCCAGCCCCTGTTTGCGTGCGTGTAGGGCACAGTTGATGGTGCCTTGCACGATTACCCATTCTCTTTTCGTGAGTGCAGGTGATTGCGGAAAACCAAGCTGGCGTTGCTCTTTGGCGCTCAGGGTTTGGTCTTTGAGTTTCGCGATGTATTCGGCTGTATGCGTGTACAGCACCACGTCGTCGGCACAGGCGGCGGGCTGAAACAGGTTTTCGGTCGTGATGAGTCCTTCTAAAATCAACTGTTCTGGTATCAACGCATATTTCTGCATGGGAAAGCGATGGCCTTCGGGCAGCGGATGGCAGTAGATGGGATCGTAAGCGATGTAAAGCGAATTACTCATCAGAGGGCGATCAATTGTTTATGGCCAATGACAAAAACCTGGTCGCCCTTAACCCGTTGCAGGGAAGCGAGGCCGGTGAATCCGCCGAATGCCGGCAGGATGGCATATTGTTTTCCAAAATAAAAACAGGGCAATAGCATTTGCTGTTTGCCGAGGCCACGCAGGCGGATGCCGGGGTGAATATGTCCGCTGAAATAATAAATAGCAGCATTGGAAACCGACAGGTGATCGCTCCATTCGTGCACAAAACCGAAGGGGCCCTCTACAAAAATATTGTCGTGAAGCGTGATCTCTTGCTGTTCGTACCAACCAAGTGGCAGGATATCGTGATTGCCGCGTATTAGTTCAATTTGTAAAGCGCTATGATCGTGTCGCCAACGGGCAAATAGATCGGCTTCTTTGTTGCTGGTGCTGTGAAAAAAATCGCCCACCACCAGCAATCGCGCCGGTTGAAAATATTGAATCAGTGCGAACAAACGCTGCAGGTCTTCTTTGAAAACGGTTTGCGGAACGCCGATGCCGGCTTTGCGAAAATGACCGGTTTTGCCGAAATGGGTGTCTGACAGGATTAAACTGCGGGTGCTTTCCCAGTAAATGACCCGCGCGTCTGACAACCAAAGTTGTTCACCGGCCACCGAAAAAGAATGGGGTACCTGCATGGTTACAAATCTAAATGGTTATTTTTAGATTGATTGTTAACCAAAACCAATGTATATGTCAACGCAGGATCCTTTTGTTGCCGGCGAAACCAAGAAGTTACCTTCTTTATTAAATGTATTGACGATTCTCACTTTTATTGGCTCAGCGTACGCGATTCTTTCGTCCCTTTGGAATTTTTCGCAAGGAAGAAAGGGTGTGGATGACCTGGAAAAATTGCAAGACAGCGGCCAGCTGGATAATGCGCCAGAATTTGTAAAGAAAATGGCCGGACCGGAAATGCTGGAACTGGCAAAGAAAATGTACGAGAACCGGGTGCCTTTGCTGATCATTACCCTGGTGGGTTGCGCGCTATGTATCTATGGCGCCATGCAAATGCGGAAATTGAATAAATCTGGTTTCTACCTGTATACCATCGGGGAGATATTTCCAATAGTGGCTGCAATGATTTTTGTAGGCGGCGGTATGATGACGGGCATGATGGGTATCTTATTCTCTTTGTTGATACCGGTAGTATTTGTGGCCCTCTATGCCTCTCAGTTGAAATACATGAAATAGTACGCTCATTTTTGCAATTGCAACTGCATTTTTTTAATCCGGTCTTCCAGTTTCTCTGAAGTGAGTAACTCGCGCATACTGTCGACCTTGATGGGAAAGCAGAACGGCGTTAAACGTGCAGGGAATTGCAAAATGATTTTACTCTGCTGGATTCGTTCCAGCATATCGCGCAGCCGGGTTTCTTCCATTTGCAAAGCGAAAACTTCCTGGTAAGCCTGTTTGATCAGGAGATTATCAGGATCATATTCCTGAAATACATTAAACAACAGCGAAGCACTTGCCTGCAGGTGCCTCGCTTTTTTTTGCTCACCCGGCAGACCCTGGAAAATGAGTCCGCCGATCACCGCTACATCCCTGAATTTTCGGCGTGCCATTTCGGTACTGTTCACGCTGCGTAAAATATCATTCAATAAATCATTGGGCGAAAAAAGCGCATATACATTGCTGTCGTCTACCGGTATGGGCTGGTCGCTCAGCAATTCAAAACCATAATCGTTCATGGCGAATGAAAAACTGATGGGATGCAAACGGCTGATACGATATGCCAGCACCGCCGCCATGGCTTCGTGCACCAGGCGCCCTTCAAAAGGGAAAACAAACAAGTGGAAACCATCTTTGGTTTCAATCTGTTCAATCAACAATTCGTTGGCACGCGGCACCTGGCTGAGTTCTTCCTGTAAGTTGAAAAGTGGCACTAGTTCGCGCAGCTCGCGGCGCTTGCTGTAGGCCGCCTGCGATGCCTCGTTGAATTGTTCTCGCAATAGGCGGCCGAGGTTGGCGGACAAAGGCATGCGGCCGCCATTCCAACTGGGTACAATCGATTTGCGCGCGTTGGAATTGCGCACCAGTACGGTCATGTCTTTGATCATCACCAGTTCCAGGTTCTTACCAGCCAGCGTGAACACTTCACCGGGCTCCAGGCGCGAAATAAAATACTCTTCGATCACGCCCACAAAGCCGCCGCTCACATACCGCACTTTGAGCATGGACTCGCTGACAATGGTGCCGATGTGCAAACGATGTCGCATAGCGAGCCGCCTGCTGGTCATGTGATACCGGCCATCAATCCATTCCAGTTTATTATAGTCGTCGTATTGCTGTAGGGCCTTGCCGCCGTGTGCAAGAAAAGAAACCAGTTGTTGCCAATCGCTTTCTTCGAGGTAACGATAACAATAGGTTTTTTTGATTTCGGTAAACAATTGTTTGGGATCAAAGCCCTCACTGATGGCCAGCGTACAGCAGTATTGCATCAGCACATCGTAACAAAGCAGCATCGGCTCGCGCGATTCAATCAGGTTGTCATCAATCGCTTCCTGCAAAGCGGCCGACTCAACGAGTTCGAGCGAATGCGTTGGCAGGAACCAGATGCGGCTGGTCGCGCCGGGCTGGTGACCACTGCGACCTGCCCGCTGCAGAAAGCGCGCTACGCCTTTGGGCGAGCCGACCTGTATAACGGTCTCGACTGGCCGAAAATCTACACCGAGGTCAAGACTCGCGGTGCATACCACGGCTTTCAATATTCCTTCGTGTAAAGCTTCTTCCACCCATAAACGCAGTTGGGGTTCGATGCTACCGTGGTGTATGGCGATGGCACCGGCCAGGTCGGGGGCTGCATCGAGAATGGCCTGGTACCATCGTTCGGTCATGCCACGGGTATTGATGAACACCAGGGTGGTTCTGCTTTCGCGGATGATGGGAATGATTTTGTCGACCAGCTTGATGCCGAGGTGACCAGCCCAGGGATATTTTTCAATCTCGTCGGGATAGATCGACAACACTTCCATTTTTTTCGGCAGGCTGGCGCGGATGATTTTTCCTCCGTGTTCCAGTGGTGATAGCAATACTTCCATCGCTTCATCCAGGTTGCCAATGGTGGCTGAAATGCCAAAGATGGAAATGGGTGTCAGTGCAACCAGGCGCGACAAAGCCAGTTCTACCTGCACCCCGCGTTTGCTGCCAATCAGTTCATGCCATTCATCTACCGCTACCAATTGCAAATTGGCCAGCAGTGCTGGATAGTTTTTTGCGGCCAGCAGCAGGTGCAAACTTTCGGGGGTGATGATCAGTATTTCCGGTAATTGCTGTCGTTGGCGGGCGCGTTCAGCCTGGCTGGTATCGCCATTGCGAATGCCCACCTGCCAGGGCAGGCCCAATTCGGTAATCGCTTCTTCCATGGCGCGACCAATGTCTTTGGCCAGGGCGCGCAAGGGCGTGATCCACAACAACTGCAAACCATTTTTTTTGCGCTGTCTGAAATCATTGGGATGCTGGTTGATGAAGCGAATCAGCGCGCCGAGAAAAACAGCATAGGTTTTGCCATAACCGGTGGGGGCGTTAACCAGTCCGCTTCCGCCCGACTGAATATGTTCCCATGCTTCTTCCTGGAAAGGAAAAGCGCGAAACCCTTTTTCGGTTAACCATTGCCGTATGACCCGGTATCCTTCGCTGTTAACCACCTAGAGGGTTTTTAGGTATTCGATCACTGCTTTGCGGTCGGTGTCTGTGAGTTTATCACCGAAATAATGGCCGTAGTTACCATAGCCTTTTTTATTCGTGTCGTAATAGCCAACGCTGCTGGCATCGCCGGTATAATAGGTCCAGCCGAGCCGCTGGTAATCGTATTCGGGTTTGTTGAAATCGCGGGTCCAGAAAGCCGGCCGCACCGCACTGTTCAATACGCCTTCGATGGTAGGCACCGAGCCATTGTGAAGATAGGGAGCGGTGCACCAAACCCCATCGAGTGGTGGCGCTATATAACCCTGGTAGGGCACCAGTTTCGCCGGGTGATCACCGCTGGCAAACCAACTGCGATTGAACCAGTCTACAAATTGTGGGTTCTGGTAGTTGGCGCTGTACAAAGCGGTATCGGTGTTGATGATGGCGGCCGGCACCAATAAATTCGGGTAGGCATCACCGTTACCATGACATTTGGCGCAATGGTCGTTGTAAATAAGCGCGCCTTTTTCGGCCAGCTCTTTATCGATGGGGAAGGGATAGGCCGGTGCTTTCAAGGTGTAGAGATAGGCCAATACATCGCTGATCTGGCGGTCTACTTCGGCCGATTCGGCGGTATCGGTTACGGTGAGCAAATTGGAGGCCATCAGGAAACGGCCGAAATCACCGCGACCAAAGCCATTGTAAAACATGGCATTTTTTTTCTTCAGCAACCACCAGGCCGGTACATCACTGGGAATCACTTCATCGGGCAGAGGCATCAATAGGGTATCAGACCATTGAAAAGTGACCGGATCGCGATGGGCCACCAGGGCGGCGGCGAGTCGATCGGCCGCATTCACACCGCGAACAGCCGTGTTCAGGTAGGGGCCAACGGCCATGGATACCCGAAGAAAATTTTTGCTGGCTTCGTATTTAGCCGGTGCTGTTAACTTGAGCAATTTCCCCGCCATAGCGAGGTTCTTGGTATTCATGGTTTGGTTGGCTGAGAAATCGAGATAGGTATTGCCCATACCCATCACCAGGCTGTCGCCAAAAACCTGTGCATGACATTGCAGGCAGTTGGGGGCCACCAATTGCTCGCCGTTTACTTCTACTACCGTAAAATCGTGGGTAACGCCGCTATTGAGTCCGCCGCGGTTGAGAAAATCTTTTTGTTGTTTACCGAGTGCCCGTTTGTACAAACCAAGGGGCAGGCCGCCCTTCACATAATCGCCGCTAACCAGGTATTGATACCCCTTTACAGCATCGCCGGTTCGCTGGGGTGAAGCTGGAATAGGAACAGGTTTTTCGGGATCGGGCAAACTATTGCCGAAGCTGAATAATAAAACGATCGCCCCTATGCTCCACCAGCTTTTCATTTATTGCCTTTACCTAAAATTAGCCAAAGAGATTCGTTAATGGGCTTAATTCTCCTGTTCTCACCGGCACCAAGAAACTTATCTGCACTAGAAAATGGTACTGACTACGCCGTTGAGTTTCTTTACCACATATATCTTTTTGTTCTCGAAATAATCGAGTTGTTGCTGCTGGTTGTTGAGCAGCACAGGTTGGATATTGTAGTCGGTAAACAGCTTGTATTTGCCTTCGCCCAGGCCCGAAGCGATGTTTGGCCCCAGTTCATGGAGCAGTTTCCCGTAACGATACAGGGTTTCATAGCCGCGAAACACCATATCAGTGGGTCTTGCGTACAAGTTGTTCTTAAAATAATCGAGCAAGGAAATACTGAGCGGATCGGTGCGGAGCGGATTGAACGGGGTGGTGTATAATATTTCGAGGTCTTTGAAATCCTTTTTTTCGAAATCTTTGATAGCATCCCAGGTGGGCATGCCCATCACCTGAATCGGATACGACTTGCGCACGGAAGCAAGCTGTGTACAAAGGTTGCGGGCAAACTGCTCGTCGAGACTGCCGGCCAGCACCACATTCATTTTTTTCGTGCTGTCGAGATAGGGCGTGAGGTCATCAACCGTAAAGGTGCTGGGCAGGTTTACCCAACGGAGTTTTGCCGGTGTGCCCAGGGTTGATTTTTCGATGGTGCTGAAATAGGTTTTCAGTCGGTCTTCCTGCGCACCTGCTTTTCGGAACACGGTGATCAATTGGCCGCTGTAATTTTTCTGCAAGTATTTATAAATGCCTTCACAATGGGTCATCAGCGTACTGTTCAAAATCACCATATAGGGATTGTTGGTGATGCCTCCATCGTTGGGCAGGTTGACGTTGATGAAAGGAATTTGGTTTTTGTTGGCGTAATCGGCCAGCGCGCGGATTTCATTGTTGGCCACCTCGGCCAAAAGTAAATGTGCTTCGGTGATATCAGGCGTTTTCAGCAGGTCGTACACCGATTTCATTTTCCGTGTATCAACAATGCGAATATCGAGCGGCACTTTTTCTTTGCGCAGGGAGTCGATGG
The DNA here is from genome assembly GCA_020161535.1 of Bacteroidota bacterium. Lineage (GTDB taxonomy): Bacteria > Bacteroidota > Bacteroidia > Chitinophagales > Chitinophagaceae > Flavihumibacter. The sequence goes on along the minus strand of JAIUNW010000003.1, from coordinate 19,805 downwards.
CGAGTTGCACCCCTTCGTAAAATTCAAGACCGGGTAATAAATATTTGGGGAATTGTTTGCCGAAACGGTATTGTCCGCCAGCATCAAACGCCGAATCCAGGTAAAGCGGCAACAATACGGTTATCACCTGCTTGCCATTTACCAGCGGGCGAGCTAGCGAATTTTCTATTGCCGGAACCACCGGTACGGTCTGCGGTACCACCGGCACCGTATCCTGGGCGCGCAGCCCGGCGGCGTTTATCATCAACAGGGTTATGAATAGTCCGATTCGGCTGCTTGTGGTCATAGTCTTGCGGTTAGATGCTTATTCCCATTCGATGGTTGCAGGGGGTTTGCTGCTGATATCGTACACCACGCGGTTGATGCCGCGTACGTTATTAATGATATCATTCGAAATATATGCCAGAAATTCATAAGGCAGGTGTGCCCAGTCGGCCGTCATGCCATCTACCGAGGTCACGGCGCGCAGGGCTACCGTAAATTCATAGGTTCTTTCATCGCCCATGACGCCCACGCTTTTTACAGGCAATAAAATGGCACCGGCCTGCCAAACGGTTTTATATAAATTTTGTGTTTTGAGGGCATCAATGTAACGGGCATCGGCTTCCTGCAGCAGGGCCACTTTTTCGGGGGTGATTTCGCCCAAAATGCGGATCGCCAAACCGGGACCAGGAAAAGGATGCCGGTCGAGCAATTCATCAGGTATACCCAGTTCGCGGCCCACGCGACGCACTTCGTCTTTGAACAAAAAACGCAGGGGTTCCACGAGCGATAATTTCATGGTATCGGGTAACCCGCCTACGTTGTGGTGCGATTTGATGGTCACCGATGGCCCATGCACCGACACACTCTCAATCACATCGGGATAAATGGTGCCCTGGCCCAGCATTTCGATGCCTTCAATTTTATGGGCTTCTTCCTGAAATACTTCAATGAACATGCGGCCGATCACTTTGCGTTTGGCTTCGGGATCGGTTTTGCCCGCCAGTTCGCGGTAGAATGCGTCTTTCGCATCTACCCCTTTCACATTCAGGTGCAGGTTGTCTTTATAGGTTTTGAGTACCTGTTCAAACTCGCCTTTGCGCAATACACCATTGTCGACGAATATGCCATAGAGGTTGTCGCCGATGGCGCGTGAAATCAGGACGGCAGCAACGGTGCTGTCAACACCCCCGCTGAGGGCCATGATGACTTTGCGATGGCCGATCTGTTTTTTCAATGCAGCGACCGTATCGGTTACAAAATGCGCCGGCGTCCAGTCTTGGGCACAACCGCAGATATCAACCAGAAAATTTTTGAGTAGTTTTTTCCCTTCTACCGAATGATAGACTTCGGGGTGGAATTGCACGGCGTGGAGACTGCCATCGCTGTCCACTTTTCTAAAGGCCGCTACCGGAATCGATTCGGTGTCGGCAAGAAGATCGAAACCAGCGGGCAGTTCTTTGATGGAATCACCGTGACTCATCCATACTTGCGAGCTGGGCGACATCCCCTTCAATATCGGGTCTTCGGCTTTGAGCCGAATCACTGCGCGACCAAACTCCCGTTTGTCGCTTCGCTCTACTTTACCACCAAATTGTTTGGCTGCCAGTTGCGCGCCATAACAAACGCCCAATACAGGCCGCTGTTGCATCATCGATTTGATATCCACCGAAGGTGCATTGGCTTCGTTCACGGAACAGGGTGAACCGGAAAGGATGATGCCTTTGAGGCTGGCATCGATGGTAAACGACTGGTGGTAGGGAATGATCTCGCAATATACATTCGCTTCGCGTACGGCGCGGGCGATCAATTGCGTATATTGAGAACCGAAATCGAGTATGAGTATCTTCTCTGTCATGGTGGCGCGAAGGTAAACAATTTAAATCCTGGTTATGCGGTACACAATCCTCTTTTCGATGCTGGTAATGGTGAGTTCCTGCGTATTTACTACGGGCAAAAGGGTGAATGGCGACGGCAATATGGTGACCAAGACCCGCCAGCCTGGCAGCTTCAGCGGGGTAGAGCAGAAGGGGTCGTTTAATGTGGAACTGACCACCGGTGCAAGCAATGAAGTAAAAATTATCGCCGAAGATAATATCATCGAGCACATCGAAACCGTGGTGAGGGCGGGAAAGCTGCTGATCAAAACCCAGGAAGGTTTCCGGCTGAAGCCGACCCGCGACATCCAGATTGTGGTGGTGGCGCCATCGTATAGTTCGGTGGAAAGTTATGGCTCCGGCGATATCAAGAGTAGTTCCGTGTTGTCGGGCACCGGCAGGCTGGATATCAGCACCAGGGGCAGTGGCAATATCAAATTAGATGTCAGTGTGCCGGAGGTGGATGCCAATTCAACCGGTTCGGGGGATATCGTGCTGAAAGGATCTTGCAACCGGGTATCGTTGTCGAGTGCGGGCAGCGGCGACCTCGAGGCCGACCGGCTGGGTGCTGAATCGGCCGATATTGATATCAAAGGCAGCGGTGATGCCAGCGTGAATGCCAGCAAGGATTTGTCGATCGAGGTAAGGGGCAGCGGCAATGTTCGTTACCGGGGCAATCCGTCTATCAAATCAAACATCAAGGGCAGTGGTAGTGTGGAAAAGATAGACTAGCGGTTGCGGTTTAATGCCGCATTTTCTTTTGGTCGACCATTTTTCCCTGTTTGTACCAATGAACTTCCAGGAGTTTCCCGGCTTCATTGAAACTGCTCCAGTTACCCTGTTTTTTACCATGAAGATAGGCGCCGGTTTGGCGGATGCGGGTCACTGCATCGTATTCAATCCACTCTTTTTCGCGGAGGCCGTTGGCATAATAACCTGAATCGCGAAGCCGGCCGTCGGGGTAAAAGCTTTTGTACAGTCCGTCGAACAGCATTTTATAATTGCCCAGGGTAACGCGCTCGAAAACCCGTTTGTCTTTTTTGGCCGCCAGTGCCAGGGGGGTGAAAATATGCCGCTGGTCGCGTTTCATTTCGGCTTTGATGCGTAGGTATTTGTCGGCACTGAAATGGACGACATAGCGTAGTTGTCCGTCGGCATAATGGGCCGTCCATTCGCCATCCGGAATGCCTTTTTTGTAGGATTTTTTGGGGGCGATAGCGCCCGGATCTGTGGCGATAGCACTTGGGTCTGCGGCAGTATGGCCTGGGTCTGCCGCGATATGGCCCGGCTCTGCGGCGATATGGCCCATGCCTTTGGTGGAGGGATTCGGTTTAACGAGGTGGAACGCATGTAGCAGGCCAGTATCCGGCACCAGGCTGGCCACTGCGGTATTCTTCCCGGTCTTATTGACTTTGGTCGCGACGGGCGTCTGTTCGGCCCCGCCAGTTGTTGGTTGCCAGTAGGCCGAATGGGCCTGGGTGCCGACGACAAGCAGACTGAGCAGCAGCAGACGGATTGCCAGCAGGCCATTATTTAACCAGGCGGTAAACCGGGTAGCGATTGTGTTCAGATTCATACCAGGGCGAGTGTTTAAAAACAAAATCGAGTTGTGCTCGTCCGTTTTTGGCAAAGCTCGTATCTGTTTGTTGCTGGCGCAGCAATGCTTGCACATCTTCATTTGATTTTAACCATTCGGCGCCGGTATCTTCAAACATATAGGCACTATAGCCTTCTTTCTGGTTAAGAATGGGGTCGAAGAAATTCCAAACGAAATAGGAATCGGTAGCCGCGGGTTCCAATGTCTCGATGATGAAGCGATTGGCAGGCTGATCCATGGGAATGAGCCAGTCCCCTTTTCGGAATTGCATTTTTCGTACCAGGGTGCGGACTGAGTCGAGGTTGTTGGGGTGGTGCCCTTCATACGGTTTTGCTGTACTGCTATAACCCAGCACCTGGTAGTATTCGACCTCGAGGCTGCTGTCGTGCTGCAGGGCGCGCATTTGCACCTGGTTGGCTTTCAGTCGTTCTATTACTTTCCACCAACCCTGCGGAATGATATAGGCTTTTGGTTTTTCCACGAAATTTTTCGGCGCATACACATTGTACACGTTCACCCATTGTTCAAATGGTTTATTGCGATCGTAATAGAGTCGGGGTAAGCCGCTGATGGCACTGGGCTTGCGGCCGGCTTCAAATCCTTTGAATAGCAGCGGATGGTATTTCGATTTGTCGAGCTCCCAACGCAGGGGGAAGCGGGTAGCGCTGATTTTTTCCTGGATGGCGGCGGCCCGGGTAGCGAGGATGCTGTCTTTTTTGGCCGACGCGAATTCAACAAAAGAGATCATCAGGTCGTGCGTGGCTTTAACGCGTTGGGCATATGGCTTGAGCATATGCGTTTCGGGCATAAAAGAAAAGCAATCCCAGAGGGCGGCATAACCCGTGCTATAGCGCGGGGTTTCCATGAATTCGGGCCAGCCCGATACGGGGGTATCGTTGAAATTGTTGACATAGGGGATGAGGTCATAGCCTTTGTCTTTCATCAGTTTGTAGATACCCGGCTCAAAGCTTTGGTTCATGAAGCGGCCCATGGCACCACCGAGTTTGCTGTGCTGGCTCGAGATCAGGGTCATCACGTGCTGGTAATCGGCGCCATTGCTCACGTGGTTGTCGACAAATACATCGGGCTTTACGTAATGGAAAATGCCTGCAAAGCTCAGCGCTTCTTTGGTATCGGCCTTGATGAAATCGCGGTTGAGGTCGTAGTTTGCTGAATTTCCCCGCGATCCAAAGGCCTCCGGACCGTTCTGGTCTACCCGGTAATATTCGCCGCGGTTGAGGCAGCCACCAATATTGTACACGGGAATAAAGGCTAAAGCCACATTGTCCGGAATTTTTGCGCTGCCAGCCACCAGATCGTGCAGCCAGTTCATGGAGGCGTCGATGCCATCGGGTTCGCCGGGGTGGATGCCGTTGTTAAACAGCAACACGATTTTATGTTGCGCATGCCATTTCGCGGGATCGGCTACCCCATCGTTGGAGAAGAGCGCCAGGTGCAGGGGCTCGCCGGCATCGGTGGGCCCCATGGTTTTGAGGGTGAGTTTGGGCGAGGCTTTGTCCAGCAATTGGTAGAACGCTATGATTTCGGGGTAGGTGGCGGTTTTGTTTCCCCCGCCTTTGGTGAAGGGAGCGTCAGGGAGTTGAGCCCTGGCGGGAAGAGACCGCAGGGTGAGGAGGAGAGCGAGGAGGGTGATGAGTGGGCGCATGGAGCGAATGTATTGAAAGTATGTTTTCACGCCTTTGTTTCGCGCGGAGATTGTTTGCGCTGAGTTTTTTTGGCGCTGAGATTGTTTCTCGCAGAGTTTGTTTCTCGCAGAGATCGCGGGGGAACAGAGATTTTTTTTATGGTATTTGTTTTTTCTCTGTTCCTCTGTGTTTGTGCCGTAGTCCGTTGTCGGAGGTTTTTTTCGCGCAGAGATTTTTTCGCGCAGAGTTATTTTTCGCACAGAGATGGTTTCTCGCAGAGATCGCAGGGGAACAGAGATTTTTTTATGGTATTTGTTTATTCTCTGTTCCTCTGTGTTTGTGCCGTAGTCCGTTGTCGGAGATGTTTTTCACGCAGAGATTGTTTCCCACAGAGATTGTTTCTCGCAGAGATTGTTTCTCGCAGAGATCGCGGGGGAACAGAGATTTTTTTTTATGGTATTTGTTTATTCTCTGTTCCTCTGTGTTTGTGCCGTATTCCGTTGTCGGAGATTTTTTTCACGCAGAGATATTTTCACGCAGAGTTTGTTTCTCGCGGAGACCACGGCGGAACAGAGATGTTTTTGTAGGATTTAATTATTCTCTGTTCCTCTGCGTTTGTGCTGTGGATTAATGTTGGTTATTGTTGTGTTGCGTTGGAGAGTGTTAACTGTTGCATTAAACTGCCTGTACTGCGCTTGTTTCTTTTAAAGTGTTTTTTACACAGGGTGTTTTTAACAGCCTGCGTTTTTTGACCTGATAACACGGAGGAACAAAAGATGTATATAGCAACATTCATCCAAAAAATCGAGCAGCCACTACTGAAGATGATTTCCAATGCTTCATTCATTCTCTGTTCCTCCGTGGTCTCTGCGAGAAACCGTATCAGGCGATCTCTGCGAAAAACACACGCAGGTGATCCTTGTGTGAATCAGCGGCTAGCACGCCAAACATACGGAAGCATAAAAACGCCGTGCAACTGTTTTTGGTTGCTCAAAGAGGCTTTATTATTAGTTTAGCATTTACCAGCAACCTGATTGGCGCAGCAGTTGCCGGCAACTTGCATATGAAGAAATCTTTGTTAAACGTTTTTTCGTTTCTAATTTTCGGCTTCGCTGTTTGTCGCGCACAAGTAATTGATGGCCTAAAGGACGAAAAATTAAACACGATATCTTTCGAATTGGGCAAAAACGGTCTTATTTATAATTTGACTTTTGACCACAGGATAGGTGCCAGTTATTGGGGACTCCGGGCGGGAGCGGGATCTAATTTTGCAAAATACCTCGAAGCCGCAGTAATAGGTGGTGGGAGTTATTACCTCGTGGGGAAAAAAAGACATTTCCTGGAACTCGGAGTGGAATTACAATACCTGATCGTTAATGAAACAAGTGATGATCAGGTTGGTTTTGCAGTGGTGTATCCTGCGTATTCTGTAAAAACATGGTATCCAAGTGTCAACCTTGGCTATCGCGCCATCGGAAAATACACGGCTTTTCGGATTGGCTTTTCCCCCGGACTCTTGGAAAAGCAAATCATTCCCGGCGGCTACTTAAGTTTCGGCTACCGATTTTAATGGCCTAAATAAGCACCACCCTCCTCATCACCCGTTTTTACCTTTCAATCCCATCTATCTCCCACCACGAAATACAGCCCAAACACAGAGGAACAGAGATGTACATTGCAACATTCATCCTTAAAATCGAGCAGCCGCTATTAAGGATGACTTCTAATGCTTCATTCATTCTCTGTTCCTCCGTGGTCTCCGCGTGAAACCATGTCAGGTGGTCTCCGCGAGAAACCATATCGGGCGGTCTCAGCGAGAAACCATATCAGGCGGTCTGCGCGACAAAACGTCTTAAGCGGTGTTTACCCTGATAACACAGAGGAACGGAGATGTATATTGCAGCAATCACCCAAAAAATCGAGCAGCCGCTATCGTGGATGACTGCCAATCGTTCATTCATTCTCTGTTCCCCCGCGATCTCTGCGAGAAATAAACTCTGCGAGAAACAGCAGTTGTGGTCTTTGTGGGAAATAACAGCAAGTGGTCTTTGTGGGAAATAAAACAAGTGGTCTTTGCGGCAAACAAAACCAATAACCTTAGCGCGAAACCACCCAAGCCACAGGGGCCTCTTCCTAACAGAAAAAGTGCCTCAAAAGAGGCACTTCTCAATATCTTCCAATAAAAAAACGCAAATCCTACGCAGTAGCAGTAGCAGTAGCACCCAACTTATTGGTGCGCACCGTCAACTTGCTTTTCAGGTTGGCTGCCTTGTTCTTGTGGATCACCCCTTTCTTGGCCAGCTTGTCGATCATCGACAATACCTTCGGCAAACCCGCTTCGGCGGCTGCCTTCTCTTCAATGGCTTTCAGGTCGCGGATCGCGTTACGGGTGGTTTTGCCGTAGTAACGGTTCCGGTCGCGGCGCTTCTCTGCCTGACGTACATCTTTCTTCGTTGCCTTGTGATTAGCCATGCTGATAAATTTGGACGGCAAAGGTAGGCAGCAACACCCATATCGCCAAAATTTTGGGTAAAAATGTTTCCGATTAATAATCGATTATAGCCGGCGGCAATAGAAAGCCACCACTACCGTTAGCAGCATTGTTCGTATATTCGCTGTCCCAATTCCCTACCATAAAGGGTACTCCATATGAAGGATTTTTCCTATATCACCAATTCCTCGCCCGCTTTTATTGAATCGCTGTACCAGGATTTTGTAAAAGATCCGGCGTCAGTAGATCCCGAATTCAGAAAGTTTTTTGAAGGTTTCGATTTTGCGGTCGATAAAGTCGGCGCACAGTCCGCGGCCAATGGGCAAAACGGCAATGGGTCGTCGTTATCCGCCGGAGGCGCCACCGGCTTAGCTGGTTCGTCTACCATTGGCGCTACCGGCTCACTCGCGCAGGGCGTAGCTGGCCCTTCGGCCAACCTGCCCGCCGATTTCGACATCAAAAAAGAAATTTCGGCCTACCGCCTCGTGCTGGGGTATCGAAACAAGGCGCACCTGATTGCCAAAACCAACCCCATCCGCACGCGCAAAGACCGCGGCGCCAACCTCGACCTGGCCTTTTTTGGTTTCACCGACGCTGATTTGGATCAGCAATTTTATGCCGGCAGTCGCATTGGCCTGGGGCCAAAAGCCAGCTTGCGCGAAATCATTAGCAAACTCGAAGCCGTTTACGCCAAACACGTGGGCATCGAGTTCAAATACATCAGCGACCAGCAAAAAGTTGACTTCCTCACCAACGCCATGGAAAAAGACTTTGACGCACCACTGAAGGTAGACCAGCAGCGGCGCATCATGGAGAAACTCAACCAGGGCGTGATGTTCGAAAAATTTCTACACACCAAATACATCGGCCAAAAACGTTTTTCGCTCGAAGGCGGTGAAACCACCATTGCGGCGCTGGATGCCATCATCAATACCGCCGGTAATTTGGGCGTGGAAGAAGTGGTATTCGGCATGGCACACCGCGGACGTCTCAACGTACTCGCCAATGTACTCGGTAAAACCTACGAACATATTTTCAGCGAATTTGAAGGTACGGCCGTGATGGACCAAACCATGGGCAGCGGCGATGTGAAATACCATATGGGCTACAGCAGTGATGTGACGACGCCCTCGGGAAAAACCGTTCACCTGAAACTCGCGCCCAACCCTTCGCACCTTGAAGCGGTTGATCCCGTGGTGGTGGGCTTCGCCCGCGCCAAGGCAGATGTGTTGTATGAGAGTGAGTACGATCGCATCTTGCCGATACTGATTCATGGGGATGCGTCTATCGCCGGACAAGGCATTGTGTACGAAGTGCTGCAAATGAGTAAGCTGCAAGGGTATTATACCGGCGGCACCATACATTTTGTCATCAATAACCAAATCGGTTTTACGACCGACTACGCCGATGCGCGCAGTTCCGATTATTGTACTTCGCTCGCGGCCACCGTGCAGGCGCCGGTATTCCATGTGAATGGCGACGACGCCGAAGCCGTGGTGAAAGTAGCGGAGATCGCTACCCGCTATCGCCAGGAATTCAATTCGGATATTTTCATCGATATGGTGTGTTACCGCAAACACGGTCACAACGAAGGCGATGATCCGAAATTCACACAGCCGAAATTATACGCGCTGATCGATAAGCACCCCAACCCGCGCGAAGTGTATACCGCCTACCTGATGGAAAGCGGCGAAAAGGATGCGAAGCAGATGGCGCAGGAGATGGAAAAGAAATTCTGGGCCGATTTACAAGAGCGCCTCGATGAAGTAAAACAAAATCCGCTGCCCTATAAATACCAGGCACCGGAAATCGCCTGGCGGAGCTTGCGCAAAGCGAAAGAAGAAGATTTTCTGGTATCGCCCGAAACAGGGATCAGTGAAGCCGATTTCAACAAGCTGTTCAAAAGCATCATGACCCTGCCGGCTGATTTACATCCCCTGAAAAAGGTGGAGAAAATTTTGCAGGACAAAGTGAAGCTCTACGAAGACGAAGGAAAGCTCGATTGGGCCAGTGGTGAATTGATGGCCTATGCCAGCATCTTGCTCGATGGCAAAGATGTGCGCATGAGCGGACAAGATGTGCGTCGCGGCACCTTTAGTCATCGGCACGCCGTGTTGCGCGATGAAGTAACCGATGCGGCCTACAATCGCCTCGCGCATATCGACGGCGCCAAGGGCCATTTTCACATTTACAATTCCTTGCTCAGCGAATACGGCGTTCTTGGTTTTGAATATGGATATGCCATGGCCAATCCGCTGGCATTGGTGTTGTGGGAAGCACAGTTTGGTGATTTCTGCAATGGTGCGCAAACGGTGATTGATCAGTTCATTGCCGCTGGCGAACAAAAATGGAGTCGCATGAATGGCATCGTGATGTTGTTGCCGCATGGCTACGAAGGCCAGGGACCAGAACACAGTTCGGCCCGGATGGAACGCTTCCTGCAAATGTGTGCGGAGCTGAATATGGTGGTGACCGATATCACTACGGCATCGAACCTCTTCCATGCCCTGCGCCGTCAACTGGCCTGGCCGTTCCGGAAACCGTTGATCAATTTCTCGCCCAAGGCAAACCTGCGTTTGCCCGAAGCCTATTCGCCCAAAGCAGAGTTTTTGCAGGGTCGTTTCCAGGAAGTGATTGATGATCCCACACAACCCGATCCCGCAGCAGTGAACAAAGTGTTGTTCTGTTCGGGTAAAGTGTATTTCGATCTCGCCGCCCGCAAACAAAAAGACGGCGCGAAAAATGTAGCAGTGGTTCGCGTGGAGCAACTCTATCCCATTCCGCAAAAACAACTGGAAGACCTGTATGCGAAATACAACAAAGCCACCTGGTTCTGGGTGCAGGAAGAGCCCCTGAATATGGGCGCGGCCAGTTTCCTGAAAATGAACCTGACCAGCTTGAATTTCGGGGTGATCAGTCGCCAGCCCAGCGCGTCGACCGCAACGGGCTATGCGAAAGTGCATGGCCAGGAGCAGGCAGAAATCATCGAAACAGCTTTTACGATCTAGCGAAATGGTCGCGTTTCAAGTCGTTTTCGACAATGGTGCGATCAGCCTGAATCCTTACTTTTGACAAGTTTTTATATACCCGGTTTTTTGAATTTTTACTTTTGACCCTTGCATTATGATTGACATAAAAGTGCCTACTATTGGTGAATCGATAACGGAAGTAACGCTGATCAAGTGGCTGAAGCCGAGCGGCAGCTATGTGCAGCGCGATGAAGTGATTGCCGAGTTGGAAAGCGAGAAAGCGACTTTCGAGTTGAACGCCGAACAGGCAGGTATATTGACAACGCGGGCCAATGAAGGCGATACGTTGAAAATTGGCGATACAGTGGCATCGATCGATGAGAACGCGAAAGCACCGGCTGGGGCAGCGCCTGCGGCGGATAGCAAACCGGCAGCCGCAGCAGCAACTGATACCGCCACAGCCGTTAAAGCAGCACCTGCGGCCACGGCGAAAGCAGTAGGCAAGGGCGTGATCACCATCAAAGTGCCGGTGGTGGGTGAGTCGATCACCGAAGTGACACTCTTAAAATGGGTGAAGAAAGACGGCGACCTGGTGCGCCGCGATGAAGTGATTGCGGAGCTGGAAAGTGAGAAAGCCACTTTTGAACTCAATGCAGAAGAATCGGGTAAACTGTCCACCTTGTTCAAAGAAGGTGATACCGTAAAAATTGGAGAGCCCATCGCCAAGATCGATACCGATGTGGCAGTGCCAGATGTAGATGCTGCGCCTGCGGCTGGTAAAGAAACGACAGCCGCTGGTGCTGCTGCAAAACCGGCGGCCGCCAATGCCCCGGTTACGGCGATTCCGAACGACGTGAAAGCAACGCCGGTAGCGGCTGCTATACTTGCTGATAAAAAAGTAGATCCGAAATCGGTTACGGCCAGTGGCAGCAACGGAAAAATCTTGAAACACGATGTGCTGGAAGCGCTGAACAATCCGGGTCGCAAACCGGGGGTGGCTTTGTTTGGTCGCGAAGAGCGTCGCGAGAAAATGAGCAACCTGCGCAAAACGGTATCACGCCGTTTGGTGGAAGCCAAGAACACCACCGCCATGTTGACCACTTTCAACGAAGTGGACATGGGGCCGATCATGGCGATCCGCGCGCAGTTCAAAGACAAATTCAAAGAAGGCCATGGTGTAAACCTCGGCTTCATGAGCTTCTTCACCAAGGCCGTTTGTTATGCGTTGCAGGAATGGCCGGCGGTGAATGCCTATATCGATGGCGATGCCATTATCTACCACGATTATTGTGATATCTCTATCGCCGTATCCGCCCCCAAAGGGCTGGTGGTGCCGGTGATTCGCAATGCGGAGAGCCTGAGCATGGCCGAGATTGAAAAGAAAGTGGTGGAGCTGGCTACCAAAGCGCGCGACAATAAATTATCGATGGAAGAAATGCAGGGCGGCACTTTCACCATCACCAATGGTGGCGTGTTTGGCTCGCTGATGAGCACGCCGATTATCAATATTCCACAGTCCGCCATTTTGGGCATGCACAAAATACAGGAACGTCCCATGGCGGTGAACGGCCAGGTGGTGATCAAGCAGATGATGTATCTCGCGCTCAGTTATGACCACCGGATTATCGACGGACGTGAATCCGTAAGCTTCCTGGTACGGGTGAAAGAATTGCTGGAGAAGCCAGATTTGCTGCTCTTTGGTAAAGACCCGGTGAAAGCCCTGCTGGAACTCTAATTATCCATAATGTACGCGGAAGCACACCTGCAAACCGCCTTGCAACTGGTACATGCCTATGCCGGTGAGATGCCTTTTGCGCATTATGCCCGCCAGTATTTCGCTGCCCATAAAAAACATGGCTCGCGCGATCGAAAGCAGATCCAGCAATTGTGTTATGCCTGGTTTCGATTGGGGCCTGCGTTGCCCTTACTGGCGCCTCGCGATCGAATGATGCTAGGTTTGCTGCTGACGGCATCTGCGCCCAATGCATTGTTAGGCGCATTGCGCGAAGATTGGCATGCGGCGGCTGCTTTACCGGTGGCAGAGAAGTTGACAATGCTTGATAAAGCCGTTTATGGTACGGTAACAATAGCCGACTTACAAGCTATTTTTCCCTGGAGCGATTTTTTGAGTGAAGGCATTGACGCAACTGCTTTTGCGTTGTCGCATGTTCAACAACCCGATTTGTTTGCGCGAATCAGGCCTGGCTACAAAGCGCAATTAATTCGTCGGTTAGAAGAGCGTTGGATAGCCTATTCGTTGGTGGGGGATAATAGTTTGCGCTTACCCAATGGCTACGATGCGGCCAAAGATTTTGTGCTGGACAAAGAACTGGTTATTCAAGACCTGAGCAGCCAGCGCACGGGTGAGTTGCTTGCATTGATCCCTGCCACTGAAAAACCGGCTGCCATTTGGGATTGTTGTGCCGCCAGCGGTGGTAAGTCCCTGCTGGCCATGGATTATTTCCCCAAAGCCTTTCTAACGGTGACCGATATACGCCAATCTATTTTGGTGAACCTCGCTGCGCGATTTTTAAGAGCCGGTATCAGAAATTACAAAAGGTTGGAAGCGGATATAAGTCTCGCTGCGCCTGACCTGCGGCTACAAGACCTGGTCATTGCTGACTTGCCTTGTACGGGTAGTGGCACCTGGTCGCGCGCGCCGGAAAACCTATCGTTTTTCGATCCCGATAGCATAGCAGATTTTTCCCGCCTGCAAAAATCAATCGCGACCCATGCGTTGACACGCTTGCGTCCCGGCGGCTACCTGCTCTATATTACCTGTTCTGTATTCAAACAGGAGAATGAGGAGAATGTGGATTGGCTCGTGCAGGAACACGGACTAACGGTAATGGATATGCGCGTGTTGAAAGGCTATGCAGAGAAAGCAGACAGCATGTTTGTGGCCTTGCTGCGATCAGGTGCTTAGTGATTTCTTAGTTGACTGGTTTCATTCGTCATTAACCGGCGCGCTTTTGTACTCCTCTTCTGTTACCTCGTTCAACCAAACCGTAACGCCGGCTTCGATGCTGTTAATCGCGACCTGAATAAATTTTTCATCGGGCGCTGCACCATGCCAGTGCGGTGTATCGGCGGGACATTTGACCACGTCCCCTTTGCGAAGCAATCGCTTGGCGCTTCCCTGTTCCTGGTAGTAACCGAGCCCGTCGATGGCAAGCAGGATTTGCCCCGCAGGATGTTTATGCCACTTGGTTCTGGCCCCTGGTTCAAAACTAACATTCCCTACTTGTAGCTTATTGTTGCTATCGGGCTGTACCAGGGGTTGCAGCCAGGCCGTGCCGACGAAATTGTTGTTGTCAATTTTTTGACCGGTAGGGAAAATGGCTTCGGTCAACCATGGATTTGCCGTGTAGGCTTTTTTATCCAGCACTGATTGCAATACTTCGCGAGCAACAAGACCACGTTGTTTATTGATATTCGATTCAATAATGTTGACCAGTGCAGAAAGTTGGTTGGCCGTGAGTCCATTGTAGATCCCTACGTTAAAATGCGATCGAAGTTGCGGCGCTGCACCGTCCATAGCAGCCAGCGCTGAAATGGTAACCAGTTCGCGGGTTTTCCAATCGAGGTTATCTCTGCTGAAGATGGCACCAAACAAATGCTCTTTCAGGAAGCGGTCTATCGCCGGTGCAAATTGATACACGGCACCCGTAACCGGCGTGCCTACAAGTTTTGTTTGGTTAGTAGTGCCGGTCTGCAGCATGGTATGGCTAGCGGGCAATGGTGTCGGTTCTTTACCAGGCAGGTCGGTAAGGCCGTTTTTCTTTCGATCTGCCAATACTTCCATCAACTTGTGCAAGGCATTCAGGCTGCGGGGAAAACCCGTGTAGGCGTACAACTGCACCAGGGTTTCTTTTAGTTCACTGATGGTAAGTCCCGCGTTGAGTCCGTCGTTCAATGCGCGCGCCAGCGCTGCCATATCACCACGTGCTGTATAGGCTGAAACCAACACCATATGCTGTTCTTTCTGGTTCAGCGCATGGGCTGACGCATGTGTAGACTGTGCCATCATATTATTGGCCATGATTAGTAGAAGGCTAAAAAGCAGGTTGAATTTCAGCATGGCAAGGATTGACGATTTATAAATTTTTACCGTAGAAAGCCAGCATTTTGGCAACGGCCTGGTCAACATATTTGGGCACCCAATAGGTTTCAATATGGGTAGCGCCGTTGATCAAATACAATTCTTTGTTCGTGGTTCCGGTAGCCGCTTTAAAAGCACTTTCGGTCATATAATATGAATCTGCCTGGCTGCCGGCAACCATCAAGAGAGGCTGATCAATCATCCGCATATTGGTGGTAGCGTCAAAAGCGACTAAATCTATCAGGCTGCTCATGGTGTATCGACCCGTTGAATTGGGATGTGCATGCGTTTTGCCATAGTATTCGTACCCCTGGCGGTATAAATCGAAAGGAAGGGCAGCCACTTGTTCATCGGTCATTTTTCCGCCACCGATATAAAGTACTTCGCCGCCGGCTGCTTCTTGTGCACGGGCATGCGCTGCTTGTTTCAATCGATCGGGAAGCGTGGCTATCTGAGAATTCATATAACCATCGCGACGCACGATGCCGGAATTAAACATACTCAGCGTGGCAATGGCTTTGAATCTTTTGTCTGTTTCTGCCGCTGCCAGCGCATAACCCCCGCCACCGCAAATGCCCAATAGCCCAAGTTCACTGGTGTCGGCACCCTTGTATTGAGAAACAAAATCAGCCATGCCCCGGATGTCTTCAATCCGGTTGGCGGGTTTGTCAACATTGCGCGGTAAACCGCCACTGGCACCCTGGTAAGCAGCATCGGCTGCAATGGTAATATAACCCTGTTCTGCCAGTCGCTGGGCATACAATCCCGCCACCTGTTCTTTCACGCCCCCATTGGGGTGCGCCACCACAATCACCGGGTATTTTTTGGTTGAGTCGTAGTTGGCAGGCGTATACACATTGGCGGCAATATCAATGCCGTTGAGCTTATAATGCACGGCGTGGATATTCACTTTGCCAGGTACGTTGGCGGTAAGGGCATTGCCATAAACAAGGCCGAAGGGATTGGCTGGTTTTGTTTGTGCTGATACAGCAGCTACAGTTAACAGCATATAAAAGCAATAAAGGAATTGTTTATAATAGTGTTTCATGGTTGTTATTGTTTGATGTGTTTGCGGCTTGGGCATCAATCCAATTTTTTGTCTTTCAACCAGGTCGACAGCAGGTTGGCCACTTCTATATTATTCAAATCAGAAAACGGAAAATGTGTATTGCCCTTGATACCTATTTCGGGCAGGTGCACCACGGTTACATCACCCCCGTGTTTGTTCACTACATCGCGCCATTTTCGCGCCATGGCGAGTCGCGCGCGCCAGCCATCAACACCGGGATTCGACGATTGCGTAGTAGGAATATTATCACCGTAATAAATAACGATGGGAATTTTAGTCAGTTGCATAAAGTCCGCCATTGGCACGGGTATGGCGCTTAGTTCCGCACCCGTATAAGGGATGGCTGCGGGTGTTTCGCCTTCGGGGAATAAAAAGCCACTGCCTGGTTCATACGAAACAATGGCTTTGACGTTTTGACTTTTGATGGCCGTCAGCCAACCCATGCCACCCGAGTGCGAATGGGTAAGCAAAATAGCCGGCCCTATTTTGGAAAAGAGTGCCGCTGCCGCATCGGTGTTTACATTGATATCGATCGGACCTATATCGGGCGTCATGGCCCGGAAGTATTGATTGAGTGTGTTGCTGTCGCGCGCAAACTGCACACCATCAAAATAATTTGGCCAGATACCCACGCGAAAAGTAGCAAACCATTGTTGTTCATCCGGGGTGGGCTTGCTACTGCCAGCTACCATACTACGGCCGGCATTGCCCCGCCTTGGTTGGGTAAGCAAGTACACCGGAAAGCCGCGACGAAGGAAAATGTTTTGAAATCCTTCGCGGCCATCGGGGGTTGTTTCCCAGGTTTTGGAAAACTGGCCGAAGCCATGCCACATCACCAGCGGAAGCTTGCGGTGATTGACCGGTACCTGGTAGAAAACATAGGCATGGTCACCATGGTAGGTTTGTCCGTCGGGCGTTGGCCTATCCGGATCAAAACTACCGGGTTGATGCAACACTGTGCCACCCACGGCAAAACTTCCTTGTTCCTGGATGCTGATATAAGCACTGCTATTGGTTTTGCTTTGCGTAGCGCAGGCGGCCAGGACAAAGGTGAATACCAGTGCAGTACACAATTGTTGTAGCGTGGATTTATTCATGCGATTGTTTTATTTCGGGTGCTTCTACGCCGGACAATGATTCAACGAAAGCAGGTAGTCTTGCGCCTTCAATCTTAATGGCCGACAACGCTTTATTGAATTGGATAAATTCATCGTTGGTAAATACAATCGAACTGGCGGTTGTGTTTTCCAACATATGTGCCATTTGCGTGGTGCCGGGAATGGGAACGATCCAGGGTTTGGTGTGCAGCAACCATGCCAGCGAGAGTTGACCAGGTGTAGCGTTTTTCTGCAAGCCCCATTTCTTGAGCAGCTCCACCATTGCCAGGTTTTTCGCTATGTTTTCAGGCGAAAACCTTGATTCGCCGCCTCGAATATCACCTGCCGCAAATCTTGTATTGGCGTCGATGGCACCGGTCAAAAAACCAACACCGAGCGGACTCCAGGGAACAAAGCCGATGCCCAGTTCCTGGCAGAGGGGAATGATTTTTTCTTCAGGTCCTCGCCAAAGCAGTGAATATTCATTCTGAATGGCCGTTACTGGGTGTATGGCATGTGCTCTACGCACCGTTTGTACGCCCGGTTCAGACAGGCCATAGTGTAACACTTTTCCTTCGTGGATTAAATCTTTTATGGTACCGACTACATCTTCAATAGGCACTTTCGGATCTACCCGGTGTTGGTACAACAGGTCGATGCGATCGGTTCGCAATCGGCGCAACATGCCTTCCACTGCTCTTCTAATTTGTTCGGGTTGGCTGTTCAAGGCAGGTTGTTTCCATTGCCCGGTTTGCGGATCGATGTTCCACCCAAATTTTGTTTCAATAACAATCTTATTTCGGAAAGCAGCCACCGCTTCCCCTAAAATCTTCTCTGTTTCGAATGGACCATAGGCTTCAGCCGTGTCAAAAAGGGTCACGCCCTGGTCGTATGCCGAGCGAATAATGCGAATCATTTCGCTTCGCAACGGAATCGTTGTTTGATAGGTGCGGCTCATGTTCTGCACACCCAGGCCAATGGCTGACACGTCGAGGGTGCCCAATTTTCGACGAGCAGTTGGATGGCTGCCGGTTGGTAATTCATTCTTTTTTGTACCGGTTGGGAGTAAGCCCATGGCTTTTGTTTGCGCGGCAACAAAAGAGGCGCCCGCCAAGGCCAAACCCGATTTCAAAATTGCACGCCTTTTCACGGTCTGATTCAGTTTAGTGTGATGGGTTGTTATTGGCCGGGCTCGCCATTTTTACCGGGCGCAACAGGCGAGAGAAGGTAAGAGAACCCATGATCCACTTGCCTTTTTCCTTTACATACACTTCGGTTACCATAAATGAGTTAATAGCATCATTCCCTCCAACAACTGCAACCAAATCCATATCACTCAATAATACAGCTGTATTGCCTATAAACTTAACCGCATTACTATAAACTTCGGCTTTTTTGTACCAGATAAACCCTCCCTTAATGATATCAATTTCTCTTGCTTTACCCCAAGTTCCACCCATATGCACAAAATCACTTTTATCGTGGAGTAAAACACTCAGTGAATCTACGTTTTTATCAGACATCCATTGCCATTTTTTGGCAGAAAGTTGAATGATTTCATTTTCAGTTTGAGCGGATGCAGTACCAATGCATAAAATGACAAAAGTCAGGCTTAATATTGTTGTTTTCATTATACAAAGCTCTTCCATTACTTCCCAATTTTAGTATACAAATTACTGTTTTACCTACCATTTTTACCAATTAATGATAAGGTATGGGAACTGCTTCAATGCAATGACTATTTTTGTTAAACAAAATAAATTCATGGAATTCATTTACCCAATCAATAATATCAGCCAGTATAATGCAGATAACAATCATAAAACACTGCATCCATTAATAACGGTTATAGATTTCTCCAAAGCGAGTATGCGTGATTGGGGCAATGTAACAAGCATCAAATTCCAATACGGGATGTACTGTGTTTATTTAAAAGACGTAAAATGTGGAGATCTAAAATATGGACGTCATTTATATGACTACCAAGCAGGCACTTTGGCTTTTTTTGCTCCTGGACAAGTTATGGAAATGCAAAAACCGCCAGAACCTTATCAGCCCATGGGATTTGGACTTGTTTTTCATCCAGACTTTTTATTAGGCACTACCCTTGGCAAACGAATAGACGAGTACCAGTTTTTTGATTACGAAACCCACGAAGCCCTTCATTTATCGGAGGATGAAAGATCAATGATTCAATCTTCTTTTCAAAAAATTCAGTTTGAATTAAATCAACCAATAGATAAACACAGTAAAAAATTAATCGCAGCCAATATTGAATTGTTTCTAGACTATTGTCAACGTTTTTATGATCGCCAATTTATTACTAGGGACAATATTAACAAAGGACTCTTAGCGAAATTTGAGCAATTATTAAAAGACTATTTCAATTCCGAGCAACCGCATCAAATTGGCATACCTGCTGTGTCTTATTTTGCGCAACAATTAAATTTATCTGCCAATTACTTTGGAGACTTAATTAAAAAAGAAACAGGACAATCTGCCAAAGACTACTTACAAAACAAGACCATTGAAACTGCTAAGAAAAAGATGGTTGAGTCCGATAAAAATATCAATGAAATATCAATAGAATTGGGTTTTAAATACCCACAACACTTTACTCGTTTATTTAAACAAAAAGTAGGCATCACTCCCAACGAATACAGAAATCTAAACTAACGCGGCAAACAAGATCTCTACCGGATGCAATGCAATTTCTTTGGTACCATCTTTAATCTGATGTCTACATGAAGTACCAGCAGCAGCAATAATTGTTTCTGTAGCCTTATTGCGAACCGCAGGAAATAATACCAACTCTCCTACTTTTTGTGAAACTGCATAATGTTCTTTTTCATACCCAAATGAACCAGCCATTCCACAGCACCCAGATGGAATAATTTCAACAGTATAATTTTTGGGCAAAGACAAAATTTGTTTACTAAAATCTTGTGAAGACAATACTTTCTGATAGCAATGTC
>JAIUNW010000023.1 GCA_020161535.1 Bacteroidota bacterium | reverse complement strand
GCTCAAAGGATAAAAGGTACTCCGGGGATAACAGGCTGATCTCCCCCAAGAGCTCATATCGACGGGGAGGTTTGGCACCTCGATGTCGGTTCGTCACATCCTGGGGCTGGAGAAGGTCCCAAGGGTTCGGCTGTTCGCCGATTAAAGTGGCACGTGAACTGGGTTCAGAACGTCGCAAGACAGTTCGGTCCCTATCTGTGATGGGCGTTAGAAAATTGAGAGGACATGACCTTAGTACGAGAGGACCGGGTCGTACGTACCGCTGGTGTATCGGTTGTGCCGCCAGGTGCAATGCCGAGTAGCTATGTACGGAAAGGATAAACGCTGAAAGCATCTAAGCGTGAAACCTTCCTTAAGATGAGTTTTCTTTTAAGGGTCGTCAGAGACTATGACGTTGATAGGCTATAGGTGTAAAGTTGGTAACAGCAAAGCCGAGTAGTACTAATTGCCCGTAAGCTTTAATTTTTTTTATTCTTCGGAATAGAACAAATACAATCAACAACTTGGAAAATATTTACAACTTCCCGATATGTTAACTTATTGAAGATCTTATGGTGCTTTTGCCGAGGGTGTTCACCTCTTCCCATACCGAACAGAGAAGTTAAGCCCCTCATGGCCGATGGTACTGCTATACCAGGCGGGAGAGTAGGTAGGTGCCATATTTATTATCAGCCTCACAGCGCTATGCTGTGAGGCTTTTTTATGCCCGAACTTTTCTATCACATCGCAAGCCATCCAACCCAACGCGAACCGCTGGCATTGGCTATCAGCCGCTCCGCCCCCAAAAAAAGTACCGGCTTCCCCAAACCGGGCAGGTATAATTTTCGTAAATAGCTGGGCAATTGACGCTGGGCAATTATTTGAAAGGCATCCAACGATATACGGAAGAAGAACTGGTGGCTTCACTGCAATCGCGAAGCCAGGCAGGGTTTAGTTACCTGTACGATCACTATGCAGGTGCCTTGTTCGGACTCGTTCGCTCCATTGTGCCCGATGAAGTCGTCGCCGGCGATGTGCTGCAGGAAGTATTTGTCAAGGTATGGCGAAATATTGATGCCTATGACCCTGCCCGGGGGCGCTTGTTTACCTGGATGCTGCAGATCGCACGGTCTTCATCGCTCGATATGCTGCGAAGCAAGGGCTGGCGCAATAGCCAACTAAATAATTCATTTGACGACACCCATATCGGGCAAGCTGGTTCTACGCAACTGCCCCTAAAAGATGCCGGCCTGCGCAAAATCATGCAATCACTCAAAACGGAACACAAAGAAATACTGGAACTGTCCTATTTTCAAGGGTATACACAAGAGGAAATCGCGCGTATACTGGAAATGCCCGTGGGCACCGTCAAAACAAGACTGCGCGCGGCACTAACGCTATTACGTAAAATGATACCAGGCTAAATTGGATATACAGGCTTATATAGAAAGTGGTGCGATCGAAAGCTGTGTAATGGGCATGGCTGATGAACAGGAGCAGGCCCTCCTGGCCAGCCTTCGTGTGCAATATCCGGAAGTGGAAAAAGCTTTCCGCGATATCGAAACATGGTATGCCGCCCGGAGTATGGATGGCGAAATACGAGTGCCTGCTTTACACAAAGAAAAATTGCTTGCAGTAATATCATCGCCCGTCGACAGCAAAACCGAATCAAAGCCCTTGTTGGCCAAAGAAGCCATCTTGCGAAAGCAGTTGAAAAAATGGCAATGGGCCGCCGCCGCTGCACTCATTGTATGTATAGCCAGTGCCGTTACGGGGATTTATTATTACCAGCAATATCGCGCTACGAGGCAGAGCTTCCTCAGCTTGCTGCTTGAACAACAAACAGCGCGCAACCAAGACCTTATTCAGCAGACAAGGCTGCAAGAACTCACTGCACAGGTTACGCAATTGACCGATACGGCGGTGCAGAAAATTGTATTAAGCGGTGTAAAAGGAAAAGAAGAAAACCGGGTTACACTGTTCTGGAATCGACGTACCAGCGAGCTCATGTTGCTAAGCAATCGACTTCCGCAGGCGCCCGTCGGCAAACAATACCAGCTTTGGGCCATTGTAAATGGCAAACCACAAAATGCAGGCCTCTTACAAAACTGTAATGAGTTCTGTTATCTTTCTACCAACAGCAATGCCCAGGCATTTGCCATCACGTTGGAAAAAACCGGTGGCAGCGAAGAGCCAACCCTAACTGAAATGCTGGTGTTGGGGCAGGTGAAGTCGTAAACGGTAAGGATTGTTTTATTGATTTGATTTCATTACATAGGCTGAAAAGTGAAACGCGCCAGCTGCGCGTTTTTTTGTGTTTGGTCAAACCGGAATTTTCTTTCTCTCGTACCTCTAGTATCATCCACAAAATATGTATTATGGAAAAGCAAATAAAAACGGCGATGGACAGGCGCCGCTTCCTGCAATTTACCGGTATGGTCGGTGCATCAGCGCTCGCGTTAACTGCTTGCGATAAAGACAACGACAACACAGGCGGTATGCCGGCTGGCAGCATTGATCTCGGCTCGGGCGATACCGGCATCTTGAATTATGCGTATGCACTTGAACAATTGGAAGCGGCTTTCTATACGCAGGTGGTGGTAACACCGTATTCGGGCATCACGGCCACTGAACAGTCGCTGCTTGCTGATATTCGCGACCATGAAATGGCACACAAGATGTTCTTTGGTAAAGCCCTCGGCACCATGGCCATTCCTGCACTCACGGTCAACTTCGCCAATATTAATTTCAGCAGTCGCGATGCCGTGCTGGCAACGGCAAAAGCCTTTGAAGACTTAGGTGTTTCGGCCTATAACGGAGCAGGCAAACTGATCAAAGACGCCAATTATTTATTACTGGCCGGCAAGATTGTTTCTGTTGAAGCGCGACACGCTGCGTGGATTCGCGATTTGATCAGCAATGGAAGTTTTGCAGATACTACGGCTGTTGATGCCAATGGCCTCGATATGGCGGCTGAACCAGCCTCCGTATTGGCTGCCGCTGCTCCCTTTTTAACCTCGAAACTCTGGGCCGGAAACCTGCCAACCGACTAATTAATCACCTGAAAAACACATGATATGAATTTGTCTAACCTCATAAATACAATAGCAGCGCAAGATGGTTCTTTTTATGATCGCACTGATTCGCGTCGCAATGCCATGCGGTCAATTGCATCGGTGGGCGGAAAACTTGCTTTGACGGCCCTGCCATTGGCCCTTGGTAGTTTATTCCAAAAAGCTTACGGGCAAACGAATGCTGACATCACGGCAGTATTAAACTATGCGTTGACGCTTGAATACCTCGAAGCTGAATTTTATACCAAGGGCGATGCTTCAGGGGTTGTACCTGTTGGAACAGCCGCCGTGAAAGCCATTCAAACCATTCGCGATCATGAAAATGCGCACGTTGCTTTTTTAACAACGGTCATAAAATCGATGAATGCCACGCCGGTTGATAAACCCAGCTTTGATTTTACAGCAGGCGGCGCTTTTGCCGATGTGTTCAGCAATTACGATACTTTTCTGGCAGTCGCCCAAACCTTTGAAGATACTGGTGTAAGGGCGTATAAGGGTCGCGCCGGCGAATTGATCAGCAACAACACGGTGCTAACGGCGGCCTTGCAAATACATTCTGTAGAAGCGCGTCATGCATCACATATTCGCCAGATGCGTTGGGCCAGGGGGGCAAATGCAAAGCCCTGGATTACTGGCAACGATACCGGCGGTATCGGGTCTGCTGTGCAGGCGAGTTATGCAGGTGAAGAAAATACGGATCAAGCCAGTATCAAAATAACTGATTTTGTGGGCACCAATGCCGCCACAGAAGCATTTGATGAGCCGCTCACGGCAGACCAGGTGCTGGCTATCGTGCGCCCTTTCATCAAATCTTAACAGCAAAAGTCAATCAACGGTCTCTCGTATATCTTGGTTTTTGTAGCCTCACAGCCTGCCCCTGTGAGGCATTTTTTTGCCTGGTTAAATGACATACTTCCTCCGTTCAGGGAAATTGTCCGCCTGGTTTCTGAAGAGTTAAAATTGCTACATTCGGCTATGACTGTTAAGGATCAACTCACCACCCTTTCATCTTATTTGCTACGACCCGGCAAGCGTAAATTTATAAAAACGGCGTACAGTCTTAAGAACAAATATGGACTTGAAATTGCCGGCCCATCAACCATTTTTGGTCTTCGTGGTGCTTTTCCTGTATATCTTTTTTGTACATCGGTAGATGATGTGAATTATGAAGATGGAAAAATCTGGGAAAAAAAAGATAGAGGCAGCGACTATGCTTTCTACCGTGACAAAAAAGGCAAACGTATTGTGGCAGATGGCGATGATCTTGTCAGCATAAACGATAATACGTATGATTTTGTATTATCAAGCCACTCGCTGGAACACATGGCCAATCCATTGAAAGCCCTGAAGGAGTGGAGAAGGGTGCTAAAACCGCAGGGCACACTTGTGCTGATACTACCGGATAAACGCTTCACTTTTGATGCGAAGCGGCCATATACCAGCTTTGAACATCTCTTGGAAGATTACCGGCAAAATAGGCAGGAAAATGATGAAACACATTTAGGGGAGATATTGGAAACTTTTCCCGACAACAATATCAATCCAACCAAAGAGGCTTATGCCAGCATTCTAAAAGACAATTTCAAATATAGGTGTGCACATCACCATGTGTTCAACGAAAATCTATTGAAGGAAGCCTTGGTATTTGCAGGATTTGATATCGGATACCAAACAACCTACCCTCCGTTTCATTTAATTACGGTGGCGACAGCCAAAAAGTAGAGAATCCTTTCTTAGGGTATAAGTTACGTTGCTCGTCAAGCTGGTTTTTTTCGCTATTCCTCAAGCTACTCTCGGCCGTTGAAGTAGCTGGGTAATTTTATGAACGCAGGAATTATTTTTTTCTGCATCCATTGGTTGTTTTTTCAGCATCCGGCAATCACTTCTCCATATAAGGATGAGTAGAAACAATGTGCAGGGAAAAATTGAATGGAAGCTGGTACAGGTGCAGTCGCTGATTAATTTTCTGAATCCTGGAATTACTTCCTGGCAGGAGGAAGAGGTAAAAGAATGTGTTGGAAAAAATTGAATGGAAGCTGGCTCAAATGGACGGACAGAAGGTGAAGGGAGGTAAATTGCTTATTTCACTGAAGAAGGTTGCAGCAAGTGTGAATGCAATCGTTACAGACATTGTGTGACTTCTTTTTTCGATGGAAGAACAATGAAAGGCAATCGGTTCTGTGTTGGTTTTGTAGGCTGAAAAACCGGAAGAAAGATACTAGACAAGCGTATAGCCATTGTAAGTATGCCCAATTGTCGACGCTGGCAGCCAATGATCCATTTTATAGAGCTTCGATTTGTTGCGTTTCGGCACCGTATTCGGATATGATAATTTGTTGCATTCACTCGGTGCGCAATGACGCTAAGCGGAGGCTGGGAAGGGAAGTAATCTAAGGGCGATCTTTGATTTGAAGTAGTTATTGTTTGGCGATTAATAAATATCACCGTATGTTTGCCGTCCCAATTCACTTTTAGCTCTTTAAAAACGCAGCCAGACAATATTTTTTGATAGTTTCAGTGCCTTTTATTTGTTTTTTGATTTGAAGGCATGTAGCTTTGCGACCCCGCGAGAGGGGAGGGGTTGAGCGGTGTTGAGCGGGTTAGTAAAAGTTTTTTGAAAAAGATTTGGGAGGAGTGGTAGAAAGGTTGTACA
>JAIUNW010000017.1 GCA_020161535.1 Bacteroidota bacterium | reverse complement strand
ATCAAAAAGAAAGTGGACGAAAGCAGGTTAACGGCTGTTGGTTTTGGCCAGGACCAGCCGATTGCTGACAATGCGACCAAAGAAGGAAGAGCGAAGAATAGAAGGGTGGAATTTAAAGTGAGTCAATGAGCAAGTGTTTAAGGTTTCATGTTTAAGGTTTAAGGTTGGGTCGCTGTGGAGGTGACTAACTTTAGATATATAAGATAGACACGCGCTGCCGGTGGGTAGCGCGTGTTTTTTTGTCGGTGCATTTGCTGCGTTGGTCGGTACATAGTCGCTAATTTCGTAATGCATTTTTTTATCGCACTATTTGTATGCATTCGTCGGCTTTCCTGGTTTAAGCTAAAAGAATGCATACCAGTTTGTGGGAAATGAAATACATTCAGGTATGCGAACCAAACTATTCCTGCTTTCATTTCTTCCTTTGTTTGCGCTTGCGCAACAAACGCAAAAGCCGGTGTTGCACGGCCGGCATTGGATGGCCATTACCGGTAAGCCACTGGCTGCAACGGCAGGTGCGGCCATTTTTCAAAAAGGCGGCAACGCGGTTGACGCAGCCTGCGCCATGCTCGCTGCCACCTGCACCATGTGGGATGTATTGAGTTGGGGCGGCGAAACGCAGGCCCTCATCTACAATCCGAAAACCGGAAAAGTAATTGGCATCAATGCACTGGGAGTTGCACCAACCGGGGCCACACCAGCGTTCTTTAAAAACAAGGGCATGCATTTTCCGCCACAGTATGGCGCGCTGGCGGCAGTAACGCCCGGTACGCCCGGCGGACTCTGTACCATGCTGGCCGAATATGGCACCATGAGCCTGGCCGACGTGTTGGCACCGGCGATGCAACTGGCGGCGGGTTATCCGATCGAAGCACAAACAGCCAATAGCATTGAACGCGAAAAGAAACGCATCGCTACCTGGCCTTATTCCAAAGCGGTATTCCTGACCCATCCCGGCGAAAAAAGAGAAGCGCCCGAAGCAGGTGAAATTTTCAAACAAGATGACCTGTTGCAAACTCTAACCAAGCTGGTGGAAACAGAAAAGGCCGCCTTGAAAAAAGGCAAGAGCAGGAAGGATGCCATCTATGCCGCTTACGACCGGTTTTACAAGGGCGATATCGCCAAAGAATTTGTGCGGGGTTGCCAGGAGCAAGGTGGTCTTATTACCGAAGCCGATCTTGCCCATTGGAAAGTGATCACTGAAACACCTATGCAGGTGAACTATAAGGGCATTCATGTGTACAAGTTGCCGCAGTGGACCCAGGGGCCGATGTTACTCGAAAGCCTGAACATGCTTGAAAATTTTGACCTGAAAAGCATGGGCTACAATTCTTCGCGATATATTCATACGCTGTACCAGGTGATGAACAAAGCATTTGCGGATCGTGATTTTTATTATGGTGATCCTTATTTTCCGCCAGAAGAACCGATGAAGGGGTTGTTGTCGAAAGAATATGCGAAACAACAGGTAGCCGGTTTCAACAAAGAAAAAAATGATCCGACCATGAAACCGGGCGATCCCTATCCATTCGAAGGGAAAATAAATCCGTTTCAATCATTGCTGCAACAATGGCCGGGCGATAATGAAAAAACAAAAGACAATGCACTGGCGATGTCTGAAAAATACCTGAACAATGTGTGGCTGGGCACCACATCGGTAGAAGCGGCCGACAAAGAAGGCTGGGTGGTTTCTATTACACCCAGCGGCGGTTGGTTGCCCGCTTGCATTGCCGGTAAAACCGGTGTGGGCATGAGCCAGCGCATGCAAAGTTTTGTATGCGATTCAACCCTGAATCCATTCAATGTAGTGGAACCAGGCAAAAGGCCTCGCGTTACACTCACGCCCACACTGGCCCTGAAAGATGGAAAACCTTTTCTGTCTTTTGCGGTACAGGGTGGTGATACGCAAGACCAAAACCTGCTGCAATTTTTTCTGAACGTCGTAGAGTTTGGTATGAATGTGCAGGAAGCAACCGAAGCGCCGAATATCAATACCTATCAATACTGGTTATCGCTTGGTGACGACGATAGAAAACCCCGGCCCGGTCAGTTGCTGTTGCAGAGCGCTACGCCCGATTATATACGACGCGAGTTGAAACAAATGGGCTACCAGTTGCGCTTTGAAGACCGTACATCTGGCCCCATCAATGCGATTTATTTTGATTGGAAACATGGCAGTTTCTGGGGTGGCTCCAGCAACCATGGCGAAGACTATGGCATCGGGTGGTAACTCAATAAGGATCTGCTTTAACCAGTCCGTAGCGAATGGCGCATAGTACCAGACCCACGCGACTGCGCACCTGCAATTTTTCAAACAAAGCCTCGCGGTATCCATCCACTGTGCGTTCGCTGAGTTTCATGGTGATGGCGATTTCCTTATAGGTCATTTCTGAAGCGGCATATTTGATGAACTCCATCTCGCGCTCAGACAATTTAAAAGTAGGCGCCGGTGTTTTTTCTTCCTTGTGAATGGTATGGATCAATTTACCGGTCACAAAATCAGAATAATAGAAACCGCGTTCGAGGATTTCTGTTAGTGCCCGGTGCAGTTCAGCCTGGGTGCAGTCTTTCAACAGATAACCCCGGCAACCGGCGCGGATCATCTGGATGACCGATGTTTCATCGTCGTTCATGCTCAGGGCCAGCATTTTCAACAAGGGAAATCGGGCGCTGATTTCACGGGCGGTTACTACACCATTCATGACCGGCATATTGATATCGAGGATGGCAATATCGGGTTCGTTCCCTTTTTTTTCCAGGTACTCCAACAGCGCTTTTCCATTGTTGGCTACATGCACTACTTCGAACTCCGGTATTTCGTTGATGAGGTGAGAGAGTGATTCGGCAATCAGCCGATGATCATCTGCCAATACAATCGAATATTTTTTCATACTACTGGTCATGGGTCACATTTTTTGGCAAGGTTATCAGAATGTGGGTGCCTTCGCCCGGTACACTGTTGATCGTTAGTTTCGCGCCTACCATCGACGCTCTTTTGTCCAGGTTTTTTAGACCTGATCCCGATTCGCCGATGCTGCGCTGTTCGGTTTCTTGTTTGTCAAACCCGATGCCGTTGTCTTTGATTCTGATGCTGAAATCTTTGTCGGTGTACAACATCGCCACACTGATCTCGGTGGCAGCGGCATGTTTGATGATATTATTCAGTATCTCCTGTATCATCCGGTAGATGACGATTTCTTTTTTGTTGTCGATCACAAAATCATCGCCATCGGTCATGAAATGCACTTTCAAAAAAGCAGCTTGTTCAATTCTCTGTAACTCGAAACGGATCGACTCCCGTAAGCCGTAGGAAGAAAGAATATCACTGTTTAATCCTTTTGATAACATCCGGATATAGCGGATAACATCGCCCAGGATCGAATTGGTGTCTTTGATGCGTTTGGTTTGCGGATGATCGGGCAATTCTTTTTCGAGAATATTCAGGTTGATACGAGCCACACTCAATAGTTGACCCATATTGTCATGGATCTCCTGGCTTACATCGCGCAGGGTTTGGTCGCGGCTTTCTATTTGCGTGGTCAGTACCTCCTGCTCATAGCTGGCTTTCATTTTTTCCTGCTCTCGCATTTGTCGCAGTTTGCGGCGTTGCGAAGCAAAAATGAAATAAACCACAAAGCCACTCAAGGCCAACATCATTAGCACGGCTGCTGCCATGGTGTAGATGACCTCAAATTGACTGGGTGCGTGTTTCATCGATTGGGTGGCGGTTGGGCCGGTTTTTGAACCAGAAAGTTAACAAGAAATGCGCCGTAAAAAATCCATTCGCTGATGATCAGGTAGGGGATGATTTTGGCATGCCCTTCCTGCATTAAAACATTGTATAAGCCAAGGGTGAGAAAGGAGGTGATGGATAAGATAAGTATGCCCAACGCGATCCAGAACGAATGTTCATACATCATTTGTTGTCGGTTCGCTTCTTCAAACAGTCTAGCAATAAAAAACAACACTTGTAAAATGAGCAACAGACTGGTCAACACGATGATATTGGTGTTGAGGTCGGTGCCGGGCGATTGCAAAAAATAAGCGTTCAACGCTGATAGTATTACCACCAGCAAAATACTCCAGAGAAAAAAATTCTTCGTTCGGCCAATTTCGTTCGACAATGCCAGGGTCAACAAAGCATAGGTTAAGGGTTTACTGACATGGTAGTAAACCCTGTTATTGCCGTAGTATTTTCCCATCAATACGTCGAGCGTTTCGCAGCCCGCAGCCACGATGAGAAAAATCCAGAAAACCTGGTTGGCGGCAGAAAGCTTGTCTTTCTTCCAAAAGCCAACCGCTATTCCTGCAGTAATGATGATAAACTTAATGACAGTTCCAAGCGACTCCTGCATATATTATGGTACACAATTTGTCGGGCAGGGATAGTAAACCTTATACACTACTTTATCAAACGGCTGTTCAGCAGCACCAGCCGGCTTACGGCCTGTAACAGAGCCATACACGATAAAAACAGGGGTAATGTACTGAGGGTCCTTTCCGTAAAAAACATTTACTTCATCTACACCGGTTTCAAGAATGGCTTTCAAAACGCCGGCAGGTATCATCATTCCTTTCTTGAATGATCGTTGCATCTTGGTGTCGGCCGCAAAATCAGCCTGAAGTTTAGCGGCTTCTTCCATCGAAATAGGTGTTGCCGTAAATTTTTCAGCGGTGGCATCGTTCAACCGGTTTTGGACACTGCATGACCCGAGCGTTACCGCGACGCATAGCATTAGAATCAGATTCTTCATGGCAAAGATTAGTTTAAATAATAAAGGTAGTTTCTTTTGTGGAGGAAGACAGGCCGGGAGCCAGTAGGGCTGTGGCACTCCCGAAAGAGCTACCACAACCTTGACTGACCGAACATAGAATTCAGGGTAAAAGTAGCCAGCCGGCCACCAGGTTCCAGCGGGTATAATCCACGGAAGGGTACGGGATTTTTCCCGTATTTTTAAATCCGCGGCAGTCGGCTGCCGAACCCATAACTGCATGATTTTGGAGAATATTACGGCGCTGGATATACCGTCTTTTCAGCATCCTACCTATTGGAAAACTTTCTTTCGCGCATTAAAGGCCTTGGGCCCGGCAGAAATACCGGGGCGCAATCTTGATCTCCAGCGATTTTTGCGCGAAAACGGCGTTACCTATAATATTTATGGCGATCCGGATGGCATCAACCGGCCCTGGTCGCTTGATATGATACCCTTTCTGATCAGTGCTGCAGAATGGACGCATATCAGCCGTGGCCTTGAGCAACGAGCCATTCTTTTCAACCTGCTCCTGAAAGACATTTACGGCGAACAGCAACTGCTTCGCGATGGTATACTGCCCATGGAAGTGGTGTACAATCACCCCGGCTTTCTGCGCCAGTGTGTGGGTGTCGACCTGCCTTTTCAAAACCACCTCGTGTTGTACTCGGCCGACATGGCGCGTACCAGTGATGGCAAGATTTGGGTAATGAACGATCGCACACAAGCGCCTTCGGGTTCGGGTTATGCCCTCGAAAACAGGTTGGCCATGGCGCGGATTGTGCCCGAATTGTTTCAGGGTATGAAAGTGGCGCGCCTCTCGCCCTATTTTCATTCGCTGCGTCGCGCGCTCATGGGCTTGTGTACAGAGAAAAGCAAAGATCCGCGCATCGTGATCCTGACGCCCGGACCCAGCAACGAAACTTATTTTGAACACGCTTACCTCGCGTCTTATTTGGGATATACTTTGGTGCAAGGCAACGACCTGATGGTGAAAGACCGGCAGGTTTGGTTGAAGACGATCGGCGGACTCGAAAAAGTGGATGTCATCCTCCGAAGGATAGATGATGTGTATGCCGATCCGCTCGAACTTAGAGAAGATTCGCAACTCGGTATTCCTGGGTTGTTGCAGGCTGTGCGATCGGGCAATGTAAGTATTGCCAACCCCATGGGCAGCAGTGTGGTTGAAAACCCGGGACTGATGCCGTTTTTGCCGGCGATCGCAGATCGTTTATTGGGTGGGTCACTGCTGCTGCCGAATATTGCTTCTTGGTGGTGCGGACAAAAAAACGAATTGAATTATGTGCTCGACAATTTGGATCGGTTGATAATAAAGCGGATTGCCCGCAGCTCTTTTCAAGGGTCGTCGGTGGACGGATCGGCCCTGAGCAACGAAGCCCTTGCGGCGTTGAAGGCTCGCATAAAAGCACAGCCAACCTTGTATGTGGGCCAGGAGAAAGCACTGTTTGCCGGCACACCTGCCCTGGTAGGTGGCGAAGTGGTTTCGCGCGATGCATTGTTCAGAAGTTTTGCGGTTAGTAACGGCGATGGATATGCGATAATGACAGGCGGTCTTACAAGAACAGCAAACAGCGAAGGGCACTATATCATTTCTAACCAGGCAGGCGGGGTTAGCAAAGACACCTGGGTCATTGGCATCGACCAGGGGTCGTTGACCAGTTTCAAAAAAGACATCGAAGCGATTGAAGAGCCGGTGCAATACCGTGCCGAGATATTACCCAGTAATACCGCTGAAAATCTTTTTTGGGTAGGGCGTTATGCCGAACGGCTTTTGTCAAACGCCCGTTTTCAGCGTACCGTGATGCAGTTTGTAGAAGAAGCCAATAAAGCATTCAACGAAAACGAAGAAGCGCTGCGCCAGAGCCTGCTGCAGGCGCTCACCATGTACACTTTTACGTATCCAGGATTTGTAGAACCGGAAACAGCCGATTGCTGGTCGAATCCCTGGCCCGAGTTGTATGATATATTGTTCAATGTAAATCGCGCGGGAAGCCTGGCGGCAAATTTCAATCTTTTTCACCGCGCTGTACACACCGCCCGCGATCATTGGAGTACGGATACCTGGCGTGTGTTGCGCGACATGGAAGAGAATTGGCAACAGGCCATTAACCAGCCACAAAGGAATCCACATCGCGTAGCCTATACCCTCGACAACCTGATCACCTCCCTGGTGGCGTTTGTGGGTTTGAACCGCGATAGTATTTCGCGCGAGCAGGGTTGGGGTATTTTGAATATGGGGCAGAAGATGGAACAATGCCTGCTGCTGATTTCGATGCTGCGGGCAACGCTGGTACGCAAGCAGGATGAACAGGTGGAGTATATTTTACAGGAAGCAGTGTTAAAGGCCAATGAATGTTTGGTGAATTACCGGTATAAATATCGATCGCACATCAAGTTGCCGTTGGTGCTCGACCTGATGTTACACGACCAAAACAACCCGCGTTCACTGCTTTACCTGATCGAAAAATTGAAAGCAGGTACCAAGGACTTGCCTAAGATAAACCAGGCGGGCGCGCTGCCTGACCATGAACGGGTTTTGCAGGAAGCAGAAAAATTATTGCGGCAGGCTGATAAAGAGAAACTGGCTGCCGTTGCCAGTTCTAAAAATTGTTATAAAAACCTGGAAACATTTTTGGGTAATATGAATGGACTGTTGTTGTCCTTGCCCAATATTATTTCCAAAGCCTATTTCCAGCATGCACAAGGCGCGAATCAACTGTTTCCAGCCCATCAACCGCTGCGTAAATGATGTACGAAATTATCCATACCACTACTTATCAATACAACCAGGACGTAGCGCTCTGTCACAATATCGCGCGATTATTGCCGCGCAATACGGATACCCAAACCCTGCAAAAATCGACGCTGCATATTGTTCCGCTGCCGGAAGTGATGAACGCATACGAAGATTTTTATGGCAACAACTGTTTGTATTTTGCGGTGCAGGAAGAACACAGCAGTCTGCATGTTACCGTCCAAACGATGGTAGAGAAAAAGGCGGATGCTTTTCGGTCGGCAGACCAGTATCAATTGTATGGCTGGGAGCAGGTGTTGGCAGAAGTGCAGGATGTTTCGGGCAGGTATTTTGATGCGAGGCAATTTACTGGTGCCACGCCGATGACCGAGTTTAACGCGGAGATCGCCGACTATGCACGCATATCTTTCTGGCCGGAACGTTCTTTTTTTGACGCTACGCTCGATTTGATCCAGCGTATTTATCAAGATTTCGAATACCGGCCTGGCTTTACGACGATTGCAACACCCCTGCACGAACTGATGGAGATGAAGAAAGGTGTGTGCCAGGACTTCGCGCACCTGGCCATTGCAGCTATCCGATCGTTGGGTCTGCCGGCACGTTATGTCAGTGGTTACCTGGAAACCATCGCGCCACCGGGAAAAGAAAAACTGACGGGCACCGATGCCAGTCATGCCTGGATATCGATTTTCTTACCCAATATCGGTTGGGTTGATTTTGATCCGACCAACAATATGCGCACGGGCGATCAGCATATTACCATTGGCTGGGGACGCGATTATGCCGATGTGCCGCCGCTGAAGGGCGTGATTCTCGGCGCCGGCCCGCACCAACTTGCCGTATCGGTTGATGTGCGCCGCTTGTAATTTCACCCTTCGGGTGGAGAAAAAGCCAAAGATCAATCCTGCATTTTGCGGATCAGCACGCCCGGATACTGGCCGGTCGTTTTGCCGTCGTCAAAAACGAGTTTGCCATTTACCCAAACCTTACTGATGCCGGTCGATAATGCCCTCGAATCACTGATCGTGGCATTGTCTTTCACCGTGGCCGGGTCAAACAGTACCAGGTCGGCAAAATAGCCCGGCTGTAAAATGCCGCGATTGTCTATGCCGGTTTGTTCGGCCGTAAGGGCGGTCATTTTATATATCGCGGTTTCCAGCGGCATGATCTTGTCTTCGCGCACATATTTGCCCAGCACCCGGGTGAAGGCTCCGTAGCCGCGCGGGTGGCCACCATCGCCGCCGTCAGAACAAATATTGGTGTAGTTCCAGCGTAGAAAATTTTTGATATCGTATTCACCCATCGACACGCCGACAATGGAAGCGCCGGTTTTGTTTTCTTCGGCTACGCGAATGATACGCAGCAGGGCATCGGCCGGTGATTCGTTTTTCATCGCACCGATGGCACTCAGGGTCTTGCCTTCGATGGCAGGATCGGGTTTAAAATGCGTGATGACCGATTTGGTTGGATCAATCAACTGCGTAACGGCAAATTGTGCCGCCAGCGGATTGGTAAAGTCTTTTTTAGGAAAGAGCACCCTTGGGGTGGATGACCACATGGTATACGGGTAACAATCGGCGGTGATATTGATACCCTCGGTACGGGCCTGTTCCAGGCGCGCCAGGATTTCATTTGATTGACCCCATTTGCTCCACATGGCAATTTTAAAATGGGAAATCTGTACGGGGATTTTTGCCTCCCGACCGATCTGGATAATTTCTTCAATGGCATCTTCTATGCGCAGGTCTTCGCTGCGAATATGACTGATATAACGACCACCCATACCCGAAGCTGCTTTCGCCATTTCAATGACTTCATTGGTAGGTGCATAGAACTCTGCTTCGTATTCGAGGCCGGTCGACAAGCCAAGCGATCCCTTTTGAATGTCTTTGCGCAGCGCAGCTTTCATGTTGGCGAGCTCCGCCCAATTGGCCGCACGATTGGTTTCACCATGCATATATTGTTCGCGCAATGAACCAAACCCGGTATAGGTCGCCATATTGATGGCCGCCGGTTGTTTGCGGTAGTGATCGGCCAGGGTATCGATTGGATCAGAGCCGCCATCTTGTCCGCTGATAATCGTAGTGATACCCTGGCTCACGGCAGCGAGTGCCTGTGGTTTTTCCAATAAGGATTCGCCGAGATGACTATGACTATCGATAAAACCCGGTGCCAGCGTTTGTCCGCCACCGTTAGTGACCACTTCATTAGGAAAAGGCCGCAGGTTGTCGCCCAGATCATCGATCCGGTTATTGACGATACGTAGGTTAGCCGGGCGGGCAAGGGCGCCGGTACCATCGATCAATGACACATTCGTGATCAGTTCCGTTTGCGGCAGGGAATAGGGCTCCCCTTTCAATACCTGGTGTAGGTATCGGCGTGCTGATCCATTGCTGGCATTCGATAAAAAGATAAGGGTTTGCCGGCTATTGGTGATGCGTTCTATGTAGGTGGCAAAAGCTACCCATCCGCCAGAATGCGCGATGGTATCACCTGCAATCGCCCAGCCAAATCCATAATTGGTCGATTCGCCGCTGTTGAGTTTGCCGGACGTGAAAGCTTCCTGAAGGGTAGCCCGTTTAACCAGTTTTTCGGTGTACAGGCTTTGGTCCCATTTGAGTAAGTCTTCGGCACTGGAATAAACATTGCCATCGCCCACGATGCCATCAAGTGGCAAGAGATCGTTCAACACCGGCCGGTTGTTCTTATAGCGGAA
The DNA here is from genome assembly GCA_020161535.1 of Bacteroidota bacterium. GTDB lineage: Bacteria > Bacteroidota > Bacteroidia > Chitinophagales > Chitinophagaceae > Flavihumibacter. The sequence continues at coordinate 54,663 of JAIUNW010000017.1, read as the reverse complement.
ACCAAATACCCTTGAAGCCGGCCAGCTTTTCATTTTCAGGTTGTAGATATAGGTGTTTTTCATGCCAAGCGGCTGGGTGATCCGCTCTTTGAAAAACACCTCGCAAGGTTTGCCTGATAATGTGGCGATGATGGACGCCAATGTGGTGTAATTGGTATTGCAATACGACCATTTCTCACCTGGTTGGAAAACCAGGGCAGGTTTGTATTTGGCCAAATACGACAGGGCGAGGTCATTGTCGAGCGTATCCAGCAATGTCATGTAACGCGTCGCGATTTCGAAATATTCTGGTAGCCCCGACGTATGGTTCATCAATTGTCGCACAGTAATGTTTGGATAGGGAAAGCTGGGCAGGTATTGTTGCACCCGTTGGTCGTAATCGAGTTTGCCTTCTTCGTGCAGCATCATGGCCATCATGGTGAAGAACTGTTTCGATACGGAGGCGAGGTTAAAAGCTGCTGTAGGGGTCAACGGCTTTCCGGTTGTATCGGCAATCCCAAAACTTTTCTGGTAGATAATTTTCCCCTTTTCTGCGAGCAATACCGATCCGTTGAATTGCTGCCGCTCGTAGAGGTATTGCAATACACTGTCGACCGTTTTGACTTTGTTTTTCCATTGTGCCTGCGTGAACAGCGGCACTGCCATTAAAAAAAGCAGCCACTTTCTCATAACGGTATTTGGGTTATTTGTTTTACGCGATGAAGAACGATCATACTACTCACCACTGATACCATCGGCACTTTGGCCATCTGCATCAGAAATTTATCGTATTCTTTGATGTCTCTTACAACTACCTTGAGCTGGTAATCGACCGTACCGGCGAGGTGGAAACATTCCAGCACCTGGGGCATACCATGTACCATCTTCTCAAAGGCAGCGATGTTTTTGGGCGTATATTGTTCCATGTGCAGGTTGAGCAATACCACCTGCGATTTGTCTACTTTTTCCGGATCAATAATAGCGCGATAGCCAATGATGACGCCTTCTTTTTCCAGTTTCTTGATGCGTTCGTGCACCGGCGTAGTGGTCAGCGACAACTGATCGGCGATGTCGCGAATGGTAAGTTTGGCATCGTTTTGCAAAAGCGAAAGAATCTTGGTATCAATTTCGTCTGGCATTTTATGCTATATTCATGGTCTAATTTAGGATAATATTCTATTTTTACTCTACTATTTAGGAAAATAATGGAAAAAGTAATCATTCTTACGCATGGCATGCTGGCCACCGAAAATGCCAAAACAGCCCACGGCCTTCTTCGCGAAAGCAATCGTTACAAGGTCGTTGGCCTGGTAGATGCCGTGCATGCGGGTAAGGATGCCGGTGAGATGCTGGACGGTCGTTTTCGAAACATTCCTATTTTTCCAACGGTGACCGACGCTGTGCAGGTACTGCAACCGGAAGCCTGTGTGATTGGTGTGGCCACTTCGGGTGGCGTGTTTCCCGGCAGTTTGTTGGAAGAAGTGAAAGAAGCGATCGGGTGGGGGTTGTCGGTCGTGAATGGTTTGCACGATTTGTTGAACGAGCGCGAAGACATTGTAGCGATGGCAAAGTTGAAAGGAGTAACGCTCACGGATGTACGAAAACCGAAGAAGATGCGGGAGTTGCATTTCTGGACCGGTGCCATGTTGCATTTTTCCAAACCGGTTATTGCGGTGCTGGGTACCGATTGTGGATTGGGGAAACGAACCGCCAGCCGCTTTTTGGTACATGCCTGTAACAAAGCAGGTATTCATGCGGAGATGATTTACACCGGGCAAACCGGTTGGCTCCAGGGCGGCAAGTATGGCTTTGTACTCGATGCCACCCCCAATGATTTTGTATCGGGCGAATTGGAACACGCGATACTGACCTGTGAGCAGGAAACCGGTGCTGATGTTTTGTTTATTGAAGGGCAGGCGGCGTTGCGCAACCCAAGCGGACCTTGCGGATCGGAGATGCTGATTTCGGGCTGTGCAAAATCAGTGGTGCTGGTGCACGCACCCAAAAGAGAATACTATGATTTCACGCCCGCACTTGGTAAGATACCTCCGCTGTCGTCGGAGATAGAACTGATTGAAAAATATGGTTCGCGGGTGATTGCCATTGCCCTGAATACCGAGCATTGCGATCTGGAAGAAGCCCTGCATTACCAGGCTGCCTATGAAAAGGAATTGGGATTGCCCGTATTATTACCACTTGAACAGGGGGTCGACAAACTTATACCCAGCATCGCTGCCCTTGTCGCCAACGCAAAAACCAACGCATGAAAATAACTGCTGTGCGCGCTTATCGCCGCAACCTACGTTTGCAAAAACCCTACGTGATTACCTGGCAGCGGGTTGAAGACGTGGAAAATGTTTTCCTGGAGATCAGCCTGGAGAACGGGATTACGGGTATTGGTGCTGCCAACCCATCGCCCGAAGTGGTGGGCGAATCGCCCGAAGAAACCCTGCGCAACCTGCAGAACGACCTGGTCGACTGGCTAACGGGGAAGGACATACGAAATATCAATTCACTGATTGATGCGGTGGATGCACGTTATCCGCACAAACCCGGCACCCTGGCCGCAGTTGATATCGCTCTGCACGATGCATTTGGCCAGTGGTTGGGTATACCGGTGGTCGATTTCTATGGCCGCAGACACGAAGCCATGCCCACTTCTGTAACCATCGGTATCATGGACCTGGCGCAAACACTGGAAGAAGCTGCCGCTTTCAAAGCAGCGGGCTTCCGGGTGTTGAAATTAAAAACCGGCCTGAACCCCGCAGCAGATGCCGAGAAAGTAATCAAGCTGCACGAGCGGTTTCACGATCATTTTGTGGTAAGGGTAGATGCCAATACCGGTTATGACCTGAAAGGCCTTCAACAGTTTATGCAGCTCACCGAGGCTTGCCCGGTTGAACTGATTGAACAACCCTTGCAGCCGGAAGAAGATACAGCATTGAATTTTTTATCGTCAACTTTGCGCGCCAAGCTGGCGGCGGACGAATCATTGAAAAATGCCGAAGCAGCCTTCGACCTGTGTAAAGCGGATCGGTACGGCATTTACAATGTTAAGTTGATGAAGTGTGGCGGCATTCGGGGCGCCCTGAAAATTGCTGCGGTTACAGAACCGGCGCGGGCCGAACTGTTCTGGGGCTGTAACGATGAAAGTATTGTCAGCATCACGGCAGCCCTACATGCTGCCTTTTCGTGTGCACATACCCGTTATATTGATCTGGATGGTAGTTTTGACCTTGCTGAAGATGTTGTTAGTGGAGGCTTTGTGGTGAAAGACGGGATGATGTCAATCGCGTCGGGCGCGGGCTTGGGGCTCAAGCGACTATCGTCATAACGCAGCAACAACTATCATGACCCGGCTGCTATCATAATTTTACAATACCTTTCTTATATAGGTTTATGGCCGCCTGTACCAGGTCGGTTATACGATGCTGATCCAGGTCTTTAAGCCGTATTTCCATTGCAGGTTAATGTCAGGATCTTGCGACAAAATGATATGTCGCAAGGCCAGCAGGGTAGATTTGACGGGTTACGCCTGTTGTTCAAAATATCGATCAAATGCCTTCATGCGAATTGCCCACCGTTATTTTATGCCGACAAAGATATCGACTTCAGCCTGGCTCGGGTTGGCAGCCCTAGCGCCATATACTTCAAAATCGGCGATATAAGCACGGTCGATCGGCGTGTTCCAAATGGTTTGCCAAGTGTTGAACACAATGCCTTCCAGTATGTTTCCGCTGGTGGTGAAAGACTGGTAATTGCCTGCGGGAATGGTTATGCCGGTATAGCCGGCTGGAATGTTTTCCAGGCTGTGCACCGCACATCCCAAAACCGTGGTATAGGGTCGCGTGTAATCTTTTTCATAGTCGGTGTACACGCAATAAATATCATTGCTGGTTTTTCCAGGGATGCCCGCCGCTTTGTTCCCGCTAAGGAACTCGTTCCAAAGCGCTGGAATGTCTTTGGCGGACTGGCCGTTTTCGTTGGTTGTTCTAATCGCAATGCCAATGATGTGCAGGGCTGTTGCTTGTTTCATGGTTTCGTTTATACGTTAATAAGACAATGTTACTGCAGGCTTGTGACAACAGCCTGTCAGTAGGTTGTATTGGAGTAGGCATTTACAACAAAAAGGCCGTCGCGATTATACCGCGACGGCCTTTTACAAAACCAACATCATTCACCGCCTATTTTTTGGCAAATTCTCTTCTGATGATATTCAAGGCAGCGCCTTCTTTAAACCACTCGATCTGTTGTTCATTATAACTGTGGTTGGCAAGAATGGTATCGGTACTGCCATCTTTGTGGTGCAACACAATTTCCAGCGGTTTGTTCGGCTGGAAAGTAGTGAGGCCATTGATGTCGATCGTATCGTCTTCCAATATCTTGTCGTAGTCGGCCTTGTCTGCAAATGTCAACGCCAGCATGCCCTGTTTTTTCAGGTTTGTTTCGTGAATACGGGCGAAACTTTTCACCAGTACGGCACGTACGCCCAGGTGACGAGGTTCCATGGCAGCATGTTCGCGGCTGGAGCCTTCCCCATAGTTTTCATCACCCACCACAATAGTGCCCACACCGGCTGCTTTGTAGGCGCGTTGGGTAGCTGGCACCGGACCGTGTTCGCCGGTCAATTGGCTTTTTACATTGTCGGTTTTTTCATTGAAGAAATTCACCGCACCGATGAGCAGGTTGTTGGAGATATTATCAAGGTGACCGCGGAATTTCAACCAGGGACCAGCCATCGAAATATGGTCGGTGGTACACTTGCCCTTGGCTTTGATCAGCAGTTTCAGTCCCTTGAGATCTGTGCCTTCCCAGGGTGCGAAGGGATCCAGCAATTGCAGGCGTTTTGAGGCCGGATCAACGATTACTTTCACCGCGCTTCCATCCGCCGCAGGCGCCTGGTACCCGGGATCTTCGGCATCAAAGCCCTTTTTCGGCAACTCATCGCCCGAAGGGGGATCCAGTTTTACTTTTTCGCCTTTGTTGTTGATGAGGGTATCTGTAACAGGATTGAAATTGAGGTCGCCCGCAATGGCCAGGGCCGTCACGATTTCAGGCGAACCCACAAACGCAAGGGTATTGGGGTTGCCGTCGGCACGCTTGGCGAAGTTGCGGTTGAAAGAATGCACGATGGTATTGCGCTCTTGTTTCTCTGCACCCACGCGTTCCCACATACCGATGCAGGGTCCGCAGGCATTCGCAAATACCGTGGCACCAATCTTTTTGAATACATCAAGGTAACCATCGCGCTCGATGGTATACCGCACCAGTTCAGAACCGGGCGTGATGGTAAATTCAGATTGTAGGGTGAGGCCTTTGTCGGCAATTTGACGGGCCAGGCTCACCGAGCGACTAATGTCTTCGTACGAAGAGTTGGTGCAGGAGCCAATCAGTCCCACTTCAATCTTGGTAGGCCAGTTGTTCTTTTTGGCTTCCTCCTTCATTTTCGACAGCGGCGTAGCCAGGTCGGGCGTGAAGGGCCCGTTCAGGTGGGGCTCCAGTTCACTCAGGTTGATTTCGATTACCTGGTCAAAATATTTTTCGGGGTTGGCATACACTTCGGCATCGCCGGTCAGGTGTTCTTTCACGGTGTCGGCCAGGGCAGCCACTTCAGCGCGGCCAGTGGCTTTCAGGTAACGGCTCATCGAATCATCGTAGCCGAAGGTAGATGTAGTCGCACCGATTTCTGCACCCATATTACAAATCGTGCCTTTACCGGTACAACTCATAGCTGCAGCGCCTTCGCCGAAATATTCCACCACGGCGCCGGTGCCGCCTTTCACGGTCAGGATGCCGGCCACTTTAAGGATCACATCTTTGGGGGCTGTCCATCCGCTGAGTTTGCCAGTCAGTTTAATGCCGATCAGTTTGGGCATTTTCAGTTCCCAGGCGAGGCCGCTCATCACATCGCAGGCATCTGCACCACCCACGCCGATGGCGATCATACCCAAGCCACCCGCGTTCACTGTGTGGGAATCGGTACCAATCATCATGCCGCCGGGAAAAGCATAGTTTTCCAGCACCACCTGGTGGATGATACCAGCACCTGGTCGCCAGAAACCGATGCCGTATTTGTTCGACACCGAGGCGAGAAAATCATATACTTCACTGCTTTCGTGCACGGCGCGGTCGAGGTCGACCGTACTGTTGGTTTTCGCCATGATCAGGTGGTCACAGTGCACCGTAGAAGGAACTGCCACTTTGTTGCGGCCGGCTTGCATGAACTGCAAGAGGGCCATCTGGGCGGTCGCATCTTGCATGGCCACGCGATCGGGCGCAAAATCGACATAACTTTTTCCTCTTTCAAAAGCCTGGGTAGCATTACCCTGCCAGAGGTGGGCATATAAAATTTTTTCGGTAAGGGTCAGCGGACGGCCAACGACTTTACGGGCAGCTTCTACCCGGCCAGGAAATTGGGCGTAGACTTTTTTGATCATCTCGAGGTCGAAAACCATAGTGTGTTGTTTGTTGTTTTAAACCGCTTCGAAGGTTTGGAAGTTGCAAAATTACCAATTTAATGTGTAAATTGCGGCATGAAGAATATCAAGCACTTTATCGAGTGGCATGTGTTTGGTGTTTGCTCTTACCTGGGTGAAAAGATGGGCATTGCGCCAGCCACCATTCGCCGTTACTTCATGTACATTTCGGTGTTAACCATGGGTTCGCCCATTATATTTTACATTTTCGCTGCTTTTTGGATGAATGTGAAGCAGTATATCTATGAGGGGAAGCGAAACCCGTTGCGGTATTTCTAATTTATGGTTGTTGTCCGAATTTTTGTTGCATTTGCTGGTTGAAACTGGCCGATTGATTTGGCGCGATCGACAAGGTTTTCCATTCATCGCCTTTAAGCATTTTGGCGATGTATACAATCTGGCCTACGTGACTGGCATAGTGTGATAGCTGTCGGGCGATGGCATCAAAAGCGGTATGTGGTTCGTGGCGAATTGTCACGGTTTTAGCAAAGCCACCCGGCGGTATATTTCTGATAGCATCGTACACGGTTTCCCAGGCCTGGTCCCATTTTTCGCCGGCCGCTGTTGAAGGCCATCCTTCTTGCGGTTTCTCAAATTCTTCGTCGCGGTTGCGCCAGGGCTTTTCGCCATCTTCTGTACTGAAATTGGTGAAGCGGCTAAGCATATTGCCTACCATGTGCCGGCAGATAACGGCGATGCAATTGCTACCGGGTGCCGGTTCGCGGAGAAAGTCTTCGGGACTAAGTTGCGCCATCGCTTTTTCAGCCATGTTTTTGTAGGTGCTGAATTGCTTGAGCAGGCTTTGTTGGATAGCTTCGTGTTCAGACATGTTTTTTGCAGCGTATTATTCGCGTACTAACGGTGATCAATAACCGGCGGCAGAATCATCGCCCCTGGAATCACCAATCACTTCGTAACTACCATCGGCTTGTCGAACGATTAATTCGGTACGACCAATGCGCCCACGGTTCACGACCTTGTAACCCATTTTTTGCAAGGCTTCAATTTTGTCTTGCGGAAAATCTTTTTCAACGAAAACCTGGTCAGGCAACCATTGCATGTGGAACTTGGGTTTATTCACTGCATCAGCGGGGGATAGGTTGAAGTCGATCAGGTTGAGCAGGGTTTGGTACACCGAGGTGGTAATGGTGGTGCCACCAGGCGTGCCGGTAACAATGGCCAGCGTACCATTGTTCAGGGCAATCACGGGCGTCATGGAGCTCAGCATTCGCTTGCCGGGTTCAATGGCATTGGCTTCGCCGCCAACAGCACCGAACATATTGGGTACACCGGGTTTCACACTGAAATCGTCCATTTCATTATTGAGCAAAAAGCCGGCGCCGCCTACCACCGTGTGCGAGCCATAGCCGCCATTGAGGGTGGTGGTGATGGCCACGGCATTGCCGTCTTTGTCGGCCGTATTGAAATGGGTTGTTTGTTCACTTTCTTTCGGCACCGTACCTGCCTGGATTACCTGGCTATTGCCGGCGATACCGGGCGTGTACAATTTGAGTCGCTGGTTGATGTATTCATCGCTGGTCAGTGCATTTACCGGCACGGGATAGAAATCAGGATCACCTAAAAACTTGGCGCGATCAGCATAGGCCAGGCGCTCGATTTCGGTCATCAGTTGTAAGGCGGAATCGGAATGAAAGCCATAACGACTGATGGGAAATTTTTCGGTCATCTTCATCATCATGGGCAGCAATACACCGCCGCTGCTGGGCAGGGGCATGGTGATGATTTCATAGCCCTTGTATTGAAAGCTGACGGGTGTGCGCCAAACGGCCTGGTATTTTTTTAAGTCTTCGAGCGTGATGAGTCCTTTACCACGTTTCATCTCTGCTACGATGAGTTGTGCGGTACGGCCTTCGTAAAAGCCCTTTTGTCCATGGTCGCGGATGCGCTCCAGCGTTTTCGCCAAATCTTTTTGCAGCAGGGTATCACCCGCCTTCCATTCCTGTTCTTTGACAAATGCAGTGGGGCGGGTATTGTATTTCAAAAAATCTGGTTTGTCGTCGTTCAGGTCTTTTGCTTCTGCTTCGGTGATGGCGAACCCTTTTTCTGCCAGGTCGATGGCTGGTTGGATAATGGTTTTAAATGGCAATTTGGCGTATGGCAAAGCTTGGAAGATGCCGGCAATGGTGCCCGGTACGCCGGCCGCCAGGTGACCGTTTTGGCTCTTGGTCAGGTCGGCGTCGCCTTTTTCATTTAGGTACATGTCGCGGTTGCCAGCCAGGGGGGCTTTCTCGCGAAAATCAAGCGTCATGTTTCGGCCGTCGGCGAGGTGTAAGACCATGAATCCGCCGCCGCCAATATTGCCGGCACCTGGATAGACTACGGCGAGGGCGAGTTGGGTGGCGATGGCGGCGTCAATGGCGTTGCCGCCTTTTTGCAACATCAGCAATCCCGCTTGGCTGGCCAGTGGATGAGCTGAAACAACGGCACCGTTTTTTGCGGTAGCGGTTTTCTGGATGGTGTATTGGTAGGGGTTTTGTGCAAATGCAGTTATAGATGCACCGACAAGCAGGGTGATGAGCGCAAAACGTGTCATGTTGCGAATATATGGATTTACACCCGACGGGTACTACCCGACGGGTGCAACCCGTCGGGTAGTACCCGTCGGGTGTAAAATTATTCAAGATGCAAATCGGAGGCCCCGTCAAGACTTGCGTCGCTATTTAATTCATGGTAATGAATAAATTGATCAAGTCCACCGAAGAAGGCAATAATGTCGGCAGTTTTTACAAAAGAGGGCTTGACTTTTGTATAAATGCCATAGGAAGAATAGGGCCATGATTGCCAAAGATTGGTGTACCGATGTCGCATCGGATTTCGATGGATATACCATATTATATTAGCCAAATGCCCATCGTCTTGAATGATTTTCCGCTTGAATGGCCGCATGAATAGTCCACCTTTCCTTGAGTGCTCTTTGTTAAATGCTTTCGCATATTTGCTTTGAATCTTGCCGAGGGCATTTTTGAAAAGTTCATGATTGCTGTCGTCGAACAATCTAATGAGCAGGTGATAATGGTTGCTGAGCAAACAATAGGCGTGAACCTCGGCAATGCCGACCAACTCTACCTTTAACATTTGCAGAAATTGTTGGTGATTCTTTTCGGTGATAAACAATTTGTCTGTTCCTACCGCCCGGTCGCAGATATGTGCGAATCGCCCGGGTATTAGTGTTTGATATTGAGTTCCCATAGGGCAAAACTGTTGCGCAGGCGTCGATTTTTAGCCGGTTAAAACACCGGATTTTTTGTGGGTCATTTCACCCGACGGGTTGCACCCGACGGGTACTACCCGACGGGTGCAACCCGTCGGGTGAAAATGCGTAGATTCACGCCATGAAAAAATGTTTACTGCTTGGCGGATGGCTGGTATGCAGTCTGCTTTCCTTCGCGCAACTCAAGAGCCCCGAACAATTTTTAGGGTATAAACCCGGCGAGAAATACACCCCGCATTATAAGATTGTACAATATTTCAAGCATGTGGCCGAACAAGCGCCATCCCAGGTAAAACTGGAACAGTTTGGTGAAACCAACGAAGGTCGACCGCTGCTGCTGGCAACCATTGCTTCGCCCGAAAACCTCACTAATATTGAACAGATCAGGTTGAACAACCTGCGGTTGGCCAATGCCACGCGCGATAAAGCCGCACCGTTGGAAAACGGACCCGCCATCGTTTGGTTGAGTTACAATGTGCACGGTAACGAAACATCTTCTTCAGAAGCAGCAATGATGACCATCTATGAACTGGTCAATCCTGCCAATACACAATCACAACAGTGGTTGAAAAATGTAGTGGTGTTGATCGATCCTTGCCTTAACCCTGATGGCCGCGACCGCTACGTGAACTGGTACACAACGGTGATTGGCAAAAATATCAACCTGAATCCCATCGCCCGAGAACACCGCGAGCCCTGGCCAGGTGGCAGAAGCAATCACTACAATTTTGACCTCAACCGCGATTGGGCCTGGCAGTCACAAAAAGAAAGCCAGGCACGCGTGCCGAAATACAACCAGTGGTTGCCCCAGGTTCATGTCGACTTCCACGAGCAGGGCATCAACGAGCCCTATTATTTCGCACCGGCGGCCGAACCATTTCACGATGTGATCACCAAATGGCAACGCGATTTCCAGGTAGTAATCGGTCGAAACCACGCAAAATATTTTGACAAAAACGGGTGGCTCTATTTTACCAAAGAGCGATTCGATCTTTTCTATCCTTCTTACGGTGATACCTACCCGATTTACAGCGGATCGATCGGTATGACTTTTGAACAAGGCGGCATACGCGCCGGCCTCGGCATCGTTAACGACGAAGGCGACACCCTTACATTAAGAGAAAGAGCCTTGCACCATTTCACTACCGGTATGAGCACCGTCGAAATGGCATCGCAACATGCTTCCGAACTGGTTCACGAGTTCAGAACCTATTTCCAAAAAACACTGACCAACCCGCCCGGCGAATTTAAAAGCTGGATCATTCGCAACGATGGGTCCGACCGCATGACACGCCTGCAGCAATTGCTCGACAAGAATTTAATTGATTGGTCTTATGCCAATGCAGGGAATTACAATGGCTTCAATTATTTCAGCGGCAAGCAGGAAAATTTCAAAACCGAAACAGGCGATATCGTTATAAATATCAATCAAACCAAGGCAAACCTGATCAAAGTCTTGTTTGAAAAAACTTCTCATATCAGCGATTCTGCTACCTATGATATTACGGCCTGGGCCATGCCATACGCGTATGGTTTGAATGCATACGGCCTCAACGCTTATAACAATGCCAGTACAAAAACAGCGCCGGCCGCACCTGCACCAGCCGCCGCGATGGATAACGTATATGCATATGCGATAAAATGGAACGGCCTCAACAGCGCCAAATTCCTCGCAGCCGTGTTGAAAGCCGATATCCGGGTTCGTTATGCAGAACAGGCTTTCACGATGGGTAAAGAAAACTTCGAAAAAGGCACTTTATTGGTAACCCGTGCAGCCAATGCCGGCAGGCCGGTACAAGCCGTGGTGGAAGCCGCCGCCAAAGCCAGCCAAACCCTGGTGTATCCAATCGCAACAGGTTTTGTTGACAAAGGCTATGATTTTGGTTCGGGCAGTGTGCGCATCATTACGGCCCCGAAAGTGGCGCTACTTACCGGCGATAACATATCTTCTTTGGGCGCGGGGGAAATCTGGCATTTCTTCGATCAGCAATTGGATTATCCGATCACCCTGCTGAGTGCCAATGATTTTATGCGCGATGGTATGCGTCAGTTTGATGTATTGATCCTGGCCGATGGTTCTTACGACATACTGAACAAAAAAGAAAGCAGCGAAGACCTAAAGAACTGGGTTCGCCGCGGTGGAAAAATTATTGCGCTTGAAAACGCCGTAGCACAGTTGGCACGCAACGATTGGGGCATCAAATCGAAAGACGAAGCAGATAAAGACGACAAAAAAGACGATAACAAAGTAGACTATAGCCTGCTCAAAAAGTACGAAGACCGTGAGAAGAACTACCTGACTGGCAGTATGCCCGGCGCCATTTTCAAAGTGGAACTAGACAATACCCACCCGCTTGGTTTCGGTTACCCGAATTTCTATTATACCCTGAAGCAGGATGCGAATATGTACGACTACTTGCGTGACAATGGCTGGAATGTAGGCGTATTAAAAAAAGACAACTATGTAGCCGGCTTCGTTGGTGCGGCTGTTAAGAATAAATTAAAAGATGGTGTATTGATCGGTGTAGAAGACATGGGTCGCGGCCAGGTTGTTTTCTTTGCAGATGACCCGATCTTCCGTAGTTTTTGGGAGAACGGAAAACTATTGTTTGCCAATGCTGTTTTTCTGGTAGGTCAATAGTTTTTCAGTCAATAACCAAATGATAGCTGATGCGCAAACTCTCATTGTTTTTACTGCTTGTGGCCGGCCAGATCGCGAACGCACAATCGCCGGTCGCGCAATCATCGGCCGATATCCTGCTTGGATTGCAGAAATTAAAAGTACTGGGATCGGTGTTGTATATCGCTGCGCACCCCGATGATGAGAATACCAGGTTGCTGGCCTATATGGCCAAAGAGCGGAAACTGCAAACAGGTTATTTGTCGTTGACCAGGGGTGACGGCGGACAAAACCTCATCGGTGATGAACAAGGTGTTTCGCTCGGACTCATCCGCACACAGGAATTACTGGCGGCCCGGCGCATTGATGGCGCACAACAGTTTTTTTCACGCGCCTATGATTTTGGTTTTTCCAAAACAACAGAAGAAGCGCTGCGCATTTGGAACAAAGAAAAAATATTGAGTGATGTGGTATGGGTGATTCGGCGCTTTCGGCCCGATGTGATCATCACGCGTTTTCCGCCCGATCAACGCGCTGGCCACGGCCATCATTCTGCCTCCGCCGTTTTGGCCATCGAAGCTTTTACAGCGGCTGCCGACCCAAAACGATTCCCCGAACAACTAAAATGGGTGGAACCCTGGCAGGCTAAACGCATCCTATGGAATACGTTTAATTTCGGCACTGTTAACACCCAAAACGAAAATCAGTATAAGATTGATGTAGGGGTTTTCAATCCGCTGCTCGGTAAAAGTTATGGCGAAATTGCGGCCGAAAGCAGGAGCCAACACAAGAGCCAGGGCTTTGGCGTGCCGCGCCAACGCGGCGAAGCCTTTGAGTATTTTCAACCCATTGCCGGCGATACGATAGTGAATGACCTCTTTGATCAGGTGAATACCAGTTGGGATCGCATTGGTAAAAAAGAAATTGGTACAAAAATCGACAGCATCATTGCTCATTTTAATCCCCTGCAACCATCGGCCATTGTGCCCGAATTGATTGGGCTGCACAAAAGCCTGTCGCCATTAACTGGTAACAAAAAAATGTTGTGGGCAACGGAAAAAATAGAAGAAGTCGACCAGTTGATTAAAAACTGCCTGGGCTTGTATGCCGAAGCGGTGGCCAACCAGCAAATGGCGGTAACGGGCGATAGTTTACAGATTACCGTGAATTTGGTGAACAGAAGTTCGTTCCCGGTGCAAAAAGTAACCTTGGGTTATAGTGATACCCTGATTCAAATTAGATCCGCCGTTGTTGGTAATAAACTAGTCAGCATCAGTTTCAAGCAAGAGACACTGACCGATTTCATGAGCGATCAGCCTTACTGGTTGCGCGAGCAAATGGACTCTGGTAGTTTCAAAGTGGCCAACCAAACCCTTATCGGTCGACCGGAAGATGTTCCAACGGGTGTGATGCTCGACTACAAAGTGGGCGACATTGATTTAGAAGAATTGCTGCCGCTGCGGTATAAATACACGGATCCGGTGAAGGGGGAAATTTATCAACCCGTTATCATGGTGCCACCCGTAGTGGTAGGTGCCATGCCACCCATTGTATTGAACAATTTATCGCCGGCTAAAAACCATTTGCTGGATGTCTCCTATAAAAGCTACAACGATCGCGATAGTGCCAAGGGCGGTGTGGAGTTGCGTGCAACCGATGCAAAGAAAAACGAAACAACTAAATTCCTGGCCTATGACCTCGCATTTAGAAAAAACCAATTGGAGCGGTTTCCAATTGCATTCGACAGTGTTTACAGCAAAGAGAAACCCGAGGTGGTTTACCCCTATGTATCAATAAAACTTCCTGGCAGGTCGTTGAACTACAACAACGCGATGAAGTTGATTCAATACGATCATATCCCTACCGTTCACTATTTCTTTCCTACCACAGTAAAAGTGATCAACGATGAAATAAAAACCGTCGGGAAATTGATTGGGTTTATCAATGGCTCGGGCGATGCGATGCCCGATGCGCTGAAGGCGATGGGCTATACGGTCGACATGCTCGATGATGCCGCCCTGTCTTCGGCTGACCTTAGCCGTTATGATGCCATCATCACCGGTGTGCGTGCTTATAACGTAAAAGAAAGCCTGAATAATTACTATGATCGTCTGATGCAGTATGTAGCGGCCGGCGGAAACCTGATTGTACAATACAATACAGCCAGCCAGGTTGGTCCCGTGAAAGCAAAAATCGGCCCTTATCCCTTTAATATCTCACGTACACGTATAACCGACGAAAAGGCAGTTGTTACCCTATTAGATGAAAACAGTCCGATTTTATCGTATCCGAATAAAATTGGACCGAAAGATTTTAACGGATGGGTACAGGAACGTAGTATTTACCATGCCTCGAATTGGGACAGTCATTATAAAACCCTGTTCAGCATGAACGACCCCGGCGAAAAACCGGATGAAGGAAGCCTGATCTACACCGCATATGGCAAAGGATATTTCACTTACACCGGCTTGGTGTTTTACCGTGAGTTGCCTGCCGGCGTAAGCGGTGCCTATAGGCTGCTGGCCAACCTGATTGCATTGAATCATAAAAAAGGATTTTAACCATGGCGCGGTCTAACCAGGGACGAAGGGATATTGGCATTGTAATTTGCCTGGTGTTGGGTTTGATCATCGGCAGCTTTATCAAACGCGTCACCATCGGCTTAATCATTGGGCTTGCGCTTGGGTTGCTAACGGCTTCACTGATCGCCAACCGAGAAAAATAATATCATGTCTGAAGAAAAAGTACCGGTATTCAAAACCTGGACCCAATGGTATGTATTTGTACTGTTGGTGTTGCTGCTGACGATTATCGGCTTTTATTTTTTTACCCAATATTTTTCATGAGCCAAATCGACTGGATTGTATTGGGCCTCACTTTGTTGCTGATTATTGGTTTCGGCTTGTACAAAAGCAAAACCAGCCGCGATCTCGATGGCTATTTCCTCGGGAACCGCACCATGCCCTGGTACCTGGTGCTGCTGAGCATTATGGGCACGCAGGCCAGTGCCATTACCTTTCTCTCCGTGCCCGGCCAGGCCTTCGACGATGGAATGCGATTTGTGCAATATTATTTCGGCGTGCCGCTGGCCATGATTGCCATCAGCATTTTTTTTGTGCCCATCTATCATCGATTAAAAGTCATCACTGCTTACGAATACCTCGAACAACGTTTTGACCGAAAGACCCGCAGTTTTATTTCAATTATTTTTTTGGTATCGCGTGGATTGTCGACTGGCATCTCTATCTACGCACCGGCAATTATCTTATCGTCGTTGTTGGGCTGGAACATTTATTGGACCAATATTTTTATGGGCGGGCTGGTGATTGTGTACACCGTAAGTGGCGGCGCGCGTGCCGTGGCCTATACCCAGCAATTGCAGTTGCTGATTATTTTTATTGGCATGTTTGCAGCAGCTTATATGGTGGTGCATTTGCTGCCCGATGGTATTGGTTTTGTGGATGCGTTAAAAGTGGGCGGAAAACTCGGTCGACTCAACGTCATCACCAGTGGAGTAACCGAGAATGGATTCCAATGGAGCGATCGGTATAATATCTGGAATGGGATTATTGGCGGCGGTTTTCTGGCGCTGTCTTATTTCGGTGCCGACCAAAGCCAGGTAGGTCGTTACCTGACGGCGAGAAGCCTCAGTGAAAGCCGCATTGGGCTGTTGCTAAACGGGGTAGTTAAAGTGCCGATGCAATTTGCGATCCTGCTCATTGGCGTATTGGTTTTTGTGTATTACCAGGTAAACCCTGCACCAATTTTTTTCAACAAAGCAGTATCTACGAAAGCGATTGATGTAAACGAAAAAGCCAGCTTAGATAGCATTGAAAATTCCTTCGTACTAAAGTCTGCCACCCAATCGGCGCTGGTGCAACAATACCTCAGCAACACGACCGACAGTAATGTGATTGCCTCCATGCGGGCCAACCAGCAAGCGATGTCGGCCGATAAAAAAGCCTACAAAGCGGTATTGAAGAAAGCTGCGCCTGCGGCGGATACCAACGATACCAATTATGTATTTCTTCGGTTTGTGGTCGACCACCTGCCACATGGATTGGTGGGCCTGCTGATTGCTGTCATTTTCCTGGCAGGCTGGGGGAGCATTGCGGCAGCGCTCAATGCGCTGTCGGGCTCAACGATTTGCGATCTCCATCCGGTGTTCAGCAAACGAAAACTGAATAGCGAACAGGAGTATCGGTTATCGAAGTGGTATACATTTGGCTGGGGACTATTCTGTATTGTGGTGGCGCAGTTTGCCAACAATATGGGCAGCCTGGTAGAAGCGGTGAATGTGTTGGGTTCTATTTTTTATGGCGTGCTGCTGGGCATTTTCTTATTGGCCTTTTTCTTTCCCCAGGTGAAAGGCACAGCTGCTTTCTGGAGCGCGGTAATCACACAAGGCGCCATTTTCCTGCTATTCTGGAAATCATCTATTGGCTTTTTGTGGCTGAATGTAATCGGCGCATTGGGATTGGTGGTGCTTGGGTTGGTGTTGGAAGCAAGCAAGTCCAGGAAGTTTAAGGTTTAACGGTATAAGGTTTAAAGTTGGAGATCATGCTTCAGGAGAAATGGTTTTTACAAGGCGTGCCGGAATGCCCGCCACTACCGCATTGGCCGGCACATCTTTGGTAACGACCGCTCCGGCAGCAACCACGGCATTTTCACCGATGCTGACACCCGGCAGAATACAAGCGCCTGCACCAATCCACGCATTTTCTTTGATTTGAATTTTTCCGGGAACCAGTGCATGTCGTTCAGCCGGAGAAAGGGGATGGCCTTCGGAAAGTAATTTTACACCCGGACCGATTAGTACATTGTTGCCGATGTCAATGCCACCCAGCGCTAAAAAAGTACAGTTGAAGTTGATAAACACATTTTTGCCGATTCGCAGGTGTTTGCCATAGTTGACGTAGAATGGCGGAAATATCGCCACGCTGTCGTCGATTGTATCACCGGTTATTTCACTCAAAATTGTACGAATCGCGGCCGCATCTGTAGCCATATTTAACTGTTGCAATAAGCGAATGGTCGCAAAAGAAGCGTCTCGCAGTTCATTGATTTGGGGATGCGAACCGTTTACGATTTTTCCGTTCTTCAAATCGTCGAAAATTGTTTCGGGTGCTGTCATCTGGAATGCATTAAACGAATATAAAATAAGGGTATAAGCTGCCGGCTTCATGTCTGTTTAGCTCATCTCACTTTCATGAGAAAGATAAACCAAAAAACAAAGAAGCCAACATGAAGGGGTTGTTGCCCATGTTGGCTTCTTTTTTCTATTCAGGCACCGACACCTTCGTGCGGCCAATTTGCCTAACACATTATTTCAGTGAAGCGATCAACTTTTCATTGAGGGCTACATAGTCATCGTTCTTGGCTGTTTTAGCCAGTTCGATGGATTTTTTGGCAGTAGCGATGGCATCTGCTTTTTTGCCCATCTTGGCCAGGCAATTTGCTTTTTGGTAGTAGAGCCAGAATGCCGATGGGTTTTGTTCCAGGGCTTTGTCGTACCAACTGAGTGCCTGGTTCAGGTCCTTGCCGTTCTCCACATAGTAAGCGGCAGCGGCTGCATAGGGCCGGTTGTCTTTGGTCATCAGGTCGTTAATCTGTTTGCTGATTTTGCTGTCGATATCAGCCGTGATGGGCACCACCACCACAGTACGATCCCACAAAATGTCCATTTCCATGCTATTGGCCTTGATATTGTCGAATGCAATCATAAAAGACTCGATGGCAATCGGCATGTTTTGTGGTTTCACCTGAATGCGAACCAGGTCCATATCTTGTTTGTAGGCCGAAGGGCTGGTTACATCCAGTTGTTTTGAAATGATCACTGTCCACTCGCTTTCGCCCGGTATGGTAAGCAAGCCATATTTACCGGCTGGTACAGGCTTGCCGCCAACCATTACATCTTCGCCAAAACTGATGGTGGTAGCAGCATTGGCACCCGTGCGCCAAACTTTACCAAAAGGCACGAGGTCGCCGAAGATGTTGCGGCCTTTCATCGACGGACGTGAATAATTCACTTCCACAGTAGATAAGGCGAAATCTTGTTCCAGCGTGGCTGTTGGACTTGGTGCCGGTGTGCGTAGAGGTTGCGCTTGCAATGCTATCCAGGAAGCACCGCTAAGACAGGCTACCAGTAGTAACTTTTTCATGTTTGGTAATTTGCGACAAAAATAGCTGTTAGAAACGAATGGACGTGCGAACGCGGGTCTTTTTGCGTTTCTTGTTTTCCCAGGCCGGCCCTTCCTTGAGCAGGCGAATGGCTTCTTTGTCGAGGGTAGGGTGCAGGCTGTTCTCAATTTCAAAACCCGATATCTTGCCCTGGGTACTGACATCAAATTCTACTTGTACGTCGCCATGTAAGCTGTTGAGCGATTCAGGAACACGCGCTGAATCTGCCAGGTATTGTTGAAAGCGACCCCATCCGCCGACAGGCGTTGCTGTTTCGGTTGATTTTTTCTTCGAAATGCCATTGCCTACCACCACCACTTCACTCAATGCATTTTGTGCGGGGGTTAAATTGAAATTAATAATTGCATTCGTGTCCAGTTTGGCCAATGACTTGACGCAGGTGGCATAACCCACCACATCCACTTTTAATAAGGCTGAGTCAGTTTGTTGCGGATATCGAATGGTATATTCTCCTTTGTCATTGCTGACGGCGGTTATCTTCATGCCCGGTACCTTGCCGCTCAATTGCAAGATGGCACCCGATACGGGTGCTGCGTCTTCTCCCCGCACCACGCCGCTGACGCTGGCAATTCGTGCGTTGCTAACCGACCTGCTTTCGTTGATTGATTTGCTTTCGGCATCGGCCGCAAATTCTTTTTTTCGCGCCAGCTTTCCGGATTCAACCGGCAACTGGTCGCGTGTGGCCACATCGGATGCGGCGA
This sequence comes from Bacteroidota bacterium, assembly GCA_020161535.1. Taxonomy (GTDB): domain Bacteria; phylum Bacteroidota; class Bacteroidia; order Chitinophagales; family Chitinophagaceae; genus Flavihumibacter. The sequence goes on along the minus strand of JAIUNW010000017.1, from coordinate 35,454 downwards.
TTTTGTCATTGGCAACCGGCGCTGCTGTATTGGAAACACCAGGGGCAGCGCTTTTTGTTATGCTGGGGACAGGTTCCTCTGCGCCACTTGGTGCAGGAAGGGGCGTTGAACGCGGAGTAGGGGTTGTTGTATTAGTTGACGGTGTTGGTGCTTCTTTTTTCTCCTGCAATGCCATATCGGGATTCAGCGCTTGCAAACTATCCATCACACCAGGTACATCGATGGTTTTCGCGGTATCTGTTTGTGCCGCGGCTACTTCGCTTGATGAAATACCTTGTTCGCGGGTCGATTGCCAACGCAGCCAGGCCACGGTGCCACCGATCACCAATATGCTGGCAGCCATGGCGGGCTTCCACCAGGCGATGCGATTTTTCTTTTCTGGCGCAGTGATGCGTTGCTGCAACTGCGCCTGGAGTTCTTGCAAATGAGGCGTGGCCGACTTTTGTTCGGTATCCCATTGAAGTTTATACCCTTCCATGGCATCTGCCAGAAAAGGATCGTCGAGCGCTGCTCTTTCCATCGCATGCATGGTCCGCGCATCCAGGCGACCCTGCCAGTACGCCTCGATATCGGCTGCATTATACCTGTTGGCATTATTCTTCATCGCCATCGCTGTTTTTCTCCATACAGATTTTCAGGTTTCTTCGCCCATTCTGGATCAGGCTGCGCACTTTGTTCCATTCAATGCCTGTTGCCGCCACAATTTCATGATAGCTTTTCTCCTGCAAGTAAAACAGGGTAACCGCTTCTTTTTGTTCGTTTTGCAGGCCGCTAATACATTTTTCCAGCAACAACAGGGTTTGCTCCTGCCGCCATTTGCCATTCAGATGCTCGTTTTCGGCTGATTGCATAAGCTCGTCGGGCAGCGAAACGATGCTGCCTTTTTTCTGGCGACGCAACTGCATGAGACAGTGGTTCTTCGCCAGGGTGTACAACCAGCTTTTAAAATAGCTTACCTCGTGTTGGCGCAGTTTAACCACCAGTTGTTCAAAGATTTGCATCACTGCATCGCGCGCCGCTTCTGCATCGCCCAGGTATTTCATGCACAAACCAAATACCAGGTCCATATACCGGCTGTACAACTGGCCCAATATGGCCAGGTTGCCCGAATCGTGGTAGGATTGGGCCAGCGACTCATCGCTGTCGTCAGATGTTGGTATGGTATGCAGAAATCCCATTGCAACCGGAAAGATACAGCAGCTTGTTCCAAAAAAATAGCGACGGTTTTATGTAATGCCGCCCAATCTGTCATCAAAAGCAAAAATCAAGTTATGCAAACCAGTAAAAAAATAGGCGGATGGCTCTTCCTGGTGGCGGTTTTCGTTACCCTGATCAGCATGCGTCCCCGCGAAGAACGAATTATTTCGGGCATTGTTAAAGAAAAATCAAGCCTGTTGCCATTGCCGGGTGTTACTATAACGGAGATGGGTACCCGAAATGCGGTTGTTACCGACCAAAAAGGCCAGTTTACGATTCGTGTAAAAGCAGGAAAACTGCGGCTTCAATGCAGCTTGGTTGGTTACGACACTCGCACAGCGGTATTGGCTGCCAACGACAGTACTATAGAGATACTGCTCGAGGCCACCACGCTATCGCTGGACGAAGTAGTCGTAAACGCCTACGCTATACGAGACCAATCAGCGTTCAACAAAACCCTTTCCGGTGCCGCGCCAGGCATTATGGTTGAACGAAAAGCCAAAGCTGCAGCTATTGCCGGTCAGCCAGTGGTGCGCTACCAGAGGATGGATCTGATGCGAGACAAGGAAGAAGAATTTGATCGGGAAGGGTACGCTGCCTTCACAGAAAACAAATTCCTGGCAGCAAACCAAAACCCGTTGTCTACTTTTTCTATTGATGTAGATGCTGCTTCGTATAGTAACCTGCGTCGGTGTTTGAACGGCGGACAATTGCCGCCTGCCGGCGTAGTGCGGTCGGAAGAATTGATCAATTATTTTAACTACGAATACAGCGGCCCGACAGATGAGCATCCATTTGCCGTGCATACAGAATTGATGGAATGTCCCTGGAGCAAAACACACCAACTGGTGTCAATCGGCTTGCAGGGTAAAAAGATTCCGGTCGATAACCTGCCGGCCAGCAACCTGGTATTTCTCATCGATGTGTCGGGTTCCATGCAAGATGAAAACAAATTGCCGCTGGTGAAAGCGTCGCTGAAATTATTGACCGATCAATTGCGCGAACAAGACCATGTATCGCTGGTCGTATATGCCGGCAGCGCGGGCGTGGTATTGAAGCCAACTTCGGGCGACCAGAAAAACAAGATCAAAGAAGCGATCGATGCCCTGGAGGCAGGTGGATCAACCGCCGGCGGTGCAGGCATACAACTGGCCTATAAGCTGGCCAGAGAAAATTTTCAAACCGATGGCAATAACCGGGTGATTCTATGTACCGATGGTGATTTTAACGTGGGGCCTTCCAGTGATGCTGCCATGGAAAAATTAATTGAGCAGGAGCGCGAATCGGGTGTATTCCTAACCGTGCTGGGGTATGGTATGGGCAATTACCAGGATGCAAAAATGCAACTACTGGCAGACAAAGGCAATGGTAACCATGCCTATATCGATGGCATGCAGGAAGCGAAAAAAGTATTGGTGAATGAATTTGGTGGCACCCTGTTTACGATTGCCAAAGATGTAAAACTGCAAATTGAATTCAATCCCGCACAAGTACAGGCCTATCGACTGATCGGCTACGAAAACCGCCTGCTGGCCAAAGAAGATTTCAACAATGACAAAAAAGATGCGGGTGATATGGGCAGCGGCCATACCGTAACAGCGCTCTATGAAATCATACCTGTGGGCGTTGATGATCCCTTTGCAGCATCTGTAGATGAACTCAAGTACAGCAAACCTGCAACGTCTGTGAAACCGGGCAATAGCGATGAAGTGATGACCATCAAACTCCGGTATAAAAAACCTGGTGGCGACAAAAGCAAATTGCTGTCGGTAACGCTGTCTACGCAGGACTATAAAAGATTTGAACAAGCCAGTGAAAACGCCCGCTTTGCATCGGCCGTGGCTGCCTGGGGTATGTTGCTGAATCATTCGGCTTTTACCCAAGACGCTAGTTTCAGGCAGGTGCTGAAAATGGCGACCGCCGCAATTGGCACCGACAAAGAAGGTTATCGCAAAGAATTTATTGAACTGGTAAAAAAATCAGAACGGTTGGCTGATATGGCGAAGGACTAGTGATGCATTGATGATGAATGGTTGAATGAAAAGGGGCTGTTTCACTGTGTTGAAACGGCCTCTTTATTCTATTTCAATGTTTCACTTTCGCCTGTCTCTATTAAACCAAAATACACTCGTGGTCACACCCACCAATGTACATCGTGTTCACACCCACAAACAAGCCCTGAACCCACGTGCTGCATAATAAGACTCAGCACCATTGTGGTAAGTGAAAACAGTATCATAACGCCGGTCGCAAAAAAGCGCCCCCCTAATTTTCGGATAGCCGGTGGCGTTAGGATCCAACTCGATGTTTTGCTATCAAAATTCCCGCATTGCTGTAAAGCGCGGTATTGCGCCTCTGTCAACAATTGAACCCCCATTTCTTTGGCCACACTCATCACATCATTGACCGGCTTGTTTTCTTTGCGGGCATTCAATGCCTCGCGGTCATAACAAAGGCTTCTGCGTTCCTTCGGGCTTTCTGCTGCGCAATCTACAAATAGAAATTTGTTGGTGTCGGCATCATACTGAATGATATCCGGTTCGCCGCCGGTATTTTCCATATTGAATAGGGCGCTGCAAGCATCTGCCGAGGCAACCAGTTTCTTTTCGACGGCGGACCAGTCGATGCCTTTGTGCCGCAAAAGATTTTTTTCAAAACGCGTTTTCAACAAACTGATCAGCGCTGTTTGTTGGGCGGTAGTCAATTTTTTGTTGGCCATGGTATTGCTAGATAGTTGATGTTATTGAAATGCCGGATGAAAATGATGCAAGGTTTTGCGCAGAAATTCCCGGTCCAGGTGGGTATAGATTTCGGTAGTGGTAATACTTTCGTGCCCCAGCATCTCCTGCACTGCCCGAAGATCAGCGCCATTCTCCACCAGGTGTGTTGCGAATGAATGCCGGAAGGTATGCGGACTCACCGTCTTTTGTATGCCCGCTGCCGCGCAATATTCTTTGATCAGCAGAAATATCATCACCCGGGTCAAGGCAGTCCCCCGCCGATTCAGGAACACGATGTCTTCATGGCCGGGCTTAACCGGTTGTTTGCTTCGCACCGTCGTAACATACAATTGAATCTGTTTGGCAGCTACTTCACCAATGGGTACCAGCCTTTCCTTGCTGCCCTTTCCCAGCACCCGGATAAAACCACTTTCCAGGTATAAATTGGAAATCTGTAAGCCAACCACTTCACTGACCCGCAACCCACAACTGTACATGGTTTCAAGTATGGCCTTGTTGCGCTCGCCTTCGGGCTTGCTACGGTCTACTGTGGCAATGATCTTTTCAATCTCTTCAAAACTCAAGGTATCGGGCAGTATCCGCTTCAGCTTGGGCGCTTCCAATAGAACCGATGGGTCTTCCTGTACTATCTGTTCTACAACACAATACCGGTAAAAGCTGCGTACGCCCGATAAAATCCGCGCCTGCGAGCGTTGCGACATACCCATTTCAGCAATGCAACGGATAAAAGCCTGCAGGTCGTCCAACCGTAGATCGCCAGGTGCCACCGACCGGCCCTGTATCTCGAGGTACTGGGTCAACTTGTCAATATCATGCAGGTAGGCCTCTATCGACTGTTCGGCGAGCGACTTCTCCAGCCGCAACCATGCTTTATACCCCTTCTTATAACTCGGCCACATTTTATGGTTGTTCGGTAATCAGCAGCAATTTAAACATTGGAACGCTTATATTGCGCCCTATTAAATTTCGAGGCGGCATGAGTCAATCGTCCAATCCCCGCGCCATTAACCTGCGGCGTTTTAAAAAGCAGGTGGCTGAATACAAAAGCCGGCTCCGCCGGTTCCTGACCAAAGTGGAAAAAAATCCGCCGCGCGGCCTCGATAAAATGACAGCGGACATTGACAAGGAAGTATGGCAGGAAGTGGATTGCCTCACTTGTGCCAATTGCTGCAAGCGGATGTCGCCCACTTTCACCAAGAAAGACATTACCCGCATCTCAGCGCACCTGAATATGACCGAAGATGCTTTTCGCGAAAAATGGTTGTTCTACGACAAGGCCGATAAAGATTGGATGAATGTGAAGCAGCCCTGCCAGTTTCTGGATCTCAAAACAAATATGTGTTCGATCTACGAAGTGCGCCCCGCCGATTGCGCCGGCTTTCCACACCTGGCCAAAAAGAAGATGGTCGACTATGTGCATGTGCACAAACAGAATATTGAATACTGTCCCGCTACGTTCAAAATGGTAGAGAAATTAAAAGCCCGATTGGAGGCCTGACGACAGTCTTGCCCAACACCGCTTAACATATTGCAACGCGCTGCCAACGCCGCCTAATTTCTGCCAGCACCGTTTAAGAAAGGTCTTCGAAGAACCGCAGTTCCTGGTTCCATTCAATAGCGATTGCATCAAACTGGATGCGCTTCCATTGTGGATTTGCCTCCAAATAGGCCTGCGCCACTTCGCGGATATTTTTCATCTTGCGTCGGTTCACCTGTTCTTCGCCAAAACCAAAAGCCTGGTCGCTTCGAGTCTTCACTTCAATAAAATGAAGACAATTGTTTTTGCAGGCGATGATATCAACCTCTTTGCGGCCGGCCTTCCAGTTCTGCGCCAATATGCTGAAGCCATTTTCCTGCAACCATTGTACGGCCAACGCTTCGCCCTTGTCACCCAATGCTTTCTTATCCATGCCGATTGCCCTAATTTTGTGGGCCATGGAACAAAATAAAGTATTTGCGCTCGAAGGAAAAGTGCAGCATTATCAATGGGGTGGTTTCACCTTTTTACCTGAACTATTGTCGACCGAAAATGCGCACCGGCAACCCTTTGCTGAATACTGGCTGGGGGCACATGCGCAGGCACCAGCAGTTATCAGTGGCGGAACCGACCTGTTTCGCCTGCTGACCGACAACCCTTCTTTATTGGGCCATGCCGTGGCCAGTCAGTTCGGCCGCTTGCCTTACCTGCTGAAAATCTTGGATGTAAAAGACATGTTGAGCATTCAATTACACCCAACCCGGCCTGAAGCCATCAAAGGGTTCGCGGCCGAAAACCAGGCTGGTATCCCATTGAACGCAGCTAACCGCAACTACAAAGACGACAACCACAAGCCCGAAATCATGGCGGCCCTGGGCGATTTCTACCTGCTGCATGGTTTCCGACCGGTGTACGCCATGAAGCAAATATTGCAAGCCGTGCCCGAGCTGCATTTCCTGCTACCTGTTTTCGGCGAAGGCAATTACCGGCGCTTATACGCCACCGTTATGGAAATGCCTGCCGCGGCGGTGAAGGAACATTTACAACCATTGCTTGATCGAATCATTCCACTGTATAATAACAACGAGTTGTCCAAAGACAACCCTGATTTTTGGGCGGCGCGCGCAGCACTCACTTTCAACCAGGCTGATCAAATTGACCGCGGAATATTTTCTGTGTACCTGCTCAACCTGGTGTACCTGAAAAAAGGCGAGGGGATATTCCAGGACGCCGGCATTTTGCATGCCTATCTGGAAGGGCAGAATGTGGAGTTGATGGCGAACTCTGACAATGTGTTGCGCGGCGGACTCACCCCCAAACACATCGATGTGCCCGAACTCATGAAACATGTGCGTTTTGAACCCGTGATACCAGCGGCATTGGTGGCCACTAAGCTCAATGCCCACGAAGCAGCCTATATTACACCCGCGCCTGATTTTGAGCTGCATCGTATTCAATTGGGGGCGGCTGATAGCTACCAGATGACTGCCAAAACCACCGATATCCTGGTTGTTTTGAACGGCGACCTGGTGGCGACTGAAGGCAATTTGCCGGGGATTGAATGCACCCGGGGCGACAGCCTGCTACTGCTCAACGGCGCCGATCTGAACCTGCAATCCGCCGAAGGCGCGCTGGTATTTAAAGCCACTGTGCCCGCCTCTGCCTGATATTTATTAATTTTGCCCTAACTTAACCAGCATGAAAAACAATCGCGCACTCCTCATATCGTTGGCATTGATGATACTTGTCGCTGCCCTGTATCGCATTATTCCGGGTCGCCCCTGGGGCTTTGCACCGCAAATTGCCATGGCTTTGTTTGGCGGCGCGGTGATCAAAGACCGCAAATGGGCTTTTGCACTGCCAATATTCAGTATGTTTCTGAGCGATTGCCTGTATGAAATTTTGTTCCGCAATGGACTGACAACCATTCAAGGTTTTTACGAAGGCCAGTTCACCAATTATGTATTGTTTGCAGGCATGACGCTGATAGGTTTCCTGATCAAAAAGATCAACCTGGTTCAGGTGGGGATTGCTTCCATAGCGGCACCCCTGGTATATTTCGCGCTGTCGAATTTTATGGTGTGGATAGAAGGCGCTGGTTATGTTCGGCCTAAAACTTTCTCCGGTTTGATGCAGACCTATGTGGACGGCCTGCCCTTTTTGAGCGGCAGTATTATGTCGTCGGTTGTGTTCAGCATTATTTTGTTTGGTGGTTATTACCTGCTGCAACGCAACCCATCCTCGTTAAAAGTAGTGAAAGCCTAGGCAGTTTAGAGGTGCTGATCGTTGTAGTTGACTTCGGGTGCACGGCTATGTCTGTTCACCAGGAAATCATTTTTCCAGGCGACAATGGCGGCAATGATGGCCAGCACAAAAATCACCGACAAGCCGGTGGCAATACTGTATTCTTCGGCGATCATGCCAATCATGGAGGGGCCGGCTAGAAAGCCAAGGAGTCCGCCACTGGCCACGGCTGCAATGCCATTCACCGGGCTTACACCGGGTACTCTTGTCGCGGCACTAAACAAAATTGGCACCACACAACAGAAGCCGGCACCAATTAAAGTAAAGCCCGCAATGGCCGTGATGGTATTTGCAAAACCAATCGCGAGCAAAAAGCCGGCACTGGCAGTGATGCATCCGATGATGACCATCCGCTTACTACCCACCTGCGGGATCCAGCGATCGCCATTCAATCGACCAATGGCCATGGCAATAGAGAAACCGGCAAAACCTAGTCCTGCAATTTGCCTGCTGCCTCGCAAAGAATCATGTAAGTACAAAGCGCTCCAATCGGCCACACAACCCTCACCCATAAACGACACAAAACAGATAAAAGCAAGGCCGATCACGCTGCCCGATGGCAGGCGAAAACTGGTATCTGATTTTATTTGGTTGTTGTTGGTTAATAGATAATGTCGTTGCAGATAAAGACCCAATAAAAGCAGTGTTACCACGATGATGATCTGCCAGTTGGAAGAAACATGCAGGGCGAAAAAAATGCTGGTGAGGCCGGCACCCACAAATCCGCCGAGGCTGTACATACCGTGACTGGTACTCATGATGCGTCGGTTTTCTTTTTGTTCCACCATATCTACCGAGGCATTGGTTGATACTCCATTTAAGAAGCCAATCAGTCCGTTGAAAAACAGGGCCAGCCACAACATCAGGGCATTCACGGCCATGACCTGTGCAATAAAAATGAGGCAGTAGCTCGTGTAACCGACCAGCATCCATTTGCCCACTGCAATGCGCTTGAATACCGAAGGCGCCAACATCACGCCTGTTAGTGAACCAACGGGAGCCAGCAGCAGCGACAAACCAAAGCTGGCATCGCTCAAAGCGAGTCGTGCTTTGATTTGCGGAATGGCCGCAGCCCAAATACCGAGCAAAATACTGCCGATGGCAAATAAATAGCCAATCGTGCGGCTGGATGGTTGCCGCAGGAATTCTTTCGTGTTTTGTAAAAACATATCAGATCGACTTGTTCAAAACAAATTGGTGCCGGCAGGGGATACCGTCTTCTTCGATGGGTTGCGGATAATGATCTGTATAATAATGCCAACGTACATCGGTCAACGCAAAACCATATTGCTGGTAGCGTTGAAAGGACTTGGTATGGGCATTGCTGATGCAGACCTGCAGGCTCTTATATCCAAGCCGCAAAGCGCGTCGACGGGCCTCTTCGAGCAATAACCGAGCCACGCCTTGGCGGCGAAAGGCAGGATGCACCGCCAGATGGCCCACTTCCATTTTTTCGCGGTTCTCGGGGCAAAGCGTCATTACACCGATGTTAACATCCTCTTGCTTCGCTACCAAAATGAAACAGCAGGGTAGGTACACGCGCAAAAATTCTGGACTCGCATCGGTGAGGGCAAGCAATTCCATGGGTATTGGGTCATCCTCTTCAAGCGCGATAATGTCTAAACGGTCGGTGGAACTGCTGATCATGCTCCCTCAATATCCTATAAATTTTCGAAACCCTCGTCGACCAACAGGTTTTTGCCATCGGCCGCCTGGGTGGCCAGTTCATCGCATCGGTTATTGTATTTGTTGTCGGCATGGCCTTTCACCCATTTAAAACGGATATGTTGCTGCTGGGCAAGCGCGTGAAATGCCCGCCAGAGGTCACTGTTTTTTTTGCCGCCTGCAAAATTCGTCGCCATCCATTTTTTTAGCCAGCCTTCTTCCACGGCCTTGACAACATATTGGCTGTCGCTGTAAATTTCAATGTACAGGCCGGTTTTGGTAAGCGCTTCCAATCCTTTGATCACCGCCATCAATTCCATGCGATTATTGGTGGTTTTGCGATAGCCCTGCGATAATTCTCTTTCGCGTCCATTCCAATGCAGCACAACGCCATAACCACCAGGGCCGGGGTTGCCGCGACTGGAGCCATCGGTGTACATAATGAGTACGTCCTTTTTCGTCATAGCGTTATGGATCCTTTGAGGTAGGTCACGGCAGTGCCGGTCATCAGCACACGATCGTTTTGTAATTCGCAAAACAGTTTACCGCCGCGGGCAGAAATCTGTTCGGCCTGCAGTTTGTTTTTGTTCAATTGTGCTGCCCAGAATGGCACTGTTACGGTATGTGCCGAACCAGTTACGGGGTCTTCATTAATGCCGCTTTGTGGATAGAAGCAGCGCGAAACAAAATCAACCGTATCGCCTTTGGCGGTGCAGATCACGCCGCGGGCAGGTACATGGGCCAAAGCTGAAAAATCGGGCGACAAAGCCGCGACCGCAGATTCACTGTCTAACAGTACCATATAGTCGAAGCGCGATTTGAATACCAATGAAACAGGAATTTTCAATGCGTCAAATATGCCTGGCGGCGGATCGGTTTCTATGGGTGGGTTGGCTGGAAAATTAAGGGTGAGCCCCTGCTGCGTTTTTTGCACCGTAAGCCGACCGCTGAGGCTTTCAAATGCAATGCTGTCAGCCTTCCAGCCCAGTTCGGTATAAAGAATATGGGCGCTGGCCAGCGTTGCATGTCCGCAGAGTGCCACTTCAGTTGCCGGTGTAAACCACCTGATTCGAAAACCATCGCCCTCTTTCACAAAGAACACGGTTTCAGAGAGGTTGTTTTCCATCGCGATCGCCTGCATACGGCTGTCGGGTAACCATGTTTGCAACGGAACAACGGCTGCGGGGTTGCCGCCAAAAAGGCGGTCGGTAAATGCATCAGCTATGTAGATTGGTAATTCCATGCTTATACTTGAAATACGCCGGTTTTCAACGGCGCGATGTTAGGTTGGTGATTGGCGGCATCTATACTGCGACTGATCACCCGACGGGTGTCGGCTGGATCAATAATTTCGTCTACCCATAACCGTGCGGCGGCATAATAGGGGCTCGCCTGTTTGTCGTACCGGGATTTTATTTCTTGCAATAAATTTTTTTCCTGCACCGGATCTGCTTCCTGCCCTTTTGCTTTCATAGCAGCTACCTGAATCTGCAACAAAGTTTTAGCAGCTTGTTCGCCACCCATAACGGCGATGCGGGCAGAAGGCCAGGCATAAATGAATCGCGGGTCATAGGCTTTGCCACACATGGCGTAATTACCGGCACCAAATGAGTTGCCGGTAATGATGGTGATTTTCGGTACCACCGAATTGGCTACTGCGTTCACCATTTTGGCGCCGTCTTTAATGATGCCGGCGTGTTCACTACGACTACCCACCATAAAGCCCGTAACATCTTGCAGAAATACCAACGGAATTTTTTTCTGGTTGCAGTTGAGAATAAAGCGCGCAGCTTTATCGGCGCAGTCGTTGTAGATGACGCCGCCCAATTGCATCTCGCCTTTTTTATTTTTCACCACCAGGCGTTGGTTGGCAACGATGCCCACCGCCCATCCGTCGATGCGTGCATAACCACACACAATCGTTTTGCCATATGCTGCTTTGAATTCATCGAGCTCCGAATTGTCGGTGATACAGGCAATGAGGTCGCGCACATCGTAGGGTTTTGCATTGCCTTCGGGGAAGATGGAATAAATATCAGTGGCCGGCCGCTTGGGGGGGGTGGGCTCGCTGCGGTCAAATCCGCCGGTAGGCGCATGGCCCAGTTTGCTAACTATTTTTCTAACCTGCGCAAGGCATTCTTCTTCGGTGCTGCATTGGTAATCGGCAATGCCGCTGATGGCATTGTGCGTATGCGCCCCACCAAGGGTTTCGGCATCAATATCTTCGCCAATGGCGGCTTTAACCAGGTAGGGACCGGCGAGAAAAATCGATCCATTGCCTTCCACCATCAGGGTTTCATCGCTCATGATGGGCAGGTAGGCGCCACCGGCCACACAGGGCCCCATCACCGCGGCAATTTGGGTAATGCCCATGGCACTCATGCGCGCATTGTTGCGGAAGATGCGGCCGAAATGTTCTTTATCGGGAAAGATTTCATCTTGCAAGGGAAGGTAAACGCCGGCACTGTCCACCAGGTAAATGACGGGCAAATTGTTTTCCATGGCGATTTCCTGCAGGCGAAGGTTTTTTTTACCGGTGATGGGAAACCAGGCGCCAGCTTTTACCGTTTGGTCGTTGGCCAGTACCAGGCAGAGGCGGTTGGCGATGCGGGCGAGTCCTGCCACCGTACCAGCCGCCGGACAACCCCCTTCTTCGGCATACATTTCAAACCCAGCAAAACTGCCGATTTCAAAAAAACTATTTTCGTCGACCAATAGGGCGATGCGTTCGCGAGCGGTGAGTTTATTCTTTTCGTGTTGTTTGGCGATGGCTTTGGCGCCGCCTCCTTTGGCAATCGTTTCCCGCCGCGCATTCATTTCGCTGACTGCCAGTTTTAAGGCGTCTTCGTTGCGGTTTTGTTCAATTTGCATGGTATCGGTTCTGCCTGCAAAATACAGCTATTGGGTGATTGCCCTGAACATTCTATTATTGCGGAAGTTTTAGCCCGAAACGATGTCAACTTTGCGAAATAAGACTTACCTGAAATGGATTGTACCGGTACTTATTGCTGCGGTGATCAAATGGTTTTCGCGGTATCCGGCCGCGGTAGAACAATATTATTCAAATGGAATCTATCCGGTTATTTCACGGATACTACGGTTTCTGTTTGGCTGGGTACCTTTTAGTGTGGGTGATATTCTGTATTTGGTGATTGGGGTGTGGTTGCTGGTAACGGTATATCGGGCCATCAGGGCCATTTGGCAGCGAAGGGTAGATGGACAATGGTTGTTTCGGTCAGGCATGCGCGTTATACTGGTTTGGTTATGGATATATATTATTTTCAATCTCTTCTGGGGATTGAATTACAATCGCCTGGGCATCGCGCACCAGGCGGGCGTGCAGGTGGCGCCGTACACGACCGAAGAGCTCGATTCATTGGTGTCGAAACTGGTGTTTCGGTTGGATAGCCTGCAACCATTGTCGTTGGCCGAGCGGGATCCGCTGAAACACAAAAGAACCCTGTTCAAAAATGCATTCAATGCCTACAAGGAGCCGCGCAGCAATGCCATGTTCCTGAAATATGGAGGCCGTTCAGTAAAGCCATCGCTTTATAGTTATTTGGGCAATTATCTTGGGTTTACGGGGTATTACAATCCGCTTACCGGCGAAGCGCAGGTGAATACCACGGTGCCAGTGTTTCAGCAGCCCAATACCACCTGTCACGAGATCGGGCACCAGCTTGGTTATGCCAAAGAAAACGAAGCCAATATGGCCGGCTATTTGACGGCGAGTCAGTCGCATTCAGCCGCCTTTCGTTATTCGGCTTTTTTTGATTTGTTTGAATATGCGATCCGCGATTTGTACCAGCGGGATTCTGTTCGTGCAAGGGTTCATTGGAACAACCTGTCGGCGCCGGTTAAAGGAGATATAGAGGAACTCAATGCATTCATTCAGCGTCACCAGGGTTATTTAGAGCCGTTGATCCGTAAGATGTATGCACAATTTTTGCGCGCCAACAACCAGCCCAAGGGCATGATGAGCTATAACCAGGTGGTTGGGTTGGTGATTGCATTTGAGAAGGCAAAGCTGGGTAAAACGAAGGCTGCAGAAACAACTGCGCGTCCTTAAAACTTGTTCTTCCACATCATGCTTTCAATGGGCTTGTCGGGCTGTCCACTGTATTTCGCGTTTTTCTTTTGGTTGTATTTGGTAATGATATCGCCTTCTACGGGGAAATAGATCAGTTGCCCGATGGGCATACCGTGGTATACGCGTACCGGTTGTTTCACGGAAATTTCGAGGGTCCAGTTGCCACAAAAACCAACATCGCCTTTGCCGGCGGTGGCATGGATATCGATGCCAAGTCGCCCGGTCGATGATTTGCCTTCGAGAAAAGGCACATGGGCATGGGTTTCGGTATATTCGAGGGTAACACCGAGGTAAAAAACATGTGGCTGCAATACAAAGCCAGCATCGGGGATATCGAAATAAACGATTTCGTTGTGTTTTTTCGCGTCGAGTACCGGGTCTTTATAGGTGGCGAGCCATTTGCCTAACTTGACATCATATGAATTGCTGCCCAGGTTGTCGCGTTCAAAAGGCGCTATTCTGATGGTGCCTTTCTCCATTTCTTCGAGGATTCTTTTGTCTGACAGTATCATGTGTATCGCTTGGGTTATCTTTACCGGGCATTGCGGCCGCGGCCTGCAATGTTAGCCGCAAAAAGTGAACCTTGGCCTTATTTTATCAACATAATATCAACCAGCGCACCCGGCTGGCCATCTGGCGCATTGAAGAGCCGGAGTCGTTTTTTTTGCAGCAGGTGCCATTGAAGCGGGATGTAACCCATCCTTATAAGCGCCTGCAGCACCTGGCTGGCCGCTTTCTGCTGCGGGAACTCTTTGCCGATTTTCCCCTGGCAGAAATTGAAGTTGCCGATACCAAGAAGCCGTTTCTACCCAACGAGAAATACCATTTTTCCATTTCCCATTCAGGCAATTTTGCGGCTGCTATTGTCAGCAGCGAATCGCGGGTGGGCATCGATATTGAACTGGTAACGCCGCGCATTGAACGCATCGCCCACAAATTTCTCTGTGCCGAAGAGAAGGCTTTTCTGGCACCCTGGGAACTATTTGATAAAATTCGCACCGAGCTTACTACCATGATCTGGAGTTCCAAAGAAGCGATCTTCAAGTGGTATGGCGAAGGGCAGGTCGATTTCAAAAACCACATGCAGTTGGCGGGTACCGTACGATATGCGTCAAATGAATGGATGACGCTGCCGTATTGTTTCCTGAAAACGGGCGATCAGTCGCTCCAGTTGCAGGCTCGCTTATTTGATCCGTTGGTGTTGAGTTATGTGGTAACTTAAACGGGTTTATACTAAACTTTTCAACAATACCCCAAACAGGGAATATTTGGTTGTCGGATATTAGGTAGTTTTAGCATATCAACAAATAACCTGCAAAATGAAAAGTGTTTTCGCCGCTTTAATGTTCGGCTCCATGACAATTCTTGCGCTCCCTTCGTCGGCGCAACGAGTGAAATTGGCTGAAGGTGATCTAAAGCCGCTTGCCGGCCAGAAAGAAATCAATCTCGAGTTTGTGTATAGTGATATGAAGGTAGGAAAGATGTCGGAAGCTGATTATGTAAAAAAGAAAAAAGACGAATACAATAAAAAAGAAGCAGGTAAGGGTGATGCCTGGGAAAAAGCATGGATGGAAGATAGAGAAACACGGTATGAACCGAGGTTTATTCAAAGCTTTACCCAGTTTTCAGGTATGACTGGAGGTCCCATTGCTTCTGCCAAATACACAGCAATTGTGAAAACAGTTTTTGTTGAACCTGGCTATAATATTGCGATCACGCGTAAAAATGCAGAAGTGAACTTGGAGATACTAATTGTGGAAACAGCTAATAAAAGCCATGTTATTGGCAAGATAACTTGCGACAAAAGCCCGGGTGGCAGTTTCTGGGAAAATGATTTCGATACCGGCGAACGTATCGCCGAAGCCTATAAAAATGCCGGTATGAGTGTGGGCGGATTGATCCGTTCTAAAGCAAACTAAAGGTTTTACAGGCTAGCAAGCTTCTCAAATAGTGCAGGAGGTCGTTTCGTTTGGAACGACCTCCTGTATTTTGCGACTATTTTGGGTGATTTCCCGTTCCAGTCACCGACCATTTCTCCCGAAAATCGACGGTTTGCCACCTCTTATCGAAGAGATTTCCAAACAGCTTGCACGGTTTACATCTTTGTATTGTCAACCGAACGAAATCCTAATCCTGTCGATAAACACCCTATCCAATCCCAGAAAACCCAAGCCGTTTTTGATCTAATCCTACGAAAACAACATCCAAATCCGGGCCAGAACAAACGTACCCTGAAACAGCAGATCCGTAGAATCCAATACCAGTAAAGCCCTATTGAAATCGCCCCGGAAAAAATTGAAAGGTCCCGCTCGCGGGGCCTTTTTTATTGCCTGTTAATTACGGTGAAATCGGTTTACCTGATTTCTTTTATATTGGTCGCCACTACCAACCAACCCGGCCCATTCAACGGCCTGTAAAATAAAGATGCCATGCGATCTTTTTTCCTGCTATCGGCCAGCCTTGTATTTTTCCGATTAACCACCCTGTCACAGTCCGCCAACCCCGATAGCACCCAACAGGTGTTTGACCTACTGGCCAATGCCCGCGCAGCGCAGTACCGGCTGCTGGCTGATCCATCGGCGAACCAAACCGCCGTGTTGGAACGCATGTTGGAATTGGGCATGTGGTCGGCCGTAGATTCAACACTCTCACACCGGAAACAAGATGCAAACAGCCAATTGTTGCGGGCCGAGCTCCACCTTTTAAACAACGATTTTTTTACTGCAGCTACGCTTGTAAATAAAGTCTTGAAGGGAAACCCTTCTCTTGAGAAAGCCATCCGCCTGCGGGCTTATCTTGATATGCAGGCCTGGCGCCTGGATCGGGCAGCCAGCCGTTGCCAGGAATACCTGGCGCATACTGCATCAGAAAAAATGTCGGTATTGTTGGGGAAGATTTATCTCTTACAGAAAAAGTATCCCGAAACCATTCGCCTGGCCGACGAACTGCTGAAAAAAAATCCTTCCCTGGCCGCTGCTTACTTGCTAAAAGCCGACGCCTATTTCTGGAACCAACAACCGGCCAAAGCAGAGGCGCCGCTGCTCACTTCCCTGACCCTGGATCCTTTCAATGCCGATGCCCGGTTTTCTTATGGCTATGCCATCTGGCGACGCATAGATGCCACGCAGTTGAACGCCATGGCGGCGCAATGGGAAATCGCGCTGGCCGTGAATCCCCTTCATTTTCAAACCCATTGGCATTGGGGCAATGGCCACACCAATCTTACCTATGCTGATTATGCCGAACCGGCCGACGAAGCGATCCGGCAACAATTGAAAAAAGCGGATTCGCTTTTTCAACGCGGACAATTTGCGGCTGCCATCAATTATACCAGCACGGTGGAAAATGAAAACCCGCAGTCAGTCATTCCCCTGCTGCACCGCGCCTCTTTGTATTATTCCAATTTTGACGACGCAAATACTGCGCGGCTCGATTCAGCAGAACAGTTGTTTCGGCGCATACTCACGAGAAAAAAACATTTTGGTCCGGCGCACAACGGACTGGCCGCCGTTATCAAATCCAAACGCATTCCTTTTCTCGCCAACTATGATTCCATCTCGCGGCAACTGAAAAATCCTGCAATCACCGACAAGGAATTGTTTACAAAAGTATTTCCCGATGTGGCTTATTATCCCGGCACCATCGCAAAGGGGATGGTATGGAACCAACTGTACACCGCAGTAGTGTATTTTCCGTTTTTGCGCAAGATGAACAAACAGTTTCATGTGCCGCCTTTACACATCGACCTCGCTACAGCGATGGGCAGCAGCTATTTCCGGGTGGCCACCACTTTTGACAACCGGCAGTGGATGGACATTCGTGGTGTGGGCAGCGGCGCTGCTGCGATTGAGTATGTAGAGCGAGGTGCCTATGGCGAACGAAATGTGCTGTTGCATGAATACGTGCACTTGTTTCATGGTACGGTACTGACCGATGAAGAGAACAGGGCCATTCGGGCGCGCTATTACCAGGCGATGAAAGAGAACCGAACACTCGATTATTATTCGCAAAACAACGAGAGCGAATATTTAGCCCAAACTTATCCGGCTTATTTTGAAGCGGTCAAAGTGCATCCACTTGATTTTAAATCGATGAATACGACCAACGATTTAAAACAAAAGGATCCGATGATGTACGTTTTTCTCGACAAGCTGATCAAGAAAGAACAAGCCTATTTAGCGGGCGATCAAAAAGCCATGGCCAGCAATTGGGCGGAAGTGTATTTGCAAAACAGCCGGAGCCCGAATACCAGTATCGACAAAGCGATGTTGTACCTCGATACGGCTTTGTCATACGATGCCAATTACCTGCCTGCCATCATTGCCTATGCAGGTTTACAGGCGCGTCAGAAAAAATATAGTGCTGCTGCAGCAACGCTGACCAAGGCGCAGCAATTGAACGAGGGGTATGCGCCGGTGTACCTCGGCTGGGCGGCATTGGCGGCGGCCCGGGTGGAATCGGGCGATCTCGATCAGCAAAAAGGATTTGCTGAACAGGAGGCCTGGCTGGATAAAGCAAAATCGCTCGAAACTGATTTCCTGGAACAGGCGCGGATCAATGGTTTGCAAAGACTATTGTACCAGCGGTATGCGCATACTGAAAAAGGCATTGCCATAGCAGAAGAATATATACAGCAGGGCTCGGCTATTTCCACCTACCTGCGCGACCGAAAAGACGATGCGCGGGCCTATGCGGCTGCGTTGCGAGCCGCCAATGGTGAAGCAACGGCCCTAAACCAATTAAAGAGCATCGTTTTGATGAAACCGCAACAATATGAATACCGGAAATTGTATGCCACAGCACTTATTCAGCAGAAACAATACGAAACAGCACTGACCAGTTTGCAGGAAGCGCAACGAATATTAGCAGCTTCTGGCAATGGCCGGCTTGATTTTGATTTGCTGATGGCGGATGCCTTGCTGGGGTTGCAACGCCCGGAGCAATCACAACTGTTGTTGCAAAAGCTGCCGGCGCAATGGGAAAAACTCAATGAGCTCGATCGATTGCAACTGGTAAGGGTATTGGTGGGCGCGGGCCAAAAAGAACAGGCCAAATCCATTTTCGCCAAACTGGCGGCTGATGGATTACCTGCCTATGTGCAGGCCTATCAACAAACAGCAAAAACGCTGCTATAAAAAGCTTTGTTTAGAAAAGACTTTTTGCGATGGCTTCCCATTCTTCTTGGAGCGAAAGCGATGGTCGCTTTTTGCCGGCCTGACGATACCAATAATCGGCATTGCCTATATCGCCTTCTACCCGGTGCAGGTAGGCATGGATATGTGCCGATTGGCGGTCGGGGAGGTCCTGAATGAGTTCATGGGCCTTGTTCCATTGGTTGTTGGCGGCATACCAGAGCGATTGCTGCCAGGTGTTCAGGTCCGCCGGCGGCATGTTTTCCGCCAGGCTTTGTATGAATTGATCGAATGTCATCGGGTTAATGTTACCGAAAATCGATCATTTTGTCATCATTATCGAAGAGTTTCTTCTTGGGCGCTTGGAAAGGCCATCTTTGTACTCCTAATCGATCCTTATCCTTTGAAAGCAGTCTGTGAAAAAGCCGGGCATATCCAAATCCTTCGAAATTCAGCCTTTGTTTGTGAATCAGTAATATCGAAACAGCAGATCTAAAGAAATCCATCCGCGAAAACCAAAACAGATCGACCCGGAAAAAATTGGTCCCGCCTAGCGCGGGACTTTTTTATGAACCTACCTGTTTTACTTATTCTTTACGGCTATTCATCATCGTCTGATTCTGCTTCCAGCAGCGGCATACTGATATTATCACTGCCTGCGATGCCTTCTATACTGCCGCGTACATGCGCCGCATTCAACAATACTTTTTCCAATTGTTTCTCCCGGCTCTTCCAAAGTTTCTCCATGGCATCACGTTCTTTTTGTATGGAGATGCGCATGGCAAGAAAGCCTTCGCGGATGGCCTGCCACTGTTCGCTGAATTCGTGGCTGGTGAGGTAGTCATACAGCATGTGCATTTTATCGCCCTTGTTTTCCTGGCTGCGCCCGGCGTTGTACACTTTGATGATGCTGTCGCGCAAAACCTGCACCAGGGCCCGTACTTCACTGAAATTGCAGATCCATACCCCTTCTTTTTCGCCGAAGTGGTCGAGGTCGTCGGGCATGGTTTGGGTAACGAGTACGGCGAGGTCGGCGCCCTGGCTGCGCATATCGGCTTTTAGTTTTTCGATCCAGTCTTTCGAAAAATTCTTGGCGCGTTTACTTTCGAAAATGATGCGTCCACATTCCTGCCCCACCTGGTTGCGAATGGTCAGGATACTATCGGCCCCGCGAACGCCCTTGCCCACTTCGGCCACCAGATCGAAGGGGAATGAAGCCCTTAACAGTTCTTCCAGCGCCAGTTCCTGCACTTCACCTTGCAGTTGCATGCTGCCCTGTTCGGCTTTGCGACGCATTTCTTCGGCGAGGTTTTTCTGGTCCTCCAACTGTTTTTTCAGCTCTTTCAATTGCAACTGGTACTCGGTTTCTTTGACCGCCAGTTTTTGTTCTTCTATTTGGCGCAGTTCTTCGGCCAGCTTGGTTCTTTCGCTTTGCAGTTTTTTTTGCAACTCGATGTCGAGTTCGGCTTCGCGGTTTTTCAGTTCCTGTTCGAGGCGTAGGAATTCCAGTTCTTTTTGGCGCGATAGCTTCAGTTTTTCTTCCTGTTCGCGGTTGGACTCCTGCAAGGCCAATAAGCGGGCTTCAAAATCGGCCTGGGTTGTTTTGCGGATCGCGCTTTCGGTCTCTTCCTGCTGTTTTTTCAGCTCGCTCTGTAGTTTCAATTGGAAGTCGGCGGCGGCGCGTTTCAGTTCTTCGTCCTTCGTCTTTTTATAATCGACCATCTGCTGCCGGAGCTCGTTTTTCTCCTTATCGATGGCTTCTTTTAATTCATCGTTCAGTGCCTCTTCCAACGGAAACTCATGGCTGCACTGCGGGCATTTGATATTCGTGGGCATGCCGGCAAATTACGAAACTTCACCCGACGGGTACTACCCGACGGGTGAGGTTTTATGGCCTGGGTAAAATGCCTACATTTAGTACATGCCAAAATTGTTAATGCTCGCCAGTTTGCTACTGGTGCTGCTGTTTGCTTGTCAGCAGCCAGAAAAAGCCCCCGCTACGGCGCCCGCGCCAGATTCACTGACAGAAAAGCAAAAACACCTCCCCGAAAATGCTTTAAAGGGCCTCGCCATTGCCGATGGACTCGAGGTAACGCCTTTTGCGGCCGAGCCGATGTTGCAAAACCCGACCAACCTGGATGTAGACGATCGTGGTCGCGTTTGGATCACTGAAGCATACAATTATCGCCCCGCAATCAATGGCAATCCCACCAATGCGCTCGGCGACCGGATTATCATTTTGGAAGACAACAACAACGATGGTCGCGCTGACACCACGAAAGTATTTTACCAGGGCCCAGAAATCAATGCGCCCCTCGGTATTGCGGTGTTGGGTAACCGGGTGCTTATTTCGCAGAGCCCGTATGTATGGGCGTTCTACGACGACAATGGCGACGACAAAGCCGATCGCAAAGAAATTCTTTTTCAAGGCGTTGGCGGCGAACAACACGACCATGGCATGCACGCATTCAGTTTCGGGCCCGACGGAAAACTCTATTTCAACATGGGCAACGAAGCCCAAACCTTAAAGGACAAAAACGGAAAAACCATTCTCGACGGAAAAACTTACAAACAAGGCCTCACCCTTCGCTGCGATCCCGATGGCAGTCATGTGGAAGTACTGGGCCAGAATTTCAGAAATCCTTATGAAGTTGCGGTCGACAGCTATGGCGCGCTTTGGCAAAGTGATAACGACGATGATGGCAACAAAGGCACGCGAATCAATGCCGTTTTTCCGCATGGGCAGTATGGATATACCGACGAATTAACCGGCGCCGGCTGGCAGGCAAACCGTATCAATATCGAAGACTCTATTCCTTTACGCCACTGGCACCTGAACGATCCCGGTGCCATGCCCAACCTGTTACAAACAGGCGCTGGTTCGCCCACGGGTATACTGGTATATGAAGGAAAACTTTTTCCCGATCGCTTCTACGGTCAACTCATCCATTGTGATGCCGGCCCCAATGTGGTGCGCGCGTATGAAATTTCGGCTATAGGTGCAGGTTATACAGCCAGTATTGAAAATATATTGAAGGGTGATAAAGACCCCTGGTTTCGGCCCGCTGATATTGCCGTAGCACCCGACGGGTCGCTATTGATTGCCGATTGGTATGATCCCGGTGTTGGCGGACATGCAGCAGGCGATCAGGTGCGTGGCCGTGTGTATCGCGTGGCGCCGAAAGGCAGCGTATATAAAATGCCAGCCATAGATTACAGTACTACATCCTCAGCCGTTAAAGCCTTGCAAAGTCCCAACCTGGCAACGCGTTTCAAAGCCTACACGGCCTTACAAACCATGGGCAATCAAGCAACGGCTGCACTGCAATCGTTGTGGAATGACCAAAACGCTGATGCACGCATGCGGGCACGGGCATTTTGGTTGCTGGTAAAACAAGCCGGTGCCGATCCCCTGCCTTTGCTAAAAGCTGCCGCGAAAGAAAAGAATGAAAATTTACGGTCGATGGCATTACGCGCGGCTGTGCAAACAGGAAAGGGGCTGGACAGCCTGACCGTTTTTTTGACCAACGACCCATCCGCCGGGGTTAGAAGAGAAGTTGCCCTGGCGCTCTGGCATACGCGGATGCCTTCCGCACCCGATACCTGGGCAGCCCTGGCCCGTCAACACGATGGTAAAGATCGCTGGTACCTCGAGGCCCTCGGCATTGGTGCCGATGCGCAATGGGATGCGTTTTTTGCGGCCTGGCTGGCACAGGTTAAAAATCCTTTGCAAACCGCGGCCACCCGCGATATCGTTTGGCGCGCGCGAACGGAAGCTGCTTTGCCATACCTGACCAGCCTCGCGGGCGATGCAACGCAGCCAGTACCGGATCGACGCCGGTATTTCCGGGCCTTTGATTTTATGCCCGGTCATAAAAAATACCAAGCCTTGTTAGGCATCCTTGAAAAAAACACCAACGGCAATCTTGCCGTCGATAAATTGGTTTTGCAACTCCTCGATAAAAAAACGGTTGGTCAATCGCCCGTAGCACAACAGGCCTTGAACCGCGTCATGGATGCCATTCGAAATACCCCCGCGTTCATCGAAATGGCGGCGAGATACCAGCTTCGCAATCGAAACAACGAACTACTCGATATAGCGCTTACCCATCCCCGTGAGTCGATGGGTCGCGATGCAGCCGAACTGCTCATCAAACAAGGCGGCGAAGCTGCTATTTGGCAGGTGTTGAAAGGCGCTGATGCCACCCGTACACAAAACCTCCTTGCGTCATTGGGTGGCGTTGGTAGTCATCGCATGGTGCAATTGCTGGAACAAGTGGCGCTGTCTACTACCTACGACAGTGCTACACGCAAAACAGCAGCGAGCCAATTGGGTAAAAGTACCGCCGGTGAAGACCGCGTACTGGTGTTGTTGCGCGGTGGAAAAATGCCTTCTTTCCTGATAGCCGAATTTGCCGGCGGGGTACAGAACTCCTGGCGCGGATCAGTGCGCGACGAAGCGAAAACCTATCTGCCCAATAATGATCCCCAGAAACTGCAGGAACCTGTTTGGGCCGATATCACTGCGCTAAAAGCTGACGCCACTGCGGGTGAAAAAATATATGTAAACAATTGTGCTACCTGTCACCTCGCGGGAAAGATCGGTTACGATTTTGGTCCGGCACTTACTGAAATCGGTTCGAAACTGCCAAAAGAAGGATTGTTTGAAGCCATCGTTCATCCATCGGCCGGTATCAGTTTTGGCTACGAAGGCTGGAACATTGTGATGAAAGATGGTGCAGCATATGCCGGTATACTTGCAAGCAAAACAGAAACCGACCTCGATATCAAATTTCCCGGTGGTGGTCGAAAGCAAATGAAAACAAGCGAGGTGAAACGCATCACCGAAATGAAAAAAAGCATGATGACCGACGGGCTCTATGCAAATATGAGCAGCCAGGACCTGGCTAATTTGCTGGCATGGCTGGTTGAATTGAAAAAGAAATAAAGTTCCGGCTTACATTCGATGTTTGCATGCAGGTAACGACTCGTCAAAGAAATAGTGCGCTGTTGAGTATGCTGGTAGTGGTACTGGTGTGGGGAAGTGCCGCCACCGTCACCAAACTGGCGGTAGAACAAATGCCAGCTTTTCTCTTCGCTTTTTTGCGCAACCTGGTGGCTTCTGTTTGCCTCATCCCTTTTTTTATTTCAGCCAAAAAGAAAGCGGCACCAGGCAGCACCAATGCACCGATTGGCAAATTAATTGCCATGGGGCTCACCGGTATCAGCCTGTTTTATATTCTCTTCAATATTTCATTTTACTATACCACAGCAGCCGTAGGCGCCCTGATCCAGGGCTTCATTCCGGCGGGCATCATCATCATGGCGGTGATCTTCCTGAAAGAAAGATTGCGTCAATGGCAGGTGTGGGGCATCATCGTTTCTATTATTGGTGTATTACTGCTTGGTTTCTCCGGCGATATTCCTGCGGCCCGCAATGCTTTCTTGGGAAACAGCCTGATGCTGCTGTCGATTGTGTGTTGGGGCGCTTATACCATCTTATCTAAATCAATGCTACAATATGATCCTGTTTACCTCAGTTGTATGACGATTTGGATTGGCACTGCAGGGCTGTTGCCCGCTGCCTTGTACGACCTTCGCGGTTTGCAATGGCCCACCATTAGTGCCGGCTCCTGGCTGGCCATCTTTTACCTCGGCATTTTTTCGTCGGCCGTCTGCTATATTTTATACAATCGCGCCCTGAAAATATTGCCAGCCGTGCAAGTAGGCAACCTCATGAATTTTGACCCTTTTTTTGGCGCTTTCTTCGCTGTTTGGTTATTGCACGAAAGCCTGGGCTGGCTGCAAATTACCGGCGCCTTGCTGGTAATATTGGGTGTGATGATAACCGCTAGAAAATAGCCACTGATTTCCTTACCTTGCTCACTTATCTGTATACACTCATGCGTAGAATATTAGTAGCAGCGGCCGGATTGGCGATCTCTATATCCATTCAGGCCCAACAAAAAGATAGTTTATCCCCTGCCGCCTACGAACGCGCGGCTTCCTTTTTAGCAGGATCGGTCGATTCGTTGGTGTACCGAGGCAGTATTCGTCCCAACTGGTTGGCAGGCGATCGGTTCTGGTACAGCGTTAGAACCGAAAAGGGAACAGAATTCGTGTTGGTGGATCCTGTCAAGAAAAAAAAGACAACCCCTTTCGACCCTGTTAAATTGGCGAATGCTTTGTCGACCGCCACGGGAAAAACAGTCAATGCCTATCGACTGCCTTTTCAACAGTTCCGGTTTACCAACAATGAATCGGCCATTTCATTTATGGTTGAAAAACAGCGTTGGTCTTATCTGTTGAAAGAAGATAAATTGATGGCCGACACCAGCACCGCGCCTTTTGCTGTCGATGGCGCCATGTCGATGATGCGGCGCGGCGGCGGCAACGAATCCATTTCACCCGATGGCAAAAAAGCAGCTTTCATCAGGGATTACAATCTCTGGATGCGTGACGTCGCTTCCAAAAAAGAAACCCAACTCACCACCGATGGGGTGAAAGATTTTGGCTATGCCACCGACAACGCAGGCTGGACCAACAGCGATCGGGCCATTGTAAAATGGTCGCCCGATTCCAAAAAGATTGTCAGCTTTCAGCAAGACGAGCGACACCTGAAAGACATGTACCTGGTAACCACCAATGTGGGTAGTCCGCAGTTAAAAGCCTGGAAATATCCCTTACCGGGCGATAAACAAATAGCCATGCTGTACCGGGTGGTCATTGAAACCGATCCGGTGAAAGTGATTCGCTTACAAATACCGCCTGATCCACACCGGTCTACACTGGGTGATGATATCACAGCCGACGGCGGTACTCTCGCCGATATCGATTGGAACCCTAACGGCAGCGAATTTGCGTTCGTATCTACTTCCCGCGACCACAAACAAGCGAAACTGCGCATAGCCGACGCCGTTAGTGGTGCGGTACGCGATGTTTTTGAAGAAAATGTAGCCACCCAGTACGAATCGGGTCATGGCGGCATCAACTGGCGATATCTCCCCGCTACCCAAGAGATCATCTGGTTTTCAGAACGTGATAACTGGGGGCATCTCTATTTGTACGATGCCAAAACAGGTCAGTTGAAAAACCAAATCACGAAAGGTGATTTCCTGGCTGCACGGGTATTGGACGTAGAGGAGAAAAAAAGAGAGATCACTTTTATTGGTATGGGCAAGGACCCGGTGAATCCATATTATGCACAAGTGTACCGGATTTCGTTCGATGGCAAAAACCTGCAGTCGTTAACACCCGAAACCGGTAACCATACTGTTGTATTCTCGCCGTCGAAAAAATTTATTGTTGATACGTATTCGCAGCCGGAAGTGCCGCCGGTTATCGTGCTGCGCGATGGTAAAGGAAAAATTTTACTGCCGCTTGAGAAAGCCGATATCTCGGCACTGCAGGCAAAAGGATGGAAAGCGCCCAAGTCGGTTAAATTGTTGGCCGGCGATGGCAAAACGGATGTATATGGATTGGTCTTCACGCCCACCAACATGCGTGCTGGAAAAAAATATCCGGTCATCAATTATATCTATCCAGGTCCGCAGGGCGGCAGTGTTCGCAGTTGGTCTTTTGCGGCTGCACGCGGCGATAACCAATCGCTCGCTGAACTGGGTTTCATCGTGGTACTGATCGAAGGCACCAGCAATCCCGGTCGTTCAAAAAGTTTTCACGATATGAGTTATGGCAATATGTCGCTCAATACACTCGACGACCAGATTGCCGGTATCCGTCAACTCGCTGCACAATACCCGATTGATACCAATTTTGTTGGTATCTGGGGACATTCGGGTGGTGGTTTTGCCACAGCCACGGCCATGTTTAAATACCCTGATTTTTATAAAGTGGGCATCGCAGAATCGGGCAACCACGACAATCGCAATTACGAAGATGATTGGGGCGAACGCTACAATGGCCTTGAAGCAAATGTTGATTATGCAGCACAGGCCAACCAGTTGTATGCAAAAAACCTGAAAGGGAAATTGTTGTTGGCGCACGGTATGCTCGATAACAATGTGCCACCCTACAATACCTTGTTGGTGGTGGAGGCATTGGAAAAAGCAAACAAAGACTATGATCTTATCATCTTCCCCAATAGTGCCCATGGTTTTGCACAATATGGCCCGTACATGATGCGGCGGCGATGGGATTATTTTGTGCGGCACCTGCAACAAAAAGAACCCCCCATAGATTTTAATCTCGACAGATGATAGAAATAACTGTCGCCCAAACCCCTGAACATATTAAGGGCATTCTTGAATTGCAGGCAGCCAATAGCCGGGCCGTGCTGACGGAAGAAGAACTCAGTCAGGAGGGATTTGTTACCGTAAAACATTCAGAAGCGCTGTTACGGCAGATGATTGATTTTGTGCCCCAGGTCATTGCGCTCGATAATGGCCTGGTTACGGGTTATGTGCTGGCGATGGACAAACGAATGGCGCCGCATATTCCCGAACTGCGGGGCATGTTTGCGGTACTGGATGTGTTACCCTATCAGGAAGGCGTCATCGCCGACCATCCATTTATTGTATGCGGTCAAGCTTGTGTGCACAAAGATTATCGTGGTCGTGCCTTGCTCGACAGAATGTACTTTAAAATGAAAGAGCTGTTTTCGGCCAGCCAACGGTTTTGTATAACCGAAATTGCGGTTAGCAATACCCGGTCGCAAAGGGTGCACGAGCGCGTGGGCTTCAAAACGATTCACCGTTACCAGGACGATCTAGAAGACTGGAACATTGTTCAGTGGAAATGGTGATCCAAAACCTGTCGACATAATATGGCGATTGGTCGAGCCAACTTGCCAGCACATCCATTCGGTGAAAAATCCTGCTGATTTCAGACTAGCATTGCGGTTAGAAAATTAACCAGATGAAAACCGTATTTGTTGGTATGCTGCTGGTATGCGCCCTTGCAACCCAGGCCCAAAAACCCGAAGTGGGCATTGCCGCCCAATTGGATTTGTATTCTATTAAAGGGGATGGTATTCAAAAAGGATTTCATGCTGGGTTTAATACCGGTATATATGCTGATTGGAATGGTTATCGCAAATGGCATTTTCAGCCGCAAGTGCTGTTTACCCAAAAGAATATCCAAATTGGCAGTGATTTCAATGATAAATTTCCAGATGTATCGCTGGCTAGTCCACAGGCCGTTGCAACCCTTAGAGGCGTTACCGTTCCTTTGCAAATTGGCTATGAAGTAAATGAGAAATTTAGTGTACTCGCAGGCCCACAATACACGCGCCTGGTGAGTGCCGACGAGAAATTACTTCGAGATGATGCGAAAGCATTCGGCAAAGAAGACTGGGGCATCACGGCTGGTATTCAATGGAAACTATCCAAATCATTCAAATTGCAGGGCCGCTATGACAAAGGGTTCAGCAACTTGAATGCCTTCTCTGACCAACGACCATGGAAATCAAGATCGATTTCATTCGGGCTCACGTATAAAATATTGTAAGCGCTCAAAAAAGTTTATCTTCCGCAGATAAATTTTACCATTATGCGAATTAGTATTCTTATTCTGCTGGTATCTTTTATAAGCAGTTGCCAGCAGATGCCTGCACCAACTTCTACACAGGTGAATTATTTTACGTACGGCGATTCGGTGGAGGGTGGAGGTGTTCGACTCATTCCCATCAAAACAGCAGTGGGCGATTTTCATGTATGGACCAAGCGCTTTGGCAACAACCCGAAAATCAAAATTTTGTTGCTGCATGGTGGCCCAGCCATGACCCACGAGTACATGGAATGTTTTGAAACATTTTTCCAACGCGAAGGCTTTGAGTTTTATGAGTATGATCAACTAGGTTCCTATTATAGCGACCAGCCCAAAGACAGCAGCCTGTGGACGGTAGCGCGTTTTGTAGATGAAGTGGAACAGGTGCGACAGGCCATCGGCGGCGATAGCAGCAATTTCTATGTTGTGGGGCATTCATGGGGCGGTATTTTGGCGATGGAATACGCCTTGGCTCACCAACAACATATGAAGGGTTTGGTAGTGGCTGATATGATGGCCAGCGCGCCAGACTACGGCCGATACGCGAATGAAGTATTGGCCAAACAAATGAAACCCGAGGTGTTGGCCGAGGTCAGGGCGCTGGAAGCCAAAAATGATTTCGACAACCCGCGGTATATGGAACTCCTAATGCCGAATTTTTATGCGGTGCATTTATGTCGATTGCCCGAGCTTCCCGATGGCGTTAACCGCGCTTTCAAACATACTAACCATGAAGTATACACAATGATGCAGGGGCCCAGTGAGTTTGGTGTATCAGGACGATTGGCGAATTGGGATATCAAAGCCAGGTTGAAAGAGATAGCCATTCCAACACTGATGGTGGGTGCCAAATACGATACCATGGATCCCGCAGCCATGGAAGCCCAAAGCAAGGCCGTGCAAAAAGGACAATACCTCTATTGCCCCAATGGTAGTCATTTAGCCATGTGGGACGACCAGAAAACCTTTATGAACGGCGTTACCTAATTCATCAAGGAAGTTGATAACGCCGGTAAATAAAATAACTATTTCTGTTTCGAGAGATAGGTAACCAGGTCGGCAAATTCTTTCAGCGAAAGGGCATTAGCCAAACCGGTTGGCATCATGGATGTCGTCAGCTCTTTTCGGGATTTGATGTTCTTGCTGTCAACCACTTTCATGCTGCCGGTAATATCGCGCAAAGTGATTTTGCCATTCGATTCACCCGTAACAAAGCCTTGCAGTATTTCATTGTTGTTGGTAATGATTTGTACGGTGGAGAAGCCTTGTGAAATAGATGCGTTGGGTTTGAGGATCGATTCAGCAATTTGTTTTTTCGTCATGATCGAGCCGATTTGTCCCATAAAAGGTCCTTTCAACGCCTGACCTTTTTCTACACTGTGACAGGCAACGCAGCCTTGTTGTATAAATAGTTTTTTTCCGTTTTGCGCATCGCCGTTGAGTTTGTCGAGGTTCAGCATGATGTCTTCAATCGATGTTTTACCGATCTGTCCCTTTTGGTTTTTGATCTTCTCGAGATCAACTTTTACTTCTTCGGTCTTGGCCATCGTTTCATCTGATCCGCCGAAAGGCGTTATACCCAACCTAAACTTGCCGTTGAGACCGGCAAAAAATGCGCTGTTGTTTTTACCCGTTGCTGCAAATTGTGTTGTCAGGAAATTTTTAATCTTTTCAGTTTCTGACCAGGCTTCGGTTCGGCTGTAAGGACCATGGCTATCGGGGCGGGTGCTCCACCAGGTGCTGGCATCAAATGGTTGTTCAACCCAATAGAGCCTGGCGAGATCGGTTAGTATTTTTTCCTTTAATGATGAACTGGTTGTGTTGCCATAGGCATTGATCAAACCATCAACGGCTTTCGCATTGTGCATGTACCGCAATGCCCAGAGTGCGAGGGTGGAATCGTTGGTGTTGATGGCGGCGAGGCAGGCATCTGTTGCATCCATATTAACAAGCGCTTTCACCGCCAAATGGGGCAATAGAATGGGCGCATTCGGGGTGGCATGCGGCCCTTCTTGACCATTGGGTGGCGCCACAAAACTAGCGGGCACCGGTATGCTGAGCAAGGCTGTTGCTGTTTCAGGTCTTTTCAGGCGATTGAGACCAATGATCGCCGCCGCTTGCACGCGGGGTGAATTGCTTTTAAGGGCTTCGATGAACGGCGCTGTTGGCACTTTGCTGAGCGCGCCTTCCTGATCGGTTAGTGCGCGCAGAACATATTCCTGCATGGCTGGCTCGGTACTGAGTTTTACCAGCGGATCGATGGCTTTTTCTTTTTCGATCTGTGTGTAAGTGTACATGGCGGCCACTCTGCTTTCGATCGATTGTTTGGTATCTGCCAGTACTTGCCAGGCTGATTTGGCTGCGCCTGTAGCCGGGCGTGTGAGCAATTCCTGTTGTGCATTTATGCGTGCTACGGCACTGTTCGACGCGAGAAGATTGGCAAGTTCATTCTCAGACAGCTTGCTTAGATTCGGGAACGCTTTGTACGACCAATCATTTGGCACTACACGCACCACAAATCCTTTGCCGGGATCACCTTCATAACCGGCGCCATCCCAGGCCGACAAATACAATCGCCCTGAACCATCCACATCCACATCCGTGATTTGCGGCATTTTGATAAACTCTTCGTCGTGCTGGGTGAAGCTGGCGCCATCGGGTGTTACGCGATGGATGTACAAAAAGTTTCGACCCCAATCGGCCATCATGGGCACGTTGCTGTATTTCGCCGGCCAACCGGGTTCTGCAAAAAACAGGCTGCCGGTTCCTGACCCGCCACCTACATCAACCAGGGCGGGAATAATTTCTTCGGTGAAATGTTGGAAGAGTAACGGGTATCCATATTCGCCGGTTTGCAATTGGTGGCTAAAGCGAATATTCCATCCGCCACCATCATTGGTATTGTCGCGCGTGAAGATATTCATCAGCGGATCAATCGCTACATCGTAGATATTTCGCAGGCCATGCGAATAAATTTCGAGTTGAGTGCCATCGGGACGCACGCGAACGATACCACCACCCAGCATGGTGAGTTTGCGGCCGCTACGGTCTTCGGCATCGTGAAAACCAAAATCACCTACCGCGATGTAAATCCATCCGTCAATACCCAGCCGGATGCCATTGGTGGCATGGTCGGTGCCTCTTTCTTTGAGGAAAGTAGGATTGCTGATGCGTTCTACCAGCGGCTTTGCTGGTCCGTCGGCCACGCCATCGTGGTTTTTGTCTTCGAATACCACGAGCGACATATTATCAGCAATCGTGTCTTTAAAAACCGTGTGCAGCACGAATACTTTGTCGCCGATCACCTGGATGCCGCGTGGATTGTCAACGCCGGCAAACTCGGTATGGCTGTCGATAATGCCATCGTTGTTGCAGTCGATCATTTTAATGATCATGCCCTTGCCTGGTTTCTTTCCAAGCGATCCCATCATGTCTACGCCAACGAATAATTCGCCGGTGGGGGCCACCGCGAGGCAGGCGGGGCTGGGCGTGAGATCGGGACCGCTATAGCCGGTGATTTTTAAATCAGCAGGATAATTAGCGGTTTTGGCCAATGAGTCGATGGCGGCAACACTGGCTGAACGTTCGGCTGGCTTACAGTCGGGTGTTGGCTGACAGGCACCTAAGAAAGTGGCAAAAACGAAAATGGCTGGAATTGATCGGCGGAATGACATGTGTTAAAGATGAGCTTGGGTATTAATATGTACGCGTCAATTTCCACCTTTTTTTAGGGAAAAACAGGCATCGGATAAACAAATGCTACCTGAATTTTAGCCGGCTGGTAGGTGGGGTAGGCAATTGCGTGGCGGCAAACAAAAATCGGGGTCATAATTTGTTCGGATTACAGTAATTTGTTGGTTTTGTTTTTGCTAGGGATTGTATCCATGTATTGGCCACGGGGTACATATTGGTAGCCAGGTGGCTGATGGGTCCGCTTAAAAATTATGGAAGACATCTTTACCGCCGTATACAACCATCCGCTGTTGACAAAAGCAGATCTGCAGTTGATTGCCGACATACATCAACGGGTAGAAATGGCCAAAGGCGTTGTTCTCCAGCAAGAGGGCAAAGTGGCCAACGAGTATTTTATTTTGGCAAGCGGCCTGGTGCGGGCTTTTGTGTACAATTACAACGGCGATGAAATCACGACCGACTTTTTTACGGCCCGTGACATCGTTATTGTGCCGACTTCTCTTTTTCAACGAACGCCCTCGCAGGAAAACCTGCAAGCGTTGACGGATTGCGAATTGTGGAAAGTAAACTTTGAAGATTTTCAACGGCTTTTTCACCAGTTGCCCGGCTTTGTGGAATGGGGTCGATGGTGGTTTACATCGCAACTTTTCAGTGTTAAGCAACGCTCACTAGACATGATCAGGGAAACGGCGACCAGCCGCTATTTGAAACTTATAGAACAGAAGCCTGATATTATTCGGCACGCACCGCTGAAGCAGATTGCTTCTTACCTGGGGGTGACCGACACGTCGCTCAGCCGCATCCGGAAAGAAATCTCCGTTTGAAGCGAGTATCCACTTGTCAAATGACAATAACGGACTGATTGGCCAGCCGGCGCTTGTTTACTTGTCAAATGACAAGTGGTGAATGTTGGCGACTGTCTTATTTTTAGGATGCATTTTAGCAAACAGTTATTATTCAACCATGTTAAATACCATGTTATGGAAAGTACAATCGTGAACCCTGTAGGTTGGTTTGAAATTTATGTGGATGATATGGAAAGGGCCAGCAAATTTTATGAAACGGTTTTTAATGCATCACTGACGGTGATGAGTGATCCTACCGACCAACAAACCATTATGAAGTCGTTTGCTGGCAACATGGAAACCTATGGCGCACCTGGTGCATTGGTTAAAATGCAGGGTCTAAAAGCCGGCGGCAATAATGTGATCATCTACTTTAGTTGCGAAGATTGCGCCAACGAAGCGGCCAGGGTTGAACCGGCGGGTGGAAAAGTATTCAAACAGAAATTTTCAATTGGCGAGTATGGGTTCTGCGCATTGGTTTGGGACACAGAAGGAAATATGATTGGATTGCATTCCCTGAAGTGATGGTACAGGATAGGCCAAGGATTGTGGTAACCATTCTGGTGCAACAACCTGTTCAAACTGTTTGGCAATACTGGACCAAGCCGGAGCACATCAGGGAGTGGAATATTCCTTTTCCCAACTGGTATTGTCCCGTTGTTACCAATGACTTGCAGGAAGGCGGTCGATTTTGCTTTTGCATGAAAACCAAAGACGACTTGGAAGGCTTTGCCCATGCCGGTATATACAACCGGGTGCAGACACATGAACTGCTGTCTTACACCCTAGATGATGGGCGGCAATCGACCATTGAATTTCAGCAAATCGACCAAAACACCATTGTGCGGGAAAGTTTCGAACCAGAACCAGGTCTTCCCTTGGAGATGCAGGAGAAGTTTTGCCAATCGGTATTGGAGAAATTCAAAAATTATGTGGAAGGACAGTAGTCAAGACTATCGTGCTGCCGCAAAAAACACCCGGTGTAGCGTTTAAAAAATTAACAATGAACAACCCCAGCATTTTTATCAATCTGCCAGTAACCAACCTGAAAAAAGCGGTCGATTTTTATCAGCAAATAGGGTTTGTGTATAACCCCGTTTTCAGCGACGACACGGCGGCCTGCCTGTTGTTCGAAGATGTTTTTGCTGTTATGCTATTGACGCACGAAAAGCTGCGGCAGTTCACCACAAAAGACATCATCAATGCCAAGAAGACGGTGGGTGTCATCAATTGCATTTCTCTGAACAGCCCTGCTGCCTTGACAAAAATGGGCGAAGCAGTAATCGCTGCAGGAGCGGTGATGCCGGAAGAACCGAAAGATTATGGTTTTATGCAACAGCGCAGTTTCGAAGACCCCGATGGCAATCTTTGGGAAATCATCTATATGGATATGAGCAAGTTTCCCGGCAAGCCCTGATTTGGCGATTTTTGCATTCGGTGTAAAACAGTAACGGCTGCCTGTTTTTGGACTGGTGATTTACGGGACTTTATCGGTTGGAATAGGGTCTCCCATGTGATGCAAATAGAATTGGACCTAAACAAAAAACCCTTGCTGGTTTAACTGCAAGGGTTTTATATTTTCTAGTGCCCAGGACTAAAACCGAACCTGCAATTTTTTGAACTCAAAACCACCAAAAAGGCTGTCTTAGACAGCTTTTTTCATTTTTTCCGGTTCCTTTTGCTTCAAATCCCCCAAAGAGCAACCGTTACTAAAACGTTACTGCGACCACCCCCACAGGTCATTTTACCTCCCCAGATGCATAGTTAAACCCGTTCCCCGATGCCCTTCGGGTATGGCGAATTATGCTCCGAAATGCTAAATTAATTAGCATGGGTTATATATGGGTAAAGAAGGGCTGCAAAAAGACACAAGAACGAACAACACAAAACGCAAAATCATGGCAACTACAATCAGATACTGAATAAATCCCAATGCATTTCTTCAAGTTGGGATTTGATAAATGCCGTCCTTTTGGGATGATAGTCAACGAGGTCTAATAAAATGTGGGGCATAAAAAATGATTTGTTTCTCACAGTAACAGGGATTTTAATTGGGTTTTGCCTTTTTCCTGGGGAAAATGGGTTTCTGCCGTGTTGAAAAGCCGTAAAAATCTGATTACCAATTCACTGTGAAGCTTAAAAAGTTATCCACATGGATTTTGTTACTCATTTTCTTACACGATTTGAGCATATTGGTGGCCTATAAGGTTGAATAATGCACATATTGAATCGTATATTTCACACTATATTTGTCTTAATGTAGTATATTTCCTATGTTTGCAAACTAAACTTTAGGTTATGTCAAATAATAACCAAACAATAAAAAGAGAGCGATTTAAGAATGTCGCTGGGAAGCGAGTACAAAAAGTGCTAGATACAATTGACAGTTTGTCTAAATGTGCCAATAGGAATAATTACGATTATGATGAAGAAGATGTAGTAAAAATGATGAAGGTTCTGAGGGAAAAAGTTAAAATCTTGGAAATGGCTTTTACTAGTAACACAAAATCAACCAAAAACACTTTCAAATTTTAATTCTTAGAAATGAAAAAAATTTTTGAACAACTGCTTAAGGCAACAACCGCTAAAGAGGTTACAGATATATTGGAGATTTTGACAGAGGAACATGATATAAAATGGAGGCCGGTTGGCGATCGGCAAAATAATCAGTCTACAATTAATATGGGAACAGACCCGGCTGCGGTGCAAACGCCGGTCAAATTGACCACCGTTGGCCGGTTTAAGTTGACCACCCCTGGCCGAAGCAAATTGACCATGCTTGGCCGGGCTAAATTGACCACCTGAT